>NZ_JAYXHR010000001.1:0-1311264 GCF_036017065.1 Uliginosibacterium sp. H1
GGCATCAACGTCGTGCTGCCCACCTTCGCAAAGGGCGGCACCCACGTGAACGTCTCCGGCGCCGCGATCGCCAGGCATTCGCCCAACAAGGACAACGCCGTGAAACTGCTGGAGTACCTCGTGTCCGACGAAGCCCAGGCCATCTACGCCAAGGCCAACTTCGAGTACCCGGTGAAGAAGGGTGCGGCGGTCGACCCGGTCATCGCCGCGCTGGGCACGCTCAACGTCGACCCCACTCCGCTGACCGAGATCGCCAAGCATCGCAAGGCCGCCAGCGTGCTGGTGGACAAGGTTGGCTTCGACCAGTGATGGAGCCGGCGCTGCGCCCCTGCGCAGCGCCGATCCGCAGCACAACGGCGTAGCGCCTTCGCGGCGCTACGCCGTTTTTGTCCGCGCTGTTCTCATCCGCCTGTTCGGCGGCGTGGGGGCGGGCGGGCTGTTCGTCACCGCGCTGGTCGCCTTGCTGGTGCTGCTGCCCGTGCTGTCGCTGGCCAGCCACGCGCTGCAAGGCTCCGGCGAACTGTGGCCGCACCTTGCCGCCTACGTATTGCCGCAGGCCCTGCGTGACAGCCTGACGCTGCTGGTCGGCGTCGGCCTCATGGTCGTGTGCATCGGCAGCGGCATGGCCTGGCTGGTGACGGCCTACGATTTTCCCGGCCGCCGCGTCCTCGACTGGGCGCTATTGCTGCCACTGGCGGTGCCGACCTACATCGTCGCCTTCGCCTACCTCGACCTGTGGCATCCGGTCGGCGCGCTGCAGACCGGCCTGCGCGAACTGCTGGGCTACAGCAGCCCGCGTGAATTCCGCCTGCCCGACATCCGTTCGATGTGGGGCTGCATCCTGCTGCTGGGCCTGGTGCTGTATCCCTACGTCTACCTGCCTGCACGTGCGCTGTTCCAGATGCAGGCGGGTGGCCTTATCGACGCGTCCCGCACGCTGGGCGCCGGGCCCTGGCGCACCTTCTTCCGCGTCGCGCTGCCGCTGGCGCGGCCGGCCATCGCGGTGGGTGCCAGCCTCGCGCTGATGGAGGCGCTCAACGACATCGGCGCGGCCGAGTTCCTTGGCGTGCGCACGCTGACGGTTTCGATCTACTCCACCTGGGTGAACCGTTCCAGCCTGCCGGGCGCCGCGCAGATCGCGCTGGTGATGCTCGCCATCGTGCTGTCCCTGATCGCCCTGGAACGCTGGGCACGCCGTCGCCAGCGCTACGCCGCCAGCGGCCGCCAGGCGGCGCGTCTGTCGCCACGGCGCCTGTCGACGCTGCGCGGCCTGCTCGCGCTGGCCGTGTGCTGCATTCCGGTGACGCTGGGTTTCATCATGCCGGCGGGATACCTGCTGGTGGAGGCGGCCAGGCGATTCAGCTTCGCCGGGCTGGAGCAGGTCATCCTGCGCGAGACGCTCAACACGCTGATGATCTCCGCAGTCGCCACCGTGCTGGCGACGCTCATCGCCTTCGTGCTGGCCTACACCCTGCGACTGGCCCGTGCGCCGGCCACCCAGGCGCTGGTGCGCTGCGCCAGCCTGGGCTACGCGATTCCCGGCACCGTGCTGGCCATCGGGCTGCTCGGGCCGCTGGGATGGTTCGACAACGGCATCGATACGCTGTCCAGCCAGCTCTTCGGCCTGTCCACCGGCTTGCTGCTGGCGGGCTCGGGTGCCGCGCTGGTGTATGCCTATGTCGCGCGCTTCCTGGCTGTCAGCAGCGGTGGCATCGAAGCGGGCTTCAGCAAGATCCCGCATTCGATGGACGACGCCGCGCGCTCACTGGGTGCGACGGCGGGCCGCGTGGCGCGGCGCATCCATGCGCCCCTGGGCCGGCCGGCGATCGCTGCCGCCATGCTGCTGGTCTTCGTGGACTGCATGAAGGAATTGCCGGCCACCTTGCTGCTGCGCCCGCTGAATTTCGAGACGCTCGCCACCCATCTGTACGGCGAGGCCGCGCGCGGTACTTACGAGAGTGGTGCGGTGGCCGCGCTGTTGATCGTGCTGGCCGGCCTGCTGCCGATTGTCCTGTTGTCGCGGCTCAGCCATCATGCGCCCGCCGGCAAGCGGCGCACGCCGGTGGAGGCAGTCGATGCAGCGGAATCCGTGCCCACCCTGAACGCCAGCTGAGCCGCCTCATTGCAGCCTTGTAGCCTGATTTCAGCCCCATTCTGGCCGCGACACATCGTGATGAAGACGCCCGATAACCCCTCCACCATGCCCGCCGCTCCGGTCACCGGACACCGCCTGCTCGCCAGTGGCTTGCGTCACCGCTACGACCGCAGCGATGTGCTGCGCGACGTGTCCATCGACGTGGCGCCGGGCGAGATCCTCTGCCTGGTCGGCCCTTCGGGCTGTGGCAAGAGCACGCTGCTGCGTCTCATCGCCGGCCTGGAGCGCGTGCAGGCCGGCAGCATCGCCATCGATGGCGAACTGATCGCGTCCGCCGACAGCCACGTCCTGCCGGAACGACGTGACGTCGGCCTGGTGTTCCAGGACTTCGCGCTGTTCCCGCACATGAGCCTCGCCGACAACGTGGCCTTTGGTCTTGGCAAGTTGCCGCGGGCACAGCGCAAGGTGGTGGCGCTGGACATGCTTTCGCGCGTCGGCCTGGCCGACCGCGCGGACGAGGCGCCGCACGTCCTGTCCGGCGGCCAGCAGCAACGGGTCGCGCTGGCCCGTGCGCTGGCCTCGCGGCCGCGCCTGATGCTGCTGGACGAGCCCTTCTCCAACCTCGACGTGCGCCTGCGCCATCGCATGCGCGTCGACACGCTGCGCCTGCTGAAGGACAGCAACAGTGCCAGCGTCATGGTGACGCACGACCCCGACGAAGCCATGTTCATGGCCGACCGCATCGCGCTGATGAACGAGGGCCGCATCGTGCAGCTCGGCTCGCCCGACGCGTTGTACCGCAACCCGCACAGCCCGTTCGCGGCCGAGTTCTTCGGTGACGTGAACCGCATCGACGCGGTGGCGGTGCAGGGCAGGGCGGTTACGCCCCTTGGTGCCTTCGACGCACCGGGCGTGGCCGACGGCGCCAGGGTGCAGGTGTTGCTGCGGCCCGAGGCGATTCTCGTCCATCCCCAGCCGGTGCCCGGCAGCGTGTCGGCACGCGTTGCCGCCAGCCACATGCTGGGCAGCTACAGCCTGCTGGAGCTGACGGTGCAGGCGGCACACGCGGATGGGGGACGCGCGCTGACAATCCAGGCCCAGGCGCCGGGCAGTCTTCGCTGGCTTGCAGGACAGGAGATCCACCTCACCGTGAATCCGGCAGGGATTTTCGTCTTCCCGGCCTGACCCTCGGGGCAGTTCCGGCACCGGGTCGCGGCGTGCGCGCAGAATGCCGCGCATGTCTTCATTGCCCCATTCCATCCGCCAATCACGTCATGCGGCGCTGCGCGCCTGGCGGCGTGCAGCGGCTGCGGTGCTGGCACGCGTCTGGCCGCAAGCCTGCTTCGTATGCGGCGAGCGGGGCGGATCGCCGGTATGCCGGCGCTGCGAGGACACGCTGCCCTGGTTGCTCGGTGCGCATTGCCCGGTCTGTGCGCTGCCGACCCCCGCGGGGCAACGCTGCGGCCAGTGTTCGCGCAGGCAGCCGGCCTTCGACGCCACCCTCGCGGTCTTCGCCTACGACTACCCGGTGCGCGAGATGCTGCTGCGCTTCAAGAACGGTGGTGCCTTCGAATTGCAGGACTGGTTGATCGAACTGCTCGGCGCGCGCGTCGCGGAACTGTCCTGCGACCTCATCGTGCCGGTGCCACTGCATGCGAAGCGCATCGCGCAGCGGGGCTTCAATCCTGCGCATGAACTGTCGCGTGGCCTCGCACACCAGTTCGGCTGGCGTCTCGACCCGGGTGCGGTGGTGCGCGACATCGACACCCCGCACCAGGCCGGCCTGCGCCTGGGCGAGCGCCAGCGCAACCTGCGCGGCGCCTTCCGCGTCACGCGTGGCATGGAGGGCCGGCACGTATTGCTGGTCGACGACGTGATGACCAGCGGCACGACGCTGGGCGAACTGGCGCGCAGCGTGCGACAGCGCGGTGCCACGCGGGTGACCAACCTCGTCGTGGCGCGCACGCTCAGCCCGCCGACGCGGCGCTGAACACGTCAGGAAATAAAAAGGGGCGACCGCGGTCGCCCCTTTTGTCCTGTCGCGAAGACGGTCAGCTTGCCTCGCGTACGCGCTGGGCGATGTGCGCCAGCGCTTCCTCCACCTGGTCGACCAGGATCAGGCACAGGTCACCTTCCTTGAGACGGCCCAGCGCGGAGTCGATGGCGATGAACTCGCCATTGATCTCGTCGACGAAGGAGGTGCGCGTCGCACCTTGCAGGCCTGCCCGCAGCAGCGCCAGCACTTCGCCGTCGGCGCGGCCACGCTGGCAGGCGTCCTGGTAGAGGATCACGTCGTCGAAGGCGGCACCGAGGATCTCGGTCTGCTCGCGGATGTCCTCGTCGCGGCGGTCACCGGCACCACTGATGACCACCGAGCGGCGCTTCGCCGGCATCGCGTCCACGGCCTGCACCAGTGCCTGCATGGCGTCCGGGTTGTGGCCGTAGTCGGCGATCAGGGTGGCGCCGCGGTAGTTCATGACGTTGAAGCGTCCCGGTGCGTTGTCGCTGTCGTTGGCGAAGCTGGCGAGGCCCAGGCGCACGCTGGTCCATTCCAGGTTCAGTGCCCAGGCCGCGGCAACGGATGCCATGGCGTTGTCCACCTGGAAGCCGATGGCGCCGTCGCGCGTGATCGGGATGTCCTTGAGTGCCAGGCGGTGGCGCTGCGTGCCCTGCGCGCAGACGATGTCGCCATCCTCCACGTAGACGACGCGCTTGCCCTGCGCACGGTGCGTGGCCATCACCGGGTGCTGCACGTCGCGACCGAAGAAGATGACCTGTCCCGGGCAGTTGGCGGCCATGCCGGCGACGATGGGGTCGGCGGCGTTGAGCACCGCGTAGCCCTTCTTAGGCGTCACGTTCTGCACGATCACCCGCTTCAGCACGGCGAGGTCTTCCACCGTGGTGATGTAGTTGAGGCCGAGGTGGTCGCCCTTGCCGATGTTGGTGACGACCGCGACATCGCAGTAGTCGAAGGCCAGGCCTTCGCGCAGCAGGCCGCCGCGCGCGGTCTCGAACACGGCGGCGTCGACTTCCGGATGCATCAGCACGTTGCGCGCGCTGCGGGGGCCGCTGCAGTCGCCGCTGTCGGTCTGGCGGCCGTTCACGTACACGCCGTCGGTATTGGTCATGCCCACACCCAGGCCGCTGGCGGCGAGCAGGTGGGCGATGAGGCGCACGGTGGTGGTCTTGCCGTTGGTGCCGGTGACGGCCACCAGCGGAATGCGGCCGTTGTCGCCATCGGCATACATGTTGGCGATGACGGCTTCACCCACTGCGCGGCCTTTGCCGAACGAGGGCGTCAGGTGCATGCGCAGGCCGGGCGCGGCATTCACTTCGACGATGCCGCCTGCCTGGTCTTCCAGTGGCTTCAGCACGCTTTCGCAAACGACGTCCACGCCGCAGATGTCGAGGCCGATCATCTTCGCCGCCGCGACGACGCGGGCCGAGATGTCCGGGTGCACGTCGTCGGTGACATCGGTGGCGCTGCCACCGGTGCTGAGGTTGGCGTTGTTGCGCAGGAGCACCCGCTGGCCGCGCGACGGCACCGACTCGGCATCCATGCCCTGGGCGGCGAGGCGGGCGAGCGCGATGTCGTCGAAGCGGATCTTGGTCAGCGAGGTGGCGTGGCCTTCTCCACGGCGCGGATCGGCATTCACCTGGTCGACCAGTTGGCGCACGGTGTGGGTGCCGTCGCCGGTCACCTGCGGCGGATCGCGGCGCGCGGCAGCCACCAGTTGATCGCCCACCACCAGCATGCGGAAGTCATTGCCGGGCAGGAAGCGCTCGACCAGCACTTCGCTGCTGATCTCGGCTGCGGCGGCGTAGGCGCGCTCCAGTTGCTCGCGGCTGGTGATGTTCACCGTGACGCCCTTGCCCTGGTTGCCGTCCTGCGGCTTCACCACCACGGCGCCGCCGATCTCCTGCATGGCGGTCCAGGCATCTTCCAGGCTGGTGGCAGGGCGACCGTTGGGCACTGGCACGCCGGCGGCGAGCAGCAGCTTCTTGGTGAGGTCCTTGTCCTGCGCGATGGATTCGGCGATCGCGCTGGTGCGGTCGATCTCCGCGGCCTGGATGCGGCGCTGCTTGCTGCCCCAGCCGAACTGCACGAGGCTGCCGGTGGTGAGGCGGCGGAACGGAATGCCGCGCGTCACCGCAGCCTGCACGATGGAACCGGTGGACGGCCCCAGGCGCTCGTCCTCATCCAGTTCGCGCAGGCGGGCCAGCGCGCCGTCGAGGTCGAAGGGGGTGTCGTCGATGACCGCGCGGCACAGCGTTTCGGCCAGTTCCAGTGCCAGGCGGCCGACGGCCTCCTCGCTGTATTCCACGATCACCTGGAACACGCCGGTTTCCAGCGTGGCCTCGGTGCGGCTGAAGCTGACCGGGCAGCCGGCCTGCGCCTGCAGGGCGAGGGTGGCGAATTCCAGCACGTGGGCAAAGCTGCGCGGGTCACCCTTGTACTCGGGATTGACGCCGTCGATGTCGGGAAAGCGGGCGCGCAGGCGGGCGTCGAAGCCGGGCTGGGCATCGAGATCGCATTCCTGCGGCGTGCAGGTGACGATGGCCTCGATTGCGGTGTGGCGGCTCCACAGGTTGGGGCCTCGCAAGGCGCGGATGCGGGAGACTTCCATCAGGCAGGTCCTGTCTTGTTCCAGTCGTGGGCGGCGCGTCAGCGCGCCGCGGTCGTAGCGGGCGTGTAGGTTTCGACGCCGGCGCGGATGAGGTCGGGGCTCACGCCCAGTGCCCATGCACCGGCGATGGCGGCCAGCAGCGCTTCGACGGTGATGTCGTCCGCGTCGCGCGCCAGCGGGAAGTGCGAGAGTTTCGCCAGTGCAGTGTCCTCGCCACCTTGCGCGAGCAGGACGTTGCCATCCCGCAGCAGCACGGCGCGTCCGCCGTTGTCGCGGTGCGCGGCGATGGCCGGGGCGGCTGCGTCGCTGGCGTAGAACAGGGTCTCGCCGTCGCACAGGCTGGCCATCTCCGCCACGCGTGCGTCGCCGGCATTGAGCACCGCGAAGCCATTGGGCAGCACGACGTCCACCTGGGTGCGCAGCACGTTGTAGACCTGGTCGATCTCCTGCACGAAGAACTCGGCCAGCTCGTCCTCGCCGCTCACGTCGGTGACGATGCCCAGCAGGCAGCGGTCATAGGCGAGGCCTTCGCCGAGGATGCCGGCGCTGCTGTGTTCCATCACGGCGGTGTCGATGGTGCGGTTCATCAGCAGGCGCTGGCCGCCTTGCCAGTGCGCGTGCGGGCTGTGTTCGATCTGGCGGCTGTCGAGGAACAGGCCGTCCTGGCAGGCCAGGCCGACGTGGCGACCGGACAGCTGCAGCAGCCAGGCGAGCAGGCGGGCGATCAGCGTGGTGTTGCGGCGGCCGGAGATGCCGGCAATCGGAATGCGACCGGCATCTTCCTCTTCCGGGAACAGGTGACGCACGATGGCTTCGCCCACCGGTTGGGCTTCACCCTGTGCCGGCTTCAGGTGCATCAGCAGGCCGGGGCCGGCGTTCACCTCGACGATGGCGCCGCGTGTCTCGGCGAGCGGGCGGGAGACATCCTCGGTCACCAGGTCGACGCCGGCGATGTCCAGGCCGACGATGCGGGCGGCCAGCGTGGCCATGTAGGCGACTTCCGGGTGCACGTCCTTCGTGCAGTCAATGGCGACGTTGCCGTTGCGCTGGACCAGCAGCTTCTGGTCGACAGCCGGCACGGAGTCCGCCTGCATGCCTTGCCGCTCCAGCAGCAGGCGCATGGCCGGTTCGCGCTCCAGCACGATGGTTTCCAGCGGGAATTCCTCGGCCTCGCCGCGACGCGGGTCGCTGTTGAGCTGGCTGTCGATCAGCTGCACGACGGTGGAGGTGCCGTCGCCGGTGATCCACAGGCTTTCGCCGCGCGCGGCGGCGGCCAGCTTGCCGCCGACGACGAGCAGTCGGTGCTCGTCACCACGGATGTAGCGCTCGACGATGACCTCGCTGCCTTCCGCGTCGGCCACCCCGTAAGCGGACTCCACGTCCGCCTGGGTCATCAGTTCCAGCGACACGCCACGGCCGTGGTTGGCGTCCGAGGGTTTCACCACCACCGGCACGCCGATGTCCTCGGCGGCTTCCCAGGCGGCGGCGGGGCTTTCGACCACCTGGCCTTCCGGCACCGGCACGCCGCAGGCGGACAGCAGCTGCTTGGTCAGGTCTTTCTCGCTGGAGATGCCTTCGGCGATCGCACTGGTGCGGTCGGTCTCGGCCGTCCAGATGCGGCGCTGGCGGTTGCCGTAGCCGAGCTGCACGAGGTTGCCGTCGGTGAGGCGGATGGAGGGGATGCGGCGCTCGGCCGCTGCTTCCACGATGCAGGCGGTGCTGGGGCCGAGGTGGTGATCGTCCACCAGGTTGCGCAGGTGCTCCACCGTGCTCGGCACGTCGAAGACCTGGTCGTTGATCGCGGCCATCAGCAACTGGCGACCGGCTTCCAGCGCGGCGCGGCCCACCTGCTCGTTGCGGGCGCGCACCACCACCTTGTAGACACCGCGTTCGCAGGTCTGGCGTGCCTTGCCGAAGGCCGTCTGCAGGCCGGCGAGGTTCTGCAGCTCGATGGCGACGTGTTCCAGGATGTGGCCGGCCCAGGTGCCGTCGCGCAGGCGCTCCAGGAAGCCGCCGCGATAGCCGACGCCGCAGTGGTGCTCGATCAGGCCGGGCAGCCAGGCGGTCAGTCGCTCGTAGAAGCCGGGCAGGGTGTTGGAGGGGTAATCCTCCAGCTCACCGATGTCGACCCAGGCTTCCAGCACCGGACGATAGGTCCAGATGTTCGGCCCGCGCAGGTAGGTGACGCGGCGGAACTCGATGTCTTTCTTTTTCATGTCTTCGGCATTGGGGCGGACGCCCTCTGAGGATAGCCCGGGCGCGGGCGCCGGGCGAGTGCTGCGCAGGTTCATGAGCGGCGCCGGCGAGCGGCAGACCGCGGTGGTGTCGGGGAAAGCCCACAGGGAGCCTCGGGTATACTGCCAGCCCCGCACGCACCGGCCCGCCCTGTCAGGCGGGCAGAATCGGCGGCCAGAATACCGGAATTGACCGCCTCGCTGCGCGCTTTCCCTTGGGGAATCCAGCCCGGCGTCCTGTCTACTTTCCGGGCTTGTCGCGCGTTAGCGCTTGCCAGGCCCCTTTCGGCTCTTTCGGTTGTACCGCCTGTTGCCATGCCGGGTTCGCACCGCCAGAGCATGCCTTCCAAGATGACCATCAAGCTACCGGATTCTCCAGTGAGTTCTTCGCGCAGTTTCCTGCACGCCGTGCCCGACAGCTGGCGCGACCGCATGGCCGCGCGCCTGGGCGCAGCAGAGAACGTACTGGCCTGTTGCGAGGTTGACCTCGACATCCGCCTCCGGTTTGCCGCGGGCATCGTGGTACTGACCGAATCCCGCCTGCTCTCGGCGGATGACAAGGGTGAATGGCAAGAGTGGCCCTTGCGCCCGGGCCTGCGCCTGGATCACCACGACCATGCGGGCGTAGGCACGCTGGAGTTGCTGGACGTCACCGCTGCGCAACCCGTGCGGCTGGTCTACTGGCGCTACACGCTGAACCAGAATCCGGCCGCCTTGCGCCTGCAACGCCAGTTCCAGCGCGTGATGATGGCGGTGCAGGCCGGCCAGCCCTTGCAGGCCGAACCCGAGCGGCATTGCCTGAGCTGCAATGCGCGGCTGGAGCCGGACCAGGAAGACTGCCCGGCCTGCGAACCCGACGAATCGCTGACCCCGCCTTCCACCTGGACGCTGCTGCGGCTCGGCCGCTTCGCCAAACCGTACAGCCGCCAGCTGACCGCGGGCTTCCTGCTGACCCTGGCCTCGACCGCCGCGACCCTGGTGCCGCCGTACCTCACCATGCCGCTGATGGACGACGTGCTGATCCCTTACCAGAACGGCGCGCCGATCGACGTCACCAAGGTCGGCATGCTGCTGGGGGGACTGCTCGGCGCCGCGCTGGTGGCCTGGGCGCTGGGCTGGGCGCGCACCTACATCCTGGCGCTGGTGTCGGAACGCATGGGCGCGGATCTGCGCACCACCACTTACGAGCACCTGCTCAAGCTGTCGCTGGAATACTTCGGCGGCAAGCGCACCGGCGACCTGATGGCGCGCATCGGCTCGGAGACGGACCGCATCAACGTCTTCCTGTCGCTGCACCTGCTGGACTTCGCCACCGACGTGCTGATGATCGCCATGACCTCGGTGATCCTCTTCTCCATCAACCCCTGGCTGGCGCTGGTCACGCTGCTGCCGCTGCCGGTCATCGCGTGGATGATCCACGTGGTGCGCGACAAGCTGCGTACCGGCTTCGAGAAGATCGACCGTGTGTGGTCGGAGGTCACCAACGTACTGGCCGACACCATTCCCGGCATCCGCGTGGTGAAGGCTTTCGCGCAGGAGTCGCGCGAGGCCGAGCGCTTCCGCGAAGCCAACCGCCACAACCTGGCGGTGAACGACAAGCTCAACCGCGTGTGGTCGCTGTTCTCGCCGACGGTGACGCTGCTCACGGAAATCGGCCTGCTGGTGGTGTGGGCTTTCGGCATCTGGCAGGTATCGCAGGACAGCATCACGGTGGGTGTGCTGACTGCCTTCCTCGCCTACATCAGCCGCTTCTACACGCGCCTGGATTCGATGAGCCGCATCGTGTCGGTGACGCAGAAAGCCGCGGCCGGCGCCAAGCGCATCTTCGACATCCTGGACCACGTGTCCAGCGTGCCGGAGCCGGCCAATCCGCAGCCGCTGCCCAAGGTGACCGGCCGCATCGGCATGCGCAAGCTTGGCTTCCGCTATGGCAACCGCTCGGTGATCCGCGACCTGTCGCTGGACATCCAGCCGGGCGAGATGATCGGTCTCGTCGGCCACAGTGGCTCGGGCAAGAGCACGCTGGTGAACCTGATCTGCCGCTTCTACGACGTCAGCGAAGGCGCCATCCTGGTCGATGGCATCGACATCCGCCAGGTGGCGGTGGCCGACTACCGCCGCAACATCGGCTTGGTGTTGCAGGAGCCCTTCCTGTTCTTCGGATCGATCGCCGAGAACATTGCCTACGGCAAGCCGGATGCGACGCGCGAGGAGATCGTCGCCGCTGCGCGCGCCGCCCACGCACATGAGTTCATCCTGCGCCTGCCGCAAGGTTACGACTCGCTGGTCGGCGAGCGCGGGCAGGGCCTGTCCGGCGGCGAGCGCCAGCGCATCTCGATTGCGCGCGCACTGCTGATCGACCCGCGCATCCTGATCCTCGACGAAGCCACGTCCGCAGTCGATACGGAAACCGAACAGGAGATCCAGAAGGCGCTGGACAACCTGGTGAAGGGCCGCACAACGATCGCCATCGCGCACCGCCTGTCCACGCTGCGCAAGGCGGATCGCCTCGTCGTCATGGACCGCGGCCAGATCGTCGAAGTCGGCCCGCACGACGAGCTGATGGAAGCGCGTGGTGCCTACTGGCGCCTGTATGAAGCGCAGGCCCGCAACGTCGACACCGAGGCGGCGGAAGCCACGTGGTCGGCGGGTGGCGCCACCGAGCGCGTCTGAGGGCAGGGAGCGACCATGACTGACACGACGACCAAGGCTGCGACCATCGCAATCCATTTCACGCTTGCCCGCAACGAACTCGGGCAACTTGTCCTGACGGATGAGCAGGGCACGGCTCACCACAATGTCGTACCGGTGCGCGCGTTTCCGATTGCCGCGCCCGCCGATGGCATTTCCCTGCTGGACGCCGAGGGCCACGAGGTGGCGTGGATCGACCGTCTCCACGCGCTGCCGGAGGACTTGCGCCAGTTGATCGAACAGGCCCTGGCCGAACGCGAGTTCATGCCGGAGATCCAGCGGCTGCACGAGGTGTCGAGCTTTGCAACGCCCAGCACCTGGCATGTCAGCACCGATCGCGGCGAGGCGAGCTTCGTGCTGAAGGGCGAGGAGGACATCCGGCGGCTGGCCGGCAGCACGCTGCTGATCGCGGATCATCATGGCGTGCAGTACCTGATCCGCGACCTGAAATCGCTGGACCGCCACTCGCGACGCCTGCTGGACCGTTTCCTGTAACGCCGCGGCTCTCGCTGCGCTGGTGGATGACACGCGTTTGCCGTATGTAGACCGACGCAAATCATCGTTGCGCCGGGCTGCCGATTGCGGCATCAAGCTAGGGGCCACCTTCCAGGAACGATCAAGTGAATCCAGCCGTCAGCCAGCCGCATCCCGTCGAAGACCGCAGTGAAATCCCGCGCACGGTCGGCCGATGGGAGGCCTTCCTGTTCTGGCTGAAACTGGGTTTCATCAGCTTCGGCGGCCCGGCCGGGCAGATCGCCATCATGCACACCGAGCTGGTGGAGCGTCGTCGCTGGATCAGCGAGAAGCGTTTCCTGCACGCCCTCAACTACTGCATGTTGCTGCCCGGCCCGGAGGCACAGCAACTCGCCACCTACATCGGCTGGCTGATGCACCGGACCTGGGGCGGCGTGGTGGCTGGCGCGCTCTTCGTCCTGCCGTCGCTGTTCATCCTGATCGGCCTGTCATGGATCTACGTCGCGTTTGGCGACGTGCCCTGGGTGGCAGGGCTGTTCTATGGCATCAAGCCGGCCGTGACGGCGATCGTGGTGCAGGCGGCTCACCGGATCGGCATGCGCACGCTGAAGAACAACTGGCTGTGGGGCATTGCCGCGGCATCCTTCGTGGCGATCTTCGCGCTGAACCTGCCATTCCCCCTCATCGTGGCGGCCGCCGCGCTTGCCGGCTATATCGGCGGACGCGTCGCGCCGGAACGGTTCCGGGCCGGTGGCGGCCATGGCAAGGCCGACAAGTCCTTCGGCCCTGCGCTGATAGACGATCACACGCCGACGCCTGCGCATGCGCGCTTCAGCTGGGCCAGGCTGGCAGGCGTGATCGCGGTCGGCGCGGTGCTGTGGCTGGTGCCGATGGGCCTGCTGACCGCAGCCTTCGGCTGGACGCACACCTTCACGCAGATGAGCTGGTTCTTCACCAAGGCCGCGTTGCTGACTTTCGGTGGCGCGTATGCGGTGCTGCCCTACGTGTATCAGGGCGCGGTGAGCCACTATGGCTGGCTGACGCCGACGCAGATGATCGACGGCCTCGCGCTGGGCGAAACCACGCCCGGGCCGCTGATCATGGTGGTGGCCTTCGTCGGTTTCGTCGGCGCCTACGCCAAGGCCGTTCTCGGCCCGGACGCGCTCTTCCTCGGCGGTGCGGTGGCCGCAGCGCTGGTGACCTGGTTCACCTTCCTGCCGTCGTTCCTGTTCATCCTGGCCGGCGGCCCGCTGGTGGAATCCACCCACGATGACCTGAAGTTCACCGTACCCCTGACCGGTATCACCGCCGCAGTGGTGGGCGTGATCCTCAACCTGGCGCTGTTCTTCGGCTACCACGTGTTGTGGCCGCAGGGCTTCTCAGGCCGCTTCGACTGGCCCTCTGCGCTGATCGCGCTGGGCGCAGCGATTGCATTGTTCCGCTTCAAGCTCAACGTGATCCACGTGATCGTTGCTTGTGGGCTGGTGGGGTTGGTGGTGAAGACACTACTCGTTTGAGCTGCGCGCGAACGGCGTGGCGGAGGCCGGAGCGGCGCCAGCAACAGGAATGCTCGGCTTTCGCGTTGCCTCTGCGAACCCCTCGGTCTTCGGCTGGTGTGGTGCGGACGGTGTCCAGCGAAGCAGCGCTTCGCTGACCGGACCAGCGCAGCTTCTCATCCGCACCGTTGCTACAAACGAAAAAGCCACCGCAAGGGTGGCTTCGTCGTTGGTTTGGTGGAGGCGGCGGGAATCGAACCCGCGTCCGCAAGCCCTCTACAACCGGCTCTACATACTTAGCCGTTCTATTTGGATTTAATCCTGCGCTTAGCCGATCGGCAGGCCGACGCAGGACGAGTCACCTTGATTTTAGCTCCGCACCAAGTAACCCGATGCGGCACGAGTCCCTGTGAATGACGCTGCTATGGGTTTTACCCCATCTGACCCAGGAGACCAGTCAGTGCAGCGGCTGTAGCCTTAAGCGGCTACGGCGAATTGCTCGTCGTTGGCGAGTATAGATTTCCAGATGGATTTACGAGGTGATCTGGTCCTCGGTATGCACCAAGCTGCTTCGCGACCCACGTCGAAACCAGGTCGCCCCCAGCAAATACTGTGACGCCAACGCGCGCCACGGGTTCCATTGTACGCGCTCAGTGGGTACCGAGCCAGTCGAGGACTTCGTGCGGGTGGTGGATCACGCCGTCCGCGCCCCATTCCTCGGGCGGCAGACCGGCGCCGTGGTAGCCCCAGGTGACGGCCAGCGAACGCATGCCGGCTGCGCGCGCCGCTTCCACGTCGCGTGGATCGTCGCCGATGTAGAGACTGGCGGCAGGCGCGACACCGGCTTCGCGCGCAGCGTGCAACAAGGGGTCGGGCGCCGGTTTGGGCAGGGCTGCGGTGTCACCGCTGACGATGCTGCGTGCGCGTGCGTCGAGTGCCAGCGCACGGACCAGCGGCTGGGTGAAGCGGGCATGCTTGTTGGTCACGACGCCCCAGGCGAAGCCACGTGCTTCCAGCGCGTCGAGCATTTCCGGAACGCCGGGGAACAGCCGCGACTGGTCGCAGATGTTGGCCGCGTAGTGAGCCAGCATCCGGTCCGCGATGGCGGGGTAGTCAGCGTGGTCGGAGGTCCAGCCGTAAGCCGCACCGATCAGCCCGCGCACGCCTTGCGAGGTGTAGGGGCGCAATTCATCGAGGGGGACTGCCGGCTTGCCGTCTTCGGCACGCACGCGATTGAGCGCGCTGGCGAGGTCCGGGGCGGTGTCGGCAAGGGTGCCGTCGAGGTCGAAGAAAACCGCCTGGATGTCTGCTGGCACGGGATCAGCCCTCGCGCCTGCAGCGCATCAGGTAGTTCACATCAGGGTTGTCATCGAGCCAGTAGTGCTTGGTGAGCGGGTTGTAGTGCATGCCGATCACTTCGTCGACCACCAGGCCTGCCTCACGCGCAAAGCGCGCCAGCTCGGAAGGTTTGATGAACTTGCCATAGTCATGGGTGCCGCGCGGCAACATCTGAAGGATGTACTCGGCGCCGAGGATGGCGAACACGTAGGACTTGGGATTGCGGTTGAGCGTGGAGAAGAACACGGGCGCGCCGGGTTTCGCCAGCGTCGCGGCGGCGCGTACGACACTTGCGGGGTCGGGGACGTGCTCCAGCATTTCCATGCATGTGACGACATCGAACTGGCCAGGGCGTTGTGCCGCGATGTCCTCGGCGGCGATCTGCTGGTAATCCACCTGCTGGCCGGATTCATAGAGATGCAGACGGGCGACACCGAGCGCTTTTTCCGACAGGTCGATGCCGGTGACCCGTGCACCACGGGTGGCCATGCTTTCCGACAGGATGCCGCCGCCGCAGCCGATGTCGATGACCTGCTTGCCCTGCAGGCCGCCGGCGTGGCGGTCGATCCAGTCGAGTCGCAAGGGATTGATCTGATGAAGCGGCTTGAACTCGGATTCGGGATCCCACCAGCGATGGGCGAGATCGCTGAATTTCTGCACTTCGGCAGCGTCGGCGTTCAGGGTGTTGGCTTGCATGGCGTGATGTGCGGGAATCTGGCTGTCCGGAATGGACATCGGTGGACAGCAGTTTATCCGCTGGACACCAATAAAAAAGCCCTCGCCGAAGCGAGGGCTTTTGATGCGGAATAAACCCGCTTACTTCTTGGTACCGACGGCTTCCAGATCGACGCGGCGATCCGGGGCCAGGCAGCTGATCAGCTTCTTGTTGCGGCCGTTCTCGGCACCCAGGTTCTTGCAGGTGTCGCCGGTGGTCGGTTGCGACTCACCCTTGCCTTCCGTGTAAACACGGTTGGCTTCGATGCCTTGAGCAACCAGGAAGTCCTTGACTGCGGCAGCGCGTTGCTCGGACAGCTTCTGGTTGTAGGTATCGGAACCGATACGGTCAGCGTGACCGACGGCGATGACGACTTCCAGGTTGATGCCCTTGGCCTTGCCGGCGAACTCGCTCAGGCTCTGCTGACCAGCCGAGGTGATGACGGCCTTGTCGTATTCGAACAGGGCGTCAGCCGGGATCGACACCTTCTCGGCAGCCGGGGCCGGAGCCGGGACAGGAACCGGGGCGGGAACGGGAGCAGGGGCCGGAGCCGGGGCGGCGGCCGGAGCGGGCTTCGGCGGTTCGCACACTTCCTTGGCGAACAGTTCCTTTTCGCAGAAGCAGCCGACCGGGATGGTCTCGCCGACGACCTTGGTGGTCTGCGCCAGATCCTTCGTCCAGTAGCCGGTGCGCCAGCACAGGCCGGTACCGCTGCGGGACAGCACGTTGCGCGAGTCGATGAGGTACGGCGTCACGCCGCTCTTGGTATCGACGACGATGTCCTTGCTCTGTGCTTGTGCGCCTGCGATGGTGCCCATGGCAACGAGTGCCAGCAAAAGCTTGTGAGTGTGTTTCATATTCTCCTCGTTCAAGTCTGATTGCTCATTAAGGACACCACCTGGATCGATGCCCCACACAAACTGGCGCCTTTGCAGACACCAGTCATCTCCCTGCTTGCCGATCTAAAGCTGGCGAAACACCCGATCAGCATACTCCACAGCCTGCATCCTAGACCGGATGTGCGTGAAACGCATTAAGCCCGTGTCAAGTATCAGTACAAAGAATTCTGCCACGACCGGGAAATTTGCTGCAACGCGATGTTGTTAAATTGCAACAGCGAATGCGAGCGTACACGCGGGTTTCCGGCCACCCAGACATCACTTACTGCATGGCGGTCGACAACATAGACAAGGTGCGAAACCGGGTCGTAGCAGGGTTGAAAGTCGACGTTGGAAAGGGAAATGGCGCATAAATCGGCTTCTTTTCCGGTTTGTATGGAGCCGATCCGGTCGTCGAGGCCCAGGCAGCGCGCACCGTCCAGAGTTGCCATGCGCAGCGCGCGGTGAGCGGGCAGCGCATCGGCCCGTTCGCCCGCCACCTTTGCCAGCAGGCTGGCCTGACGCATTTCCTGCCACAGGTCCAGCCGGTTGTTGCTGGCCGCGCCGTCCGTACCGAGCCCCACCGCAATTCCTGATTCGAGCATCCGGGCGACCGGGGCGATGCCGCTCGCCAGCTTCATATTAGACGTCGGGTTGTGGACCACGCTTACATTCCGCTCGGCCAGCAAGCGGATTTCACCCTCGGTGAGATGCACGGCGTGCGCAACGGACAGGCCCGGGCCAAGCAGGCCGAGCCGTTCCAGCCGCTCCAGTGGCCGCATGCCGTGGTGGCGGATGCTGTCCTCGACCTCGGTCCGGGTCTCGTGCAGATGGATGTGGATAGGGCAGTCCAGTTCCTGGGACAGCGCGACGACGCGCTCGAAGCTGGCGTCGGAGACGGAATAGGGCGCATGTGGCCCGAGGGCGAAGCCAAGCAGCGGCCGGTCCCGCCACTGGTCGCGCACCGCCAGGCCCTTGCGCAGGTAGTCGTCCGCATCGGCGGCATAGCGGCTGGGGAACTCCATGACGGGAAGGCTTAGCACGGCGCGCATGCCTGCTTCGCTGAAAGCTTCCGCAGCGGCGTCGGGGTAGAAATACATGTCCTGGACGCAGGTGATCCCGCCGCGCAGCATCTCGGCCGCCGCCAGGCGCGTGCCGTCGCGGACGAATTCCGGGCTGGCGTGTTCGCGTTCCGCCGGCCAGATGGCCTCGTTCAGCCAGGTCATCAGCGGCAGGTCGTCGGCAAAGCCACGCAGCAGTGTCATGGCAGCGTGCGTGTGGGCGTTGACCAAACCGGGCATCAGCACGTGTTCCTCGAGCACGACGTGCTCGGTCGCAAGGTAGCGCTGACGCGCCTGCTCGATGGGCAACAGGTCGACGATCAGGCCTTCCCTGATTGCTACCGCATGGTGTTCAAGGACGACCTCCGCGGGCTCTATGGGAACGATCCAGCGGGCTTCGATCAGGCTGTCGACGGCAGTAGGGGGCGTCATGTCGTAATGAAGGCAGGGCTTGGCTGGGCCAGGGACGGCAACGACCCGCATGTTACAATCGAAAGCTTTAGCGCAAACCTCACGGAAGCCCTGCATCCGCCATGAATTCGTTCGCCAAGGAAACCCTGCCGATCAGCCTGGAAGAGGAGATGCGCCACTCCTACCTCGATTACGCGATGAGCGTGATCGTGGGGCGTGCGCTCCCGGATGTACGTGACGGCCTGAAGCCGGTACACCGCCGCGTGCTGTTCGCAATGCACGAGGCGAACAATGCCTGGAACCGCCCATACGTGAAATGCGCGCGGGTGGTCGGCGATGTGATGGGTAAGTACCACCCGCACGGCGACTCGGCGATCTACGACACGCTGGTGCGGATGGCGCAGGACTTTTCGCTACGCTACATGCTGATCGACGGCCAGGGCAACTTCGGTTCCATCGACGGCGATGCGGCGGCGGCCATGCGTTACACCGAGTGCCGCCTGGAGCGCATTTCGGCCGACCTGCTGGCCGACATCGACAAGGAAACCGTCGACTTCCAGCCGAACTATGACGGCAAGGAGCTGGAGCCGACGGTCCTGCCGTCCCGCATTCCCAACCTGCTCATCAACGGCAGCTCGGGTATCGCGGTCGGCATGGCGACCAACATCCCGCCCCACAACCTGTCCGAGGTGGTCGAAGCCTCGCTGGTGCTGCTGGAGAATCCGGAAACCAGCATCGAGGAGCTGATCAAGCTGGTGCCGGCGCCGGACTTCCCCACTGCCGGTCTCATCTACGGCCTGCATGGCGTGCACGAGGGTTATCGCACTGGCCGTGGCCGCGTGATCATGCGCGCGCGCACCCATTTCGAGGACATGGAAAAGGGCAACCGTCAGGCGATCATCGTCGACGAGATTCCCTACCAGGTTAACAAGCGCACGCTGCAGGAGAAGATTGCCGAGCTGGTGCAGGACAAGCGTATCGAGGGCATCTCGGACATCCGCGACGAATCCGACAAGTCCGGCATGCGCCTGGTCATCGAACTGAAGCGCGGCGAAGTGCCCGAGGTGGTGCTGAACAACCTGTTCAAGCAGACCCAGCTGCAGGACAGCTTCGGCATGAACATGGTGGCGCTGGTCGACGGCAAGCCGCGCCTGCTGAACCTCAAGCAGATGCTGGAGGCCTTCCTCTCGCATCGTCGCGAGGTGGTGACCCGCCGCACCGTTTTCGAGCTGCGCAAGGCACGCGAGCGTGGCCATATCCTGGAAGGTCTGGCCGTCGCGCTGTCGAACGTCGACGAGATCATCGCCGTGATCAAGGCAGCCGCCACGCCGGCCATCGCCAAGCAGGAGCTGATGGGCCGCGTCTGGCGTTCCTCGCTGGTCGAAGAGATGCTGGCCCGTGCCACTGCCGACAGTTATCGCCCGGAAGGCCTGGCCGCGGAATTCGGCCTGTCTGCCCAGGGCTATCGCCTGTCCGAGGTCCAGTCGCAGCGCATCCTCGAGATGCAACTGCAGCGCCTGACCAACATGGAGCAGGACAAGATCGTCGGCGAGTACCGCGAGGTCATGGAGCAGATCACCGACCTGCTCGACATCCTCGCCAAGCCGGCCCGCATCACGGCGATCATCGCCGACGAGATGCGCGCAGTCCGCGACCAGTTCGGCGATGAGCGTCGTTCCGAGATCGTGATGAACACGGCCGACATCAACATCGAGGACCTGATCGCGCAGGAAGACATGGTGGTGACCCTGTCGCACACCGGTTACTTCAAGCGCCAGCCACTGGCCGACTACCGCGCGCAGAAGCGTGGTGGCCGTGGCAAGCAGGCTGCGGCGGTGAAGGACGATGACTTCGTCGACCAGCTCTTCGTCGCCAACACGCACGACCACATCCTGTGTTTCTCGAACCGCGGCCGCCTGTACTGGCTGAAGGTGTTCGAGGTGCCGGAAGGCAACCGCAACTCGCGTGGCAAGCCGATCGTGAACCTCTTCCCGCTGGTGGAAGGCGAGAAGATCACCGCCGTGCTGCCGGTCAAGGAATTCGACGAGGGTCACTTCGTCTTTATGGCGACTACACAAGGCACCGTGAAGAAGACGCCGCTGACCGACTTCGCCAATCCGCGCAAGGCCGGCATCATCGCCGTGGGCCTGGACGAAGGTGATTACCTGGTGGGCGTGGCCATCACCGATGGCAAGCACGACGTGATGATGTTCTCCGACTCCGGCAAGGCCGTGCGCTTCGACGAGAACGACGTGCGCCCGATGGGCCGTCAGGCCCGCGGCGTGCGCGGCATGATGCTGGAAGACGGCCAGAGCGTGATCGCCATGCTGGTGGCCGAGGACGAGTCGCAGAGCGTGTTGACCGCCACCGAGAACGGTTACGGCAAGCGCACCCCCATCGGCGAGTACACCCGCCACGGCCGTGGCACCAAGGGCATGATCGCCATCCAGACCTCCGAGCGTAACGGCAAGGTGGTGGCGGCCCAGCTGGTGACGGAGCGCGACCAGATCATGCTGATCACCACGGGCGGGGTACTGGTACGTACCCGTGTGTCGGAGATCCGCGAGATGAGCCGTGCGACGCAGGGCGTGACGCTGATCTCCGTCGATGAAGGCTCGAAGCTCTCCGGCGTGCAGAAGATCATCGAAGGCGACGAGTCGGACGAGGAGCTGGGCGACGACGAGGTGGCCGACGGTGATCAGGCCGGCGACGATCAGGCCGGTACGCCAGCCGAGTAAATGATGATGCGGGCGGCCGGCCCAAGGGTCGCCCGCTTCGCGAGATTGCCCAGGAAAGAGAACAAGGCGATGAGGGTATTCAATTTCTCCGCTGGTCCTGCCGTGCTGCCCGAGGAGGTGTTGCGCGAGGCGGCCGAGGACATGCTGGACTGGCACGGCAGTGGCATGTCGGTGATGGAGATGAGCCATCGCGGCAAGGAGTTCGGCCACATCCTGCAGCACGTCTTCGCCGATCTGCGCGAACTGCTGGCGGTGCCGGACAACTACAAGATCCTGCTGATGCAGGGCGGTGCCATCGGCGAGAACGCCATCGTGCCGCTCAACCTGCTCGGTAAGAACAACAAGGTGGACTTCGTCGAGACCGGCTCCTGGTCGGTGAAGACCATCAAGGAGACGCAGCGCTACGGCGATGTGAACGTCGCGGCGTCCAGCCTCGACCGCGAGGCGAAGCAGGGCAAGTACACGTACATCCCCGACCGCTCCACCTGGAAGCTGCGCAGCGATGCGGCCTACCTGCACCTGTGCGGCAACGAGACCATCGACGGCGTGGAGTATTTCGACTGGCCCGAGACCGGCAAGGTGCCGCTGGTGGTGGACATGTCCTCCCACATCCTGTCGCGCCCGCTGGACATCTCGAAGTTCGGCCTGATCTACGCCGGCGCGCAGAAGAACATCGGCCCCGCAGGCCTGACCATCGTCATCGTGCGCGACGACCTGTTGGACCAGGCACACGCGCTGTGCCCCTCGGCCTTCAACTACCGCATCGTTGCCGACAACGATTCCATGTACAACACGCCGCCTACCTACGGCATCTACATCGCCGGGCTGGTGTTCCAGTGGATCAGGCGGCAGGGCGGCCTGGCCGCCATCGAGGCGAACAACATCGCCAAGGCCACGGCGCTGTACGACGCGCTGGATCGCAGCGAGTTCTACGTCACCCACGTGCGCAAGGAGTGCCGTTCGCGCATGAACGTGCCGTTCTTCCTGCGTGACGAGAGCCTGACCGATGCCTTCCTGCTGGAGTCGCGCGAGCGCGGCCTCGTGCAGTTGAAGGGCCACAAGTCGGTCGGCGGTTTCCGCGCTTCCATCTACAACGCCATGACGCTGGAGGGTGTGGAGGCGCTGGTTGAATTCCTTCACGCCTTCGAGAAGCGCTATGGCTGACCCGGATCACAACAACGGCAATGGCGCTGGCCTGAGCGCCGAACAGAGCGAAGCGCTGCTGGCTGTTCGCACGCAGATCGACCGCCTCGACGGCGAGATACTCGAACGCCTCGCCGAGCGTGCCCGCTGCGCCCAGAAGGTGGGCGAGATCAAGCGCGGTCCGCTTTATCGCCCCGAGCGCGAAGCCCAGGTGCTGCGCGCGATTGCCGATCGCAACCCCGGCCCGCTGTCGAACGAGGCGGTGCAGCGAATCTTCCGCGAGATCATGAGCTGGTGCCTGGGCCTGGAGCAGCCGCTGCAGGTGGCCTACCTCGGCCCGCAGGGCACCTACTCGGAGGCTGCGGCCGCCAAGCATTTCGGCGGTTCGCCGACGCTGGCAGCGCAGCAGACCATCGACGACGTCTTCCACGCGGTGGAAGCGGGCGCCGTCGAATACGGCGTGGTGCCGGTGGAGAACTCCACCGAGGGCGCCGTCGGCCGCACGCTGGACCTGTTCATGTCCGGCAATGTGTCGGTGTGCGGCGAGGTCGGCCTGCGCATCCGCCACAACCTGATGAGCAAGGCCGCAGACATCGGCCAGGTGAAGCGCATCTACTCGCACTCGCAGTCCTTGTCCCAATGCAACGACTGGCTGGCGCATCATGCACACGGAATTCCGCGCCTGCCGGTCTCCAGCAATGCGGAGGCCGCGCGCCTGGCGGCCGAGGACGCCGAGGCTGCCGCCATCGCCGGCGAGAATGCCGCGCAGCGCTACGGCTTGCCCATCCTCTTCGCCAACATCGAGGACGACCCCAACAACACGACGCGCTTCCTGGTGATCGCGCGTCACGATGCCGGCCCCTCCGGCCGCGACAAGACCTCGCTGATCTGCTCTGCGCTCAACAAGCCGGGCGCGGTGCATGCCTTGCTGCAGGCTTTCGCGGACCAGGGCGTCAGCATGACGAAGTTCGAGTCACGACCCTCGCGTACCGGCCTGTGGGAATACGTGTTCTATGTTGATGTGGAAGGCCACCGCGAGGACCCGGCGGTCGCGCGCGCACTGGCCGAGCTGGCGAACCGTGCCGCCTTCCTGAAGGTGCTGGGTTCCTATCCCGTCGCAGCCATCTGATCTACGGAGTCGATCCATGTCCGTCGCGCAACGCGCTCCTGAATACGTTCGTGCCATTTCGCCCTATGTGCCCGGCAAGCCGATCTCTGAACTGGCCCGCGAAATGGGCCTGAACGAGGCCGACATCGTCAAGCTGGCCTCCAACGAGAACCCGCTGGGCATGAGCCCGAAGGCGCGTGCCGCGCTGGATGCCGTGCTGTCGGACATCGCGCGCTACCCGGACGGCAATGGCTTCGCGCTGAAGCAGAAACTGTCGGCGAAGTTCGGCGTGTCGCCGGAGTCGCTGGTGCTCGGCAACGGCTCCAACGACGTGCTGGAAATGGCGGTGCGCGCCTTCCTCAAGCCGCGCGATTCCGCCGTGTATTCGCAGCACGCCTTCGCGGTGTATCCGATCGAAGTGCTCGCCATCGGCGCACGCGGCATCGTCACGCCTGCAGTGCAGTACGGTCACGATCTGGACGCGATGGCCAAGGCCATCGAGGCCGACACCCGCATGGTGTTCATCGCCAACCCGAACAACCCGACCGGCAACTTCCTGCCGGGCGCGCAGATCAAGGCTTTCCTGGAGCGCGTGCCGGCCGAGGTGCTGGTGGTGCTGGACGAGGCCTACAACGAGTACCTTGCGCCGGAACAGCGCTACGACAGCCTGGCCTGGCTGCAGCAGCACCCCAACCTGATCATCACCCGCACCTTCTCCAAGATCTACGGCCTGGCCGGCCTGCGTGTCGGCTACGCGGTGGCTAACGAGGAGGTGGCCGGCATGCTCAACCGTGTGCGCCAACCCTTCAACGTCAGCAGCCTCGCGCTGGCGGCGGCGGAAGCGGCGGTGGACGACGATGCCTTCCTGCAACGGAGCTACGAAGTGAATCGCGCCGGCATGGCGCAATTGCTCAAAGGCCTGGGCGAACTCGGCTACGAAACGATTCCATCGTCCGGCAACTTCCTGACCTTCAAGGCGGGCGACGCGGCCAGCATCAACCAGCGCCTGCTGAAGCAGGGCGTCATCGTGCGACCCATCGGCGGCTACGGCATGCCGGAGTGGCTGCGCGTGTCCATCGGCCTGGAAGCCGAGAACCAGCGTTTCCTCGACGCGCTGGCCGTCGCGAAGAAGGGCTGACGTGAAG
Organism: Uliginosibacterium sp. H1; assembly: GCF_036017065.1. Taxonomy (NCBI): domain Bacteria; kingdom Pseudomonadati; phylum Pseudomonadota; class Betaproteobacteria; order Rhodocyclales; family Zoogloeaceae; genus Uliginosibacterium; species Uliginosibacterium sp. H1. The sequence goes on from NZ_JAYXHR010000001.1 coordinate 24,156, forward strand.
CCGGCCATGCAGCCCTTCAAGCGCGTCGTCATCTGCGGCGTCGGCCTCATCGGCGGCTCGTTCGCGCTCGCACTCAAAGCGGCTGGGCTGGTTGGTGAAGTCGTCGGCGTCGGCCGTCATGCCAGTTCGCTGGATGAAGCGCTGAAGCTGGGCGTCATCGACATCGCCGCGACCGACTGGGCCGAGGCACTGGCCGGTGCCGACCTGCTGCTGATCGCGACGCCGGTAGGCCAGATGGATGCCGTCATGGCCGCCGCTGTGCCGCACATCGGTCCGGATACGCTGATCACCGATGGCGGCAGCACCAAGGCGGATGTCATCCAGGCGATCTACACCCACCTCGGCGAGCACATCACGCGCGTGGTGCCGGCGCATCCCATCGCGGGTGCTGAAAAGAGCGGCCCGTCGGCCGCGCATGCCGAGCTGTACAAGGGCCGCAAGGTGGTGCTCACCCCGCTGCCGGAAAACGACTCCGCCGCCATCGACCGGGTGCGTGACGCCTGGGCGGCCTGCGGCGCGCATATCCATTCGATGACGCCGCAGGAGCATGACCGTGTATTCGCAGCGGTCAGCCACCTGCCGCACCTGCTGGCCTTCGGCCTTGTGCACGACCTTGCCGGCCGCGCCAACGCCGAGCAGCTTTTCAAGTACGCCGCTTCCGGTTTCCGGGACTTCACGCGCATCGCCGGCAGCCACCCGGAAATGTGGCGCGACATCTGCATTGCCAACCGCGACGCCTTGCTGGCGGAGCTGGACGCCTACCTCACCGAGCTGGCCTACCTGCGCGCATTGCTGACGCAGGGTCGTGCCGACGCGCTCGAAACCCTGTTCGCCGAAGCGCGCACCGCGCGCAACGCCTGGGCCGAACAACAAGCACAGTAGAGACACATGGAATACCTGGATCTTCCCGCCCTCAGCACTGCCGCGGGCACGGTGCGTCTTCCCGGCTCCAAGAGCATTTCCAACCGCACGCTGCTGCTGGCGGCACTGGCGGAAGGCACGACCGACATCCGCGACCTGCTCGCGTCCGATGACACCGACCGCATGCTGGATGCCCTGCGCACGCTGGGCGTGCAATGGGAGAAGACCGGGGCGCGGGACTATCGCGTGGTCGGTGTGCCGGGTGGTTTTCCGGTGAAGGAAGCGGACCTGTTCCTCGGCAATGCCGGAACTGCGTTCCGTCCCCTGACCGCAGCACTGGCACTGGCAGGCGGCAGCTACAAGCTGCACGGCGTGCCGCGCATGCATGAGCGGCCGATCGGCGACCTGGTGGATGCCCTGCGCGAAGTCGGTGCCGACATCGCTTACCTGCACAACGAAGGTTTCCCGCCGCTGCAACTGAAGCCGGCAAACATCCGCCCGGGTGGCGTGGTGCGCATCCGCGGCAACGTGTCCAGCCAGTTCCTTACCGCCTTGTTGATGGCGCTGCCGACCACGGGCGTGGAGACGACCATCGAGGTCGTCGGCGAGCTCATTTCCAAACCCTACATCGAGATCACCCTGCGCCTGATGGCGCAGTTCGGTGTCGAGGTGAAGCGCGAAGGCTGGCAGCGTTTCATCGTGCCCGGTGGTGCGCGCTACCGCAGCCCCGGCACCTTGTTTGTCGAGGGCGATGCCTCGTCAGCCTCCTATTTCCTTGGCGCCGGCGCCATCGGCGGCGGACCGCTGCGGGTGGAGGGCGTGGGGCGCGACAGCATCCAGGGCGACGTGCAGTTCGCCGCTGCGCTGGAGAAGCTGGGCGCGCGCGTCGAGATGGGCGACAACTGGATCGAGGCACGCGCTCCCGGGAGCGGCAAGCTGCGCGCCTTCGACATGGACTTCAACCATATTCCCGATGCCGCGATGACGCTGGCGGTGGCCGCGCTGTTCTGTGACGGCCCGTGCCGGCTCACCAACATCGGCAGCTGGCGCGTGAAGGAGACCGACCGCATCTCCGCAATGGCGACCGAACTGCGCAAGGTGGGCGCGACGGTGGAGGAGGGCGAGGACTGGCTGCGCATCACACCGCCGGCCACGCTGACGCCGCACGCCGCCATCGACACCTACGACGATCACCGCATGGCGATGTGTTTCTCGCTGGTGGCGCTGGGCCGTACGCCCGTGCGCATCAACGATCCGAAGTGCACTGCCAAGACTTTCCCTGAATATTTCGACGTATTCGCTTCGGTCACGAAGTGAGCCTGCTGCACATGTCCCAGACCCTGCTTCAACTGCTCGATTCCCGTGTTTCCGCCGCGCTGGCCGCCTGCGGTTGTGAAGGCGCGCCCGCCATCATCCAGCCTGCCGGCCGCCCCGAATTCGGTGACTACCAGGCCAACGGCGTGATGGCCGCGGCCAAGTCGCGCAAGATGAATCCGCGCGCGCTGGCCGAACAGGTGGTGGCGGCGCTCGACCTGTCAGGCATCGCCAGCAAGCTGGAGATCGCCGGCCCGGGCTTCATCAACATCACGCTGGCGCCGGAGTTCCTCGCGCAGCGGGCGCAGGCCGCGCTCGGGCAGGGCGATCTGGCCGTGCCGAAGGCGGATGTCCAACGCGTGGTGGTGGATTACTCGTCGCCGAACCTCGCCAAGGAAATGCACGTCGGCCATTTGCGCTCGACCATCATCGGCGACGCGCTGGCGCGCGTGCTGCGTTTCCTCGGCAACGAGGTGATCGCGCAGAACCACGTCGGCGACTGGGGCACCCAGTTCGGCATGCTGACGGCCTTCCTGATCGAGAGCGAACAGGGCGGCGCGGGTGCTGGTGCTGACGGCATGGCGCTGAACGATCTGGAGGATTTCTACCGTCGCGCCAAGCAACGCTTCGACGAAGACGAGGCCTTCGCGACCCGCGCCCGCGAGTATGTGGTGAAGCTGCAGGGCGGCGACGCGCAGGTGAATGCGCTGTGGAAGCGCTTCCTCGATGTATCGCTGCATCACTGCGAAGAGGTCTATCAGGAACTGGGTGTTGGCCTGACCCGCGCCGACGTGCGCGGCGAGAGCGCCTACAACAACGACCTCCCGGTGGTCGTGCGCGACCTGCAAGCCAAGGGCCTGGCCGTCGAAAGCCAGGGCGCACAGGTTGTCTTCCTCGACGAGTTCAAGACCAAGAACCAGGACGGCAGCGAAACGCCGGCCGCCTACATCGTGCAGAAGCAGGACGGCGGTTACCTGTACGCGACCACCGACCTGGCCGCGATCCGCTATCGCGTCGCGCAACTGAAGGCGGACCGCGTGCTGTACGTCGTGGATGCCCGCCAGGGCCTGCACTTCAACCAGTTGTTTACGGTCAGCCGCAAGGCTGGCTATGCGCCGGATGCCGTATCGCTGGAGCACGTCGGCTTCGGCGTGATGCTGGGCGAGGACGGCAAGCCCTTCAAGACGCGCAGTGGTGGCACGGTGAAGCTGGCCGAGCTGTTGCAGGAGGCCACCGAACGCGCTTTCACGCTGGTCAGCGAGAAAAACCCGGACCTGCCCGAGCCGCAGCGTCGCGACATCGCCCGCGCGGTGGGCATCGGCGCCGTGAAGTACGCCGATCTGTCTAAGAACCGCAACAGCGACTACGTGTTCAGCTGGGACACGATGCTGGCCTTCGAAGGCAATACGGCGCCCTACCTGCAGTACGCCTACACCCGGATCGCCGGTGTCTTCCGCAAGGCTGAGGACGTGGATGCCTCCGCGCCCATCGTGCTGGACGAGCCGGCCGAACGCGCCCTGGCGCTGGAGCTGGCGCGTTTTGCCGATGCCCTGCAATCGGTGGCGCGCGAGACCATGCCGCACTTCCTCTGCAGCTATCTCTACAACCTGGCCACCCAGTTCATGCGTTTCTACGAGGCCTGCCCGGTGCTGAAGAGCGAAGGGGCGGTGCGCGCCTCACGCCTGCAACTGTGCCGCTTGACTGCGGAAACTCTGCGGACAGGTCTGGGTCTGCTGGGTATCGACGTGCTGGAGGCGATGTGATGAACCCGGTCAAGGTGCTCGCCATCGACGGGCCCACCGCATCTGGCAAAGGCACCGTTGCCACCCGTGTAGCGGAGGCGTTGGGCTGGAATCTGCTGGATTCGGGATCGATCTATCGCATGGTTGCACTGGCAGCCATCAAGCGTGGCATTGGCCTGAACGACGAAACGGCGCTCATTCCCGTGGCGGAACAGCTGGATGCATCGTTCAACCACGGCCGGATCATCCTTGAAGGCGAAGACGTCTCCGTGGTCGTCCGCAAGGAAGAAACCGGCAATGCCGCCTCCAAGCTGGCGGCCCTGCCGGGCGTGCGCGCGGCGCTGCTGGAGCGTCAGCGCGCCTTCCGGGAAGTGCCCGGCCTGGTGGCGGATGGCCGCGACATGGCCTCGATCGTGTTTCCGGACGCCTTCCTCAAGATATTCATGACCGCATCGGCTGAGGCGCGTGCGGAAAGGCGCTATAAGCAGTTGATCGAAAAAGGTTTGTCGGCTAACATTGACAGTCTCGTGCTCGAATTGCGCGAGCGCGATCTGCGTGATGCTTCACGTCCGGTTGCGCCGCTCAAGCAGGGCCCGGATTCGGTGTTGCTGGACACCACGCAGATGGGAATCGACGAAGCCGTGCAATTCGTGCTCGATCGCGCCCACGAGCGGCTGGCCGGCAAGACCGGCAACTGAAGCCCGGAAGGGCGCGGGCGGTGCAAGGCCGCCGCGACACTTCCGGTTTTACAACCAACCCAACCCCGCCGTGTCCGCACGGTATCGAGTCCTCTCTCTATGTCCACCTCTTTTGCTGTCTCTCCCATGGCCGAAAGCTTTGCCGCGCTGTTCGAGGAGAGCCTGAATCGCCAGGAAATGCGTGCTGGCGAAGTCATCACCGCTGAAGTCGTCCGTGTCGACCAGAATTTCGTGGTCGTGAACGCGGGCCTGAAGTCCGAAAGCTACATCCCGGTCGAAGAATTCCGTAACGACCGCGGCGAAGTCGAAGCCAACCCGGGCGATTACGTCCAGGTCGCCATCGAATCGCTGGAAGATGGTTTCGGCGAAACCCGCCTGTCGCGTGACAAGGCCAAGCGCATCGCTGCCTGGAACGCACTGGACACCGCGCTGACCGACGGCACCCTGGTCAAGGGCCTGGTGACCGGCAAGGTCAAGGGTGGTCTGACCGTCATGACCAATGGCATCCGCGCGTTCCTGCCGGGTTCTCTGGTCGACATGCGTCCGGTCAAGGACACCACGCCGTACGAAGGCAAGGAATTCGAATTCAAGGTCATCAAGCTGGACCGCAAGCGCAACAACGTCGTCGTGTCGCGCCGCGCCGTGCTGGAAGTGACCATGGGCGAGGAGCGCGAAAAGCTGCTGGCCAACCTGCAGGAAGGCACCATCGTCAAGGGTATCGTCAAGAACATCACCGACTACGGTGCGTTCGTGGACCTGGGCGGTATCGACGGCCTGCTGCACATCACCGACCTGGCCTGGCGCCGTGTCCGTCACCCGAGCGAAGTGCTCACCGTGGGCGACGAAGTCACCGCCAAGGTCCTGAAGTTCGACCAGGAAAAGAACCGCGTCTCGCTGGGCATGAAGCAACTGGGCGAAGATCCGTGGGTGGGCATCTCCCGCCGCTACCCGTCGGGCACCCGCCTGTTCGGCAAGGTGACCAACATCACCGACTACGGCGCGTTCGTTGAAGTCGAGCAAGGCATCGAAGGTCTTGTGCACGTGTCCGAAATGGACTGGACCAACAAGAACATCCATCCGACCAAGGTTGTCCAGCTGGGCGACGAAGTCGAAGTGATGATCCTGGAAATCGACGAAGACCGTCGCCGCATCTCGCTGGGCATGAAGCAGTGCATGGCGAACCCGTGGGACGAATTCGGCCAGAACCACAAGAAGGGCGACCGTGTGAAGGGTGCCATCAAGTCGATCACCGATTTCGGCGTCTTCATCGGCCTGCCGGGCGGCATCGATGGTCTGGTGCACCTGTCCGACCTGTCGTGGAGCCTGCCGGGCGAAGAAGCGATCCGCAACTTCAAGAAGGGCGATGAGCTGGAAGCAGTCGTGCTGGCCATCGACATCGAGAAGGAGCGCATCTCGCTGGGCGTCAAGCAGTTGGATGGTGATCCCTTCACCTCCTTCGTGGCCACCCACGACAAGAACAGCCTGGTCAAGGGCACCGTGAAGTCCGTGGATGCCCGCGGTGCGGTGATCGATCTGGGCGGTGACGTCGAAGGCTACCTGCGTGTCTCCGAGTTCTCGCGCGAGCGTACCGAAGACCTGTCTGCCGTGCTGAAGGCGGGCGAAGAGATCGAAACCATGATCGTCAACGTCGACCGCAAGTCGCGCTCGATCAACCTGTCGATCAAGGCCAAGGATCAAGCCGAGCAGAACGAAGCCATGCAGAAGCTGTCGGCTGACGCGTCCAGCGGTACGACCAACCTGGGCGCACTGCTGAAGGCCAAGCTCAACAGCACGCAACAGTAATCGTCCGCGTCTGTCATGACCAAGTCGGAGCTGATTGAGCGGCTGGCGACCCGTTTCCCGCAGCTGGGAACGAAGGACGCCGACTTCGCCGTGAAGGTCGTCCTCGACGAGATGACCGCGTGCCTGTCGCGCGGTCATCGGATCGAGATCCGTGGCTTTGGCAGCTTTGCCCTCAACTACCGGCCGCCGCGCATGGGGCGCAACCCCAAGTCCGGCGAGAAGGTGCTGGTGCCCGAGAAGTACGTACCGCACTTCAAGGCCGGCAAGGAGTTGAGGGAGCGTGTCGATTACAGCGCCGAGGTGGCGACGCAGTAGTTCGCGTTCCACCGGAATGCAGCAAGCAGAAGGCGGCCTAACGGCCGCCTTCTGCTTTTCGGGCTGTTGACGGATAATCGCGCGATGATGCGATATGTTGCATGGTCACTGCGGGCCATACTCTTCCTGCTCCTGCTCGGTTTCGCCATCAAGAACGATGGTGCCGTGACGGTGCGTTTCTTTCTGGACACCGAGTGGCAGGTGCCGCTGGTCGTCGTCATGCTGGTCATGTTTGCCGGCGGCGTCGTACTGGGTGCGACCGCTACGGTGGCTACCCTGTTTTCGCAACGGCGCGAAATCCGCCGTCTCAAGCGAGCCTCCGAGCGGACGCCCGTGCCGCGCGAGGCCTCGACCGAAATTCCTGACGCTTTCTGATCCATCCACATGGAATTTGAACTCTGGTGGTTGTTGTCCTGGCCGATCTTCTTCGGTCTGGGCTGGTTTGCCGCGCGGGTGGATATCCGCCATCTGCTGCGCGAATCGCGTTCTCTGCCGCGTTCCTACCTCAAGGGCCTGAACTTCCTTGTCAATGAGCAGCCGGACAAGGCCATCGACGCCTTCCTGGATGCGGTGCAGGTCGATCCGCAGACCATCGAACTGCATTTCGCCTTGGGGAGCCTCTTCCGCCGGCGTGGCGAGGTGGATCGCGCGATCCGCATCCATCAAAGCCTGATCGATCGCGAAGACCTCAACAGCGAGCAGCGCCTGCAGGCCCTGCGGGAGCTGGGCGAGGACTTTTTCAAGGCGGGTCTGTTCGATCGCGCCGAGCGTGCTTATCTGCAGCTGCGTGACAGCGGCCGCCGTGAAGATGCGACCCGGGCCCTGCTGGAGATCTATCAGCAGGAAAAGGACTGGCCGCGCGCGATCGAGATGGCCCGTGCCTTGCCGGACCGTGGTGACCTCGAGATCGAACGGCAGATCGCCAATTTCTACTGCGAGATCGCGACGACGGATATCGCCAACGGTCGCTTTGATGAAGCCCGTCAGCACATCCAGGATGCCCTGAACACGCAGAAGAAGAATGTGCGTGCCACCATCCTGCAAGGCGACGTACTGGCGGCCGAAGGCAAGGATGCAGAGGCGCTGGAGGCGTGGAAGAGGCTCGAGCAGCAGAACCCGGCCTTCCTCTCCCAGGTGGCCGAACGCATGATGGAGGCGTATCGCCGCCAGGGTGAGCCGGAGCGCGGTATCGCCCTGCTGAGGTTCTACCTGGAACACTACCCTTCACTGGACCTGCTGGAGGCTGTTTTCCAGTGGGAGATGGAAAAGCAAGGGCCGCAGGTGGCCTACGATCTGGTGCGGGACGAGTTGAAGCGCAACCCCACTTTGCTGGGGCTGGAAAAACTGCTGGAAGCGGCTGTCCACACTGCACCGACGGAACGCATCACCGACGTGGAGCTGGTCAAGGGCCTGATCCACGGACATACCCGTCGCGTGGCGCGTTATCGTTGCAATGCCTGTGGTTTCAAGGCGCGCCAGTTTTACTGGCGGTGTCCGGCCTGCGGTGGATGGGAAACCTATCCGCCCAAACGGACTGAAGAATTTGACCTGGCGCCCTGAGCAGGTGCCGGGCATATAACCCTCCCCTTCACCTTGAGCGAAGCACGATCATGAAAATCACTGTCGTAGGAACCGGCTATGTCGGTCTGGTGTCGGGCGCTTGCCTGGCAGAAGTGGGCAATGACGTCCTGTGCCTGGATGTCGATCCGGAGAAAATCCGCATTCTCGAGGAGGGGGACATCCCCATTTTCGAGCCGGGGCTGCTGGAGATGGTCAGGCGCAATGTCGCGTCCGGTCGCCTGCATTTCACCACCGACATCGAGCGCGCCGTCGCGCACGGCACCATCCAGTTCATCGCCGTGGGCACGCCGCCGGATGAGGACGGTTCTGCGGACCTGAAGTACGTGCTGGCTGCCGCGCGCAACATCGGCCGCCACATGACCGACTACAAGGTGGTCGTCGACAAGAGCACTGTGCCGGTGGGCACGGCCGACAAGGTCAAGGCAGCGATTGCCGAGGAGCTGAAGAACCGTGGCGCGGACGTGCCCTACGGCGTGGTGTCCAATCCCGAATTCCTGAAGGAGGGCGCCGCGGTGGAGGACTTCATGCGTCCGGACCGCATCGTGGTCGGCGCAGAAGATGAACAGGCCATCCACCTGATGCGCGCGCTGTACGCGCCGTTCCAGCGCAACCACGAGCGTCTGCTGGTGATGGACGTCCGCTCTGCAGAGCTGACCAAGTACGCGGCAAACGCCATGCTGGCCACCCGTATCAGCTTCATGAACGAGCTGGCACTACTGGCCGAGAAGCTGGGCGCCGACATCGAACTCGTGCGCCAGGGCATCGGCTCCGACCCGCGAATCGGCTGGCATTTCCTGTACGCCGGTTGCGGCTACGGCGGTTCCTGTTTCCCCAAGGACGTGCAGGCCCTGATCCGCACCGCTGGCGGCGTGGATCAGGATCTGAAGGTGCTGAAGGCTGTCGAGGATGCCAACGAACATCAGAAGCATGTGCTGGTCGATAAGATCATCGCGCGCTTCGGCGAGGACCTGAAGGGGCGGCGTTTCGCTGTATGGGGCCTGGCTTTCAAGCCGAATACCGACGACATGCGCGAAGCGCCGAGCCGCGTCATCCTGGACGAGCTGTTCAAGCGTGGCGCCACCGCGGTCGCCTACGACCCGGTTGCGATGCACGAAGCGAAACGCATCTTTGGCGATGATGCGCGGCTGAGCTTCGTCGAGAACCCGATGCAGGCGCTGGAAGGGTCCGATGCGCTTGTCATAGTGACGGAGTGGAAGGAGTTCCGCAGTCCCGACTTCGAGCGCATCCGCAGCAGTCTGAAGCAGCCGGTCATTTTCGACGGTCGCAATATCTTCAGCCCCGAACTGCCGCGCGCCGCTGGCATCGAATACCAGGGTATCGGTCGCAAGTAAGCATGTCCCTCATGAGCAAGCTGCAGGTCCCGGAAACCCGTGGCGCCCGCATCCTCGTCGTCGGCGACGTGATGCTGGACCGCTACTGGTTTGGCGAGGTCAACCGCATTTCGCCGGAAGCTCCCGTACCCGTCGTGCATGTTGCACGTAGCGAGGAGCGTCCTGGCGGCGCCGCGAACGTGGCCCGCAACGCGGTGACCCTGGGGGCGCAATGCAGCCTGCTGACGGTGGTGGGAAACGACGAGCCGGCCCAGGCGCTGGAACGCCTGCTCGACCAGGCGGGTGTCACGGCGCACCTGCACCGCGATGCCAGCCTGGCCACCACCATCAAGCTGCGCGTCATCGGGCGACAGCAGCAGTTGCTGCGCATCGACTTCGAGAACACGCCGGACCGCGAAGTCCTGCATGAGAAGCTGGCCGACTATCGCGCCTTGCTGCCGCAGCACGACGTCGTGGTGTTGTCCGATTACGGCAAGGGCGGGCTGGCACACGTGCAGGAGATGATCCGCATCGCCCGCGAGGCAGGCAAGCCGGTCCTGGTCGACCCCAAGGGTGAGGACTACGCCCGCTACAGCGGTGCCAGCCTGCTCACGCCCAACCGCAGCGAATTGCGGCAGGTGGTGGGGCGCTGGCGCGATGACGCGGATCTCGAAACCCGGGCACAGGCACTACGCCAGGAACTGGCGCTGGACGCCTTGCTGGTCACGCGCTCGGAGGAAGGTATGAGCCTGTTCCGTGCCGACGGTACCGTGCATGAGGGAACGCGGGCGCAGGAAGTGTTCGACGTGTCCGGTGCCGGCGATACCGTCATCGCAACCCTGGCCGTCATGCTGGCAGCCGGTTGCGACCTGGTACAGGCGATGCGCCTGTCCAATCATGCCGCCGGCATCGTGGTCGGCAAGCTCGGCACCGCGACGGTGTCGCTGGATGAATTGCGTCACAGCCTTGCGGCCTAGCGCGATCCGAACGCTGGATAGGCAATCATGAGCAAATTGATCATCGTGACCGGCGCAGCCGGCTTCATCGGTTCCAACATCGTCGCGGGCCTGAACGCACGCGGTGTCACCAACATCCTGGCGGTCGACAATCTCACCAAGGGCGACAAGTTCCGCAACCTGGTGGACTGCGAAGTGGCCGACTACCTGGACAAGCATGACTTCCTCGACGCGCTGCAGGCCGGCGCGTTCGATGGCAAGGTGCAGGCCGTCCTTCATCAGGGTGCGTGCTCGGACACCATGGAGCACAACGGCCAGTACATGCTGGACAACAATTACCGCTACTCGCTGGCTTTGTTCGAGTTCTGCCAGGCCCACAAGGCACAGTTCCTGTATGCCTCGTCTGCCGCCACCTACGGCAGCACCAAGGTGTTCCGCGAAGAGCCGGAGCACGAAGGGCCGCTCAATGTGTATGGCTACTCGAAGCTGCTGTTCGACCGTGTGTTACGGCAGCGCTTGTCTGCGTTGCAGGCGCAGGTAGTGGGCTTCCGCTACTTCAACGTCTATGGACCGCGCGAGCAGCACAAGGGCCGCATGGCTTCGGTGGCCTTCCACAACTTCAACCAATACCGTGCCGAAGGAAAGGTGAAGCTTTTCGAAGGCTGCGACGGCTACCCGAACGGCGGGCAGTTGCGTGATTTCATCTATGTCGGGGACGTGGTCAGGGCCAACCTGTTCTTCCTGGATCACCCGGAGAAATCAGGCATCTTCAATCTGGGCACCGGTCGCGCGCAGAGCTTCAACGACATCGCATTCTCCGTGGTCAATACCTGTCGTCGCCATGATGGGTTGCCGGCCCTGACGCTGGATGAAATGCAGCAGAAGGGGCTCATCGAATACACGCCTTTCCCGGACGCACTGAAGGGCAAGTATCAGAGTTTCACCCAGGCGGATGTGTCCGCGCTGCGTGCAGCCGGCTACGATGCTGCCTTCCACGACGTGTCGAGCGGCGTGGACAAGTACTGCACCTGGTTGCTCGGCCGCGGCTGATCAAGCCACGCCGGGCGCCGGATTTCCAAGACCACGAAGGGAGCCTGACATGCTGAAGAAAGTGCTGGTTTCGCTGTTCTCGATCATTGCAAGCATCGGCGTCGCGATCGCTGCCGTGAACATCAATACGGCGACCGAGAAGGAACTGGAAACGCTGCCTGGCATCGGCCCGGCGAAAGCCAAAGCCATCATCGACCATCGCAAGAAGAACGGCAATTTCAAGACCCTGGAGTCGCTGAAGGACGTCAATGGCATCGGCGATGCGACCTATGCCGAGTTGAAGGGCAAGATCAGCGTGAGCGGCAGCACCACGACCGAGGCTGCACCCGCGGCCAAGGATGCCAAGAAGGAACCGGCCAAGAAGTGATGGAGTAAGTTCCGCCGGTCGATGCTTCAGGGCATCGGCAGGGCGGTTGGCAGTAATGAGAACGCCCCTTTTTTGAGGGGCGTTCTCATTTGCAGCGATGCCCGGGCCCGTGGGCTGCGAGCAATGCCGGCAATTCATGCATCCATGCCTGGCGCTGCGGCTATGGCGGGTTCAAAGCGCGGTATATTCGCGTCACTCTGAATTCCGAGCTGGCGTCGCGCCTGGAGTTGCAAATGACCTACGTCGTTTCCGAAAACTGTATCAAGTGCAAGTACACCGATTGCGTCGACGTATGCCCAGTCGACTGCTTCCGTGAAGGCCCCAATTTCCTGGTGATCGATCCGGACGAATGCATCGACTGCACCCTGTGTGTGGCCGAGTGCCCGGCCGAGGCCATTTTTGCCGAGGACGATCTGCCTGCCGACCAGCAACACTTCCTCGACCTCAATGCGGAGCTGGCAAAGCAATGGCCCGCGATCGTCGAGCGCAAGGATCCGTTGCCCGACGCAGACGAATGGCGCGACAAACCCGGCAAGGTGGACATGCTGGAGCGTTGAACGGACATTGCCCCGGTTTCCGGACTTGTCCGGAGCCCGCACAAGGCGCACTGCCCCGGGCGTGCGCCTTTTCGTTTGCTGGCGAGGTGTCCAGCGGGTGAGTGCACTGACTGATGCTGCGACACGTCCGCCAACGCCAGGGCTCAATCGTGGCAGCATGTCGCCATGACACTGGTCGTCCGTTCCATCGCCCCTGACGCCGGCTTCCTGCCGGCGGCGGCGCAAGAAATCCTCTCGTTCGCGGGCCTGTCAGGACGCGGTGGCGACCTGTCAGCAGGCAGCCTGCTGCTGCCCAACCTCAAGCTCCTTCCCGCACTGAGCCTCGCATTGCGTACCGTGGCGGGTGGCGCCTTGCTGCTGCCGCGGACCGATACGCTCTCAGGCCTCGTCGCGCCCTGGCAAGGCGCGCTGGAGGCGCTGCCGGACGCCCGCCGCCAACTCATCCTGCACACCTTGCTGCGCGGCCGCGAATGGTTCGACGAAGGCATGCTGTGGGATGTCGTGGCGGAGCTGACCCAGCTGTTCGACATCCTGACCGAACATGCCGTGGCGTTGCCGGAAGACGAGGCCAGCCTGCTGGCGCGCCTCGAAACGGCATTCTCCCTCCGGCATTCGCAGGCACTGGCTTTCGAAGCGCGCGTGGTCAACACGCTCTGGCGCGCCGAAGCGCAGGGCAAGCCTTCGCATGCGACCGCGCGGCTGCTTGCGGCGGGGCATTGGGTGGCGCAACTCGACGGTCCGTTGATCGTGATGCTGGAGTCGACCGATCCCGGGCCTTTGCAGGCGTTGATCGAGGTGGCCTCCGCGCGCGTGCCCGTGCTGGTGCTGCGCCCTGATCGCCGGCTTGCACAGGGTGCGTTGGCGGAACTGCTGGCCTGTGCTTGGCCGCTGGCGGAAGCGGCGCCGATGCGCGACCGCACTGCCGCACTTGCGCCGCAGATCGTGCTGGGCGCTGGCGAGCGATTGCAGATGGTCGCGGCGGAAAGCCTCGAAGATCTTGGACAGGCGGTCGCCGATCAGGTCCTGGACTGGTTGCGCGAGGGGCGCAGGGAGATCGCACTCGTTGCATGCGACCGTCTCGCCGCCCGGCGCGCGCGCGCCTTGCTCGAACGCCAGCACGTGCTCGTGCAGGACGAGACCGGCTGGAAGATGGTGACGACACGCGTCGCGGCGGTGGTCGACGCCTGGCTGGAGGTGCTGGCGACGGATGCCTGGCACCGCGCGCTCATCGACCTGCTGCGGGCACCGCTGTTGTTCGCCGACATCGATCCGATGGTGCGGGGACGTGCCGCCGACGCGATCGACCGCCTGATCCGCCAGCGCGGCATCTCTAGCGGCCTCGATGTGCTGCGTCAGGCCTTGCTGACTGCCGAAGGGGCTGGCATCGAGGCGGCGAAGCTGCTGCTCGGCCGTCTTGCCGACGCGCGCGCCGTGATGATGTCTTCGTCATCCACCACCATCGCGGATTGGTTGCGGCGCTTGCTGAAGAGCCTGGAACTGCTGGGGGCTCTGCCGCAGGTCCAGCAGGACGCTGCAGGCGCACAGTGGCTGGACTGGCTGGAGGCGCGTCAGGCCGAACTGTCCCAGGACGAGGCGCGCTTCCGCTTCCCGGCCTGGCGGGTGTGGTTCAACCGGCAGATGGAAGCGCAGTTGTTCCGCGATGAACGGATCGACAGCCCGATCATCATGACCCACCTGGCGGCCGCGAGGCTGCGCAGCTTCGAGGCGGTGATCGTCATCGGTGCGGACGCCGAACATCTGGCGCCACCCGTGGCGCCAGGCTGGTTGACGCACGCCGGCGTGCGTCGCGAACTGGGGCTGCCGGATGCCGCCGCCGAGCGCATCCGCATGCGCGAGGACCTGGCGGGGCTGCTGCTGGCATGCGACCGCAGCGTCATTGCCTGGCAGTCCTTGCGGCGCGACGAGGAGGTATTGCCCGCGGCCGAGGTGTCGGTCCTGCTTGCCACGACCGGTCTCGCCGGTGGCAGTGACCGACCGCTTGCCGTGCATACGCGTGAACCGCTGGCGAGCCCCGAGGTTGCGCCGACGGTACAGGCCGCACCGGCTCTTCCGCAGGCGCGCGTGCCTGTACGCCTGTCGGCCTCCGGCATGCAGACCCTTGTCGATTGTCCCTACCGATACTTCGCGCGCTACGTGCTCGGGCTGGCGGAAGTGGACGAGCTGGGAGAGGGCATGGAGAAGCAGGATTTCGGCACGCAGCTGCATGCCATCCTGCATGAGTTCCACACGCGCTTTCCCGTCCTGGCCGGGCAGGATGATGCCGAGTTGCTTGCTGCGCTCGATGCCATCTCCGAGGCGGCCTTCCGCGACGCCGTGCAGCGCAACTTCCAGGACCACGCCTGGCGCCTGCGCTGGCGGGGGCAACTGGCGGACTACCTGGCCTGGCAGCGCAGCCGTGAGGCCGAGGGGTGGCACTGGCGTGCGGGCGAGAAGGTCATGGCGCAGGAGCATGAACTGGGCGCCAATCGCAGCCTGACGCTGCAGGGGCGCATCGACCGCGTCGACGAGGGCGCTGGTGAGCACGGCGACGGCAACCTGGCCTTGCTCGACTACAAGTCGCGTGCGCTCAAGTCCCTGCGTGACCAGGTGGCGGACATGGATGACGTGCAGCTGGCCTTCTACACATTGCTGGCGGGGACGCACGTCGGGTCGGCCGCATACGTGGCACTCGATGGCCATGAACTGGGCACTGCCGAGCTCGATGCGCCGGAAGACCGCGCGGGCCAGCTCCATGACGTGATCACCCGCAGCTTCAACGCGATGTACGACGGCGCCGCGCTGCCTGCGCAGGGCACCGAGCGGGCCTGTGCCTGGTGCGAGATGCGCGGCCTGTGTCGCAAGGGCTGGGCGGGTGGAGAGCCGTCCGTCGATGGGCAAGCCGTTAGCGAGGTCGACCATGAGCGCTGAACAACGCCGCCAGCAGCGTTTCCTGGCGCTCGACCCGGTGCGCGGCGTGGCGGTGGAAGCCTGCGCGGGCAGCGGCAAGACCTGGCTGCTGTCCTCCCGGCTGGTACGCCTGCTGCTGGCCGGCGTGAAGCCAGGCGAGATTCTCGCCATCACCTATACCCGCAAGGCCGCACGCGAAATCGAGTCCCGCTTGCGCGGCGTGCTCGCCGAACTGGCGACCGGCAGCGACGAGCAGGTCATCGGCATGCTGGTCGAGCGCGGCCTGACGGAGGACGCGGCGCGGGCTGCAATGCCGCGCGCGCGTGGGCTGTTCGAGACGGTGTTGCACGCTACGCCAGCGATCACGGTGACGACTTTCCACGGCTGGTTTGCAAGGCTGCTCAGCGGTGCGCCGCTCGACAGCGGGCTGGCGGGACGCAACCTGGACGAGGCGGCAGCAGTGCTGCTCGACGAAGCCTGGGTGCAACTTGCCGGTGAGTGCGCGCGCGCACCAGAGGAGCCTCTCGCCCAGTCACTGCTCTGGCTCTACCAGGAGATCGGCGCGCACAACACGCGCAAGCTCCTCAAGGCTTTCGTCGACAGGCGGGCCGAGTGGCGGGTGTGGGCGGACCGTCTGGGCAGTGCTGGCGATGTCATCGACGGGCCACTTGCCGAATGGTTGGCGGAAACCTTCGGTGGCGCGGAGGATCCGTTCGCGGAGTGCGTCACGCCCCATTGCCTGGGAGAGCTGGACGCGTTCGCTCGCCTGCTGGGTCAGAACACTACCGGTGACCAGTCCCTCGGCAACGCGTTGGCACAAGCGGTTGTCGACGTGCGCGGAGGCCTGGCGGCGTCGGAGTGCTTTTCGGCGCTGCGGGCGGCATTCCTGACGAAGGAGGGCCAGCCGCGTGCGCGCAAGTCCTCCGGCGCACAGGCAAAGCGGTTGGGGGAGGCGGGCGAGAACTCCTTCCTGGAACTCCACCTGCGCTGGAGCGAGCGCTTGATCGCCGTGATCGGCCGCCTGCAGGACCAGCGCAATGGCCTGCTGAACCTCCATGCATTGCGGGTGGGCCTGCAGCTGCTGGCGAAGCTGGATGGCCTGAAGCGGTCGCGGCGGGTGATGGACTTCTCCGACCTGGAAGCGGAGATCGACGCGCTGCTTGCGCGTGACGGCGCCGGGGCATGGTTGCAGGCACGCCTGGACGCGCGCTACCGGCACATCCTGCTCGACGAATTCCAGGACACCAACCCGCTGCAATGGCGGATTCTCCGCGCGTGGCTGGATGCCTATGAAGGCATGGGGGCCGAGCGTCCGGGCGTGTTCCTGGTGGGGGACCCGAAGCAGTCGATCTACCGCTTCCGCCGCGCCGAGCCGAAGCTGTTCAGTGCAGCGGTAGCGTATTTCGAGGCCCGGTTCGGCGCTGTCAGCATCGGCAATGCGCACACCTTCCGGAATGCCGAAGGCATTGTCGCTCTGGTGAATGCGGTATGTGGTGCCTCAGGAATGGCTGGCTTCGAAGCGCAGACCGCGGAGCGCACCGACTGGCCCTCGCGGGTGGAGGTATTGCCATTGATCGCCGCCTCCGCGGATGAGGGTGAGGCCGCCGCGCAGGAAGGCATGCGTGATCCCCTGGAGAGGCCTCGTGTCGAAGCGGAAGACTTGCGCCGTGCGGAGGAGGCCAGCCTGCTGGCAGAACGCATCGCCGGCATGGCCGGGCGCTGGCTGGTACGCGACAAGTCCGGCCGTGAGCGTCCCGCACGGTATGCCGATATCCTGATCCTGACGCGGCGCAAGACACAGCTGGGCATCTACGAAGCGGCGTTGAGAGCGGCCGGCATTCCCTTCGTCAGTCCGGGGCGCGGTGGCCTGCTGGACACCCTGGAAGCCAGGGATCTGCTTGCCGTCCTGCATTTCCTGGCTGATCCGGCCAACGATCTGCACCTTGCGCATACCCTGCGCACGCCGGCCTTCAGCCTGAGCGACGAAGACCTGCTCGCGATTTCCGCGTCGGAGGGTTCCTGGTGGCCGGCACTGCAGCGACTGGCGGCTTCGGGTGAGGCGCCACGACTCGTTCGTGCCGTCTCCTTGCTACGCGCGTGGCTGGGCGCCGCGGCGCATCTGCCGGCGCATGACCTGATCGATCGCATCTTCCACGAGTCCGACTGGTTTGCACGCACGCGGGCGGCGCTGCCTGCCGCGCTGTGGCCGGGCGTCCATGCAAACCTGCAAGCCTTGCTTGAACTCGCACTCAACGTGGATGCCGGGCGTTACCCGAGCCTCACGCGCTTCGTCGATGAACTGCGCCGGCTGTCGAGCTCGGACGACGAAGCGCCGGACGAGGGGCTGGTTGCTGCCGGGGCAGGAGGCGAGGGAGAAGGCGACCACGCCGGGCGCGTGCGCATCATGACCATCCACGGCGCCAAGGGGCTGGAGGCGCCCATCGTCTGGTTGATCGATGCGAATGCGACGCTGCGCAGTGGCGAGGGCTATGGCGTTGCGCTGGACTGGCCGGCGGAAGACACGGCGCCCCGGCATTTCTCGCTGCTCGGGAAAGTCTCCGAGGCAGGCGCTTCCCGGGCAGAGATCCTTGCCGGCGAGAAGGCGGCAGCGGAACGTGAAGAGTTGAATCTGCTGTACGTGGCGATGACGCGTGCGCAGCAGGTGCTGCTGGTCAGTGGCATCGAGTCGGCACGTGCGGCCAGCGCGGTGACGCCGTATCGCCGTATCGCAGCCGTGCTCGACGAGCATCCGTCCTTGCAGGCGCTCATGCCGCAGTGGGCGGAGGACGCGGGCCGTGCCACGGTGGCGCGCACACCGCCACAGCGTGGCGATGCCCCGGCCGTGCCGCGTGTCGGCAGCTGGCGCACACGCGCCAGCACGCCGGCGCCGGAAGAGGCGTTGGGGCTGAGCTTCGGCACCGCGTTGCATGCGTGGCTGGAGGCGCACTGCATGGGCTGGCCCTTGCCGCAGGCGGACGTCGATGTTGTGCAGGCCGCGCAGCGGATCCTCGGACGTCCCGCGCTTGCTGCCTTGTTCGATCCGTCACGCTACCTGCGCGCCGGCAACGAAACAGCGTATGTCTCGTCCGATGGTCGCGATGGTCGTATCGACCGCTGGGTGGACGACGGCGAGACCATCTGGGTGCTGGACTACAAGAGCGGCAGCGCGGCTGGTGCACCGATGGACGAGTACCGCGCGCAACTCGGGCGCTATCGCGACGCCCTGCATCAGGTGTTTCCCGAACGCCGGGTCAAAAGCCTCCTGGTCTTCACGCAGGGCGGAGAAATTACGCTAGAGTGAGTTCCATACTGATGGGTATGGTCGCTTCAACCCATCATCGGTCGTGACTCCTCGTAAAGCACGGATTCCGCGCGCTGTGGCCTTGGACTACCATTGCGGCATACGCAACAACACGAGTTACGGCGAAGGAGAAGCAGATGCTGGTCAGTGAAATTCTTGCCATCAAAGGCAAGGTGCTCTACACCATTGCGCCCGAGCGCAGCCTGCAGGAGGCGGTCACCATCATGACCGAGCAGGACATCGGCTCCCTGGCGGTATTCGAGGGCGGCGAACTGGTGGGCATGCTCACTTTCCGCGAGCTGCTTGCGGCGCTGGCGAAGGCAGGGATGGGCTGGCGCGAGGCAAAGGTGTCGGATGCGATGATCCCCGAGCCCTTCGTGGCGAGCCCCGGCATGAATGTGGATGAACTGCGGCGGCTGATGGTGGATCACCACCAGCGCTACCTGCCTGTCGTGGAAGGAAAGACCCTGCTGGGTGTCGTCTCCTTTCACGACGTGGCGAAGGCGGTGCTCGAGGAGCAGGGTTTCGAGAACCGGATGCTCAAGAACTACATCAAGAACTGGCCGTCTGATGATGAAGAGGCATCAGCCTGAACGCCACTGCGCGACGGGTTGACCGGAAGGGCGATGCTGGCTCACGCAGATGAGCGGCACCGCCCTTTTGCTTGACCGGGGCAGTGAAGCCCCGGTGTGAAGCTGGCTCGGGCGGCAACGTGGCCGCCATGGGGCCAGGCATTGCATAACAACCTCTGACGAGGAGACATGAAGATGGAAAAGGTCTGGCTCAAGAGTTACCCGCAAGGGGTGCCCGCGGAGATCGACATCAACGAGTTCCGTTCCCTGGGCCATCTTTTCGATGTCAGCGTGGCGAAGTTTGCCGACCGCGATGCCTACCTCAACATGGGCGGCAGCATTACCTATCGCGAGTTGAACGAGCTGTCCGCGAGGTTCGGCTCTTACCTGCAGAACGAGCTGAAGCTTGCGCGCGGCACCCGCGTTGCAATCATGATGCCGAACACGCTGCAGTATCCCATTGCCATGTTCGGCGCACTGCGTGCCGGCTACACGGTGGTCAACTGCAACCCGCTGTACACGCCGCGCGAGCTGGAGCACCAGTTGAAGGACTCGGGTGCCGAGGCCATCGTCATCCTCGAGAATTTCGCCTGCAATCTGCAGAAGGTCATCGGCGCCACCCAGATCAAGCACGTGGTGGTGACCAGCCTCGGCGAGTTACTGGGCTTGAAGGGGCTGATCGTCAATCTGGTGGTGCGCCATGTGAAGAAGATGGTGCCGCCCTGGCAATTGCCCGGGCACATCAACTTCAAGCAGGCGTTGGCGCTGGGCAGTCGCGAGCCGCTGAAGCCGGTAGACGTGACCCACGACGACATTGCCTTCCTGCAGTACACGGGGGGCACGACGGGCGTGGCGAAGGGGGCGGTCCTAACGCACCGGAATATCGTCGCCAACCTGCAGCAGGCGCATGCCTGGATCAAACCGCGCCTGCGCGAAGGGCAGGAAACCATCATCACCGCGCTGCCGCTGTATCACATCTTCTCGCTGACGGCGAACTGCCTGACCTTCATGAAGATCGGCGCGACCAACGTGCTGATCACCAATCCCAAGGATATCCCCGGCTTCATCAAGGAACTGGCGAAGCACAAGTTCACCGCCATCACCGGGGTGAACACGCTCTTCAATGCCTTGCTCAACAAACCGGAGTTCGCACAGCTCGACTTCTCGGAGCTTCGTTGCGCATTGGGTGGAGGCATGGCCGTGCAGCGCGCCGTGGCCGAGAAATGGCAGCAGGTCACCGGCATTCCCTTGCGCGAGGCCTATGGGTTGACCGAGACCTCGCCGGCCGTGTGCATCAACCCGCTGGAC
Organism: Uliginosibacterium sp. H1; assembly: GCF_036017065.1. Taxonomy (NCBI): domain Bacteria; kingdom Pseudomonadati; phylum Pseudomonadota; class Betaproteobacteria; order Rhodocyclales; family Zoogloeaceae; genus Uliginosibacterium; species Uliginosibacterium sp. H1. Next base: position 44,819 of record NZ_JAYXHR010000001.1, read on the forward strand.
ATCGCGGCCTACAACGGCTCCATCGGTCAGCCCGTGCCGTCGACCGAGATTTCCATTCGCGATGACGATGGCAACGAGGTGCCGCTGGGCCAGCCTGGTGAACTTTGCGTGCGTGGCCCGCAGGTCATGCGCGGCTACTGGAATCGCCCGGACGAGACGGCGAAGGTCATGACGGCCGACGGTTACCTCAAGACCGGCGACGTGGCGACAGTGGACGAGCAGGGTTTCGTGCGCATCGTCGATCGCAAGAAGGACATGATTCTGGTGTCGGGCTTCAACGTGTATCCGAACGAGGTGGAAGACGTGGCCGCCACGCATCCGGGCATCGTCGAAGTGGCCGCGGTAGGCGTGCCGGACGAGCATTCCGGTGAGGCGGTGAAGCTCTACGTCGTGCGTCGCGACCCGGCTCTGAAGGTCGAGGACGTCATCGCGCATTGCAAGAAAAGCCTCACCGGGTACAAGGTGCCGCGCCAGGTGGAATTCCGTACGGAACTGCCGAAGACCAACGTGGGCAAGATCCTGCGGCGTGCGCTGCGAGACGAACCGGCCAAGGCAGCATGATTTCTTTACGGTTCTTGCAGCGCAGCGTTTGACGAAGCCGGGCAAATTCCCCTAGAATCTTGCCTCTCGGGGTGTAGCGCAGTCCGGTAGCGCGCTTGCTTTGGGAGCAAGATGTCGGGAGTTCGAATCTCTCCACCCCGACCAGTTTGTTGTAGTTGATGCATGGCGCCGATCGATTCGGCCCGTGACCTGCAGAGGGTGTCAGGAAGTCTGCCCGTAGCTCAACTGGATAGAGCAACGGCCTTCTAAGCCGTAGGTTAGGGGTTCGATTCCCTTCGGGCAGGCCACTCGGTTCTGGTTGGCGCAGCCGCGAGGTTGCGATAACCATCGGTGGCGGTGGTAGCTCAGTTGGTAGAGTACCGGATTGTGATTCCGGGTGTCGCGGGTTCGATCCCCGTCCATCGCCCCAAGTAGTTCAACGAATTTGCCGACCTTCGAGGTCGGCAAATTCGTTTACGGCGCCGCATTCCGGCGCCTTCTCCGGCCCACTCCGGCGAAATCGCCCGCAGCGGGCTGCCCGGCTTATCTCGATCAAGACATGAAGGGGATATGCGTGCCCGCACATCGGGCACGCGGCCTGTCTCCGCGCCCATGCACGGTGCGCCGCGCATCGAAACAGGCGCGGGCTCACGCAGAACGTCGCATCCGGGGCATGGCCTGCTTTTTGCAAAAGGCGCTGCGAGTCACTCACCAATGACCGGAGCCCCGCATGCACCCCCTTCTCGGCAATGCCCTGCTTGGTAAATACCGCGCCATCATGCTGGCGGTCGGCTGTTTCCTGGTCTTCGACCTCGGGGTGCTGCTGCTCAACTTCTACACCTCCTACGAGATCAGCGCCGATGCGGTCGCGATCAACCTGTCAGGGCGGCAGCGCATGCTGTCGCAGCGCATGGCCAAGTCTGCACTGGCCCTGGACGCCGATCTCAAGGCAGGAGAAGACGGCCGCGCTGCGGCTGAGGAGTTGAGAGGGGCGGTCGCGTTGTTCGACGGCACGCTCGAAGCTTTCATCAGCGGTGGCGAGGTACCCGGCGCGGATGGCAAGCCCGTCGTGCTGAAGCCGGTGGCAGACGCCGAAGGGCGGCGTGTGCTGCAGGAGGCATCGATCATGTGGGCGCCGTACAAGGCGTCCCTGTCGGCAGTGACAACAGGGGCGCCGCTGCCGGCAATCGCCGAGCAGGCCGCCACTGCGGCGCGCACCGAGAACGCCCGTCTGCTGAAGCTGATGAACGACCTCACGGTGCGTCTCGAGGTCGTAGCCGCCGCCAAGGCCGAGCGACTGAGGCTGGTGCAGACCATCGGCATCGCGCTGGCACTGGCCAACTTCCTGTTCATCCTGTTCAAGTTCATCCGCCAGTTGCGTGCGAGCGACGAACGCGTAGAGGCGTCGCGGCGGGAGACGGCGGAAATCCTCGCGACGGTGCAGGAGGGGCTGTTCCTCATCGACCGCGATTTCCGGATCGGTTCGCAAGCGTCCGCATCGCTGGAAAAGCTGCTGGGCCGCAAGGTGTCGCCGGGCGATGACTTCGCCAGCATGCTCAAGGGCATGCTGAAACCGGAAGACCACCAGATGGCGCTGGACTACGCGCGCCTGCTGATGGGGGATCGCGTCAAGCCCGCACTGGTGCGCGATCTCAACCCGCTGCGCGAGGTGGCAGTCGAGACCGTGCAGGGTGTGCGCCACCTGAGTTTCGACCTGAACCGTGTGGTGGTGGATGGCGAACTGTCCCACCTGCTGGTCACGGTGGCCGACGTGTCTGCGGTGGTCGCCTTGCGCGGCGAGATCGACGGGCTGCGCAGCCATGCCGAACGGCAGCTCGGGCTGTTGCTCCAGTTGATGCAGTTGCAACCGGCGGTCCTGTCGAGCTTCATTTCCGATACCGAGGCCGCGCTGCTGGATGTCAACGACCGACTGAGGGCGGTGGAGGGCCGCACAGGAGAGTATCGTCGCCTGATCGATCATGTGTTCCGCCGCGTCCATGGCATCAAGGGCAACGCGGCGTCGCTGGATCTCGACTTCGTGGTGAGCGACTGCGAGGTCTTCGAAGGCGTGCTCGCAGGCCTGCGTGGGCGCGACAACTTTGCAGGCGAGGAGCTGATCGGTGTCTCGGTTCACCTGCAGGCCCTGTTCGAGCGGACGGCCTGGCTGCGCAAGATCGTTTCGCAGTTCGTCAACGCGCCGGTCGCGGCGGCGAGCGAACGTGAGATGAGCGAAGCGCTGGCTTCCCTGACCCAGCGGATCGCCGGCCAGTACAGGAAGGCGGTGCAGACCGACATCGTGCTGGACGAGCTGGACGGCCTGGCACCGCAGGCGGCGAGCGCCTTGCGTGCGATCGCCTCGCAGCTGGTGCGCAATGCTGTCGTCCACGGCATCGAGACACCCCAGGAACGTGCGGCCGCTGGCAAGGCGGAGCAGGGCCGCGTGAAGGTTGCCCTGCTGCCTGCCGGGCCGTCGCGCTACGCCCTCTCGGTCCGCGATGACGGGCGGGGATTGAGCGCACCGCGGTTGCGGGAGGCCCTGCGCGGTTCTGGCCGCTATACCGAAGAGGCGCTGGCCAGCCTGTCGGACAAGCAGGTGGTCATGGAGATTTTCCGCCCCGGCTTCACGACTGCGGACAAGGCCGACGAACACGGCGGGCGTGGTGTCGGCCTGGACGTGGTGGCGGACGCGGTGCGTCGCATCGGTGGCCATCTCAAACTGTTCACGCAACCGGGGCAGTACACCGAGTTCCGCGTCGAGTTTCCGGGCAGCGTGGCGCCGGCAGGCGTGGCGGGGATGGCAACGGCATGAGGATGATGATCGTCGACGATTCCTCGATCATCCGGAACCGCATTGCGCAGCTCGCCAACCATCCTGACCTGCCGCGCATCGACATCGTCGGCATGGCGCGTCACGGAGGCGAGGCCGTTTCGCTGTTCGCCCAGCACCGGCCCGACATCGTGACCATGGACCTGACGATGCCCGAGATGGATGGCGTCGACTGCATCAAGCGGCTGGTGCTGATGTCGGACAACGTCCGCATCCTCGTGGTGTCCGCGCTCGGCGACAAACGGACCGCGCTGCAGGCGCTGATGTGTGGTGCGCATGGCTATCTCCACAAGCCGTTCACCAATGCTGAACTGGTGGGCAGCCTGCGCGAACTGATGAAGGACTGATGCCGTGCCCACGCTGGAAGCGAATCGATGACGAGTGAACTGCAAGAGAACGAGTTGCGCGCCTTCGTGGATTCGGTGACGCACTTCTTCGCCCATTCCAGTGGCGATGGTGCCGACGTGCGCTCGGCCTATCTCGCTGATCTGCGCAGCGAGCTGCCGCGGTTCGACTACACGGGGATCATCGACGTCAGGGGCGACTGGCGGGGCTGCCTGTACTTCTCGGCGCCACGCGGCATGTTGTCGCACCTGCTGCTGGTGACCGGGGAGGGCACCTACAGCGAGGAAGATCACCTCGACCTCGTCGGTGAAATCGCCAACACCTTCTCCGGCCGCGCGCGGCGCGAACTGGGCGAAGGGCTGGAGATATCGGTGCCGCGTCGCGGCCGCGGCATGGCCATCCGTGCCAGTGGCACGACCCGCCCCTTCGTCATTCCGCTGACCTGGCGGGGCTACGACGCAGTTGTCGTGGTGGATCTACAAATTCGTTGAATTTGCGATTAATGCCAGCGAGCGGCGCTGATTGACGCGCTGCACTTGACCCGGGCTGGGTGAGCTTCCATCCTATGTAAGACAAATCCCGGGCGCGGTTCCAACACTGCGCACAGGGGTTTGTCCAGGCGTCGTCCGCAAAGGATGACGCCTGCATCAGAAAGATAATTCAAGGAGACAAAATGAACACCAAGCATCTGGTGCTCGGCCTCATGGCCGCTGCGCTTTCTTCCGGCGTGCTCGCGGCGAACCGCCCGAGCGGTTACGTCACCGTCGCCACCGAAGGCAAGACCGCCACGGTGGCCGCCAATACCAACGTGGCCTTCGGCCGCGCCGACCAGTTCTTCTACAAGGTGCTGTCCGGCTCGTTCACCTGCAACGAAGCGACCTTCGGTGGTCGTATCGGTGGTGGCGTGAACGAGTGCTCCGCACCGGGCAGTTCCGGCGGCTCGAGCTCTTCTTCGTCGAGCTCGTCGAGCAGTTCGTCGTCCAGTTCCAGCAGCTCGTCTTCTTCGAGCAGTTCCTCGTCGAGCAGCTCCAGCGGCACGGGTTCGTCCTCGTCGTCGAGTAGTTCTTCTTCGAGCAGCTCGTCGTCCAGTTCCTCCAGTTCCTCCAGCTCGTCGAGCACGTCCAGCTCGGGCGGTGGCGTGACGCCAGCGGGGCTGATCGGCTTCGCGGCGATTCCGGCTTTCGGCCTCGACACGACGACGGGTGGTGCCGGTGGCCGTGCGGTGAAGGTGAACAACCTGACCGACCTGCGCACGCTGACCGACTCCAACGAGCGCCTGGTCATCTTCATCGAAGGCACGATCAACATGGGTGGCATGGTGCCGCTGCGTTCCGACAAGACCATCATCGGCCTTGCCGGTGCGAAGCTGACCGGTGGTGGCTTCGAGATCTACAAGCGTCAGAACATCATCATCCGCAACATCACCTTTGAAGATGCACCGGATGATTCGCTGAAGATCAACCAGAACACGCACCACGTGTGGGTGGACCACTGCACCTTCACCGACGGTGCGACGGCTGATCCGGATGGCGCGAACCATGACGGCCTGTTCGACATCACCCGTCAGACCAGCCACATTACGATCAGCAACAACCACTTCAAGAACCACAACAAGACGATGCTGATCGGTCACAGCGACAGCGCGTCGGGCGACACCGGTTACCTGAAGACCACCATCCACAACAACTTCTTCGACGGCACGATGAGCCGCCACCCGCGCCTGCGCTTCGGCGAAGTGCACGTGTTCAACAACTACTACCTGAACAACGTGACCTACGGTGCGACCTCGACCATGGAAGGCAAGCTGGTCGTGGAAGGCAACTACTTCAAGAACGTGCCGTTCCCGACGCTGGTGGGCTATGCCGAATCCGGCCCGGGCGACATCGTCCAGCGCAACAACATCCTGGACAACTCGGGTGCTTTCCAGACCCGCGGCTCCGCGTTCGATCCGGCCTCGTACTACACCTACACGGTGGCCAACCCGGCCAGCCTGCCGAGCACCGTGCCGGCGAATGCCGGTGTGGGCAAGATCGACCCGTGGGCCGTGACCGGCGTGGCACCGTTCTGACCTGAGGGTCTGGACGCGGCGCAGGCCGTTGTCGTAACCGCAGCATGAACGCCCGGAAGGCTGGTCCTTCCGGGCGTTTCTCTTTTTGTCGCACTGCCGCATGGCGGTGGGGCGCAGAAAATATATGAAAGCGCGCTGCCGACCGGCTGTGCGCTTGCGACTATGCTGGCAAGCCGTTCGCCACCCTTGGCGCTTCCGTCCCCGAGACGGCAGTCCGCCACGCACACCATGAACCTTGCCCAGTTCTCGCGCCGCCTTGGCAGCCTGCGCCAGGTGGCCAACCACATCGATGCCCGGCTCTACGAGCCGCTTTGCCTGGACGAACTGGCAGAGGTAGCGCACATGTCGCGTTTCCATTTCGAGCGCGTCTTTGCCGACTATGCCGGCGAGACGCCGCTGGCGCGTGTCCGCCGCCTGCGCCTGCTCGATGCCCGCAACCGCATCGAGCGGGGATTCGAGGGCAGCCTGCTGGATCTTGCGCTGGACTGCGGCTACACCTCGGCCGAGGCTTTCTCACGGGCTTTCCGTGCGGCGCACGGCATGCCGCCGTCACGTGTGCCGCGGCGCCATGTCGATGACCTGCCCCTGCGCGTTGTCGGCATGGGCGCCATTGCCATCCAGTACATCGCCTTCCGCGGACGGATGGACGACTCCCTTCGCCCCTTCGAGGAGCTGCGCGCCCGCGCGATGATGGCCGGCCTGCCGCGAGAGCGGCGCAAGGGGTGGTCAGTGCATCTGGACGGCGGGGGGGAGCGCTGGTGCGATGACGTCGAACTGCAGGCTGCCCTGCAGTCCGACCCGCTCGGCATCCGCCTACCTGGCCTGGACCTCGCGTACCTGCCGGCTGGTGACTACGCCGTACTGACGGTGGACGGTGGCTATGACGCGCCACCGCTGTCCAGCCTGCGCGACCGCATCGAGCGCGAGACCGGCCGCCGGGTGGCCGATGCGCCGGTGCTGCGACGTTTCAACAACGCCGCCTACCTGCCTGCGCGGCAGGAGCGCAGTTTCGAGCTGTTCGTGCCGGTACGTTCCTGAAAGATGTGCGCGCCCGCCGCGCAGAAAAGCAATTCCGGTCAAGACAGGCCGTAGGCCCGCTTCCTAACATCGCCCTCCGACGATCCGGCACGCACCGGATCGCGAACGAAAAAGAACCTGGAGGAGACGATGTACAACACAGCATTCACGCTACGACGTTCTGTCGCGGCTGTTCTCACGACGCTTGCTCTGGCTGCCTGCGGCGGCGGCAGCGACAGCCCGGCTCCGGCCCCGGCGCCCAGCACGCCGACGGCCACCACCCTGACCGGCGTGGCCGCGACGGGCAAGGCCATGGCGGGGGCCACCATCAAGGTGTATGACGCCACCGGCGCCACGCGCAGCGCGACCGCTGCTGCCAACGGCACTTACTCGGTGGACGTGGGGGGCCTGACGGCACCGTTGCTGATCGTCGCGACGCAGAAAACCGACAGCCACACGCTGGAGCTGACGTCCATCGTCGGCGCGGTGACCACCGGCGCCAGCACGAATGCCAACGTCAATCAGCTGACCGACCGTATCGTGTCGGACGTAGCCACCGCCAACGCGCTCAAGGGCGCGCCGGGGCTGATCGCGCAGGGCAAGACGGCCGGCATCACGGCGGCGCAGATCACCACCGCCACCAACGACACGCGTGCGCTGGTGCAGGCTGCCCTGACGGCGGCGGGCATCGGCAATGCCGCCACGCTGGATCCGGTGGCCGTGAAAATGGTGGTGGGCGACAGCTTCGACAAGGTGCTGGACCTGCTGCGCAGCAACCGTGGATATGACTCGCCGACCGGCACCTACACCACGACGGACCTGTTCGACCAGCGCTACATGCCGCTGACATCCACCTATACGCTCAAGTGGGAGGCACCGAACTCGGCGTTCGCGGGTACGACCATCTACGTGGTGGGCGACTCGACGGCCAGCAACTACGAGAGCAAGGTGGCGCCGCGCGAGGGTTGGGGTCAGCGCTTCCACGAGAAGCTCAAGAATGGTGCGAACGCCCAGGTGCTCAATCTGGCGCAGTCCGGCCGCAGCTCGCGCAGCTTCATCAACGAGGGCTGGTTCCAGCTGGTGAAGGACAACATCAAGGCTGGCGACTACCTGTTCATCCAGTTCGGCCACAACGACGAGAAGTGCGGCGGCAGCACGCCGGCGGTCGCGCGCGACGAGGTCGACATCGCCAACCTGTGTACTTACCCGGGTACCGAGCCGGGCATCGACGCGGTGACCGCCAGCAAGCCCGGCCAGGAGTACTCGTTCCGCAAGTCGCTGAAGAAGTACGCCGACATGGCACGCGCCAAGGGTGCGACGCCCATTCTGCTGACGCCGGTGACACGCCGCCCGAGCAGCGGCGCGTTCAGGGCATCCCACGTGACGACCAAGGGTGCGTATTTCGGCGACTACTCCGCGGCCGTGCTGGCCCTTGCGGCGGCGGAGAACATCGCGGTGGTGGACGTGGATGCAGCGAGCATCAGCTTCTTCGGCGGGCTCACGACGCCTGCGACGGATTCGCTCAGCTACTACCTGGCGGTGTCCGAAGCGACCTATCCGTACTACACCCCGGCGACCACGGGAAATATTGCCAGGCCCGACAACACCCACTTCCAGACCGCCGGTGCGCAGAAGGTCGGGGAGCTGGTGGCGAACGGAGTGAAGGCGAGTGCCCGCACCGACCTGGCCCCCCTGAAGGCTCTGCTCAACTGACGACCTGCCCGGCCCGCCTCGGCGGCGAGTCGGGCAGTAACTGCTGCTGCGAGAGGTGGGGGCTCCGCCTCTCGGATTTGCCCGCGCTTGCGCGGGCATTTTTTCGTCTGTACGTCCTGTACCTGCTGCAAGCGTTTTCAATATACGGAAGTAAATGGTAAGTTCGCGGTTCTGCGTCAAGGGCTATGGTGTGAGTGGATCTGGCGCCATCCCGACGATCCTGTTTTTGTGTAGACATGACTGACAAATCCCGGTCGACCCGGCTGCTAGGCCGCCTGGAGGTCGCCACCGACCTTGGCAACTTCCTTGGCGGCACGCGCATCCGCCTGCTGGAGGCCATTGCCGAGCATGGCTCCATTTCGCAGGCGGCGCCGCACGTCCCGCTGTCCTACAAGGCCGCGTGGGATGCCGTGGATGCCATGAACAACCTTGCTGACCAACCGCTGGTGGAACGCGTCTCCAGCGGCCGCCAGGGAGGCGGTACGCAGCTCACCGAATACGGCCGTCGCATCGTGGCGCTGTACCGCGCGGTGGAAGTGGAGTACCAGACCGCGCTGGACCGCCTGTCCGCCGAGCTGACGGGGCCGGAGGCGGGCGGCGTGGAGGACTTCCAGCGCCTGCTGCGCCGCATGGCCCTGCGCACCAGCGCCCGCAACCAGTTCTCCTGCACCGTCGTCGGCCTGCGTGGCGGCGATGTGGAATACGAAGTGCAGCTGCGCCTGGACGACCGCAGCGAGCTCATCGCCATCGTCACGCGCGAGTCTGCCGAACGCCTCGGCTTGGTCATCGGCATGCCGGTGGTGGCGCTGGTCAAGGCCTCGTCGGTCTTCCTGGCGGATGCCGATGCGCGCGTGGGTGTGAGCAACAGGCTGCAAGGCACGGTGAGCCGCGTCGTCGAAGGCCCGGTGAATGTCGAGGTGACGCTGGCCATCGGCCAGGGCAAGAGCGTGGTGGCCGTGGTGACACGCGAGAGCCAGCGCGTGCTCGGCATTGCCGAAGGTTTGCCGCTCTGTGCGCTGTTCAGCGCATCGAACGTGATTCTCAACGTAGTGGATTGAGGGAGGTCGTGGAATGAACAGGTTGACGATGGGTGCGCTTGCCTGCGTGGTGGCGCTGACTGCGACGGTCGCCAGCGCAGAGGAAGTACAGGTCGCCGTGGCGGCCAACTTCGCCGCACCGATGGAGCGGATTGCCGCGGAGTTCGCGAAGGACACCGGGCACAAGGCGGTGCTGTCGGTGGGTGCGACCGGCAAGTTCTATGCGCAGATCAAGAATGGCGCGCCCTTCGATGTGCTGCTGTCGGCCGACGACGAGACGCCGGCCAAGCTGGCCGCGGAAGGCGACGGTCTGGCAGACAGTCGCTTCACGTATGCGATCGGCCGGCTGGTCCTGTGGAGTAGCAAGGCCGGCGTCGTGGACCCCGCCGGTGAAGTGTTGAAGAAGGGTGATTTCAAGCATCTTGCCGTTGCGAACCCGAAGCTCGCGCCGTATGGCGCGGCCGCCTATGACACCTTGCGCAAGCTGGGCCTGCTGGAGACGCTGACACCGCGCTTCGTGACGGGCGAGAACATCGCGCAGACCTTCCAGTTCGTCGCCACCGGCAATGCCGAGCTGGGTTTCGTTGCGCTGTCGCAGGTGCAGGTGCCCGGCAAACCCGCCGAAGGCTCGCAATGGATCGTGCCGGCCAGCATGCATGCGCCGATCAAGCAGGATGCCGTGCTGCTGAAGAAGGCGGCGCAGAATCCCGCGGCGCTGGCCTTGCTGAAGTACCTGCGTGGCGACACGGCTGGCAAGATCATCAACAGCTTCGGATACGAGCGCTGAGCGCTCACGCATTCCGCTGGATACGCCTCGCGCATGACGCCCGCCGATGTTTCCGCCATCACCCTCACGCTGAAGCTCGCCGGGCTGACGACGCTGCTGTTGCTGCTGATCGGCACGCCGATCGCATGGTGGCTGGCACATACGCCTTCCCGGATGAAGAGCGTGGTGGGCGCGGTGGTGGCCTTGCCGCTGGTGCTGCCGCCGACGGTGCTGGGCTTCTACCTGCTGTTGCTGATGGGCCCCAGGGGCGCGGTGGGGCAGGCCACGCAGGCGCTGGGCATCGGCCTGCTGCCGTTCACGTTCGCGGGGCTGGTCGTGGCCTCGGTGCTGTACTCCATGCCCTTCGTCGTGCAGCCGCTGCGCAACGCCTTCGAGGCCATCGGCCCTCGTCCTCTGGAGGTGGCGGCGACTTTGCGCGCAGGACCATGGGACCGCTTCCGCACCGTGGTGTTGCCGCTGGCACGGCCGGGGTTCATCACCGCAGCCATCCTCGGTTTCGCGCATACGGTGGGTGAGTTCGGCGTCATCCTGATGATCGGCGGAAATATCCCGGAGCGCACCCGCGTGCTTTCGGTGGCGATCTACGATCACGTCGAAGCGCTGGAGTATGCGCAGGCCCACTGGCTGGCGGGCGGCATGGTGCTGTTCTCCTTCCTGGTTCTGCTGGCCCTGCATGCCCTCAATGGGAAGACCCGTGTCCTCTGACGGCAGCGTCCGTATCGCCTTCGCCCTGCAGCATCCCGGGTTCTCCATGAAGCTGGACCTCACCGTTCCCGGACGCGGCGTCACCGCCTTGTTCGGCCGCTCAGGCAGCGGCAAGACCAGTTGCCTGCGCGTGGTGGCCGGCCTGCAGGCCGCGCAGCAGGTCCATGTGCAGGTGGGTGACGAGGTGTGGCAGGACGACGCGCAGGGCATCTGCCTGCCGACGCATCGTCGCCCGCTGGGCTATGTGTTCCAGGAGGCCAGCCTTTTCCCCCACCTGTCGGTGCGCGACAACCTCGAGTACGGCATGCGCCGCGTGCCGGCGGCCGAACGGCGCGTGCAGCTGGCGCAGGTCGTCCAGTGGCTGGGGCTGTCGACCCTGGTCGATCGACGTCCGGAGGGCTTGTCCGGCGGCGAGCGCCAGCGCGTGGCGATCGGCCGTGCCCTGCTGGCCAGCCCGCGCCTGTTGCTGATGGACGAGCCGCTGTCCGCGCTGGATCTTGCCAGCCGTGCGGCGATCCTGCCCTACCTGCAGCGCCTGCACGCGGAGCTCTCCATTCCGGTGCTGTACGTCAGCCACGCCATCGACGAAGTGGCGCGGCTGGCCGATCACACCGTGGTGCTGGATGCCGGCCGTGTCGTCGCCAGCGGCCCCACCGCCCGCGTGCTGAACGAGGCGGGAGACGTACTGCCGCTGGGCGAGGAGAACGGCGTGCTGATCGAGGCTGCGGTGGGCCTGCATGACGAGGCCTATCACCTGACACGACTGGACTTCGCCGGCGGTCACCTGTGGGTGTCGCGTGTGGACAGGCCCCTGGGCGGCGCCGTGCGGGCGCGCGTGCTGGCGCGGGATGTCAGCGTCGCCCTGAGCCAGGCCGGCGACAGCAGCATTGCCAACCTGCTGCCCGCCCGCGTGCTGCGCATGCAGGAGGAGGGGGCGGACCGGGTCTTGCTCAGCCTGGAGACGGGGGGCGGCACCCCCTTGCTGGCACGGATCACCCGCCGCTCCCGCGACCAGCTCGGCCTGGCGCCGGGCATGGCGGTCATCGCCCAGGTGAAGAGTGTTGCCCTTGCCGCATGAAAAAAGCCCGGTGCCAAGGCACCGGGCTTAAAGGAGGCAACACAGAAACTACGAACTACTACCACTGGGTACTACATCGTGACCGGCAGTGGGGCCGGAATCCGGGCGAGCGCCGAAATCAAAGTTGTCTGATCAATTTGTTGTCAGATCGGTCAAAAGAATAGATTTTCTTTGTTTTTCAGGCCTCTATGAGCCGCAATATAGGCTCTGTTGTCTGACAACGTCAACAACTCCTTACGGATTCCTGACGGGCGCTGACTGCCCGCGTGGCCCGGCCTCGTGCGAGAATCCGCCTCGGCCGCGCGCTGCAATCCTTCTGCGCGGCCGCCTCTGATTGCTCCTCTGCCTTGCACAGACACGAATGAATCCTGAACTCCCCGGCGAGCCCGACGCCGACAGTCCCGACCTGTTCGAAGACCAAAGCCTGCCGGTTGCCGCCGTGACCGAGGCGCCTCCACCCGCGCCGCCGGCGCCCCCCAGCCTGCAGGACCTGCCCGACGACCATCTGCCCATCGCCGCCTTCGCCGAGCGCGCCTATCTGGCCTACGCGATGAGCGTGGTGCGCGGGCGTGCGCTGCCGCAGGTGGAGGACGGCATGAAGCCGGTGCAGCGTCGCATCCTGTACGCGATGCACGAGATGCGCCTGGTGCCGGGCGCCAAGCCGGTGAAGAGCGCCCGCGTGGTCGGTGACGTCATCGGTAAATTGCACCCGCACGGCGACCAGTCGGTGTACGACGCTGCGGTGCGCCTGGCGCAGGATTTCTCGCTGCGCTATCCGCTGATCGATGGCCAGGGCAACTTCGGCTCGCGTGACGGCGACGGTGCGGCGGCGATGCGCTACACCGAAATGCGCCTGACGCCGATCGCCGAGCTGCTGCTGTCGGAAATCGACATGGGCACGGTGGACTTCGTGCCCAACTACGATGGTGCCTTCGAAGAACCGAAGCTCTTCCCGGCACGCCTGCCGATGCTGTTGCTCAACGGTGCCTCCGGCATCGCCGTGGGCATGGCGACGGAATGCCCCCCGCATAACCTGCGCGAGGTGGCCGCAGCCGCCACGCTGCTGATCAAGAAGCCGGACGCCTCGCTGGACGAGGTGATGGCCGTGTTGCCCGGCCCGGATTTTCCGGGCGGCGGGCAGATCATCTCGCCGGCCGCGGCGATCCGCGAAGCCTACGACGGTGGTCGCGGCAGCCTGCGCGTGCGTGCGCGCTGGCGCATCGAGCAACTGGCACGCGGCGCCTGGCGCGTCATCATCGACGAGCTGCCGCACGGCGTGTCGGCCGCCAAGGTGTTGTCGGAAATCGAAGCGGTGACCAACCCGCAACCGAAGGCCGGCAAAAAGGAAATCTCGCAGGACGAGAAGAACAACAAGGCGCTGGTGCTGGGCGTGCTCGACGCCGCCCGTGACGAGTCCTCCGACAAGGCGCCGGTACGCCTGGTGTTTGAGCCCAAGACCCGTACGCAGGAGCCGGACGAGCTGATGCGCGTGCTGCTGGCACACACCAGCCTCGAATCCTCGGTGTCGGTGAACCTCACCGTGGTGGGCCGCGACGGCCGGCCGGGGCAGAAGGGCCTGCGTACGCTGATCAGCGAATGGATCAGCTACCGCTTCGACACCGTGGAGCGTCGCACCCGCCACCGCCTGGGGCAGGTCGACCGCCGCATCCACATCCTGGAAGGCCGCCAGATCGCCTGGCTGCACATCGACGAAGTCATCAAGGTGATCCGCGAGGCCGACGAGCCGAAGACCGAGCTGATCGCGCGCTTCGGCCTCACCGAGACGCAGGCCGAAGACATCCTGGAAATCCGCCTGCGCCAGTTGGCCAAGCTGGAATACATCGCCATCGAGAAGGAGCTGGCGACGCTGCGCGACGAGCGCAAGGGACTGGTGGAACTGCTCGAGAACCGCAACGCGATGACCAGGCTGATCCTCAAGGAAATTGCCGAGGATACGAAGAAGCACGGCGACGACCGCCGCACGCTGATCGAGACCGCGACACCGGTCGCCGCGGTGGAGGCCGTGGTGCTGGACGAGCCGGTGACGGTCATCCTGTCGAAGAACGGCTGGGTACGCGCGCGCCAGGGGCATGGCATCGACCCGATGAGCCTCAGCTACAAGAGCGGCGACAGTGCCTTCCTGGTGGCCGAGTCGCGCACCGCCTGGCCGCTGGTGCTGATCGACACGATGGGTCGCGCATATTCCGTCCGGGTATCCGACCTGCCGGGTGGACGCGGCGACGGCGTGCCGATCACCACACTGATCGAACTGCAGGGCGGCGCTCGCATCGCGCAGGCGCTGAGCACCGATCCGGACAGCGACTGGCTGTTCGCCAACAGCGGCAGCTACGGTTTCATCAGCAGGCTTTCGGAGCTCGTCGGCCGCAACCGCGCCGGCAAGACCTTCATGACCATCGAGGACAAGGAAACGGTGCTCGCACCGGCCCGCGCCGAAGGTCAGTGGATTGCCGCCGTGTCCGGCAACGGCCGCCTGCTGTACTTCCCGCGTGCCGAGCTGAAGGTGATGCCGCGCGGTCGCGGCATGATCATCATGGGCCTGGACGAGAAGGAAGAGCTGGTCGGCGTGTGCTGCCCGCCTACCGACGCCGTGAAGGTGTCCGGCGCCGGCCGTGGCGGCAAGGAGACCGAGCTGGTGGTCAAGGGCGTGGCGCTGGATGCCTGCCGTGGCAAGCGCGCCCGCAAGGGCGGCGTGCTGGCACCGAAGGTCAAGCCTGTGAGTGTGACCGGCGCCTGATTCCCGCTGGTCGTCGCAGGATGCGACACAGGAAAGGGCAGACCGTGGTCTGCCCTTTTTCTTTCCGTTGGGGTGCCGCGCCCCGGTACGCCGATGGCATCCCTAGGGCATGTAGTGGCGGACTTCCACGCGATTGCGGCCGAAATGCTTGGCGTCGTACAGGGCCTCGTCGGCGATACGCATCAGCAAGGACAACTCTGCCTTGCGGGGTGACAGGCACACACCGATGCTGACCGTGACCCGCAAGGGCACGCCGGGCACGCATTCCAGCATGGCGATCTGCGCGCGGATGCGTTCCGCGAGGCGCTGCGGGAAGCCCTGGCGCGAGTCCGGCATGACGATCACGAACTCCTCGCCGCCGAGCCGGGCGAACAGGTCTTCGCTGCGGATGCTGCCACGTACCGTGTCGGAAAACTGCTGCAGCACGATGTCGCCGATGCCGTGGCCGTGCGTGTCGTTCACCGACTTGAAGTGATCCAGGTCGAGCGCGATGATCGCCATGCCGGTGCTCTCGTGCAGGCGTCTCATGCGCTCGCGCAACTCGGCGTTGAGGCCGCGACGGTTGAGCGCGCCTGTCAGCGGATCGAGCAGCGCGCTCTGGCGAAGACTCTCCGCCACGCGGAAGCTGGTCAGCATCAGCATGCAGAAATTGAGCATGAACCAGATGGACAGGTCGGCCTGCACGTAGGGGGCGTTCGGCAGGTAGGTGCCGAACAGGGCGGCCAGCAGATCGCGGCCGTAGAGCAGCATCAGCAGGCCGCAGCCCACCATCATCAGGCGTGCGGGCAGTACGTCGGGCCGCGTGCTCAGTTCGCGCAGGTGCCAGACGATGAGGACGAGGCTCAGCACTTCGGCCGCGCTCATGGCGGCGCCCTGTGCGCCCGGCGTGCTCCACAGCCAGCCGACCAGCGAGAAAGCCAGGCAAACGGGGACGAGCGCCAGTTCGACGCGCGTGAGGCTGCGTTGCTGGACGAACTGAACCACCGCCAGCGCCAGGCCCGCCATGCCGCCGCAGGCAAGCAGGCCGCCGGCGCGGATCAGCGTCTGCAGCCACATGTCGACCGGGTGGCCGCTGCCAACCAGTTGCACGGATCCGTCCAGCAGCGCTGCGCCGAGCGTGTAGGCCAGATGCGCGGCGCCCCAGGTCGCGATGCCCCGCAGTCCACGCGCGATCTGCGCTGCGTACCAGAAGAGGCCCAGCAGGACGACCGACAGCAGGCAGTCGCTCAGGAGGATGAGGTAGAAGTCCGCATTCATGCTCGTCACGGATTATCGTTCATGACGATGCGTTGGCGGAACCCGCTGCGCCAATGGGCGGTGCAGCGGGCCGGGCGGGGGCTCAGCCGGAGGACACTTCCGGCGCCGGTGGCCGTTCGCCTTGCAGGGCGCCGGCGTGGCCGAGGACGCGCAGCGTCTGCGTCGGCAGGGCCAGCGCGATGTCCTTGCTCTGCAGGTGGCGGATCAGGGCGAGGTTGATGCGCTGCTGGGTGTCCATGTACTTGTTGAAGTCCGGGTCGAGCGTGAAATACACGACCTCGAAATCCAGACTGGATGCGCCGAAGCCGCGGAAGTGCGCGCGGTCGAAGCGCGTGCCTTCCTGTGACTCGACGATGGCGCGCACTTCGCCGGGCAGGGCTTCCAGCTGGTCGGCCGGCGTGTCGTAGGTGACGCCGAAGGTGAAGACGATCCGCCGTTCGTTCATGCGCTTGTAGTTGCGGATGCGGCTCTTCAGCAGGTCGTTGTTGGAGAAGATCAGCTCTTCCCCCGACAGGCTCTGGATGCGCGTGGTCTTGAGGCCGACATGCTTCACCGTGCCCATGTAATCGTCGACGATGATGAAGTCGCCCACCACGAAGGGCTTGTCGATGGCGATCGACAGCGAGGCGAACAGGTCGCCCAGGATGTTCTGCAGGGCCAGCGCCACGGCCACGCCGCCGATGCCCAGGCTGGCCACCAGTGTCGTGATGTTGACGCCCAGATTGTCGAGCAGCAGCAACAGCACGATGACCCAGATCATCAGCCGGGTGATGAAGGCGATGACGCCGAAGTTGGTGATGGCTTCGCCGTCGCCGGCCTGGGTACTGCGTTCCAGCCGCTTGCGTACCCAGGTGCCCACGCCGCGGCTGGCCCAGATGCCAGCCTGCAGGATCAGCAGCACCATCATGGCCTTGTACGGCAGGGTTTCGACTGAGGGCGGCAGCTCGATCTGCGTCAGGCCGGCCAGCACGGAGATCCACAGCAGGAAGGGCAGCTTGGTGGAGTCGACCACCTCGGCCAGCACGTCATCCCAGATCGCGATGCTCTGCGCAGCCCGCGCATGCAGGCGGGAACTGAGCATGCGGCGGACGAAGAGAAGGGCGGCGAACGCCGCTGCCGCCACGCACAGCGCGAGGATGACCTGTTCAAGCGAGTTGTGATCGCGGATGTACAGCAGTGCCTTCATTCGATGCTCTCCGGAGGGCCTTGGGGGCGTGATGTTCTACAGGCGGTGTCGCTCGATGCTCTTCAACAGACGTTGCAGGAAGATGGCGACTTCGTTCTGGTGATTCAGGTGGAAGCGGGCGCGGTGGTGGTCGCGGGCCTCGACGCGGATCGTGAGCCAGCTCGCGGGGGCTTGTTCGAAGACCACGTCGTCCGTGATGTCGTCGCCGGCGAAGATGACGGTGTCACATTCGGCGACCCGCATCAACTCCACTGCGGCACGGTACTTGTCCGGGGCGCCTTCCGGCAGCAGGTTGATGACGAACTTGCCGTCGATGACCCGCGGCGTGGGCTCCAGGGCCGACACGGTGGCCTGGATGGCATCGAGCGCGCTGACACGGTCGCGTGCCAGCCGGTAGTGCAGGGAGAAGGAGTGTCCCTTGTCTTCCACCAGCACGCCCGCCGCGTCCAGCACGGGCGCGAAGTCCTGGTTCAGCGCGCGGCGCCAGCGGCCAACGGCCTGCGTGGCGCCGGAGACGGTACTGTCAGGCAAGCCTTCGGCGCCATGGTTGCCGACGATGTAGTGCGGCGAGAACCCCAGTCGTTCGGTGACATCGGCGATGGCGCGGCCGGTGACGATGGCGACCGGCATCAGCTCGGCCAGGCGCGCCAACACGCGTGAGATGGGCAGTGGCGTCCGTGCGTTTTCCGGCAGCGGCACGATGGGAGCCAGGGTGCCGTCGAAGTCCAGCGCGAGAAGCGGCTTGCGGGTGACGATCTCGTCGAGGGCGTGATCGCCCTCCGGGGAAAACAGGTGGCTCATGCCGCACGCGCCTCCCGCGACACGATGCGTGCGCTGACGCGCTCCGCGCGGCGCAGGCGGGCTGCGTCCAGCAGCATGTGGGCGGCCCAGCGGTACACGTTGTCCTCGCGCACCATGGTGCGCAGGCTGCGCATGCGCTCGGCCTGTTCGGCGCGGCTCATGGTGAGCCCGCGATACAGCGCATCGGCCGTCTCCTCGACGTCGTAGGGATTGACGATCAGCGCGGTGTTGAGCTCGCGTGCCGCGCCGGCAAACTGGCTCAGCACCAGCGTGCCGTAGCCGTCGTCGCGGGCTGCCACGAATTCCTTGGCCACGAGGTTCATGCCGTCGTGCAGGCTGGTCACCACGCAGCAGTCGGTGCCACGGTAGTGGCGCGTCACTTCGTCGCTGTCCTGGTGTTCCGCGATCAGGCGGATCGGTTGCCAGCTGCTGTCACCGTGGCGCGCGTTGATACGGTCGGTCAGCGTGTGCACCTGCTGCACGAAGAGCTGGTACTCGTCCAGCGAACTGCGCGTGGGCGCGGCGAACTGCACGAAGGTGAAGCGGCGCTTCAGCTCGGAGTGCTTCTGCAGCAGGCGGTCGACCGCGTGGAAGCGCTCGATGATGCCCTTGGTGTAATCGAAGCGGTCGATCCCCACCGCCACGAGGTGATCGTCCGCGACACCGAGCATCTCGCGCAGGCCACTGCGGCAGTCCTGCACCGACGGCCACCGGGCGCTCTCCTCCAGGGTCGGCCAGTGGATGGAGATCGGATAGGCATTCACCTGGGTCAGGTCGTTGGCGAAGGAGACGGTCGACTCCTCCATGCGGATGCGGGCTTCCAGGAAGCGGTCCACCGACTCCAGGAAGTTGCGGCTGTGCTGGCGGGTGTGGAAGCCGAGGATGGAACTGCCCAGCAGGCCCTTGAGGATTTCCTCGTGCCAGGGGCAGACCCCGAAGGATTCCGGATTCGGCCAGGGGATGTGCCAGAAGGTGATGATCGTGGCATTGGGCAGGCGGGCGCGGAGCAGGTCGGGCAGCAATGCGAAGTGGTAGTCCTGCACCAGCACGATGGGGTCGTCGGTGCGGGCTTCCTTCACCACTGCGTCGGCGAAGCGCTGGTTGATCGCCTTGTAGTGCTCCCAGTCGGACAGGCGGAACACAGGCCGTACGTGGGCGAGGTGACACAGGGGCCACATGCCCTCGTTGGCAAAGCCGAAGTAGTAGCCCTGTTCCTCCTCCTCGGTCAGCCAGACACGGCGCAGGCTGTAGGAGGGGTCGTCCGGCGGCACCATGACGCGGTCGTTGTGGTCGACGGACTCGCGGTCGCCGCTGCCACTGCCGTGTGCGATCCAGGTGCCGGAACAGGCGCGCATCACCGGCTCGATGGCGGTGACCAGACCGCTCGCGGGGCGCTGCACCTCCAGGCCTTGCTCACGCTTGAAGTGGATGTAGGGCTCGCGGTTGGACACGACGATGACCTGTTCGCCACGCATGTCGGTGTTCAGAAGCTGGCGCAGGCGCTCCGGCGTCCAGTCCTCGGCATGCATGCGCGATCGTCGCTCCTCGTCCATCTCGCGCAGCATCTCGCGCAGGTCGGTCGCCACCACCTGCAGTTCGGGCGGCGGGCGGAACGGTTCGAGCAGGCCTTCGCCGCGCAACAGCGCCTTGGTGCCGGCCACCCAGCCACGCCAGCTGATGTGGGCCACCAGCACCGTGATCAGCGCCATGCCGCAGCCCAGCGCCACGAACAGCATGATCAGGTAGCGCCGGGTGTCGGCGCTGCGCAGGTGGATGTAGCTCAGATCGTGCAAGACGACGAGACGGCCGTCCTTCAGGTTGGGCAGCGTCAAGGGCACCACGGTGACGTGCACGTCGCCACGCGGCAGGGTGACGATCGCCGGTGACTGCGCCGCGGCTTCCCTCGCCTGCGTGCAGTCCAGGCGCGGCGGAAAGGCGGCGGTGCTGGCGGTCAGCTTGCTGTCGGCATTGCACAGGCCGATGGCGAAGATCCGTTCGTCGCGGATCGCGCGGTTGAATTCCGATTGCAGCTGCCGCTGGCTGGGGACTTCGGGAGTCTCTACGATGGTATTTGTCATGTTCTCCGCGATGAGCTGGGAGCGCACGTCCAGATCGCGGAGAAACCAGCGCAGCGTGAGCTTGTCGACGAGTGGAACCGTGACATACGCGGCGATGACCAAGAGGAGAACCAGCGGTAGCAGGAAGCGCAGCTGGAGACGGAGTGATTTCATTGTGTAGGAATGCTCCGACAGGCTGTGGTTATTGTTGGGAGGCCTTTGATCTGCCGGCATGCGGACAGATCAAAAATTCGATGTTGCGCAGCAGCGACAGTTCCATCGAATTAAGTTTTAGACCGAAAATCAGTGTGTTGCGACAAGAAGAAAGGTGAACGCATGCAAACGGCATCGCTTGAAAACGGCCTTATCGGCAACAGCGCGATCAGCGCACTCGTAGACGGCAACGGCAGCATCGTGTGGGCATGCCTGCCACGCTTCGACGGCGACCCCGTGTTCTGCAGCCTGTTGTCACCCGTGGGTGGAAGCGGCGAAGACGGCGACGGCCGCGGTGCCTGTTCCGTGCTGCTGGCGGACTTCACGCGCGCCGAGCAGGAGTACATATCGCATACCGCCGTGCTGGTGACGCGGCTGTACGACGCCCACGACGCGTGTATCGAGATCACCGACTTCGCGCCGCGTTTCAAGATGAACGGGCGCATGTTCCACCCGATGATGCTGGTGCGCCGCGTGCGGCGCGTGAGCGGCAATCCGCGCGTGGCCTTCCGCGTGCGGCCGCTGTTCAGCTATGGCGAGCTCGACCCCGAGGTGACCGTGGGTAGCCATCACGTGCGTTACGTCGGCCCGCAGATGGTGGTGCGCCTCACCACCAACACTTCCATCAATGCACTGGTGGAGGAGCGATACACCTACCTGCATGACACGGCCACCCTGATCTTCGGGCCGGACGAGACGGTGCAGGGGAGCGTGGAAGACATCGGCCGCCGCTTCATGGACGAGACCGTGGCCTACTGGAAGGACTGGGTGCGCACGATCTTCGTGCCGGTGGACTGGCAGGACGAGGTGATGCGCGCCGCGATCACGCTCAAGCTCAACGCCTTCGACGACACCGGCGCGGTAGTGGCGGCGATGACCACCTCGGTGCCGGAGCATCCCGGCTCGGGCCGCAACTGGGACTATCGTTACTGCTGGCTGCGTGACGCCTACTTCGTGGTTAACGCCTTGAACCGGCTCGGCGCCACGACGACGATGGAGAACTACATCAACTTCATCCTCAACGTCGTGGCGGCGGCGGAGGGCGGGGTGCTGCAGCCGGTGTACGGCATCAGCGGCCACAGCGCACTGTACGAGGGGCAGGCGACTGCGCTGGCGGGGTACCGCGGCATGGGGCCGGTGCGGGTCGGCAACCAGGCCTACGAGCAGATCCAGCATGACGTGTATGGATCGGCAGTGCTGGCGGCGACCCACATGTTCTTCGACGCGCGCCTGCGCCACCGTGGCGACGAGAGTCTTTTCCGCCAGCTGGAGCCGCTTGGCCACCACGCCCTGGCCACCTACAACCAGCCGGATGCGGGCATCTGGGAGCTGCGCGGCTCAAAGCGCGTGCATACCTATTCCAGCATCATGTGCTGGGCGGCAGCGGACCGGCTGGCACGCATCGCGGTCAAGCTGGAGCTCCAGGAGCCGGCAACGTTCTGGCGGACGCATGCCGACCGCATCCACGCCGAGATCTGCGGGAAGGCCTGGGATGAAGGACGAGGCGCCTTCGTGGCCTTCTGGGGCGGCGACGTGCTGGACGCCAGCCTGCTGCTGATGCACGAGTTCGGTTTCCTGAAGGCGGACGACCCGCGCTTCGCCGGTACCGTGGAAGCCATCGAAGCCGAGCTGAAACATGGCGACTTCATCTACCGCTATGTCGAGCGGGACGACTTCGGGCATCCGGAGAACGCCTTCCTGGTGTGCACCTTCTGGTACGTCTATGCGCTGGACGCACTGGGCCGCAAGGAGGAAGCGCATGCCAGCTTCGACAAGCTGCTGAAGTGCTGCAGCAAGCTCGGGCTGCTGGCCGAGGACATCGACCCGGTCAGCCGCGAGCAGTGGGGCAACTTCGTGCAGACCTACAGCATGGTCGGGCTGGTGAACTGCGCGTTGCGCCTGTCGCGGCCCTGGGACGAAGCGTATTGAAGTAACCGGGGAGCCGACGGAAAGGCGTCGGCTCCCAAGGCCGGACGCCTGTCGGCGCCCCGTGCCAGGTCTCAGCGTTTGAGCGCCTGCGCCACCCGGTCCAGCACTTCGGCGTTGCGGATGGTCTCGTCCAGTCCGAACAGGGGCTGACGGCCTTCGAGGATCGCAGCGGAGAAGTCTTCCACCTCGCCACGGTAGCGGTCCGATTCGACCACCGGGATCAGCCGCGTGCCTTCCCTGGTATGCAGGCTGAGGTGGCCGCGGAAATCCAGGAAGGGGTCCGGCACCTCCAGGACGCCCTGCGTGCCAATGATCTCCGCCCCCTGGCGGCCGAAGGCATTGAAGCCGGTATGGATGGTGGCCAGCAGGCCATCCTCGTAGCGGAACAGGGCGGACAGATTCACGTCGACGCCGTTGTCGAACTCTGCCTCCGCATGCACGGCGATGGGCGTGCGTCCGGTGATCAGGCCCAGCAGGTTGATCGGGTAGCAACCCACGTCGTACAGCGCGCCGCCGCCCAGTTCAGGCTGCACCTTGATGGTGTTCGGCCGGTCGAGGAAGAAACGGAATTGCGCATTGACGTGACGGATGCTGCCCAGCACGCCGCTGTCGATGATCTCCTTCAGCTTGCGGCTGCGCTCCGTGTAGCGATACATGAAGGCTTCCATCAGCAGGCGCTGCGCGGCCCGTGCGGCATCCGCCATCTCGCGCGCCTCCGCAGCGTCCAGTCCCAGCGGCTTCTCGCACAGCACATGCTTGCCGGCTGCCAGCGCCTTCAGCGTCCATGGCTTGTGCATGGAGTTGGGCAGCGGGATGTAGATGGCATCCACGTCGGGGTCGGCGATCAGCGCTTCGTAGCTGGCGTGCACATTGCCGCAGCCGGTCTCCTGGCGGATGGCGTCGAGCTTGTCGCTGCCACGGGTGGCAATGGCCTGGAGGCGTGCATTGCCGCTACGGGCGAGCGCCGGCAGGAAGCTCATGCGTGCGATGCGGGCGTAACCCAGCACGCCCCAGCGGATGGTGGATGTCGTCATGGTGGAACCTCTCGTGTTGCGTGCTGCAGGAATACGATGGGAAACGGTGGCAAGCGGTGGCGGGCGCAGGCGTAGCGGCCCCGGGAGTCAGCGTTGCGGGCCGTCGCCGGACGCGGCATTGCGTTGGGCCGCGTCGGCGCGGCGACGTTCTGCTTCGTCGACCTGCCGTTGCTGGGCGGTGGTGAGGCCGCTGGTGTTGGCGGGCTGCACGGCGGCGCGCTGGGCCCTGGCACGCTCCATGGCGGCAGCGATCAGTGCCTTCTTGCGCGCCTCCGCGTCATCGACGCCGGGCGACGGTGCCGCGGCCGGCGATGTGCCCGCGGCGGGCGCCGTCTGTGTGCGCTGGCGCATCGCCAGGCGCTCGGCCTTCTCGCGGCGCTCCCGCTCCAGGCGGACGTTGCGCGCTTCGAAGCGGGCCCGGTAGCTGTCGGCCACGCGGAGCGGCTGTTGCGGCGTGCGCCACTGCAGGACGGGCGGCGTGGTGGGTTTCCAGGCAGCGGCCGGTTCCATGCTGATGCAGTCGACCGGGCAGGGGGCAACGCACAGTTCGCAACCGGTGCAGTCCCGCACGATCACGGTGTGCATCTGCTTGGTGGCACCCATGATGGCGTCCACCGGACAGGCCTGGATGCACAGCGTGCAGCCGATGCAGACACGCTCGTCGATGAGCGCGACCGCCTTGCGCCGATGCTCGCCGTTGGCCGGGTTCAGCGGCCGGACTTCACGTCCCAGCAGGCTGGCGAGCTTGCGGATGCCGGCGTCGCCGCCGGGTGGGCACTGGTTGATGTCGGCCTCGCCGTCGACGATGGCCGTGGCATACGGGCGGCACCCGGAATGGTTGCACTTGCCGCACTGCGTCTGCGGCAGCAGGCTGTCGATGCGTGCGATCAGCCGCTGACGATCCGGCGCGGGGCCGGGAAAGGGTGCGGAGTGCGGCGCGACCACGCGGTGTTCCTGCGTCTCAGAAGTCGCGCGTTGCCGTCACGGCGTCACGGACCAGCGAGGGTCCGTGGTAGATGAAGCCGGTGTAGAGCTGTACCAGGCTGGCGCCGGCCTCCAGCTTCTCGCGTGCGTGCTGGCCCTCGGTGATGCCGCCGACGCCGATGATCGGCAACTCGCCGGCCAGTGCCTTGGCCAGTTTGGCGATGACCGCGGTGGAGGCGTGGCGCAGCGGGCCGCCGGACAGGCCGCCCGTCTCGTCGGCATTCGGCTGGCCGCTCACGGCCTCGCGCGACAGCGTGGTGTTGGTGGCGATCACACCGTCGATGCGATGGCGACGCAGCGCGTCGGCGATGTTGGTGATCTGCGCATCGTCGAGATCCGGCGCGATCTTCAATGTCAGTGGCACATAGCGCCCGTGCTGGTCGCTCAGTTGCTGCTGGCGGGCCTTCAACTGGCCGAGCAGGCCGTCGAGTTCCGACTCACCCTGCAACTGGCGCAGGTTCTTGGTGTTCGGGCTGGAGATATTGACGGTGACATAGCTGGCGTGGGCGTACACCTTGTCCAGGCAGATCAGGTAGTCGTCTACCGCACGCTCGATCGGCGTATCCAGGTTCTTGCCGATGTTCACGCCCAGCACGCCCTTGAAGCGGGCGGTGCGGATGTGCGACACCAGGTTGTCCACCCCGTGGTTGTTGAAGCCCATGCGGTTGATGATGGCTTCGCTCTGCGGGATGCGGAAGATGCGCGGCTTGGGGTTGCCGGGCTGGCCGCGCGGCGTGACGCTGCCGACCTCGATATGGCCGAAGCCGAAGCTCGCCAGGGCGTCGATGGCTTCCCCGTTCTTGTCCAGTCCGGCGGCGAGGCCGACGCGGTTGGGGAATCGTATGCCCATCACTTCGACGGGCTGGGCTTCCAGCGGCTGCGCCGCGGGCATCCAGCCTGCGAAATGCTTGAGGGTCCAGATGGAGAGTTCGTGCGCGGAGTCCGGGCTCAGCGCGAAGAGCAGGGGGCGGGCGAGGTCATAGAGCATGGCCGCGATTCTACCGTCTTTGCCCCCTGCTTCCGGGTGCCCACCTCCATCGTGGGCGGCCCGGCCGTGCTGCGGTGCTGCTTACTTCAGCTTGACGAAATCACCCTTGAGGGCGACGCCAGCCATCAGTGCGCCTTCGGCGCACTCGAACTCGGTCGGGCTGGAGAACTCGATGTTGTCGTAGTTGCTGCGGATGTTCACCACCGCGTCGGCGCCCTTGCGGCGGGCTGCGTCCTGGAAGCGGATCAGCGCGCTCGCGAGGGCGATCCCGCAAGCATGCTTGGCCGTCTTGTTGACCGAGTTGGTACGCACGCTGGTGCGGTCCTCGCCGAATTTCTGCGCGACCACCGGCGTCTTCTGGTTTCCGAAGTAGAGCTTGACGCCGTTGAACTTGCTGGCGTCCGGTCCAGTGAGCACGTCCTGCAGCGGGAAGCGGTTGATGCCACGGCGTCCCGAATCCGGGCTGGTCGTTGCCGCAGCCGGGGCGGCGGCAGTGCTGCTGGCCGTGCCGGTGGACGCGGTGCTGGCAGCCGGCTTGGCCGCCGGGGCGGTGCTGGCCGAAGAACTGGAGGATGACGCGCTGGACGTCGACGACGGGGCAGGTGCCGGCGTGCTGGATGCCGATTGGGTGTTCGAACCGGAGCTGGCGCAGGCGGCCAGCACGGCGGTCATGGCAAGGGCGAGGGCGGTTGTTTTCAGCGTCATGTAAAGCTCCTGGGCAAGAGTCAGAGTTTGCGGAAAATCAGCGAAGTATTGATACCACCAAAAGCGAAGTTGTTGCTCATGACGTACTCGCCATCGATCTGGCGGGTGCTGCCGGCGATGTAGTCGACATCGCCGCAGCGCGGATCGATGTTCTGCAGGTTGAGGTTCGGCGCGAACCAGCCTTCGCGCTGCATCTCGATGCTGTACCAGGCCTCCAGTGCACCGCAGGCGCCCAGCGTGTGGCCCATGTAGCTCTTCAGCGTGCTCAGCGGAATGCGCTTGCCGAAGACATCCTGGGTGGCGTGCGACTCGGCGATGTCGCCATGCTCGGTGGCGGTGCCATGACCGTTTACGTAGCAGATGGCATCAGGCGGCAGGCCGGCGTCCTCCAGCGCGAGACGCATGGCCTGGGCCATGGTGCTGCTCTGCGGCTGGGTAACGTGGTTGCCGTCGCAGTTGGTGCCGTAGCCCACCAGTTCCGCATGGATGCGCGCGCCGCGGGCCACGGCGTGATCCCAGTCTTCCAGGATCAGGGTGCCGGCGCCTTCGCCCAGCACCAGGCCGTCGCGTGCCGCGTCGTAGGGACGCGGGCTCAGTTCCGGCGTGGCGTTGGTGGTCGAGGTGGCAAACAGCGTATCGAATACCGCGGCTTCGGTCGGGCACAGCTCCTCCGAGCCGCCCGCCACCATCGCGACAGCCTTGCCGCTCTTCACCGCTTCGTAGGCATAGCCCACGCCCTGGCTGCCGGACGTGCAGGCGCTGCTGGTGGTGTAGACGCGACCGGAGAGGCCGAAGTACACGCCGATGTTCACTGCCGCGGAGTGCGACATCATGCGCAGGTAGCTGTTGGCGTTGATGCCCTCGGTGGACTTGTTGAGCAGCATGCGGCCGAAGTCGCGGATCGCGGGCGGCGAGCCCATCGACGAGCCGTAGGAGACGCCGACTTCGCCGCTCTTCAGCAGCGGGTCGCCGAGCAGGCCGGCATCCGCCAGCGCCAGTTCCGTGGCGCGCACCGCCAGAATGGCGACACGGCCCATGCTGCGCGTGCGCTTGCGGTCGTAGCCCTCGGCGGGCAAATCGAAAGGCGCGGCCGGTGCGGCCAGGCGGGTCAGCAGGCCTTCGTACTGATCCCAGTCTTCCATGTACTGCACGGCATTGCGCAGCGACAGCAAGCGCTCGCGCACGCTGGGCCAGTCGGTGCCCAGGGGGCTGAACCCGGCCATGCCGGTGACTGCTACACGCTTCAAACCATGCCTCCGTTCACGCTGATGACCTGGCGGGTGATGTAGCCCGCGTCCTCGCTCATCAGGAATGCCACTGTTCCTGCCACTTCGTCCACGCTGCCCATGCGGCGCATGGGAATCATCGCCATCGCTTCTTCCAGCACCTCGGGCGACACCATGTCGGTGTCGATCAGGCCTGGCGCCACGCAGTTGACGGTGATCTTGCGCTTGGCCAGTTCGATCGCCAGCGCCTTGGTGGCGCCGATGATGCCGGCCTTGGCCGCGCTGTAGTTCACCTGGCCGCGGTTGCCGGCGACGCCGGACACCGACGACAGCGTGACGATTCGCCCTGGCTTGCGCGTCTGCACCATCGGCAGCACCAGCGGGCGCAACACATTGTAGAAGCCATCGAGATTGGTGCCGACCACGCTGTCCCATTCCTCGTCGGTCATCGCCGGAAAGGCGTTGTCGGCATGGATGCCGGCATTGCAGACAACGCCGTAGTAGGTGCCATGCGCGGCGATGTCCGCTTCCAGCAGATTGCGTGCAGCGTCGCGATCAGCCACGTCGAACTGCAGCGTGCGGGCGCGACGTCCCATGGCCTCGATCTCTGCCGCGACGGCCTGTGCTTCGTCGATGCGCGAGCGGCAATGCACGACGACGTCATGGCCGTCGCGCGCCAGCCTCAATGCGATACCCCGTCCGATGCCGCGGCTCGCGCCGGTGACCAGGACTGTCTTGTTGGTGCTCATGTGGAACCCGATGGTGCTTTCTTGCGTTCTTTACTGAGGAGCCTGCTGCAGGTACTGCGCCACGTTGGCCGGTTCGAAGACGGACAGGGTTGCCTCGGCAGCCAGGCCGTCCTGGTCCTCGATGGAGCAGGCGAAGGCGGCAAGCCCGTCGCCGCCCTGGAACTCGCGGCGCGCCGTCACGCGCAGCACGCTGCCAATGGCGAAGCGCGGGCGGTGGCACAGCTGCTTGCGGGTACCGAGAAGGAAGCCGACTTTCGGCGGCTGTCCCTGCTGGCGCCAGACGTTGCCGCCGTATGCGCCGACCGCCTGCGCCATGTATTCGATGCCGACCCAGGCACCGACCGCACCGTCGCGGCAGAACATGGTGTCGGGCCGGATCACCACCTCCGCCACCAGGTGCTCCTCGCCGATCTCCACGCAGCGATCCAGCAACAGCATGCGGCTTGCATGCGGCAGCAGGCTGGCGATGTCCGGGAGGACCGGTTGGCCGGAGGTTGCTTCAGTCATGGCGCGAGAGTACCAGCGCGGCATTGTTGCCGCCGAAAGCGAAGGAGGTGGACAGGACGTTGCGCACGGGCCGTGTGGCGTGTCCGCCAATTGCCACCAGGTTCAGGGCCGGCAATTCGCTGTCGGCCTGGCCGTCCCACAGATTGGGCGGCAGCCGGTGTTGCGCGTCAGTCAGGGTCAACCAGCACAGCGCGGCTTCCACGGCCCCGGCCGCGCCGAGTGTATGGCCGGTCAGCGCCTTGGTGGAACTGGCCGGCACTTGTGGGCAGAGCTCGCCGAACACACGCGACTCCATGGCGTCGTTCAGCGGCGTGGCGGTGCCGTGGCAGTTGATGTAGTCGAGCTGCGCAGCGTCCAGCCCCGCGCGCTGTAGCGCCTGGCAGACCGCTTCGCGTGCGCCGCGGCCGGAGGGCTCGGGGGCCGAGATGTGGTGGGCGTCGGAGCTCTCGCCCCAGCCGCTCAGCGCCACCGGCCCGGGATCGCGGCTCATGACGAACAGGGCGGCCCCTTCGCCGATGTTGATGCCGTGGCGATTCGCGGAGAACGGGTTGCAGCGTTCGGCCGATACCGACTCCAGCGCCGAGAAGCCGGCCACCGTGAAGTGGCACAGGCTGTCCGCTCCGCCAGCGATCACCAGGTCCACCATGCCGGCGCGCAGCATGCGGGCACCGGTGGCCAGCGCGCGGGCACTCGACGAGCAGGCGGTGGAGATGGCGTAGGCCGGCCCGCGGGCGCCACTCAGGTGGGCGATGAAGGTGGCCGGCGTGCCCAGCTCGTGGTGGGCATAGTGGTAGTCGTCCGGCCACGCTCCGTGTTCGGCCTTGTAAGGCAGGGCGTGTTCGGTCTGGCTGATGCTGGAGGTGCTGGTGCCGAGGATGACCGCGATGCGCTCCGGCGCGATGCCTTGCGCAAGCTGCCGGTATCCGGCTTCGATCTGCGCGAAGGCCTGTGCGAGCAGCGCGTTGTTGCGGCCGCGCAGCGGCAGGGGCTGGTCGTCCAGCGAGGGCAGGTCGGTGCCCACCGTGCCCAGCGTCAGGGCGCGGCCGGGGCTGAACGCATCGGTCGTCCGCATGCCCGGCGAGTGGCCGGCGAACAGGTTCTCGCGGATCGTGTCCGTCGAGTCGCCCAGCGCGCACAGCAGGCCCACGGTGTTCAGGAATACCTTCATCTCGTCACGTTCCCGGTTGG
This sequence comes from Uliginosibacterium sp. H1, assembly GCF_036017065.1. Lineage (NCBI taxonomy): Bacteria > Pseudomonadati > Pseudomonadota > Betaproteobacteria > Rhodocyclales > Zoogloeaceae > Uliginosibacterium > Uliginosibacterium sp. H1. Next base: position 74,515 of record NZ_JAYXHR010000001.1, read on the forward strand.
CGTGTCGTATGTGTGTCGTTCGTGCATGTCGTGTCGTGGCTTGCCCGATGCCGTGCCTACTTCACTTCGGCGCTCACGATGTCCAGCGTGTAGCCGCCCAGGCGTTGCTGCACGCGCAGGCTGCCGTTCCACGGGGCGTCGGGGCCGTACTCGATGTCGATGGCGGGCTGGCCGTCCTTCAGCAGGATGCGGCTGCCTTCCTCGTCGACGACCTGCCAGCCTGCGGGCAGGGCCTTGCGCAGCGTTTCGATCGGTGCCAGGGCATACAGCATGTCGTTCATGATCCAGGCCGGCGGCAGGCCTTCCGGCAGGCGATTGTCGCTGATTGCGAGACGCTCGCCATCGTAGTCGAGGGCCAGCAGGCGCAGGCCCACGCCGCTGGCGACCAGGCGCAGGCGTCTGGCGTCGATCTCCACCACGGCGTCGAAACTGCGGGTGGTGCCGCCGCGGGTGATGCTGACCTGCTGGTTCAGGGTGCGCTCGCCCAGTGCCGCCACCGGGATGCGCAGCAGTTGAGGCTCGTCCGCCGGCGCGCAGGCGGCGAGCAGGCCGAGCAGGAGTGCGCCGGCAAACGAGCGGGCGACAAAGCGGGCGACAAAGCAAACGCCACGGTGGGCAACAAGGTGGGCAAGGCTCATGCGGTCTCCAGGCGGCGGAACAGGGGGGCGGACAGGGCGGCGATGCCGATGCCGGCAAAGATGGCGAAGCCGAATGCGCCCAGTGCCGGCGTGCTGGAGAAGGCCAGCAGGCCGAAGGACAGCACGGTGGTGGAGGCCGCCAGCAAGGTGGCGACGAAGCTGCGCCCGTCGCCATGGCTGTCCACGATGAACACGCCGTAATCCACGCCCATGCCCAGCACGATCAGCAGGGCCAGCATGGTCAGCAACTGTACCGGCATGTTCAGCGCGCCCATCAGCGCCAGCGTGCAGGTGCAGGCGAACACCACCGGCGCCAGCACCCGCCAGCTGTCGCCACGGAAGCGCGGCCACAACAGCGGGACGGTGAGTGCGAAGGCGATCACGCAGATCCAGCCCAGGCGCTGGCGATAGTGGCTGAACAGGCCGGAAATGCGCTCGGGCTTGTCCACCCATTGCACGCCCTCGGTCTGCAGGGCCGACAGGGCGGCGATGCTGGCCTGCCCCGACAGGCCTTTCAGCAAGACGACGCTGGCCGGGGGTGTATCGCCGCCGCCGGGCAGCCACAAGCCCTGCAGCAGCGGCAGCAATGGCGAGCTCATGAGGGTGGGCAGGCTGAGCGTCTGCTCGCCGCGCGCCGCCGGTTGCCAGTCGGCGTCCAGCCCGAGCGCATCGCGCAGGGGCGCGATGCCCGGTTCGCCGTAGAGCCGCGCCGTCGCCTCGCGGGCGGCTTGCTGGCGAGCGGCCGATGGCAGCCAGTCCGACAGGGCCTGATAGCCTCCCAGGCTGCCGGCGGCCATCGCCTCGCGCAGCCTGGCGGTAAGGGCTTCCTCGCGCTGCAGGACGGTCTCCGCGTCCGGTCCGCTGACCAGGAAGAACTGCGCCGGACTGGGCAGGCCCAGCACGCGCGCCACTTCGCCGTGCTCGGCGAGCAAGGCCGGGTTGCTGGCCATCAGCCCGCGGATGTCGTCGCTGATGGTAAGTCGCGACAGCCCCCAGCCCAGCGGCAGCGCCAGCACCGCGGCAAGGGCGAAGCCACGCCAGCCCGACGGCCAGATCGGGTAGCGCTCGCGCTGGCGCAGCAGCACCGCGGCAAGCGGCCCCGGCCGCAGCGAGGCCGGCGCGATGAAGGGATACCACAGCACCACGCACAGCCAGGCGGCGGTGATGCCGATCAGCGCGAACACCGCCATCTGGCGCAGGCCGGGAAAGGGCGTCACCAGCAGGCCGGCGTAGGCGAGCACGGTGGTCAGCCACGCCAGCGCCATGCCCGGCAGCAGGATGCGGTAGCGCTGCCGTGGCGGCTGCGGGTCGTCCAGGCTGCTGCCCAGCGCGTGCTCGGCGTAGTCCACCGCCACGCCGATGAGGCTGGCGCCGAACACGAGGGTCAGCACGTGCACCTGGCCGAAGACCAGGAAGCTGCCCCCCAGCGCCCACAGCGAGCCGATGGCTACCGGCAGCAGCATCAGCGGCAGGCCGCGCCAGCCACGGAAGGTCAGCAGCGTGACCAGCACGATGCCCAGCATCGAGCCATTGCCGATGAGGTTCAGTTCGTGCTCCGCCGCGCGGGCCGTGGCGGCGGCATGCATGATGACGCCGGCGCGACGCACCGCGACACCCGGCCGCGTTGCCGACGCGATGGCGGCGCTGACCGCGGCATCGATCTCCTTCTGCACGCTCAAGGAAAACGCGTTGCCGGTGATGCGGTAGTTCAGGATCGCATGCGTCTGGCCGCCTTCCGCCACTTCCAGCAGGTCGCCGACCGGGCGTGCCGGCGATGCTTGCGCGCGCTCCAGCAGCCAGTTGCCGAACAGGCCATAGGGGTCGTCGTTCCAGCTCAGGCCGCTGGTGCTGACAGGACTCATGGCATTGGCGGCAGCACGCGCGGTCCACGCTTCCGCGCCATGCATCAGCGCAGCGTTGTCGCTGGCCGACACCAGCCCCGCCCGGTAGGGCTTGAGGGTGTCGCGCAGGACGGTTGGGTCCAGCGCGGAAGACTCTTCCGCCAGGGGCTGGCCCTTCAGGGCCTCCCGCAGGGCATGCGCGGTGGCACGAGCCGCTCCCGCATCCTGGCTGCTGGCCATCAGCACCAACTGGCGCTCGCCACGACGGGCGAGTTGTTCGAGCGCTTCCTCCGCGCGCGGGTCGCGCTGGTCGTGCGGCAGCAGGGCGAAGATGTCGCTGTCCAGCCGCTGCTTCCACTGCGGCCATTGCAGCAGTGACACGCCGCTGAGGAGCAGGGTGAGGGCGAGCCACGCCCAGGCGGCGAGGGGGAGGCAGCGGGCGCGGATGTTGTCGCGGTTCATGCGTTTTTCCCTTCTGTCTGGAAGGGGTGTGCGCGCTGAAAACGTGTCACGCGTGCCACGCAACGTGCCGCGCTCATGTGGGCCTCGCGCCTCCTCCGCGTCATCTCTGCACGGACTATCTGGGTTGGCACAGACCATCGCACCGTCATTCCCGCGGAAGCGGGAATCCAGCGACTTTGTTTTGTGCTCTTGGTGTTGTGCCGGCTCCCGCCGAAGGGCCGGTGGCTTTGCGTTGCGCTTGGCCGGGAGTTCGCCCCGGCGGGCGACCTACTTTCTGCTGCGCGGCAGAAAGTAGGCAAAGAACGCGCCCCGCTTGCACCGCCGCCTTCGGCGGTTCCCTGCGCTGCTCGCGGAGCCGGGCGGCTGCCGGGTTTTGCAACCGAGTCGCGCTGCGCGCTCAGACATCCGCGCCGTCGCGCTGCGCGCGATTCCCCGTCACCGCTGCGCTGCTCGGCGGCTGCAGAGGGGGTAGGGGGCCGTGTCGACATTGCCGCGACGTCGCTTGCAGGAGCGGCCCTTGTTGTATTGGTTCTGGATTTGTAGCTCGGCCTCTCAACCCTGCACGACGCCCCGTCCCCTCTGCAGCCGCCGAGCAGCACAGACAAGCCGAGGGATCGCGCGTAGCGCGACGGCGAGCATGTCTGTGCACCGAAGGCTGAGCGCAGCGACAGACTGAGGGTGAGTTGCGGAGCCGCTCGGCTTGTCGAGCAGCGCAGGGCACCGCCGCAGGCGGCGGCGGAAGCGGGGCGGCTTTCTTTGGGTTCTTTCTTTGTCCGCACAAAGAAAGAACCTCGCCCGCCGGGGCGAGTCCCGGCCCGGCCTCCAGCGAAGTGACGCCCTAGCGAGTCCGGATAACCGTCCCAGCCAGCATGCTTGGCTGCATGCTCACTCAAACGCAGCACGCTCAGCCGTCTCTGCCTGCTGGGCCGTCGTCACCTTGCGCATCTCGATGCGCGTGCGGTCGCCATTGGGAGCGTCCAGCACCACGTCTTCCACGGTGCTGGCGCCGGCGACGCGGATTTCGCCGATCACCTTGGCCATCGCCGCTTCGCGCGGTGCCAGCGCCAGTTGCCAGCGCTTGCCGTCGAGCTTGCCGCTGACGGTGAACAGCTTGTCCAGCTGGGTGAAGTCGCCGGCCATGACGCCCATCAGCACCTGGCTGATGGTGCCGACCACCGGCTCGCCGTCGGCGCGCAGGCGCAGCGAGTTGCCGCGGGCGTCCCGCTGCAGGATCTCGGTGGAGGTCACCCGCAGTGAACTGCCGAAGGGTTTGGTGGTGCTCCACAGCACGCCCTGTCCACGCAGGACGAGGAACTGGCCTTCCGCGCTGACCGGTTTCTTGATGCCGGACAGCTCGCGCGTCTGGGTGAATTCACCGCGCACCACGGGGGCCTTGGTGATGCGTTCGCCGACGTCGGTGAGCAGGTCGGCGTGGGCCAGTGCAGGCAGGCACAGTGCGGCGAGTAAGGCGATCAGGCGTCGCATGGCGGCTCCAGTCCAAGCTTTTCAAACAGGATGGCGGGGGACACGAAGCGCATTTCCATCGTGCCGGCGTGAACGGCCACCTGCACGGTGTAACCACGGGTGATGCGGTCACCCGTGGCAGCGTCGCGGATCACGTAGCGGATCTTCAGGCGGTTTTCCCACTCGACGATTTCGGCGGCGACGCGGATGGTCTGCTGGTAGCGCAGCGGGCGCACGAAGTGCTGGCTCATCTCGACTACCGGCCACACGTAGCCGGACTCGCGCATCTGCGGGTAGTCGTAGTCGATCTGCTGCAGCAGCGCGCAGCGGGCGATCTCGAAGTAGCGCGCGTAGTTGCCATGCCACACCACTTCCATGGGATCGAGATCGTGGAAGGGGATGAGGATGTCGACTTCGGCGTGCCAGCGGCGCTGGGTGTTCATCGTGACGGGCCCGGTTCAGGTTCTGGCGGCCCAGAACGGGAAGAAATTGAACCACTGCAGCGGTGCCGTGTGGCATTCAGTTTCAAGTTGTTGCACAAAAGCCTGTGCCAGCGGACGCACGCTGCCCAGGCGATCGCGCCGGTCCAGGCGTACTTCGTCGGCCAGCTTGAAGATGCGGAAATGGTGCCCGTCGGCCTGCTCGCTGGTCAGCATGCCGAGCAGAGGGCAGCGCAGCAGGCCAGCCAGCACGTAGGGGCCGATGGGGAAGTCCGCTTCGGCGCCTAGGAAGGGCAGGCGGAGGGTGGCGCGGCTGTCGTCCAGGGGGACGCGGTCGCCGGCGATCATGATGGTCTCGCCGGCCGCGACCTTGGCCGACAGCTGCATCGCGGTGGCCGGATCGAGGGCGCCGACCTGCAGCAAGGACAGGCCGCTGTCCGGGTTGAGGCTCTTCAGCAGGTTGTTGAAACGCTCCGCGTGGCGGGTATGCACCAGGGCGTTGATGCGCAGCCCGTGCAGGGCGCCGATGACGCGCGAGACCTCCAGGTTGCCCATGTGCGCCATGACGACCACCGCGCCGCGGCCCTCGCGCGCAAGCGACAGCAGGCTTTCCTCGCCGGAGAAATGCACGGCCCAGTCCTGCTCGCCACTCCAGGCGCGCAGCTTGTCGAGCAGGGTCTGCCCGAAGGCCATGAAATGGCGGAAGACGTTGGCGAAGCGTGGTGCCGGCGAGGCACCGCCGCTGTGCGCATGCAGGTGTGCGAGGTAGTCGCGCGACGCGTGACGTGCGCTGCGACGGACGAGGACGTACCAGAAGATCACCGGGTAGAGCGCCAGGCGGAACAGGTGATGGCCGCCGATGCGGTGCAGCCACAGCAGGCAGCGCATGCCGCCGGTGAAGCCGGCCTCGCCGATATTGGCCCAGTGGCGGGTGCCGGTCGTGTCGCGGCTCATCCGCGTGGCCCGCCCAGGTGGCGCCAGAGCAGGCGCGGTGCGCGCGGCAACATGGCGAAGAACAGGCGCGCATGCATGGCGGAGATGCGGAGGTTGTCGCGCCACATCTGGAAGTGCGACACGCCATCCAGCGGATAGCGCACCGGCGTTTCGAGGTTCACCACCGGCACGCCGGCCCAGTCCATGCGCACGATGATCTCGGTGTCGAAATCCATGCGCTGTCCCAGCGCAGGAAGATCCACCACCGGCATGGCGCTGGCCAGCGGATAGATGCGGAAGCCGCACATGGAGTCCCGGATGCGCAGCGACAGCGTGTTGATCCACACCCAGACGTGGGTGATGTAGCGTCCGACCAGACGACCCGTGGGCACCGATTCGTCGTAACGCGGGCAGCCGTTGATGACCGCCTGCGGTTGCGCTTGCGCGGCCGCGACGAAGCGCGGGATGTCGGCGGTGTCGTGCTGGCCGTCGGCGTCGATCTGCAGTGCGTGACTGAAGCCGCGCGCCTGTGCCCGGCGCATGCCGGCGGACACGGCGGCGCCCTTGCCGCCGTTCCGGGGCAGGCGCACCAGGTCCACCCCGGCGACTTCGTGCGCGAGGCGATCCAGTTCCGCGGCGCAGGACGGCGCGCTGGCGTCGTCGACCAGGATGACCGGCAGACCATGACGACGCACACCTTCCACCACGGTGCCGATGGCGTGTTCGTGGTTGTAGACGGGGATGACCACCGCCAGCTTCATGCGCCGGTGTCCGTCGCGGTGCCCAGTGCAATGCGCCCGCTGGCGTGGCGATGCTCACTCGCCTCGCCACTGCGGTATTCGAAGCTGAGCGATGCCTTGTCCGGGTTCCAGTCGAGCTGCAGCAAAACCTGCTGCCCGGGACGGATGACCTGCTGGAACTTCACCACTTCCAGGCGCAGGCAGTCGGGGGGAAGTTCGAAGCATTGCGCGCCGAAGTGCAGCGCCCAGTCGAGCTGGGCCACCCCGGGCAGGATGGGAATCTGCGGGAAATGGCCGTCGAAGTGGATCAGGTCGGCGTCGATGGCCAGCGTCAGCGTCTGGCGGTCACCGTCGCGGTGCGTCTCCAGCACGCGCGGCCATTCACGGCCCGCGGGAGCCGTGGTCGCGTCGAAGCACTCCTGCAAGGCAGCCTCCGTGGTCTTGCCCAGTTCGTTGTGCGGCAGCGCCGCGACGTGCCGCCAGCGCCGCGGCAGGCCCAGCGGCTCCACCGTGCGGGCCAGCAGCGTGCGCAGGCGGCGGTCGAACCGGCCCTTGCCCTCGCGGGCCAGCGCTGCTTGCCCATGTTCGCTCAGCACCAGCACGGCACCCACTTCGTCGCGCGCGCCATGCAGGACGATGACCCTCGCCTCGGCCACGTCGTCCAGCGCGCGCAAGGCGGCCTCGATGGCGGTCAGCGATATGCGCTTGTCTTCGATCTTCGCGAGCCGGTCGGTGCGACCCAGCAGGCGGAAGCTGCCGGCCACCGCCTCGGCGCGATCCGCACTCTGGAACCAGCGGTTGCCGTTGAATTCTTCCGCCAGCCAGGTCGCCTGCCAGGCCATGCAAGCGTCCGGCCCCAGTTGCCAGCGTGCGCCCGGCAAGGGCATCCAGTCAGCATCCGGCCCGAGGCGGCGAGCCACGGCGCCGGTCTCCGAGCTGCCGTAGATCTCGGTCACCATGCAGCCGAGCTTGCGGGCGGCATCGAGCGCGGCTTCGCGCGGCAGCGGGCTGCCGGCGGAGACCACGCCGGCCAGCGGGGGCAGGGCGGGCCAGTCCAGCGTGTCCGGCAGGCGTTTGAGCAGCGCCGGGCTGCTGATGAAAACCGCGCGCCGCCCGGCCGGCAGCGACCACAGCGTTTCCGGCCCGGGCAGTGCATGGGCCAGCAGCGTGCGGCCGGCAGCCAGCGGCCACACCAGCCGGAAGCTCAGGCCGTACATGTGCTGGTGCGGCACGCTGCCGGCCACCAGCACTGCGTTGTCCGGGTCCGCCAGGCTGGCGCCGACGGAACATTCGATGGCGAGCGCCTCGGCTTCGGTCTGGGCCAGCGTCTTGGTGATCTCGCTGGGCGTACCGGTGGAGCCGGAGGTGTGGATGACGATGCGGCTGCGTGTATCCAGTTGCGCTGGCAGCGCGGCGACCGGAAAGTCGTGCCAGTCGCGCAGGGCGCTGTCGGGCAGATCGCCGATGAGACTGTCGCCGTCGCGGGCGAGACGCTCGCGGGTGGCGGTGGTGATCTCGCCCGGCATGACGACGGTGGCGCCTTCGCACAGCGCGGCCACCAGCCATACGGCGGCCACATAGGTGTCGTCGCTGTAGAGCACGCGACGCCCGCCGCCGAGTGAGCGCAGGGCGCTGATGGCGCGGCCGGTGTCTTCGAGGAATCGTGCGGGGCTGACGGGCTGGCCGTGCCGCAGCGCCACCGACGCATGGCGTGACTGCAGCGTGCGCGGCAGGTCGCGCAGCAAAGGAAGGGCCGGGTTTTCAGGCATGGGTCTTACCGGCGTCCTGCATGGCTTCGTTGCGGCGGATCAGGCGCTGCCGCAACAGCCACTCGCCAGCGAACATCAGGCCCATCAAGCCGTAGGAAATGCCGCCGTTGTACAGCGCCCACACGCGTTCGCTGGCGGCCACCGCAGTCCACAGGGCTACCGTGCCGTTGAGGCAGAAGAACACGCACCAGGCGATGGTGACGCGCCGGCAATGGGCCACCGCCTCGGGCGGCAGTTCCGGCCTGCGCAGGCGGGCGAAACGCTCGATCATGGTCGGCGTGCGCCACAGCGTGACCCCGAAGACGAACAGCATCGTGAAGCTGATGGCCACCGGGTAGAGCCGCACCGGCATGTCGCTGCGCGCCAGCAAGGCCCAGGCACCCAGCACGGCGGCGGCGAGTGCGAGGGTCCAGGCATGGCGCCTGCCTTGCAGGATGGCCAGCGGCAGCAGGAGCGCGCCGCCGATCCACAGGGGCCAGCCCTGGGCGTGGCATAACCAGAAGAGGGCGGGCAGCAACAGCGCGAGCGGCGCTGTCCAGGCGCCGGATTTCATTCGCCCTGCACGATCTTGTGGATGGCCTCGACCACGTCGCCCACCGTGCGCACGGAGCGGAATGCCTCGGGCGACAGGCGTTGCCCGGTCAGGGTCTTGAGTTTCACCATCAGGTCGACGGCGTCGATGCTGTCGATGTCCAGGTCTTCGTAGAGCTTCGCCTCCATCGTGATGCGCTCGGGCGCGATCTCGAAGGTCTCCTGCAAGGCTTTGGAGATGGTGTTGAAGATTTCCTGCTGATTCATGACGACCTCTGGTGCTTACAGGGTGCGGTTGGCGCTGACGAAAGCGGCCAGCGCTGCAACCGAGCGGAAGTGCTCGCGGGTTTCGGCCGCCTCGGCCGCGAGGTGGATGCCGTAGCGCTTCTGCAGGGCGATGCCCAGCTCCAGCGCGTCGATGGAGTCCAGGCCCAGACCCTCGTTGAACAGCGGCGCATCGGTGTCGATGTCGGCCGGCGTGATGTCCTCGAGATTCAGGCTGTCGATGACCAGTTGCTTGATCTCGTCAACAAGTGCTTGCATGGAGTTTGAGTTCCTCGGTGAAGTAGTCGCGCAGCGCGGTGGTCAGCGCGCGGGCTTCGAGCGCGGCCTCGCGCTCGGGGGGGATCAGGGATTCGATCGGCATTTCCTCACGGGCTTCCACGACGAAATGCGGGCGGCGCTGCGGCACCTGCCACCAGGGCGTGCCCTTGGTGAGCATCGGCTCCGACGAGCTGATGAGCACCGGCGTGAAACGGCGCTCGCCGCGTACCGCCACGTTGGCCGCACCGCGTTGCAGTTGCATCGGCTGGCCCGGCTTACTGCGCGTGCCCTCCGGAAAGATCACCAGTGTATTGCCGGCGCGCAGCGAGGCAATGCAGTCTTCCACCAGTTGCGGTCCGCCATCGTTGCGGATGAAGCCGGCGATCTTCAGCGGCCCCATCATGCAGGGGTTGTCCCACAGCGAGGCCTTCACCACGCAGTCCGGCCGTGGCACGACGGAGATCAGCAGCACCACGTCGATCAGCGAGGGATGGGTGGCGAGCAGCAGTTGCCCGCCGCGCCGCAGGCGCTCGATGTCGCGCCATTCCACGCTGATGACGCCGACGATTTCCATGAGTCGCGTGAAGAAGCGGAAGCTGTAATGGATGAAGCTGCGCGCCCAGCGGTTGCGTCGCTTCGGATTGCGCACCAGCGCCAGCACCGGCAGCACGATCATCAGGACGAACAGGCCGCCGAGGCCGAACACGGTGAAGCAGAAGCCGGTGGCGAGGATGCGCCACGGGCGGTCGATTGCACGCGCGAAGGTGCCGACCAGGGCTTTCATGCCGCGCGCCTCGCAGCGTCGACGGCCGTCAGTTGCCAGCACTGTGCCGGCGTGCGGACGAGGGTGTTTTCACCACGCAGCAGACCGCGCAGGCACTGCAGGGCGCCCGGGATGTCGGTCGTCGCGGGCGCCACCGTATCCGGCGACGCAGCGAAGCGCCATTCGTCACCGGCACGCAGCGCCAGCGCGAAGGCATAGGCCTGCTGCGGCTCATCGACGAACGTGGCGAAGATTTCCGGCATCGGTTCCTCGCAGACGGCAATCCAGACTTCCTCGTGGCCGTCGGAAAGCAGTGTCGCTGCTTCGATGAACGCGGCGGCAAAGCTGTCCGCCCCTGCCGCAACGGCGGACACCGGCGCGGCAACCTGACGGTCGATGGTGTACAGGCCCGGCACCGCATTGTGGACGGCCACGCTGAAACCCTGGGGCGACAGGCCGCCCGTGGCGTGGCGTTCTTCCAGCAGCGCCAGGCAGCGCGACAGTTCGCCGTGGCGGGACGCGAACACGATGGGCTGGCCGGTGTTGTCACCGAGGCCGAAGAGGGTTTCCAGCGCCATGCGACCGTAGCGCCCCAGGCGACGGCGCAGCATCGGTGCCATGGCCGCGACGGCGGGTGCGTGCTCGACGTCGTCGCTGCGGCCGTCCTGTGCCCAGGCCAGCCAGGCGGCCGCGTCCGGCAGGCGGGGCGCCCAGGCGCACCAGCGGGCGAGCGAGAAGTGAAGGGTCATGGCGGTGCTTGCGGACATGTCGCTCGGGGTGCCGTTCAGGGCCTGGTTGCCGCGCGGGCCACGGGCACGGCTACGCTGCCGTGCAATACGGCACGGGTCGCGCGTGTGGCGGTGGAACGAAGCTGGAAGGCGGCAGTCATGGTCAATGCAAATCCACTGGAAACCCGGCCCGGCAAGTGACTGGAACGCCGGGAAACCCGCAATTTTAACCTGCCCGGTCTGCCTCGCGGGGCGCCTGAAGCGGCATTACAGCCTCCAGGGGTTCCAGATGTGTGACGGTTTGCGCGCCCGGCAGGCGTGCTGCCAGCGCGGCCTCGATCTCGTCGAGCAGGCCGTGACTGGCATCCACCCGCCAGTCACCGGGTACGCGCACCTTCACGCTGATGAAACGGGCATGGCCGCCGCGACGGGTCTGCAGTTCGGCAAAGTGCAGGCCGCGCGGGCGGAAGCCCTCCAGTACGTCTTCGATGACAGCCAGGTCGTCGGCCGGCAGCGCCTCGTCCATCAGCCCGCCCACGGCACCGCGCATCAGGCGCCAGCCCTCGGCCAGGATGCGCAGCGCCACCAGTACGGCGATGGCAGCGTCCAGCCACAACCAGCCGGTGGCCAGCACGGCCAGCAGACCGATGACCACGCCGCAGGAGGTCCACACGTCGGTCATCAGGTGGCGGGCATCCGCCTCCAGCGCGACGGAGCGCAGGCGTTGCGCCGCGCCGGACAGCACGCGCGACACCGCAAGGTTGACGGCCGTGCTTGCGGCCGTCAGCCACAGGCCGATGCCCAGGGTCTCCAGTGGTTGCGGTGCCCACAGGCGCGGGATGGCGGTCCACAGGATGGCCGCCGCGGCCAGCAGGATCAGCGTTCCTTCGAAGCCGCTGGAGAAATACTCGGCCTTGCTGTGGCCGTAGGGATGGTCTTCGTCCGGCGGTGCCGCGGCCACGATGACCATGGAGAGCGCGAACACGGCGGCAAACAGGTTGACGAAGGATTCCAGCGCGTCGGACAACAGGCCGACCGAGCCGGTGAGCCACCAGGCGGCCAGCTTGAGGCCGATGGTGGCCAGCGCGGCGACGATCGACAACCAGACGTAGCGGGTGGCACCGGGACGGGTGCTGGAACTGGCGGGCATGTGCTGCAGGGCCGGCAGGCCGCGGTTCAGAGACCGGTTTCGCGCGCCTTGCGTTCGCGTTCGACGCGCAGGATGTAGCGCTGGATGGCGTTGGCCATCGGTGTGCTGAGGTCTTCGAACTGGCAGCCGGCGCGCAGGGTCACCACGCCACTGCGGCTGGTCAGGCGGAAGAGATTGCGCACGCGCAGCTTGGTGGTGACCGGGCCGAAATCCGGCAGGTCGATGCGGCAGTTCTCGAACACCATGTCGGGCGCGAAATCGGTACCCGCCGGCGGCACGATGACGGCGAGACCGCCACCGGAAATGTCGACGACCCGCGCTTCCATGCGGCCGCCATCGGGCAGCGGGATGACGCAGGACAGCGCGTGGGCGGTGGGCGCGTGCAGGCGGTAGTACTCGCGGCGCTGCAGGCGCAACAGGTTGTCGGGCAGCGGCGCGCGGAGGGCCGGCAGGCCATCGGCCTCGGCACGTTGCAGCTTGCTCAGCGCGAACTGCACCTTCACCTTGTCGAGCTGGGTGATGCACAGCAGGCGCTCGGCCAGCAGCGCCTCGGCATTCAGCGCTTCGTCGCGGGCGACGTCCAGCAGCAGGGAGCGCTCGTCTTCGGACACGCCGATGACGCTGGTCGTCAGGAAGCGCTCGTTCGGTCCGTAGTAGGCCGTGACCAGGCTGCGCTTGTGCGCGAGCTGGCGCAGCACGAAGGCGATCTCGCGACGCTCGGAGAGCAGGTACTGGGTGAGGTTGTCGGCCTGCAGCAGCTCGAAGCGCGGGGCGGGTTGTTGGGTCTCGGTCATGCAGGTTCGGACGGACTGGACACGGGCGAGGAGTCGGCGTGCGGCGACTGGGGCAGCGCGGCACTGGCGGCGACTATATCACCGGGCAATTGCGGCGGCGGTGCAGTAATGCCTGCTTCCAGACGGTAAATCCAGGCCAGCAACTCGGCCACCGCGACATACAGCTGCGGCGGTATGCGAGCGTCCAGGTCCACCTGCATCAGCAGGGCGACGAGCTCGGGTGATTCATGCACGAAGACATTGGCATCGCGCGCACGATTGATGATTTCCTGCGCCAGCACGCCACGGCCCTTGGCCACCACGCGCGGCGCGGCTTCCCCCTGGCCGTATGCCAGCGCGACCGCCGTGGCACGCGGGTCGAACTCACCGTTGTTCCTGCCGTTGCCCTTGGTGGCCTTGTTCATGTGCCGGACCCCGACGGGCTCTCCAGCGACATGCCGGTCAGCGGCACGCCGGCCGCCTCGAGCGCCGTGGCCAGCTCGTTCTGGTGCGCACGCATGGTGGCGATGGCTTCCGGGTTGGGCGCCGTGATGCGCAGGGCCAGGCCGGCAGGCGTCAGGATCAGTTGCGCATCGAGACCGCCGAGACCGGGCAGCAGCATGCGGATGTCACTCTTCCAGGCGGCGAATTCCTCGTCGCTGCCTTGCTGGCCATCACCGCCCTGGCCGCCATTGCCGCCGCGAGGATCTTCCACGGTCCAGTGCATGATCTGGCCCGGCCATACCTGACCGGTCCAGGTTGCCTGCTGGGTCGCCAGGGCGTCGAGTTGCTGGTGCACGATCGGCCCCACGCTCTCCGGCATGCGCGCTGCGCCGCGGGCAGATTCGGCCGACGTGCCGGTCGTGGTGGTGTCGCCGTTGGCCAGGCGCGCGGCCTCGTCGGCGGTTGTCATATCGTTGCCGGCCAATGCGGCCTGCTGGCGTAGCGCGGGGGTGTCGCGCAGGGGGGCCGCCTGCCCGCCCGGTTGCGTGCCGTCCTGTGCGGACGCTTCGGCTGCCGCGTCAGGCAGGGGGCCGCCGGCGGATGTGCTGGCGAGGCGTGCCTGGGCCTGCGGTTCTTTCAGCAGGCTTTCCAGCGGCAGCTCGCCATCCACCCAGCGGGCCTGGTGTGATTCGTAGAACAGGCCGCTCTGGCTGACTGCTTGTCGTAGTGCCGGCGCCAGCTGCGCGGCCAGGCGCGCGCCGAGCTGGGCGTTGGGGGTTGCGGCCGTCTCCGCGGCGGACGAGGCATTGCCCTGCCGGGGCGTCACCGCGGCCGGCGAAGTGTCCACCAGGGGTTTGCCGCTGTTGAGCTGGACTTCCGGGTCCGTTTGCGAATGCCGCCCGGTCAGCAACTGGCTGATGATCTGGCCGGCATGCGAGAGTTGGGGGCGCGGCTGCGCCTGGGCGGCGGGCTCGGCGAGGCGGGCCGTGACGGTGCCGTCGGCCTTCGGGCGCTCGGTCACCACCAGTTCCAGCACGTCGCCTTCCTTGGCGGATTCCGGCAGGGCCAGCGTCATGTTGCGGCCGGCGACCAGGGCCTTGAAGGTGCCGTCCGGCAGGGGGGACTGGATGAGGGCGTTGAAGCGTTGCCCGAGTTCGAAGTCCGGCAACTCGCTGGCGAGCGAAGTGCTCGCCGTGAGCGGCTGGATCTGGGACGCGATGAGTTCGCGAAGGCGGGTGGCGAGGTCGGCCGGAATCACGGTCGACTCCCGTCAGCGGGTGAGGATTATTCGCCGAACGCCTGGTAGGCCATGCGGACGTTGCGGGTGCGGGTACCCGCCGCCAGGAAGCTTCGCACGCTCTCCATCCAGGGTTCGGTATAGCTACGCACGGTGCGGTCGTCTTCCAGCATGCGGCGGATGAGCGTCAGCTTGCGCTCGCGCAGGGCGGGGTCGGACAGGCCTTGCGGCGCGGTGATCGGATCTTCGCTGACCAGGCGGTTGCGCAGGCCGGCGACTTCCTGTTCCAGCTCGCACAGGCGGTCCCAGTCTTCCGCGCGGGCGGCGTCCACCATCTGCCCGGTCAGGCCACTCATGGTTTCGTAGAGGTGCAGGCTGCTCATGGCGTGACTTTCTCGCCACCGTTGGTGACGCTGCCCATGTTCTCCCACGCATCCTTGAGATCCGCCAGCAGGTTGGAGATCTCGGTCAGCGTGGCCTGGTTGTTCTTCAGGTTGGCGAACAGCAAGCGTTCGCACATGTAGTCGTAGAGCGTACCGAGGCGCGTGGACAACTCCCCGCCGGCTTCTGCGTCCAGGCTGGCTTTCAGCCCGTAGGTGATGATCTCGATGGCCTTGGAAATGTTCTGGCCCTTGGCGGCGGGATCGCCTTTTTCCATCGCGATGGCGGCGCTGTTGATGGCCAGCAGGGCGCCGTCGAACAGCATGACGATCAACTGGTGCGGATCGGCCGTACCGACGCCGGTTTCGACGCCGACCTTGGCGTAGGCGGAAGCGGATTGGGTGGTGAACATGCGTGTTCTTTCGACCGGTTAGGAGTTGGCGGCCAGCGCGGCAAGTTGCTGGGTCAGGTAGTTGCCGGTGCTGGTGTAGCTGGCCACCATGGTGTCCAGTGCGCTGAACTGCCGGCGATAGCGGGCCTCGATGGTTTCCATGCGTACTTCGAGCGCCTCGATACGCTTGGTGTAGTTCGTGATCGTCTTGTTGATGCCGTCGGTGCGCGAGGTCAGCACGCCTTCGGTACCCAGGAAGTCGGAGATCTTGCTGTCGATCTGCTTGCCGAAGCCCGCCACGCCGTTGGTGTCGGCGAACAGCGCGGACACGTTCTTGGTCGGATCGGCCAGCGCGGCCTGGAACTTGGTGCTGTCCAGCGACAGGCTGCCATCCACGGCGATCTTCACGCCCACTTCCGACAGGCGCGTCAGCGTGCCGCCCGACAGCGTGCCGCTCACGGTGGCGCGCAACTGGGACTGGATGCTGCGCACGGCGGCGTCGCCGTTCAGCGTGCCGGCCTTCTTGCTGGTCGCGTCGTAGGACGTCTGCGTGCGGATGAACGAATTGACGTCGTTGTAGGCCTTGATGAAGGCGCTGACCTTGTCTTCCACCGCCTTCGCGTCGGTCGTGACCGCCAGCGTGGTGGGCGAGCCGGTGTTGGTCTTGGTCAGGTTCAGCGTCACGCCGTTGATGGCGTCGGTGATGGTGTTGGACGACCGCGTCACCTCGATGCTGTCGATGGTGACCTTGGCGTCCAGCGCCGAGGTGATCTTCTCCATCGAGCCCGTTTCGCTCGCCGGGTTGTAGTCGAAGCCGCTCAGGCCGGACAGGCGGAAGGTATTCGTCGTGCCGGAATTCTTGGAGGTCAGCACCAGGCGCGAGCTGGTGCCCTCATTCACGATGGACGCGCTGACTTCGGCGCCGGATGCGTTGATCGCATCGCGCAGGCCGGCCAGCGTGTTGTTGCTGCTGTTGATGACGATGTTCTTCGTCTTCGTACCGTCGGCAGTGAAGGCGCCGCCGGTGGTCGTGCCCAGCTCCAGCGTCAGCGTGCCGGTGCCGATCGTCGCGCCGTTGGTGACGGCAGCGGACTTCACCTTCTGGAACTGCGCGAGCTGGGTGACCTCGATGCTGTACTGGCCGGCGACGGCACCGCCGGAAGCGGTGGCACTGGCCACGTCGGTCGCGGCGACGCTGGTCTTGAACGCGTTGAACGTGGTGCCCGTCGACAGGGCCTTGGCGGCGGTCTGCAGGTTGGACAGCGCGCTCTTCAGGCTGCCCAGGGCAGAGAGCTGCGTGGTGGCGCCGGCGCTACGCGTCTGCAACTGGGTGATCGGCTGACGCTCGAGCTGCATCAGCTGCGTCACCATGTCTTCGAGGTTGAGGTTGGAACCTACCCCGAGCGATGTGATCGTGCCTGCCATGATGTGCTACCTCATCTGACGCCGCACGGCCTTGCGCAAGGATGCCTGCGCCTGGTCAGTGCGTCGGACCGCGGAACTGCCCGTCAAACTTTCTGTTTGACAAACAAACCCGAGAACTTATCCAGCGACCGCGTGATGGCCAGCAATTCTTCGCTGGGCATCTGGCGGATGACTTCCTTCGTCGTCGCGTCCACCACCTTGATGACGGTACGGCCTGTCTCGTCATCGATCGAGAACTGCAGATTGCGTGCCACGGGGCCTAAAGCTTGACGGACTTCATTCATGGCACGGTCAACCTGTTCTCGAACACTTAGAGCGGAAGATGTCTGTTCAGTTTGCGCGGTTTGTTGTGGAGCTGTGGACTCGGTGGTCGCAGGGGCTTCCGCGGCAGGTCGAGCCGGGGTCACGCCCTGGGGGCGACTCACAAGTTGTCCAAGCGGCGGCGGTACGGGTTGGATCGCCATGGTGCTACCTCCTTCCTTGCCGGTGCCCTGCGGCCCGCGGTTCCGGCTTTCGCCTCGACCGCGGGATGGGCGTGGGAGCCCATCTTCCGGTTCAGAGTTTTTTCTGTGCGTTTCTCGTTGTTTGCCGTTGCCGGCGAGGATTGCTTCTGCAATCCCTGCCTGTTACTACGGCATACCCGTCGTCGCCTTGAGAATCTTGTGGATTCAATGACTTCCGAAGGGCTTGAGAACAATTACGGCGCTGTGAAACGCCAGCACAGGGTTAGCTGACCTTCTTGGTTTCCAACTGTGACAAACCGCCCTGGTCTCCCGAAAATACTCCTGCAAAACAAACGTTTACGAACTGACTGAAAACACCGTGCCGGCCAGAAAAAACAGGGGGCCATGTCCCCCTGTCGTTTTTCCGGCCTCCGATCAGCCTTGCAGCAGCTGCAGCACTTGCTGCGGCAGGGCATTTGCCTGCGCCAGCATGGCGGTACCGGCCTGTTGCAGGATCTGCGAGCGGCTGAGGTTCGCGGTTTCCGCCGCGAAGTCCGCGTCGATGATCCGGCCACGTGCGGCCGCCTGGTTTTCCACCGCGATCTGCAGCGAGGAGATGACGGCACTGGCGCGGTTCAGCGCGGCACCGAAACCCGCGCGGGTCGTGGTGATGGTGTTGATCGCCGAATCCAGGTTGGTGATCGCGATCAGGGCGGTCGAGGCCATCGTCACGTCGATCGACACGCTGCCGATCGCCAGCACCGAGGCGCGCAGGTCGGCGGTGGACACGCTGATCTGGTCGTTGGCCGTGGTACCCGCACCGATCTGGAAGGTGAAGGTGGTGGTCAGCGAGTTCAGCAGGTTCACGTTGTTGAACTTGGTGGCCTGGGACAGGCGTTCCACTTCGGCGCCCAGGGCGGCGAATTCCACCTGCAGGTTGGCGCGGTCGCCGCTGTTCAGCGTGCCGTTGGCGGCCTGCACGGCCAGCTCGCGCATGCGCTGCACGTTGTCGGCGATCTGCTGCGAGCCACCGTCAGCCACCTGCATCAGCGAGATGGCGTCGTTGGCGTTGCGGATCGCGACGTTGAAACCACGCACCTGGGCGTGGATGCGTTCCGCCACGGCCAGGCCGGCGGCGTCGTCCTTGGCGCTGTTCACGCGCAGGCCGGAAGACAGGCGTTGCAGCGATGTCGCCAGCGAATCCTTGGTGGTGCCGAGGTTCCGCTGCGCGTTGAGCGACGGCACGTTGGTGTTGATGGTCATTGCCATGTTTGGCTCTCCTTCGTCATTGCGTTATCACGCCGCTCGGTACGGTTTTGCGGCAACAGCCGACGGGCAGTACCGAGTCGCAGGGGTACTGCGCGGCTGGCCGGCTCGCACTCCAATTAGCAGCGAGCGTGCCAGCTTGACGAAAGCCAGTCATGGCAAGGGTTTCAGGGGTCTTGGGCGCGTCGGCGCAAGTTGCGGTCGAGTGGCCGAGCGGGGTGGGAGAGGGCCTTTTTTTCCGGCGGGGCGGCAGTCTTTGCCGCAGTGTTGCCGCCCCCTGCAGGCATTCGGCGGAATGCTGGCGGACTTCTGGTGTGTGCCTGGCGTGTGTCTGGCGCGCCGTGACGCGGGGCGCTCAGCCGCCAGACAGCACCGCCCCCGAAAAAGAAAAACCCCGCCGGATCGCTCCGGCGGGGTGTGAGGCCGGCGCCCCGAGGGGCGCGGTCTGCCTTTGTCTGTCTTAACGCAGCAGGCTCAAGACTTGTTGCGGCAGCGCGTTGGCTTGCGCCAGCATCGCCGTACCCGCTTGTTGCAGGATCTGCACGCGGCTGAGGTTGGCCGTTTCCGTCGCGAAGTCGGCATCGACGATGCGACCGCGGGCGGCCGACTGGTTCTCCACCGCGATCTGTAGCGAGGAGACGACAGCCTGGGCACGGTTCAGCGCAGCACCGAAGCCGGCGCGCGTGGTGGTGATCGAGTTGATCGCCGAATCCAGATTGGTGATCGCAGCCAGTGCGTTGGACGCCGTGGAACCGCCGACGTTGATCAGGGTGGAGTCCACCGACAGGCCGGCGGTGCCGGCCGTCAGGGTCTTGGTGTCGATCGTGATCTGGTCGTTGGACGTCGTGCCCGCCCCCACCTGGAAGGTGAAGGTGGAGCTGCCATTGGTCAGGTTGATGTTATTGAACTTCGTGGCTTGCGCCAGTCGTTCGATTTCACTGCCCAGGGCGGCAAATTCCACCTGCAGGTTGGCCCGGTCACCACTGTTCAGCGTGCCGTTGGCAGACTGGACGGCCAGCTCACGCATGCGCTGGATGTTGTCCGAGATCTGCGCGGCGCCGCCGTCGGCCACCTGCATCAGCGAGATCGCATCGTTGGCGTTGCGGATCGCGACGTTGAAGCCGCGAACCTGTGCCTGGATGCGTTCCGCCACGGCCAGGCCGGCGGCGTCGTCCTTGGCGCTGTTGATGCGCAGGCCGGAGGACAGCCGTTGCAGCGAGGTCGACAGCGAGTTCTGGGTGCTGTTGAGCGAACGTTGCGAGTTCAGCGACGACACATTGGTGTTGATGGTCATTGCCATGTTTATCTACTCCTGGTTGCCTGTCCGGTGGCTTAGCGCAGCAGCGACAGCACTTGCTGCGGCAGGGCGTTGGCCTGGGCCAGCATCGCCGTACCGGCCTGTTGCAGGATCTGCACGCGGCTCAGGTTGGCGGTTTCCGTCGCGAAGTCGGCATCCACGATGCGACCACGTGCGGCCGACTGGTTCTCCACCGCGATCTGCAGCGAGGAGGTGACGGCGTTGGCGCGGTTCAGCGCGGCACCGTAACCGGCGCGGGTCGTGGTGATGGTGGTGATCGCCGTGTCCAGGGTGGTGATCGCGGCCAGCGCGGTCGATGCCATGGTCACGTCGATCGACACGCTGCCGATGGTCAGGATCGAGGCACGCATGTCCGAGGTCGACACGCTGATCTGGTCATTGGACGTGGTACCCGCGCCCACCTGGAAGGTGAAGGTCGTGGCGGCCGAGTTGGTCAGCGCGATGTTGTTGAACTTGGTGGCTTGTGCCAGACGGTCGACTTCGGCGCCCAGGGCGGCGAACTCCACCTGCAGGTTGGCGCGGTCACCGCTGTTCAGCGTGCCGTTGGAGGCCTGCACGGCCAGCTCACGCATACGCTGCACGTTGTCGGAGATCTGCGCGGCGCCACCGTCGGCCACCTGCATCAGCGAGATGGCGTCGTTGGCGTTGCGGATGGCGACGTTGAAGCCGTTCACCTGCGCCTTGATGCGTTCCGCGACGGCCAAGCCGGCGGCGTCGTCCTTGGCGCTGTTGATGCGCAGGCCGGAGGACAGGCGTTGCAGGGACGTCGCCAGCGAGTTCTGGCTGCTGTTCAGCGAACGTTGCGAGTTCAGCGACGAGATGTTGGTGTTGATGGTCATTGCCATGATGCGTTTCCTTTATCTTTTGTCCGTAACCGGGGCTTAGCGCAGCAGCGACAGCACTTGCTGCGGCAGGGCGTTGGCCTGGGCCAGCATCGCCGTACCGGCCTGTTGCAGGATCTGCACGCGGCTCAGGTTGGCGGTTTCCGTCGCGAAGTCGGCATCCACGATGCGACCACGTGCGGCCGACTGGTTCTCCACTGCGATCTGCAGCGAGGAGGTGACGGCGTTGGCGCGGTTCAGCGCGGCACCGAAGCCGGCGCGGGTGGTCGTGATGCTGTTGATCGCGGAGTCCAGCGCGGTGATCGCGGTCAGCGCGGCGGCGGCGTCCGAGACGCTGATCGTCGTACCGATACCCAGCGTGGAGCCACGCACGTCGGCGACGGACACGGTGATCTGGTCGTTCGTCGTGGTGCCGGCGCCCACCTGGAAGGTGAAGGTCGTCGAGGCGTTGGACACGGCGATGTTGTTGAACTTGGTCGCTTCACCCAGGCGGCTGATTTCAGACGACAGGGCGGCGAATTCCACTTGCAGGTTGGCGCGGTCGCCGCTGTTCAGGGTGCCGTTGGCGGCCTGCACGGCCAGCTCACGCATCCGCTGGATGTTGTCGGACACCTGGGAGGCGCCACCGTCGGCCACCTGCATCAGCGAGATGGCGTCGTTGGCGTTGCGGATCGCGACGTTGAAGCCGTTCACCTGTGCCTTGATGCGTTCTGCGACGGCGAGGCCGGCGGCGTCATCCTTGGCACTGTTGATGCGCAGGCCGGAGGACAGGCGTTCCAGCGAGGTAGAGAGCGAGTTCTGGGTACCGTTAAGTGCGCGCTGGGAATTCAGCGAGGACACATTGGTGTTGATGGTCATAGCCATGATGCATTTCCTTTATGGTTGCGTTTCCCACTTCGGTCTGGCTGCTTCATCGCCTTGCGACGCTCTTGCCTGTTCCGTTGGCTCGTGGGCGGCTGGTCATTCGTGCCAGCCAGTCCCTAGCCATGAGCCAAATAACGACGGAAAAGCCCCTCACTTCAGGGTTACGCTGGCCTTCAGGCAGAGATATTTTTTTCATGCGTCAGAGGGCTGCCCGCAAAGCAAGCAATGGCGCGGGTTTCCGGGTGGCCTGCCTTGCTGTAAATAGGCCCCTGACGGCTCAAGTTTCAAGAAACGGTCGCCGATAACACGGTTAAGCCCGGATTGCGTCCGTGCCCCGCATGTCGGTCAAATACGTGAAAAGAATCGTGTCTGCGCGCCCGCGCTGGCATGACCCCATGCACCCAGATGCCAGCGCAGCGTTGGTATAGATCGGGAAGACGATGACGCAGACACCCCCTCAGCAGCCGGCACCCGGCGGTATCGAGGAAGGCTGGACCACCCTCCAGGAGGCCTACATCCAGAAGCTGATGGCCACTTACCAGGCCAATCTCTTCTTCCTCCAGAAGAACTTCCCCCGCGTCTTCGAGAAGATCATGGGCCGGGAGCTGCCCGCTCCCTTCACCGTCGGCCCGAATGCCGAGATGACCATCTACTCCGGCCGCCACCACGGTGACGCCAAGGATCACGTGGAGCTGGGCAAGATCCTCATGTCGGTCTTCGACAACCCGAAGACCCGCCCGCGCATCGTCGTGGACACCGCTTACCTGAACGACCTGTACAACGTCGCGCCCCACCAGGACATCCCGTACTTCCATACCTATATAGAGAAGGAATACCGCACCGAACTGGTCCAGACCTTCATGGACATGACGGCGGGTGAAGGCGAGCGCCTCACCCTGGCGGATTTCGGCGACAAGAAGCTGCCCATCGCCATCGTGTTCGGCAGCGGCTACGGCTGGCACCTCGACCGCCTGGTGGACGACTACGAGATGCGCCACCTGTTCATCGTCGACACCGACATCGCGCGGCTCAACCTGTCGCTGTACCTGGTGGACTACGTGCTGCTGGCGCAGCGCTTCGCGCGCACCGGTTTCCACTTCTCGATGGCCTGCGACGAAGATCCCGACATCCTGGCCGACCAGTTGCGCCACGTCATCTACAACAACTGGCCGCCGTACTACGTCCAGGGCGCCGGCCTGTTCTTCAACGACTACGACTCGGAGAAGGTCCGCACCCTGTGGGGCACGCTGCAGCGCGACCTGTGGACGCTGTACCGCGGCTGGGGCTTCCTGGACGACGAGATTGTCGGCCTGAAGCAGGCCGTGGAAAACGGCGTCGACCACCCGCCGGCCTTCACGCGCGCGCCGCTGGACATGCCGCAGGATTCGGTGGCCGTGGTCATCGGTGCCGGGCCGTCGCTCGACACCCTGGTCCCGCTGCTCAAGGCCAACCGCGAGCGCATGGTGGTGTTCAGCTGCGGCAGTGCCGTCACCGCCCTGGCGCGCGAAGGCATCAAGCCGGACTTCCACGTCGAGATCGAACGCACCCTGCTGACCTGCCGCTTCCTGGAAGACCCGGTCACCAAGGCCTTCATCGCCGACGTGCCGATCATCGCGCTGACCATCATGCACCCCGACGTCTTCGAGCTGACCACCACGCCGCTGGTGTTCTTCAAGGAAACCGACCTCGGCACGGCGGTGGGCGATTTCTTCAACGAGTATCCGCACTTCCGCAGCGGCCCGACCTGCACCAACGGCGGCGTCGGCCTCGCGCTCAAGCTGGGTTTCAGCAAGATCTTCCTGGCCGGGGTGGACTTCGGCTTCCGCGACGAGAAGCGCCACCACGCCAAGTCGTCCATCTACTACGACGAGGAAGTCGAGATCGACCCCGGTCTCATGAAGTACGTGGACAACGTGCACGCCGAGCACAAGGAAGACACTGCCCGCACCGTCGAGGCCAACTTCGGCGGCGACATGCTCTCCACCGAGATCTTCATGCACTCGCGCGACTCGATGGCCATGACCATCAAGGAGCATCCCGGCCCGCAGGTCTTCAACCTCAACGACGGCGCGCTGATCAAGGGCGCCCAGCCGCTGAAGCCCGAGGACTTCCACATCGACGCCACGCCCGCCACCAAGCAGGCCACGCTGGCCGCCGTGATGACCGCCTTCACCCAGGACTACAGCCGCGATCCGCTGGAAAACCTGTCCATGCTGGAGGTGCAGCTCAAGGCCGTGCGCGAGGACCTCACCCGCATCGTCAATGGCGAGTTCCGCGACGATCCCGAGCTGAAGACCAAGATGGACGTGGTGGATCGCCTGTACGACATCCACTACTACTTCTTCCAGGCCAAGCACCAGTCCACGCAGATATTTCCGCTGATGCGCGGCTCCATGCTGCACATGGGCCGTTTCTTCTACGACTGCGTCAGCCTCTGCGCCACCGACGAGAAGGCCACCGAGTTCGGTCGCTTCGGCTTCGACCTGATGCTGCGTTTCATCGATGCGGCGTCGGCCGCGCTGGCGCAGCTCCATGAAGTCGGTGCGGAACGGAAGGAATACAACAAGGGGCGTCAGAAGGTGGCAGTCAATTGAACGCAGCTTTCGTGACCGCCGCAGCGATCACCGCCCCGATCACCACCGCCCTCACGCCCCGTCATTCCCGCGAAAGCGGGAATCCAGCGACTTTGTTTTGTGCTCTTGGTGTTGTGCCGGCTCCCGCCGAAGGGCCGGTGGCTTTACGTTGCGCCGAGCCGGGAGTTCGCCCCGGCGGGCGAGGTACTTTCTTTGTACGGACAAAGAAAGTACCCAAAGAAAGCCGCCCCGCTTGCGCCGCCGCGCTGAAGCGCGGTGCCCTGCGCTGCTCGACAAGCCGAGCGGCTCCGCAACTCGCCCTCAGTCTGTCGCTTCGCTCGGCCTTTGGTGCTCAAACATGCTCGCCGTCGCGCTACGCGCGATCCCTCGGCTTGCCTGCGCTGCTCGGCGGCTACAGAGGGGATGGGGGGGCGTGCCGGATCGCCACGCCTGGGGGCGACGTTCGTTCTGAAAGCAGCCTGCATGGAACATCGGCTTCCGAGCTTCCGCGCTCGCCCGCCTGGATTCGCTATTCGCGCCATCCCCGCCGTTCCCTGAGCTTGTCGAAGGGCGGAAATTACGGTGCCGCTTGTCGGACTCGAACATGACCCGAAAAGTCCTCATCACCGGCGCCGACGGCTTCATCGGCTCCCACCTCACCGAAGCCCTGGTGCGCGCCGGCTACGACGTGCGCGCCTTCGTGCTCTACAACTCCTTCAACAGCTGGGGCTGGCTGGACGAAGCGGCGCCGGACGTGAAGGGCAAATTCGAAGTCTTCGCCGGCGACGTGCGCGACCCGCACGGCGTGCGCACCGCCATGCAGGGCTGTGACGCCGTGCTGCACCTCGCCGCGCTGATCGCCATTCCCTACAGCTACCACTCGCCGGACACCTACGTCGACACCAACGTCAAGGGCACGCTCAACATCGTGCAGGCCGCGCGCGACCTCGGCGTCAGCAAGGTGGTGGTCACCTCCACCAGCGAGGTGTATGGCAGCGCGCGCTTCGTGCCGATCACCGAGGAACATCCGCTGCAAGGCCAGTCGCCGTACTCCGCCACCAAGATCGGCGCCGACGCGCTCGCGCTGTCCTTCCACGCCGCCTTCGGCACACCCGTCGCCGTGCTGCGCCCCTTCAACACCTACGGCCCGCGCCAGAGCGCCCGCGCCGTCATTCCCACCGTCATCACCCAGATCGCCAGCGGCGAGCGCCGCATCAAGCTCGGCGCGCTGACGCCGACGCGCGACTTCTCGTTCGTCGCCGACACCGCCCGCGGCTTCATCGCCGCGCTGGAATCCGACCAGACCATCGGCACCGTCACCAACACCGGCAGCGGCTTCGAGATCTCCATCGGCGACACCGCCCGCGCGATTGCGGAGTTGATGGGCGCCGACATAGAGATCGTCACCGACGAACAACGCCTGCGCCCCGCCGACAGCGAAGTCGAACGCCTCTTCGCCAGCTACGCGAAAGCGGAGGAGCGCATGGGCTGGCGGCCGGAATACGGCGGACTGGAAGGCTTCAAACGGGGGCTGGGAGAGACGATTGCGTGGTTCACGCAGGCAGGGAACCTGGGGCGGTACAAGGTGGGGCAGTACAACATTTAGGTTCTGAGATGACAGTAGATGCTTGGCTCAAAGCAAATGCTTTTGGTTATGCCGACCTGTCCGATGAAGAGACAGAGGCCATCAGAGACTTCTCTCTTTTGTGGAGTTTCTTCGAAGGAACGTCTCTAAGAGGAAGTGCCTCCGCGAACAAGATTCAGGCGCTGGTGGATCACTGGGAGGGTTTGGGCTTGTTGGACGCAGCCGACTTCTTGAACGAGCTTGAGTATTTCCGGAACCGGTATGAAGTCGGTGGTGCGCTGAACGCTAGCTTTGACATGCTGAATCTCCGTCAGCGAGACATGCCGGGACTGGTCTCTGACGTGATTTCACGCAAACTCGACGCTCCCAATGCCACCGTTGTTTCTCTGCTTATTGTTATCTATCGACTGAGAAACAATCTTTTCCACGGACAAAAATGGGCCTACGGGATCAAAGGACAACTATCAAATTTTCGTCATGCGATCAGTGTGCTAATGACTGCACTGTCACGGCCCCCATTGCCATGATCGGCGAAGGTGTTCATATCCGCATAGGGAGCAATAGGCATTGCGCCGGATGACGATGACCATACCTGAGTTTGAATTGAAGGAAGCTGATGAACCCAATCCGCGTGCCGTGCGCATGGGGCGTGGAACTTTGATCGGAGTTGGCGTTTTCCTTCTGGTTATTGCGGGTGTCTGGGGGCATTTCAATCCCAAGCTGAATGTGGTCTTCACGGCTTTCCTGTTTGGATGTGGCTTTGGGTTGATTTGGCTAGGCGTTGGATTGCCAGTGAAGCTTGCTGCTCATGTCGGCTTCAACTTGCCTTGGTTCCTGCAATAGGTGTAGGGCGCAATAGCATTGCGCCGAATGATTGATCGCTGGGCATGCGGCGCAATGCGCTTCGCTTATTGCGCCCTACGGTTTGGTTGGTGACTCAGCGGACGATTGGCCGCACATAGAAAGCGCTTCTCTTGCACACGCCGTTGGATCTCCCCGCACTGATCGAAGCCCTCCGCCGCGTTCTCCCCGAACGCGAGCGCATTGCCCTGCACGAGCCCGAGTTCGGTCTCGCCGAGCGGCAGGCGCTGCTCGACTGCCTGGATTCCGGCTACGTCTCCAGCATCGGCAAGTACGTCGATCGCTTCGAGCAGGAGCTGGCGGCCTACACTGGCGCTTCGCATGTCGTGGCGGTGGTGAACGGCACGGCGGCGCTGCACATCGCCTTGAAGCTGGCGGGCGTGGAGCAGGGCGATGAGGTGTTGATGCCGGCGCTGAGTTTCGTCGCCACGGCGAACGCGGCGACCTATTGCGGCGCGCGGCCGCACTTCGTGGATAGTGAGTTCACCTCGTTGGGCCTGGATGCCGCGGCGATGGACGAGCACCTGCGGCATGTCGCAGTGGCGTCGAAGGAAGGCTGGCGTAACCGTGAGACGGGTGCGCCGCTGGCGGCCATCGTGCCGATGCACACCTTCGGCCATCCGGTGGACCTCGACGCGCTGGTGGCGTTGTCGGAGCGCTGGCACATCCCGCTGGTGGAAGACGCGGCGGAGTCGTTAGGCTCTGTCTACAAGGGTCGGCACACCGGCCGCGCGGGACGCATCTCGGCGCTGAGCTTCAACGGCAACAAGATCATCACCACGGGCGGTGGGGGGGCGATCCTCACCGAGGACGCGAAGCTGGCGGAGCGCGCCCGCCACATCACCACCACGGCGCGCGTCGGGCGTGGCTGGACGTTCCAGCATGACGAGGCGGGCTATAACTACCGCATGCCCAACCTGAACGCGGCGCTGGGTTGCGCCCAACTGACGCGCCTGCCGGCTTTCGTGGAGGAGAAGCGGGCGCTGGCCGCGCGTTACCGCGAGGCCTTGCACGACGTGGCCGGGCTGAAGTTCGTGGCAGAGCCAGCCGACACCTGCAGCAACTACTGGCTGTGCGCCGTGCTGCTGGACGAAGCGCGTGGCAGTACGGCCAGTGCTTCCTGCGAGCTGCGCGATGCTGTGCTGCAGGCCACCAACGAGCTGGGCATCATGACCCGCCCGGCCTGGGACCTGCTGCACACCCTGCCGATGTACGCTGACTGCCCGCGCGCAGCGCTGCCGGTGGCCGAGGCGCTGGCCCGCAGGCTCATCAACTTGCCGAGTTCGCCGCAGTTGGGGCGGGTGTGATGGATGCGCTTGTCGATCCGGGTCGCGTCATTCCTCGCACAGCCGTTGCATACCCGGGACCCCGTAGGATGGGTTCGGACGAGCTTGCCAAACCCGGCGATAACCCACCGCTGGCTTGCGCTGCTGTGATGAGCGTACGAAAAACGGTGGGTTGCTTCGCGAACCCACCCTACGCACAGCGTGCAGCAACGATGATCGGCGTAGGTTGGGTTGAGCAACGCGAAGCCCAACAGCGGCTTGCATCGAAGGCTGCTCATTCAGCTTCGAGTGTTGGGCTTCGCTACGCTCAACCCAACCTACCGCCTTCTGCGATTCGCCGCACTCAATCCAACCGACGGTCTGGCAACTTCGCGCTCCTTCGCCTTTCTTCGCGCCCTTCGTGGTGAAAGACAGCCTGACACCATGACCACCCCCCGCAAGATCGCCGTCGTCACCGCCACCCGCGCCGAGTACGGCCTGTTGTACTGGCTGATGAAGGCCCTGCAGGCCGACCCGGCCGTGGCCCTGCAGGTCATCGTCAGCGGGGCGCACCTGTCGGATCGTCACGGCCTGACGGTGCAGCAGATCGAGGCGGATGGCTTCGACATCGCGGCCCGGGTGGTGATGGACCTGGGTGACGACAGTCCGGCCGGCGTCACGCGCTCGCTGGGGCACGCGACCATCGGTTTCGCGGAGGCGCTGCAGCGCCTGCAGCCGGACCTGATGGTGATCCTGGGTGACCGCTACGAGCTGCTGGCGGCTGCGCAGGCGGCGCTGCTGGCGCGCGTTCCCGTTGCCCACATCCACGGTGGCGAGACCACCGAGGGGGCAGTGGACGACGCGGTGCGCCATGCGCTGACCAAGCTGTCGCACCTGCATTTCGTGGCGGCGGAGGACTTCCGCCGCCGCGTCATCCAGATGGGCGAGGCGCCTGAGCGGGTGTTCGTGGTGGGGGCGACCGGGCTGGACAACATCGCGCAACTGCCTTTGCTGGGCGAGGGGGAACTCGCCGCCCAGCTGGATTTCCCTTTGCATGACGCCGCGCAAACCGCCGCGCCGTGCTTTCTGGTCACCTATCACCCGGTGACGCTGGGCGAGGACTCGGCGGCGGATTGCCGGGCGTTGCTGGCGGCGCTGGAGGGCTTTCCCGGCGCGCGCATCATCCTTACCGGGGCGAATGCCGACCCCGGGCGCGAGGCGGTGGAGCGTGAGCTGGAGGCTTTCGCTGCGGCCCGACCGGACCGCGTGCTGCTGCGCGCATCGCTGGGCCAGTTGCGTTACCTCAGCGCCATGCGCTGGGCGGACGTGGTGGTCGGCAATTCCTCCAGCGGCCTGCTGGAAGCGCCTGCCATCGGCACGCCCAGCGTGAACGTGGGCGAGCGCCAGCGGGGCCGGCCCTGTGCGCCGTCGGTGATTTCCTGCGCCGCGACGACGGAGGCGATCCGCGACGCCGTGACGCAGGCATTGAGCCCGGCCCACCGCGCCATCGCCGCGCAGCGCGAAACGCCGTACGGCACGCCCGGCGCCGCGCAACGCATCGCGGACGTGCTGCGCATGCAATCCCTGCAAGGCGTCGTGGTCAAACACTTCCACGATCTGCCGTGAACAAGGGGAGGCGGCTGTTGCACGCCGCGTCCCGACTTCAAAGGTGCGATTCATGAAACATCCCCAGGTCTTTGTCATCGCCGAAGCCGGCGTCAATCACAACGGCTCGCTGGACATGGCGCGGCGGTTGATCGACCTGGCGGCCGAGGCGGGGGCGGACGCGGTCAAGTTCCAGACCTTCCAGGCCGCGAAGCTGGTGACGGCTGCGGCCCGCAAGGCCGACTACCAGGTGGTGAACACCGGCGTCGCCGAGGCGGAACGCGCGGGTGAAGCCGGCGGCCAGCTGGCCATGCTGAAGAAGCTGGAACTGGACGAGGCCGCCCATGACGCGCTGGTGGCGCATGCCAGGGCGCGTGGCGTGGAGTTCATGTCCACGCCCTTCGACGTGGACAGCCTGGATTTCCTGGTGAAGAAGCTGGGTGTCGCCCGCCTGAAGCTGGGCTCCGGCGACCTGACCAATGCCCAGTTGCTGCTGGCGGCGGCGCGCAGCGGGCTGCCGCTCATCCTGTCCACCGGCATGTCCACGCTGGCCGAGGTGGAGGCCGCGCTGGCGGTGCTGGCCTTCGGCTACAGCGCCGCGCCGGACGCACGGCCGGGGACGGACGCCTTCCAGGCAGCCTGGGCCAGCGCTGCCGGGCAGGCCGCACTCGCCGGAAAAGTGACGCTTTTACATTGCACCACCGAGTATCCGACCCCTTTCGATCAGGTTAACTTGAGAGCCATGGATACCTTGGCCCAAGCCTTTTCCCTGCCGGTCGGCCTGTCCGACCACACGCCCGGCATTTCCGCCGCGCTGGCGGCGGCGGCGCGCGGGGCCGTGGTGGTGGAAAAACACTTCACGCTGGACAAGTCCCTGCCGGGGCCGGACCACGTCGCCTCGCTGTCGCCGGACGAACTGCACGCGCTGGTGCAGGGCCTGCGCGAGGTGCAGCACATCCTGGGTAGCGCCGTAAAGGCGCCGGCCGCGGTGGAGCTGTCCAACCGCGCCGTGGCGCGTCGCGGCCTGGTGGCGGCGGCGCCGATCCGCAAGGGGGAGTCCTTCACCGAAGCCAACCTGGCCGTGAAGCGTGGCGGTGGCGTGCCGGCCATCCACTTCTGGGACTGGATCGGCCGTACTGCGACGCGTGCCTATGCCGAGGACGAAGCCATCCGCGACGCCTCGCTCGACCTTCCGCAGCAAAGCGAGCAGGGATGAACGCCCAGGCAGCCCATCCCGCGCGCGTGGTGATCATCGGTGCCGGTGGTCATGGCCGCGTGTTGCTGGATGCGCTGCGCCAGGCGGCTGCCGTGGAAGTGCTGGGCTTCTGCGATGCCCACGAACAACTGCATGGCGTCACGCTGCACGGCGTGCCGGTGATCGGCAACGACGAAGACCTGCTGCGCGACTACAAGCCGGACGACGTGGCGCTGGTGAACGGGCTGGGCTCGGTGGGTGACTCCGGGCCACGCGGCCGCGTGTTCGAGTTGTTCAGGCGCAAGGGCTACCGGTTTGCCAGCGTCATCCACCCACGGGCCATCGTCGCGGCCGACGTGCGCCTGGGTGAGGGCGTGCAGATCATGGCCGGTGCCATCGTGCAGAGTGGCGCGCAACTGGGCGAGAACGTGCTGGTGAACACCGGCGCCATCGTCGATCACGGCTGCCGGCTCGGCGACCACGTGCATGTGGCCAGCGGTGCAGTGCTGTCCGGCGAGGTGGTGGTGGGCGAGGCCGCTCATGTCGGCACGGGTGCGACCGTTATTCAAGGTATCCAGATCGGCCCGCGTGCGCTGGTGGCAGCGGGCGCGGTGGTGATCTACGACGTGGGCCGCGACACCAAGGTGGTGGGCGTGCCGGCGCGTGAGCGTTGAACAGGCCCACGGAATGTTGCAACCGAGCCAACAAGGCCAACAGGCGGGGCGATGAGCGAGCAAGAGTGGAAGAGGGCGTTGGTCCTGCCGCACCAGAGCATCCGCGATGCGGTGCATGCCATCGACGCCGGTGCCATGCAGATCGCCCTGGTGATCAGCGAGGCCGGCCGCCTGCTCGGCACGGTGACCGACGGTGACGTGCGCCGCGGCATCCTGGTGGGCGCGCAGCTCGATGCTTCCGTCGGCACCATCATGAACCCGAAGCCCGTCGTCGCACGCACCGGCGAGTTGCCGGGCGACATCCTGCTGATGATGAAGCGCCAGCGCATCCAGCAGGTGCCGCTGGTGGACGAGCAGGGCATGCTGGTCGGTGTGCAGACCCTGGCCTCGCTGATCCGCCCGGCGCGGCGCGACAACCCGGTGGTGCTGATGGCCGGTGGCCTCGGCTCCCGCCTGGGCCCGCTGACCGACGTGCGCCCCAAGCCGCTGCTCAACGTGGGCGACCGGCCCATCCTGGAGAGCATTCTCGGCAACTTCGTGGACAGCGGCTTCCGCAACTTCTACATCTCGGTGAACTACAAGGCCGAAATGGTCGTCGACCACTTCGGCGATGGCAGCGCCTGGGGGGTGAACATCACCTACCTGCGCGAGACCAAGCGCATGGGCACGGCGGGCTGCCTGTCCATGCTGCCGGAACGGCCGACGCTGCCCGTCATCGTGATGAACGGCGACATCCTGACCCGCATGTCATTCACCACCTTGGTCGACCACCATGTGGAAAGCCGCGTGGCCGCCACCATGTGCACCCGCGAGTTCACCCATACCATTCCCTACGGCGTGGTGAACGTGGACCACGGGCGCCTGCAGAGCATCGTCGAGAAACCCAGCAGCAAGGTGCAGGTCAACGCAGGCATCTACGTGCTGAACCCGGAGCTGCTGGATGCGATCCCGGCGGACGAATACTTCGACATGCCGATGCTGTTCGAGCGCGTGATGCAGCGCGGCCTGCCGGTGGGTGGCTTCCCCATACAGGAATACTGGCTGGACATCGGGCGGCTGGAGGACTTCCAGCGTGCCCACGAGGAATACCAGAGCGTGTTCCCGGGCTGAGCCCCCGCGCATCAGCCGGACACCAGACGAAAAACAGGTAACGAAAAAATGCTTCCCGGATCCCTTCGCCGCTGCAGACGCTGCCTCCTCCCGGAGACCTACGAGACCATCGAGTTCGACGAGGAAGGCATCTGCAACATCTGCCGCAGCGCCGAACACAAGCAGGGCGCCATCGACTGGGGCGAGCGCAAGCAGCTGCTCGACCGCCTGGTGGAGAAGTTCCGCGGCAAGTACGAGTACGACTGCATCATCCCCTTCAGTGGCGGCAAGGACAGCACCTTCCAGCTCTGGTACCTGGTGACGCAGTACAAGCTGAAACCGCTGGTGGTGCGCTTCAACCACGGCTTCATGCGCCAGGTGATCCAGGACAACAACCAGCGCACCTTCAAGAAGCTGGGTGTCGACGTGCTGGAGTTCACCCCGAACTGGAAGGTGGTGAAGCGGCTGAT
Organism: Uliginosibacterium sp. H1; assembly: GCF_036017065.1. NCBI lineage: Bacteria > Pseudomonadati > Pseudomonadota > Betaproteobacteria > Rhodocyclales > Zoogloeaceae > Uliginosibacterium > Uliginosibacterium sp. H1. The sequence continues at coordinate 107,218 of NZ_JAYXHR010000001.1, forward strand.
GCTGGAGGCCTTCCTCCGCAAGACGGATTTCTGCTGGCACTGCCACACCGGCATCTACTCCTACCCGCTGCGGGTGGCCTTGCGCTACAAGGTGCCGCTGGTGTTCTGGGGCGAGCCACAGGCGGAGATCACCGCGTACTACGACTACCTGAATGACGAGATCGAGTACGAGGACGACAAGAAATTCAACATGCTGCGCACCCTCGGCATCACCGCCGAAGACATGCACGGCATGATCGACTCGCCGGAGAACCCGGTCGACAAGCGCGACCTGATTCCCTACACCTTCCCCGACGTGAAGGAGCTGAAGGCGCTGGGCTACGTGTCCGTGCCGCTGGGCAGCTTCATCCCGTGGGACTACACGCGCAACACCGAGATCATCAAGAGCGAGCTGGGCTGGCAGTCGGATGAACTGGAAGGCGTGCCGGAAGAGATCAACGCGCACGGCGAGAAGATCGAGTGCTTCATGCAGGGCACGCGTGACTACATCAAGTTCATCAAGCGCGGCTACAGCCGCGTGGCGCAGATCAATGCCTTCCACGTGCGCAACGGCCGCATGGAGAGCGACGAGGCCGCGCGCATCGACGAACAGTTCGACGGCCAGCGTCCGCCGTCGCTGGACGTGTTCCTGGAATACATGGGGCTGGAGGAGGACGAGTTCCGCAAGATCGTCACCGCCACCGCCATCCCGCCTTACCGCCACGACTTCGAGAAGGAAGGCCAGGCCAAGCCGACCTGGGACTACGTGAAGTGGTACCGCGAGGACAACCGGAAGAAGTGAAGGGGCGTGAAACGTGAAACGTGAAAGGTGAAATGTGAAACGTAAGAGACCCGGCTTCGTCGGGGTTCCTCACATCGAGGGCCACGTTTCACATTTCACACACGTACGTGGGGCCGAGGACAATCGGAAGAAGTGAGGATGGTGAAATGTGAAACGTGAAACGTGAAACGCAAAGACCCGCTCCGTCGAGAGTCCTTCCATCGAGGGTCACGTTTCACCTTTCACGTTTCACCTTTCACATACAGACAATGATCGGCATCGTCGACTACGGCATGGGCAACCTGGGTTCGGTACGCAACGCGTTCGAACACCTGGGCCACGCCGCGCGCATCTTCGATGACCCGCATGAGGCCGCGGGTTTCGAACGCATCCTGCTGCCGGGCGTCGGTTCCTTCGCGCAGGCCATGCGCAACCTGGACGAGCGTGGCTGGTCACCGGTGTTGCGTGAAGTCGCGGCCAGCGGCAAACCCATGCTGGGCATCTGCCTGGGCATGCAGCTGCTGTTCGATCGCGGCGAGGAGCACGGCGACACGCAGGGCCTGGGCCTGGTACCGGGGCAGGTCGTGCTGATGAAACCGACCCCGCCCAACCGCCTGCCGCACGTGGGCTGGAACACGCTGGACCATGCGCGCCGTCACCCCCTGCATGCCGGCGTGAAGGACCACGTGGACTTCTACTTCGTGCATTCCTATCACTGCGTGCCCGAAGACGATGCCGACGTGCTGGCCCGCGTGGACCACGGTGGTCGCGTGGTGGCCAGCGTGGCGCGCGCCAACGTGGCCGGCATGCAGTTCCACCCGGAGAAGAGCCAGGCCGTCGGCCTCAAGCTGCTGGACAACTTCGCGGCCTGGGACGGCAGCGACACCGTGGGGAGTGCGCTGCCTTGGTGAAGAAGCGCGTGATCCCCGTGTTGCTGCTGAAGGACGGCCGCATGGTGAAGGGTCGTCAGTTCAAGGACTATCGCGACACTGGCGACCCGAAGGGTGCTGTGCGCATCTACAACGCGCAGGATGCCGACGAGCTGGTGTTCCTCGACATCCAGGCCAGCCTGCAGAGTCGCGGCGCGCTGGTCGACATCGTGCGCAACGCGGCGACCGAGAGCTTCATGCCGCTCACCGTGGGGGGGGGCGTGACCAGCACCGACGACGTACGCGAACTGCTGCGCGCGGGGGCCGACAAGGTGGTCATCACCACTGCCGCCGTGAAGCAACCGGGCCTGATCCGCGCCGCCGCCGAGATGTTCGGCGCGCAGTGCGTGCTGGCCGGCATCGACTACCGTGGCAGCGGTGCGGATGCACGCGTCTGGTTGCATTGCGGCACCGAGGCGACGGAGCATCACCCGGTCGCGCTGGCGAAGTCCTTTGCGGAGCAGGGCGCCGGTGAGATCTTCCTCAATTGCATCGACCGCGACGGTTGCATGGAAGGCTACGACCTGGACATGGCGGCGCAGGTGGCGGACGCGGTGCCGGTGCCGGTCATCGTGTGTGGCGGGGCGGGGCACTTCATGCATCTGGCTGAAGCGCTGCAGCAGACGGCGGTGTCGGCAGTGGCGTGTGCGAGCCTGTTCCACTTCGGTGACAACAACCCGATCCGCGCGCGGAGCTACCTGCGCAATCTGAAGATTCCGCTGCGGGTGTTGAAATGAACGCCTGTCACGCGTTCGTTCGCCGTCATGCCCGCCGTTCCCTGAGCTTGTCGAAGGGCGGTAGTCCAGTGACGTTGGTTGTCGTTCTACCGGCTCCCGCCGAGGGTGTTGTGGTTGCGCCTTGCGCCGAGCCGGGAGTTCGCCCCGGCGGGCGAGGTACTTTCTTTGTGCGGACAAAGAAAGGACCCAAAGAAAGCCGCCCCGCTTACGCCGCCGTGCTGGCGCACGGTTCCCCGCGCTGCTCGCGGCGCCGGGCGGCTGCGGAACTCGCGCTGCGCGCTCAGACATCCTCGCCGTCGCGCTACGCGCGATTCCCCGTCACCGCTGCGCTGCTCGGCGGCTACAGAGGGGATCGGGGACTGTGCCAGATCGCCACTCATAGGTGTGGCGTGGACGTTCGCTCCACTTGTCGTCCGTCACATACGCGCCGCTCCGGATACGTAAGTCCGCTCGCTTGGCTCCGTCATTCCCGCGAAAGCGGGAATCCAGTGACGTTCAGTCTGCGTTGGCAAGAACCGCTAAGCCCCTGCTCGGGCAAAGTGCGATTCAATTTCGTAGGTTGGGCTGAGCCTAGCGAAGCCCAACACATCGACGCGCGCAAAGGTCATGAAGCAGGAGGGGCACGCAGATGATGTTCCACCTCTCCCTCCCCAGGGACCAGCTCACCGCCTATCTGCGCGCGCTGCTGCAACATCACATCCCGGACGGCTGTGCGATTCCATCGCCGGAACGATGGCTGGACCGTGCGCTGGATCGTGCCGAGCATTGCTTCGGCAGCATCCACCGCAAGTACTTCCGCGAAGGCGACAGCCTGCGCTTCGATCACCTCAACGGCGACCAGATGGCGGCCTTCCTGTACCTGCTGGCCAACACGGCATGGAGGGAGGATGGCGAGGAGGCGCTGGCGACGCGGCTGTTCTACCTGAACAAGATCCTGCATGGCCTGGACCTGTACTTCGCGGTGCAGATGCCGGAGGCATTCCGCCTGGTGCACCCCGTCGGCACGGTGCTGGGGCGCGCGGACTACGGCAACTACCTGATGGTCTACCAGAACTGCAGCGTCGGTGCCGACGAGGCCGGCATCTACCCGCGCTTCGGCGAGGGCACCATCCTCTTTTCGCGCAGCAGCGTGCTGGGCGATTGCACGCTGGGCGACAACGTGGTGATCGGCGCCAATACTTTCGTCCTCAATACCGACGTGCCGGCCGACTCGGTCGTCGTCGGCCAGTACCCCAACCTCCGCATGCTGCCCAACGAGCGCAGCGTGCGGGAACGGGCTTTCGATCCGGCCGGGCCGGTTCGTACGTCTGCAGGAGCATCAACATGATCGACGGCCTGCGTGTCCTCGGCCTCATTACTGCCCGCGGCGGCTCCAAGGGGCTGCCCGGCAAGAATATCCGCATGCTGCGCGGCAAGCCGCTGCTGGCGTGGACGGCGGACGTGGCGAAGGCCTCCGTCTATCTGGACGCGCTGGTACTGAGTACCGACAGCGAGGAGATCGCCGAAGTCGGCCGCCGCCATGGTGTCAGCGTGCCGTTCCTACGCCCGCCGGAACTGGCGTCGGATACGGCGACCTCGGTGGACGTGGTGGAGCACGCGCTGCAGTTCCTCGCCGAGCAGGGCCAGCGTTTCGACCTCATCGCGCTGCTGGAGCCGACCTCGCCGCTGCGCGAAACGAAGGACATCGACAGTGCGCTGGCGCTGATGCGCGATTCGCGCGCGGACTCGGTGGTCAGCGTATGCAGCGCGGAGAGCATCCACCCGGCCTTCATGTTCGGCATGTCGGACAGGGGCCTGCTGCACTCCACCCAGCCCGGTGGCTTCAAGGTGCTGCGCCGGCAGGAACTGGAACCGCTGTTCTTCCTGGAGGGCACGATGTACGCGTCGCGCATCGACACGCTGCTGGCCGACCGCACCTTCTGCCAGGCGAACACGGCGGGCTACGAGGTGCCGAAATGGAAGTCGCCGGAGATCGACGACATCGTCGACTTCCTGCATGTGGAATCGATCATGACCCACATGGGTCTGGGCGAGTGAAAGTGAACGAGAAGGACGCAAGCATGAACTACCAGGAACGCCTGCTGCGCGTGATTCCCGGCGGCGCGCACACCTACTCGCGTGGATTCGACCAGCATCCGTCCAACGCGCCGCAGATCCTCGCGCGTGGCGAGGGTGCCTATGTCTTCGACCCGGAAGGCAAGCGCTACCTCGACTACGGCATGGCGCTGCGGGCGGTGAACATCGGCTACGCGGAACCGGAGATCGACAACGCGGCCCTCGCGCAGATCCGCAACGGCAACAACCTGACGCGTGCCTCGATGATCGAGCTGGAGGCGGCCGAGCTGCTGGTGTCGCTGATCGATTCGGTGGACATGGTGAAGTTCACCAAGAACGGCTCGACCTCGGTGTCCGCTGCGGTGAAGCTGGCGCGTGCCTACACCGGCCGCGACCTGGTGGCACGCTGCGTGGAGCATCCGTTCTTCTCCTACGACGACTGGTTCATCGGCTCCACGCCGGTCACCCGCGGCATCCCGCAGGAGACCATCGCGCAGACCAAGCTGTTCAAGTACAACGACCTCGATTCGCTGGCCGCGCTGATCGACGCCAACCCGAACCGCATCGCCTGCGTGGTGCTGGAGCCGGCGACCACCGAACCGCCGGTGGATGGCTATCTGCAGGGCGTGCGTGCGCTGTGCGACCGCCACGGCATCGTGCTGGTGCTGGACGAGATGATCACCGGCTTCCGCTGGCACATGAAGGGCGCGCAGTACCTGTATGGCATCAAGCCCGACCTGTGCACCTTCGGCAAGGCGATGGCCAACGGGTTCTCGGTCTCGTGCATCGCCGGCCGGCGGGAGATCATGGAGCTGGGCTCCATCGAGTTCGAGGGGCGTGAGCGCCTGTTCCTGCTGTCGACCACGCATGGCGCCGAGATGTGCGGGCTGGGGGCCTTCGTCGCCACCATGAACTTCATGCAGCGTGAGCATGTGGTCGACCACCTGTGGGAGTACGGCAAGAAGCTGGTCGACCTGATGAACCGGGTGGCGGCCGCCAACGGGGTGGCGAAGCATTTCAGGGCGGGTGGCTTTCCCTGCTCGCCGTACTACATGACGCTGGATGACACTGGCGCTGCCTCGTTGCCGCTGCGCACGCTGTTCGCGCAGGAGATGATCCGCCAGGGCGTGATGATGCCGTGGATCGCGTTGAGCTGGCGCCACGGCGACGCCGAGCTGGCATTGACCGAGCGCGCGCTGGACGCGGCGCTGAAGGTCTATCGCAAGGCACTGGACGAGGGCGTCGACCGGTATCTGGAAGGCCCGGTCATCAAGCCGGTATTCAGGAAGACGAACTGAGGAACCAGCGGATGAGCATGCTCGGCGGCAAGGTGGTGGTCATCGTCGGCGGGGCAGGCCTGCTCGGTCGACGCTTCTGCATGGCGAGCGCTGCCGAGGGCGCGCGCGTGGTGGTGGCCGACCGCAGCCTGGAGGCCGCCGAGGCGGTGGTGCGCGACATCGTTGCGCACGGTCATCACGCTGAGGCGGCACCGGTCGACATCACCGACACTGCGTCGGTGGATGCCCTGATCGCCAGCGTGCAGCAACGCCACGGCCGCATCGACTCTGTGGTGGTCAGCGCCTACCCGCGCAACCCGCAGTACGGCCGCAGGCTGGAGCAGGTGACCTACGCGGATTTCTGCGAGAACCTGGGCCTGCATCTCGGTGGCTACTTCCTCGTCGCGCAACGCTTCGGCCTGCATTTCCAGCAGCAGGGTGGGAGTGGCGCGGGCGGGTCCATCGTCCTGCTGGGCTCCATCTACGGCAGCATGGCACCGCGCTTCGAAGTGTATGAAGGCACGCCGATGACCATGCCGGTGGAGTACGCCGCCATCAAGGGTGGCATCGTGCAACTGGTGCGCTATCTCGCACAGTGGTTCAAGCCGGCTGGCGTGCGGGTGAACTGCCTGAGCCCGGGTGGCATCCTCGACAAGCAACCGGACTCCTTCCTGGCGGCCTACAAGGCTCACACCGCAGGTACCGGTATGTTGAGCCCGGACGACATCAGCGGCGCACTGCTGTTCCTGCTGTCGGACGCGGGACGTCATGTCACGGGGCAGAACCTGATCGTGGACGACGGCTTCTCCCTTTGACGGCCACAAGCAGCGGCCACAAGCAGCGGTCACATTCATCGGGCGCATCACCGGGCACATTGCGCGAGGCCTTGCGCAACGCGACAGAAACCATTGCCGGAACTTGTCCGCGGGCATGAGGCGGGAGAAGATTCGCACTGTCTGTCAGTCGTATCGATTGGCGGCTGATCCAGCCACCAACCCTCGGGGTTCATCCATGCACGTCGTCTTCCGTACCGATGCTTCCGAACTGCTGGGCCTTGGCCATGCGATGCGTTGCTTCGCACTGGCGCAGGCACTGATGCGCAGTGGGGCGACGGCGACCTTCCTGGTGCGCCACATGCCCTCGTCGGTCAAGCAGCGCCTGCAGGCCGCGGGCATCAGCGTGATCGCCATGGACACCGCCCAGGCCGAGGAAGGCGCCGACCCACGGCTGGGCGTGTCGGCGGCGCGCGATGCGGCGGACAGCCGCCGTGCGCTGGCAGCGCTCGGCACCGTGCACTGGCTGGTGGTGGACCACTACGCGCTGGACGCCGGCTGGGAGAGCAGCCTGCGTGGCCAGGTGCAGCGCATCGCGGTGATCGACGACCTGGATGACCGCCCGCATGACTGCGACTTGCTGGTCGATCAGAACCCCGGTGTTTCCGAGTCGCCGCGTTACCAGCTGCATGCGCCTCCGGGCGCGCTGCGTCTGCTGGGGCCGCGCTATGCGCTGTTGCGCCAGGAATTCGCCGCGGCGCGGGAGTTGCCGCTGACCGTGCGCCGCAAGGTGCGCCGCGTGCTCGTGGCGTTCGGGGGCGCCGACCCGACCGGGGGAAGCGCCTTCGTGCTGGCGGCGCTGGCCCCCCTGGTGTTCGAGGGCTTGTCGCTGGACGTGGTGCTGGGCGCAACGGCGCAGGGCAGCGATCTGGCCCGATCGGTCGCCGAGCTTCCGAACGCGCACCTGCACCTGGACGTGGCGGACATGACGCAGCTCTACCGCTCGGCGGACCTGGCCATCGGCGCGGCCGGTACGAGTGCCTGGGAGCGCTGTGCGCTGGGCTTGCCGACGGTGCTGCTGAGCCTTACCGAGAAGCAGAGCCAGGGGGCGGAGGCGCTCGCTGCGCTGGGCGGTTCGGTGCACCTGGGACGCGCCACCGCGGAGAGCATCGTCGCCCTGACCGGCCTGGTACGCGCGCTGGCGCACAGCCCGGACTGGTTGTCGGTGTTGTCGCGTCAGGCGGCCGAGGTGTGCGACGGGCAGGGCGCGGCGCGCGTCGCGGCACGGATGGAATCTTTCGACATGCAGTTGCGCGTGGCCACGCTGGAGGACGCGGACGACCTGCTGAGCTGGCGCAACCACGAGGTGAATCGCCGTCACGCGGTGGACGCGCGGCCGATCACGAAAGCGCGTCACATGGAGTGGATGCGCCAGAGCCTGGAGGATGCCGACCGCGTGCTGCTGATTGCCGAGGACGAGATCGGCCCGGTGGGCGTGCTGCGCTACGACATTGCCTTCGGCATCGCCACGGTGTCCATCTACCTCGCGCCCGGCCGGCATGGCCAGGGGCGCGGTGGCGTGCTGCTGCTGGCCGGCGAGGAGTGGATCATGGCGCACCGGCCCGAAGTGCAGGCGATCGACGCGCGCATCCTGGTGGACAACACCGCGTCGATGAACGTCTTCCTGGAGTCAGGCTACCTGCCCGACAGCCACCACCTGAGCAAGGCGCTGAACCGGCCGGAGAAGGTCAAGTAGGTCAGGCAGGAGTCCGGCAAAGTCGGATGAAGCAGCGACGGCGAGGGTCTGGTGCCGTCATCTCCGCGCCCCCGTTGCCGGCGGCGCGGAGATCAGGCTTCAGCCCGCGGCCGCCTTGCGGCGACGCGCCGCCGGCTTGCTGGTGCCGATGCGTGCAAGGTCGTCGGCCAGGGTGTCTTCCGGCGGCTCCTCACCTTCACGCATCAGCACGAAGTCGACCAGCTCCGCGGCGAGTACCTGGTCCTTCTCGCTGCTCAGCAGCAGCGGCAGGGTCTCGGCGGACTCGACCGGGAACAGGCTGATGATCTGCCGTTGCAGGTCGTAGGTCCCTTCCCAGTCCACCTTGGCATGGCCCGCGCTGATGCGGCCTTCGGCAATCCAGCGGTCCACCTGCTCGGACGCCAGCCGCGCCAGGCGCACGCTGCGTAGCGACAGTTCGCCCCGTTGCTGGATGGCCAGCCCCAGCATCCGGCACACGCCTTCCGGGAAGCCGCCCTTGTCGATGAGGGTTTGCAGGCGACCGCTGGCCGCGGCCAGGATGCGCTCGGCGCGGGTCCGCGCAGTGCTTTCCTCCGGCGCTTCCGGTGGCAGCCAGGCGCCCAGTCCCAGCGGTCCATAGACGGCATCCACCCAGTTGGCGACGAACTGGTCGCGGGCATCGCCGATGCTCTTCAGGTTCTTCTCGATGACGCTGGACATTTCATGTTCCAGCTTGCGGAAGCGGTTGGTGAGGGCGGCCGGCTTGCGCTGCTCGCGCACCTGGTCGGCGACCTGGCCGAGCGACTTCATGGCCGGGTTGACGTCGGAGGCCAGCACGCGCTCCATCGAGTGGCTGTTGAACGAACGCAGCGTGTCGGCGACCTGCCGGTTGATCAGCGGCTGGATGTAGGGCCGGGCGAAGTGGGTGTAGGCCTCGTGGTTGATCTCGGAGATCTTCGCGATGGTGCTGAAGATGGCCTCTTCGTCGCGACCATCCGGGTCCAGCGCGAGCAGGTCATCGAAGCTCCGCTGCACGAAACGGACGGTGTACTGGCCGCGCGTCAGCGACTCGTAGCGCACCGGGCCGGACTTGGTCTCGATGACCATCTGCCACAGGCCCGGGCCAAGCCCTTCGATTTCGTTCAGCGCGTTGATGAGCTGGTCGTGTTCCTTCTTCGCCACGGCGGTGCCGACGAAGATGCCGAGGTGGCCGACGCCTTCGTGCAGCAGGTAGACGATAGTGCGGCCGGCCTGGACCAGCGCCTTCTCGCTGCCCCATACGTCGATCACCCAGTTGAGCGCTTGGGCCGGCGGGGTGATGTCGTCACCCCAGGAGGCGAAGACGATCACCGGGCTGGTGATGTTGCGCAGGTCGATCACCTCGCCGCCGGACAGGCGGTTGCCGATGAAGAGGTTGCGTGTGATCGACTCGATCTCCTCGCCGGTCATGCGGAAGACGCCGCCCCACCAGCGTTCGAATTCCACGAAGCGGGGACCTTCGGTGTCGGCCTTGGCGAAGACGTTGTAGTACTTCGTCCAGTAGGTGTTGGCGAGGTTGAGGTTCTCGAAGTTGCTGATCAGGTAGCCACCGTCGAAGCGATCGCCGCCGAGGTCCGCCGCGAATGCCGACATCCACGAGCCGCCCAGCACGCCGGCTGAATAGCGCATCGGGTTCTGCTCGCGCGAGCCGGCCCAGTAGGACAGCGGTGCGCCATTGAGCATGATGGGCCCCATCAGGCCGGGCTTGGCGGCAGCCAGCGCCGCCACGGCCCAGCCGGCCTGGCAGTTGCCGATGACGGCGGCGGCCGGTGCGTCAGGGTGGCGCTGGGCGATCAACTCCAGGAAGTGGGCCTCCGCCGTGGCGACGTCGCGCAGGGTCTGCCCGTCTAGCGGTTCCGGGGCGAAGGTGACGAAGTAGGTGGGGTGGCCTTCGCGCAGGGCGATGCCGATCTGCGAGTCGGGCTTGAAGCCACCGATGCCGGGGCCGTGGCCGGCGCGCGGATCGATGACCACGATGGGCCGCATGTTCGGAATGGTGGCTGGATGCTCCGGGCCGGGCTTGATCTGCAGCAGCGAGTAATTGCAGGGCCGCGGGAGGGTGGCGCCGTCCGCGATCTTCTCGTGGCTGAACTTGAGCAGCGGCGGCTTGCCCTGGATCGAATGCTCGACGAAGGCGTTGCCACGCTGGCGCATGATGTCCCAGAACAGGATGCCGCGCTGGAACGCATCCACGCCGTATTCGACCGCTTCCTGCTGCAGCTTCACGGTGGCTGCGGCGAGATTGACCAGAGGAAACATTGCGCATCTCCCGATGTGGGTTGGAGGTGCGGGCCAGCAAGGCGGCAATGCCGATGTCAGTGGGGCAGCGTCGTCAGGCCCGGCGATGATTTGTGCGTTGCATCATCGTCATTCACTGTAGCACAGGGTCATGGCGCAATTGTTGCGACGCGTCAATGGCTTCCAAGCGCCTGTTCCACGCGCTCGAGCGCCGGTTTCCAGCCCGCCACAGGGTCGCGCCACAGCGGGCGCAGGCTGGGGTAGAGCGCGGCGGCGGTGTCTCCCTCGGTGCCCCAGCGCCAGTCCGCGCCGGGTGACAGCAGCACGAAGCCGGGTTTGCCCAGCGCACCTGCGACATGGGCCAGCGCGGTGTCCACCATGATCACGCAGTCCAGCTCCGCGACGATGGCCGCGGTGTCGCCGAAGTCATGGATGAGGTCGGCCAGCGGCACGATGCCGGCGGCGCACTGGCGGTCGATGTCGGCCAGTTCTCCCGCACCTTTCTGCAAGCTCAGCAGCATGACGCGGCCCCGCAGGCGCTCGGCGAGATCCAGCACGGCGTCGAGCGGCAGCGAGCGCATACGATCGATGGCGTTGCCCGGGCTGCCCGCCCAGGCGATGCCGACCCTGGGCAGGCCGGATGTGCCCGCCCATTGCGCGAACTGCTTGCGCCAGTCTGCCTGCCGGTCCGCCGGGGCCTGCAGGTAGGGCGCGCCCGGCCAGGCGCGACCGTCCTCCTGGCCGAGGCGCCAGGGCAGGGACAGCAAGGGTGTCCAGCAATCGAAGGCGGCGTTGGCGGGCGGCCGCGCATGCACGGCGGCCACCCCGGGCGTTGCGGTGAGCAGGGGCAGCAGCGGCGCAGCGCAGACTAGCTCGACGCTTGCGCCCAGCGCAGCCAGTTGCGGCAGGAAGCGGGCGAAGTGGATCTGGTCGCCCATGCCCTGTTCGCCCATCACCAGGATGCGTTTGCCGGCCAACGACTCGCCCTGCCATTGCGGCCACGGTGGCGGGTCGCCGTCGACTGCGAACGCCACCTTGTCGTGGGCCTGCAGATCGGCGGCGTAGCGTGCCTCGTACAACGGCCAGGCCTCGCCGAAGCGATCCTGGGCCAGCAGGGCCAGTGCGAGGTTGGCGCGGCCGCGGGAGTTGTCGTGGCATGCCAGGGCCTGGCGATAGCAGCGCTCGGCACCGGCCCGGTCGCGCTGGTACAGGCGCACGTTGCCCGCCAGCAGCCAGCACTCGGCTTCCCGTGGCAAAAGTTCGCAAGCTGCGTCGGCCAGTTCGCGTGCGGCCGCAAGGCGGCCATCGCCGTACAGCAACTGGATGTGTTCCGACTGCAGGTCGGTCGTAGCGGCCGCGCTGGCCTGGAGCTGGCGGTACAGGACGTCGGCCTCGTCCACTTCACCCAGACGGGCCAGGGTGCGGGCCAGGTTGATGCGTGCCGGCTGGAAATCCGGGCGTAGCGCCAAGGCTTCGCGCTGGAAGTTTGCCGCCTCGGCGAACTGTCCGACCCGGAAGGCCAGGGCGCCCAGGTTGAGCAGGGCGTCGACGCAGCCCGGGTCGGCAGCGAGGACTTCGGCATACAGGGCGACCGCCTCGTCGAGGTGGCCTGCTTCGTCGGCGGCGATGGCGGCGGCGAGGGTGTCTGGGATGGACCGGGGCATGGCGGCGGCAGAAGGAAAGTGTCGGACGAGGTGCCAGGTGAGGCGTCTAGCCAGGTGCCGGAATGACGGCGCAGGACGGCTGGTGGCGATTCTGGCGCGTTCCGGCAAGGCTAGCCAGACCGGGCGGCCGGCCTGCCTCCCGCGCCAGCTTCCTTGTCCGGACGCAAAGGGCGGACTGCCGTCCCGTTTTATGCTGCCTTGGCATGCCGGCATCCGGGCTAGCCCCGATTGTGCCTGGCGGCTTGATACTTGAGGCGGCTTGCAGGAAAATGCCCGCCTCGTCTGTACGGCGCGGCGGGCTTCCCGGCAGCGCAACCCTCATCTCAGGAGATTCCCGATGGCAGCTAAGGACCGCATGGCAGTCCTGTCCGCAATGATGGACCAGTCGATCATTCCGGTGTTCTACGATCCGGACGTCGAAGTTTGCAAGAACGTGATCCAGGCCTGCGCAAACGGCGGTGCCAAGTGCATCGAGTTCACCAACCGTGGCGACTTTGCTTCCCACGTGTTCTACGAAGTGACCCGTCACTTCGCCAAGGCTGACCCGTCCGTGATCATGGGCGTGGGCTCCATCTGCGAAGCCCCGACCGCCGGCATCTACATCGCCAACGGCGCCAAGTTCATCGTCGGCCCGCTGCTGAACGCCGAAGTCGCCAAGGTCTGCAACCGTCGCGGCATCCCCTACAGCCCCGGCTGCGGCTCCGCCACCGAGATCGGTGACGCACAGGAGCTGGGCTGCGAGATCGTCAAGGTCTTCCCGGGTTCGTCCGTGGGTGGTCCCGAGTTCGTCAAGGCCGTCATGGGCCCGATGCCCTGGACGCGCATCATGCCCACCGGCGGTGTCGAGCCGGACGAGGCTTCGCTGCGCAAGTGGTTCGGTGCCGGCATCGTCGCCTGCGGCGTCGGCAGCAACCTGATCACCAAGGAACTGCTGAAGGCCAAGGATTACGCCGGCATCGAGAAGCGCGTTGCCGAGACCATCGCCCTGGTCAAGAAGATCAAGGCCGAACTGGCCAAGTAAGAAATCAGTGCCTGAAACGGGCCGTCGCGGTGCCCACCGGACGGCCCGATTTTCAAGGCCCTCTCCACCCAAGCAAGGAATCAGAAAATGGCTGAATTGAAGATCAAGACCGCCGCCGAGACCAAGTGGGACTGCGTGTCCTTCGGCGAAGTGATGCTGCGTTTCGACCCGGGCTTCGGCCGCGTGCGCAACACCCGCACCTTCCAGGTGTGGGAAGGTGGTGGCGAGTACAACGTCGCCCGCGCCATGCGCAAGTGCTGGGGCAAGCGTGCCGCTGTCGTCACCGCGCTGCCGAAGAACGACCTGGGCTGGCTGGTTGAAGACTTCATCATGCAGGGCGGCGTGGACATGTCCCACGTCATCTGGCGCGATTTCGACGGTCTGGGCAAGAACACCCGCGTCGGCCTGAACTTTACGGAAAAGGGCTTCGGTCCGCGTCCGGCGCTGGGCTGCTCCGACCGTGGCCATTCGGCTGCCTCGCAGATCCGCCCGGGCGAAGTGAACTGGGAGAAGCTGTTCGGTGAAGAAGGCGTGCGCTGGTTCCAGACCGGTGGCATCTTCGCCGCCCTGGCCTCCAACACCGCCGAAGCCGTGCTGGAAGCCGTGGAAGTGGCACAGAAGTACGGCACCGTCGTGGCCTATGACCTGAACTACCGCGCTTCCCTGTGGAAGAGCCAGGGTGGTAAGGAAGGCGCGCAGAAGATCAACAAGGCGATCGCCAAGCATTGCGACGTGATGATCGGCAACGAAGAAGACTTCACCGCCTGCCTGGGCTTCGAAGTGGAAGGCGCCGACGAGCACCTGACCAACATCGAGACCGAAGGCTTCAAGAAGATGATCGAGACGGCCGTCAAGGCCTTCCCGAACTTCAAGGTGGCTGCCACGACCCTGCGCAACGCCAAGACCGCTTCGATCAACGACTGGTCCGCACTGGTCTGGTACGACGGCAAGATCTACGAGTCGATGAAGCGCGACAACCTGGAAATCTACGACCGCGTCGGCGGTGGTGACGGCTTCGCCTCCGGCCTGGCCTACGGCTTCCTGGAAGGCAAGGGCCCGCAACTGGCCGTCGAGTACGGCGCAGCCCACGGCGCGCTGGCCATGTCGACCCCGGGCGACACCTCGATGGTGCGCGTGGAAGAAGTCGAAGCAGCCATGAAGGGCAAGGGTGCTCGCGTCATCCGCTAAGCCGATTTACGCATAGGGCTACTGCGCGGGTGGATCTCGCGATTCCGGTGCTCAACGTACTTTTCGTACGTCTCCGCTCCTCGTCGCGACCTCCGCCCGCTCGCTACGCCCTCTGCGCAAATCTCGCGCTGATGTACAAAAGCCCGCAGGCGCTGCCTGCGGGCTTTTTGTTTGGGCTGGCGATTTCAGCTGTTGCTGCGTGCGGCGAACGAGAACATCCGCTGGAAAGACGCGACGGGCAACTGGCCGACGATGGGTTGGGCGGGGTTCAGGCCGCTTGCGGCGCTGCCAATGGGGAGCGGCGTGGAGGGGGTGGCAGCGGAGTCGGAAAAGCGGGTCGCACTGCCGGGAAAGGTGTTGTTCAAGCTCATGGGGCCATCTCCTCGGAACGGTCTGTGTTGAGCCCTGCAGGCGGATCCTGATCGAGGATGGGGCAGAGCGGCATGCGTACTTTCCCGGAAGCCTCCGTCAAGAGCCGTGAGTGTTTGTATCAAGATGCGACAGCGCACCGGCATGGGCCGCGGTCGCCATCGTGGTGCGTGGTCCGGTCTCGGGGCGTGCGGTCGCCCGGCCATGGCCGGTCATTGAAAACAAGGGTTTAAGCCAGAACTGCCAGCCCGGCTTCCGCTGGCATCCGTATTGCTTCGATTGAATCAGCGCAGGCTTCATGGCCTCTCCGGTTGGCGTGCCGAAATTCTTGGGTTTGAGACGAGAATTCGGCACTCAGGCTCGGAGCATCTGGCGGGGTCCTCCCGCAGCGCTGCCGACTCACCGGATTCCCGGATCGACCTTTCGATCATTGCGCCTCACGGCGCATACGAGGAATGAGGTGAAGATATGTGCGAACGTCATGGTCAGGCCTTCTCGGCCCTGCAATCCCGACTCGACCGTCGTGGTTTCCTGAAGTCGCTTTCCGTCGGCGGGGCGCTCGTCGCGATGCCGATGGGCATGGCGGCGATGCTGGGCAGCGGCGAGGCCGCTGCCGCCGGCGTCACGAAGGTGAAGGCCACCCACGGTGCCGGCCTGTGCAACCTCGGCATTTTCCTGGCCAAGCATCGCCAACTTGCCAAGGGCGACGGCGTGGAGCTGGAGTTCGTGGTCACGCCGACCAATACGGACATCGTCACCCTGTTCGGCGTGGGCGCTGTCGACATGTCGATGATCCCCTATTCGAACTTCCTGTCGCTGTACGACGCGGGCGCGCCGGTGCGCATCGTCGCGGGGGGCGGCGTCAATGGCTGCCTGGTCGTGGCGCGCGACGGCATCAAGAGTGCCGCCGACATGAAGGGCAAGACGCTGGGCACCTTCCAGGCCGACACGCTGGAGGTGCTGCCCTACGACTGGCTGAAGAAGGCCGGGCTGAGCTTCAAGGACGTCAAGATCCGCTACTTCAACACCTCGCCGGAAATGGCGCAGGCCTATATCGGCGGCGCGGTGGACGCGATCTGCGCGGTGGAGCCGTATGCGGCGCAGACGGTGGCGGCGCGCAAGGGCTCCAGCATCCTCACCGACGGCACCGACCTCTACGGCAAGCAGTACGCCGACTGCGTGCTGGCGGTGCGCGCGCCGATGCTGGAGAAGCAGCCGGAGGTGGTGCGTGCGGTCATCAAGGCGCTGATGACCGCGCAGCAACAGGCCGAGCAGAACCGCAGCGCGGCGCTGAAGGATACGGTCGGCACCTACTACAAGACGACGATGGAAGCGGCCAGCCTGGCGGCCGAGCGTCAGCCGGTGATGATCGACCAGCGCAACCAGACGCAGTTCATCCTGGCGCGTGCGCAGTCCATGAAGGAGATGGGTTACCTCAAGAAGGTGCCCGACGAAAAACTCTTCGACTGGGCGCCACTCAACGCGGTGATCGCCGGCAACAAGGCGCTGTACGACAGCCTCAGGCTGAAGTCGGCCGTGGCCTGATGGGGGATCGTCAATCATGTCCGTCATCGAAATCGGGACCACGGTCCGGCCATCGGCGCCCGCGCCGCTGCGACCGCCCGCGGCGCTGTCAGTGCTGATGCGCCGCTTCATGCAATGGGGCCAGCGGGTGCTGTGGGCGCTGGCGTCCATCGGCATCGTCATCGGCGTCTGGGAATATGCCGCCTGGGCAGGCTGGGCCGATCCGCTGCTGATGCCCGCGCCGCATGTCTTCCTCGGCAACTGGCACGAGCAGCTGCGCTTCTTCGACATGGCCAACACCATCGGCTCGGCCGGCGAGGGCGGCAGCTGGCTGGCGGTGCTGAGCGTGGTGGCATGGACGTCCATGCGGGTCTTCGTCGGCCTCGCGCTGGGCTTCGTGCTCAGTGTCGCGGTGGGGCTGCTGATCCGCTACAACACGCTGTTCGGCAAACTCACCCTGCCGGCGGTGACGATGTTCGCGCCGATCTCGCCGGTGGCCTGGCTGCCGGTGGCGGTGTTCCTCTTCGGCATCGGCGACAAGCCGGCGATCTTCATGGTGTTCATCGCGATCTTCTTCGTGATGGTGATCGCCACGCTGGCGCAGATCGACGAGGTGCCCAGGGCCTACATCCAGGTCGCGCGCATCATGGGGGCGAGCAAGCGGCAGGTCTTCCGCACGGTGATCCTCCCCGCCATCCTGCCCGGCCTGTTCGTCACGCTGCGCATCAACCTGTTCGCCGCCTGGATGGTGGTGCTGGTGGCCGAGGCGGCCGGCGTCGGCAGCGGGCTGGGGCAGATCGTGATGATGGCCCGCAACACCTTCAACGCGAGTCTCGTGTTCTTCACGATGACCCTCATCGGCCTCACCGGCTTCCTGTTCGACCAGGCCCTGCGCCTGGTACAGCAGCGCATGCTGTGGTGGGCCGACAACCACACGGCGGGGAGGGGCGCATGAGTATCGTCGGCAAGAAGATTGCGAACGAGGCTGCGAACGAGACTGCCAATGCCATCGAATGCCGCGGCGTCGGCAAGATCTGGAACGCGGACACCGCAAAGCCCTTCGTGGCCCTGCGTGACATCGACCTCGCCGTCGCCCCGGGCGAGTTCGTCGTGCTGCTGGGGCCCTCGGGTTGCGGCAAGAGCACGCTGCTCTACCTGCTGGCGGGGCTGGAGTCGCCCACCAGCGGTGAGCTGCTGAGCGAGGGCGTGCCGATCACCGGTACGAGCCCGCAGCGCGGCATGATCTTCCAGGAAGCCTCGTTGTTCCCCTGGCTGAACATTCGCGACAACGTGGCCTACGGCCTCGCGCTGCAGGGCATCGACAAGGCGAGGCGTGACGAGGCGGCGATGGCATTGCTGTCGCGCGTGGGCCTGCAGGACTTCTGGAGCAAGCGGCCATCGGAGCTTTCCGGCGGCATGCGACAGCGTGCGGCGATGGCGCGCGCGCTGGCCATGCAGCCCAAGGTGCTGATGATGGACGAGCCCTTCGCGGCGCTCGACATCCAGACCCGCGCCAAGATGCAGGACTACCTGCTCGACCTGTGGCGCGAGAGCGGCGCGTCGATGTTGCTGGTGACGCATTCCATCGAAGAGGCCATCGGCCTGGCCGACCGCATCGTGGTGTTCACCGCCAGGCCGGGACGGGTGAAGACGATCGTGCCGGTGGCGCTGCCGCGTCCGCGCAATCCACGCGACCCGGCATTCCATGCGCTGCAGGACCGGCTGGCGGAGTTGCTTGCCGACGAGGTCGACCGCGCCTTCGCCGAACAGGAGGCCGTGCGTTGAGCGACACGCGGCGCAAGGCTGCGCCGCGTGTCCGTTCCACAGGACAACACCCATGAAAGAAACCACACCGCTGCTCATCCGCAACGCCCGCGTGCTGAGCCTGGACGATGCCGGCCGCGAATGGCCGTGCGCCGACATCCTCGTTCGTAACGGTCGCATCGCGGCGATCGGCGAAGGGCTGGAAGTGCCGGCCGATGCGCAGGTCATCGAGGCCCGGGGCCAGCTCGCCATGCCAGGGCTGATCAACGCGCACTTCCATTCCCCGGGCAATTTCCTCAAGGGGCAGCTCGACGGCTATCCACTGGAAATCTTCATGCTCTACGAGGTGCCGCCGCTGGCCTCGCAGGGGGACGCCTCCCGCTTCGCCTACCTGCGCACGCTCATGGGCGCGCTGGAAATGCTGGAGCGCGGCATCACCACCGTGCACGACGATGCCTATCACGTGCCGGTGGCCAGCGAATCCGGCATCGACGCGGTGATGCAGGCCTATGCCGATGCCGGCATCCGCGCCACCGTGGCGATCGATCAGCCCAACATCGTGGAGTACGACAAGTATCCGTACCTGAAGGATCTCCTGCCCGCCGACATGCGTGACGAGATGGAGCGTGCGCCACGACAGGATGCACGTGAGCTCCTCGACCTCTATGGCTACCTGCTGCGCCGCTGGCATGGCGCGGAGCAGGGCCGGCTGGCGGCCGCGGTGTCCTGTTCGGCCCCCCAGCGCGTGAGCGACGACTACTTTCATGGCCTGTCCGCGCTGAGTCGCGAGCACGACCTGCCCTTCAACATCCATGTGCTGGAAACCAAGCTGCAGATGGCGACCGGCGAGGAGCGCTTCGGCAAGTCGCTGGTGCGTCATCTGCGCGACATGGGCATCCTCGACGCGCGCAACCAGATCATCCACGCCATCTGGATCGACGACGAAGACATCCGTCTGCTGGCCGAGGAGGACGCGGTGGTGGCGCACAACCCGGTGTGCAACCTGCGCCTGGGCAGCGGGGTGATGCCGTTCCGCGCGCTGCGCGACGCCGGCGTCACGGTGGCGATCGGCACCGACGAGCTGTGCACCGACGACACGGCCAACGTGTGGGCGGCGGGCAAGATGGCCGGGCTCATCCACAACCTGAGCACGCCGGACTACGAGCGCTGGCCACAAGCGAACGAGATTTTGCAGGCGATGACCCGGGGCGGCGCGCGGTCGGTGCAACGGCAGGGGGAACTGGGTGAACTGAAGGTCGGTGCGCTGGCCGACATCATCCTGATGGATCTCGACACCTGGGCCTTCACACCCTTCAATGACCTGCATCGCCAGCTCGTGTACAGCGAAGACGGCAGCTCGGTGCGCACCACCATCGTGAACGGTGAGGTGGTCACCGCGCAGGGCCGGCACCGGAGCCTGGACGTGTCGGCGATCCGCGCCGAGATACGCGAACTGTCGGTCGCCATCCAGGCGCAGCTTGCGGATTCGCACGCGGCGGCGCGGCGCCTGTTGCCTTACTACCGGACGATGTACGACCGCGCCCACGCCATCCAGCGCGGCTTGCCACGCCGCCTCGTGGCGGGCGACTGAGGAAAGGGCCGGCAGCACGCGAGCGTGACGGATTGCAGGGCAACTCGCTCAAAAGTCAGGCTGCTTCGCATTCTGTTCACGGATTTGCCGATATTCTTGGTGCCGTAAAACCAAGAAATGCCACACCAGTGGCAACAGACCTTCATGCCATTCCGCTTGCGTACGCTCACAGGTTCCGGCCCGGCCCGCTGGCTGGTCGCCGCAGGCATCCTCCTGCTGGTGACCGTGCTGGCATTTCCGGGGCTAGGTGAGCAGGTGCGGCGGCTGCGTCATGCCGAGCTGCGTGACGCGGTGGTGTCGGTCGCCACCCGGGCCGACCACGGCATGGCCCAGCACCGCAGCTACCCGGCGACGATCGCCGGCCCCGTGCTGTCGGATGTGACCTTCAGCTACACCACGGACACCGCGCGGCAGGACTACAGCGTCAACGCCTACAACACCAAGTGGCAGGTCTGGGCCGGCGCCAACGGCCGCAAGCTGCGTTGCACCTGCCGCGATTGCCCGGTTTCCAGCCTGGACGGCGCGGCGACGAGTTGCCCCGCCGGCACCCAGCCCTTCTGATTGCCGGCGGCGTCCGCGGCGCCACGCACCCGTTCGACCAGGCTTGCGGGAGTAGAATCCTGCACCCATGAAAGTGTTCGGATTCGCCGGCTGGTCCGGCTCGGGCAAGACCACGCTGATCGAGGGCGTCCTGCCGCTGCTGCTGCGCAGGGGCCTGCGCGTGTCCCTGATCAAACATACCCACCACGGTTTCGACATCGATCGCCCCGGCAAGGACTCGTTCCGCTTCCGTGAAGCGGGTGCTGGCGAGGTGATGCTGGCCGGCGCACAGCGCTGGGCGCTGATGCGCGAATTGCGTGACGAAGCCCAGCCCTCGCTGGCCGATCTGCTGGCGCGCATGAGTCCCTGCGACCTGGTGCTGGTGGAGGGCTTCAAGTCCGCCGAACTGCCGAAGATCGAAGTGCATCGGCCGGCACTGGGCAAACCCTTCCTGCACGGCGAATTCCCCAACGTGGTGGCGGTGGCAAGCGACGCGTCGCTGGATGTCGACCTGCCGCTGCTCGACCTCAATCACCACGACGACGTGGCCGCTTTCGTGCTGAACGAAACCGGTCTCGCCTGACAGGAATCCCGATGCAGAGTTACGAAGAAGCCCTGTCCCGCCTGCTGGCTGCTGCGCGCCCGCTGGCGGAGCAGGAAACCCTGGCCTTGTCCGATGCGCTGGGTCGCGTCCTGGCCGCACCGCTGGTGTCCCCGCTGAGGGTGCCGCCGCATGACAACTCGGCCATGGATGGTTACGCCGTCCGCGTGGCGGATTTGGCAGCGGTGGGCGTGCGCCTGCCGGTGAGCCAGCGGGTGCCGGCGGGCAGCCAGCCGACAGCACTCGAGGCCGGTACGGCGGCACGCATCTTCACCGGTGCGCCGATTCCGCCCGGCGCCGACGCGGTGGTCATGCAGGAGCGCTGCCGTGCTGAGGGCGACGCCGTGATCGTCGAGCACACGCCGAAGCCGGGCGAGAACATCCGCCGCGCCGGGGAGGACATCGCCGATGGCGCCGTCGTGCTGCCCGCGGGCAAGCGCCTCGTCGCGCAGGACCTGGGGCTGGCCGCCTCGATCGGTGTGCCGGCGTTGACGGTGTTCCGCCGCCTGCGGGTGGCGACCTTCTTCACCGGTGACGAACTGACTACGCCCGGCGAGCCGTTGCGCCCCGGTGCGATCTACAACTCCAACCGCTACGTCTTGCGCGGGCAGCTCGAGGCGCTGGGCTGCGAGGTGCGTGAGATCGGCATCGTGCGCGACGACCTGGCGGCCACCCGCGAGGCCCTCCGCCAGGCTGCCCGCGACGCCGACCTGGTGCTCACCTGCGGCGGCGTGTCGGTCGGCGAGGAGGACCACATGAAGGCCGCGGTCGAAGCGGAAGGCGCGCTGGAAGCCTGGAAGCTGGCCATCAAGCCGGGCAAGCCGCTGGCATGGGGCAGGGTCGGGGAGGCCGCTTTCATCGGCTTGCCGGGCAACCCGGTGTCCAGCTTCGTGACCTTCGTTGCGCTGGTGCAGCCCTATATCCGTGCCCGCCAGGGCGAGCCGGCAGCCGTGCCGCGCGCCCTGCCCATGCGCGCGGACTTCGCGTGGCCGCGTGCCGACCAGCGTCGCGAATTCCTGCGCGTGCGCCGTAACGAGCGTGGTGGCCTCGACCTGTATCCCCAGCAAGGCAGCGGCGTGCTGAGTTCCTGCAGCTGGGCCGATGGCCTGGTGTCCAATCCGCCGGGGCAGACGATCGCCGAGGGCGATGTCGTGCACTACCTGCCTTTCCAACCCTGAGCACTGCCATGAAGCTCACCGTTCTCTACTTTGCCCGCCTGCGGGAAGCGCTCGCCTGTGATGCCGAGACGCTTGTCCTGCCGGACGGGGTCGGCGACATCGCCGGCTTGCGTGCCCACCTCGTCGCACGCGGTGGCGCCTGGCAGGCCCTGGCCGCCAGCACCGTGCGCGCGGCGCTGAACCAGGACATGGCGACGCCGGACGCCGTGCTGCGCGACGGCGATGAAGTGGCCTTCTTTCCCCCGGTGACCGGAGGCTGAACATGGTGGCGAGCGATTCAGCCATGGATGCCGTGAGTGTGCGGCCGGACGCCTTCGACGCGGGCGCCGAGATCGCCGCGCTGTCTGCCGGCCGCGAAGGCGTGGGCGCGGTGGCCAGTTTCGTTGGCACGGTACGCGGCGAAGGTGTGCTGGCGATGACCCTTGAGCACTACCCCGGCATGACCGAGCGCGCGCTTCACCGGATCGTCGAGGACGCGCGGACGCGCTGGCCGCTGGCGTCGGTGCGGGTGATCCATCGCGTCGGCCGCTTGCTGCCCGGCGAGGCTATCGTGTTCGTCGGCGTGGCCAGCGCCCACCGTCATGCGGCCTTCGAGGCCTGCGCGTTCATCATGGATTTCCTGAAGACCCGTGCGCCGTTCTGGAAAAAGGAAGAAACCGCGGCCGGCGCGCGCTGGGTGGATGCGCGCGACAGCGACGACACGGCTGCCGCACGCTGGGCCAGTCCCGGCAGCGAAACCTGATCGACCGCAGCGGCCCTGCGCGCCGCAGCAACATGGCTTTGCCAGACAAGGCAGAATGCCGGCTCTGCTGTCCAGGACCCGCCGCATGTGCGGGTGACAGTCCGTCCGAAGGCCGGCACGCGACCGGTTGCAGCGACAACGAGTGAAGCAAAGGAGAACAGATGTCCCTGATCCAGACGGCCCGCCCATGGCGCACACTGGCCCTGGCGAGCGCGCTGGCGCTTGGCCTCGCAGCCTGCAGCAAGCAGGAGGCCGAGACCCCGCAAGTGCAGGCCGATGCCGTGGCGCCGGCGTATGTGGCGCGCGTGATCAACCCCACCTTGTTCAATGGCCTGGTCGAACCGGCCAGCGGGGCACTGCTGGTGTTCGGCAGCGACGGCGCCATCCTGCGCTCGGAAGACGGCCGCAAGTGGGACTTCATGACGACGCCGACGGCGGCTGCATTGGCCCGCATCGAGGCAGACGACAAAGGCAGCGTGCTGGTGGCCGTGGGTGGCAGCGGCACCCTGCTGCGCTCCGAAGACGGTGGCCGCGTATGGGTCGAGCTGGAAGGCATGATGCCGGTGGACCTGCGGGCCCTGGCCTATGACGCCAGCAAGAAGACCTGGCTGGCCGGCGGGCAGAACGGCGTGATCCTGCGTTCCGAGGACGGCGCGAAGTCCTGGCAGGTCATCAATTCCGGCGTGGGCGCCTTCCTGGGCACCCTGTTCGTCGACAAGGAGTCCGGCGTCGTGCTGGCGGCTGGCGAGGATGGCGCGCTGTTGCGTTCCGAGGACGTCGGCAAGACCTGGCAGGTCATCAAGACCAACACCCCGGCCGCGATTACCGGCGTGCTGGCGGTGAAGAAGAGCCTGCTGGCCACGACCTCGGGCGGCGAAGTGCTGCGTTCCGACGACCATGGCAAGACCTGGAAGACCGGGCGCACCGGCTTCGATGGCTACATCACCGATTCCTTCTGGAGCGAGCGGCATGGCGTCGTGGTGCTGGGAACGCACCTGGGCCAGATCATCACCTCGCGTGACAGCGGCAAGACCTGGGCATTGCACGACTCCGGTCGCCGCGCCTACCTGCCGACGATCCGCCAGGACCCGGACAGCGGCGCACTGCTGGTGGTCGGCGATGGCGGCCTGATCCTGCGTTCCGAAGACGGTGCGAAGTCCTGGCAGCAGGTCGGCCTCAACGGCAAGACCAACCTGGAGGCGCTGATCTACGACGCCCGGCGCAAGCAGTACCTGGCAGTGGGCGCCGGTGGCTACATGGTGAGCTCCACGGACGGCGGCAAGACCTGGACGCAGCAGTCGCCCAACATCTCGCAGTACGTGCACGACGTGACGGTGGCGCCGGAGTCGGACGTGCTGGTGGGCGTCGGCTCCGAAGGCTGGCTGATCCGCTCGGAAGACGGCGGCGTGAGCTGGCAGCCGGTGTCCGCCGACCTGGGGCGCGCCACCTATCTGTACGCCATGACCGTCGACCCGCGCACCAAGGCGCTGGTGGCAACCGGGCCGACCGGCATGGTGCTGCGTTCCACCGACCGTGGCCGCAGCTGGAACAAGACTCTGCATACGCCGCTGGAGAAAGGCGATTACTTCCACACCATCGTCGCCGACAAGAAGAACGGCGCACTGGTGGTGCTGGCCGGACCGGGGTCGGTCTACAGCTCGCAGGACGGCGGCATCAACTGGAAACCGGCTGAAGTGTCGACCGAACGCCACCTGTTTGCCGGTGCCGCGTCCGAGAAGCATGGCGTGGTGATGGCGACCGGCAAGCAGGGCGTGGCAGCACGCAGTGCCGATGGCGGCCGCACCTGGAGCATGGTGAGCTCCGGCGTGGAATCGGATCTCTATGGCGCCTGGTCGGACGAGAAGAGCGGGGTGCTCTTCCTGATGGGCGACGAAGGCGTGATCCTGCGTTCCGGGGACGCCGGCAAGACCTGGCAGCGCAGCGCGGTGCCGGTGAACAAGTCGGTGCGCTTCATGATCCGCGACCCCAAGAGCGACACCCTGGTGGCATTTGGCCGCGGTGGCACCATCCTGCGCTCCACCGATACCGGCAAGAACTGGAACGAGATCGCCTCCGGGACCGAGGAGGACCTGCGCCAGCCCCTGCTGGAGCCGGCGACCGGCAACATCGTGGTGGTCGGGCGTGGCGGCGTGATCCTGCGCTCCGAGGACGGCGGGCAGAAGTGGGACGCGCAGTTCAGCCACACCGGCATGCGCTTCAAGACCGCCACCTTCCACCCGAAGAGCGGCGCGTTGATCGCGGTGGGCGAGCGCATCGTGCGGATGGATGCGCTGAAGTAGGAGGGAGGCTTCCGCGCTGGTCGCGCTGTCTCCCGCAAGTGGCTTGCCGTCAGACCATTGATTGCTACAGGCGACTCAGCCAGTCATGCTCCGGATGGCAGGCTTCCAGCGCCGAGACAAGCCACTGGCGTGAGGTGGTATCCAGGGTAGGAGCGGTCAGCTGGAAGTCGTCGACATCATGCTGACGGGGTGTCTTGGCTTTGAACAGCAACACTATCTCCGGGCACAGGTAGGGCAGCCCGCTCGCCGTGTGCCGACCCACTTGAGACAACGGCATGGATATCGCAGGCATCCGGCGAAATATCCAGTTGTCCCCGTCTGATTCGTTCAGCAGTAACTCCAGCGCTACCTCACCACGCTTGCCATGTATTTCGTGGATCGGTGGTAACAAGGACTCGGTGTTGCGCCAAGGTTGGAGTGCGCCTCCAACTACCTTGTGGAGGGACCAGTCCGCAAACAGTCGTTGGATTTCTGGTTGGTCACGGCGTAGCGCGGCGATGTCCAGATCGGCGTGCGCACGGGTCTGGCGGCCAAGGTGCAGGTCGATCGCCCAACCGCCCGCGATCCACCAGGGGCTGCGGTAACCGGACATCGCGTGGCTGTGCGGCGTGATGAGCCAGCCGTTGTCCGCCTTGTGCATGGGCGGGAGTTATCGGGGGCTCATGCCCGATGGCTGGTAATAAACGCTGTCGTCCTGCTGCGGCAGGGTGCAACCGCGGTCCTCGCAGACGACCCCATAGACGAACACCCAGTCGCGAAAGCTCTTCTTGCCCTTGAAGTGGAAGAACTCGTCCGGGAAGTTGTCGATGCGGATCGGCACGTCCTTCGAACGGCTATACACCCCCAGGATGCCGCCATCGGTGGAGCGGATCAGGCCCCAGTCGGTCTTGCCGGTCAGCGGGTCGGGGTAGATCTGGCGCAAGTGGCGGATGGTGTTCGGGAAACGCGGATCCTTCACCAGGTCTTCCAGGCGGCGCGGCGCCGTGGCGGCGTTGCCGATGGGCGTCTTCTCGAAGTAGCTCTTCACCGCCTGTTTGAACTGCAGGCCGACGAACAGCAGTTCCTCCTCGGCGGATCGGCGCTGCACCACGCCGCCGATCTGCACTGTGGCCGCGGCGGCCACGCCGATCAGGGCGAGCATGATCATCAGCCCGACGTACGTGAAGCCGGCAGCACGGGTGGAGCGGTTGCGGAACTTGTGGCTCACGACGACTTACCAGCGGCGGTAGGGAATGCCGTTCAGGCCGATGGCTTGCGAGAGCGAATGCACGTCGTAGACGTCCTCTCCCTCGCGCGGCTCGTCGGCGGAACTGCTGTAGCTGCGCATCCCCCAGGTCTTGGCGTCGGGCACGCTGGGGTCGTCGAAGGTCGGGTCGCGCGGGATGCGGCGCAGGAAGAACAGCTTGCGGCCATTGGAGTTGCGCTGGTCGGTCACGCCCTTGACGAGATCGTCCAGCGTTTTCGGATAACCCGAGGAGCCCACCGTGGTCGCGATGACGCCCTGGTCGGCCGCGGTCTTGTAGGCGTCCAGCGCGCCGCGGATCTCGCGTAGCGCCTGGCGCATCTGCTGTTCCTTCTGGCGCTGGATGGACACCTGGGCGATCGGCACGGAAATGCTCGCCAGCAGCCCGAGGATGGCCAGGGTGATGAGCAATTCGATCAGGGTAAAACCTAGGTAACGCCGTTGCATGGGCAAGAGTCCCGCAGGCTCGGAAAACGAGGTTGCGAGTGTAGTTCAATGCCTCCGGAAGGTGATGACGCACAGCACACAGCAATCCCTTGCCTGGCGGGGCTTTCCGGGGTGGATTGACAAAATTCAATCTAATCAATAAGATGCGACCCGTCATCAAGTGCGGCTTGCCCGAAGCGGCACTTGCTTTTTGCAGTTTCCAACGGCTCGCCCGGCAATTGTGGAGTCGAGCCCACCGTCCCTGACAGGAGCGGAAACCCACCCGGCATATGCGGGTGAACCGCCGCCTGCCACGTCCCCCGGCATGCTGCCAGGGTGTCGCCGCGATCGAGCGGGGCGGTCTGTACAGGAGTTCGCAATGACCGGATTCGTACGCATCGCGCGCTATGCGCGCTACGTCGGAACCTTCTTCGTCCACTTCGTCCATGGTGGATTCGTCGCGGCAGGTGTCATCGTGCTGGCACTTGTCACCATGCAGGTATCGCGTCACGGCATGGCTGGTCTGAGCCTGGACCACTTTGCGCCCGGCCGCGCCATCGTCTCGGAAGAAGAAAGCGGGGGCGACGACGTGCTGGCGGTGTCCGGCTCGCAACTCAGCCCGGACCTGATGCGCGTCGCCCAGCACATCGCCCGCAAGTACAAGGTGTCCACGGCCGCACTAGAGCCCATCGTCATCGAGGCGCAGCGCGTCGGCCACACCCACAAGATCGATCCGCTGCTGATCCTGGCGATCACCAGCATCGAGTCCAGCTTCAATCCGCTGGCCGAAAGCCCGTTCGGGGCGCAGGGCCTGATGCAGATCGTGCCGCGCTTCCACATGGACAAGATCAGCACGGACCGCGGCGGCTTGGCGCTGTTCGACCCGGCGGAGAACATCCGCGTCGGCACCCTGGTGCTGAAGGAGTACATGCGCACCACCGGTTCGCTGGAAGCCGCGCTGCAGCAGTACGGCGGCGCGTCGGAAGACGCCTCCATGTCCTACTCCACCAAGGTGCTGGGCGAGATGCAGCGCCTGCAGGCCGTGCGCCAGACCGGCGCGGCCAAGACCACGACGGCGGCTGCCTCCGGCAAGACCGTCGTCGCGCTCAGATCACCCGGCTGATCCGCTCCAGCGCCTGCGCGATGCGTGCCACGTCGGTGGTGTAGGCGATGCGCAGGTAGCGGTGGGCCTCCCGGCTCACGAAGTCCAGCCCCGGCGTCGTGGCAACCCCGGCTTCTTTCAGCAGGCGATGGGCCAGCCGGGTGCTGTCGTCCGTCCTGGCCGAGACATCCGTCCACACGTAGAAGGCCCCGGAAGGTCTGGCGGCGACGCTCAGCCCGAGCGACTCCAGCCCGCTCACCAGCACGTTGCGGCGTTCGGCCAGGGTCTGCCGCCGTTGCTCCAGCTCCCGCAGATTGTCATCGTCGAAAGCCGCCAGCGCCGCCACCTGCGCGGGGGTGGAGGCAGCGATGAAGTAGTGCTGGGCGAGCATTTCGGCCTGACGCTCCACGCCCGGCGGGACGACCAGCCAGCCCAGCCGCCAGCCGGTCATGCCGAAGTACTTCGAGAAGCTGTTCACCACGAAGCAGTCCTGGCGCCGCGTCAGCACCGTGGTCGCCGGCGCGTCGTAGACGAGCCCCTGGTAGATCTCGTCGACGATCAGCGCGGCACCCAGCCCGGCAGCGGTATCTGCCAGCGCATCCAGGTCGGCGGGCATCAGCACCGCGCCGGTCGGGTTGGCTGGCGAGGCCACGATGAGACCGCGGGTGCCTTCGCCCCAGGCCGCGCGCAACAGCGCTGGCGTGGGCTGGAAGCCGGTCGTGGCGTCGACATGCAGGGGCAGGGCGCGCCCGTTGAAGGCAGCCACCAGCTCGCGGTTGCAGGGGTAGCCGGGATCGGTCAGCAGCCAGCCGTCGCCGGGCTCGGTCAACAAGGCCAGCGCGAGCATCAGCGCGCCGGATGCTCCGGCCGTGACGATAATGCGGGAGGGTTCGACGTGTGCGTCGAAAGTCTGCAGATACCACTGTGCGATGGCCTCGCGCAGCGCGGGCAGGCCGGCGGCCGGGGTGTAGCGCACCTGTCCGCCGGCCAGGCCGGCCTGCGCGGCCGCCAGCACTGCGCGTGGCGTTGGGAAGTCCGGTTCGCCGACTTCCATATGGATGACGTCGTGACCGGCGCGTTCCAGTTGCTGGGCACGCGCCAGCAGTTCCATGACGTGGAAGGGCGCCACGAGCCGGGCTCGCGTGGAAAGGCGGGGCGGGTGCAACGACATGCGCGATGACGAATGAGCAGGTTTCGAGCGCGCCATATTGGCAGAACTACCTAGCAGGGGCCACGCCGCGGGGCCGTAGAATGCGCTGCAGCATGTGTTGCACCCGCACTGGAGATTCGCAATGGATGAGGCGATCCGCGCCGCCGCCCTGGACTATCACGCCAACCCGCGCCCCGGGAAGATTTCGGTCACGCCCACCAAGGCGCTGACCAACCAGCGCGACCTGTCGCTGGCCTACTCGCCCGGCGTCGCCGCCGCCTGCGATGCCATCGTCAATGATCCCAACGAAGCCAGCCGCCTGACGGCACGCGCCAATCTCATCGGCGTGGTGACCAATGGCACAGCGGTGCTGGGGCTCGGTGCCATCGGCCCGCTGGCTGCCAAGCCGGTGATGGAAGGCAAGGGCGTGCTGTTCAAGAAGTTTGCCGGTATCGATGTCTTCGACATCGAGCTGGCCGAGCGCGACCCGGACAAGCTGATCGACATGATCGCCGCGCTGGAGCCCACCTTCGGCGGCATCAACCTGGAAGACATCAAGGCGCCGGAGTGCTTCTACATCGAAGCCAAACTGCGCGAGCGGATGAAGATCCCGGTCTTCCATGACGACCAGCACGGCACGGCCATCGTGGTCGGTGCGGCGGTACTCAACGGCCTGCACCTGATCGGCAAACCCTTGTCCGGGGTGAAGCTGGTGACCTCCGGCGCCGGCGCTGCGGCACTGGCCTGCCTCGATCTGCTGGTGATGCTCGGGGTGAAGGTCGAGAACATCTGGGTCACCGACATCAAGGGCGTGGTGTATGAAGGCCGGGTCGAAGAGATGGACCCGTTGAAGGCGCGCTACGCCAAGCCGACCGCGGCCCGTACGCTGGGCGAGGTGATCGAGGGCGCCGACGTATTCCTCGGCCTGTCCGCAGGCGGTGTGCTGAAGCCGGAGATGGTGGCGAAGATGGCCGCCAGGCCGCTGATCCTGGCGCTGGCCAATCCGACGCCCGAGATCCTGCCGGACGAGGTGCGCAAGGTGCGCGACGACGCGATCATCGCCACCGGCCGCTCCGACTACGCCAACCAGGTGAACAACGTCCTGTGCTTCCCCTTCATCTTCCGGGGCGCGCTGGACGTGGGCGCCACCACCATCAACGACGAGATGAAGCTGGCAGCGGTGCGTGCCATTGCCGACCTTGCGCGTGCCGAGGCGAGCGACGTGGTGGCCCAGGCCTACGGTGCCGAAGTGACGGCGTTCGGCTCCGACTACATCATTCCCAAGCCCTTCGACCCGCGCCTGATCGTGAAGATCGCGCCGGCGGTGGCGTCCGCTGCGGTCGAGTCCGGCGTGGCCACGCGTCCGATCAAGGACTGGGACGCCTACGTGCAGTCCCTCAACAATTTCGTGTGGCAATCCGGCCTGCTGATGAAGCCGGTGTTCACCGCGGCCAAGCGCTCACCGAAACGCATCATCTTCGCCGAGGGCGAGTCGGAGCGGGTGCTGCGAGCCGTCCAGACCGTGGTGGACGAGGGTCTGGCCAGGCCGATCCTGATCGGCCGGCCGGACGTCATCAAGCTGTACATCGAGCGTTTCGGCCTGCGCCTGATCCCCGATGTCGACTTCGAGATGGTCAACCAGGACTCCGATCCGCGTTATCGCGAGCTCTGGAGTGCCTACCACCGCCTGATGGAGCGTCGTGGCGTGTCGGTGGAGTACGCCAAGCGCGAGGTGCGTCGCCGCTCCACGCTGATCGGTGCGCTGCTGCTGAAGTTCGGCTACGCCGACGGGATGATCTGCGGCACCTATGGCTTCCACAACCAGCATCTGAAGCTGGTGGAGAACGTGCTGGGGCGCCGCGCCGGCGTCGGCAATTACTACGCGATGAACCTGCTGGTGCTGCCCGGCCGCGTGCTTTGCCTGTGCGACACCTATGTGAACTACGACCCGACTGCCGAGCAGATCTTCGAAATGACCTGCCTGGCGTCCGAAGAGCTGCGTCGTTTCGGCATCCAGCCCAAGGTGGCCTTGCTGTCTCATTCGAGCTTCGGCACCGAGGACTCTCCGACCGCTGCGAAGATGCGCCAGGCTCTCAAATGGCTGCACGAACGCCGGCCGGATATCGAGGTGGAAGGCGAAATGCACGGCGATGCCGCGCTCGACCCCGCGCTGCGCCTGCAGCTCTTCCCCAACGCCCACATGCGCGAAGCGGCCAACCTGCTGGTATTTCCGACGCTGGACGCGGCGAACATCGCCTTCAACCTGCTGAAGACCGCTTCGGGCGATGGCATGACCATCGGGCCGATCCTGCTCGGCTCCGCCAAGCCCGTGCATATCCTGACGCCAACGGCTACCGTCCGCCGCATCGTCAACATGACCGCCTTGACCGTGGTCGACGCGGCCCAGAACTTCAGGAGCTGAATGTGCCGCAAGCCCCGGCGGCCTGAAAGGCGCCGGGGTGGTGACGGCCGTACTCAAGGCTGCTAGGGTTCCGCCGCTAAACAAGTCATTGGTTTTTCGGGAGCGGCAGATGCCTCAGGGGCGGGCGGCGTTGGTATTGACCGGTGGGGGCGCCCGCGCTGCTTACCAGGTAGGGGTGTTGGCCGCGATCCGCGAGATCTGGGGCCGGCGCCAGGACAACCCTTTCCCGATCATCTGCGGCACCTCGGCAGGCGCCGTCAATGCTGCGGCGCTGGCCTGCTACGCCGACAACTTCAACGAAGCGACCCGGCGGCTGATCTGGATCTGGCGCAATTTCACGGTACACAAGGTGTATCGCGGGGACGCGCTGGCGGTCATGAAGTCCGTCGTGCTGTGGGCGAGCTCCCTGCTGTTCGGCTGGCTGTTCCGGCGCAGCCCGCGTTCGTTGCTGGACAACGACCCGCTGCGTGAGCTCCTCAAGCACTACCTGGATTTCGACCAGATTGCCCACAACATCGACACCGGCAAGCTGTATGCCGTGAGCGTGACCTGCTCGGGCTATTCCACTGGCGAAAGCCTCAGCTTCTTTGAATCCGTGCCGGGCGTGCCCGCCTGGCGCCGCGCCCAGCGGGTGGGGCTGCGTGCCAAGCTGACCGTCGAGCATCTGATGGCGTCCAGCGCGATTCCCTTCGTTTTCCCCGCGATCAAGATCCACCGGGAGTACTTCGGCGACGGATCCATGCGTCAGCTGGCGCCGATCAGCCCGGCCGTGCATCTGGGCGCCGACCGCGTGTTGGTCATCGGCAATGGCCGCACCCAGGGCGAGACCCGCCGCGTGCGTTCCGACCGCTATCCCTCGCCGGCACAGATTGCCGGGCACGCGCTGTCGAGCATCTTCCTCGACAGCCTGTCGGTGGACCTGGAGCGGCTGACCCGCATCAACGAAACCTGGGGCCGCATCGCGCCCGAGGTGAGAGAGGCAGCCGGGGTTGGCCTGAAGCCGATCGAGGCGCTGGTCATTTCGCCCAGTGAGCGGCTGGATTTCATCGCCGCAAAGCACGCCTACAGCCTCCCGTGGATGCTGCGGACCGTGCTGCGCGGTACCGGCGCCTACGGTCGGTCAGGGTCGGTCATCCTGAGCTATCTGCTTTTCGAGAAGCCGTATACGAGGGAGTTGATGGACCTCGGTTACAAGGACGCGATGGCCCGCCGTGACGAGATCGTCCGCTTCCTGCGCCTGGAGCAGCCGGAACCGGCTGGCGAACCAGAGCGCGAATTGTCAGAAAGCGCTTGAAATTCGAGCGCTATGTTATTAATTTGCATGTAATGTTGCTAGAATCATTGCATACCAATAAAACTGGTATGCGGATGTACTGCAGCCTTCCCGAATCATGAGGAACCCCAATTGAAGCTGTGCGCAAAACACATGGTCGCTGCCGTTCTGGCAACCATCGCAGTTCTGGTGTTGAGCCCGGCCCCTGCGGAGGCGGCACAACGTAGTACAACCGCCAAGAAATCTGCGCGCGTCGTCGCAGTCAAGCGACAGCCGGCCAAGAAGCCCGCGCGACGTGCAGCCCCGGCACCCGCCCGCAAGGTCGTCGCCAAGGCGCCGGAACCCGAATTCGATCGCGAAGGCAACCCGCTCCTGCGCTCTTCTGCCTTCCTGGTGCAGGACCTGAATTCCGGCGAAGTGATCCTGGAGAAGAACTCCGCCGCAGTCCTACCGATTGCCTCCATCACCAAGCTGATGACCGCCATGGTGGTGCTGGATGCGCACTTGGGCCTGGATGAGCAACTGGTCATCAGCGAAGAGGATCTGGACCGCCTCAAGGGCACGGGTTCCCGCTTGGGTGTGGGTACGACGCTGTCGCGTGAGGACATGTTGCGTCTGGCCTTGATGTCGTCGGAGAACCGCGCCGCTTCCGCGCTGGGGCGCCATTATCCGGGCGGCCAGGCGGCCTTTGTCGAGGCGATGAACCACAAGGCGCATGCGCTTGGCCTGCACGACACCCGCTTCTACGACAGCATCGGGCTGAACAAGGGCAACGTGTCGTCGGCCCGCGATCTCGCCCAGATGGTGTCTGCCGCCTCGCACTATCCGCTGATTCGCGAGTTCTCCACGATGTCGGACTACGCGGTGAGCGTGCGCGGACGGGCCCAGCAATTCCGCAACACCAATTCGCTGGTGGCCAGCCCGGACTGGCAGATCGGCGTCTCCAAGACCGGTTTCATCAACGAGTCCGGCAAGTGTCTGGTCATGCAGGCCTGGATGGGCAACAAGCCGGTCGCGATCGTGCTGCTGGATTCCTGGGGGCGCTATACCCGTATCGGCGATGCCCAGCGTGTCCGCAAGTGGGTCGAGGCGATCCTGCCGATGCGCAACTGACGCGTAGCTGAGTCAAAAGACAAGGGCCGCGAGAGCGGCCCTTGTCTTTTCCGTGATGCCCCGGTTCAAGGCGTCGATACGTAGCCGATTGCCCGCGATATTTCTTCCGCTGTCTGGCGGATCACCGGCGCCCAGTCCGGGTTGAAGCGTTCGCTGGGCGTCGACAGCGACAATCCTGCTACCAGTGCGCCGCTGTCGTCCCGGATGCCCGCCGCGATGCAGCGCACGCCGATCTCGACCTCTTCGATGTCGTAAGCAACATGGTGGCGACGAACGCGCTCTATTTCCCGTTCCAGGTTGCGGATGTCGGTAATGGAGGCGGGAGTGCTGCCGGGCAGACCGGTGCGCTTCGCGTAATCGTGGGCTTTCTTGATGCCGTCCTCGGCAAGGAAGAGCTTGCCGGTTGCGGTGGTGTGGAGGGCTGCCCGCGCGCCGACGATATGTACGACACGCACTGCGGAGCGGCCGCTGGACGTCCGCTCCACATAAACAATCTCGTCACCGTCGCGGATGCCAAGATTCACGCTCTCGCCGGTGGTTGTATGCAGGCGCAACATTGCCGGCATGGCTACCTCGCGCACCGAAATGCGCGACTTGACCAGATTGCCGAGCTCCAGCAGGCGGATTCCGAGACGGTAGGAGCCTTGGTCGCCACGTTCGACGAACCCGGCGGTGGTCAGTGCCGCCAGGATGCGATGAGTCGTGGACGGATGTAGCCCGGTATCCAGCGCCAGTTGCTTGAGCGTGGCGTCATCGGTACGGGTGGCCAGCGCGTCGATCAGGCTCATCATGCGGTCGATGACCTGGATGGAAGCCTTGTCCTTGACTTCTACGGCGTCTGGAGATGCGGGCATGTCAGGCATGGCCGCATCTTACTCGATACAACAGCATTTCGTAATGTGAAATGCTCCGCGGGCTGCTTCAGCCGAAGGTGCGGCGGGGGTAGTTGCGCAGGGTCTGCCACAGGCCAGCGACGACGACGAGGGCGAAGAACAGGATCGCCCAGTTGGCCAGCGACAGGCCGAGGAAAGTCCAGTCGATCTTGCTGCAGTCTCCGTCGCCGTTGAAGATCATCGGCAGGGCTTGGCCCAGCGGGAAGGAATTGACCATGTAGGCGAGATCAGGCCCGCACATGACCTCTTCGGACGGGAAGCGCTGCAGCCAGCTCTGGCGGATGGCTATGCCGATCCCGGTCAGCGCGGTGATGACGAGCAAAGTGCCATAGAACCGGCGTCCGCCACTGCCCGGATGGTGCAAGGCTGCAATCAGCGCAATCAAGCCGCAGGCGATGAAGGCATAGCGTTGCATGATGCACATGGGGCATGGATGGAGGCCCGCCACATGCTGGAGGATCAGGCCCGCCACGATGAGGCCTGCGCAGAACAGGAAGATCAAAAAGAAGGCTAGACGCGGTGAGGTTCTGGCGAGCATGGCAAGAGGTGTGGTGGAGGCTGGAGGATTCGAGCGAAGGGATTCTACAGGCAGCGCCCGTCAAGGCTTTCGCGTTGCATCAAGTCAGGACGGCCCTCGCTTCGCGCGCAAGGGGCTGATTTACTGCGCTGCGGCGGCGTGCTACAATCTTTCGGATTCGCTGGCCCTTGCCTGTTTGGAAGGAAGCAGACCGGAATTGGTTCTCTCTCCGGTGGCCGGCACCGTCTGGTGGGTTGGGAAGATGGGCGTTGCGCCCATTTTTTATTTGTGGCGCCGAAATGAACATCGCGGAAATCGTTGAGCAAGCCGTGGCAGGTCTGGGTTATGAACTCGTGGATACTGAGTTGTCGCCCAAGGGCCGTTTGCTGCGCGTGTTCATCGACATCGAGCGCGGTATCCACGTTGAAGATTGCGTGGCGGTGAGCAACCAGTTGCAGCGGATTTTCGAGGTCGAGGGCGTGGACTATGACCGGCTCGAGGTTTCATCGCCCGGTCTGGATCGGCCGCTGAAGAAGATAGCCGATTTCGAGCGTTTCACGGGTCAGCAGGCGCAGGTTCGTCTGCATGTGCCGGTGGGTAACCAACGTAACTTCGTTGGCCGTCTGGATGGTCTCCGCGACGGGCAGGTGGTGTTGAACACCGACAAGGGCGAACTGGTGTTCGCCCTCGATCAGATAGAGAAGGCTCGGCTTGTGCCGCAGTTTTGACGAGCCATTGATGAATTTGGATTGCGGGAGAGTGGAGCGATGAGCCGCGAAGTGCTGCTGCTTGTGGATGCGTTGGCGCGTGAGAAGAATGTAGCCAAGGATGTCGTGTTTACGGCTCTTGAGCTGGCTTTGGCTTCGGCCACGAAAAAGCGTGTGCATGACGATGCTGACGTCCGTGTCGCCATCGACCGCGAAACAGGTGAGTACGAAGCCTTCCGTCGCTGGTTGGTGATGCTCGATGCCGAAGTGGAGAACGACGAAGCCCAGATGGGCATCATCGATGCACGCGAGCAGTTCCCCGATATCGAACTTGGTGAATACATCGAGGATCCGGTGGAAGTCGTCGATTTCGGGCGCATCGGCGCGCAGGCGGCCAAGCAGGTCATCCTCCAGAAGATCCGTGACGCCGAGCGCGAACAGATCCTCAATGACTTCCTGGAGCGTGGCGAGCACCTCGTGACCGGCAGCGTGAAGCGTATCGAGCGTGGCAATGCCATCGTCGAGGCCGGTCGCCTGGAAGCCGTGCTGCCGCGCGACCAGCAGATCCCGAAAGAAAACCTGCGCGTGGGCGACCGTGTGCGTGCCTACCTGCTGCGCATCGATCGCGCTGCCCGCGGCCCGCAACTCATCCTGTCGCGCAGTGCGCCGGATTTCATCTCCAAGCTTTTCGAACTGGAAGTGCCCGAGATCGAAGACGGTCTGCTGGAGATCAAGGCTGCCGCACGCGATGCTGGCCTGCGCGCCAAGATTGCCGTGAAATCGAATGATCCGCGCGTGGATCCGATCGGTACGTGCGTGGGCCTGCGTGGCTCCCGTGTCACCGCCGTGCGCAACGAACTGGGTGGCGAAAACGTCGACATCGTGTTGTGGTCGACTGACCCCGCGCAGTTCGTCATCAACGCCCTGGCGCCGGCCGAGGTCAGCTCCATCGTCGTCGATGAAGAGGCCCACAGCATGGACGTCGTGGTCGACGAAGCGAACCTCGCGATGGCGATCGGTCGTGGCGGCCAGAACGTCAAGCTGGCGTCGGAACTGACCGGCTGGAACATCAACCTGATGACGGTCGAGGATGCCGCCAGCAAGAGCGAGGAAGAGCAAGGTCGCCTGCGTTCGCTGTTCTGCGAGAAGCTGGATGTGGACGAAGAGGTCGCCGACATCCTGATCGAGGAGGGCTTCTCCTCGCTGGAGGAAGTGGCCTACGTGCCGCTCGCCGAGATGCTGGAAATCGAGGCCTTCGACGAAGACACGGTCAACGAACTGCGCACCCGTGCGCGTAACGTCTTGCTGACCGAAGCGATCGTCAATGAAGAGCAGCTCGAAGGCGTGGCCGAAGACCTGCTGACGCTGGAAGGCATGGACAAGACGCTGGCTGCGAAGCTGGCCCAGTCCGGCGTGAAGACGCGGGACGACCTCGCTGATCTGGCTGTTGACGAGCTGGTCGAAATGGGTGGGCTGGATGAAGCCCGCGCCAAGGATCTGATTACCAAGGCGCGCGCGCACTGGTTCGAGTAAAGGGGAACGCAGCACATGGCCCACATGAATGTGGTGGAGTTCGCTTCTGAACTGAAAATGCCCGCTCCGGTACTGCTTGAGCAGTTCCAGAAGGCTGGTGTCGCCAAGAGCGCACCGACCGACCCGGTAAGTGAGGCCGACAAGGCCAAGCTGCTGGAGTATCTGCGCCGCTCGCATGGCGAGACCACGCCCAAGTCCAAGATCACGCTGACCCGCAAGCAAACTTCAGAGATCCGCGCTGCGGACTCGACGGGCAAGTCGCGCACGATCCAGGTCGAAGTGCGCAAGAAGCGCGTTTTCGTCAAGCGCGACGAAGTCGAAGCTGCGACGGAAGAAGTGTCGGCCCTGCAGGAAGAGTTGATCGTGCCGCCGGTCCCCGAGCCCGTCGTGGAGGTTGCTCCCCCGGTGCCGGAACCCGAGCCGGAACCCGTCGTGGCAGAAGAAGTGCCTGTCGTGGAGCCGGAACCCGAGCCGGTGATCGAGGTGGTTGTTGAGCCCGAGCCGCAGGTTGAAGAGCCTGCGCCGGTTGCGGAGGTTGCACCGGTCCCCCAGATGAGTGCGCGCGAACGCGATGCCAAGCGCCAGACCGACCTGCTTGCTCGCCAGGCAGCAGACCTGAAGGAAAAGCAGGCTCGCGAGGCTGCTCGCAAGGTCGCGGAAGAAGCCCGCAAGGCGGCCGAGGAAGCTGCTGCGGCGCTGGAGAAAGCCAAGGCCGAGGCTGCTGCGCGCAGCGAAGGCGAACGCAAGACCTCGGGCACCCTGCACAAGCCTGCCAAGGCTGACGACAAGAGCGGCGGAGCCAAAAAGCCCGCGGCACCGGCCAAGAGTGGCTGGCAGGATGACGCCGCGAAGCGCCGCACGATCAAGACGCGCGGCGATGCCAGCGGCGGCGGTGCCGGCTGGCGTGGCGGCAAGGCGGGCGGCCGTCATGGCGGTCGCCACCAGGAACAGGCAAGTACCTTCCAGGCGCCGACCGAGCCGGTGGTGCGCGATGTACACGTGCCGGAGACCATTACCGTCTCCGATCTGGCCCACAAGATGTCCGTCAAGGCCACTGAAGTCATCAAGAAGATGATGATGCTTGGCCAGATGGTCACCATCAACCAGGTGCTGGACCAGGAAACGGCGATGATCGTCGTCGAGGAAATGGGCCACAAGGCGCTGGCTGCGAAGCTGGATGACCCGGAAGCCTTCCTGGACCTCGGCGAAGAGCACAAGGACGTTGCACCGGAGCCGCGTGCCCCGGTGGTGACCGTCATGGGCCACGTCGACCACGGCAAGACCTCGCTGCTGGACTACATCCGTCGCGCCAAGGTGGCGGCGGGCGAAGCCGGCGGCATTACGCAGCACATCGGCGCCTACCACGTCGAAACCGGTCGCGGCATGATCACCTTCCTCGACACCCCGGGTCACGAGGCCTTCACGGCGATGCGTGCCCGCGGCGCGAAGGCGACCGACCTGGTGATCCTGGTCGTGGCGGCCGACGACGGCGTCATGCCGCAGACGAAGGAAGCCATCCACCACGCGAAGGCGGCTGAAGTGCCGATCATCGTGGCGGTGAACAAGATCGATAAGCCGGAAGCCAACCCGGAGCGCGTGAAGCAGGAACTGGTGACCGAAGGCGTGGTGCCGGAAGAGTACGGTGGTGACGCCATGTTCATGCCGGTTTCCGCCAAGACCGGCGCCGGTATCGATGCGCTGCTCGAAGGCATCCTGCTGCAAGCGGAAGTGCTGGAACTGACCGCACCGATCGAAGCGCCGGCCAAGGGCCTGATCATCGAAGCACGTCTCGACAAGGGGCGTGGTCCGGTGGCGACGATGCTGGTGCAGAGCGGTACGCTGCGCCGTGGTGACGTGGTGCTGGCCGGTGCGACCTTCGGTCGTGTCCGTGCCATGCTCGACGAGAACGGCAAGCAGATCAACGAGGCAGGTCCGTCGATTCCGGTCGAGATCCTGGGCTTGTCCGATGTGCCGGCCGCAGGTGACGAAGTCATGGGCCTGGCAGACGAGCGCCGCGCCCGCGAGATCGCGCTGTTCCGCCAGGGCAAGTTCCGCGATGTGAAGCTGGCGAAGCAGCAGGCCGCCAAGCTCGAGAACATGTTCGAGCAGATGAAGGAAGGCGAGGTCAAGTCGCTGCCCCTCATCGTCAAAGCCGACGTGCAGGGTTCGCAGGAAGCATTGGTGCATGCGCTGGCCAAACTTTCGACCGACGAAGTCCGGGTCAACGTCATCCACGGTGCCGTGGGCGCGATCACCGAGTCCGACGTCAACCTCGCGCAGGCTTCCAAGGCGGTCATCATCGGCTTCAATACCCGTGCCGATGCCAACGCCCGCAAGCTGGCCGAGAGCTTCGATGTCGACATCCGCTACTACAACATCATCTACGACGCCGTGGATGAGGTGAAGCAGGCGCTGTCGGGCATGCTGTCGCCGGAAAAGCGCGAGCAGGTCATCGGTACCGTGGAAATCCGCCAGGTGTTCGTGATTTCGAAGGTGGGCACGATTGCCGGCTGCTACGTGCTGGATGGCGTGGTGCGCCGCAACTCCCGCGTGCGGGTGCTGCGCGACAATGTGGTGCTCCACGACGGCGAGCTGGATTCGCTCAAGCGCTTCAAGGACGACGTCAAGGAAGTCAAATCCAACTTCGAGTGCGGCCTGTCGATCAAGAATTTCAACGACATCGCCGAAGGCGACCAACTGGAAGTGTACGAGATCCAGGAAATCGCCCGTACGCTCTGAGCACCGGGCAAGGCAACAACAACGGGCCCTGCGGGGCCCGTTTGTTTTGAAACAGGAGGGCAGGCTCATGCCTAAGGAATATTCCCGCTCGGCCAGGGTGGTCGAGCAGATCCGCCGCGAACTGGCCGATCTCATTCGCTCCGAGGTGAAGGATCCGCGGGTGGGCTTCATTTCGCTGACCGAAGTGGAGATCACCCCGGACTATGCGCACGCCAAGGTGTTCTTCACCTCCATGACCGGCGAGGAGGGGGTGGAAGACATCCTGGCGGGTCTGCGCCGGGCCAGCGGTTTCCTGCGCTGCGAACTGGGCCGGCGCGTGCGCATCCACACCACGCCGGAGCTGCATTTCGTCTACGACCGCTCGATCGAGAATGGCAATCGCATGTCGGCCCTGATCGACAAGGTGATTGCCGAGGATCGATCGCGCACGGGCGCTGACGACGTCGAGCCGGAGAATGACTGATGGGCCGTGCCAGTCGCCGTCGCGGTGATGCTGTCGATGGCGTGCTCTTGCTCGACAAGCCGCATGGTGCGAGCAGCAATGCGGCGCTGCAGCGGGCGCGCCGCCTGCTGAATGCCGCAAAGGCCGGCCACGCGGGCACGCTGGACCCGATGGCGTCCGGGCTTCTGCCGGTATTGCTGGGGGAGGCCACCAAGTTTTCCCAGTTGCTCCTGGATGCCGACAAGGCTTATGAAACGACGCTGAGCCTGGGCGTCACCACGACGACGGGTGACGTGGAGGGTGAAGTGCTGAGCCGCCGCGAGGTCATGGTGGACGAGGATGCCATCCGCTCGGCCTGCGCGCGTTTCGTGGGAGAGATCGAGCAGGTGCCCCCGATGTATTCGGCACTCAAGCATCAGGGCAAGGCACTGTACGAGTACGCGCGCCAGGGTGTGGAGATCGAGCGCAAGGCACGCCGCGTCAACATCCGCGAAATCGAAGTGCTGGAGATCGCGCCCGGGAGCGTCAGCCTGCGGGTGCGTTGCAGCAAGGGCACCTATATCCGCACGCTGGGCCAGGACATCGGC
The DNA here is from genome assembly GCF_036017065.1 of Uliginosibacterium sp. H1. NCBI lineage: Bacteria > Pseudomonadati > Pseudomonadota > Betaproteobacteria > Rhodocyclales > Zoogloeaceae > Uliginosibacterium > Uliginosibacterium sp. H1. The sequence goes on from NZ_JAYXHR010000001.1 coordinate 148,390, forward strand.
GAAGCCTTGGGCTGCGGGGCGCACCTGTCGGCCTTGCGTCGTACCGCGGCGGGGCCGCTGAGTCTGGATACGGCGATCACGGTTGATGCGATAGAAGCCATGCCTGCAGAACAGCGCAGCGGTTTGTTGCTGCCTGTCGACACCCTCGTTGCCCACTTCACGGAGGTCCGTCTCGATGTGGCTGCCGCCGAACGTTTCCGGCTGGGGCAGGCCGTGGAGGCGGAAGGGCATGCCATCGAAGGCGAAACCTGCCGGGTCTACGGCGAGTCTTTCCTGGGGCTTGGGCAGTGGCGGGCAGGTCGCATGCAGCCACAGCGGCTCGTTGCGCAAGCCCAGGAAGCTTGATGGGCTTGAGTTTGGGCTGTTTCACCTGCTAAAATCTCGGGCTCTGCTTCGCGGTGCGGCTGTTTGTGTGCCGTGGGGCAAATTCGCACGCTTGCGTAACAGGTTCGGCACTGTGTCCAGTTGTGATGCAGAGCATGCCGGGCGGTAGCCGGGAACGTATTCCTGATACCGACGCGAGCGGAGGTTAAACCTGTAAATCGGAGTTCATTCCATGTCTGTGACCATGCGTCAAATGCTGGAAGCCGGTGTCCACTTCGGACACCAGACGCGCTTCTGGAACCCCAAGATGGCCCCCTATATTTTTGGCCATCGCAACAAGATCCACATCGTCAACCTGGAGAAGACGCTCCAGAAGTACAACGAGGCGATGGCTTTCATCCGCAAGCTGTCCGCCAACCGCGGCACCATCCTGATGGTGGGCACCAAGCGCCAGGCCCGCGAGATCCTCGCTGAAGAAGCGCAACGCGCCAGCGTTCCCTACGTCGACGAGCGCTGGCTCGGCGGTATGCTGACCAACTTCAAGACCGTCAAAGGCTCGATCAAGCGCCTGAAGGACATGGAGCAGATGTTCGCCGACGGTTCGTCCGAGCGCCTGTCCAAGAAGGAAGCGCTGCTGAACCAGCGCGAGCTGGTCAAGCTGCAGAAGAGCCTGGGCGGCATCAAGGACATGGCCGGCCTGCCGGATGCGCTGTTCGTGATCGACGTTGGCTACCACAAGATCGCCATCACCGAAGCCCAGAAGCTGGGCATCCCGGTCGTGGCCGTGGTCGATACCAACCACTCGCCGGAAGGCGTGGATTACGTGATCCCGGGTAACGACGACTCGTCCCGCGCCATTCGCCTGTACGCCGCTGGCGTGGCAGACGCCGTGCTGGAAGGTCGCAACAACGCCGTGGCCGATCTGGTTGCCGCTGTCTCCTCGAGCGAAGAGTTCGTGGAAGTGCAGGACGGCGCCGACGCGCAACAGGCGTAATACGCAGCATCGATACTGGACGATGGGCGCGTGCGCCTGTCGTCCCCGGCAAGGCCCCGCTATGCGGGGCTTTGTCAATCAGGCAATCAAAGACTTAATTCAGGAGTGATCATGGCGGCAATTACCGCAAGCATGGTGGCTGAGCTGCGCGCGAAGACCGACGCGCCGATGATGGAATGCAAGAAGGCCCTGACCGAAGCCGACGGCGACCTGGGCAAGGCTGAAGAAATCCTGCGCGTGAAGCTGGGCAACAAGGCCAGCAAGGCTGCTGCCCGCGTGACGGCCGAGGGTATCGTCGGGACCTACATCTCCGATGACGGCAAGCTGGCCGCCATCGTCGAAGTGAACTGCGAAACCGACTTCGTGGCGAAGAACGATGACTTCCTGGCCTTCACCAAGTCGGTTGCCGAGCTGATCGCCACCCAGAACCCGGCTGATGTCGCCGCGCTGTCGGCGTTGCCGCTGCAAGGTTCGACGGTCGACGCCGTGCGCACCGCGCTGGTCGGCAAGATCGGCGAGAACATCTCGGTCCGTCGCTTCCAGCGTGTCGAAGCGCAGGGCAAGGTCGTCAGCTACATTCACGGTGGCGCCAAGGTTGGCGTGCTGGTCGACCTGGTTGGCGGTGAAGAGGCGCTGGGCAAGGACGTGGCGATGCACATCGCGGCCTCCAAGCCGAAGTCGCTGGATGCCTCCGGTGTTCCGGCCGACCTGATCGAGACCGAGCGTCGCGTCGCGATCGAGAAGGCCAAGGAGTCCGGCAAGCCGGAAGCCATGCTGGAAAAGATCGCCGAAGGCACGGTGCAGAAGTTCCTGAAGGAAGTCACCCTGCTGTCGCAGGTGTTCGTCAAGGCCGAAGACGGCAAGCAGACCATCGAGCAACTGCTGAAGTCCAGGTCCGCTTCCGTGGCCAGCTTCACCCTGTACGTGGTGGGCGAAGGCATCGAGAAGAAGGTGAACGACTTCGCCGCCGAAGTGGCAGCCCAGGCTGCCGCCGCTGCAGCCGCCCGCTAAGGAGTGTCGATGCCCGCCGCCTATAAACGGATCCTGCTCAAACTCTCTGGTGAAGCCCTCATGGGGGATGATGCCTACGGCATCAACCAGGGAATCGTCTCCCGCATCGTCAGCGATGTGGCTGAGGTCCAGCGCCTCGGTGTGGAGATCGGCATCGTCATAGGCGGCGGCAACATCTTCCGTGGCATGGCAGGCGCCGCGTCCGGCATGGACCGCGCTACCGCGGACTACATGGGCATGATGGCGACCATCATGAACGCCATGGCGCTGGGAGACGCGATGCGCGTCGCCGGCGTCGCGGCCCGTGTCCAGTCCGCGCTGAATATCGAGCAGGTGGTCGAGCCTTACATCCGGGGCAAGTCCATCCGCTATCTGGAAGAGGGCCGCATCGTCATCTTCGCGGCCGGTACCGGCAATCCGTTCTTCACCACCGATACTGCTGCCGCGCTGCGTGGCACCGAAATCGGTGCGGAAATCGTGCTGAAGGCCACCAAGGTCGACGGCATCTACACGGCGGATCCGAAGAAGGATCCGAACGCGACGCGCTACGCGAAGATCAGCTTCGACGAGGCGATCGCCAGGAACCTGCAGGTCATGGATGCCACGGCTTTTGCGCTGTGTCGTGACCAGAAGCTGCCGATCAACGTATTCTCCCTGTTCAAGCCGGGCGCGCTGCGCCGTGTGGTGATGGGCGAAGACGAAGGCACGATGGTGCATATCTGAACAGTGCTGAACCAGTAACGAGAGGTACGCGATGATTCCCGATCTGAAGAAGACCACCGAACAGAAGATGCAGAAGTCGGTGGAAGCGCTCAAGAACGATCTGGCCAAGGTGCGTACCGGCCGTGCCCACACCGGCCTGCTCGACCACGTGATGGTCGACTACTACGGCACGCCGACGGCGATCAACCAGATTGCCTCCGTGTCCCTGCTGGATGCCCGCACGATCGGCGTGCAGCCCTGGGAAAAGCCGATGATCGCCAAGGTCGAAAAGGCCATCCGCGATTCCGACCTGGGACTCAATCCGGCCACCATGGGCGACGTGGTGCGCGTGCCGATGCCCGCGCTGACCGAAGAGCGCCGCAAGGACCTCATCAAGGTGGTGCGCGGCGAGACCGAGGAAGCCAAGGTGGCGATCCGCAACGTTCGCCGCGATGCCAACAACTCCCTGAAGGATGCCTTGAAGGCCAAGACCATCGCGGAAGACGATGAGCGTCGTGCCCAGGACGACATCCAGAAGCTCACCGACAAGTACATTGCCGAGACCGAGAAGCTGCTCGCGCACAAAGAACAGGAACTGATGCAGATCTGAGTCGCTTCGCGGCTCGCTCTGCTCATCAATCCATTCCAGGGTCGCCCGACATGGTTCTGTCGCGGTTCATCAGCTCCACGCGCGAAGTGCCCGACTCGGCCGAGGTGCCGCAGCACATTGCCATCGTCATGGATGGCAATGGGCGCTGGGCCAAGAAGCGCTTCCTCCCGCGTGTCGCGGGTCACAAGCGTGGTGTGGAAACGGTCCGCGCAGTGGTGCGCCGCTGCATCGACCGCGGCGTACGGCATCTCACGCTGTTCGCATTCAGTTCCGAGAACTGGCGGCGTCCGCAGGACGAAGTCTCCTTCCTGATGAACCTGTTCCTGCAGGCGCTGAAGGACGAGGTTGCCCGCCTGCACAAGAACAACATCCGCCTGCGCATCATCGGCGACCTGTCGCGCTTCAATGCCGACCTGGTAGCAGCCATTCGCGAAGCCGAGGCCACCACAGTCGGCAATACCGCCCTGACCCTGTCCATCGCCGCCAACTACGGTGGCCGCTGGGATATCCTGCAAGCCATGAACCGCATGGTGGCAGAGCACCCCGCCAAGGCCGGCAGTTATGGTGAAGAGGATCTCGCACCCTATCTGAGCATGGCCGATTCGCCCGAGCCGGATCTGTTCATCCGTACCGGTGGCGAGCAGCGCGTCAGCAATTTCCTGCTGTGGCAACTGGCTTACGCCGAGTTCTACTTCACCGATCGCCTCTGGCCCGATTTCGATGACGCGGCCTTTGACGAAGCGATCGCCTCCTACCAGAAACGCGAGCGCCGCTACGGCCGTACCAGCGAGCAACTCGTTCCTTCCCCGGGCGAACATGCTTAAACAACGCGTCCTCACCGCAATCATCATGGTCGCGGTGTTTGCCGCGGCGTTGTTCCTGCTGCCGAACTGGGCCTGGGGCGTGTTCGTCGCCGCGATCGTGTGGGTCGCCGGCAGCGAATGGCGCCGCCTGGCGGGGCTGTCGGATACGGTCGGAACCTTGCTGAGCGCCGTGCTGACCGTATTCGCGGTGGTGGCGGCCGTGTGGCCGACCCTGCTTGCGTGGCAGGTGGTGCTGGCGGTGGGGCTGGCGTTCTGGTTGTTGTGGGTGCCGGCGCTGATGCGCCCCGGTGCCGCACCGCTCGCACAAGGCAGCAAGAAAATCTGGCTCGGCCTCCTGGTGTTGTTGCCGGCGGCGGTTGCGATGGTGCTCATCCGCAATCAGCATGGCCCGTGGATGCTGCTGTACGGCATGCTTGCCGTGTGGATCGCCGACACGGCGGCGTATTTCGTGGGCCGCGCGATCGGCCGTCGCAAGCTGGCGCCACGCATCAGCCCGGGGAAAAGCTGGGAGGGCGCGATTGGCGGCGCGGTGGCGGTACTCGTGTATGCGCTGGTGTTGCGTCAGATCGAACCGGCCCTCGGCCAGCGTGGCAGCGTACTTGCGTTTGCCGTGCTGGCAATCGGCTATGCCGCGCTCAGCGTGCTGGGCGATCTTTTCGAATCGCTGGCCAAGCGTCAGGCGGGCATGAAGGACAGTGGCACCTTGTTGCCGGGACACGGCGGCGTGCTCGACCGCGTCGACAGCCTGACTTCCACGCTGCCATTGCTCGGCCTGCTGTTGCTGCTCTGAATTCATGTCGAAACAGGTTCTCACCGTTCTGGGCGCCACCGGCTCCATCGGCGTCAGCACGCTGGACGTGGTGGCCCGTCATCCGGAACGCTTCGAAGTCTTTGCCCTCACCGGCAATCGCCAGATCGAGCGACTGGCCCAGCAGTGCCAGCAGTTCCAGCCGCGCTATGCGGTGGTGGCGGACGACGCGCTGGCTGCCGATCTGCGCAGTCGCCTGGGGCCGGCAAGTCGCACAGACATCCTGGTTGGACGCAAGGCGCTGGTCGAGGTGGCTGAAGCCGCCGAAGTAACTGCCGTGATGGCGGCGATCGTCGGCGCGGCCGGGCTGGAGTCCTCCCTCGCTGCCGCGCAGGCGGGCAAAAGGGTGTTGCTTGCCAACAAGGAGTCGCTGGTACTGGCCGGCAGCCTCTTCATGGACGCGGTGTGCAAGGCAGGCGCCACCTTGCTGCCGATCGATAGCGAGCACAATGCGCTGTTCCAGTCGCTGCCCACGGGCTTCGACTACGGCCTGCAGGATTGCGGTGTCAGTCGTCTGGTGTTGACGGCTTCCGGTGGGCCGTTCCGATGCACGCCGGTCGAGCAGCTCGACGGCATGACGCCGACGCAAGCTTGCGCCCACCCCAACTGGGTGATGGGCCGCAAGATTTCGGTGGACTCCGCCTCGATGATGAACAAGGGGCTGGAGGTCATCGAGGCACGCTGGCTGTTCGGTGTCGAACCCGGACGCATCGGCGTGTTGATCCACCCGGAAAGCGTCATCCATTCGATGGTGGAGTACGTGGACGGCTCGGTCATTGCGCAGCTGGGCAACCCGGACATGCGCACGCCGATCGCACATGCCATGGCCTGGCCGGAACGTATCGCCTCCGGCGTGGAGCGGCTCAATCTCGCGAAGGTGGGCAAGCTCAGTTTCGAAGAGCCCGACCTGCAGCGTTTTCCCTGCCTGCGCCTGGCATTCGATGCGCTACAGGCGGGCGGAGACGCTTGCGCAGTGCTCAACGCGGCGAACGAGGAGGCGGTGGCCGCGTTCCTGGAGGGGCGCCTCGGATTCACCGGTATCGCGGCGGTCGTGGAGTCCGTGCTGGCGCGCAGCGTGCGTCGCCCGGTGGCGGTACTTGAAGACGCGCTGTTTGCCGATGCCTCGGCGCGCGAACTTGCCCGGGCGGAAATCGTCTCACGACAGCAATGAGCATCCTGCATTACATCTGGTGGTTCCTGGTCGCACTGGCCATCCTGATCGCCGTCCACGAGTACGGCCACTATCTCGCCGCGCGTCTTTGCGGCGTAAAGGTGCTGCGCTTTTCGCTGGGCTTCGGCCCCCGCATCTTTGCCCGCCAGATCGGGCCGGACCGCACTGAATGGGCGCTGTCCGCGATACCGCTGGGTGGCTACGTGAAGATGCTGGACGAGCGCGAAGAGGCGGTGCCGCCGGCGGAGCGCCATCGCGCTTTCAACCGCCAGTCGCTTGGCAAGCGCTCCATCATCGTGCTGGCTGGCCCCGTGGCCAATTTCCTGCTGGCCATCCTCATCTACTGGGGCGTGTTCTTGCACGGCAGCCAGGAGCTTGCACCGGTGGTGGGTGCCGTGTCCGCGGACTCGGTGGCTGCGCGTGCCGGGCTGGTGGTGGGGGATCGCATCGAACGCGTGGCCGGCGAAACGATCGATACGGCCTCGGATCTGCGCTGGGTCATCATCGACCACGCCATCGACCGCAAGCGCGTAGAGGTGGAGGTATCCACACCGCGTGGCGCGCGTGAAGTTCGCCAGATCGATCTGGCGGACGTGAAGATCGACGACGGCGCGCCCGATGCGTTGGCACAGCTGGGCCTTACCGTCGGATTGCCGCCCTTGCCTGCCGTCGTGGGGCGCACGATGCCGGGCGGGCCTGCAGAGCGCGCGGGCCTGCAGCCAGGTGACCGCTTCATCGAAGTCGATGGTCAGCCGGTGGAGGACTGGCGCGGGTTCGCGACATACATTGCCAAGCGGGGCGGGCAGGACACGCGACTGGTCATCCAGCGCGGAGCCGGACGCCTGGAGATGGTAGTGCAGCCGGAAACCGTGAATGATCAGTCCGGCTCGCGGGGTCGCCTCGGGGTCGAAGTGCAGCAGGATCCGGAACTGCTGCAGCGTCACCTGATCACCATGCGCTACGGCGTAGCTGAAGGCTTTGTCCGGTCGATCGAGCAGACTGCCGAGACATCGATCTTCACGCTGAAGGTGATGTACCGCATGATCACCGGCGTCGTCTCGCTGAAGAACGTCAGTGGTCCGGTGACCATCGCCGACTACGCGGGCCAGACAGCCCGCATGGGCGTGGAGCACTACCTGCGTTTCCTGGCGCTGGTCAGCATCAGCCTGGGCGTGCTCAACCTGCTGCCCGTGCCGGTGCTGGACGGGGGGCACTTACTGTATTATGTGGCCGAATTTGTCAGGGGGCGTCCGCTGTCCGAACGCGTGATGGAAGCAGGCCAGCGCCTGGGTCTGACCCTGCTGGTGCTGCTGTCGATGCTGGCCCTGTTCAACGACATCAATCGCCTGCTTCCCGGCTGAACACATGAAACTCAAGATTCTGGCTGCTGCCGTCATGGCGGCATTCGGCTCGCTCGCGCATGGCTTCACCCCCTTCGTGGTGAAGGACATCAAGGTAGATGGTATCCAGCGCACGGAGGCGGGCACCGTCTTCAGCTATCTGCCGATCAAGATCGGCGATACGGTCACCGACGAGAGCGTGGCTGCCGCCGTGAAGGCCTTGTACGCCACCGGCTTCTTCAAGGATGTGCGCATCGAGGCCGACGGCGACACCATCGTCGTGTCGGTCGACGAACGTCCGGCCATTGCGCAGCTCGCGTTCTCCGGCAACAAGGAGTTTGACGAGGCTGCATTGCGCAAGGGCCTCAAGGATGCCGGCATTTCCGAGTCGCGCATCTTCGACCGCTCCACGCTGGAACGCGCCGAGCAGGAACTCAAGCGCCTCTACCTGACGCGCAGCTTCTATGCCGTCCGCATCCGCACGACGGTGTCGCCGCTGGAGCGCAACCGGGTGGCGGTGAACTTCGAGATCGAGGAAGGCGAGGCGGCCCGCATCAAGGAAGTGCGGGTCATCGGTGCCAAGGTGTTCAGCGAGAGCCGTCTGCTCGACCTCATGTCGCAGACGACCACCGGCTGGCTGTCGTGGTTCACCAAGGACGACCAGTATTCCAAGGTCAAGCTGCTGGCCGACCAGGAAACCATCAAGTCCTACTACCTGAACCGCGGTTACCTGGACTTCGCGTTCGAGTCCACCCAGGTGTCGATCACGCCGGACAAGAAGGACGTGTACATCACGCTGGCGATCAAGGAAGGCGAGCAGTACAAGGTGTCTTCCGTGCGCCTGGCGGGAGAGATGCTGGTGCCTGAGGCCGAACTGAAGGCACTCGTGCAGATCAAGCCTGGCGAGATATTCTCGCGCCAGAACCTCAACGACACCTCGCGCAAGATCAGCGATCGTCTGGGTAACGAGGGCTATGCCTTCGCCAACGTCAACGCCGCGCCGGAAGTCGACCAGGCCAAGCGCGAAGTCGCGCTGACCTTCTACATCGATCCGGGCCGCCGGGCGTATGTGAACCGCATCAACATCGTCGGCAACTCCAAGACCCGCGACGTGGTGATCCGCCGCGAATTCCGCCAGCCTGAAAGCGCCTGGTTCGACCGTACCCTGGTCGAACGCTCCAAGGAGCGTCTGACCCGCACCGGTTATTTCGAGGATGTCTCCATCGAGACCGTGCCGGTACCGAACCAGACCGATCTCGTCGACCTGAATGTCGAGGTGAAGGAAAAGCCGACCGGCAACATCACCTTGGGTGCGGGTTACTCGCAGACCGAAAAGTTCGTGCTGCAGGTGGGCATCTCGCAGGACAACGTCTTCGGTTCCGGCAATTCGCTGGCGGTCCAGGGCTCCACGGGCAAGGTGAACCGCAACATCTCGGCGTCATTCACCAATCCGTACCTGACGGCAGATGGCGTCAGCGGTGGTTTCGACGTGTACAACCGCAGGGTGGATCCGACCTCGCTGGACGTCGTCGCCAAGTACAAGTCGGAAGCCACTGGCGCAGGCATCCGCTTCGGCCTGCCGATCTCGGAAGACCAGTCGGTGCGCCTGGGGCTGTCGTTCGACCACACGCGCATCGAAACGCTGCCGGACAGCCCGCCGCAGTACATCCGCCATGTGCAGGAGTTCGGTGAGCTGTCCACCACCTTGCTCACCAACCTCACGTGGGCCGATGACCGCCGCGACAGCGTCCTCTATCCGACTACCGGCCTGTACCAGCGGGTATCGGTGGACGTGGCCATCCCGCCTGCCGAGATGCGCTACACGCGTGCCAGTTACCAGTGGCAGCGGTTCTTCGCGATGAGCGACACGTTCACGTTGCTGCTCAACGCGGACTTCTCGTATGGCGTGGCCTACGGTGGCAACTCCTACCCCTTCTTCAAGAACTACTATGGCGGGGGTATCGGGTCGGTGCGGGGCTACGGCGACAACTCGCTGGGTCCGCGCGTGCTCAACACCACAACGGGCCAGTACGAGGCCATCGGCGGTACGCGCAGGGTCCTGACCGGCGCGGAATTGCTGTTCCCGTTCCCGGGCATGAAGGAGAACAGCAAGACCACGCGGCTGTCGGCATTCTTCGACGGTGGCCAAGTGTGGGATACCGACTCCACCACGACGAGTTCGGGCCCGATGCGTTTCAGTACGGGTCTGGCCCTGACCTGGGTTTCGCCGCTCGGTCCGATGAAGTTCAGCTATGGTTTCCCGATCAACAAACGGGATGGCGACGAAGTCCGTCGCTTCCAGTTCCAGATCGGCCAGGTGTTCTAGGAGTCTGCGATGAAGCGTTTGCTGGTCCGTTTGCTGGTCCTACTCTGCGGTGCCTGGCTGTCGACCGCGGCCACGGCGCAGACCGATATCAAGATCGGGTTCGTCAATGCCGACCGGGTCATGCGCGAGTCGGCCCCCGCGCAGCGTGCCCTGAAGAAACTCGAGCGCGAATTCGAGAAGCGCGAGACCGAACTCCGCAACCTGGAGAAGCAGCAACGCACGTTGCAGGAGTATCTCGAGAAGAACAATCTCACGATGAACGAGACCGAACGCAAGCAGCGTGAGCGTGAATTCGCCGATCTGAGCCGCGAGGTGACGCGCAAGCAGCGCGAGTACCGTGAGGACCGCAGCCAGCGGCAGAACGAGGAGCTGGCTGCCGTGCTGGAGCGCGCCAACCAGGCGATCCGCGATGTTGCCAAGGCCGAGAAGTACGATCTGATCGTGCAGGATGCCGTCCATCACAGCCCGCGCATCGACATCACGGACAAGGTCATCAAGGTCCTGGCGGACGCGCCCGCGCGCTGAGGTTTCCGATGAGTCGACATGCATCGTCCGCCCGCGCCATCGTCGAGGCCCTGGGAGGAGAACTGATCGGGGACGGCGACGTCGTCATCGACCAGGTCGCGCCGCTGGAGCGCGCCACCCCGCGCGAAATCGGCTTTATCGTCAGCGACAAGTACCTGAAGGCGCTGGACGACACACAAGCCGGCGCCGTCATCCTGCCGCGCAAGCTGGCGGATGCCTGGGCGGGTACCCGCATCGTCGTCGATGATCCGTACCTGTACTTCGCCCGCGTATCGCAACTGCTCAACCCGCTGCCCGTGCCGGCGCCAGGTGTTCATCCTTCCGCCGTCGTGCTGAGCCCGCTGTCGCCGGATGCCAGCGTCGCCGCGCAGGCCTTCGTCGACGAAGACTGCGTGATCGGTGCCGGTGTCGTGATCGGCCCCGGCTGCGTGATCGAGCGTGGTTGCAGGATCGGTGCGGGTACCTTCATCCACTCGCGCGTCGTGCTGAAGCACGCTTGCGAGGTTGGCGAACGTTGCATCCTGCATTCGGGCGCGGTGATCGGATCGGATGGCTTCGGCATCGCCAAGCGTCGCGACGGCAGCTGGGAAAAGATTCCGCAGATCGGCCGGGTGCTGGTCGGCGATGACGTCGAAATAGGTGCCAATGCCTGTATCGACCGCGGTGCGCTCGATGACACGGTGATCGAGAACGGCGCGAAGCTGGACAACCTCGTCCACATCGCCCATAACTGCCGTATCGGACAGGACTCTGCGATCGCCGCGCTGGTCGGCATCGCTGGCAGCACGCGCATCGGCCGTCGCGTCATCATCGGTGGTGCGTCTGGCGTGGCGGGGCATGTGGAGATTGGTGACGACATCACGGTGACGGGGCACGCGAGCGTCACGAAGAGCCTCGTCGAGAAGGGCGCATACTCGTCCGTGATCTCCACCCAGCCCCACGCCGAATGGTTGCGCAATGCAGCGTACGTACACAACCTCGACAAGATGGCCGAGCGCATCAAAAAACTTGAAAAACGCCTGAAAGAACTGGAAAACAAGACGTGAGCCAAGACGTGAGCGTGATCGACATCCTCGAGATCAAGAACTACCTGCCGCACCGCTACCCCTTCCTCCTGATCGACCGCGTGGTCGAGATGGAACTGGGCAAGCGCGTCATCGCCATCAAGAACGTCACCATCAACGAAGAGTTCTTCAACGGACACTTCCCGCACATGCCGGTGATGCCGGGCGTGCTGATCCTGGAAGGCATGGCACAGGCGGCGGCGATGCTGTCGTTCAAGACCGCTGCAGTGACCCCGGATTCCGATTCGCAACTGCTGTTCGCCGGCATCGACAACGCGCGCTTCAAGCGCCCGGTGGTGCCGGGTGACCAGCTGCGCTACGAGATGTTCATCGAGCGCAACATGCGTGGCATCTGGAAGTACAAGGGTACGGCGAGTGTCGATGGTGAGCTGGCGGTCGAAGCCGAGCTGATGTGCGCGATCCGTCCGGGCAAGTCGGGGAAGTGAGCGGCAAGTGAGTGCATCCATGATTCATCCCGCCGCCCTGGTCCACCCCGGGGCGAAGATCGGCGAGCGTGTCGAGATCGGTCCTTTCAGCGTCATCGGCGAGCACGTCGAGATCGGCGAGGGCACGGTCGTCGGACCGCACGTGGTCATCAAGGGCCATACGAAGATCGGCCGCGACAACCGCATCTTCCAGTTCGTCTCGCTGGGCGAGATTCCGCAGGACAAGAAGTACGCCGGCGAGCCGACGCGGCTGGAGATCGGCGACCGCAACACCATCCGCGAGTACTGCAACTTCAATATCGGTACCGCGCAGGACGTGGGCGTCACCCGTATCGGCAATGACAACTGGTTCATGGCGTCGGTGCACATCGGCCATGATTGCCAGGTGGGCAACGAAACCATCATGGCCAACAACGTGACCCTGGGTGGCCATATCCACCTTGGCGATTACGTGATCCTTGGCGGCATGGCGGCAGTCCACCAGTTCTGCGTGATCGGTGCCCACAGCATGGCCGGCGGTGGGGCGATCATCACCCAGGACGTGCCGCCCTACGTGATGCATGCCGGCAATCCGACGACGCCGCACGGCATCAACAGCGAGGGGTTGCGTCGGCGCGGTTTTTCGGCGGAGGCCATCGCGCAGATCAAACGTGCCTACAAGGCCATCTACCGCCAGAACCTCACGCTTGAACAGGCCCGCGAAACCATTGCAGCCATGGCCGACGAAACGCCGGAGCTGCAGGTGATGCGCGATTTCCTGGCAGCCTCGAAGCGCGGCATCATCCGCTGAGCGCACCATGGCGAAAGTGCGTATCGCCATGGTCGCAGGCGAGGCCTCGGGAGATCTGCTGGCTGCGCACCTCATCCGTGCCTTGCGTGTTCACTACCCCGATCTGGAATGTGTCGGGATCGGCGGCCCCAGGATGGAGGCCGAAGGCTTCGAATCCTGGTGGCCTAGCGAGCGCCTCGCCGTCATGGGCCTGGTGGAAGTGCTGCGTCGCTATCGCGAGTTGTGGGGCATCCGCTCCGACCTGATCAAGCGGCTCAAGGCGGATCCGCCGGACCTCTTCATCGGCATCGATGCGCCGGATTTCAATCTCGGCCTGGAACAGCGCCTGCGCAAGTCGGGAATCCGTACCGCCCACTTCGTCAGTCCATCGATCTGGGCCTGGCGCGGTGGCCGCGTGCATGGCATCGGCAAGGCGGCGGACCACGTGCTGTGCCTGTTCCCCTTCGAGCCCGAGCTGTACACACGCCACAATATTCCCGCAAGTTTCGTCGGCCATCCGCTGGCGGACGAATTCCCCCTGCAGCCGGATCGCGACGCGGCCCGTGAACAACTGCAACTGAAGCAGGGCACATGCGTCGTGACGATGATGCCGGGCAGCCGCGTCGGCGAAGTGTCCCGCCTCGCGGACGACTTCATCGAAGCGGCGCGCCTGCTGGCTGAACGTCGCCCCGACATCAAGTTCCTGGTGCCGTTGGTGACGCGCGAGACACGTCAGGTTTTCGAGGAGGCGATGGCCCGGCGCAATGCCGGCGAGTTGCCGATCCGCCTGCTGTTCGGCCACTCGCACGAGGCCATGATCGCCAGCGACGTCGTCCTGCTGGCAAGTGGGACGGCAGCGCTGGAAGCCGCCTTGCTCAAGCGTCCCATGGTGGTGGCCTATCGGGTGGCCGACATGACCTACCGCATCGTGAAGCGCATGGTGTACCTGCCGTACTTCTCGCTGCCGAATATCCTCGCCGGGCGTTTCGTCGTGCCGGAGTTCGAGCAGGACGACGTGAAGCCAGCCGCGCTCGCCGACGCTGTCGAGCGCTGGCTGAACGATCGCGAAGCGGTGGAGCATCTGGTGGAAGGCTTTACCGAGATGCATCTCGCCCTGCGCCAGAACACGGCCGAGCGCGCTGCCGAAGCCTTGCTGCCGCTGATCGCGGCGGGCGGGAGGCACTGATGCATGTCTGTGGCGTCGATGAAGCGGGGCGCGGGCCGCTGTGCGGGCCGGTGGTCGCCGCCGCGGTCATCCTCGATCCCGCCCGTCCCATCAGCGGGTTGAACGATTCCAAGCAGCTGACTCCGCGCGCCCGGGCACGGCTGGAGGAGCAGATCCGCAGCCATGCGCTGGCCTGGGCGGTGGCGGAGGCGACGGTCGCCGAGATCGACACGCTCAACATCCTGCACGCCAGCATGCTGGCGATGCGTCGTGCGGTGGAAGCCCTTGCGACGATACCTGCCGAGGTGCTGGTGGACGGCAACCGCATTCCGGTCGGCCTGCTGATGCCGGCGCGCGCGATCGTGCAGGGCGACGCACTGGAGCCGGCCATCTCGGCCGCGTCCATCCTTGCGAAGGAACACCGCGATCGCCTGCTGGTATCGCTGGATGCGCGTTACCCGCAGTACGGTTTCGCGCGCCACAAGGGCTATCCGACCCCCGAGCATCTGGCGGCCATCGAACTGCATGGCGTGATCGACGAGCATCGTCGCAGCTTCGCGCCCGTGCGCGCGATCGTCGACCAGGCCCGCCTGTTCTGAGCGGCGGGCGGGCATGAAGCACCTCAGCTCACGCGACAATCCGACGTTCCGCCACCTGAGGGCACTGGCTGAAGAAGCGCGTTACCGCCGCGAGCAGGGCCGCACTGTCATCGACGGCGCCCATCTGTTGCGCGCCGCGCTGGATGCCGGCGTCGCCCCGACCATGACGGCGTGGGTGGACGCGCCGCTGGACACCGAACTGGCCGCCCTGCAGCAACGCTGCGCAGATGCCGGCGTACCGGCCATCAGCCTGCCGCCCAATTTGTTCAAGGTACTGAGCCCTGTCGACGCGCCGACCGGTGTGCTGGCCGAGATCGTGATTCCGGATGCGTCCGGCGATGACGGGGCGCTGGTGGATGTGATCGCGCTGGAAGGCGTGCAGGATGCCGGCAATCTCGGCACCTTGTTGCGCACGGCGGCGGCGGCGGGCATCCGTCATGCATGGCTGGGCGAAGGCTGCGCACAGGCGTGGTCACCGAAAGTCCTGCGCGCAGGCATGGGGGCTCACTTCCTGCTGGGTATCCGCGAACGCGTGGACCTGTCGGCACAGATCGCCGCGTTTGCGGGTGCGCGCCTGGCCACCGTCCTGGCAGACGATGCACAGACCGTTTTCGATTGCGACCTGCGTGGCCCCGTGTGCTGGCTGTTCGGTGCCGAAGGCCGCGGCCTGTCACCGGCTCTTGCAGCACTGGCGACACGTCGCGTCTTCATTCCCATGCCCGGCGGTGCCGAATCGCTGAACGTGGCGGCTGCGGCAGCCGTTTGCCTGTTCGAACAGGTCAGGCAGCGGCGCCAGGGATGAGCAGGCCGCCAGGGCGGTGCCAGAAATGAAAATGCCGGCTTGCGCCGGCATTTTCATTACGAAGGACGAGCGTCAGCTCGCATTGGACGAAGCGACCTTGCGCACGCTCTCATCCTGGATGCCACCCGAGTCGATGCGCATCGCGTAGAAGCTGCGATACACGAAGGCCAGGCAGAAGCCGAGGAAGATCGTGGCCAGCGCCCAGGTCACGTTCTGCAGGCCCTGGTTGTTCAGGCTGACCGCCATCTCCACGGCCAGCAGGCCGAACAGCGTGGTGAACTTGATGACCGGGTTCATCGCCACCGAGCAGGTGTCCTTGAACGGATCGCCCACGGTATCGCCGACCACGGCCGCTGCGTGCAGGTCGGTGCCCTTGGCGCGCAGTTCGGTTTCCACCACTTTCTTGGCGTTGTCCCAGGCACCGCCGGCGTTCGCCATGAACACCGCCTGGTACAGGCCGATGATGGCGATCGAGATCAGGTAGCCGATGAAGAAGAAGGGCTCCACGAAGGCCGTGCACAGCGTGCCGAAGAAGATGGCGAGGAAGATGTTGAAGGTGCCGCGCTGTGCGTACTGCGTGCAGATCTCCACCACCTTGCTGCTGTCCTCCACCGAGGCGCGCTGGGAGCTGCCATCCAGCTTCATGTTGCGCTTGATGTACTCCACCGCGCGGTAGGCGCCGGTCGACACCGCCTGCGTGCTGGCACCGGAGAACCAGAAGATGGTGGCGCCGCCGGAAATCAGGCCGAGCAGGAAGGGCGGATGCAATAGCGACAGCTTGGCGAGGTTCGCGGTGAGGCCGTCTGTCAGCAGCATGATGATGGAGAACACCATCGTCGCTGCGCCGACCACGGCGGTACCGATCAGCACCGGCTTGGCAGTGGCCTTGAAGGTGTTGCCGGCGCCGTCGTTTTCCTCCAGCAGGTCCTTGGCGGTTTCGAAGTCGGGATGGAAGCCGAAGTCGCGGTTCACCTCGTTGGAGATGTCCGGAATCGCTTCGATGGTCGACAGCTCATACACCGATTGGGCGTTGTCGGTAACCGGGCCGTAGGAATCGACCGCGATCGTCACCGGACCCATGCCGAGGAAGCCGAAGGCCACGAGACCGAAGGCGAACACCGCGGCCATGACCGTGGCCTTGGCCGGGTCCGGGTTGATCACCGCAGCGAGTTCATGTTGCGAGATCACGTAGGCGCCCGTCATCAGGCCGACGATCACCACGCCCATCCAGAACGCGGAGAAGTTGCCGGCAGTCAGGCCCGACAGGATGTTGAGGCTGGCACCGCCTTCGCGCGAGGAATTCACCACTTCGCGCACGTGACCGGAGTTGGTGGAGGTGAAGATCTTCACCACTTCCGGAATGATCGCGCCGGCCAGCGTGCCGCAGCTGATGATCAGCGACAGTTGCCACCACAGGTTCGGATAGGTCTGGCCCGCAATCTGGATGTTGCCGATCAGCAGGTCCGAGATGACGAAGGTGACGGCGACCGACAGGATGGAGGTGATCCACACCAGCGAGGTCAGCGGCGACTCGTAGTCGAACTTGCGCAGGCCGGCGAAGCGCTTGGTGGCGATCGCCTCGTTGATGAAGTACGACGCACCGGAGGTGACGATCATCAGCACGCGCATGACGAAGATCCACACCAGCAGTTGTACCTGCACGGCGGCTTCCGGCACGGCCAGCATGATGAAGGTGACCAGCGCCACGCCCGTCACGCCGTAGGTCTCGAAGCCGTCGGCGGTCGGGCCCACCGAGTCACCGGCGTTGTCGCCCACGCAGTCGGCGATCACGCCCGGGTTGCGCGCATCGTCTTCCTTGATCTTGAAGACGATCTTCATCAGGTCGGAGCCGATGTCGGCGATCTTGGTGAAGATGCCGCCTGCGATGCGCAGGGCCGCGGCACCCAGCGACTCGCCGATGGCGAAGCCGATGAAGCACTTGCCGGCCAGCGCGGGCGGAATGAACAGCAGGATGCCCAGCATGATCAGCAGCTCGGTGGAGATGAGCAGCATGCCGATCGAGATGCCCGACTTCATCGGGATCGCGTAGCAGGGGAAGGCACGACCCTTGAGCGCCGCGAAGGCGGTGCGGCTGTTGGCCAGCGTGTTGATGCGGATGCCGAACCAGGCCACGCCGTAGGAGCCGGCGATGCCGATCAGCGAGAACGCCAGGATCAGCGCGACCTCGAAGGCGGCCATGTGCTGCATCCAGCCGAAGTAGGCGATGATCGCCAGCGCGATGAAGGCCTCCAGCACCAGGATGAACTTGCCCTGGGTCAGCAGGTAGGTCTTGCAGGTGGCATAGATCAGTTCGGAGATCTCGGCCATCGAGCGATGCACGGGCAGCTTGCGGAGGTTGTTGTAGACCAGCGCGCCGAAGACCAGGCCTGCCAGGCAGACGATGAGGCCGAGCGCGAGCAGGTTCCAGCCGGACATGCCGCCGAAAGTCGCCAGCGTCTTGTCGGCGAGATCGGGCAGGACCAGATTCGCTTCGCCACCACTGGCAAGCGCGGGAAGGGCAAGGGTGGAAAACAGTGCTGCGAGGGGAGCGCGCAGCCAGCGGGAGCGCGCTTGCTCCTCGCCTTGTCTCGATGCCTGTCCGCGTGTCGGACATGCCGCTGCGGATTCTTGGTGTTTCATCACAACCTCCATCGTGTTGGGCGCATCGTCGTCAATGCGCCGCCCGCAGCCTGAAAAAAGGAAAGCAATCTCCGGGCAGTACCATTTCAGTACCGAATCCCGCGATGCGGGTTGACCCGGCGCAAACGCCGCGCATTGTTGCAATGCGATTCCGGCACTTTCCCAAGGCTTGCGCGTCGGGGAGGCCTCGGGAAGGCCTGCTCCTCGCGCGTGTACAATCTCCTCTCACCCACCCCGAAACGAGTCGCGCCATGTCCGCACTTGCCGCCCTCGAGTCCCGTCGCGACGAGATCGTCCGCGTCCGGCACGACATCCACGCCCACCCCGAACTGGCTTTCGACGAGCACCGCACCGCCGCGCTGGTGGCCGAGCGCCTGCGCGCCGCCGGCATCGAGACGCACACCGGCATCGGCCGTACCGGCGTGGTCGGTGTCATCCGCCGTGGCAACAGCCCGCGCGCGATTGCGCTGCGTGCCGACATGGATGCGCTGCCGATCACCGAGCTCAACGAGTTCTCCCATCGCTCCCGGCATGCCGGCCGCATGCATGCCTGCGGTCACGACGGGCATACGACGATGTTGCTGGCCGCCGCCGAGCACCTGGCCGTGCATCCTGATTTCGATGGCACCGTGGTGTTCATCTTCCAGCCCGCCGAGGAAGGCGAGGGCGGCGCCCCGGCGATGATCGCCGATGGCCTCTTCGAGCGCTTTCCGGTCGACGCCGTGTTCGGCATGCACAACTGGCCGGAGATGCCGGCAGGCCGCTTCGGTGTCACGCCCGGCCCGGTGATGGCCAGTGCGGACCGCTTCGACATCACCATCACCGGCCGCGGTGCCCACGCTGCCATGCCGCAGCAGGGGCTGGACCCGGTGATCGCCGGCGCCCAGCTCGTCACCGCCCTGCAGACGATTGCCTCCCGCAGTACCGATCCGCTGGATGCGGTGGTGCTGTCGGTGACGCAGTTCCATGCTGGCGAGGCGTACAACGCGATTCCCACGCGTGCAGACCTGTGCGGCACGGTGCGCACCTTGCGGCCGGAAGTTCGCAAGGCCACGCGCGCATCCATGCAGCGGGTCATCGACGGCGTGGCGGCGGCGTTCGGCCTGCAGATCGAGATGGTGTGGCGCGAGGGCTATCCACCCACGGTCAACTCGGACGCGGAGGCCGCTTTCTGTCGCGATGTCCTGCACGGCATGATCGGCGCGGACCGCGTCGACTGGGCGATCCGCCCCAGCATGGGCGCCGAGGACTTCGCCTATTTCCTGGAGAAGAAGCCGGGTTGCTACGTGTGGATCGGCAACGGCGCAGGGGCCGGCGGTTGCATGCTGCACAACGCCCGCTACGACTTCAACGACGAGATCCTGACCCTGGGCGCGAGTTACTGGGTCAAGCTCGTCCAGGCCTGGTGCCCGCCTGCCTGAGGCGCTGTGACAGAACGGTTCCTGTGGGTGAGCGAGCTAGCGCGGCCCCGCCCAGGGCTTGTCGCAGGGCAGGAAACGGCCCATGCCCGGCTTGCCCAGGTAATCCCCGTCGCGCCACACGACTTCGCCGCGTGACAGGGTGACAGCCGGCCAGGCGCGCACTTCGATTCCCTCGTAGGGCGTGTAGTCCACGTCGTGGTGCAGGTCCGCGTTGCGGATCGTGCGCGGCGTCTGCGTGTCCCAGATGACCAGGTCGGCATCCGCACCGATGGCAATGCTGCCCTTGCGCGGATACAGGCCGTAGGTCTTGGCGGCGTTGGTCGAGGTCAGCGCGACGAACTGGCAGATGTCGATACGCCCGTCCAGCACGCCGGCCGAGAACAACAGCGGCAGGCGCGTTTCCAGTCCCGGGATACCGTTGGGAATCTCGGCGAAGGAGGCGTGGCAGCCGCCCACTTTCTTGCCGTCATTGCCTTCATAACGGAAGGGCGCGTGGTCGGACGAGAACACGCGGAACACGCCACCGGCGAGCGCCTGCCAGATCACCTCCTGGTTGGCCTTGTCGCGCGGGGGCGGACTGCAGATGCACTTGGCGCCGTGCAGGCCGTCGTGCTCCGTCGCGTCCAGGTTGCTGCTGGTGAGGAAGAGGTACTGCGGACAGGTCTCCGCGTGGATCTGCAGGCCCAGTGATTGCGCCCAGCGGATCTGCTCCACGGCTTCGCGGCCGGACACGTGCACGATCAGGATGGGCACGTCGACCAGCTCCGCCAGCGCGATGGCGCGGTGGGTGGCCTCGCGTTCCACCAGCATCGGGCGTGCATCCGCATGGAAGCGGGGCGCGGTGTTGCCGGCCTTCACGAGTCGCTCGGTCAGCCAGGCGATGCAGTCGGTGTTCTCCGCATGCACCATGACCATCGCGCCTTCGGCACGCGCGACGCTCAGCACGTCGAGGATCTGGCGATCATCGAGCTTGAGGTCGTCGTAGGTCATGTAGATCTTGAACGAGGTGTAGCCCTCGCGGATCAGGGCGGGAAGCTCTTCTTCCAGCACTGCCTGCGTCGGGTCGCTGACGATCAGGTGGAAGGCGTAGTCGATGCTTGCGCGGCCGCTGGCCCGCTGGTGGTAGTCCTCGACCGCGGCGCGCAAGGTGTCGCCCTTCATCTGGCACGCGAAAGGAATCACCGTCGTGGTGCCGCCGCAGGCTGCGGAGCGGGTGCCGGTCTCGAAGTCGTCGGCCATCGTCGAGCCGTCGGTCATCGGCTGGTCGAGATGACAGTGAGCATCGACGCCGCCCGGCAGCACATAGCGCCCCGCGGCGTCGATCTCGCTGCGCCCGGCGGCGAGATTGGCACCGAGCGCCGCGATGCGTCCGTCGACGATGCCGATGTCGGCGTCGAACACGTCCGACGCCGTTGCACAGCGTGCGTTGCGGATCACCAGGTCGTAGCCCATCGCCGCGCCTCTTATTTCACGTCGCTGAACAGGCGGCCCCAGCCGGAGATCTGGCGTGTGTCGTAGTCCAGCAACCGCAGCATCTTCCACACCACGGTGCTGACGGTGTCGTAGACCGGAATGCCGTGCGCCGCTTCCCAACCCGCCACGAGGTGCGCGGCACGCAGGTTGGTGCAGAAGGTGGTGATGGCGTCCGGCTTTTGCGTCGCGACTTCGCCGACCATGGCGCCGAGCTGGGCCGCCGTCACTTCGGAGAAATCGAAGTTCACGCTGATGCCGAGGTGGCGTTCGGCGATGCACGCCATGCCTTCGCTGCCGAAGTTGTCGACGATCTTTGCCTGCACGTCGTCGAGGTAGGGCGTGACCAGGCCGAGCGTCTTCGCGTTGGTCTTCTTCATGATCTCGGCCAGCGCCAGCGTGGAGGTGGTGGCGGGGATACCGGTCGCGTCCTCGATGCGCTGGCACAGCACGCGGTCCGCCTCCAGGCCCAGCCAGCCGGAGGAGGTGCCGCTCCAGCCGATGCATTGCACCTTGGCGTCGGCCAGCAGGCGCGCGGCGCCGAGGATCTTGTCGTCGTCGAACTGGCCCAGCGCCTGGGGCTTGAGCGAGATCTCCGTGACGGGGAAGCGGGCGAAGTGCGCCGACACGCCGGGAGCGGCAGCGCACAGGGCGCTGGTCAGCGGTTCGAGCGAGGTATTGGAGGAGGGCGTGAGGATGCCCAGCAGGGTGCGTCGAGTCATGGTGTGGAGCCAACCGTCGTTGGTCGCTGCGTGAGGCCAAGGGCCATTTAAGCAGCCGCGCCGTGCGCGCAGTGATGTGCCGCCACAGTCCGGGTATACGAAAAAACTGGGAAACCTCGCGGGCGGTTCTGCATCCGTCACAGGACCGACGCTTGCCGCAGCGTGGCCGCCCGCAAGCCTTTCGTCGCCAGCCGACGGAAAAAGCGTGGAAATGCGTGGAATAGTTGGGGTCAGCCCTAAATTAGGAGGGCATGGGCGCCGTCAATGTCACTTGATACTTTCGTATCAGTGGCTGGGTGCGCGCCGGAACTACCGGCAACGACGAGAACACCCACTACAGGCCCATCTGGACGGTCATCGAACCAAACCCGTTATGCAACGTCTGGCAGAGCGCATCGACCGGCAGCTTCACCGCGTGGGCATCCATACCCTGCGGGCGAAGCTCATCCTGCTGCTGATCCTGTCCATGGCGTTGACCGTTGGCGTGGCCGGCGTGCTGATCGTGCGGCAAGTGAGCAGCGGCCATAGCCAGCTTGTGGACCAGGGCTTCGACCGGGTGCGCGAAGGCCTGGCGATGACCTACGCCACGCGGCTGGACGAATCCCGCCGCCTGCTCAACTCGCTGTCGTCCGATCCGAACGTGGTGTTGCGGCTGGACAGCGTGGCCGGTGGATACGACAACCACGAGCCCATGATCCTGTTGCGGGCACACCAGCGTGCGATCACCATCCGCCTCGCGCGCGTGGGGCCGGCGGCGCGTGCCCTGGTGGTGGCGTACGACCGCGACGGTCAGCCGCTTTCCTACTTCGACGGGCGCGGCCAGCGCCCGCAGATCGGCTCCTTCGCCCTGCGCGATCCGGAGCAGTCCGCTTCCGCGCAGGAGCAGAGCAACCAGACCTACCAGGTGCCCGGCCAGGCCGCCGAGGCGATCCGTCGCGAGGATGTCGGCCTGCCCTCCGGCAACGAGGGCGCGGTGTGGCGCGTGATCGGCGGGGAGCCCGTCCTCGCCGTGTCCATTCCGGTGGAAGTGACCAGCGAACGTGGCACGCGGCGCGTCGGCCATATCGCGCTCTTCCTCGGCCATGTCTTCGAGCGCAACCTGCCGCGCCTGTTGGACGGCGAGATCGAGATCGGCTGGGTCATGCCGGACGGTAGCCTGGCTGGCGCGCTGGATCGTGCGCCGCCGCCCGACGTGCTGGCGGATGCGCCGCTGCTGTCCGACCGCAACGCCGGCCGCTTTGCCAGCGACGCTGGCCGCTACGACACCGCGGAGCGCGCGGGGCGGGTTATGCAACTGCCGGTGGAAAAGGGCGCGCCCTTGTTCCTGGCGTTGTCGATCAGCAAGGATTCCCAGCGTGCGCAGGCCCGTTCGGCGATGGCCGACGTGTTGCTCGCCTTCGTGTTGTCCGGCCTGGTGGTGTTGCCCATCGGCCTGTGGCTGGCGCGGGTCGAGATCATCCAGCCGGTGGCGTCGTTGTCGAAGGCCGTGCGCGCGATGGAGGCCGGCGATTACGACAAGGTCCGGCTGGACTTCGACGATGCCGACGAGATCGGCCACCTTAACAATGCCTTCCGCGACCTCGCGCTGTCCCTGCAGCAGCGCGAGCGCGAGTCCTCGTTGTGGCAGGCGGTGTTCGCCAAGATCGGCGATGCGGTGTTCATCACCGATCCGGCCGGCAAGGTGCTGTTCGTCAACAAGGCGTTCTGCGAAATCTCCGGCCGCAAGGCGGAGGACATTGTCGGCCAGCATCCGCCCTTCCTGGATGCGGGCCTGCACGACGAGGCCTTCTACGACGAGTTGTGGAGCACGCTGCGCAGCGCCGGCTACTGGTCGGGCGAAGTGTGGGATGCCCGTGCCGACGGCACCGCGTACCCGCAGTGGCTGGCGATGACCGCGATCCGCAGCGAGAAGGGGCAGGGCGGCGAGCAGGGGGGCGAGATCGCCAACATCGTCGGCATCTTCAACGACATCTCGGAGCGCAAGGCGCAGGAAGAGCGCATCCATTACCTGGCGCACCACGACTCCCTGACCGGTCTGCCCAACCGTGTGCTGCTGAACGACCGTCTCAACGTCGCCATGTCGCAGGCCAACCGCGACAACCACTGCGTGGCGCTGCTGTTCATCGACCTGGACCGCTTCAAGAACATCAACGACAGCCTCGGCCACGCCGTCGGCGACGGCTTGCTGCAGGCCGTCGCGGAGCGCCTGCGCCGGGCCGTGCGCGGTGCCGACACGGTGTGCCGGGTGGGCGGCGACGAATTCATCGTGGTGCTGCACAAGGTGCGCCGCCAGCAGGACGCCGAGCTGGTGGCGGAGCACATCCTGGCCTCGCTGGCGCCGGCGGCGCGCGTGGGCGAGCACGACCTGTCCATCACGCCCAGCATCGGCCTCAGCCTGTACCCCGGCGACGCCAGCGATGCGGAGATGCTGATCCGCACCGCCGACGTGGCCATGTACCACGCCAAGGCCCAGGGGCGGAACAACTACCAGGTGTATCGCCCGGACATGAACGAGGAGGCGGCCGAGAACCTGTCGCTGGAGCATGCCCTGCGCCTGGCGGTGGACCGCGACGAGTTCGAGCTGTACTACCAGCCGCAGATCGACATCATCACCCGCAAGCTGGTGGGCGCCGAGGCGCTGATCCGCTGGAACAGCGAGCGCTTCGGCGGCGTGTCGCCAGCCAAGTTCATCCCGGTGGCGGAGGAGAGCGGGCTGATCCTGCAGATCGGCAGCTGGGTGCTGCGCGAGGCCTGCCGTCAGCGTGCGGAATGGACGCGGGAGGGCATCATGCCCTTCCCGATCGCGGTGAACGTCTCCGCGCTGCAGTTCCGCCAGCCGGACTTCCGGTTGCGCGTGCAGGAAGCCTTGCAGCTCTACGGCGTGTCGCCGAAGGAACTCGAACTGGAGCTGACCGAAAGCGTGGTGATGCACGAGGCCGACCACACCGCCGACACGCTGGCGGCGCTGAAGGAGCTCGGCATCGCCTTGTCCATCGACGATTTCGGCACCGGCTACTCCAGCCTCGGTTACCTCAAGCGCCTGCCGATCCAGAAGCTGAAGATCGACTCGTCCTTCGTGCGCAACCTGGAAACCGACATGGCCGATCGCGCGATCGTCGAGGCCATCGTGTCGCTGGGCCGCTCGCTCAAGCTGCAGATGATCGCCGAGGGGGTGGAGAACCGCGCCGTGCTGGGCATGCTGGCCAAGCTGGGTTGCCATCTTGCCCAGGGCTATCACTACTGCCGCCCGGTGCCGGCACGCGCCTTCGTGTCCTGGTACCGCGATTTCCACAAGCCGAACGACGGGCGTCTGCAGATCGTTGCCTAGCTTGCCTTCGTAAAGCCAAGCCTCCTCCGGAGCGCCCCCGCCAACCCGGTAGAATGGCGCCCTTTCCGATGTTCCCGCCGCGCCTTGGCGCGTGCCTTCGCGCATGCTGCGACTGACCGAAGTACGTCTCCCGCTCGATCACCCCGAAGATGCCTTGCCGGCAGCCATCCTCAAACGCCTGGGCGTCCCGGCGCAGGACCTGCTGGGTTTCACGGTCTTCCGTCGCGGCTACGACGCACGCAAACCGTCCGCGATCATCCTCACCTACACGCTGGACGTCACGCTGAAGGACGAGGCCGCGGTGCTCAAGCGGCTTGCGGGTGACCGCCATGTGACGGTCGCCCCGGACACGGGCTACAAGTTCGTCGCCCAGGCGCCGGCGGGCTTCAGCAAGCGACCCGTGGTGATCGGCTTCGGCCCCTGCGGCATCTTCGCGGCGCTGCTGCTGGCGCAGATGGGCTTCCGCCCCATCGTGCTGGAGCGTGGCAAGGCCGTGCGCGAGCGCACCCAGGACACCTGGGGGCTGTGGCGAAAATCCACGCTGAACCCCGACTCCAACGTGCAGTTCGGCGAAGGCGGGGCGGGTACCTTCTCCGACGGCAAGCTCTACAGCCAGATCAAGGACCCGCGATACCTTGGCCGCAAGGTGCTCACCGAGTTCGTGAAGGCCGGCGCGCCGGAGGAAATCCTCTACGTCAGCAAGCCGCACATCGGCACCTTCAAGCTGGTCGGCATGGTGGAGGAAATGCGCGCCGACATCATCGCGCTGGGCGGAGAGATCCGCTTCAGCAGCCGGGTGGAAGAGATCGACATCGTGCGCGATGGCGTCGGGCAGGGGGCGGGACAAGTGCGGGGCGTGCGCCTGATCGGCGGCGAGTACATCGAGACCGATCACGTCGTGCTGGCTATCGGCCACAGCGCGCGCGACACCTTCGAGATGCTGCACGCCAAGGGCGTGTACATCGAGGCGAAACCGTTCTCCATCGGTGTGCGCATCGAACATCCGCAGTCGCTGATCGACCGCGCGCGCTTCGGCGCCAACGCCGGCCATCCCTTGCTGGGGGCCGCCGACTACAAGCTGGTGCACCACGCCAGCAATGGCCGCGCCGCCTACAGCTTCTGCATGTGTCCCGGTGGCACGGTGGTGGCCGCCACCTCCGAGCCGAACCGCGTCGTCACCAATGGCATGAGCCAGTACTCGCGCAACGAGCGCAATGCCAACAGCGGCATCGTGGTGGGCATCACGCCGGAGCAGGACTACCCCGGGCATCCGCTGGCGGGCATCGAGTTCCAGCGTCACTGGGAGTCGAAGGCCTACGAGGCAGGCGGTGGCAACTACGCCGCCCCGGCCCAGCGCGTCGGCGATTTCCTCGCCGGTCGTCCATCGACCGAGCTTGGCGCGGTGGTGCCGTCGTACAAGCCGGGTGTCACGCCCACCGACCTCAGCCTGTGCCTGCCGGACTTCGTGGTGCAGACCATCCGCGAATCCCTGCCGGCCTTCGGCCGTCAGATCAGGGGCTTCGACATGGACGACGCGATCATGACCGGCGTCGAGACCCGCACCTCGTCACCGCTGCGCATCAAGCGCAACGAGCAATACCAGAGCCTCAATACCCGCGGCCTCTTTCCGGCGGGAGAGGGTGCCGGCTATGCGGGCGGCATTCTGTCTGCCGGTGTCGATGGCATCGAAGTGGCGGAGGCCGTTGCGCTCAGCCTGCTGGGCTAGTGCAGGCTGGGCCATAACAGCGGCTCAGAGGAAGAGGACCGGCTCTTCCAGCGTGCCCAGCATCATCTCGCCGGCAGCAAGCTGCGCGCGGCGCTGGCCGAAGGTGTGCTGGCAGGCCGTGGTGAGATCGCGCAGGTGTCGCTCCAGCGGTGTCTTCTTGCTGTAGACGGCCGGCCCGCCGAAGGCATCGAAGAGGATCTGTACGGCCTGGCGGGCCGACTGGAAGGCATTGGCACGGGCCAGGTAGATGGCGATGCGTTCCTGCTCCGTCGGTTGCTGGCCGGCCTGCAGGCGCGCCCATAGCGTCTCCAGCGTGCTGTACACGTAGGCCCGCGAGGAGGCGTACTGGGTCTGCGCGTCGGCGACGGCGAGCGCGACGTATTCCGACTTCATCTTCTTGCTGCGCATGTAGAGCGTGACCAGTTCGATCGCGCTGCGGGCAATGCCGAGGACGACGCCCGGCATCTTGGCGACCAGGATCGCCGGCCACTGGTAGAGCGCACCCGCGTGCGACTGGGCGTCGAAGCCGAACATGTGGTCCGCCGGGACGAAAAGATCCTTCGCCTCGATGTCGTTGCTGCCCGTGCCACGCAAGCCCGTGGTGTGCCAGGTGTCGTGGATGATGAATTCGTCCCGCTTCGCGATGACCATGCGATGCAGCGGACGGCCGTCTTCGCCGGTGACGGGGCCGCTACCGTCTGCCTCGAAGACGTGGCAACCGCCGGCAAACCACTCGGCATGCTGGCAACCACTGGCGAAAGGCCAGCGGCCGTTGACGAGGTAGCCGCCTTCCACCTTCTGCGCGCGACCGGCGGCGCGGATGACGTTGGACGTCGTGGCATCCAGGCGCGGGAAAATCCTGCGAGCGACCTTCGGATCGAGCAGTCCGCTGTACTGGCCGCTGTCGATCTGGATCATCACGCACCAGGCAACGGCGGCATTGCCGACCGCAAGTTCCTCCAGTGCCTCGTTGAGCTGCATGGGGTTCATCTCGGGGCCACCCCAGGCGCGGGGCATCATCATCCGGAACGCGCCGGTCTGGCGCACGGCTTCCAGCACGTCTTCCGGAATCCGGCGCAACTCCTCTATTTCGCCACCGCGTGCCTGCAGGCTCGGGCGCAGCGCGCGGATATTGGCAAGGATGTCGGCAGCTTCAAGCTGCCTGTCCGCGAGCGGTATTTCTGACGGATATGAGTTCTGCGACATGCGGTTTCCTCCCGATCCTGCATTGACGATCCATCTGTCGGATCTGATTTCGATATCCCGGAAAATGACAGTCTTGTTGCCGTCTGCCGAGAAACAAGGGTTTCCAAAGCGGTAATACGTATAACCGGCGATTAATGAAGGCTTATTGCCGGGAGCGCGCCGGATTATTCCGTTCGATTGGCAGCTTGCTTCACGGCCGCCGAGGTTGTAGCCTCCCGTCCGCGCTGCGTCAATAGCCAATAAATAAAAACAAATCGCTGGCGCGACTGTTGTATTCAATTGATTTTATTGTTTCGACGGTTTCTGTTGGATCTGCGCCGATCCAACGTTTCTGGGGACAGGGCTGTGACCATCAATCCGCGTACCGCATCGCAGGATTTACCGTCTTTACCGTCGATTCGCATTCCGTTGCCGGCGAAGCCGCGCGTCAAAATTCCGCTGGTGGATTCACCCATTCGCGGTTACATGATGTACAGCTATCACCTTGCTGTCACATTCGCGAGCGTTCCTGCCTGGCCGTGGTTTTTCGGGAATTTCGTCCAGCTTCAATGCGATTCCCGCCAGCTCGAACTTGGCGATTTCCTCAAATACAGCAGCATGCCCAAAGGTGAACTCCATTTCACCGAAGGAACGTCGCGTTTCAACCCCTGGCTGGCGGATGCTCCCGGCTTCGACAAGCAGAGCTTCCTCGGCGGATACGGATCGCCGTCGGAACGCGTGGTCGAACGGCTGGAGCAGGGGTATTGCGTCGAAACCTTTGTCGACGAGTACTACATTCCAGTGCTCTACAACGGAGGCAATCTTCATTTCCGCCATCGCCTGCTGGTTTTCGATTGCCAGGAGGAAGAGCGGCGATTGCACATTGCAGGGTTCGACAAGAAAAGCCAGTACAGCCGGTTGATCTGCACGTTCGAGGAATTCGACGACGCCTTTGCATCCGTGCAGCCGCAGCAGTTCGAAAAAACACGGCTATTCAAGCCGCGGCAGGACGTTTTTCCGGCACCCGGGTTCGACCCCTTACGGCTCATCCATCTGCTGCGGGACTATCTTGGCGGGAAAAACACCCTCCTCAGTCCGGACCTGCACGGCAGCGGACAACAGGGCGATTCCTTCCGCTACGGCGTGGATTGCTATTCGTTCCTGGCCGAGTTCATCCAGCGCATTGCCGTCCGTCGCCAGGCTGGCGAGGTCCTCGGGGTCGATTTCCGCGGTTTTCATGTGCTGTGGGAGCACAAGAAATGCATGCTGGATCGTCTCAAGTGGTTGCAGCGACAAGACTATGACCTGCCGGACAGCCTGATTGCCGAATATGGCCGCGTGCAGTCCCTGTGCGAGCAGGCGCGCAGCCGGGTGGTGATGTGCGCGCGCGGCCTGTTGCCGCCGGATCGGGGTCATCTGGTCGAAGTGCCGCGCTATCTGGAGCAGGCGCGGGCAGCGGAAGTGCCAATCCTGCGGCGCGTACTGGAAATACTGGAAGCGGCATCCACCAGCCCTGCAGCGTGAAACGGGCATCGAATAAGAGGCGCTGCTTTCCGTCGCGCCGACAAGCAGGTCAATCCGGACAGGATTCACACACACATCGCAATGCACACCAGTAACGGCGGGCGAGCAGCAGTGCCGGCATGGGACACGAATAAGGCGTTCGGTCTGCAGGCCCTGTTTCCGGCCATCTGGTTCTTCCTCGCGGAGGATCGTCGCCGCTATCTGCTCCACCTCGGGATCTTCACGCTGGGCCAGGCCTACGAACTGGTGCCGCCGTTGCTCATCGGCCTGATGGTGGATTTCCTCATCGGCTACCGGACTGGAGACAGCCTGTTGCCGCTGGTGTGGATGATCGGCGGACTGGGGATCAGCAACGCGGTGAACGCGATCATCCGCCTGCGCAGCCGTCGCAAGCTCGGGCAGTTCGCGTTGAATTCGCGATACCGGGCGCGACTCTGGGGCTTCGAGCGGCTGATGAGCCTGTCGCTGGGCTGGCACCAGCGCGAGAGCACCGGCAACAAGGCGCAACGTGTGCAGACCGGTGCCGATGCCGTGCGCGACTGGACGCTGTTGCACAACGACGTGGTGCCGCCCCTGGTCGCGTTCGTCGGCACGCTGGTTGCCTGCATGGTGCTGCACCCTGCGTGCATCCTGTTCTTCGTGGTGTACATCGCGGGTCTGGCGGGGCTGGAGTACTACTTCGACCGCGCCATCGCGCGCGTCAGCCAGCGCATCAACGCGTCGACCGAGAATGCCAGCGGTGTGTTCGTGGAGTCCGCGTCGAACATCCTGGCCGTCAAGGCGATGGGGGCTGGCGAAAGCATGGCGAGCCGCGTGCAGCAGCGCGAGGAGGTGGCCCGGCAACTGGGGCACGAGCGCATCCGCCTGTCCAACATGAAGTGGATCGGTTTCCAGGTGCACAACAGCCTGGCCTGGGTGGTCTTCCTCGCTGGCATCGCGTATGCGGTCATGAGCGGAAAGCTCGGGGTCGGCCTGGTGCTGACCTATTCGCAGTACTTCAATTCCATGCGCATGTCGGCGATGACCTTCACCGACCGCTTCCAGGTGCTGGTGGAGCGATTCGCCGACCTGTCGCGGATGATGCCGCTCTTCGCAAAGGGGGACGAGGCGGCGCGTGGTGCGCAGGCCTTCCCGCGGCAATGGCAGGACATCCGCTTCCGGCAGCTGGGCTTCGCCTACGAAGGCCGGGCGGTGCTCGATGGCTTTGACCTGCAGGTGAAGCGCGGTGAGAAGCTGGGCGTGGCGGGGCGGTCCGGATCAGGCAAGTCGACGCTGGTGAAACTGCTGCTGGGCCTGTACCGGGCGGACCGCGGCAAGCTGGAGATCGGCGGGGTGTCGCTTGACGATATCGAGCACGATTCACTGACCTCGCACGTGTCGGTGGTGCTGCAGGAGACGGAGTTGTTCGGCCTGTCCCTGCGCGACAACATCACCGTGATGCGTGAAGTCGATCCGGAGTTGTTCCGGCGTGCCTGCCATATCGCCTGCCTGGACGAGGTGGTCGCGCAGCTCCCCAACGGGCTGGACACGCTGGTCGGCGAACGCGGCTACGCCTTGTCGGGCGGACAACGGCAGCGCGTCGGCATTGCGCGCGCGTTGTGCCGCAGCCCCTCGTTGCTGCTGCTCGATGAAGCCACGTCCGCGCTGGACGCGATGACCGAGCAGTCGGTCATGAGCCGCCTGATGGCGGAGATCGGCGATGAGACGACGCTGATCATCGTGGCGCATCGCATCCGTACGCTGATGGGGGCCGATCGGATCATCGTGATGGAGCAGGGGCGCATCGTCGAGGAAGGGCGCTACCAGGATCTCGCGATCCACGAACGGGGCCATTTCGCCGGCATGCTCGACCTGCAGACGGTATGAGCCGGTCGATGCCCCGCACCGCGCCCTACCATCCGGTCGCCATCGGCCTGCACTGGATCATCGGCCTGGGGATCGCTGCCGGCTTCGCGCTTGGCCTCTACATGACCGGCCTGCCGTTCTCGCCGGTCAAGCTGCAGTACTACTCCTGGCACAAGTGGCTGGGGGTGACGATCTTCCTGCTGGCATTGCTGCGCCTGGCCTGGCGGCTCACCCATGCCGCGCCCGCAAGTCCTGCTGACATGCCTGCCTGGCAATCCACCGTGTCCGCGTGGAGCCACCGAGTGCTCTACGTGCTGATGTTTGCGGTGCCGGTCTCTGGCTGGTTGATGAGCTCGGCCAAGGGCGTGCCCACCGTCTACCTCGGCATGTGGCCCTTGCCCGATCTTCTGCCCCGTGACCGTGACCTGGGCGACCAGTTGCTGCGGGTCCACTTCACGCTGAACTGCATCATGGCGGTCATCGTCGTGGTGCACAGTTTCGCGGCATTCAAACATCACCTGGTAGACCGCGACGACGTACTGGCGCGGATGCTCCCGTTCCTCAAGCCTCGACAGGATGCTCCGTCATGAAGAATGCGCGTTTTACCGTCTTACTTGCGGTGCTGGGTGCTGCCCTTGCCGTTCCGCTGCAGGCGGTCGAGTACACGAGGATCGAGCCCGAGCGCAGTCGCATCACCTTCGTCTACAAGCAGATGAATGCGCCCACCGAAGGAAGCTTCAAGCGCTTTACCAGCCAGTTGAAGCTGGACCCGGCCAACCCCGCCAGCGGCAGCGCGCGCTTCGATGTCGAGGTCGCCAGCATCGATACCGGCTCGGCCGAAGGCGATGACGAGGTGCGCGGCGCCCAGTGGTTCAACGCCAAGGCGCATCCGCGTGCCCAGTTCGTGTCGACGACGATCAAGTCGGCCGGGCCGAAGCTCTTCGACGTGACGGGCAAGCTGACCATCAAGGGCAAGACCCAGGATGTAAGCACGCGGGCGACGCTTCGCGAGGAAGGCCAGCAAGCCGTCCTGGAAGGCAGTTTCGTCATCAAGCGCACGGACTTCGGTATCGGCGAGGGTGTGTGGACCGACCCCGGCACGGTGGCGCATGACGTGCAGATACGGTTTCGCCTGCTGGCCAGCGCTGGCGGGAGTGTCAGGCAGTAGATCAGCAAGTCCCCGACAGGCAGTACCCATCAGTACCCATAAAACCCCAGGAGGAGTCTCGGCATGAAAGCAATCTTCGTTGGTCTGGTTCTCGGTTTGAGCACTGGCGCCGCACTGGCGTCTGTCGAAAGCTACTCGATCGATCCGACGCATAGCGCGGCACGTTTCGAGTACAACCATCTGAACTGGACCAATCAGCTCCACCGCTTTGACCAGATGAGCGGAAAGATCCAGCTCGACAGTGCGGCGAAGACCGGTTCGGTCGAGGTGAACATCGACGCCAAGTCCGTCAACACCGGCTATGCCGTGTTCAACGGTCATCTGCAGGGCGCCGACTTCTTCGACGCTGCGCAATACCCCACCATCAGCTTCAAGTCGACCGGGCTCAAGTTCGATGGTGACAAGCTGGTCGCCGTGGACGGCAACCTGACGATCAAGGGCATCACCAAGCCGGTGACCCTGACGATCGTGAGCTACCAGAACGGCCCGCATCCGGTGCAGAAGGCACGCCAGTCGATCGGCGCCAACGCGGTCGCCAAGGTGAAGCGTTCCGACTTCGGCATGACCAAGGTGCCGGCGGTGTCCGACGACATCGCGCTGTCCTTCGCGGTACAGGCATTCAAGGACTGACAGACCGCTGATCTGCCGGCGCGCCGCACATGCGCCGGACTCTTCCGGCCGGGCCTTGTCGTTACGACAAGGCCCGGCTCTTCTCTTGCCGGCTGGCCATCACATGAGGTGAGGCATGGACCAGAAGATTGCCTGGCCCGCGAAGACGCGGGAGTTCAGGAACCATCATTTCGATTCGACGGTGTGGAATGACTTCCGCTTCCGTGACGACGACATCGTCATTGCGACCTACGCAAAGTCCGGCACGACCTGGATGCAGCAGATCGTTGCGCAACTGGTCTTCGACGGCGATCCGGATGTCGACGTGGCCCAGCGCTCACCCTGGCTGGATCTGCGTTACCCCGCCAAGGGGCTGAAGCTGCTGGCGATGGAGGCGCAGGCGCATCGGCGTTTCCTCAAGACCCATCTGCCGATCGACGCATTGGTGTTCTCGCCGAAAGCGAAGTACCTGTACATCGGGCGTGACGGGCGTGACGTCGTATGGAGCATGTACAACCACCACGCCAACGCGACGCAGCAGTGGTACGACAACCTGAACAAGACGCCGGGTCTGGTCGGTCCGCCGATCGAGCGTCCGACCCCGGACATCCATCAGTACTGGCGCGAGTGGATGGCCGGCGACGGCTATCCCTGGTGGCCGTTCTGGGAGAACGTGCGGGGCTGGTGGGAGGCTCGTCATCTGCCGAACGTGATGTTCGTGCACTTCGTCGATCTCAAGCGCGACATGCCGGGACAGATCCGGCGCATCGCTGATTTCCTGGAGATCGATGTGGCGGACGGGCAGTGGGACACGATACTGCGGCACTGCTCCTTCGAATGGATGAAGCAACACGCCGCGCGCCATGTCGGCGGTGGTGGCGACTGGCTGGCCGGCGGGGCCGAGACCTTCATCAACAAAGGGGTCAACGGTCGCTGGGCGGACACGCTTACCGCGCAGGACGTCGCGGAGTACGAGGCGCGGGCGGAGGCGGAACTCGGCAGCGCATGTGCCCGCTGGCTCTCGCACGGTGGCATGGTGGCGTAACCGTTCGCACGCCCGCAAAAGGAACGCCCGGTCGATGCCGGGCGTTTTCATTGGTGGACCGCAGCGACCGTCAGCTGACCCAGCCCTTGCCCTGCAGGTAGGTCGTGATCAGCGCGGCGGCCGCATCGGGCGTGGTGGTGGTGGTGTCGATGACGATCTCGCTGTTGCCGGGGGCTTCGTAGTCGGAACCGATGCCGGTGAAGTTGGCGATCAGGCCGGCGCGCGCTTTCTTGTACAGGCCTTTGACGTCACGCGATTCGGCGACTTCGATCGGCGTCTTCACATACACGAGGGCAAAGCGACCGTGTCGCACCAGTTCCCGCACCATCTGACGGCCCTGTGCGGAAGGCGAGATCAGCGACACTACGGTGACCAGGCCGCACTTGCTCGCCATGTGTGCAAGCTCCGCTGCGCGCCTCATGTTCTCCAGGCGGTCTGCGGCCGTGAAGGACAGGTCGCTGGACAGGCCGCCACGCAGGTCGTCGCCGTCAACCGGGAAGACCGGCTTGCCGGTGTTGCGCAGCGCGCCCGCTATCGCCTCGGCGATCGTCGACTTGCCGGCACCCGAGATGCCGGTCAGCCACACCACACAGCCTTGATCAGTTTTCATGAGGGGAAAGGTCATGCGAAGGATCGGGTTGCACGGCCTCCACGACGGCATGCCTGCCGCCGTGGAGGAGGGGCTTCTTACAGCGACTTCAGATAGGTGTTGAGGTCCGCGATTTCCTGCGGCGTCATGACCATGTTGAAGCGACGGATGTAGAAGTCCGTCGTGTCTTCCACCGTCTTCAGCGTGCCGTTGTGGAAGTACGGCGCACGCGTCGCCAGGCCACGCATGCTGGGCACCTTCACCTTGCCGATGTCACCCCAGCGGCCGGTGTTCAGCGCCAGGCCCGGATCGTAGGTCTGGATGATCCTGCCGAAGTTGGTGCTGCCCACCACGGTGTTGCGCAGGGTGTAGAGCGGCAGGTCGTTGCGCGGATTCCAGGCCGGATCGGCGGCACCGATGTTGAACAGGTTGGGCACCGACAGGCTGCCGACCTGAGGCGTCTTGTGGCAGTTGGTGCAGGTGGCGTTGAGGATGGTGTTGCCGTTGGTGCCGGCCACGCCGACCATCGTGAAGGTCTTGGTGTTGAAGATCTTCTCGCCGCGTGCGATGGAGGCACGCGCTGCGGCCACCGCGGGGTCTGCACTGCCGGGGTTGGTAAGCCACTGGCTGAACACCTGCATCGTGGTCAGCTTGTTGCCGGGCTGTCCGGTGCGCGGATCCAGGAAGCCGTTGATGTCGAAGTAGTAGTCCACCTTCGACAGCTCCTTCGTACCGCCCTTGCCCTTGGCCGACATCAGGAACTGTGCCTTGTTGTCGTATTCCTGCGCGGTGAAAAGCTTGGTCTCGAAATCCACGATCGCCTGTTGCTCGGCCGCGCTCAGGCCCTGTGCGAACTGCGCGTGCCCCGTCGTCGCGTTCTGCGCCTGCGTCTTCAGGCTGTTCGTGAACGGGAAGTCGAAGCAGATCTGGTTGCCGGTCAGGCAGTAAGGCGTTGCATTGGGGCCGAGTTGCAGGCTCTCGCGGCCGTCCCACATCACCGTGCCGAGGAAGGGCAGGTTGGTGCTGGGCAGCACACGACGGAACAGCGACAGCTCGTTGGCGCTGGCGTAGCCATAGGGATCCTGCACGCTCACCAGTTCGAACTGCGCATTGGCGGGAATCTTCAGGCCGATGCGGATCACGCCTTTGTCGAGCAGCATGCTGTAGGCGGCACGCTTCTCTTCAAGCGTCCCGACCGGTGCGTTCGGCGAGTTGGTGCCGTCGACCTGGCGGAAGATCGGATCGTCGCCATTGGTACGCGCGAAGCGATCCTGCAGGCCCTTCGGCGTGATGGTGAAACCCTCGGCGGGGTCGTGGCAGGTGCCGCAGCTGCGGCCATTGCCGAAAGGCTTGAAGAAGGGGTTGTTGGTGCTGGTGTCGATGAAGCCGGCCGTGCTGTAGTTGCGTGCCCAGCCGAACTCGTTCTTGATGACGCTGGCTTGCGCGTCAGTCGGGTACTGGCCGCTGGCATCCGGATAGAAGCCGCGCCAGTCGGCATAGCGTCCCTGTTCATCCGGGTACAGGCCGCGGTAATCGGGGTAGCGGCCCGCGGTATCGGGGTAGAGGCCGTTGTAGTCCGGGTAGCGGCCCTGGGCGTCCGGGTAGTAGCCGCGCCAGTCGGGGTAGCGACCGTTGGCGTCAGGGTAGAGCCCGCGCCAGTCCGGGTAATTGCCGTTGGCATCAGGCACCGAGGCGATCTGTGCGCGACCGTCTTCGGTGGCGGCGGAGGGGCCGGCTTGCGCGGAACTGCCGTTCTGGTCGGAGCCGGCGCCGCAACCGGCCAGGACCAGCAGGGTTGCGAGGGTCAGGAACGAGGATTGCAGCGAGGCGGGAACAGTCTTGCTTCTACTTGTAATGGGCATGGTGTGCTGGCCGTCTTTGATTATTGGAAGAAGCCACAGCGAGCCATCGGCGAAGAATGGCCGGCACTGCTTCGTGCCGTGCTGAAGCCGGACGAGGATGCTGCGAAGGGTGCTGCACAGTGAAGACTGCTGATTCGCGCCGGCGGCTGGGCATGCGCCGCAGCGTGGGAAGAAAATCCACGCGGTGAAAAGGCGGGAAATGCAGGAGAGGCAAGAAGGGAAAACAACCGGAACTGGATGAATCCGCCATTCAGCCGGACGGGCGTCCAGTTGAATGCCGCGCGCATTGCTACGCTTGTCCGCCTCCCGCGTGACAAGGATTCCATGCCATCGTCCCCCGCTCGCAACACTCCGTCGGGAATTGCTTCCCGTAGAGCGTCGATATTTTCTTATTGGTGCCAGCATTCGGCTTCTGCCAGCGCCGGTGGACTTTAGTTGGACATGCGAACGGAAGCAAATATTTCTTCCAGATTAAATGACGAAGGGATGTTTGTGATGATTTTGAAGTATTTGCGGTATTTGTCCGGTGTTTATCCGGTTTGAAGAAAACCGTTTAATCATGTTTGTTCTTATGGGTTTGAAAGGATGCCGGGTTTGTTGTTTGGGCGGCGGTATTTGATAAAAACGAAGCTTGTTTTCGACAGGCGGGTCGCCAGACAGGCGGCGATCGGGATTCAGCTTGTGGCTGAAGGAATCAAAAACTAGACTCCCGTGCGGAATCGGTCACATGCGATCTGATTCATGCGCAAGGGAGACGAAAAGCCAAATGTTCAAGGTGCTTGTCACGACGGAATCCGTCAGTGCGGTTTCATTCCACGAATACCGGGAGTTGCGCACCGGCAAAGCATCAGCCCTGGCGCGGGCCTTGATGTTCGACATGAGCCTGGATCCGGAAATCCTGCAGCAGGCCTTGCTGCTCCTGGCCTTGCGCCATGAGGCTTTGCGCACCTGCTTTGTGAGTAGCGGCGCGGGTTTCGAGCGAAGAGTTTCTTCCACGGTGGCGTTGAAGCTCGCGCTGGAAGACTGGTCCATGAACGGCTCCGACGACGGGGTCGTGCATGACAGGGTCGCGGGGCTGTTTGCGCAACCATTTGAATCCATTGATGCGCCGCTTGCGCGGGTTCATCTGCTGCAACTGGCATCCGGGCAGTGCGTACTCGTATTTTCGGTGGCACAAGCGCTTGCCGACCTGGCCGCACTGCGGATATTGCTGTGGGAACTGAGCGAGCTCTATCTTGCGCAAAAAAGCGGCGCGGAACTGCGGCTGCCACCCTTGCCCTACCGTCTGTCCGATTTCGTTGCCAGTCACAATGCCTGGATGGGCAGTCGCGACTATGAGGATCAATTGGCGCGCCTCTGTGAGCACATTCACCGGTCTATACGGGTGGCAGGCGGAATAGGGGCGCTGCATATGGCGAATGGCGCGAATGGCGCCTATATGCATGGCCGCGATTTCCTGCCGCAAGAGAATGCCGCCCTGTTCCAGGTTGCCGAGCGGGAGAAAATAAGCCCGACGACCTTTCTGATGCTGCTCAGTGCGACAGCCGGCGCGCGTGCCCTGGGCCGCCAGGGATTGTTTTTCACGAGCTCATTCTCGAATCGCCATTTCAGTGGTGCCGCCGGGCTGGTCGGGCACCTGGCGACGACCATGCCGGTTTTTCTCGACCTGTCTGCCGGCGCGGGAACCATGGCGAATCTGCGCGGCATGCACCGCGAGCTTTTCATGGCGATGGCCAATTACGGAATGATCCCCGTCCAGGAAATCGGCAATGCCATCGGTGCCGCTTATCCTGCGCCACCGCAAGGCAGTGCGCTCAAATTCGGCCGACTGTCGGTGGATGTCACGATCAGGGATGATTTCCCGATGTTCGGGATGCCGGTGACGCTCTATCCCCTGCGGGGAGAGCCGCGCGTCTCGAATGATTTCAAGTTCATCTGGTGGGTTTATCCCGGCTCGCAGGTCCGTCTGTGGCTCAAGGGCGTGCGCGACGGGAACAACGACGAAGTCGCCGCGGAGATCGTCGGGCAGCAGGTCGGTCAGGTCTTGGCGGAACTCTCCGCCTGACGGGGCGACGCCCGGGACGGGCCGAGGTCGATGAGTTGCTGGGCAATGATGTCGCGCATTACTTCGGTGGCGCCACCGGCCATCGTGCCGGCGCGTGCATCCCGGTGCATCCGCGCGATGTCTGAATCTGCCAGATAGCCTCTCGCACCCTGCAGTTGCAGGCAGTTGTCGGCGATGCGGCAAGCGAGTTCAGTGGTCAGCAGTTTTGCCATCGAACACTCGGTGACGGACAACTCGTCCTGTGCATAGCACCAGGCGGCGTGATAGGTGAACGCGCGTGCGCCGGCCAGTTCGGTCGTCATGTCGGCGAGCCGGTGACGAATGGCTTGCAGGTTGGACAGCTTGCCGTCGAACGCCTGTCGCGACGTCACGTGGGCCAGCGTCGTGTCCAGGCAATGCTCTGCACCGCCGACCGCCAGTGCGGCAGCCACCAGCCGTTCGAGCTGGAATCCACGCATCAGGTACATGAAGCCGCTGTTCTCGCGACCGATGAGCCGATCGGCAGGTACGCGCACCTTGTCGAAATGCAGTTCGGCTGTCGCGGCTGCATGCCAGCCGAGTTTTTCCTGACGCGTGATCTGCACGCCGGGAAGGCGGGAGTCGACGATCAACAGTGAAATGCCCGTGTTGGCGCGACGCGCCTGCGGAACCGGCGTCGCGGTGCGGACGGCCACAACGTAGTAGTCCGCGTTGGCACCGTTGGTAATGAACACCTTTCCACCGTCGACGATGTAGTCGCCGCCGTCGCGCATCGCGGTGGTCGCGAGGCGTGACAGATCGGAGCCCGCATCCCTCTCGGTGATTGCCAGCGCTGCAATCCTGTCGCCACGGATCGACGGCGCCAGATAGGCCCTGCGCAGTTCATCGCTCGCATGTCGTGCCAGATAGTGCGTCGCCATGTAGGCATGCAGCGAGATGCCGGCGCGTACGCCGGCGTAGCCGGTACGGCCGAGCTCCTCCAGGAAAACCACGGAGTGGAAGATGTCGCGCGCACTGCCGCCGTGCGCGGGGCCGTGCGCAAGCCCCAGCAAGCCGTGTTCGCCGAACTTTCTCCAGGCGCTGCGCGGGATGCAGCGTTCCATCTCCCACACTTCGGCGAACGGGCGAAGGTGCTGGTCGAAGAACGCGCTGACCTCTTCGCGGAACGCGTCGTGCAGGGGAGTCAGGTGGACGGAGCGCATGCTGGAAGACAAGGTCTCAGTGGCGCAGCACGACGGCTGCGAACGTGGAGGTCGTGCCCACGGACACCATCATGAAATGGTCTCCCGGCTGGAGCTTGCCTGCCTGCACGGCGTCGCAATAGTTGATGAAGGGATCCGACGTGAAGCAATGGCCAGCCCTGGCGATGTTGTCGAGGTACAGCAGGTCGGGCGAGCAGGGGAAGTTGCGTGCGAAGAACTTCCACGAGATGGCGTTGACGTTGTGCACGAGGACCAGCGCCAGGTCTTCGATCTTCATCGACACGGCCTCGAGTGCATCGCGGATCACGTGGATCAGGTCGTCTCCGTAGCTGGTCGCCGGTACGGGGATGCCGGGCGTGGTCGGCTGAACGGCTGCGTGCTCGAACTTCCGCTGCGCCAGCGTCAGCACTGCGTTGCGATCACCGCGTTTGCCCACCAGGCAGGCGGCGGAGGCGTCGCCGATGATGGTGGTGTTGGGAATGACCCGCAGTCGTTGCTGGAAGGATATCTCGCCTGTCAGAAGAAGAACTTGCGCGTCGTCGTCCTCGTCGTGCAACAACAGTTCGGCGAGGCGCAGCGCGGTCAGGGGCGTAGCGCACTGGTCCTGCGCGAGTCCTACCGCGACTGCGTGCTGCAGCCTGTGCTTGCGTTGCAGGGTACTTACGAGTTCGGCGCCGGCCGGGCACACGCAGGGCGCGGCATGGCAATGGAATATGTACCTGATGCGCTTCCGCTCGCTCTCCTCCGCCGGGAGGATGCGTGTTAGCGCCTGGTCCAGCAGATCGCCAAGCGTCTCGGTTTCCGCCAGCGCAATGGTGTCGAGGCCGTATACCTTCTGGTACAGCGTGGCGGTGGCGGGCGTCAGGTGCAGGCCTTCCGCCATCGCCATGACCTGTCCGCGACCGGGCGGCAAGTAGCTGGCGATCTTGTTCAGGTAGAGCATTGCGACTCCTGTCGGAACAGGAAGAGGTAAAGGTGGCCGTCACGCGCCAGATGCGTGAGCAACACGTTTCTTGCGCCGGCCTCCAGTGCATCGAGCACCGCGACGAGATCGGCACTCGACATGTAGCGCCGGTCGGTTTCGTGCACGCGTGCTGCGGGCATGGCACCGGAGAGTGATGCGGCGAGTGCGCCGTCCGCCACCACGTCCACCGCGGACATCTCGACACGCGCCGTATCGAGCCAGGCATAGATGCACTGTGTAATCCATGCGGCGTCCGCCACCCCGTTCTCGCGCCAGAAGCGCCGGCCTTCCAGGGATGTGCCTGCGTCGTCCCCGGCTGCCTTGAGCCGCAACACCAGCGCGTTGTCGATGCTGTCCCGCGGGTGCCAGTCGCCGCGATACGGCTGGGTGGCCTGATCGAGAACGAGCAACAGGCCCGCCCCTTCGAACCCCGGTTGACGCAAGGCGGCCAGCAGCACGGTGAGGCCGATGCATGGCGTGCTGCGTTCCTGCTCGGTCAGCGCGACGGCGGGTGCATTGATGCCGAATGCACGACACAGCAAGGTCGTCGTCGACTGGAACGGGTGGAACGTATCCAGCGTCTGGTGCGCCATAAGGAACAGCCCTGTATCCGTCAGCGGGCATTCCTCGTGGAGTTCCTTGAGGACGTGGCTCGCCATCGCCAGAAAGCTGTTGTTCCGCCCGCTGGCCATCTGGACCGGATC
Organism: Uliginosibacterium sp. H1; assembly: GCF_036017065.1. Taxonomy (NCBI): domain Bacteria; kingdom Pseudomonadati; phylum Pseudomonadota; class Betaproteobacteria; order Rhodocyclales; family Zoogloeaceae; genus Uliginosibacterium; species Uliginosibacterium sp. H1. The sequence continues at coordinate 189,918 of NZ_JAYXHR010000001.1, forward strand.
GGTCTGGATGCCATATGGCGTCAGCATTCCCTGGTAATAGCTGTCCAGCCACGGCATGACCGTGGGGACAGGGCGCTGCTCGGGAAAGCTGTGACGGCGGTAGGCGTCGATGCGGATACGGGGAAGCCGCGCCATCGGCATCAGGCGATGGCGCCCGCCGGCTCGTAGGCCTCGAACACGGCGATGATCGCGTCCAGCGTGCTGGCGTCGGCCACTTCGTTGAAGCACTTGTCCAGCAGGCCGGGTTTGACACCTTCGAGGTAGGCAATGACTTCCAGCTTGGCCAGCGAGTCCAGCTCGTAGTCGTTGTCGACCTTGATGACGCCGGACTCACGATGGGCCAGCAGTTCAGAGACGATACGGTCTTTCAGCATCATGGTTTCCTCCTCAAACCCGGGCCTTGCCCGATGTACCTGTCGCAAACTCTTCGACGAATTCGACGCCGCTCGGCATCAGGGCCGCGCCGTAGCGTTGCTTGTATGCCTCGGTGATGTTGCGGGCTGGTGCATCGCCCACCACGATCACGTTGAAGCCACTGACCAGGCCGTCCTGGAGGATGGTCTGGATCTTGGCGTACTTCACCCCGGGCACGGCGCAAGCGACGCGTTCGAGTTCTTCCTTCTCGATGCGCATGCCCTTGATCTTGAGTTGGCCATCGGCACGACCATGGAAGTAGTACTTGCCGTCCTGCTCGGACACGAGGTCCTTCGTGTCGAAGAACGCCACCTCGCTGCTGTGCAGGTAGCGTGCAACCTGCGGCCCGCGGATGAGCAGCGTGCCGTGCGGAGAGATCTCGCCACGGTTGCCACCGAACGGCGCGCCGATGGATACGTCCGAGGTCGGTTCCAGACCGTCCAGCTGCAGGCGCTCCCCGGTACAGGCGATGGTGGTTTCGGTGGGGCCGTAGACGTTGATGATCTGGCCGCCGCCGAGACGATGCCAGTCAAGCGCCAGACCCGCGCCCAGTCGCTCGCCGCAGAAAAGCGACACGGGGATCGATACCGGTTTTTCTGCAGCTGCCGGCATGCGCGCACGGGCTGCCAGGATATTGGCGGCGAGTGTCGGCGTGGAGAACCAGATGTCAAGCTTGCGTGACTGCACGAATTCCGCCATCAGCATGCGCTCGCGCGGAGAGGGCACTTGCAGCGTGGCGCCATATGTCATGGCCAGCAGCAGGTCGTGATAGAACAGGTCGAACAGCGGCGAGAACACGGCGGAGATGCTGGTGGCCTGTGCGTACTCCGGAATGAACCCGGAGATGCCTTCCACATAGGCTTCCAGGTTGTCGCGCGACACCAGGATGCCCTTGGGCTTGCCGGTGGTCCCGGAGGTGAAGAGGCAGTAGACATCGCCGCTCTTGCGTTGCGCCTGCCCCTTGCCCTGGTGCGTCGAAAGCTCGCCTTTCTCGTCGATGAAGACGAAGCCGGGCAGGGCATCCGACAGGTCCTCGAACGACAGCTTCAGCGTGCTGAACGGGACGACGGTGCGGTCGGCGATGACGCAGGCGCAGAAGACCGCGACGTAGCGCTGGACATCCGCACAGTCGACCACCACGAAGGGTGCGTCAGGGATCTCGGCGAGATGCCCGGCGATGCGCCGGGCTGTTTCGCCGATCTCGGCAAAGCTGCTGCGTGTCGCGCCGAGATCCAGGAAAGGGTGCTCGGCGTAATTCTCGAAGGCTTTACTAATCAGAAGCATGGCTCATTCCTCTTTGAACGGACCTGACTGCTTCCGGGGTCTGCCATGATTCCTGGCCGACACCGGTCCCACCGCAATTCAGGAATCGCGGAAATGCTGTTTGGGTCTATTTCGGCGAGCCTCTGGCTTCGCCGGCGCTACCAGCACGCCCTGGTCCGGAATACGGCCAGTGACATGCGCCTCTGCTCTCAAGACCGGCTGGCGGCATCAGGGCAGCGGTGTTTCGGGGCAGGCGGCCTGGAACGGCCGCCCGTGCTACACAAGGCTCAGGCGCTACAGGTATTCAAGTCTTCAGGGGCTCTCTCTGATCGAGCGCGTCACTGATTGCCACCGCCAGATCGTCGAACCGGCTCGCGGTGTAGATGATGTCCGGCTCAAGCAGGTCCTCACCGAATTCGCGGCCGATCCGTTCGAGCATCCTGATTGCTCCCAGGGAGTCCCCACCGAGATCGAAGAAGTCGTCGCGGCCATCGATATTCGATACGTGCAGCAACTCCTGCCAGATTGCGCGCAGGGATTCAATTACGGTAGTTGCTCGCAGACCGGTTGCCGGATGGTCGTCCGCCGCGGTTTTCTGGTCTTTTTCTACGACGTCACAGAGATCGCTGTTGTTTTCAGCGTTATTCATGGCGCCTCCGTTATTATTGTTGTTTTTATTGTTTTGCGCCAAAGTGGCTCGGCGCAATCGTTTGATTTTTATGGAATTTTGTTGTCTCTTTGGCTTTGTTAGTTAAATTGCATAACAAAGCCATATAAGCTTATCTCAAATTTTTGTATGCAGGTAATTCGCTGATCGGGTTTTTTTGATTGCCGGATTTACGCCCGATGTGGCCTGCCCTTTTGTTCAGGGAATTGCCGACGGATTACGCGAAAAGGCGTAATGAAACACGGCATGCACCGCTGCCTCGCGCCCGCCCCATTACCCGATTACCTCAGGCGGGTCTGTTCGCAGGCACCGGGGGCGGGAGATTGCGGCGGTCGACCTTGCCGTTGGGACTCAGCGGCAAGGTGGCCAGCTGCACATAGTGTTGCGGCACCATGTAGTCGGGCAGGCTTTGCCGCAGGTGGCTGCGAAGCTGCTTTCCCTCGACTGGCTGCTCGCTGATCACGTAGGCCACCAATCTCCGTTCGCCCGGATGGTCCTCACGAACGATGACCACGGCATCCTTGACCATCGGATGCGTGGTGAGGGCCGCCTCGATCTCGCCCAGTTCGATCCGGTAGCCACGCAACTTGACCTGGTTGTCGATGCGGCCGAGGAACTCGATATTGCCGTCCGGGAGGTATCGCGCTTTGTCACCGCTTCGATACAGCCGGTCCCCCTGTTTGCCGGAGAAGGGGTGGGGGACGAAGCGTTCGGCGGTCAGTTCGGGCCGGTTCAGATAAGCACGCGCCAGTCCGATGCCGCCGATGTACAACTCGCCCGGCACCCCCACGGGGACTGGCTGGCGATGTTCGTCCAGGATGTACACCGTGACGTTCGGCAATGGCCGTCCGATGGGGACGTTGTGCGCCACGTCGGCGCTCACCAGCGCCCAGGTTGCACAGACGGTCCCTTCGGTCGGGCCGTAGGCGTTCAGCATGCGGCGCCCCGGCGCCCACACGCGGGCGAGCTCCGGCGGCCAGGCCTCGCCAGCCAGTACCAGCGTCCTGAGCGACGGCAAGGGGCTGGCGGGGAGTACTGACAGCAAGGACGGTGGCAGGGTCACGACCGAGATGGCCGACTGTTCGAGCACCTTGAGGATCTCGTACGAGGAGCGCAGCGATTCCTGCCTGATCAGGTGGAGGCATGCGCCGCGGCTCAGGGTGACGAAGGTCTCCGACACCGCGGCATCGAAGCTGATCGACGCAAACTGCAGCACCTGGCTGTCCGGCGTGATTTCGAATGCGTCCGCCTGCGTGTGGCACAGGTTGGTGAGGCCGATGTGCTCCAGCGCCACACCTTTCGGACGTCCCGTGGAGCCTGAGGTGTAGATGACGTATGCAAGGTCGTGCAGTCCTGCAACCGCATCGGGATCTGCATCGCTGTAGCCGGCGACGGCTGGCCAGTCGCTGTCGAGGCAGATGGTCGGGGTCGACGTCGCGGGCAGCTTCTCCAGCAAGGCTTCCTGCGTGAGTGCCAGGGCCGGACGCGCGTCCTCCATCATGTAGGCCAGCCGGTCTGCCGGATAGCTCGGGTCCAGCGGCAGGTAGGCGCCACCTGCCTTGAGGATGCCCAGCATGCCGACGATCATGTCCAGCGAACGGACGACGCATAGCCCGACGAGTGTGTCCCGGCCGACGCCGCGGTCGCGCAGATAGCGGGCCAGCTGGTTGGCCCGCGCGTTCAGCTCGCCGTAGCTCAGGCGCTGCGTGCCGATGACGACGGCGGGGGCCTGTGGTGTCCGCTGTGCATGTTGCTGGAATATGTCCTGGACGCACTGGGTGGGTAGCGGCGCGTCGGTGGCGTTCCAGTCCAGCACGATCTGCCGGTATTCGTCCGCGCTCAGCATCGGCAAACGGGCGGGACGCTGCGCGGGGTCCTGCAAGGCTGTGCTCAGCAACTGCCGGAGATGCGCAGCCAGCCGCGTCGCCGTGTCTTCGCGGAACAACGCCGGGTCGTAGTGGAGCTCGCTACTGAGCGTGTCGTCGTCGCAAGTGTGCAGATGCAGGTCCAGCCTGTCGTCAGCGACACCAGTCAAGGTGCCGGTGGCATGCAGGCTGAGGCCGGCCTGTGCCAGGGGCGCGTGGCTCTCGGTGGCGGGAATGCCCAGTTTCAGGGCGAGCTCCGCGATGTCGCAGGTGCCATTGGCGCCCGCTGCAGACAGGTTGTCGCGGACGTGTTCCACCAGCAGGGCGAAGCTCGCGTGATCGGTCGTCAGCCGCAGCGGCAGCATCTGGCCGGAGAACTCGTCCGCACGGCAGGCGATGCACAGGTCATGGCTGGCGCTGTAGCGCGACAGCAGGATGGAGAATCCTGCCAGCAGGTTTGCAAGCAGCGAGTGGGCTTCCCTCCCGTCACGCATTGCGCTTGCCAGCTCCTCGCCGAAGGCGAAGCGATGGATGGCGCGTACCGATGCCTGCCGGGCGGGGCGCGGAAAGTCGGTGGGCAGCTCCAGCAGGGTGGGAGCGCCGGCCAGCCTGTGTTGCCAGTAGTCGGGCGCGGGTGACGGGGTCGTCCCGCCATGCTCGTCTACCTTGTCTTCGGCGCGCGCCAATGGCGTGCTGTCTTGCCGCAACATCTGTCTCTCCCCCGCAGCGTCCCGTCAGGTCTCCCAGTGCGGGGCCGGCGGGTGTTCTTGTGCTTCGCTGCCCTTGGGGCAGCCTGGTTCAATGCAAATGTCCGGCAGTGGGCCTGGACGGCGCGCATGGTAGCGGATGGTCATGACAAAGACCAAGCGTCCAGCGCGCCGGGGTGCGGTGGCCCGGTTGGGGGTGTTCAGTAGGTGACGTTGAACCGGAAGCGTCCGGCGCTTTCACGCGTCACCCACTGGCCGGCAATGTTCGGCAGGCGGCCGACGAAGTTCGGGTCGCCCTCCACCGTGCCATTTGCACTGCCGTGACGGTCCGGGCGGAACTCCCCGGTGCCGTCGAGCCGGACGTCACCCGCGAGGGTCTGCAGGTCGAGTCGCACGGTGCCGGCGTTGGCCGTCGCCTGCACCTGGTAGTCGCCCAGGGGGCGTCCCTGGAAGAGGTCGGCCGCGGCGCCGCGCCAGGTGGCCTGCGCCTTGCCGTCGCACAGGCCGCGCCAGCTGCACTGCAGTCCGGGCACCTGGATGCTGAGGTCGCCACGCCAGCCGGCGCGTCCGAACATGTGCGGGATGCGCTCCAGTGCGAAACGTGCGGGCAACTGCAGGCTGACGCCCTCGGCGCGGATTCCCGTGAGCATCGCGGCGAGACTGAAGGGAACGCCGTCGGCCACGCTGAAACGCCACAGGAACTCGCCGGACAGCAGGCGTCTTGGCTGGAACGACCATGACAGGCGGGTGATCGGTCGCCAGCGGCCGCTGGCAGGGTCACGCACGGCGAGCTGGGCGTTGCCGTTCCAAGCGCTGCCGGTCGCATCCAGCAGTGCGAGGCTGTCGGCCGTCGTGCTGCGCAGGCGGGCGTCCCAGACGGACGCAGGCGCCGTCAGCGCGACGAAGAGTATCGCCAGCGCCAGCGTTAAGAGAGCCTTGCGCAACATGCGTGGCGATCAGCCCTGCGGCGTCAGGCGCGCGTCGATGCGCACACCGCCGGCTTCACGGGTGGTCTCCAGGCTGAAGACACGCAGGCCCAGTTCGCGCTGCGCATCGCCCAGCCACAGCGCGAAGGCGTCGAAGGACTGGTTCTGGCCACTGGCGGAGACGCTGCCGATCTCGCCGCGCAGTTCCAGCGACAGACCGTGGCGGCGTGCAGCGTCCTGCAGGACGGGCACCCAGCGCGCGGCGTCGCTGCGTACCTTTTCCGGCTGGGCGCGAAGACGATCCAGTTCGGCGGCGTCATCCTGCATGGCGCGCAGCGCCGCCTGGGAGATGGGCAGGGCACGGTCGAGCCGGCGGGCCTCGCGCTGGGTCCAGCTATGCAGGGTCCACAACAGGCCGATGATCAGCAGAACGGCGGCGGCGGCAATGAGCTGCCTTTCGCGCAAGGCTCGTTGTTGCCACCACGTGCCGATGCGGGCAAGAAGCTGGGCCGGTGAGTCGCTCATGGGGTGTCTCGGTATGTCTCTTGATATCAGCCGCGGTTGAGGCGGAAGGCGATGTTGGCGCCGTCGATCGGCGTGGCCACGATGCCGCGTGTGGCCAGGCGTGCGCGCAGGGTGGCGGTATCCAGCCGGCCGGCAGCCAGCGTGACGGACAGGACGCCGCGTTCCGCGCGCGCGGATTGCAGGACACCTTGCGCATCGTTGCCCAGCGCGGCGGCAACGTCGGCCAGCAGCGATAGTGTGTCGTCGTCGCCGAGCAAGCCGCGCTTCGCGCGTTGCGCGTCGACTTCCTGGCGCAGCTGGGCTTGGGGATCGAGGATCGGTGTGTTGGGTAGCTGGCGTTGCATCAGTTGCTGCATGTCACGCCGCAGGCTGCCCAGTTCGGCGCGACGGATCCAGATGTCCACTACGGAGAGGGCCAGGTGCCCGACGATGACAGCGGCCGCCAGCGCGCCCGCCGGTTTCAGGTGACGGACCCATGCATGGCGGCGATGGGCGGGTGCGAATTCGCCGTGCAGCAGGTTGGCGGCTTCCGCGGGCACGCGGTGCCACTGCCACGTGTCCGCGGCCGTCATCGGCACGTTGAGTGCATCGCTCCAGGCCGGCAGGTAGGGCATGTGGTCGGCGAACACCAGGATCTGGCTGGGCAGGCTGCCATCGACACGCGCGTTGTGGCAGGCGGCTTCCAGCAGCCAGGGCAGGTTGCCGTCGTGCCGGTCGGCCAGCGCCGCGTGGGCGCCGGTGCGCAGGCACAGGTCCTCGCCGTGCAGGGCCAGGCTCCAGTTTCCCGGTTCGAGCGGCACGCACTGAAGCGCGCTCCAGATCGCGTCCAGCGGCCGGCCGATGGCGGCGAATTGCGCCACGATGCGGCGGATGCGCTCACGGGCAATGACCAGCACCGCCCATTGCTCGGCGCCGCGCTCGGTGGCGGTGAAGTGCTGGCTGTCGGGCTCGCGCAGCAGTTGCTCTTCGAGCGCGAAGGGCAGGGCGCGTTGCTGCTCGCGATGGCCGGCGCGCGGTACGCGGGCCAGGTGCCAGGCGGTCTGGGCGCCCAGCAGGATGGCCTCGGTGCGCGTACTGGCTGGCCAGTCACGGGGTTCGGTGTGGCCGGTCGTCTCGACGCGGCCATCGTCCGCAAGCAGGGCCCAGTCGGCCGCCGGTTCGTCGGGCCAGTTCTCGGAGAGCAGGACACGGAGTGTCGTCATGGATACGGTTGTCTGATGTTCGGTTGCCGCGGTGCTACAGGCTGCGGTACCAGAGGATCTCGGGGCGCTGGCCCGGACGGCGCTGCAGCAGCGCCTCCATCCTGACCGTCGCTTCACCCCAGCTGCCGGTGCCTACGACGAGGAAATATTCGCTGCGCACATCGAGGTTCTGCGTATGGTACTGGGTTCCGGTCGGCAGGCGCGCAACGAACTCGGCCACGCTTTCATGCACGAGATTGCTGCGCAGGCCGGCGATCTGCGGGTTGGGGTTGGTCAGGCCGATTGCCGCGGCGATCACTTCCGGCGTGGCCAGGTTGATATTGATGGAGAGCGCGCTGGATGGCAGCACGCTGACGTGATCCTGCAGGCGTGACAGCAGGGCGGGATCCTCGAAGCCGCGCACCTTTCGCAACTCCTCCACGGCGAGGAGGGAGGACTGCGGAGGCACTGCGCGGCCCGGCTGGCTGCGGTACCAGCTCGTCTCCGTGTTGTCCCGGCCTTGCGGAATGTCGTCGGCATCCATCCAGTCCACCAGCGCGGCACTCAACTGGCGTGCCTGGCTGGCCTGGATGTCGAGGAGGACGAGCAGGCGCTCGAAGATCTCTACCTGCTGCGCATTCACCGCGCCGTTGCTCACCAGCGAATTGAGGTTGAAGCGCCCGGACTGGTCGAAGATCTGGCCGGCGACCTCGCCTTCTTCATACGGCTGGGGCGGGACCTTGATGGCCCATTGCTCGCTCATGTTGTCGGTCTTGGCGGTGGCCGCCACGCGCTGGTCTTCCTGCAGTGCCCAGCGTGCGGCGTCCATGCCGCCCAGCGCCAGCCAGCGCGCCTGCGCCTGGTCGTGGCGGCCGGACAGGTGCCGCACGGCGTGGCCGTAGTCGGCCAGCACCGCGGTGGCGACACCCGCGATCAACGCGGTCGTCAGCATTGCCATGACCACGGCAGCGCCACGTTGCAGGCAAGACGACCGGCGTTCAGCGCAGCGTGAAGACACGGCTTACCTTTCCGTAGCGCTGGGAATCCACTTCTACGCGAACGCCCGTCGGCAGGCTTTGCGGGCTCGTGCCGGAGGCCGGCCAGGTCTGCGTCCACGCCAGCGGCGAGCCGGCAGCGAAGAACCAGTTCACGCCATACACGCCGTCGAGCAGGGTGTCGCGCAGCGGCGTGTCGTCGGTCGATCCGGTGGGCCAGCGCAGCAGTTCGATGCGGTTGTTGTCGAAGGACAGGCCGGTGAGGCGGGCGCCTTGCTGCTGGTCCTGGCGCCAGAACACCAGCATGCTGCCGCCACCGGGAAGCGGCATGTAGCGCAGCGCGGGCGTGTTGGCCCGGTCCAGGCCGCGGGAGCTCATCTGCTGGAGATCCCCCTCGATACGTGCGAAGGCGCGCGCAAGCTGGCGCCATGCGGCGTAGTCGGCTTCCAGTCGATCGCGGCTGTTGGCCGCGTGGTCGACCGCGCGGTACGACATGGTGCCGAGGATGCCGAGAATGACGATTGCAACCAGCAGCTCGACCAGGGTCAGGCCGCGCAGCCGGCGCAGGGAAGCATGGCAGGGAGGGGTCATCGCGTGATCATCCCGGTCATGCGCGCCAGCGCGTGATCCTCACCTGCGCGGAAGACGCGGATGTCGACCTGGCGCAGGTTGTTGGGCGCATAGGCCGTGGTGCGGAATTCCTCGCGATAGCGGAAGCGCACGCCGCCTTGCTCGACTTCGCCTTCGTTTACCGCCGGGTCGCGCCAGTGGCCCAGCGCACGATGCTCGGCCAGCAGGTCCTGCGCCACCCACTCGGCGAGCAGGCGGTCACGCAGTTCGGTGGATTGCCCGCCGGCCACGGCGATCGAGCGGTAGGCCGCCGTGATGCCGATGGCGAGGATCGCCAGTGCCACCAGGCACTCCACCAGGCTGAGACCAAACGCGCGCGTGCGGGTCATCGCGCGGCAGCGGCCGTGGTGGCCAGCGTGGCAAGGGGAGTGATGTCGATGGCGCCGGTGATGTCGCCGACGAGTTCGACCACGCTGTCGTTCTGCTGCAGGCGCAGCCGGAACTCCGGTGGCTCGCTGCCGAACTGCAGCACGTAGGGTGCGGTGACTGCCTGTCCGCCGATTTCCAGGCGTTGCAGGCCCAGCCCGTCGGGCCAGCTCCGTTCGGAGAACTCGCGCGGCTCGAACAGCAGGCGCCATTCGTTGTTGGTGTCGTAGGTACTGAAGCGGTAACCGTGCGGCAGGAATTCGACGCGGACCGGCTTGCCCTGGATGCTGGCACGTTCGCTGGCCAGCTCCAGCACCTTGCGCAGGCGTTGTGTCTCCTGCTGCGCATCGCGCCCGAAGACGGCCTCGAATCCAAGGGTGGTCATCGTGGCGAACACACTGATGATGACGATGACCACCAGCACTTCGACCAGCGTGAAACCCTGACCGGCGCGCGCAGCCTTGCGGCGCCGGATCTTCGTTGCGGAACGGATGCTCAGTTCATCCACGAGCCGATGTCGGAGTCGTTGCCTTCGCCACCGGGCTCGCCGTCGGAGCCGTAGCTCCACACGTCGTACTCGCCGAACTTGCCCGGCGACAGATACATGTACGGATTGCCCCAGGGGTCGTTGGGCAGCTTCATGAGGTAGCCGGTGTTCGGATAGGTCGGCGGCAGCGGCGGCGTGGTGGGTTTGGTGATCAGCGCGTTGAGGCCCTGCTGGGTCGTCGGATACTGGCGGTTGTCCACCTTGTAGAGGCGCAGGGCCTCGCCAAGGGAGGCGATGTCCTGCCGCGCGGCGGCGATGCGTGCCTGGTCCGGTTTGTCGACGACGTTGGGGACGATGAGCGCGGCGAGGATGCCGAGGATGACGATCACCACCATGATCTCCACCAGCGTGAGGCCGGTCATGCGGCTTGGAAGAGAGAGGCGGGAACGTCGGGAAATACAGCGGCTTTGCATGTCTGGTCTCCGGTAATTATTGTCGTATAGGACTGTCGTCCAGGTGCGAAGTTCGAGCTGCGAGCCCGCCTACTTCAGCAGTGTGTTGACCTCGATGATCGGTTGCATGACCGCCAGCACGATCAACAGCACGGTGCCGCCCATGGCCACCAGCAGCAGCGGTTCCAGCAAGGTGGTGAGCGTGGCGGTGCGCTGCTCGACTTCGTTCTGCTGCAGGCGCGCAGTGCGTGCCAGCATGACTTCAAGTTCGCCGGTTGCCTCGCCGCTCGCGATCATGTGGGTGAGCAGGGGCGGAAAGGCCTGTGTCTGCCGCAGTGCGGTGGACAATGACACGCCTTCGCGCACGCGGTCTGCGGCAAGTGCCACGGCTAGGCGCATCGGCAGGCGGGTGATTACCTGCCTCCCGGCGTCCAGCGCGGAGAGCAGCGGCACGCCGCTGCCCACGAGGATGGCGAGCGTGCTGGCGAAGCGTGCCGTATCGATCGCCCGCAGATGCCGTCCGAGCAGCGGCAGGCCGAGTAGCCAGGTGTCCCAGCGGCGACGCACGGTGTCGTCACGCAAGGCCTGCCTGAACGCGAAACCGCCACCGACAAGGGCGAGTGCCAGCAACCAGCCCCACTCGCGCAGCATGTCGCTGGCAAAGATCATGATGCGGGTGAGCAGCGGCAGGGCCTGCTTGCCCTGCCGGAAAACCTCGACGATCTGCGGCACCACGTAGGTCATCAGGCCGACCACCACCAGCACTGCGATGACGAATACGATGGCCGGATAGAGCAGGGATTGCAGGGTCTTGCGGCGCAGGCTGTCCTGCGCCTCCAGGTAGTCGGCGAGTTGCGTCACCACCTCCGCGAGCTGGCCGGATTTTTCGCCGGCGGCGACTGAGGCGAGGTAGACCGGTGGAAACACCTTGCCGTAGCGGTCCAGTGCCGTGCGCAGGGAGTGGCCCGCCACCACGTCGCCACGTACGCCGGAAAGGATCTGTCGAGTCTGCGGCCGCTCGGCCTGGTCGGCGAGGGCGGCAAGGGCCTGCTCGACGGTGAGGCCGGAGCCGAGCAGGGCGCCGAACTGACGGGTCATCAGGCACAACTCGGCGACCGGCATCTTGCGGCGCGCGGTGCCGGTTGCGCCCGCGGCCGTCTCGATCTCCACCGGGAACAGGCCGCGTTCCCGCAGTTGCATGCGGGCGTGGCGATTGGAGTCTGCGTCGATGAGGCCGGCGCGTTCGACGCCAGCCGCATCCAGTGCGCGATATCGGAAACCGGGCATGCCTGCGTCTCGCTCGTTCCGTCCGGCCTCAGTCGCGCGTCACGCGCAACAGTTCCTCGCCGGTGGTGGTGCCGTCGGCGAGCATGCGCAAGCCGTCCTCGCGCAGCAGGCGCAGGCCACGCTTGCGTCCCAGTTCGCGGATCCGCGCTTCCGGTGCGTTGTCGTGGATCAGCTGGGCAATGTCGGCGTCAACGCCAAGGAGCTCGTAGATGCCGGTACGGCCTGCGTAGCCGGTGCGGCTGCACGCCGGACAACCCACCGCCTGCCACAGGTGGGCCGGTGTATCGCTGCCCAGTGCCTGGCGGTCGGCGTCGTTGGCCACGCGCTGGCTGCGGCATTGAGGGCAGAGCTTGCGCACCAGGCGCTGCGCCATGGCCCCGCGCAGGGTGGAGGCGAGCAGGAAGGGCTCGACCCCCATGTCGATCAGGCGCGTCACCGCGGACGCGGCGTCGTTGGTGTGCAGGGTGGCCAGCACGAGGTGGCCGGTGAGGCTGGCCTGCACGGCGATCTGCGCGGTTTCCAGGTCGCGGATCTCGCCGATCATGATGACGTCCGGGTCTTGCCGCAGGATCGCCCGCAAGGCACGCGCGAAGCTCAGCTCGATACGCGGATTCACCTGGATCTGGCCGACGCCCGGCAGCTCGTATTCGACCGGGTCTTCCACGGTCACGATGTTGCGCTCCGGCCCGATCATCTCGCGCAGGGCTGCGTACAGCGTGGTCGATTTGCCGGAGCCGGTCGGACCGGTGACCAGCACGATGCCGTGCGGTTGGGCGAGCAGGGCGCGGAAAGCGGCCTGGGTATCGGTCGCCATGCCGATCGAATCGAGGCCGATCTGGCCGGCGGACTTGTCCAGCAAACGCAATACGATGCGCTCGCCGTGGGAGATGGGCACGGTGGACACGCGCACGTCGATGGCGCGACCTGCCAGCCGCAATGCGATGCGGCCGTCCTGCGGCAGGCGCTTCTCGGCGATGTCGAGGTTGGCCATCACCTTGATGCGCGAGGCGATTGCCGCGTGCAGGGCCCGGTGCGGGCGGGCCACGTCCTGCAGGCTGCCGTCGCGGCGGAAGCGCACCACGGAGTTGCGTTCGTAGGGTTCGATGTGGATGTCGGACGCGCGCTCGCGCAGTGCCTGCTGGAGCAGCGCATTGATCATCCGGATGATCGGCGCGTCGTCCTCGGCTTCCAGCAGATCCTCGATGACCGGGATTTCCTGCATCAGCTGCGACAGGTCCACGTCGGCGCCGACGTCGTCGACCACCGCGGCGGCGTCGCCATCGCCCTGGCCGTACTGCTCGGACAGGCGCGCCTCGAAGGCCGGACGTGGCAGGCGCGTCAGGCGCAGCGGCAGCCCGAGATTGCGGCGCAACTCGGCCAGCGCGGCGGGCTGCACGTCTTCGCGCGCCACCAGTTCGACGTGTTCCTCGTCGCTGGTGGCGATCAGCACGCCGTGGGTGCGTGCGAAGGCGTAGGGCAGCTTCAGCTCGCTCATTGCGCGGGCTGCAGCGGCTTGGGCTGGGGCGTGGCCGGCACGGGCTGGCCGCCGAGGTCCGGCGCCAGCTTCAGCGGCGGCAGCTCGGGCATGGGGCTCTCGCCGCGCATCAGGCGGTCCGGGCTGTCGGCGGTGCGTTGCTTGCCGACGATGTAGTCGTAGCGCTCGTGGGCCAGCGTGCCGCTGGCGTCGGCATCGCGCATGATGCGCGGGCGCAGGAAGATCAGCAGGTTGGTCTTGCTGCGCTTGCGGGTGTCGTACTTGAACAGCGTGCCAAGCACGGGAATGTCACCCAGCAGCGGCACCTTCTCGATGCCGCCTTCGTAGGTGTCCTCGACCAGGCCGCCCAGCGCGATGATGCCGCCGTCGTCGGCCAGCACCATGGATTCGAGCGAGCGCTTGCTGGTGACCGGACCGGCCTCGGTGGCCTGCAGCACGGTCGACGCTTCCTGGAAGATCTGCAGCCGGATCGTGCCGCCCTCGGAGATCTGCGGCTTGATGCGCAGCGTCAGGCCCACGTCCTTGCGTTCGATGGTCTGGAAGGGATTGCTCGGCGTGGTGCCGCCGCCGGTGTTCGCATACTGGCCGGTGAGGAAGGGCAGGTTGCGGCCGACGATGATCTTGGCTTCTTCATTGTCCAGCGTCACCAGGCTGGGCGTGGACAGGATGTTGGCCTTGGTCTCGGATTCCAGGAAGCGCGCCAGCACGTTGAGGTTCATCACCGTGCCGATGCCGGGAATGGTGACGGGCCCGCTGCCGACCATGAAGTTCAGGCCCTTGCCTGCGGAGGCCGGATTGGTCGCGACGCCAACGATGTTCTGGCCAGCACCCCCGAAGTTGGTGCCACCGAACACCGTGGTGGTGCCGTCGGTAGGCACGCCGGCCTGCCACTGGATGCCGACCTCGGCCGCGCGTTCGGAATTCACTTCGGCGATCAGGGCTTCGACGTATACCTGCGCGCGGCGGCGATCGAGCTGGTCGATGACGGCGCGGATGCTGTTGTAGATGGCTTCCGGTGCCGTGATGATCAGCGCGTTGCTGGTGGCGTCTGCCTGCACGATGCCGCCGGCGACCGTGACGGTGGCCGAGGTGGGGCCCTGCTGCGACTGGCTCTGCATGGTGCTGCCGGGCTGTGCGCCGCCCTGCATGTTGCTGGCGCTGGCCGTGGGGCTGAAGGGCGTGGTGCTGCGCGTCTGGCTGCCACCGCCGCTGTCGCCCCCGCCGAGCACGGCTCGCAGCGTCTCGGCGACCTTCACGGCCTCGGCGTTCTTCAGGTAGACCACCCGCACCATGCCGGTGGCGGCATTGGGCTGGTCGAGCTGCGCGGCCATGCTGCGCACGGCCTGCACGCGGGAGCGGTTTTCCGAGCGGACCAGCAGGGCATTGCTGCGGGGCTCCGCCATGATGGTGACGCGCTGGCTGGGGTCGGCATTGGCGCCGCCGCCGTCCGGGAACAGCTTGGTCAGCAGGTTGGCGAGATCCACCGCCGAGGCGTTGCGGACGGGGATGACCTGGGCGTCGCTGCCCGGCACGTCGATGGACTCGATGATGCGGGCGATGCGGCTGACGTTCTCGGCGTAGTCCGTCACCACCAGCGTGTTGTTGCCGGGGTAGACGGTGACGGTGTTGTTCGGCGCAACCAGCGGACGCACCACCTGCAGCAGTTGCTGGGCGGATTCGTGCTTGATCTGGAACACCTGGGTGACCAGGCGTTCGCCACTCGTGACCGGAGTGCTGTCCTTGCCGACAGGAATGGCGTGGAGCTTGGCATCCGCCTCGGGCAGGATCTTGGTGATGCCGTTCGACTCGATGGCGGTGTAGCCCTGCAGGCGCAGCGCGGACAGCAGGATGTTGTAGGTCAGGGCCGGCGCTACCGGGCGGTTGGTCACGATGTTGAGCGTGCCCTTCACCCGCGGGTCCACCAGGAAGTTCTTGCCGGAGATCTGGCCGATGGCGCGGATCACGGCCTCGATGTCCGCGTTGGCGAAGTTCAGCGACACCTTGTCGCCTTCCGCGGTGGCACCCGCGGGCAGCTGGGCCCAGGCGGGCGCCCCCCCGAGCATCAGCAGGGCGGCGAGGTAGAGGGCAGTGTTACGGAGTGTCAGCATCATTTCGTTCGGGTGGCAGTCGACGGGCGTGTCCGCTCAGTCGTTGCGTTGTTCGTCCGGAGGCGGCGGGTTGCCCGGCGCGTTCGCCGCACGGTTGGCCGCGGGAGGCGGTGGTGGCGGTACGACGCCGCTGGGCACCGTCTGGGTCTGTGGCGGTGCCACCATCATCGGTTGCGTGGGTGCTACGGTAGCCGGAACGCCCGGTGGCGGAACGGGCGAATTGCCGGGCGAAGACAACCCAGTCGGCGGCGTGGCCGCGCCGGCCGGGGCATAGCGCAGGACTTCACGGCTGCCGCCCTGGGTGATTTCCACCGAATCGGCCGTCACCCGCACGACCTTGAGGCCGGGAGCGAACTCGCGCCCTTCGACGGCGGACACGGCGGGCTGGCCGCTTTCCTGCAGGATGGCGAAGCCGGGTTGCCGGTCACTGCTGTGCGCCATGAGGCCCAGCACCTTGAAGCGGGAAGCCAGTGCGCCCGGCGCTGCTGCAACGGGGGCGCTGTCCGCCGCCGGCATGCCGAAGAGGTGGCGTGAAGCGATTTCCTGCGCGGCCGCTAGGGGTTCTACCAGCGGCGTATGGCGCGCCGTTTCAACCGGGGGCGCTGCCAGGCGCCAGTACCAGTGGGCGCCCAGCCATGCCGTCAGCGCCAGCGCGGCAGCCCACGCGAGCACAGAGGCCAGCGGAGCAAGCCGGTCGAGCCGGTTCAGGCGGGAGGCAAACATGGGTGGCAAAGCGTTTTCCGTCTTTCAGGTGGAATCGCGTGGATTCTAGCCCTGAAATTCTTTCAGAACATGGATTTGCAGAGGTTTTCTCAAGTCAGATAGCAGATAACGACGGATTGTCGTGCGGCCTTGAGTCCCGGAGTGGCGTGCATTCGGAGGCTCGATGCTCCTAATGACCAGTGCGGTCTTCGAGCTGCGACACGGCGTCGTACTCGCGCTGGTTTGCCGCATGACGCAGCTTGACCAGGTACATGGTGCTGGCCACGAAAAGTCCGAACAGCACCACCACCAGATTGACCGACAGGCCGAACTTCAGCAGCAGGGCGTAGAGGCCCGTCATCGCCAGGATGCTGAGGTTCTCGTTGAAGTTCTGCACCGCGATGGAGTGTCCCGCCCCCATCAGCACATGGCCACGGTGTTGCAGCAAGGCGTTCATGGGGACGACGAAGAAGCCGGCCAGGCCACCGACGATCACCATCAAGGCCATCGCGATGTAGATGTCGTGGACGAAGATCATCACATTGATGACCAGGCCCATCGCGATGCCCAGCGGAATGACGCGCACTGAACGGCGCAGGGTGATGAAGCTGGCGGCCAGAACCGACCCGATGGCAACGCCGACCGCCACCACGCCCTGCAGGCTGGTGGCCTGTGACAGGCCGAGGTTGAGGTTAACCTCGGCCCAGTCCAGCACGATGAACTGCAGGGTGGCGCCGGCGCCCCAGAACAGGGTGGTGACGGCGAGCGAGATCTGGCCCAGCTTGTCGCGCCACAGCAGCTTCACGCAGTGGCTGAATTCATGGATCAGGTACAGCGGGTTGCTCTTCAGCGGCTTGTGGTCGACCCCCGTGTCCGGCACGTAGGCGTTGAACAGCGCGGCGATGACGTACAGCACGGCGATGATGGCGATGGTGATCTCGCTGCCGGTATCCAGGCCGGTGTCGAGCAGTGGCAGGTCGAAGCCCAGGATCCACTGGGTGAACTGGGGCGCCACCAGCGCGCCGCCCAGCAAGGTGCCGAGGATGATCGCCCCCACGGTCAGGCCTTCGATCCAGCCATTGGCGACCACCAGCTTGGCCGGCGGCAACAGCTCGGTGAGGATGCCGTACTTGGCGGGCGAATACGCGGCGGCGCCGAGGCCGACGATGGCGTAGGCCGCCAGGGGATGCAGGCCGAAGAACATCGCGCCGCAGCCCACGATCTTGATGCTGTTGCTGATCAGCATCACCTTCCATTTGGGCATGGAGTCGGCGAAGGCGCCTACGTAGGACGCGAGCAGCACGTAGCTGATCGTGAAGAAGAACTTCAGCAGCGGAATCTGCTCGACCGGAGCGCCGTTCTGCTGAAGGATCGCGATGGCGGCGATGAGGAGTGCGTTGTCGGCCAGCGCGGAAAAGAACTGGGCCGCCATCACGATGTAGAAACCAATGCCCATGAAGGTGATCGGGTGCGCTACGAGGGCGGTTTTGGCGAAGCCGGGTTTATACCACAGCGACTGCAAGCGCCTTCGTGCGCCGCCAGATCGGCGCGGGCAGCGCGATGTTTCCGGCAAACAGGCTTGTTGCATCGCAACCGATTGTCGCGGACAGGTGCCAAGGACTAGCTAGGCAGCCCGCTTGGTGGTCAAATGCTGAAACATAAGCATTGTTTATTGACCAGGTGCTCGCATGGCAGATCGTCGTTTGCAGGTGTTTCACGCCGTGGCGCGTCTCGGCTCCTTCACCCGGGCGGCCGAAACGCTTTTCATGACCCAGCCGGCGGTGACCTTCCAGATCAAGCAGCTGGAAGAGCAGTTCAACACCCGCCTGCTGGATCGCGGGCACGGCAAGGTCACGCTCACCCCGGCAGGCGAGATCGTCTTCAACTACGCGGACCGCATCCTCGGCCTGTCGGACGAGATGGAAACCCGCATCAACGAGCTGGCCAACGAGCTCAGCGGCACCATCACCATCGGCGTGTCGCGCACCATCGCGGCTTACTGGTTGCCGACGCTGCTGGAGAAGTTCAAGGAAAAGTACCCGCGCGTGGTGCCCCGAGTGTTCGTCGGCAACTCCGAGCTGATGCAGAACCGCGTCGTCGAGCACGAGCTGGACGTCGGCATCATCGAGCGCGAAGTGAACCATCCTTCGCTGGAATGCACGCTGGCCTGCCGCGACGAGCTGCTGGCCATCGTCCGGCCCGACCATGAGCTGGCTGGCGCGAAGTCCCTGACCGCCGAGCAGCTGCAGGCCCACCCCTTCGTGGACCATGACCCTGGTGCGGCCTTCCGGGCGCTGGCCGAAGGCTTCTTCCGCGGCGGCGGTGTCAGCCCCGACTCCCTCAATCGCGTGGCGGAGCTGGGCAGCCTGGCGGTCATCAAGCAGTTCGTGCGCCTGGGCAGCGGCTTTGCCATCGCCTCCAGCGCGTCGCTGGCGCGCGAGCGCAAGGACGGCTCGCTGGCGATCATCCCGCTGGAGCCACGTCTCTATTCCGGCCTGACCGTACTGGTCCCCAGCGACCGCTTCCGCGCCCGCCTGCATTCGACCTTCGCCGAGTTCGCCGTCGCCCATCTGGCGCAGACCGCCCAGCGCATGGCGGAGAGCGCCGGCGCGGCCGGCAGCGCGACCGACAACCCGCATCCGTAAGCCGCGCCTGTGAGTCGTCCCGTTCTCGCCCGCATCGCGCCGGGCGCCTTCCGTCATAACTACCTGCTGGCGCGCCAGCGCAGCGGCGGTGCCCGTGCCTGGGTGGTGGTCAAGGCCGACGCCTATGGCCATGGCATGCAGGCCTGCGTGGCTGCGGTAAGGGACGTGGCCGACGGCTACGCCCTGCTGGAGCATGAGGCGGCCGTGGCCTTGCGCGAAGCGGGTGTCACCCAGCCGGTACTGCGCCTGGAGGGCGCCTTCAGCGGCGCCGAGACCCAGGCTGCCGCGCAGCTTGGCCTGACGCTGGTGGTGCACAGCCCGGCCCAGGTCGCGATGATCGAGCAGAGTGCACTGGGTGCGCCGCTGGATGTCTATTTCAAGATCAATACCGGCATGAACCGCCTGGGCTTCGCGCCGGCGGAGGCCGCCGCGGCGCTGGCGCGCCTGCGCTCCAGCGGCAAGCTGGGCCGCATCACGCTGGCAACCCACTTCGCGACGGCGGACGTCGAGGCCGGCATCGACGCCCAGCTGGACTGCTTCCGGCGCGTTGCCACGCAACTCGACCCGGCCGGGCAATTGCCGCGCAGCCTGGCCAACTCGGCCGCACTGTTGCGCTTTCCGGCTGCGCATGCCGACTGGGTGCGGCCCGGCATCATGCTCTACGGCGGCTCGCCGATGCCCGGCCTGCAGTCGGCGCAGGCGCTGGGCCTGCGGCCGGTCATGACGCTGACGAGTCGGCTCATCGGCGTGCAGCAGGTGCAGGCGGGTGAGCGCGTCGGCTATGGCGGCACCTTCACCGCGCCGCAGGCGATGCGTATCGGCGTCGTGGCCTGTGGCTACGCGGATGGCTACCCGCGCCATGCCGGCACTGGCACGCCGGTCATGGTGGACGGTCAGCGCAGCCGTACGCTGGGGCGGGTGTCGATGGACATGCTGGCGGTGGACCTCACCGATCTGCCGGATGCCGGCGTCGACACGCCGGTGACGCTGTGGGGCGAAGGGATGGATGCCGACGAGGTGGCTACGGCCGCCGGCACCATCAGCTATGAACTGTTCTGCGCGCTGGCTCCCCGCGTGCCGCGCGAGGTGGTCTGATGGCCAGGACGAAGACGGTCTATGCCTGCACCGAGTGCGGTGCGCAGTCGCCCAAGTGGCAGGGCCAGTGCCCCGGCTGCGGGCAGTGGAACACCCTGGTGGAAAGCGTGGCCGAGCCCGCCGCCGGCAGCCGTTTTGCGGCACTGGCGGCAGGCTCGGGCAAGGTGCAGAAGCTCTCCGACATCGCGCCGCAGGAGTCGCCGCGCCAGCCCAGCGGCATCGAGGAACTGGATCGCGTGCTGGGTGGCGGCCTGGTGCCGGGGATGGTGGTGCTGATCGGCGGTGACCCCGGCATCGGCAAGTCGACCTTGCTGTTGCAGGCGCTGGCCACTTTGTCGGCACGGGTGCCTACGCTGTACGTGACCGGTGAGGAGTCCGGCGAGCAGGTGGCGCTGCGTGCGCACCGCCTGCAACTGGATGCCGGAAATCTGCCCTTGCTGGCGGAAATCTCGCTGGAAAAGATTCTGGCCACGCTGCGCGAGGGCAAGCCCTCCGTGGCGGTCATCGATTCCATCCAGACCATGTACTCCGAGGTGCTGCAATCGGCACCGGGCTCGGTCGCCCAGGTGCGCGAATGTGCGGCGCAACTCACCCGGCATGCCAAGTCCAACAACTGCGCGATGGTGCTGGTGGGGCATGTGACCAAGGATGGCGCGCTGGCCGGGCCGCGCGTGCTTGAGCACATCGTCGACACGGTGCTGTATTTCGAGGGCGACACGCATTCCAGTTTCCGTCTCGTGCGCGCCATCAAGAACCGCTTCGGCGCAGTCAACGAGCTGGGCGTCTTCGCCATGACCGACAAGGGGCTGCGCGGGGTGAGCAATCCGTCCGCGCTGTTCCTGTCGCAACACGCCCAGCCGGTGCCCGGCAGTTGCGTGCTGGTCACGCAGGAAGGCACGCGGCCGCTGCTGGTGGAAATCCAGGCGCTGGTGGATACCTCGCACGGCAACCCGCGCAGGCTGTCGGTCGGCCTGGAGCAGAACCGGCTGGCGATGTTGCTGGCCGTGCTGCACCGGCATGCCGGCATCGTCTGCAGCGACCAGGACGTGTTCATCAATGCGGTGGGTGGGGTCAAGATCAGCGAGCCGGCCGCGGATCTCGCCGTCAGCCTCGCCATCGTGTCCTCGCTCAACGGCCGGGCTTTGCCGCGCAAGCTGGTGGTGTTCGGCGAGGTGGGCCTGGCCGGCGAGATACGCCCGGCGCCGCGCGGGCAGGAAAGACTGAAGGAAGCGGCCAAGCTGGGCTTCGAGCTGGCCATCATCCCGACCGCCAACGCCCCGAAGCAGAAGATCGCCGGCATGGAAGTGGTGGCGGTGGACCGCATCGAGCAGGCCCTGACGGCCCTGCGCGAACTGCAGCAGCGCTGAACCGGTCACCCCGGTGGGCCTGCTGCCTAGCAGGACAGCGCAAACCCTGCAAGCCCGGGGGTCTGTAGTACGCTCCCGGCCAATCGGCCTCGCGCCACTAGTCTCCACTCAATCCTCCATTCAAGTTCAGCAAGGACCCCCTCTATGAGAAAGAAATGGATCGTCGGCAACTGGAAGATGCATGGCAACCTGGCCAGCAATCGCGCGCTGATCGAAGGTATCCGCGCCCGCCTGCCGGAGCCTGCGGAGAGCGTCGGCATGGTGGTGTGCCCGGCCTTCCCTTATGTGTTCCAGCTCGATGAGCTGCTCAACGAGACGGGCATCGCGCTGGGCGCGCAGAACGCGTCGGATCACCTGCAGGGCGCCTACACCGGCGAGACTTCGCCGCTGATGCTCAAGGAGCTGGGCTGCAAGTACGTCATCATCGGCCACTCCGAGCGTCGCTATCACCAGCACGAGAACGATGGCCTGATGGGCCGCAAGTCGCTGGCCGCCATCGACGCCGGCCTGGTGCCCATCATCTGCGTGGGCGAGACCGCCGAAGAGCGCGACGCCGGCCGCACCCAGGAAGTGCTGGCACGGCAACTGGACGCGGCCTTCGGCTACATCCGCACCGCGCACGACAAGATCATCATCGCCTACGAACCGCGCTGGGCCATCGGTACCGGCATCGCGGCGACGCCGGAAATCGTGCAGACCGAGCATGCCTTCCTGCGCCAGCGCATTGCGCAGCGCGACGCCGCCTTCGCGGCGGACCTGCCCATCCTGTACGGCGGCGGCCTGAAGGCGGCCAACGCCAAGACCCTGTTCTCCATGCCGGACGTGGATGGCGGCCTGATCGGCTCCGCCGCGCTGAATGCCGAGGAGTTCGTCGGCATCTACAAGGCGGCTGTCGCGCTTTCCGCCGGCGACAAGGCCTGAAGCGGCAGTCGAGCGTCATGGGTGGCATGGGCCGCATGCGCGGCATCGGCAGCATGGATCGGGCATGAGCGACAGGCAGATATTCCTCGACACCGAAACCACGGGGCTGGACCCCCGTGGTGGCGACCGCGTGGTCGAGATCGGCTGCGTGGAGATGATCAACCGTCGCCTGACCGGACGCACGTATCACATCTACCTGAACCCGGAGCGCGAGGTCGGGGATTCGGCGCGCATCCACGGCCTGTCCGACGAGTTTCTCGCCGACAAGCCGCTGTACCGCGCCCAGGCGGCCGAGTTCGAAGCTTTCGTGGAAGGTGCCGAGCTGATCATCCACAACGCCGGCTTCGACATGGGCTTCCTGAACATGGAGCAGGGCCGCATCGACCGGGTGTCGCTGTCGGAACTCTGCCCGCAGGTGATGGACACCGTGAAGGTGGCCAAGCAGATGTTCCCCGGCAAGAAGGCTTCGCTAGACGCCTTGTGCGACCGCTACGGCGTGAGCAACGCACACCGCAAGCTGCACGGCGCCTTGCTGGATGCCCAGCTGCTGGCCGAGGTGTACCTCGCCATGACGCGCGGTCAGGAGAGCCTCACCATCGGGCTGGACGATTCGGCGGCCGGCAGTGCGCTGCAGTTGCAGGCGCTCGGCGAGCGCAAGCCCTTGCGCGTGCTGCGCGCCAGCGCGGAAGAAGCGGCCGCCCATCAGCAGGTACTGCAGGAAATCCTCAAGGCGACCAAGGGCAAATGCCTGTGGTTGCCCCCGGAAGAAGCCACCTCGTGACGCGACGATGGGCCGCGTCCGGCCTGCTGGCCTTGCTGTGCCTGCCGGCGCATGCGGGCGAAGTCTTCAAGTTGATGACGCCGGTCAGGTACGCGCCGGACGCTCACGTCGTGGGCGCTGCGCGCACCAGTTGCGACCTGGAAGGCTATGCCAGCCGCGTGTTCGGCGAGCGGATCCGGACCAGCTATCCCGGCAGCACCGAGCTGTCTGATGCCGTCGGTTTTTCCTCCGTGGACGGCAAGGTGTTGCGGGTGAGCATCGTCAACGTGTACGGCGTGGGCGGAGGCGGATGGTCCGGCACCAAGTCGGTCACCATCCGGGCGGATTTGCTCGAGAAGGGCAGGCTGATCGGCATCCGCAGCATCACGCGCTCTTCGCGCTCGCTGCTGGGCGCCGTGTCGGGAACCTGCCCGATGCTGGAAAACTGCCTCGATGCGCTCAGCAAGGACGTGATGGTCTGGCTGTCGCACCCGCCCGCGCCGCCGCCGGACACCACTCCGGAGCAATCCGACCAGTCCGCGCCGTCAGCGGGCTGAGACCCTCCGCGACGAATCCGGTTGCCGTGAACATGAAAGGGCCACGCATTGCGCGTGGCCCTTGTCCTTTGTGCGGGGACGTTCTAACCCACCTGCCACATGGTCTCGATGTTGAAACGCATCTGCAGTTTGTCGCGGGGCATCACGCTGGCCACTTCGTAGGCCTTGATGCCGGTATCGCGGCGGACCGGCCGGTCGAAGGGCACGCCGCTGGCCGACAGCAGGCTCATCACGTATGGCGTGTTGGCCGTCGAGCCGCGGCGCAGCACCATGGCCGTCTCGCCATTGGCGAGTTGCACGAAGGTGCCGGGCGGGAAAATGCCGATCTCCTTGATCATCACGGCCACGTAGGGATTGCTCTCGGCATTCTGGGTGCCGAGGTACAGCGAGCGTGCCGCCTCCTGCGGGGCCATCGGTGCCCGCGCGGCGCGCGGGCTCAGCTTGGCGGAGAAGACGTCGGCAGTCTGGATCAGCTGGGCTTCCTCGCTGGGGGAGCCGATGCCGTAGGGGTAGCCGCCGCCGCCCGGCTTCTCGTGATGTTCCAGCACCGCCCGTAGCCAGTTTTCGTCGGTGACGCCGGCGCGCTTCAGCACTTCCTCGCCGAGTTGCGGGTGGCGGTCGATGGCTTGGCGTTGTTGCGGCGTGGGTGCCGTGCGCTGTACGCACAACTGCGCCTGCAGGGTCAGCATCGCAAGGTTCATGGTGATTGCCGCACAGCCCAGGCTGTCACGGCGCGCCTCGTCCCAGCCCAGGCGGGAGGCGACGAGTTCACACAGGATCGCGACGTGCAGGCTGTGCACGATGGGATAGCGGCGCTGGTCCGCGAGGACGATGGCTGCCAGCGCCGTGTCGGCGTTGTGCGTGGTCAGCGTCTGCACCAGGCGCGCGATGTTGAGTGCGTCACGCGTGAAGTCCTCGCGCTGCAGCACGTGGCGCAGCAGGTCTTCCAGTTCGCTGACGATGCTTCGCCACAGTCGGAACGGATCGCTGCGGGTTTCAGCGCGGCGCGGCGCGGCGCCCGTGGCGGGCGGGGGCGGGGTAGGCGCATCGTCCGGCAGCAGGTGACCGTCGACCTGCGGGGTGCGTGCCAGCAGCACGTCGCGTTCGGATTCCCGCTTGAGCTTGTAGCCCTCGCAGAGCAACAGGTTGCCGCGGGTGTCGTAGAGATCCCAGGGCAGGGGGGTATCGACCTCGATAAGGCGCGGAGGCGCGGGTTTGCGGTTCATCTGGCAATCAACGAACTGACACCGCGGAAACTTGAGACTCGCGGATCACTGTTTGAGTACGTGACGCAGCCACGCATTCCACGTGTGGGTTCGACATGTGATGGCTGTCAGTTGGGGGTCGCCCTGCTTTCATGGAAAAAGATAAACGATTACTCTATTGTCTGGTTTTTTAGTTTGTTGTTATTAAACATATAAAATGAATGGGGTTTCCGAATGTCCACCAGAATCACTGATTTTAAGAAATTGTTTTCCATGGGTTTGATGTTACCCGCCCTGTTGCTGTCTGCGTGCGGCGGTTCCGATTCCGGCTCCGCGCCTGCTTCACCGGGCGGCGGGGCCAGCAGTTCCAGTAGCTCCAGCAGCTCAAGCAGTTCCAGCGGCGCGGGTAGTTCCTCCTCCTCGGGCGCCGGAACGTCCTCCAGTTCCTCGTCTGGTGGCGCGGCGATGGCCTGGAATGTCTACGGCGGCGCGGTGCTCCCTGACGACGCAGCAGCCGTCGCACTGGCCGCTGGCGGAACGGCCGGCTTCACGCTTGCAACCGGCGGCGCGGGGTCGAGCAACGCGGTCGTCAACAGCGGGGTGATGGCGTTCTCGTCTGACGCGGCCAGCACGCGCACTTACCGCATCAACAATGTCGCGGACTCAGGCGGCACTTACCCCAAGTACCTGACGCTGCTGGCGAAGGTCCAGGGCAACGCGACCACGCGCGGCCTGGAGATCGAAGGCACGATCAGCGAGGCCGCCAGCAAGGGCGGGCGCTACAAGCTGATCATCCAGCAGGGGTCCAGCAGTACGGCCAGGCTGCGACTGGAGAACTACAACAACGTGTCCAGCACCCACCTGGACGACGCGAGCGTGGATAGCGGCGCGGACAACGTCTATCAGATCAACCTGACCCAGATCTCGCTGACGACGGGCACGATCACGGTGTACGCGAACGGGGTGGCGGTCAGCACCATGAACTACACCGGCGCGTTGCGACTGGCCAGCACCAACGGCGACAACTACATCCAGTTCGGCGACAGTTCCACCACGGCCGGTGTGACCAATCCTTACCAGTCCAGCATCGACTGGATCATCTGGACCAACGAGTTCTGCTCGGCTGGCGCCTGTACCCCGGCGCAGCTTGCTGGCCGCCTGCCGGCATCGCTGGGAGTGGTGAGCGGCTACTGAGCCTCCGCCGTGCCCTAACGCCAAAGCCCCGCCACGCGCGGGGCTTTTCGCTTGCGCCGGGGAGAGGCGGCTGTGGGACAATCGCGCCTCATCCGCAACACCTCATCTGCCGACTTCATGGCGCAAAAGAACTACGACGAATCTTCCTTCCGGGTCCTCAAGGGCCTGGAGCCGGTGCGCGAGCGCCCCGGCATGTACACCCGTACCGACTCGCCCTGCCACATGGTGCAGGAGGTCATCGACAACGCGGCCGACGAAGCACTCGCCGGCTTTGCCAAGAACATCCACGTGGCGGTGTTCCGCGACGGCTCGGTTTCGGTGACCGACGACGGTCGCGGCATCCCGGTCGGCCCGCATCCGGTGGAGAAGATCCCGGTCGTGGTGCTGGCCTACACGGTGCTGCACGCTGGCGGCAAGTTCGACAAGAAAAGCGGCAACTCGGCCTACGCCTTCTCCGGCGGCCTGCACGGCGTCGGCGTGGCGGTGACGACGGCGCTGTCGACCCGCGTCGAGGTGGAGGTGCGCCGCGAGGGCAAGATCCACCAGATCCATTTCGCCGATGGTGGCCGCGAGATCGGCGAGCTGATCGAAGCGGGCTCTGCCGGCAAGGCCACCGGTACCCGTGTCCGCGTCTGGCCGGACGGCAGGTATTTCGATTCGCCCAAGGTGCCGATGGCCGAGCTGGAGCGTCTGCTGCGTTCCAAGGCCGTGCTGTTGCCGGGCGTGAAGGTCATGCTGGACGTGCAGCAGGCCGATGGCAGCTTCGCGCGCCAGGAATGGCGATACCAGGACGGCCTGTCCGGTTACCTGCGCGAGGCCGCCGAGGGCGTGCAGGCACTGGTGCCGATCTACACCGCCGAGGCCTACGCGGACGAGGAGTCCGACTATGCGCCGGGCGAAGGCGCGGCCTGGGCCTTCGGCTGGTTCGACGGCCTGCAGGTGAGCGAAAGCTATGTGAACCTGATTCCCACCGTGGCGGGCGGTACGCATGAGTCCGGCCTGCGCGGCGGTGTGTTCGAGGCGGTGAAGAACTTCATCGAGCACCACAGCCTGCTGCCCAAGGGCGTCAAGCTGCAGCAGGAAGACGTGTGCGGCAGGATGAGCTTCGTGCTGTCGGCGCGCATCCTCGACCCGCAATTCCAGGGGCAGGTGAAGGAGAAGCTGAACTCACGGGAGGCGGTGAAGCTGGTGTCGTCGATGCTGCTGCACCCCTTCGAGGCCTGGCTCAACCAGAACGTGGAGTTCGGCAAGGCGATCGCCGACATCGCCATCAAGCAGGCGCAATCGCGCCTGAAGGACGCGCAGAAGGTCGAGAAGCGCAAGAGCAGCGGCGTGGCCGTGCTGCCCGGCAAGCTGTCGGATTGCGAGAGCGAGAACATCGCCGACAACGAGTTGTATCTCGTCGAAGGCGACTCCGCCGGCGGCTCCGCCAAGCTGGCGCGCGACCGCGAAACCCAAGCCATCCTGCCGCTGCGCGGCAAGGTGCAGAACTCCTGGGAGATCGACGCCAACCGCCTGTTCGCCAATGCCGAGATCCACGACATCTCGGTGGCGCTGGGGGTCGACCCGCATGCGCCCGAGGCGATGGACGCCGTGCTGGCGAACCTGCGCTACGGCAAGATCATCATCATGGCCGACGCGGATGTCGACGGCTCGCACATCCAGACCCTGCTGCTGACACTGTTCCTGCGTCACTTCCCGAAGCTGGTCGACAGCGGCCACGTGTGGGTGGCGCTGCCGCCGCTGTTCCGCGTGGATGTGCCGGCGCAAGGCAAGAAGCGTCCGGCACGTCGCTTCTATGCGCTGGACGACGGGGAGCTGATCGCCATCCGTGACCGCCTGCTGAAGGAAGGCTACCGCGAGGAGCAGCTGGAAGTCGGCCGCTTCAAGGGTCTGGGCGAGATGCTGCCGGCGCAGTTGAAGGAGACCGCGATGGACCCGGCGACCCGCCGTGTCCTGCCGGTGACGCTGGACGCCGTGGAAGAGGCGACCCGTCTGTTCGACCTGCTGATGGGCAAGGGCGAGGCGTCCGGTCGACGTGCCTGGATGGAAGCCAAGGGCAACCTCGTCGAGGCTGACCTGTAGGCGCGCAGCCGCTGCCGGAAACGACAAGGGGCGCCGCGGCGCCCCTTGTCGTTTGTTGTCGCGACGCGAACTCAGCGATTGCCGACGTTGAAGCCGACGGTGGAGGAGGTGTGCACCACCTTGCCGCTGGCGTTGTCGACGTATTCCACTTTGGCGGTCATCGGGCCTGAAGGAGGCGTGAGCCAGACCTCGGTGTCGCCACTGGTGAAGTCGAAGGTTTCAGCCTTGCCGCCGCGCTCCAGCTGCAGTCGGAAATGGCCCGCGCCGGGGTCGGTGATATCCACGTGCGAGATGTTCAGCCCCGCGCCATGGAAGGCGATGCGGAAGGGCGGGCGCACCGTGCTGCCGGCGGCCGGCTGCAGGATTTCCGCGCCGGTCTTGACCAGCGTCTTGGGGTCGACCGCCTTGTTCTGCGCCGTCACCTTGATCTTGACGGGCGGGCTGTAGACGAAATTCGGGATGTGGCGATGATCGGCAAACACCAGGCGCAAGGTGTAGTCGCCCGGTGGCATGTTGAACACCTGCTCCATCTGTCCCTTGCCGAAGTGGATGTACTTGTCGCTGAAGGGCAGGGGCTTGGTGAAATCCATCGGCAGGTCGTTGTTGACCAGCAGGTGGTGGTGGCCGGTGCGCTTCACCGGTTTGGTGATCGCGGCAATCCCGATTCCGGTGAGGCCGAACCTCACCACGTAGGGCGCCTCGATTTCCTGGCCGTCCTTCAGGTTGCTGAAGTAGGCCTCCGGCGCCAGCTTGGGGGGCATGGCGATCCAGGGATGGGCTGCCTGGGCGGTCGCACCCAGGCAGGCACAGCTCAGCAGCGCCGTGACGGCGCCCTTCAAAGCGTTCATGGGCTTTTTATCTTTTGTGTGGGTTGTGGCGCAATCATCGGCCAATGAAGCCGTGGCTTGAGTTGCGCTCGTCGGCTGGCAGCCTCCCAGTGGAAGCCGGCGCCGGTCTTGTCGGCGCCATTGTCCCTTGTGGCGGGTGGCTGCTGCTGTGCAATATTGCCCGCCCGCGTTCAATCAGTCAGGTGATTGGCCCGTCAGGGCGGCAGAGGGCAGTCGGTGAAGTGCTCGACATGACGTTCGCCTGTCAGCCCCTTGCCCAGATGGCGGGCTGCGGTGCGCGCCACGACCTCCGCAAGTCCGGGCGGCGCGGGGCTGTAGCACTCCATCCAGGTTCCCGGGTCATCGCAGCGACGTTGCAGCGTGCCGATCGAGCCGGAGGCCTCGGCGATCTCGGCAAACATCCGGGCCACCGCGATCAGCGCGGCGGCTTCGTCAGCAGGCGCGACGCGGTAGTAGACGTACAGGTGTTCCGCCACGCCGCAACCCGCGATCAGCCCACGGTGTAGGGAAGTTCGCCGAACTGCAGCACCGGGCCGGACAGGCTGCCCAGATGCACGTTGCCGGATTCCCGGCTGGCGATCTGGGTTACCGCCAGCACGTCATAGCCCCCTTGTGGAGCGGGCGCGACGCTGACCAGCTTGCCGCTGGACTGCTCGCCGAACTCGGGGGCGTACAGATCCGCACCGGCGGCTGGCGCGGTGTCGGTGTCGATGTGCGCGAAGTACATGCGCTTCTTCAACTTGCCGAGATACTGGGTGCGGGCCACGATCTCCTGACCGGGGTAGCAACCCTTCTGGAAGTTCACGCCGCCGATCAACTCGAAGTTGATCATCTGCGCGACGAATTCGTCCTGCGTGGCGGCCGTGATGACCGGCACGCCGGCGCGGATGTCCAGCCAGCGCCAGGCGTCGGTACCGGCCGGTTGCGCACCGGCGGCAACCAGCTTGCGCCAAAGCTCCGCGCATTGCGACAGCGGTGCGGCCAGCACCAAGCGGCTGGCGTCGATGCGGACCACCGTGATGCTGCCGTGCGACACGCTCATGCCTTCCGGCGGCGGCAGGGGAATGCCCGCACTGTCCAGCGCGGTGGCGGCCGCGGCACCTGACAAGCCGATGAGCGCCAGTTCCGGGGTTCCGTCAGTGACGCGCACCTTGGAGCGCAGCACGTACATGCCCAGTTTCTTGTGGATGGCTGACAACAGGTCGGCCGACAGCAGCAGGCGGAAGCCGTTGGCATCGCGCCACACCAGGAAACTCGCCAGCATGCGGCCCTTGGGGCTGTTGAAGCTGTTCCACTGGGCGCGATGGAGGTCCAGTTTCTTGATGTCGTTGGACATCAGGTTGTGCAGGAAGGGGCTGGCGTCCTCGCCTTCTGCGCGCAGCAGGCCGAGATGGGTCAGCGGCACCACGACCGTGCCACGCTCGGCGGCACGCACCTCCTCGCGAGGGTCGCCGAACTGCACGGCTCCGCTACCGCCTTCGAGGAAACGGGCACCTGTTTCATCAAGGTGCACAAGCCAGGGTGACTGCATTGAAGAGGACTCCAGAGGTGATGCGCAAGGTGGTGTGCGGTGCCGGGCGCGGCAGCGCGCCGGGCCTTTGCACTATTATAGGGGCCGCTCAGTGCTGCTTGCCGGGCCTGTCCGATAACGCTTCGGCAGGCCGGAGGGCTGACCGGTTCCCTGTGTTTCTTTCCATTCTGTAGCCTGCATTCTTGTCCCCATGCTGCGTTCCCTGCTGCGCAAGATTTCGCGCTTGATTGCATTCGGCGTGCTCGTCACGCTTGCGCTGGTCGGCGCCGCGGTGTGGTACGCCAGCCAGCCAGTGACGCTGGCGCAGCCGAAAGTCGACTTCAGCGTGGAGCACGGCCGCAGCATGCGCGAGGTGGCTCATGCGGTGGCGCGCCAGGGGGTGGGCGTATCGCCTTTCGTGCTGAGCTGGATGGCGCGCGTGACGGGACACGCCCATCGCATCCAGGCCGGCGAGTACCGCGTCGAAACAGGCATCACGCCCTGGCAGCTCATCGAACTGTTGTCGGAAGGCAGCAACAACTACGCGCAGCTGGCGGTCATCGAAGGGTGGCACTGGCGTCGCCTGCGCGCGGCGCTGGATGCCATGCCCGACCTGCGCCATGACACGCTGGGACGCTCGGACACCGAGGTGGCGCAGATGCTGGGCATCGATGGCGCACTCGAAGGGCGCTTCTTCCCGGACACCTATTTCTTCGCGCGGGGCAGTTCCGACGTGGAGCTGTTGAAGCGTGCCGCCGACCGCATGCAGCAGGTGCTGGCGGAGGAGTGGGCGGCGCGCGATCCGGCCATCGGCCTGGCGAACGCCGAGGACGCGCTGATCCTCGCCTCGGTGGTGGAGAAGGAAACCGGGCTGGATGCCGACCGCGGCAACATCGCGTCGGTATTCCACAATCGCCTGCGCATCGGCATGCCCCTGCAGAGTGACCCGACGGTCATCTACGGCATGGGCACGGACTTCGACGGCAACCTGCGGCGCCGCGACCTGCAGGCAGATACGCCCTACAACACCTACACCCGGCGCGGCCTGCCGCCGTCGCCGCTGGCGATGGTCGGGCGTGCAGCCTTGCGCGCGACCTTGCGGCCGCCCCGCACCGACTACCTGTATTTCGTGGCGCGCGGCAATGGCGCCAGCGTGTTCTCGCGCAATCTCGACGACCACAACCGCGCCGTGGCGCGCTACCAGAAAGGGGGCGCACGGTGAGTGTGCGGGGACGATTCATCACCTTCGAAGGCATCGACGGCGCTGGCAAGAGCAGCCAGATTGCCGCCACCGTCGACCTGTTGCGCGCACGTGGCCTGACCGTGGTGCAGAGCCGGGAGCCGGGCGGCACGCCGCTGGCGGAGAAGCTGCGCAGCATCGTGCTGGCCGACCCGATGCACCTGGAGACGGAGGCGCTGCTGATGTTCGCCGCGCGCCGCGAGCATCTCGCGCTGGTCATCGAACCCGCGTTGGCGCGGGGCGACTGGGTGGTGTGCGACCGCTTCACCGATGCCACCTACGCCTACCAGGTCGGTGGGCGTGGCCTGGGCGACGACAAGTTCCGCGCGCTCGAGCAATGGGTGCATCCGCATCTGCAACCGGACCTGACCCTGCTGTTCGACGTGCCGCCGGCACTCGCGGCCGAGCGCCTGGCCAATGGCCGTGCCGAGACCGATCGCTTCGAGCGCGAGCAGCGGGATTTCTTCGAACGCGTGCGTGCTGCATACCTGCAACGCGCGGCCGGCAGCGCCGGGCGCATCCTGGTGGTGGATGCCTCGCGCCCGATCGGGACGGTGACGGCCGAAGTGCTGGCCGGTGTCGGCCGCCTGCTGGACCTGGCGGCATGAGCGACGTGAGCGGCTTGCTGCCACCCTGGTTGCTGCCCCTGTGGCTGCAGGTCACGCGCGACCTGCAGCGCCTGCCGCACGCACTGTTGCTGGAGGGGCCAGCCGGCAGCGGAAAGCGGCAGTTCGCCGAGCAGCTCGCCCGCCGCCTGTTATGCGCATCGCCTTCAAGTGACGGTTTTGCCTGCGGCGCCTGCCCGGCCTGCAAGTGGTTCGCCGCGGCCAATCACCCCGACATGCACCGCATGGTGCCCGCCAGCGCCGCCCTGGCCGAACAGGAGGAGGGCGAGGACGGGGAGGGCGGTGAAAGCAGTGCGAAGGACGGCAAGAAGGCGTCCGACCAGATCGTCATCGATCAGGTGCGCAGCATGCAGTCGCTGCTGGAAGTCGGTGGTCACCAGGGGGGGCGACGGGTGGTGCTGATCGACCCGGCCGAGGCCATGAACGTGCCGACCGCCAACGCCCTGCTGAAAAGTCTTGAAGAACCGCCCGGCGATGCCGTATTCCTGCTGGTGAGCCACAGCCCGCGCCGCTTGCTGCCGACCATCCGCAGCCGTTGCCAGGGCTGGAGCTTCCCGCGACCCGACAAGGCCGTGGCGCAGCAGTGGCTGGCGGCTCAGCGTGTCGACGATGCCGAAGCCCTGCTGGGTTTCAGCAGCGGGCTGCCGCTGGCTGCCGCGGCGATTGCCGGCGGGCCGCTGGCGGAAGCGCGCAAGCGTTTCATGCGCGACATGCAGGGCCTGGGCAGGGGCGATCCGCTGAAGCTGGCCGGCGAGTGGGAGGCGTGGCTGAAGAGCAAGGCCGCGCTGGAGGCCGGCCTCACGCTGACCGTGCTGGTGTCCTGGCTGCAGCGCTGGGCCTACGACGCCAGTCGCGCTGCGCAAGGTGTGGCGCCGCGCTTCTTCGTCGATGCTGCCAGCGAACTGGCCGCGCTGACGAAGGGCCGATTCGATGTCTGGAGCAGTTGTTACAATGAACTGGCAGGTTACCGCCGGGTGTCGCAACACCCGCTGAATGCCCGCCTGTTCCTGGAGGACATGTTGTTGCGCACGACCCGCGCCATGACAGTGAAGTAGGACGTCCCCGCGACGAAGTACAGCGACGAAGAACCCGCGCCATACCGGCGATGGCCCGCACGAGACCTGACGAAATGGATGCTGCCCGTACCGCCGCCCGCCCCAGTGTGCTGTCGCTGAACATCAATTCGCGTTCCGCACTGCATGCGGCCTACATGCCCTTCATCAAGAACGGTGGCCTGTTCATTCCGACGCCCAAGGCCTACAGCCCGGGCGACGAGGTGTTCATGCTGCTGCAACTGATGGACGATCCGGCCAAGCTGGCGGTCAAGGGCAAGGTCGTGTGGATCACCCCGGCGAATGCGCAGAACGGCAAGACCCAGGGCGTCGGCGTGCAGTTCGCGGCCGATGAGGGCGGCCAGGCCGCCAAGATCAAGATCGAACAAGTCCTCGGTGGCGCACTCGGCGCCAACCGTCCCACGCACACCCTCTGAGTTCCCTTGAGAGAATCCTGCCGGGTTGCGCGGGTGGTGCCGTGCGCCTGTGTGGCGATGTGTGGCGCGCCATGACGTGTCCTCGAAGCCGCCCGGACCTTGCCCTAGACTCAGACAAACTCACCGCCCGTCTCCTGAAGGACGCCATGCGCGTGTTGCCCCCAGCCCGGCCGCTGTTCCTCTCCCTGGTCCTGTTGCTTGCCGGCTGCGCGCCCGATGAGCCGGTACGCGTCGGCTTCGTCGGTGGCCTGACCGGGCGCGGGGCCGACCTCGGCGAATCCGCACGCAACGGCGTGCTGCTGGCGGTGGAGCAGAAGAATGCGGGCGGCGGCATCAAGGGCCGTCGCATCGAAGTGCTGGTGCGCGACGACGCCGGCCAGCCGGACCGCGCCGCGCAGGCGGTGCGCGAACTCGCGGCTGCCGGGGTGGATGCCATCATCGGCTCGCAGACCTCGGCGACCACGGCCGCGATGGTTCCTGAACTGGATGCCAGCCACGTGCTCGGCATCTCGCCCACTGCTTCGTCGATGTCGCTGTTCGGCAAGGACGACTACCTGGTGCGCATCAATCGCAACACCCGCGACAATGCGCGCGACTATGCCGAGTACATCCGCGTCAAGCGGGGTCTGCGTCGCGTCGCGCTGGTGTACGACGTGCCCAACAAGCTGTTCTCGCTGAGCTGGGCAGAGGAATTCAAGAAGGCCATGGATGTCGCCGGCGGCGAGGTGGTGCTCACGCTGCCTTTCGATCCGAACAACGACGACAGCCATGCCGTGGCGGCAGGTGAGCTGCTCGCCGCCAGGCCGGATTGCGTGCTGATGGTGACCACCACGGTGGATACCGCCCGGTTGGCCCAGCAGCTGCGGCAGCGCGGCTCCGAGCTGCCCTTGCTCACCTCCGAATGGGCGTCGACCGAACAGCTCATCGAGATGGGCGGGCGTGCGGTCGATGGCATGGCCATGGTGCAGGCCCACAACCGCGATGATCCGTCGCCTGCCTTCCGCAATTTCGCGACGGCTTTCGAGACCCGCTTCAAGCGCGAGCCCGGCTACGCCGCGGTCGCCTCCTATGACGCCACCAGCGTGGCCCTGGTGGCGCTGGAGCGTCGCCAGGGCAAGCAGTCGCTCAAGGAAGCGGTGCTGACCTACGGTCCGTACCAGGGCCTGCAGCAGCAGATCGCGTTCGACAGCAATGGCGACACCCGCCGCAAGGTGTATTTCAGCGTCATCCGCGACGGTCGTTTCGTGCTGATCGACTGATGCGTGCCTGGCGTCATGAGCGAACCCTCTCAAGCTGGCTGATCTTCCTGCTCGTCGCCACCTCGCTGGTGACGCTGAGTATCGTCGGCAGCGCCATCCTCGCGGTGCGCGTGGCGCAGATCGCGCGAGACACGCGTGAAAGCCTGGGCAGGGAAGCGAGCGAAATGGCGGAGCGGGTGGAAGTCCTGCTCGGCGGCATCGAAGCGCGGGTGGAGGTCTTCGGCGAGCTGGCACCCGACCTGCCTGCGACACGGCTCACCACCCGGATGGACGAACTGGTCGACACCGGCCAGATCATCGATGCGCTGTACCTGGTCGACGAGAGCGGCATCACCCGCGCGGCCAGCGAGGGTCCGCTGCGCCATCGCCGCAGCGAGGAACTGGTCGGCGCCGACCTCTCCAGCAATCCCCTGTTCCGCGATGCACGCAGTCGTGGCCTTGCGGTGTGGAGCGACAAGTACCTGTCTGTCATTTCCGGCAAGGTGGCGATCGGCGTTGGCGTGCCGATGGCCGACGGTTCGGTCCTGATCGCCGAGATCGACCAGGACTACCTGCTGCTGACGATGCGGCTGGCGCGTGGTGGCAGCGGCACGCCTATGTGGTTGCTGGACAGTCGTGGCGAGATGCTCGCCGACACCGGCGGCGAGCACGTCAGCGGCTCGGCCAGCCTCGGCGACATGGCCGCGGTGCGCGAAGCCCTGCAGGGCGCGGTGGCCGGCAAAGCCTTTGCCTATCGCGGCCGCGACTACTACCTGGAATTCGCGCAGTCCGGCCAGCTGGGCTGGTACGTGGCGGTGAAGGCACCGGCGGGCCTCGACAATCCGCAGATCCGTTCGGCCGTGGTGGAGCTGCTCGCCATGTTTGCCGGCGTCATCGTCATCGGTGCCTTGCTGGCGCCTCTGTGGTCGCGGGGACTCACCCAGGCCCTGGGCAGCCTCACCGCGCGGGCGCGCCAGCTCGGCGATGGCAGGGTGCAGGGCGAATGGCCGCGGGGCCGGGTGCAGGAGTTCAACGAACTGGCTGCCGACCTGGAGCGCATGGCGGCCGTGCTGAGCGAGCGCGAGCGCAAGTTCCTCGCCATCTTCAACGCCTCGCCGGTGGCCATGCTGGTACTCGATGGCAATGCCGATCCGGCGGTGCTGGAACTCAATGACGCGTGGGCGCGCCAGTTCGGATTCGAGCGCAGCGAAGTCGTCGGACGCAGCTTTGCCGAGATCACGCTGATCGACGGCCAGAGCGCGCGCGGCCTGCTGGCGGAGGCGCTGGCGGAGGGTGCGCAGCAGGGCGAGGTCATGGTGTCGGCACGCACCGGCCGCGTACTGTTGTGTGCGCTGAGCGCGCGAGCGATGCAGCTGGATGGCCGCGCGGTACTGATCGTGGTGATGGAGGACGTCACCGAGCGACGCGGCATGGAGCATGCACTGCTGGAGCTGAACACCCAGCTCGAATCGCGGGTCGCCCAGCGGACGGATGCACTGGCCCAGGCCAACGACAGCCTGAGCCAGGCCCTGACCGACCTGCGCATGGCGCAGGACGACCTCGTGCGGACCGAGAAGCTGGCTTCACTGGGGGAACTGGTCGCCGGCGTGGCGCACGAGCTCAACACCCCGCTGGGCAACGGGCTGATGGCGGTGACCACCCTGTCCGACCAGTTGCGGCAGTTCCGCCTCGAGGTCGCGGCAGGTCTCAAGCGCTCGGCACTGGATACCTTCGTCGCCAACGTGGACATGGCGGCGACGATCGCCGCGCGCAACCTCAACCGGGCGGCAGAGCTGGTGACCAGTTTCAAGCAGGTGGCGGTGGACCAGGCCAGTTCGCAACGTCGCGGCTTTGACCTGCGCGACATGGTCGACGAAGTGCTGATGACCATGCTGCCGATGTTGAAGCGCACGCCCTACGTCGTGCACAACGAGGTGCCGGCCGGTCTTCGCATGGACAGCTATCCCGGCCCGCTGGGCCAGGTGCTGACCAACCTGGTGAACAACGCCGTGCTGCACGGTTTCGACGGACGTGACCGGGGCGAGATCTGGATCATCGCCAGCGCCGATGGCGCTCCTGGCACCGGCAGCATCACGCTGACCTTGCGTGACGATGGCAGCGGCATCGCGCCGGACATGCTCGGCCGCATCTTCGATCCCTTCGTCACCAGCCGCAAAGGGCGCGGTGGCACCGGCCTCGGCCTGCACATCGTGCACAACACGGTGACCCAGCTGCTGGGGGGCTCGGTCACCGTGGACAGCTGGGCGGGGGCGGGGACGGCCTTCTACCTGAACCTGCCGGTCAAGGCGCCCGAGCCGCAGGGCTGAGGCCCGCGGCGGCGGCCTACCCCCAACCTCCGACCGTCAGGCTTCGGTGCCGCCGGACAGGTCCTGCAGCAGGATTTCCTGCGCCGCGCGCGGTGCGCCGCGGGTGACGCGACGACGGTAGTTGCCGTCGCCATCCATCTCCCAGCTCTGGCTGTTGTCCATGAGGTAGGGCTTGAGGCCTTCCTTCATGACGCGGCGCTTCAGGCGTGCGTCCAGGACCGGGAAGGCCACCTCGATGCGGCGGAAGAAGTTGCGCTCCATCCAGTCGGCGCTGGACAGGTACAGCTTCTCCTCGCCGTCGGCATGGAACCAGAAGATGCGGGTGTGTTCGAGGAAGCGGCCGACCACTGAACGTACGCGGATGTTCTCCGACAGCCCGGCGACGCCGGGACGCAGCGCGCAGGGGCCGCGCACGACGAGATCGATCTCCACGCCGGCCTGCGAGGCCTCGTACAGCGCCTGGATGGTCTGCGGCTCCAGCAGGGCATTCATCTTGGCGATGATGTGCGCCTTGCGACCCGCGCGCGCGATCTCCGCCTCGGCGTGGATCAGCGCCACGATGCCCGGTTGCAGGCTGAACGGCGCCTGCAGAAGATGGGTCAGGCTTTCCGCGTGGCCCAGGCCGGTGAGCTGCTTGAACACTTCATGGACGTCGGCACCGATTTCCTCGTTGCAGGTCATCAGGCCGAAGTCGGTGTAGAAGCGGGTGGTGCGCGGGTGGTAGTTGCCGGTGCCCAGGTGCAGGTAGCGGCGCAGCAGGCTGTTGCCACGGCCGTCGTCCTCGCGGCGCACGATCAGCAGCATCTTGGCGTGGGTCTTGTAGCCGAACACGCCATACACCACGTGCGCGCCGGCTTCCTCCAGGCGTGCGGCCCAGTTGATGTTGGCTTCCTCGTCGAAGCGCGCCATCAGCTCGACCACCACGTTCACTTCCTTGCCCTTGCGCGCGGCGCGCAGCAGTTGCTCCATCAGCACCGAGTCGGTACCGGTGCGATACACCGTCATGCGGATGGCCAGCACCATGGGGTCATCGGCGGCGGCGCGCAGCAGGTCGATGACCGGCTGGAAGCTCTGGAAAGGGTGGTGCAGCAGGATGTCCTGCTTGCGGATGGCGGCGAACAGGTCGGCGCGCTTGCCGAAACCACGCGGCAGCGCCGGCTGGTGGGGGCGGTACTTCAGGTCGGGGCGGTCCACCCAGTCCGGCACCTGCATCAGGCGCACCAGGTTCACGATGCCGGGCACCCGGTAGAGTTCTTCGCGCTCCAGGCCGAACTGCTTGAGCAGGAAGTCGCTCATGGCGATCGAGCAGTTGTCGGCCACCTCCAGGCGCACCGAGTCGCCGAAGTTGCGCTGCTGCAACCCGCCCTGCAGGCTGACGCGCAGGTCCTTCACTTCTTCCTCGTCGACGAACAGGTCGCTGTTGCGGGTGACGCGGAACTGGTAGCAGCCCAGCACGTTCATACCCGGGAACAGGTCGCCGACGTGGGCGTGCAGGATGGAGGAAAAGAACACGAAGCCGTGGTCGATGCCGGTCAGCTCCTTGGGCAGGCGTACGACGCGGGGCAGGGCGCGCGGTGCCTGCACGATGGCGCTGTCGCAGTTGCGGCCGAAGGCGTCGCGGCCTTCCAGTTCCACGGCGAAGTTCAGGCTCTTGTTGAGCACGCGGGGGAACGGGTGGGCCGGGTCCAGCCCCACCGGCGTCAGCACCGGCATGACGTCGCGGAAGAAGTACTCGCGGATCCATTCGCGTTGCGCATCGGTCCACAGCGGGCGACGCAGGAAGGCGATGCCTTCCTCGGCCAGCGCGGGCAGTATCTGGTCGTTCAGCAGGCTGTACTGGTCGGCGACGATGCTGTGCACCTCGCGGGTGATGCGCTGGTACAACGCCTGCGCCGCGCTCGCCAGCGGGCTGGACTTCAGCTGCTCCTTGACGCCCGCCACGCGGATCTCGAAGAACTCGTCGAGGTTGCTCGACACGATGCAAAGGAACTTCAGCCGCTCCAGCAGCGGCACGCGCTCATCGGCCGCCTGGGCCAGCACGCGGCGCTGGAAGGCCAGCAGGGACAGCTCGCGATTGATCAGGGTGTCGGAAGAAGCCGTCGGGAGAGTCTCTGCGTGCGCCATGGCCGTGTCTCGATGAGTGTGCGGAGAGGCTGCGCCTTGCAGCCTGGAGGTGCCCTGGATACTGTGACATTTTAGTGACAACTTCATGACAGACGACAGGGCGGTTAAATCCTGCCTGTTCCGTGTGTCGCTTGCATTTCGCCGTCGGGAGCGAGTGATAAACTCGGCCGGCTCGCCCGTTGCAGTGGCATTACTGGCATTACTACTAACCCCCGGTGTCTCCTGATGTTCCAGAAACTCGTCTGCGCGGTCGATCTTGGTTCCAACAGTTTCCGCCTTCTCGTCGGGCGGATCGTTGGTGACCAGATCTATCCCCTGGACGGCCTGAAGGAGTCGGTACGACTGGCCGCCGGCCTGGGAAGCGACAAGCAGCTGGACGCCGCCGCCCGCGAGCGCGCCCTGGAAGCGCTGCGCCGTTTCAACGAACGCATCCGCAACCTGCCGCCGGACGCCGTGCGCGCCGTGGCGACCAATACCCTGCGGGTTGCCAAGAACGCGCCGCAATTCCTGCTGGAAGCGGAGGAGGCGCTGGGCTTCCCGATCGAAGTCATCGCCGGCCGTGAAGAGGCCCGCCTCATCTACGTCGGCGTCGCCCATACTTTGCCCGACCCGACCTTGCAGCAACTCGTGGTGGATATCGGTGGCGGTTCCACGGAGTTCATCATCGGCCGCAATTTCGAGCCGATCCAGCTGGAGTCGCTGTACATGGGGTGCGTGGGCTACAGCCTGCGCTACTTCCCGGGCGGCTACATCGAGAAGCAGGGGCTGAAGGAAGCCGAGCTCGCCGCGCGCAACGAACTGCAGGCGATTGCCAACCCGTACCGGGAAACCGGCTGGGACCAGGCTGTCGGCTCCTCCGGTAGCGCCAAGTCGATTGCCGATGTGCTGGAGCAGAGCGGCTGGTCGTCGGGTGGCATCACCCGTGAAGGCCTGGAGAAGCTGCGCAGCCACATGCTGCGCGCCGGGCACGTGGACAAGCTGGACCTGCCCGGCATCAAGGGTGACCGCCTGCCGGTGTTCGCCGGTGGCTTCTCCATCCTTTACGCGCTTTTCAAGGAATTCGACCTGGAACACATGGTGTTCTCGGACGGGGCGCTCCGCCTGGGCGTGCTCTACGACCTGCTGGGCCGCTATCACCGCCACGACCTGCGCGACGCCACGGTGCAGGCATTCCGCCGGCGCTACCAGGTGGATGTCGCCCAGGCCGACAGCGTGTCGGCGCTGGCGCTGGCGCTGTTCGCCCAGCAGTGTGCAGGCTGTGAGGAAGAGTTCGCCAACGACCGCCGCTTCCTGGACTGGGCCGCACAGCTGCACGAGATCGGCCTGTCGGTGGCGCATTCGAGCTACCACAAGCACACCGCCTACATCCTGGGCAACGCCGACATGCCGGGTTTCTCGCGCATGGACCAGGGGCGGCTCGCGCGCCTGGCGCTGGCTCACCGCGGCAAGCTGGAGCGGGTGCAGAGCCTGGACCCGGAAAGCACCGACTGGCTGCTGATCCTGTGCCTGCGCCTCGCCTGCATCGTGCATCGTGCGCGCAGCCATGCAGCACCTCCGCCCCTGCGCCTGCAGCGTGACGGCCAGGGCTTCATGCTGGCGGCGCCGCAGCACTGGTTGCAGGAATCGCCGCTGACCCACGCGGCCCTGCAGGAAGAGCAACAGCACTGGGCCCGGCTGGGCAAAGGCTTCCGCGTGAAGGCCGAGCGCGCCGTCGCCGCCGCCGGCTGAAGCCATCGTCCATCGCATGCAGACGGATCCGGCCACAACCGGTAGCACACATCGCAAGACGCCTGGCATCGAGCGCCATGCCGACAGGTGGGTGCTGCGTGGCGACTGGACACTGCAGTCGCTGTGCCCGCGCCTCAAATGGATCCGCAGCCAGCTGCGCTCGGCCAATCCCGACGCGGCCTGGGATCTCTCCGACGTGGGACGTCTTGACAGTTTCGGCGCGCTGCTGCTGTGGAAGGCCTGGGGCCTGCGGGAGCCCGCCGAACTGGTCCTCGCAGCGGGCTTGCAGACGGCCTTCGACCGCATCCGCGCTGAAGCCGATGTGCCGCCGCCGGTCCGGCAGCTGGACCTGCTGGCACCGGTCGCGAGGCTGGGTGACAAGATCCTGCGCGGCGGGTATGCCATCCAGCATTTCGTGGCGATGGTGGGGCAGGTCGTCATCGAGGCCGCACGGCTGCTGCAGAACCCGGCGCGTACGCCTCTGCGCGAGGTGTCCGCCACGCTCTACAAGGCCGGCATCACCGCCTTGCCGATCGCCGCGATGCTGGGCTTCCTCATCGGCCTGGTGCTGGCCTACCTGATGGCGTTCCAGTTGCGCAACTTCGGCGCCGACGTGTTCATCGTCAACCTGCTGGGCATCGGCATCATCCGCGAGATCGGTCCAGTGCTGGTGTCGGTGCTGGTGGCCGGGCGTTCCGGATCGGCGTTCACCGCACAGATCGGTGTCATGCGCGTCACGGAGGAAATCGACGCGCTGTCCGCGATGGGCGTGTCGCGCCACCAGCGGCTGATACTTCCCAAGCTGGTGGCGATGGTGATCGCCATGCCGCTGCTGGTGCTGTGGACCTCGGTGGCGGCGCTGCTCGGTGGGGCTCTCGTCGCGCAGTTGCAGCTCGACATCGACATGGGCTTCTTCGCCGAGACGCTGCAGCGCGTGGTGCCGGTGGAGAACCTCTACATCGGTCTCGTCAAGGGCTCGCTGTTCGGCGCGGCCATCGCGCTGGTGTCCTGTCACTACGGCCTGCGGGTCCAGCCCAATACGGAGAGCCTGTCCGCCAACACCACCAAGTCCGTGGTGGTGGCCATCTCCGCCGTGATCCTCCTCAACGCGCTGTTCGCGGTGGCCACGCGCGGCATGGGAATGCCCGGACGATGAGTGCCGCGACGGACATCGTCGAGTTGTCGGGCGTGTGGACGCGACTGGGCCACGACTGGGTGCACCGCGACGTGAACCTCACCGTGAGGCAGGGCGAGTTGCTGGCGCTGGTCGGCGGTTCCGGTGCCGGCAAAACCACGCTGCTGCGCCACATCATCGGCCTAACGCGGCCGGCACGCGGCAGCGTGAGCCTGTTCGGCGAGCCGCTGCGTGCGGGCAACCGCGCGGCGCGGCAGGCGCGGCGGCAACGTTTCGGCGTGCTGTTCCAGCATGGCGCGCTGTTCTCCGCGCTCACCGTGTACGACAACGTGGCCTTTCCGTTGCGTGAGTTCGGTGGCCTGCACGAGGATGAAATCCGCAGCCTCGTCATGAGTCGTCTCGCCCAGGTGGAGCTGGAGCCGCGTCATGCCCGCCTGATGCCCGCGCAGCTTTCCGGCGGCATGGTCAAGCGCGTGGCGCTGGCCCGCGCGCTGGCG
Organism: Uliginosibacterium sp. H1; assembly: GCF_036017065.1. Lineage (NCBI taxonomy): Bacteria > Pseudomonadati > Pseudomonadota > Betaproteobacteria > Rhodocyclales > Zoogloeaceae > Uliginosibacterium > Uliginosibacterium sp. H1. The sequence goes on from NZ_JAYXHR010000001.1 coordinate 232,579, forward strand.
CTGGAACCCGAGCTGCTGTTGCTGGACGAACCCACTGCGGGGCTGGACCCGGACCGCAGCGCGAGTTTCGTGAAACTCATCCGCTCCCTGCATGCCCAACTGGGATTGACGATGGTGTTCGTGACGCACGACCTGGAGACCTTGTCCGCGCTGGCCAGCCGGGTCGCCGTCATGGCTGAACACCGTATACTCGTCGCGGGGACACTGGAGGAGGTGTATCGCTTCGATCACCCCTTCGTAAAAAACTTCTTCCGCGTCCGCGCAGCGGGCGAGCGGGAGGTCTGAGAATGGAAAACCGCGCCTACGCGCTCATCGTCGGCACCATCACCCTGCTGCTCGGCATCGGCCTTGCGGCGGCCCTGTGGTGGATGACGTCCGGGGGTGGCAACACCACGGAATACATCATCGAATCGCCGCGCAGCGTGAGCGGCATCAACCGCCAGGCCGTGGTGCGCTTCCGTGGCATCCGCGTCGGCAAGGTGTCGAAGATCGAACTGGACCGTGCGCGTGCCGGCCACGTGCTGATCCATGTCGAAGTGATGGACGACACGCCGATCACCCGCGCGACGCGCGCCAAGGTCGGCTTCCAGGGCATCTCCGGGATGGGGCACATCCAGCTGGATGACGACGGCAGCGACCCGCAGCCGCTCGAACGCCCTGCGGGGCAACCGCCGCGCATCGCCCTGCAGTCGAACATGGTCGACCAGCTGACCCAGAGCGGGCAGGACATCGTCGCCAAGCTGCAGACCACGACCGACCGCCTCAACCAGGTGCTGAGTCCTGAGAACGTGGACCGCATCACGCGTAGCCTGGACAACCTCGCGCGCAGTTCCGCCCACGTCGAGCGCACGCTGGCACAGACCCCGGCGCTGATCGCCGACCTGCGCCGTTTCAGCTCCGCGCAGAATGCCGAACAACTGCAGGCCACGCTGACCAACCTGCGCCAGCTGTCGCAGCAACTGCCGCAAGCCATCGAGTCGTGGAACCGCGCGCTCGGCCGCGTCGAGGCCGCAGGTGGCCGCATCGACCGGCTGGGCGGCGAACTGCAGCAGAACCTGTCCAGCGAGACGCTGCCGCGCGTCAATGACCTGGTCGAGGACCTGCAGACGACCTCCACCCGTCTCAACAGCCTGATCGAAGAACTGGAACGCAGCCCGCAAATGCTGGTGGTCGGTCGCGAGGCGACGCGGCCCGGGCCTGGCGAGGGCGCTACGCGATGACTACACCTGACACGTATTCCCTGTCTTCTCCCGCCGCCACGGCAGGCTTGCGCGCCAGCGCGCGTGGCGTGCTGCTGGCGTTGTCGCTGGCCGTGGCAGGCTGCGGCAGTCTGCAGCCTGCGCCCGTCGTGACGCAGCATGACCTGGGCGGCCTGTTCGACGTGGGCGGGACGCGCAGCCCGGTGCCGTTGCGCACGCTCAACGTCACGGCGCAGCCGCTGGTGTCCGGTACCGGCATGCAGTACCGCGAGGTCGCGCAACCCACGCGGCGTGCTGTCTATGCGCAGAACCGCTGGGCCGCGCCGCCGGCGGCAATGGTGGAACCCGCGCTGCTGCGGCTGCTGGCGGTGGATGGTGGTGGCAGTTGCCGTCTGCAGCTGAGCCTGGCCGAGTTCATCATCGAGGTGGATGCGCAGGGCCAGAGCCGTGCCCGCATCGCAGCCGACCTGCGCTTGCTGGACGCCCGTGGGGTCAACGCCCAGATGCACAGCCTCGATGTCAGCGAGCCACTGGCCCGCACCGCCCCGGCGGAAGGCGCGCAGGCCATGCGTCGCGCGGTGCAGCGGCTTGGCGATGGCGTGGCCGCGTGGCTGGCAGGCGACGCGGGACGCGCCTGCAAGACCTGATCGGCGGCGCGCCGTGGCGCTGATCGACACCCATCTGCACCTGGATGCCGCCGAGTTCGACGGCGATCGCGAGGCGGTGATTGCCCGAGCCGGCGCCGCCGGTGTGACGCGGCTGGTGTTGCCCGCAGTGTTGCCCGCCAATTTCGACGCCGTGCGCGATCTGGCGCGACGCCTGCCCGGCAGCGTCCATGCCTACGGCATCCATCCCCTGTATGTCGGTCGCGCCAGCGAAACCGACATCGCGACGCTGGAAGCACGCCTCGCGGACGGCGACGCGGCGGCAGTTGGCGAGATCGGCCTGGATGGTTACGAGGCCGAGCCCGATCCGGCGCGGCAGGAATGGTTCTTCAACGAGCAGTTGCGGCTGGCGAAGCGCTTCGACCTGCCGGTGATCCTTCACGTTCGACGCGCCCAGGACAGGGTGCTCAAGTACCTGCGCCGGCACGGGTCGCATCGCGGCATTGCGCACGCCTTCAACGGCAGCCCTCAGCAGGCGCGCACGTTCATCGACCAGGGCTTCAAGCTGGGTTTCGGTGGCGCCATGACGTTCAGCGGCTCGACGCGGATACGCGCACTGGCGGCAAGCCTGCCGCTGGAGAGCATCGTCCTGGAGTCCGACGGGCCGGACATCCGGCCGGCGTGGGCGCAGGACGTACCGAACGAGCCCGCCAACGTGGCGCGTTTCGCGCAGGAGCTGGCGGCGTTGCGCGGCATCACGGTGGAGGAGGTGGCGAGGGCCACGACTGCCAACGCCTGCGAGGCGCTGGGCCTGGCGGCGTGACGGATCGCGATGGCGCGTATCGCACCAACCGGTTTCAGCGGCGAAGGTTTCCGCAGCCAAGGATTCAGCACGACCAGGTTTCAGCAGTGACGGTTTGAACAGCAAGCAGGAGAAATGATGATTGCATTCGTGACCGGCGCGACAGCCGGATTCGGCGCTGCCATCGTGCGGCGTTTCGTGCAGGAGGGGCATCGCGTGGTGGCCCTGGGGCGGCGTGCCGACCGGCTGGAGGCCCTGCGGGCCGAGTTGCCCGCTGGCAGCGTCCATATCGTGGAACGGGACGTGCGCGACAACGCGGCGGTGGAGCAGGTGGTGGCCAGCTTGCCGGCGGATTTCGCCGCGGTGGATGTGCTGGTCAACAACGCCGGGCTGGCCCTGGGGCTGGAGGGCGCGGACAAGGCGCTGCTGGACGACTGGGAGCGCATGGTCGACACCAACATCAAGGGTCTGATGTACGTGACCCGTGCCTTGCTGCCCGGCATGGTGGCGCGTGGTCGCGGCCATGTGCTGAACCTGGGTTCGGTGGCGGGCGCCTACCCGTACCCGGGTGGCAATGTGTATGGAGGCACCAAGGCTTTCGTTCGCCAGTTCTCGCTGAACCTGCGGGCCGACCTGGTGGGCAAGAACATCCGCGTCACCGACATCGCGCCCGGCCTGTCGTCCGGCACGGAGTTCTCGCAGGTGCGCTTCCACGGCGACGAAGGCAAGGCCGCGAAGGTGTATGAGGGCACGCAGTCGCTACAGCCCGAGGACATCGCGGAGTCCGTGTACTGGGCGGCCAGCCTGCCGGCGCATGTGAACATCAACATCATCGAGCTGATGCCGGTGACCCAGGCGTTCTCGCCGTTTGCGGTGGTGCGTGAGGGTTGAGTGGTAGACCAGCGCCAGACAAAAAAGGCCGCGAATCATCGCGGCCTTTTTTCTGGAGAATCCTGAGCCTTACTTGCGCAGCACGGCCTTGCCTTCGACGAGCGCTTCCACCTGCGCCAGCGTCACGATAGGTACGCCAGCCGCTTCGATCAGCGCATGGCCGCGCTTGAAGCATTTCTCCACCAGAAAGCTTGCCGCCACCAGCTCCAGCTTCGCTTCGCGTGCCATGTCGATCAGTGCGGCGGCGGTGCGGCCATTGCTGAGGAAGTCGTCGACGATGGCCACGCGCGCGCCCTCCGGCAGGTAGCGCTGCGACAGCACCATGCGGTACTGGCCGCCCTTGGTGGGGGATTCGAGGATGCGCGAGAGCATCGGCGTCTCCACGTCCGGGTGGTACTTCTTGGCGTAGACCAGCGGCAGGCCGAGTTGCAGGGCCACCATCAGGCCGGGGGCGATGCCGCTGGCCTCGGCGGTGAGGATCAGCTCCGGTTCGAAAGCGCGCAGGCGCTCGGCGATCTCGGCCGCCATCTGCTGCATGAACGCGGGTTCGATGCGGTGATTCAGGAAGTGATCGATCTTGAGGATGTCGTTGCCCTGGACGATGGCCTCGGTCTCGATGCGGGCAATCAAGGGGGCAAAAGGTCTGTTCAGCATGCTGCAAATCTCCGCGCCGGTGGGACTCACTGTGGCCCCGCCATAAGTCTTTGTAAAGGAGCGGGATTCTATCGGTTCCGGCGCGCCGTTTCGCATCTGTTGCAAGCAGCCTCTCAAAGGGCTGACGTGGGTCAGATCGGCGCTGTCGGACGCCGCTGACAAGCTTCCGCTTTGGCGCCCTACAGTGCTTCGCGCTGCCCTCTCATGGGGCGGGCGGGCGTGGCTGGCCACAATCCAGTCATGCCGGACGGTGAAGCCGTGCCATCCCGCCGTTCGAGGAGACAGAAAACATGAATGCGAATACCCGGAAATCCCCGCCCCTGCTCGCCAGGCGGCCCTCAGCGTGGCTGCAGTCCGGTTGCGCGGTGCTTGGCCTGATGCTGCTGACAGCCTGTACCGACAACGACGCCTCGCAGCCCTTCATGGTGCCGGAGCGGGCTTCCTCGTTGAAGCTGCCGGTCGATGTCGCCAGCGACGAACCGGACGTGCTGACCGCCAGTTCCGCCTGTGCTGCCAGCATGCTCAAGGCTTACGCCCAGGGCGTACGCAGCCTGACCGTCGAGCCGCCTGACCAGTCCGGTCCGATGGCCTGGCCGGAAACCCAGCCGGTTTCCCGCCGCGGTTGCGACCGCGAACCGTCGCCCGCCCAGCTTTTCACGGCGGCGCCGGCAAAGCAGGTCTGACCGTCTTCGCAACTGCAGGATCCGCCAGAAGCACGACGGCCTGTGCCGTCGTTGCTGCCGTGGCGCAGCCCAGGATGACAGGAGAGCAGTCATGCCATTGAAATCCGGAAAGAGTCGTTCGGCGATCAGCCAGAACATCAAGACCCTGATGCACGAGTACGACGAGAGCGGCGAGATCGGCACCAGCCATCCTCCCAGCCGCCAGCGTGCCTCGAAGCAGGCGGTGGCCATTGCCTTGCGCAAGGCCGGCGTGTCCCGCAACCAGCCGGGCAACAAGCGTTCGGCGCCGCGTCGCTCCCGTGCCAGCCGCCGCAGCGCCGGCCGGCGTGGGGCAGGGAGTGAGCGATGACTGCTGCCACCCTCAACCCGCCGCAACACCAGGACCGGCAGCCGGGGCTGGAATCTGAAATGAATCCGCTGCCGGTATCGGAGATGCCGGATGCGGGAGGCTTCAGGCTCTGCGGGCAGGTCGCCATCGTGACCGGCGGCGACAGCGGCATCGGCCGCGCGGTATCCATTGCCTACGCCAAGGAGGGTGCGGATGTGGTGATCGTCTATCTCGACGAGCACGGCGACGCCAACGACACGGCAGGGAAGATCCGCGAACTGGGCCGTCAGTGCCTGCTGCTTGCTGGCGACGTCGGCGACCCGGCGTTCTGTCGGGAAGTAGTGGATCGCACGCTCGGACAGTTCGGGCGTCTCGACATCCTGGTGAACAACGCGGCGGAACAGCACCCGCAGGACAGTCTCGCGGACATCGATGCAGCCCAGCTGGAGCGCACCTTCCGCACCAATGTCTTCAGCATGTTCTACCTGACGCAGGCGGCGCTGCCGCATCTCAAGTCGGGGGCCCGCATCATCAACACGACCTCGGTCACGGCCTATCGTGGCAACCCGACCTTGCTGGACTATGCCTCGTCCAAGGGCGCCATCGTCGCATTCACCCGCTCACTGTCCCAGCAGCTGGTGCCCAAGGGAATTCGCGTCAACGCCGTGGCCCCCGGCCCGGTGTGGACGCCGCTGATTCCCTCCACCTTCGACGCCGAGAAGGTCTCGCATTTCGGCGACCAAGTGCCGATGAACCGGCCGGGCCAGCCAGCGGAAATCGCACCGGCATACATCTTCCTCGCGAGCAGTGACTCCTCTTACATGAGTGGCCAGGTGCTCCACCCCAACGGCGGCGAGGTGATCAATGGCTGACGCCCCGGACAAGCCGTCGCGCAAGGAGGGGCCGCAGTCGCCCCAACCCAGGCCCGAGCATCCCGACCCGGTCGATCCACCGCTGCCACCCGATGAGCCGCCGGCGGAACATCCGGCGACCGATCTGCCCGAACCGGTAAGACCGCCACCGCCCGGCGACCTTCCGGATGAGGGTGGCGGGCCGAAGTGGGTCAGCTGATATCCGTTGAGGCGCCGCGCGAAGGTTCGAACGGCAGCAGCGACAGAAAGAAAGGCACCCGAGGGTGCCTTTCTTTTCTGCGACATCTTGCGACGTTCATTGCAGCTTGCGTACGCTCCGCCGCCTCAACCGCCAGACTTGTTGCCGTCCGCCTGCCCCGCATCGTGAGAGGCCGCTGGTGCCTGGTCTGCCTGCACAGCACCCTTCGGCGTCGTTGGCGCCTCGTCTGCCTGGCATACACCGTTGCGGCACAACTCACGTTCATGCTCCTTCTGTTCAGGAGGGCTGATGGAGATCGGGTCGCTTGCCGGAAACGAGTACTCGTTCGCCAGGTCCAGTGCGTCCTCTTCGTCCGGATTGGGGCCCAGCGGCGCCTGTGTCGTACCGGGACTGCCGGGTGCATTGCGTATCGAATGTGGCGTGCTCATGACTGCCTCCTGAGTAACTGGGTAAGTAAGCGTTCCGCGCGACCGGTCACTGATGATCGTGACGTGCGCGCAAAAGAACGCGGAAGGAACGGTGAGGCTCAGCCCTGGCCCGGTTCGGTCGCGTCCACGAGTTCGGCGCCGGCGTTGGGCGGCATCCGCATGACCTGCGCCGGTTGCGGACGCATCGGCACGTCCAGCGGATCCAGCACTTGCGAAGTACCTGACAGCAGCGAGCGTTCGATGGCGGCGATCACGCGCACGTCCGCCAGGCCCTCCAGACCATCCGGTTCCGGCGGACGCTCATCGAGGATGCAACGGGTGAAATAGCTCAACTCGCCAGCGAACTGGTCTGTCGCCGGAAATTGCTCCTCACGGGTGCTCTCGCCCTGCAGGGTCGTAAGGTGCAAGCCGGACTCGAAGTCGAAGCCGGGCGACAGCCGCAATGCGCCGCTGCTGCCGACGATCTCGTATTCGTCCACGCGCTGTGCGCTGTAGCTCACGGTGAACTGCGCCAGGCGTTGTTCGGGGAAGACGAGCGTCACCGCAACGGTGTCGTGCAACGGGGGCCCGCCGTCGGGACTCTGCACGCCGAAGGCCCACACCAGGATGGGCTCCGCGCCGAAGATGTTGCGCGCGGCGTTGATCGGGTAGGGCCCCATGTCGGCCACCGGTCCCGCCCAGAAGCCCTGCTGGGCACGGTGGTTGGACGCGGCGACATGCTGCGAGAACGTGGCGGTGAAGAAGCGCGGTACGCCGATGGCGCCAGCGCGCACGCGACGTATCGCTTCCAGCGTCGCCGGCTCGAAATGCAGGCGATAGGCGATCATCAGGCGGGCGCCGCTGCGCTGTGCCGCGGCGTTGATGGTCTCGCACGCGGTTACACCGATCGCCATCGGTTTCTCGAGCAGCACATGCTTGCCGGCATTCAGGGCGCGCACCGCGTAGTCGGCGTGCTGCGCATTCGGCAGGGCGACGAAGACGGCGTCGATCTCGTCGCTGTCGAGCAAGGCGTCGTAGCCCTCATAGGGCAGCGTCTTCACGCTATAGCGTGCGCCCAGCGCTTCAGCCTTGTCGTCGTCGCCAGTGACGATGGCGACGAGCCGGGAGTCCGTGGTCTGCGCGAAGGCCGGCAGGATCGCGGACTGTGCAATCCAGCCGGCGCCGACGACGGCATATCGTACGACCTGACTGGTGTTGCCCGCCGTGGCTGTTGCCATGCGTAAGCTCCTTGTGTGCGCGCGCCGAAGCCATCTTCCGCAATCGGCTGCAGATATGCGTTACGTCGTGCGCTTTCCGATGTCTTTACCGACCCGCCCTTTGCCGTTCAAAGAACACAAGGAGCAGTCCGACGCGGCAGTGCCAGGTTTTTCGCTGGTCCTGCCACGGTCGCTGGTCCTGCCACGGCGCCTCAGCAGGCCAGCGCGCGGGGAGATTCCGGCTCGCGCACGATGATGCGTGGCGGCTCCAGGTCGTTTTCGGTTTCCGTGGGCGCGTCGTCGACGGTGCCCGGCTCGACAGGGATGTCTTCGTCATTTTCCGCGGCGAGCGGGAGGTATTGCATGTCCATGGCGATCTCCTTGCTGGATACATAGACGATTGGCTGATGCACGAGACGCGACGCATCCCATGCATGCTTCATTTATGCAGCAGTGCAGCAAAGCAGACTGTAGGAGGATGCCGTTAGCCGCGTAGGAAGGACGCCGGCAGGTCTATCGGGCAAGGCGCAGGGCTGCGCCGCGGAGACAGGAGCGGCGAGGCAGAGGCCTCGCCGTCCGGGAGGATGCGCGTCAGCCGCGCAGCTTACGCACGCGTTCCGACGGCGTGATGATGTCGGTCAGGCGGATACCGAACTTGTCGTTCACCACGACCACTTCGCCCTGGGCGATGAGGGTGCCGTTGACCAGCACGTCCATCGGCTCACCGGCCAGTGCATCGAGCTCCACCACCGAGCCGTGTGCGAGTTGCAACAGGTTGCGGATCGAGATCTTGGTGCGGCCGAGTTCCACCGTGATCTGGACAGGGATGTCCAGGATCAGGTCGAAGTCGTTCATCGACGTGGGCTTCGCGCCCGGTGCATCGAAACTGGGAAACAGGTTGGAGGCGGGTTGGGCCTGGGGCTGCGTCGCCATGGCGGCATCGACTTCCACCTGCTCCTGCATGGCCGCAGCCCAGTCGTCCTCGCTGATCGCCTCTTCGGTTTCGCCGTTGGCGGTATCGGTGTCAGCCATCTTGTTGTCCTCCAAGTTTGCTGGCGATCAGGTTGATCTCGGTGTCTTCAGGCTTGATGAAGCGTTCCACCTTGAGCGCGTAGCGGCCGTTCTGCACGCCGTACTTGCTCTCCAGCACGCCCACGCCATCTACGGCGGCGCGGATGAATTCAGGTACTTCCAGCGGGACGACGTCCCCGGGTTTGAGTTTGGCCAGGTCGCGCAGCGTCAGCGTGGCCGTGGCCAGGTTGGCCACCAGCTCGATGTCCACGCTGTGCACCTGCTTGCTCATGAGGCTGACCCAGCGCTTGTCCTGCGTGATGTGGTCGGACTGCATGGAGCTGTACAGGATGTCGCGGATCGGCTCCATCATCGAGTACGGGAAGCAGATGTGCATGTCCGCCTGCGCGCCGCCAAATTCCAGCGTGAAGGTGGTGGCCACCACGATCTCGCTCGGCGTGGCGATGTTGGCGAACTGCGAGTTCATCTCGCTGCGGATGTATTCGAACTGCAGCGTGAACACCGGCGCCCAGGCGCGCTCGTACTCGGCGAACACCACCTTTAGCAGACCCTGGATGATGCGTTGTTCGGTGGGCGTGAAATCACGGCCTTCCACACGGGTGTGGAAGCGGCCGTCGCCGCCGAACATGTTGTCGACAACCAGGAACACCAGGTTGGGGTCGAACACCATCAGGCCGGTGCCGCGCAGCGGCTTGGCCATGATGAGGTTGAGGTTGGTGGGCACCACCAGGTTGCGGACGAACTCGCTGTACTTCTGCACGCGGATGGCGCCGACCGACACCTCCGCGTTGCGGTGCATGTAGTTGAACAGGCCGATGCGCAGGTAGCGCGCAAAACGCTCGTGGATGAGCTCCAGCGTGGGCATGCGCCCGCGGACGATACGTTCCTGCGTAGCCAGGTTGTACGAGCGTATGCCACCTTCTTCGGCTTTCTCGTCCGGTTCGTCCAGGTCGCCGGTGACGCCCTTCAAGAGGGCATCAACTTCTTCCTGGGAGAGAAAATCCTGGGCCATGGTGCGTGTCGTCCGTGCGCTGCGTGATCGCTGCTGTTACTGCACGATGAACTGGGTGAAGTAGACCGACACCACCGGGCCGGCGGGCGGCTCGTAGTTCTTCTTCTTCACCTTCGGCGGCGGGGGCGGCTCCCACCCCAGCACTTCGTTGGAGACGTCGGTCAGTTCCAGCGTCAGGTTCTGCCGACCATCCGGCGTGGTCACCTCGGACGGCTTCTTGGAAGACATCAGGGCAAGCATCTCGTGGCGCAGCTGCGGCATCAGTACCTTGATCTGCTCGGAGATCTTCTCGTCCGTGACGCGCAGCGTGATGACGACCTGCAGGAACTGCTCGGCGTTCTCCGGCTGCAGATTCACCGTGAAGGGTTCCAGCGCGACGAAGATCGGCGGCTTCTTCGGGTCGAAGGCAGGCTGGGCGGCGTGCTCTTCCTCCACCTCCTCGGCGTGTTCCTCGTCGCCAGCAGCGGTCTTGCTCTGTTTCTTGCCGAGCAGCAAGCCTGCGCCTGCACCGACCGCACCCGCCACGACAACGACGAGCAGGATGATGATGAGCATCTTCTTGCTCTTCTTCGGCGGTGCGTCGCCAGCGACTTCTTCCTTCTTGGGGGCTTCCTTGGCCATATCGATCCTGTGGAGCTATGTACTGGATTTTCCGGAGATTGCTACTTCCTGAAGCCTCAATTAACGGAAGCAGCGGGCCTTAAATGAAGGGTTGGATTGCCGGAGAAATACATGAACTCGTACATGAGCTCGCGTGGGTTCAGCAAAACATGGGGCGTCAGGCGAAGGTATCCACCAGGCCGACACCCTGGCGGCCGGCGAATCCGCGGCTGCTGCCAAGGCCTGCCATGTCGCCCTGTGACGACAGGCCGGTGTCTCCGCCGAAGCGGCGACCGCCCTGGCCCTGGTGCTGGTCGCCCTGGCCGCTGTGGTTGCTCTGGCCGGCGCTGACATGGGCCTCGCCAAGCTGGATGCCGGCCTGCGACAGGATTTCACGCAGGCGCGGCATGGCGTCCTGCAGGGCTTCGCGAGCCACCGGGTTGGCGGCGACGAACAGGGCGGAGGCCTGTTCGCCTTCCATGTGGATCTTCACTTCCACGCGGCCCAGTTGCGGCGGCGTCAGCACCAGTTCGGCAATCCCGTTGTCCTTGTTTGCCACCCACGCGACCTTTGTGCCTACTTCGTCCGCCCAGCCGCGATGGCCCACCGGGCTGTTCACGGTGTGACGGCTGGGAATGTCCTGCGCGTTGCTGGGGGCGGGCTGTTGCGCGTAGGTCGCCTGCACCTGGGCGGTAGCGTCCTGGCGGGGCGTCACGGCATCCACCGCGACAGTGCTGGCCTGGTTGCTGACCACGTCGGTCTTGACCGGCTGTTCGCTTGTCTTCGGCTGGATGATGACCGGGCTGTCGTCGGCCGTCGTGTCCGCGGCCTGTTGCGTATCGGCCTTGGCGGTGGCATCCACGGCCTGGGCCAGTACCGGCGCGGCGGCGGTGGACGATTGGGTGTCCTGCGTGGCGGCATCGACCTTGGCGTCGGCGGCAAGGCTTGCCGCGTTGCCGGCAGGGTTAGCCGGCAGCGGCGTGGCGCTTGCCGTCGGCGCGGCATCGGTGACGACGATTTCGGCCACGGCTTCGCTGGTCGCCGGCGCTTCCGCGGGTACTTCGGCCTGGCTGGCGAGCAGGGCGGCGAGCTGCGCGGCGGCTGCGGCCTCGCTGGCCTGCGTGCTGGGTTCGGTCGTGGGTTCGGTGTCGCTGGCAGCGTCTTCGGTCTTGCTGGAAGCCCCGTCTTTCCTGGCTTCCGCCTTGGTTTCGCTGTCGGTGCGGCGCTGGTCGCGCAGCACCTGGGCGAAGGTCGGCTTGCCTTCGCTGGCTTCGGTAGCCTTGTTCTCGCTGGCGTTACCGGCGCCGGCTTCGGGCGGGCGCACGGGGGTAACGGGGGCGGTGGCGGCGAGAATCATGTCGGGCATGGCGTTTCCTTCGTTTAGCTGGGCTGCGACCCATCTTTGCAAAGGCTGTGCCAGGCGCCTGACGGCCAGGCGTTGCTACTGGTCGTGCTCGTCCTCGCCACTCTTGAAGTGCTTGGCGGCGTGTTCGTCGCTCTGCCGCTGCTCCTGCTTGTTCTCCTTGCGCTGCTGCTGCTGGAGTTGCCGCTGGGAGAGGGTGTCGAAGGCCTTCAGGCGGTTGCGCTCCTGCATCCACTGCTGCTGCCCGGCCACGGTCAGGCGCTTCTGGTGGTCGGTCACTTGCTGCTGCTGGAGGATGGCGTCGTCCAGCTTGGCGAGGAAGGCGCTGTAGTTGCGCATGTCGGCAGGGCCCATGCCGTTGCGCACGGCCTCCATGTAGCGCTTGCGGTATTCCTCGCGGTAGTCGGTCAGCAGCTGCAGCTTCTCGGCCGCCGTGCGTTCGCCGGCCAGGCACTCGGCCAGGCGTCGCGTGGCGGAATCCACGCGGTCCTTGGCCATGTCGATGAGGGCTTCGAGCGGGCTCTGCCGGGTCATGGCGTGTCAGCCTTCCTTCACATCTGCTCGCCGAACAGGCCGTGCAGCGCGGCCAGACTGTCCTCGAATTCCGCCCGTTCCTCGATCTTCTGCTGCAGGAAGTTCTCCAGCGCCGGGTACATGCGTACGGCTTCGTCGAGGAGGGGGTCGGCGCCCTGTTGGTAGGCGCCCACCGCGATGAGGTCGCGCGAGCGCTGATAGCGGGAGAACAGCTGTTTGAAGCGGCGCACGAGATCGAAGTGGGCGGGGCGCACGAGGTTGTGCATCGCCCGCGAGATCGACTGCTCGATGTCGATGGCGGGGTAGTGGCCCTGGTCCGCGAGCGCGCGGGTCAGCACGAAGTGGCCGTCGAGGATGGCGCGCGCCGAGTCGGCGATCGGGTCCTGCTGGTCATCGCCTTCGGCCAGCACGGTGTAGAAGGCGGTGATCGAGCCGCCACCCTCGGCACCGTTGCCCGCGCGTTCCACCAGCGCGGGCAGGCGGGCGAACACACTGGGCGGGTAGCCGCGGGTCACTGGCGGTTCGCCGATGGCCAACGCGATCTCGCGCTGCGCCATGGCGTAGCGGGTCAGCGAATCCATGATCAGCAGCACCTGCTTGCCCTGGTCGCGGAAATGTTCGGCGATGCTGGTGGCGTAGGACGCGCCCTGCAGGCGCATCAGGGGGCTGGTGTCGGCCGGCGCGGCGACGACCACGGAACGGGCCAGGCCTTCGGCGCCGAGGTTGTGCTCGATGAACTCCTTCACCTCGCGGCCCCGTTCGCCGATCAGGCCCACCACCACCACGTCGGCTGCGGTGTAGCGGGCCATCATGCCAATCAGCACCGACTTGCCGACGCCGGAACCGGCGAACAGGCCCACGCGCTGGCCGCGGCCGACGGTCATCAGGCCGTTGATGGCACGGATGCCGACATCCAGCGTGGCGGAGATGGGCGCGCGGCCCAGCGGGTTGACCGGGCGGCTCTGCAGGGAACGGGTGTTCTGGGTGCCCAGCGGGCCGAGGCTGTCGAGCGGACGGCCGGCGCCGTCGAGCACGCGGCCCAGCAACTCGTCGCCGACCGGCAGGTGCTTGGCGCGGTCGGAAGCCCGGCGGCGGGGGACGACGCGCTCGCCGGTGGTGGGGGTCGGCTGCACCGGCTCGTTGGGAATCACCTGGGCACCGGGCGCCAGGCCGAACACGTCGTCGGTGGGCATCATGAACAGCTTCTCGCCTGAGAAACCGACGACTTCGCATTCCACCGAGCCACCGCCCGGCACCATCACGCGGCAGCCGGAACCCAGCGACAGCTTCAGTCCGGCGGCCTCCATGACGAGGCCGTTGATGCGGGTGAGGCGGCCGGACACCTGCAAGGGCGTCGTGGCGCGCGCGATCTTCTCGCAGTCGCGCAGGTAGTTCTTCCAGACATCGGTGAAGTGCTCATTGGCCATGGCCGTTGGCACCTCGTGCGTGGTCGTCGAACTGCGCGGCATCCTGGCTCAGGTGCTCCACCACCCGGCGCCAGCGGGTCTGCAGCTGGGCGTCGATCTGGGTGCCGGCGGCCTCCACGGTGCAGCCGCCGCGCAGGATGTGGTCATCCTCGACGATGCGGTGGGCCACGCTGTCGAAATGCTCGCCGATGTACTGGCGCGCCAGCGCGGCGTCCGCCGGGTTGAGGCGGATGGTGGCGTGTTGCTGCGGCAGCTGGTTGAGCGCTTCGCGGATGACGGTGAGCAGGGCCTCCGGGCGCTCGACGACGGTGTCGCGGACAACCTGGCGGGCGATCTCCAGCGCGAGGGCCTGGATCTCGTGGGCAATCTGCTGGTCCATGTGGCTCAGCGCCTCGTCCAGGCCGGTGAGCATCTGGTGTAGCTCGGCAGCCTCCATGCGGCCACGCGCCGCGCCTTCCTCATAACCGGCGGCATAGCCCTCGCGGGCGGCGTCATGCTGGATGCGCTCGATGTCCTCGGCGGTAGGCAGGGCCACGCCGGGGACGATCTCGAAGGGAAGGTCCTCGGCGGGTTGTTCCGTGGCGGGCATCGCGGCCGCGACGTTGCCGTCCTCGGGCACGGGGTCCGGCCCGACTGCCTGTTCCGGCACGGAGAGCGCGAAGTCTTCCGGTTCCCAGCGCTGGAACGCGCCGGAGGCCTGGTTGGCGGGGATCATCATGCTGGCTGCCATGTCCGTCGTCTGCAGGGATTGATTGAAGGCATCCGAAGCGAAGTCATCCGAAGCGAAGTCATCCGAAGCGAAGTCATCCGAAGCGAAGTCATTCGAAGCGAAGTCATTCGAAGCGAAGTCATTCGAAGGCAAGGCATCTGAAGCCTCATCGCCTTACACGAAGGCGTCGTCGCCACCCTTGCCACCCAGGGCGATCTGGCCTTCCTCGGAGAGGCGGCGGGCGATCTTGAGGATCTCCTTCTGCGACGCTTCCACTTCGGAGAGGCGCACCGGGCCGCGTGCCTCCAGATCCTCGCGCAGCATTTCCGCCGCGCGGGTACTCATGTTCTTGAAGATCTTCTCGCGCATGTCCGGCGCGGCGCCCTTCAGCGCGATGATGAGCTGGTCGCTCTGCACCTCGCGCAGGATGACCTGGATGCCGCGGTCGTCCACCTCCATGAGGTTCTCGAACACGAACATCTCGTCGAGGATGCGCTGCGCCAGGTCCGGGTCGTACTCGCGCACGTTGTCCAGGATGGCGGTCTCGGCCGCACTGCCGACGAAGTTGAGGATGTCGGCCGCATGTCGCGTGCCGCCCATCGAAGCCTTCTTCAGCGACTGCGCGGAGCCGGACAGCACGCGCGTCAGCGCTTCGTTGAGTTCCTTCAGCGCGGTGGGCTGCACGCCGTCCAGGGTGGCGATGCGCAGCAGCACGTCGTTGCGCTGGCGGTCCGGGAAGTGGCGGATGATCTCGCCGGCGTGGTCGTACTCCAGATGGACCAGGATGGTGGCGATGATCTGCGGGTGTTCGTTCTTGATGAGGTCGGCGGCGGTGGCCGCGTCCATCCACTTCAGCGACTCGATGCCGGCGGTGTCCGATCCCTGCAGCACGCGCGAGATCAGGTTGGCCGCGCGCTCGTCGCCCAGCGCCTTGGTCAGCATGACGCGGATGGTCTCCTCGTCCGGCTCGATGCTGGTGCCCTTGGCGGCGTAGAGCTGCAGCTCGTCCAGCAGCTTCTCGGAATGCTCGCGGGATTGCGGTGGCATCTTGGCCATCGCGGCGCCGAGCTTCTGCACCTCGCGGGGGGACAGCAGCTTGAGCACGCCCGCCGCCTCGTCCGGGCCGAGCGTGAGCAGCAGCAGGGCTGCGTTGTCCAGTCCGTCGCTAGCGTCGTTCTTCGGCACCGGCGCCTCCGTTCAGCCATGTCTTGATCAGTTGCGCCACGATGCGCGGGTCCTTCGCCGCGATGTCGCGGGCGCGGGCCACCTTCTTCTCGAAGCTCATCTTGGCGAGTTCCGCCTCCAGCACTTCCGGCGGGATGTCCTCTTCGCCGGCTTCCTTGCCTTCGCCCTCGGCGGCCGCGGCAGCCTCGGCAGCGGCGGCTGCCGCTGCGGCTTCGCGTTCCGCCTCGGCTTCCTCTTCCTCCTTCGTCGGCACCGGCATCACGGTGCGCAGCAGCGGGCGCAACACGCCGAAGGCCACGAAGGCGATCACGCCGAGCAGCACCAGCCAGCGTGCGGCTTCCTTGGCCAGTGCCAGGATTTCCGGGTCCTTCCACCAGGCGACGGTGATGATCTCCGGCCCCGGTGCATCGGTGAACGGCGCGTTGGCGACGTTCAGCGTATCGCCACGCTGTTCGCTGAATCCCACGGCCTCGCGCACCAGCGCGGTGATCTTCTGCAGCTCGGCCTCGGGCAGCGGCGTCATCTGCACGTCGCCGCGCGGATTGCGTTCCGATTTGTGGTTGACCACGACAGCGACGGAAAGTCGCTTGATGCTGCCGAGCGAACGGCGGATGTGCTGGATGGTCTTGTCCAGCTCGTAGTTGGTGGTGGCGCTCTTGTTCGTCGTGAGCGGCACCGGCGCGCTGGCGCCACCCGGCGGCACTTGCGGTGTGGTGATGGGGGCGGTGGCCGGCACCGGCGGCTGGTTGGACAGCGCGCCCGGCACGCCGGCGGCCGGCGGCTGGTTGGTCTGGTTGTCCACCGTCTGCTGCGAGCGGATCGCCGTGTTGGGCGGCGGGTTGGGCTTGTAGAGCTCCGAGGTCTGCTCGGTGGCGTCGAAGTCCACGTCGGCAGCCACCTGCACGCGGAAATTCGGCTCGCCCAGCAGCGGCATCAGGATGTTCTGCACGCGCTTGATATAGGCCGCTTCCACTTCCTCGACGTATTGCAGCTGGGTGGGGTCCAGGGCGGCCAGGCGGGCGTCGCGTTTCTGGGTCAGCAGGTTGCCGCGCTGGTCGATGACGCTGACCGCTTCCGCCGCCAGCTTCGGGACGCTGGACGAAACCAGGTGCACGATGCCGGCGACCTGCGCCGGTTCCAGGTTGCGGCCGGGGTGCAGGTTGACGACGACCGACGCGGTGGGCTTTTCTTCGTCGCGCAGGAAAGCCGTCTGCTTCGGGATGGCGAGGTGGACCCGCGCGCCACCCACCGCGGCCAGCGACTGGATGGTGCGTGCCAGCTCGCCTTCCAGGCCGCGCTGGTAATTGATCTGCTCATGGAACTGGGAGATGCCGAGCTTCTGTCCCTCCATCAGCTCGAAGCCGACCAGCCCGCCCTTGGGCAGGCCTTGCGAGGCCAGCAGCAGGCGCAGCTCGTTGGCGCGATCCGACGGGACCAGGATGGTGGCGCCGTTGGCCTCGACCCGGTAGGGAATGTTCTGCGCCTGCAGTGACGTGACGATGGCGCCGCCGTCCTTCTCGGCCAGATTGGAGAACAGCACCGAGTACTGCGGCTGGCGGCTCCATAGCCAGACGCCCACCAGCAGGGCGACGGCGAGTGCGAGCGCAACCGCGCCGGCCATCTTCTGGCGCGGCGTCAGTTTGTTGAAATTGTCCGCAATCGTCTGGAAAGGCGAGGGCGGTGGTGCAGCCAGTACGTCTTCGGCCATGTCGGCACTCCATCTAGACGCATCCCATACGGTGGGTGCGCCATTTCGGATGGGCGCATTCTGCGCGGCACCCGGCAAGCCGGACCGGTCAATAAGCGGCATTTTTTGCCGGTTTATCGCAAGGCCCTGTACCAGACTGGATGGATACAGTGCGAGCCAACGTGGGCTGCCCACGCTCTGCTCGCTGGCCGATGCTGATGAACGAACCGCTTGTGAAGGACGACACCGCCACACCGATGGATGCCGCCAGCCTGGCGCAGGCTTTCCAGGCTTTCGCACGGGCGTCCGACGAGCTGACCAACGCCTACAGCGGGCTGCAGGACCAGGTGGCGAGCCTGACCGACCGCCTGCGCCTGCTGCTGGCGACGCTGCCGGCGGGTGTGCTCATCGTCGACCGCGACGGCACCGTGGAGCAGATCAACAAGGCGGCGCGCGCGATGCTCGGCGAAGAGGTGGCCGGCCGCACCTGGGCGGAGGTGGCGCAGGTCTGCCTGGCGCCCACCGACATGCCGGGCGAATGGAGCTGGCAGCCGCTGCAGGGCGAGTGCGCCGTGGAGCGCGTCTCGATTTCGCAGAGCGAGGTGGAGCAGAGCGGTGGCCGCCTGATCCTGCTGCACGACTCCACCGAGGCATACCGCATGCGCCAGCAGGTGGCGCGTACCGAACGGCTGGCCTCGATGGGCGAGATGGTGGCCGGACTGGCTCACCAGCTGCGCACGCCGCTGGCGGCGGCGCTGCTCTACACCGGGCATCTGGCCAGCATGGACCTGCCGCCGGCAAACCGCGCCGACGTGGCGCAGCGCTCGCTGGAGCGCCTGCGTCACCTGGAGAGACTCATCACCGACATGCTGATGTTCGCGCGCGGCGAAGCGCTGGGGCGTGAGGCATTCGGCATCTGCGAGCTGGTCGGCGAACTGGCGCACACCATCGAACCCGTGGCCAGCCGCCAGAGCGCGCAGTTCACCACCGATTGCCTGGCGGGCAGCGAAACCCTGTTCGGCAACCGCAAGGAACTGGCGGGCGCCTTGCTCAACCTCCTGGAGAACGCGCTGAACGCGGTTGGCAGCAAGGCCCCTGACGGCGCCGTGATGCTGACCGCCAGCGTCAGCGAGGGGCAGGCGCGTTTTATCGTCAGGGACAACGGCCGCGGCATCCCGCCGGCCCTGCAGGCACGCCTGTTCGAACCCTTCTTCACGACGCGCGCCGAAGGCACCGGGCTGGGCCTGGCGATTGCCCGCGGCGTGGCCCGCGCGCATGGCGGCGACATCGCACTGCAGTCCGAGCCGGGCGTCGGCACCGAATTCACCTTCAGCATTCCCCTCGCACCCGCGACGAACGGAGCGAACGCATGATCGAAACCCTGAACATCCTGGTCGTGGACGATGACGCTGGCCTGCGTGATGCCATCGAGCTGATCCTGTCCTCCGCCGGCCATCGCGTCACGCTGGCCGCCAGCGGACCGGAAGCGCTGGAAAAGCTGGGCGGACGTGCCTTCAACCTGGTGGTGACCGACCTGCGCATGGACCCCATGGACGGTCTGGAGCTGCTCGGCCAGATCCGCGCCCGCCAGCCGCAGTTGCCGGTGCTGCTGATGACGGCGTTCGGCGACGTCGACAAGGCGGTCGCCGCCATGCGCGGTGGTGCCTGCGATTTCCTGATGAAGCCCTTCGAGCCCCCGGTGTTGCTGGAGGCGGTGCGTCGCTATGCCAGCGTTGCGCCGGGCCAGGAAGACATGGTGGCGGAGGACCCGCGCACCAGACAGACCCTGCAGATGGCCGCCCGCGTCGCGGAAACCGACGCCACCGTGCTGCTGACCGGCGAGTCCGGCACCGGCAAGGAAGTCTTCGCGCAGTACATCCACCAGCATTCGCGCCGCAAGAGCGGCCCCTTCGTGGCCATCAACTGCGCGGCGATCCCCGAGAACCTGCTGGAAGCCACGCTGTTCGGATACGAGAAAGGCAGCTTCACCGGCGCCCAGACGGCGCAGGCCGGCAAGTTCGAGCAGGCCCAGGGCGGCACCATCCTGCTCGACGAAATTTCCGAGATGCCGCTGGGCCTGCAGGCCAAGATGCTGCGTGTGCTGCAGGAGCGCGAGGTCGAGCGGGTGGGCGGCAAGAAGCCGGTGAGCCTGGATATCCGCGTGCTGGCCACCAGCAACCGCGACATGCAGCGCGAGGTTCATGCCGGACGTTTCCGCGAGGACTTGTTCTACCGGCTGAACGTCTTCCCGCTGGCGATTCCCAGCCTGCGCGAACGTCCGGGCGACGTGCTGCCGCTGGCCCGGCATTTCATCGCCCGGCACGGCGAGCGGATCGGCAAAACGGCAAAAATTGCCGGCGATGCGGCGGCAGTTCTTGCCGGTTGGCACTGGCCCGGCAATGTGCGGGAACTTGAGAACACCGTCCAGCGTGCCTTGATCCTGGCCGCCGGCGACACGATCAGCGACGACGACGTGCGGCTGTGCCTGCCGCCTCCAGGTATGGCAACCGCGCCGGCGCCCTTGCCGGACGCGGCTTTCGCAGTACCCGCCATACCCGTGCAACCCGTTTCAAATCAACGCCCTGCCAACATGAAGGACCTGGAGCGCGACCACATCCTGGAAGTGCTGAAGTCGGTCGGCGGCTCCCGCAAGCGTGCAGTGGAGCAGCTCGGCATCTCGGAACGGACCTTGCGTTACAAGTTGCAGCAGTACCGTGAAGAAGGCTATACAGATATCTGAGCCACGTCGGCGTCGTCGTTGCACCTTCGTGGCACATAATCTGCTTAGAAGTAGTTGATACGTCACCGAGACGTCACCCAGACGTCACCGAGTCAATCAGGCTGGAATAAATGGACACCAAGGGCATCGATCAGGTTATCGGACAACTCCGCGCTACCGCAGACGCTGCGGCCAGCAAGAGTGCGTCTGCCGCCGATGCCACCGGTGGCGCCAGCTTTGCCTCCGCCCTGCAGAACGCGCTGCAGGAAGTCAGCCAGGCCCAGGCCAGCGCGCAGGAAATGTCGCGCGAGTTTTCCGCCGGCAACCCCGACGTCAACCTGCAGGACGTGATGGTCAACCTGCAGAAAGCCAACCTCTCGTTCCAGCAGATGGTCCAGGTGCGCAACCGATTGGTCACCGCGTACCAGGACATCATGAACATGCAGGTGTGACCTGTAGGCGCCGAAAGGCGTAACACGGCCCCCCGCAAATTCCTGCAAAATCCCGGTACGCGGACTTCGATACGACGATCACTGATCGTCGTTTTCGTTTTTGCGCGACGGGTGATGTGCGGCGGCCCGTCGGATCAAGCCTCCCGCCGCACTGCATCCTGAAAGGAATAACCGTGAGTCACCCCGTCCAACGTGCTGATTTCGATCGCTACATGGTTCCCGTCTTCTCTCCGCTCGAAATGATCTTCGTGCGAGGCGAAGGCTCGCGCCTGTGGGATCAGGCCGGGCGTGACTACATCGACTTCGGCGCCGGCATCGCCGTCACCGCGCTGGGCCACGGCCACCCGGCTCTGCTGGCAGCCCTCCACGAGCAGGCCGCCAAGCTGTGGCACGTGTCGAACTACTACACCAACGAGCCGGTGCTGAAGCTGGCGCGCATGATCTGCGAATCCACGTTTGCGGAGCGGGTGTTCTTCAGCAATTCCGGTGCCGAGGCCAACGAAGGTGCGATCAAGCTGGCGCGCAAGCGGGCGATCGACCGCCACGGTCCCGAGAAGATCGAGATCGTGGCCTTCAATGGTTCCTTCCATGGCCGTACCTTCATGACCATGGCAGTCGGCGGGCAGCCCAAGTATTCGTCGGGCATGGGGCCGCTGCCGGAGGGGATCATCCACGTTGACTACAACGACATCGAGGCCGTGCGCCGCGTCATCGGACCGAGGACCTGTGCCGTGGTCATCGAGCCGGTGGTGGGCGAAAGCGGTGTCGTGCCGGCTACGCCCGAGTTCCTGCGCACCTTGCGCGAACTCTGCACGCAGCACGACGCGATGCTGGTGTTCGACGAGATCCAGTCCGGCAACGGCCGTACCGGCAATCTGTTCGCCTACATGGGGTACGGCGTGACGCCGGACATCCTGACCACCGCCAAGGGCATTGCCGGTGGCTTCCCGATGGGCGTCATGATGACCACCGAGGCGATCGCCTCTGCCTTCCATGTCGGCTCTCACGGCAGTACCTTTGGCGGCAATCCGCTGGCCGCTGCGGTCGCCTGCGCGGCGTTCGACCTGATCCGCTCCGATGCGGTGCTGGCCGGCGTGCGCAGCAAGGCCGAGCGTGCGGCGTCGCGCCTGCGTGACATGGCCACCAGTACCGGCTGTTTCGGCGAAGTGCGCCATGCCGGCCTGTGGTTCGGCTTGCAACTGGTGCCGGAAATGGCCGGCCGCGCCAAGGATTTCGTGACCGTCGGCGCCGAGGAAGGGCTGCTGGTGTTGCAGGGCGGGCCGGACGTCGTGCGACTGGCGACCTCGCTCGTCATCAGCGATGCCGAGCTGGACGAAGGCCTGAACCGGCTTGAGCGCGTCTGCAAGCGCCTGAAAGCCTGAGCGCGTTGCGAAAGTTTGCCGGGTCGGCTCAAGCTGGCCGTCCCGGCGCTCGTTAAGCAATGGTGGTTTCCCTTCCCATTTTCCGTCCCCGCCATCCATGAATCTGCCGGAGAACCCCGCTCAGGACGACTTTCCCAGACTGGTCGCGCAGGCCCAGCAGTTGGCGAAGCGGGCGGGCATGGGCAGCGTGCTGGTCGAGACGCCTGCGTCGGCGAACGAACTCGCCGGCCGGCTCATGCACATGCTGGACCAGCAATTGCGCGAGAAGGAGCGGCTGACGCTCGCGCTGGACAGCGTGCACGACGGCTTGTGGGACTGGGACAGCGAACGCGGGCAGAACTACCTGAGCCCGGCCTGGAAGGAAGTGCTGGGTTTCGCCGCCAGCGAGCTGGGCGACGATCAGGCGCAATGGGAAGCTATGATGCATCCGGACGATCTGCCGGAAGCGCGTCGCCGCCTGATTTCCCACCTGAAGGGTGAGACGGGCGACTTCCAGGCGGAGTACCGCTTGCGCACCAAGGAGGGTACCTGGTGCTGGATCGCGACCCACGGGCGTGTCGTCGCCCGCAATGCCGAGGGCCGCGCCACGCGCGTGGTGGGCGTGCATCGCAACATCAACGATCGCAAGGGCTGGGAGTTCGCGCTGCTGCGCGCCAAGGAGGCGGCTGAGTCTGCAAGCCGCGCCAAGGGTGACTTCCTGGCCAACATGAGCCACGAGATCCGCACGCCGATGAACGGGATCATCGGCATGACGGAGCTGGCGCTTGATACGCAGCTCGATTCCGAGCAACGCGGCTACCTGACGACGGTGAAGTCCTCGGCCGAATCGCTGCTGTCCATCATCAACGACATCCTCGATTTCTCGAAGATCGAGGCGGGCAAGCTGGAGCTGGAGAACATCGAGTTCTCGCTGCCTGCGGTCATCTCCGACACCTTCAAGGCGCTGGCGCTCCGCGGCCACCAGAAGGGGCTGGAGATGGTCTTCGGCATCGCGCCGGGCACGCCGCATGTGCTGCGCGGAGATCCTAACCGCCTGCGCCAGGTGCTGATGAACCTGCTGGGCAACGCGATCAAGTTTACGGAGAAGGGCGAGATCGAAGTCGTGGTCCGCCTGGTCAGCCGCGAAGCCGCCCAGGCGCGCCTGCAGTTCGAGGTGCGCGACACCGGCATCGGCATCGCCCGCGACAAGCAGGACGAGATATTCGGCGCCTTCTCGCAGGCGGACACGTCCACGACGCGTCGCTACGGCGGCACCGGCCTCGGCCTGGCTATCTGCCGCGAGCTCGTGGAGCTGATGCATGGCCGCATCTGGGTGGCCAGCGAAGCGGGGCAGGGCAGCACCTTCCACTTCACGACCGAGGTCGAGGTGGTGCGCGAGGAAGTGGCCAGCGAACGCGTCGATCCGCGCCTGACCGGCATGCGTGCCTTGCTGGTCGAAGACAGTCGCGCGACGGCCCGAGAAATCGGTGACACGCTCAAGCGCTGGGGCGTGCAGGTGAGCACCGCGGTGAGCGGCGAGGAGGCGCTTGCGACCCTGAAGATCGCCCATCGCGGCGGTGAGCCTTTCGACCTGATGATCGTGGACGGCAACATGCCGGAGCCGGGTGGCTTCGATCTGCCCTCCCGTTTCCACGAAGAGGGTGCAACCTGCGAGCGCATCATCATGATGCTGACGACTGACAGCCAGCGGAACGATTCCGCGCGCTGTCGCCAGCTCGGTGTGCGCGCCCACGTGGTCAAGCCGGTCTCATCGACCGACCTGCTGGATGCCATCAAGCTCGCGCTGATCCCGGCCAAGGACATGGATGTCGATCTCGAAGACATCCGCATCGACGAAGCCCTCGCCGAGGCCGACAGCCCGCGCCGCGTGCGTGACGTGCTGCTGGTGGAGGACAACCCGGTCAACCAGACCGTGGCGACCAAGATCCTCGAACGCGGCGGGTATCGCGTGACGGTGGCCGGCGATGGCCAGGAAGCCATCGAGTGCTTCGAGAAGCAGCGCTTCGACCTGATCCTCATGGACGTGCAGATGCCGGTACTGGGCGGTCTGGATGCCACCAAGGCCATCCGCGCCCGGGAAGCGCGGCGCAGCTGGGCGATGTCCGGCCGCTGGGAGGTCACGCCCATCATTGCGATGACCGCCCACGTCATGCAGGGTGATCGCGAGAAGTGCCTGGACGCCGGCATGGATGACTACGTGTCCAAGCCGATCCAGCCGCAGGAACTGTTCGCCGCGATCGAACGGGTGACGCGCCGTTTCCAGGCGACCGATTTCGAGGGCAACATTGCTAACTGGACCGAAGAGGCCCAGCAGGCCGCCGTGGTCCAGGGCGAAGTCGCCGATCTGTCGCAGACCATGGCCTTGCTGGATGGCGACCGGGATGCACTCGTCAACCTGATCGGCATCTTCCTGGCCGATTACCCGAAGAACGTCCAGCAACTCGAAAGCTCCGCAGCGAAAGGGGACATGAAAAGCCTGGGCGCCGTAGCGCACTCGCTGAAATCCTCGGTAGGGGTATTCGGCGCGTCGGTAGCGGCCGACGCTGCACAGAAAGTCGAGCACGCGGCGCGGCGCGGCGAGGCCGTCACGGCGACGCTGGGAGTGCCGGTGCTGTTGGCGGAACTGCAGCGGCTATCGGATTTCCTCGCCACGCAGATGTCCGCCTGATCGCCTTTCCCGCAGGCATCTCGCACGGCAGGGATTGCCGGGGAGGCTGTCTGCGGGCTATAATTCCGAAAATTTGCACGCGGGATGCGTCCGAGAGGGCGAGTCCCTTTTTTTACGCCGATTGATGGCGTGGGAAGTGTTGAAAACACGTGCAAAATCAATGCGTAACGCGACGCTGCGAGACGCTCCGGCGAGCTGGAAGCCCCGTTCCAGTCCCGGAAATCCTGGAATTTAGGAGCAGATTTTGGCTGACACCCTTCACGCGCTGCTTGCGCTTGCCGACGGTACCGTTTTTTCCGGCAGTGGCCTTGGCGCAGTGGGCAAATCGGTCGGCGAAGTGGTGTTCAACACCGCGATCACGGGTTACCAGGAAATCCTGACCGACCCGTCCTACACGCGCCAGATCGTTACCCTGACACATCCCCATATCGGCAACGTCGGCACCAATCGCGAGGATTGCGAGGCCAATGGCGTGTATGCCGCCGGCCTGGTCATCCGAGACCTGCCGGTGCGTGTGTCGAACTTCCGTTCCGAGCAATCGCTGGACGATTACCTGAAGGCGGCAAACGTTGTCGGCATCGCCGGCATCGACACCCGCAAGCTGACCCGCATCCTGCGTGAAAAAGGCGCGCAGGCTGGCTGCCTCGTCACTGCTGCCAGTGCGAAAGAACTGAACGCAGAGGCCGCCGTCGCCGAGGCGCGTGGCTTCCCCGGCCTGGCCGGCATGGACCTCGCCAAGGTGGTGAGTACCACCCGGTCCTATCCTTGGACTTCCGGTGAATGGAAGTTGGGTAAGGGCTTCGTGGAGCAAAGCAATGCGCGCTTCCATGTCGTTGCCTACGACTTCGGCGTGAAGCAGAACATCCTGCACATGCTGGCCGAGCGCGGCTGCAAGCTCACCGTCGTGCCGGCGCAGACGCCAGCGGCGGAAGTGCTGGCGATGAATCCGGACGGCGTGTTCCTGTCCAACGGCCCGGGCGACCCCGAGCCCTGCGACTACGCGATCGCCGCGACGAAGACTTTTCTCGAGAAGCGTCTGCCGGTGTTCGGCATCTGCCTGGGGCACCAGATCATGGGCCTGGCCGCTGGCGCAAAGACGCTGAAGATGAAGTTCGGCCACCACGGTGCGAACCATCCGGTGAAGGACCTGGACTCCGGCCGCGTGCTGATCACCAGCCAGAACCACGGTTTCGCGGTGGATGCCGCCACGCTGCCCGCCAACGTGCGCACCACGCACGTGTCGCTGTTCGACGGCAGCCTGCAGGGCCTCATCTGGACCGACCGCCCCGCGCTGTGCTTCCAGGGCCACCCGGAAGCCAGCCCTGGCCCGCATGACGTGGCCTACCTGTTCGACAAGTTCGTGAAAATGATGGAGAAGTGAAACGCGAAACGTGATGGCGCACCGCGCCAGCGAGGACGTGTCCGCACGTCATGACATCCACGTTTCAGGTTTCACGCGACAGTAAATGCCCAAACGCACCGACATAGAAAGCATCCTCATCATCGGCGCCGGCCCGATCATCATCGGCCAGGCCTGCGAGTTCGATTATTCGGGCGCGCAAGCTTGCAAGGCGCTGCGTGACGAGGGCTACAAGGTCATCCTGGTCAACAGCAATCCGGCCACGATCATGACCGACCCGAACATGGCCGACGTGACCTATATCGAGCCGATCACCTGGCAGGTGGTCGAGCGCATCATCGAGAAGGAACGTCCCGACGCCGTGCTGCCGACCATGGGCGGCCAGACCGCGCTGAACTGCGCGCTGGACCTGTGGCGTAACGGCGTGCTGGAGAAGTACGACGTCGAGCTGATCGGCGCCACGCCGGAAGCCATCGACAAGGCCGAGGACCGCCTGAAGTTCAAGGACGCGATGACCAAGATCGGTCTCGAATCCGCCCGCTCCGGCATCGCCCACAGCATGGAAGAGGCGCTCGCCGTGCAGGCCAAGGTGGGCTTCCCGGCCATCATCCGCCCCAGCTTCACGATGGGTGGTACGGGTGGCGGCATCGCCTACAACATCGAGGAATTCAACGAGATCTGCACCCGCGGCCTGGATCTGTCGCCCACCCGCGAACTGCTGATCGAAGAGTCGCTGCTGGGCTGGAAGGAGTTCGAGATGGAAGTCGTGCGCGACAAGCACGACAACTGCATCATCGTCTGCTCCATCGAGAACCTCGACCCGATGGGCGTACACACCGGTGACTCGATCACCATCGCGCCGGCTCAGACGCTGACCGACAAGGAATACCAGATCATGCGCAACGCCTCGGTGGCGGTGCTGCGCGAGATCGGCGTGGATACCGGCGGCTCCAACGTGCAGTTCGCGGTGAATCCGAAGGACGGTCGCCTGATCGTCATCGAGATGAACCCGCGCGTGTCGCGTTCCTCCGCGCTGGCCTCCAAGGCCACCGGCTTCCCGATCGCCAAGATCGCCGCCAAGCTGGCCGTGGGCTTCACCCTGGACGAACTGAAGAACGACATCACCGGCGGCCTGACCCCGGCGTCCTTCGAGCCGTCCATCGACTACATCGTCACCAAGATCCCGCGTTTCGCCTTCGAGAAATTCCCGCAGGCCAACGCGCGCCTCACCACCCAGATGAAGTCGGTGGGCGAGGTGATGGCGATGGGCCGTACCTTCCAGGAGTCTTTCCAGAAGGCGCTGCGCGGCCTGGAAGTCGGCGCTTACGGTCTCGACGAAATCGAGTGCGATCGCGAAGAGCTGGAACTGGAACTGGCGAACCCGGGCGCGAGCCGCATCTGGTACGTCGGCCAAGGCTTCCGCGAAGGCATGTCGCTGGATGAACTGCACAAGCTGACCAAGATCGACCCGTGGTTCCTCGCGCAGATCGAGGACATCATCCTCAGCGAGAAGAACCTGAGCGGCCGTTCGCTGAAGAGTCTGGACGCCGCGGCGCTGCGCGTGCTGAAGCGCAAGGGCTTCTCGGACCGTCGGCTTTCGAAGCTGCTGGGCTCGGATGAAACCGCGGTGCGCCTGCATCGCCATGCACTGGGTGTGCGTCCGGTCTACAAGCGCGTCGATACCTGCGCGGCCGAGTTCGCTTCGAACACCGCCTACATGTATTCCAGCTATGAAGAGGAATGCGAGGCACAGCCGACCAACAAGAAGAAGATCATGGTGCTGGGCGGTGGTCCGAACCGCATCGGCCAGGGCATCGAGTTCGACTACTGCTGCGTGCACGCGGCGCTCGCGCTGCGCGAGGATGGTTATGAAACCATCATGGTCAACTGCAACCCGGAAACCGTGTCGACCGACTACGACACCTCCGACCGTCTGTACTTCGAACCGATCACGCTGGAAGACATCCTCGAGATCGTGCATGTCGAGAAGCCGGTCGGCGTGATCGTGCAATTCGGCGGCCAGACGCCGCTGAAGCGCGCCCGCGCGCTGGAGGCGAACGGTGTGCCCATCATCGGTACCAGCCCGGACATGATCGACGCTGCGGAAGACCGTGAGCGTTTCCAGAAGCTGCTGCAGGACCTGGGCCTCAAGCAGCCACCCAACCGCACCGCACGTGCACCGGAAGAGGCCGTGCGCCTGGCGGCCGAGATCGGCTACCCGCTGGTCGTGCGCCCCAGCTATGTGCTGGGCGGTCGTGCGATGGAAATTGTGCACGAGCAGAAGGACCTGGAGCGCTACATGCGCGAGGCCGTGAAGGTCTCCAACGATTCACCGGTGTTGCTGGACCGCTTCCTGAACGATGCGACTGAAGTGGACGTCGATGCGCTGTCCGACGGCAAGCAGGTCATCATCGGCGGCATCATGGAACACATCGAGCAGGCCGGCGTGCACTCGGGTGACTCTGCCTGTTCGCTGCCGCCTTATTCGCTGTCGAAGGTGCTGCAGGACGAACTGCGCCGTCAGACCGAGCTGATGGCCAAGGCGCTGAACGTCGTCGGCCTGATGAACGTGCAGTTCGCCATCCAGGGCCAAGGCGACAATGCGGTGGTGTACGTGCTGGAAGTGAATCCGCGCGCTTCGCGCACCGTGCCTTTCGTGTCCAAGGCCTGCTCGCTGCCGCTGGCGAAGATCGCCGCACGTGCCATGGCAGGCCAGACGCTGGCGGAACAGGGCCTGAAGGGCGAGATCGTGCCGCCTTACTACTCGGTGAAGGAAGCGGTCTTCCCCTTCAACAAGTTCCCGGGCGTCGACACCATCCTCGGACCGGAGATGAAGTCCACCGGTGAAGTGATGGGCGTCGGCCGCAGCTTCGCGGAAGCTTTCGTGAAGAGCCAGATCGCTGCCGGCACGCGTCTGCCGCAGGCAGGCAAAGTGTTCATCAGCGTCAAGCCGACGGACCGGCCCAAGGCGATCGAGGTCGCGCGCGAGCTGATCGAGCTCGGCTTCACGCTGGTCGCCACGAAGGGTACGGCGACGCACCTGGAGGCCGCGGGCATCGCGGTGGAAGCGGTGAACAAGGTGATGGAAGGTCGTCCGCACATCGTGGACATGATCAAGAACAACGAGATCACCCTGGTCATCAACACGGTGGAAGAAAAGCGCCAGGCGATTGTCGATTCGCGCTCCATCCGCACCAGCGCGCTGGCTGCGAAGGTCACCGTCTACACCACTATCGAAGGCGCACGCGCGGCCTGCATGGGCATGCGCCATCTCGCCGGTCTGGAAACCTACTCGCTGCAATCCTTGCATGCCGAGTTGCTGCACTGATCCAAGAACATGAACACCATTCCGTTGACCGTTGCCGGTGCCGAACAGCTGAAGCAGGAGCTGCACCGCCTGAAGACCGTCGAGCGCCCGAAAGTCATCGAGGCGATTGCCGAGGCGCGCTCGCATGGCGACTTGTCCGAGAACGCCGAGTACGACGCCGCCAAGGAGCGTCAGGGCTTCATCGAGGGCCGCATCAAGGAGGTCGAAGGCAAACTGGGCAATGCCCAGATCATCGACCCCAAGCTGCTGGATGCGGACGGCCGTTGCGTGTTTGGCGCGACGGTGGATCTCGAGGATCTCGACTCCGGCGACTCCGTGACCTACCAGATCGTGGGTGACGACGAGGCCGACCTCAAGGCCGGCAAGATTTCGGTGAGCTCGCCGATTGCCCGCGCGCTGATCGGCAAGTACGCGGGTGATGTCGCCGAGGTTCAGGCGCCGGGCGGCGTGCGCGAGTACGAGGTACTCGACGTCAAGTACATCTGAAGTCGATGGGCCGCCTCGCCGATTACCTGTTCGCGATTGCCGCCACGCTGTGGGTCGGCGTCTTGTGGGCGATCGGCTATGTGGTGGCGCCGACCCTGTTCCATACCTTGAGTGACCGCAGCCTGGCCGGCTCGTTGGCCGGGCAGTTCTTCCGTATCGTGGCCTGGATCGGCATGGGCTGCGCGGCTTACCTGCTGATCTACCTGTTGGTGCGCGAAGGAGCCCGCGCACTGAAGGCGGCGGTGTTCTGGCTGGTGGTGGCGATGCTGCTGCTGGTACTTGCGGGCCACTTCGGCATCACGCCGATCATCGCGAAGCTGCGCGCCGAGGCTTTTCCGCGCGAAGTGATGGAAAGCGTGGTGCGCGATCGCTTCGTCGCCTGGCACGGGATTTCCAGCGTGCTCTACCTGATCCAGAGTGCACTCGGCATCGCGCTGGTTACCCAGCTGTTCAAGCGTCAGGCATAGGCGGTTTGGGTGCACTGCGTTCCAGAAAAAACGGCCCGCAAAGCGGGCCGTTGTCTTCAGCGGGCGCTTTTCTTGATGCGGCCGCTACCTGCCGTGGGCTTGCGGATACGCGGCGCGCGCTCCGAAGTCACCGTCGTGCGGATGGGCCCATCACGCTTCGGCCGGGCGCCGGAACTGACGCCGGGCAGCTTGCCACCTGCAATGCGCGGGCGGGTGGTCTTGCCTGCCGCTGCCGGAGCGGATTCATCGGGATTGGGGCGGAACAGGACGAGCAACTTGCCGATATGCTGGACGGCCGCGCAGCCGAGCTCCGTGCATACCGTATTGAGGATGTCCTCGCGGACGGCGCGCTCGTCGCCATACACGCGTACCTTGATGAGTTCGTGGGCCTTTAGCGAACGTTCGATTTCGGCCAGCACCGCAGGGGTCAGGCCATTGCCGGCAATGCTGACCACCGGATTCAGGTGATGGGCCTTGGCGCGCAGATCGCGGCGCTGGGCGGGTGTGAGCTGGAACATTCAGGAAAACTTTCGTAGCAAAACCGGATTTTACCGCGATGAAGCGCAGCAAGAGCAGCAAAAACTGGATGACGGAGCACGTCAACGATCACTGGGTCCAGCGCGCCAAGGCCGAGGGCTTTCGTGCACGCGCCGCGTTCAAGCTTCTGGAGATCGATGAGCGCGATCGCCTGTTGCGCCCGGGAATGGTGGTTGTCGATCTTGGATCGACGCCGGGCTCGTGGTGCCAGGTCGCCGCACCCCGCGTGAAACCGGGAGGCGAGGTATTCGCATTGGACATCCTGCCGATGGACCCGATCCCCGAAGTGACCTTCCTTCAGGGGGACTTCCGCGAGGACTCGGTGCTGATGGAATTTGAAACACTCCTGGCCGGACGTGAAGTTGACCTTGTTTTATCGGACATGGCCCCCAATATGTCTGGAATTGCCATCAGTGACGACGGCCGGATGATGCATCTTGCTGAATTGGCACTGGATTTTTCCCAATCGCATTTGCGCACGGGCGGCAACATGCTGATCAAGGTATTCCAGGGAGCCGGGTTCATGGAGTTTCGTGCGGCCATGCAGGAGAGTTTCAAGCAACTGCATTCACGTAAGCCGGATGCATCGCGCGACCGCAGTGCCGAGGTCTACCTGCTGGGAATGGGTCGTCTGGGGGCGCCAACGGGTCACCCATAGAAGGCTGCTATGAGGCCTATCTTGCATTGCAGCGTCGGAACGATAGGGCATAGAATCAGTCGAATCACGCCAAAGCCCCGGTATTCAGGGGCGTCACAGGAGTCGCCTTGAACAATCTTTTCAAGAATCTCGCCATCTGGCTGGTCATCGGTGTCGTGCTGATGACGGTGTTCAACCAGTTCAATTCCCGCCAGGCGACCCAGAACACGCTCGAGTACTCGCAGTTCATGGACGAGGCACGGCAGGGGCGTGTTGCCAAGGTTACGGTGGATGGCCGCAAGCTGATCGCCAAGACCCAGGACGGGCGCGACGTCACCGTCTACACGCCGGGCTATCAGGATCTGTGGATGATCGATGACCTGCGCAAGTACGGGGTCACGGTGTCTGCCGCCAAACCGGAAGAAGAACAGTCGGTGCTCATGAGCATCTTCGTGTCCTGGTTCCCGATGCTGCTGCTGATCGGGGTCTGGATCTTCTTCATGCGCCAGATGCAGGGCGGTGGCCGCGGGGGGGCCTTCTCCTTCGGCAAGAGCCGGGCGCGCATGCTCGACGATTCGGCCAACTCGATTACTTTCGCCGACGTTGCTGGCTGCGATGAAGCGAAGGAAGAGGTCTCCGAACTGGTCGACTTCCTGCGCGATCCGTCCAAGTTCCAGAAACTGGGTGGCCGTATTCCCAAGGGTGTGCTGATGGTCGGTTCGCCGGGTACCGGCAAGACCTTGCTCGCCAAGGCCATCGCCGGTGAAGCGAAGGTGCCGTTCTTCAGCATCTCCGGTTCGGACTTCGTGGAAATGTTCGTCGGCGTCGGTGCCGCACGCGTTCGCGACATGTTCGAGAACGCTAAGAAGCAGGCGCCCTGCATCGTCTTCATCGATGAAATCGACGCGGTGGGCCGCCAGCGTGGCGCCGGCCTCGGTGGTGGGAACGATGAGCGCGAGCAGACGCTGAACCAGTTGCTCGTTGAAATGGATGGCTTCGAAGGCCAGACCGGGGTGATCGTGATTGCCGCGACCAACCGTCCGGACGTGCTCGATCCTGCACTGCTGCGTCCGGGCCGCTTCGATCGCCAGGTCGTGGTGCCGCTGCCGGACATCCGTGGTCGTGAGCAGATCCTGCGCGTGCATATGCGCAAGGTGCCGATCGCGCCTGACGTCGATCCGCAAGTGCTTGCTCGCGGTACGCCGGGTTTTGCCGGTGCCGATCTCGCCAACCTGGTCAATGAGGCCGCCCTGTTCGCCGCACGCGCCAACAAGCGCCTGGTGGACATGGACGATTTCGAGAGCGCCAAGGACAAGATCATGATGGGCGCCGCGCGGCGCTCGGTGGTCATGCCGGAGGAAGAGCGCCGCAACACGGCGTATCACGAGTCCGGCCACGTCGTCGTCGCCAAGCTGCTCGACAAGACCGATCCGGTGCACAAGGTCACCATCATTCCGCGCGGGCGCGCGTTGGGCGTGACCATGCAGTTGCCGGAAGAGGACCGCTACAGCCAGGATCGTGACCGTCTGCTGCAGACCATCGCCGTGTTGTTCGGGGGCCGGATCGCCGAAGAAGTGTTCATGAACCAGATGACCACTGGCGCCTCGAACGACTTCCAGCGTGCAACCGACATTGCGCGTCGCATGGTCACCCAGTGGGGCATGTCCGATGCGCTCGGGCCGATGGTGTATGGCGAGGAGGAAGGTGAAATCTTCCTGGGTCGTTCCGTGACCCAGCATCGCAATGTGTCCGAAGCCACCATGCAGAAGGTGGACGGCGAGATCCGCCGGATCATCGATGCACAGTATGCCTTGGCGCGTCGCCTGATCGAGGAGAGCCGCGAGAAGATCGAAGTCATGACCGCGGCGCTGCTGGAGTGGGAAACGCTGGATGCGGACCAGATCAACGACATCATGGCTGGTGGCAAGCCGCGTCCGCCCAAGCCGTCCGCCACCCCGACGAATTCGCGCCCTGATGATTCTTCGGGCGCCGAGCCGAACGCACCGGCCGCGGCCTGACGCGGCTGGGGTTTCCCGATACGGGCGTCATCCAAGGATGACGCCCGTTTTGTTTTCCGACCTGCTTCCATGAAACAAACGACGGATCTGCAGTGTGCCGGTTTCACACTGAGCTTCGAACAACCGAAGGTGATGGCAATCATCAACCTCACGCCGGATTCGTTCTCCGGTGACGGCCATGCCGGCTCCACGGATGCGGTTTTGCGCCACGCCGAGCAAGCCCTGGCCGACGGCGCGGACATGCTCGACATCGGCGGCGAGTCATCGCGGCCCGGTGCGCAGCCGGTCAGTGAGCATGAAGAGCTCGACCGCGTGCTGCCGGCGCTGGAGCGCTTGTTGCCGCTCGGCCTGCCGATTTCAGTCGATACGGTGAAGCCTGTGGTGATGCGTGAGGCGGCGAGGGCGGGGGCGGCGATGATCAACGACATCAATGCCCTGCAGGCGGATGGCGCGCTAGAAGCTGCCGCGCAATCATCCGCCGCTGTTTGCCTGATGCACATGCAGGGCGAACCGCGCAGCATGCAGCAGGCGCCCCATTACGACGATGTTGTGCACGAAGTGGAGCAGCATCTGCTCGCGCGTGCTCGGGCGCTAATGGACGCAGGCTGCGCACCCGGGCGCATCGTGCTGGATCCGGGTTTCGGCTTCGGCAAGACGCTGGCGCACAATGTGCTGCTCTTCCGGGCGCTGCCGCGCTTCGCTGGCCTGGGCTATCCTCTGCTGGTCGGCGTTTCCCGCAAGACCATGCTTGGCCACATCACGGGCCGGGCTGTGCAGGAACGCCAGGCTGCCAGCGCGGCTGCAGCCTTGATGGCAGCGCAACATGGAGCTGCCATCCTGCGCGTGCACGATGTGGCGCCAACCGTCGATGCCCTGAAGGTGTGGGCAGCGTTGCGCGGTTGAATACTCGACAACAAGAAAACTTCCAGACAGGTCCATCATTTCCATGAGTCGCAAATACTTTGGCACCGACGGTGTACGTGGCCGCGTCGGCGAGTCCCCGATCACGCCGGAATTCGTGATGCGCCTTGGCTATGCCGCGGGCGTCACGCTGGTGGCGCGCGAGCAGATGCGTCCGGGACATCATCCTGCGGTGCTGATCGGCAAGGACACGCGGATTTCCGGCTACATGCTGGAGGCTGCGCTGGAGGCAGGATTTGCGGCTGCCGGCGTGGACGTGATCCTCGCAGGCCCGATTCCCACGCCGGCGGTTGCTTACCTCACCCGTGCGCTGCGCCTGCAGGCGGGGGTGGTCATTTCGGCGTCGCACAATCCGTACTACGACAACGGCATCAAGTTCTTCTCGGCAGGCGGCGCCAAGCTGCCCGATGCAGTGGAGGCCGAAATCGAGGCGCATCTGGATGAACCGATGGGCTGCGTGGATTCGGCCAGGATGGGGCGCGCACGTCGTATCGATGACGCCGCCGGCCGTTACATCGAGTTCTGCAAGAGCAGCTTCCCGAACGAGCTGAACCTGCGTGGCCTGAAGATCGCACTGGATTGTGCAAACGGCGCGGCCTACCAGATTGCGCCCAAGGTTTTCCATGAACTTGGCGCCGAGGTGGTGGCGGTGGGTGTCGAGCCCAACGGTCTCAACATCAACGATGGCGTCGGTGCCACGGCGCCCAAGAGCCTGAGCGAAGCGGTGTTGCGCACGGGGGCGGACATCGGCATTTCGCTGGACGGCGATGCGGACCGCGTACTGATGTGCGACCGCAGTGGCGAGCTGTATGACGGAGACAAACTTCTCTACGTCATCGCCCGTGCCCAGCAAGCGGAGGGGCGGTTGAGCGGCGTGGTTGGCACCTTGATGAGCAACCTCGGCTTCGAGAACGCGATCCGCGACATGGGGGTAGATTTCCACCGTGCCAAGGTGGGCGACCGCTACGTGCTGGAGTTGATGCTGGAGAAGGGCTGCAAGCTGGGTGGCGAGAATTCCGGTCATATCATCTGCCTGGACCGGCATACGACCGGTGACGGCATCGTGTCGGCGCTGCAGGTGCTGGCCGCCCTGCGGCAGAGCGGCGAAACCCTTGCCGAAGCGTGCCGATCCTTGGTGTTCTACCCCCAGAAGTTGATCAACGTACGCATGACTGCCGGTTTCGACTGGGCGTCGGACGCCGATATCGCTGCTGCCAGGCAAGCAGCCGAGGATGAACTGGGCCGCGAAGGGCGTGTCCTGCTGCGGCCCTCCGGCACCGAGCCATTGTTGCGTGTGATGGTGGAGGGGGCGGATGGCGCCAAGGTTGAACGCCTGTCCCGCAGCATTGCCGAGGTGGTGAGCCGGGCCGTCGAGTAGCAAACCACTGCAGGGGCTGCCGTAGCCCCTGTCGGTGCGACTGATTTCTTACACGTAATGCGTCTGTAACAAAGCGTTCATACACTTGCCTCCGGCTTCAGGCCAATCCATACAAGGAGTCGAGTTATGAACGGTTTCAAGATCCTGACCATCGCTGCGATGGTTGCTGCTGGTTTCGCTGCCCAGGGTGCCAAGGCCCAGGCAATCGTGAAGATTGACGGTTCCAGCACCGTCTTCCCGGTCACCGAAGCGGTCGCCGAAGAGTTCCAGAAGGCCAAGAAGGGCTCGGTCAAAGTGACCGTCGGCGTGTCTGGCACGGGTGGTGGCTTCAAGAAGTTCTGCCGTGGCGAGACCGATATCTCCGGTGCATCCCGCCCGATCCTTGCTAACGAAATGGCGGAGTGCAAGGCCGCCGGCATCAAGTACATCGAACTGCCCGTCGCTTTCGACGCGCTGACCGTCGTTGCCAACCCGAAGAACCCGTTCCTGAAGCAGATCACTGTCGAAGAACTGAAGAAGATCTGGGAACCGGCCGCTCAAGGCAAGATCACCAAGTGGAACCAGGTGAACCCGGCCTGGCCCGACGCGCCGATCAAGCTGTTCGGCCCGGGTGCCGACTCCGGCACCTTCGACTACTTCACCGAAGCCATCAACGGCAAGGCCAAGGCCAGCCGCGGCGACTTCACCGCGTCTGAAGATGACAACGTGCTGGTCCAGGGCGTCTCGCGTGACATCAACGCCATCGGTTATTTCGGCTATGCCTACTACGCCGAGAACCAGGACAAGCTGAAGGCCATTCCTGTCGTCGAAAAGGCAGGCAAGCCCGCCGTGCTGCCGTCGCAGGACACGGTCATGAAGGGTACTTACCAACCCCTGTCGCGTCCGATCTTCATCTACGTGTCGGCCAAGTCCGCTGATCGCGCTGAAGTGAAGGAGTTCATCGACTTCTACCTGAAGGAAGGCGGCAAGCTGGCCAAGGAAGTGAAGTACGTGCCGCTGCCGGACGCCGAGTACAAGCACGCGCATGAAATCTTCACCAAGCGCCGCACCGGCACCGCTTTCGGCGGCGTGCCCGAAGTCGGCGTGGAAGTTGCTGAGCTGCTGAAGCGCGAACCCAAGGAATAACTCCTCCGGGTTCTGCAGGAACCCCGGGATGCTGCGTGCAGGTCCCGGGGTTTTTTTGTGGCGTGACGTCAGGAGAGGGCAGGTAAAATCACATGGATAACGTCATGTTGAGAGAGGGTGAGGTCGTGATGGGTGCGAGCACCAGCGATCGTTTGAAAAAGAAACGCCTGCGCAATCTGCGCGAGAGCTTCATCGAATCGCTGCTTTTCCTGGCGGCCTTCGTTTCCGTGGTGACGACGGTCGGGATCGTATACATCCTGGTGTCGGAGTCGCTGAACTTCTTCGCGGAAGTCCCGCTGATCGACTTCCTGACCGATACGCAGTGGACGCCGCTGTTCGCCGATGCCCACTTCGGCATCATGGTGCTGATTTCCGGCACCCTGACCAGCGCCGGCGTTGCCCTCGCCGTCGCGTTGCCGCTCGGGACCATCATCGCCATCTACCTGTCGGAGTTCGCCACGTTCTCGGTGCGCGAGGCCGCCAAGCCGGTGCTGGAGTTGCTGGGTGGCGTACCTACCATCGTGTTCGGCTACTTCGCGCTGATCGTCGTGACGCCGGCACTACAGAAGATTTTCCCGTCCCTGCCTGGCTTCAACATCCTGTCCGCCGGCCTGGTGATGGGCGTCATGATCATTCCGTACGTCGCTTCGCTGGCCGAAGACGCCATGCGTGCCGTGCCGATGAGCCTGCGCGAAGGGTCCTACGCCATGGGCGCGACTCGCCTGCAGACGGCGCTGCGCGTCGTGCTGCCGGCCGCCATCTCCGGCGTGGCATCGGCTTACGTGCTCGCCATCTCGCGTGCTGTCGGTGAAACCATGATCTTGACCGTGGCCGCGGGGAGTCAGCCTTTGCTGACCTTCAATCCGGCCGATTCGGCGATGACCCTGGCGTCCTATATCGCCGGCGTGTCGATGGGCGACCTGCCGCACGACTCCATCGGTTACAAGACGATTTTTGCCGCCGGCCTCACGCTGATGCTGATGACGCTGGCGTTGAACATCTTCGGCCACTGGCTGCGCAAGCGCTACCGCGAGGTCTACTGACATGAATACCGCTGTTGCTCCGAACAAGGAAAGGGATCTGGCGGCAATCCGCTCGCTGATCCAGAAGCACAAGCGCTGGGATGCCATGTTCGGCGTTCTCGGCATCGTATGCCTGATGATCGGCGTGCTGACCCTGATCGCGCTGTTTGCCGACATGATCAGCGCCGGTGGCCAGCGCCTGTCCTGGGACTTCTTCACCAATTTCCCGTCGCGACGCGCAGGCCAGGCGGGCATCCTCGCCGCCTGGGTGGGATCCACGCTGGTCATGGTGGTGACTGCGGCCACCGCGATCCCGCTGGGGGTTGCCGCTGGCGTCTATCTCGAAGAGTACGCACCCAAGAACTGGGTGACCGACCTCATCGAGATCAACGTCACCAACCTGGCCGGCGTGCCGTCCATCGTGTATGGCCTGCTGGGCCTGGGTATCTTCGTCTACACCTTCGGCCTCGGTCACAGCATCCTCACTGCTGGCCTGACGCTGGCGCTGTTGATCCTGCCCGTGGTCATCGTGGCGACCCGAGAGGCCATCCGCGCCATTCCGCAAATGGTGCGCGAAGGTGCCTACGCCTGCGGTGCAACCACCTGGCAGACGGTGCGCGACCACATCGTGCCTTACTCCAGTGCTGGCATCCTGACCGGCGTCATCATCGGCCTGGCGCGTGCCATCGGTGAAACCGCGCCGCTGATCGTGGTGGGGGCCGTGACCTTCATCGCCTTCCTGCCGCCCGCTCCGGGCACTGGCGAGCCTACCGCCGGCCTCTTCGACTGGCTCTTCGCCGACTTCACCGTCTTGCCGATCCAGATGTTCAACTGGACTTCGCGCCCGGATGCGAACTTCCATGCCAATGCCGCGGCGGCGGGCCTGGTGCTGGTGCTCATGACGCTGCTCATGAACGGCCTGGCGATCTGGCTGCGTTATCGCATGCGCAAGAACATCAAGTGGTAACCCGTTGGCAAGCCCGCTTCCGAACGAATATTCCGCACAGAGATCGCCATGAGCAAAGTTGCTACCCCTGAAAAAATCAAGGCTGAGGTCAAGGACTTCAACTTCCATTACAGCGCCTTCCATGCGCTGAAAAGCGTCAATTTCCCGGTGTACGAGAAGAAGGTCACCGCGCTGATCGGCCCGTCCGGTTGCGGCAAGTCCACGCTGCTGCGCTCGTTCAACCGCATGCACGACCTGTATCCGGGCAACCGGTACGAAGGCGAGATCCGCCTGCATCCCGACAACACCAACCTGCTGGCTTCGGATGTCGATCCGATCGAAGTCCGCATGCGCATCAGTATGGTGTTCCAGAAGCCGAATCCCTTCCCGAAGTCGATCTACGAGAACGTGGCCTACGGCCTGCGCGTACGTGGCGAAAACAGCCGGGCATTGCTCGACGAGAAGGTGGAGCAGGCGCTGCGTGGGGCGTCGCTGTGGGATGAGGTGAAGGACCGCCTCAACGATCTCGGCGCCAACCTCTCGGGCGGCCAGCAGCAACGCCTGTGCATTGCGCGCGCCCTAGCGACCGACCCGGAGATCATCCTGTTCGATGAGCCGACCTCCGCGCTGGACCCGATCGCGACGGCCAACATCGAAGAGCTGGTGACCGAACTGAAGGACAAGGTCACCATCCTCATCGTGACGCACAACATGCAGCAGGCCGCCCGCGTCTCCGACTACACGGCCTACATGTACCTCGGCGAGCTCATCGAGTTCGGCGT
The DNA here is from genome assembly GCF_036017065.1 of Uliginosibacterium sp. H1. Taxonomy (NCBI): domain Bacteria; kingdom Pseudomonadati; phylum Pseudomonadota; class Betaproteobacteria; order Rhodocyclales; family Zoogloeaceae; genus Uliginosibacterium; species Uliginosibacterium sp. H1. The sequence goes on from NZ_JAYXHR010000001.1 coordinate 272,213, forward strand.
CACCGACCAGATGTTCGTGAAGCCGCAGAAGAAGCAGACCGAAGACTACATCACCGGTCGCTTCGGCTGACGTCGCGGGGCCATGCGCCCCGATCTGGTGCCTTACATTGACTGATGCAAGGGGGCGGGATAACATCCCGCTTCTTTGCTAACTGACCCTGCGTACAAGACATGGGTGGTCCAATATTCAGCGTGGTGCTCGTCCTTCACATTCTCGTGGGGTTAGCACTCATCGTTTTCGTGCTCCTGCAGCACGGCAAGGGCGCCGATGTCGGTGCGTCCTTTGGTGGTGGTTCCGCAGGCAGCCTTTTCGGTTCTTCCGGTTCGGCGAATTTCCTCAGCCGGACGACTGCTATTCTCGCCACGGTTTTCTTCGTCACCAGCCTCGGTCTGACCTATTTGGCAGGTCATCGTGCGGGTGTGGCGGCAGTTCCGGCGAGTCTTATGGATGGAGTTGAGAATCAATCCGCTCCTGCCGCAGTGCCGTCTGCGCCGGCTACTGATTCAAAGTCCAGCGACATTCCGAAATAAGATAGTTGCTTGGCGGTTCAGTAGCCGTCACGTATAATCCTTTTGTTGCGGTGCGCCGACGTGGTGAAATTGGTAGACACGCCATCTTGAGGGGGTGGTGGCGCAAGCCGTGTGAGTTCGAGTCTCACCGTCGGCACCAGTCATTTAGAAACGCCCGCACATGCGGGCGTTTCTCCGAATTAGTCAGTAACTCCAGTTAATCGGAGCCTTGGATGCTAGAAAACTACTTTCCGGTATTGCTGTTTATTGTTGTCGGAGTAGTAATCGGCGTCCTGCCCATTCTTCTGGGGCGCATTCTCGCGCCTCATCGTCCTGATCCGGAAAAGCTTTCGCCCTACGAGTGCGGTTTCGAGGCATTCGAGGATGCGCGCATGAAATTCGATGTGCGCTATTACCTGATTGCAATTCTGTTCATCCTATTCGATCTTGAAGTGGCGTTCCTGATTCCCTGGGCATCGATCCTCAAGGAACTGGCCGCCACCGAAGCAGTCCGTCTGTTCGGTTTCTTCGAGATGTTCGTATTTCTCGGCATTCTTATCCTCGGTTACGTGTACGTCTGGAAGAAAGGCGCCCTCGACTGGGAATGAGTGCTGTATCGCAGTATTGAATCAAAGGTGCAGCCGTGAGTATTGAAGGCGTATTCCGCGAGGGGTTCGTTACCACGACCCTCGATACGGTCATCAACTGGACCCGCACGGGTTCACTGTGGCCGATGACTTTCGGGCTGGCCTGCTGCGCGGTCGAGATGATCCATGCGGGCTGTTCCCGCTACGACCTCGACCGTTTCGGCGTCGTCTTCCGCCCCAGTCCCCGTCAGTCCGACCTGATGATCGTGGCTGGCACGCTTTGCAACAAAATGGCGCCCGCCTTGCGCAAGGTCTATGACCAGATGGCCGAACCGCGTTGGGTCATCTCCATGGGTTCCTGCGCCAACGGCGGCGGCTATTACCACTACTCCTACTCCGTGGTGCGCGGCTGCGATCGCGTGGTGCCCGTCGACGTGTATGTCCCGGGCTGCCCGCCGACGGCCGAGGCGCTTCTCTACGGCATCGTCCAGTTGCAGAAGAAGATCCGCAAGAACAGCACCATCGCGCGCTGAGGCAAGCCTGATGAGCCAGAAACTGGAACAACTCTCCGCCTCATTGCAGGCGACGTTCGAAGGACGCGTGCAGTCCTTGCGGCTGGATCGTGGCGAGCTCACGCTCACCGTCGCCGCAGCCGACTATTTCCAGGTTGCCGAAGTGCTTCGTGACACGCCGGCCCTGGGGTTCGAGCAACTGATCGATCTTTGCGGCGTGGACTACTCCAGCTATGCCGGCAGCCAGTCGTTCAGCAAGCGCTACGCGGCGGTCTCGCATCTGCTGTCCGTGAAGAACAATCATCGTCTGCGTCTGCGGGCGTTTGCGGATGAAGACGAGTTCCCGGTGCTGGCATCCGTCTGCGACGTGTGGCCGGCCGCGAACTGGTTCGAGCGCGAGGCGTTCGACCTGTACGGCATCATGTTCAGTGGTCACCCGGACCTGCGTCGCATCCTGACCGACTACGGCTTCGTCGGTCATCCGTTCCGCAAGGACTTTCCGATTTCCGGTTTCGTCGAAATGCGTTACGACCCGGAGCAGGGCCGTGTCATCTATCAGCCGGTAAGCATCGCGCCGCGCGAGATCACTCCGCGCATAGTGCGTGAGGAGAGCTACGGAGACGTCGGCCATGGCTGAGATCCGCAATTACACCGTCAACTTCGGCCCGCAACACCCTGCCGCGCACGGCGTGCTGCGCCTGGTGCTGGAACTGGATGGCGAGGTGGTGGAACGCGCCGACCCGCACATCGGCCTGTTGCACCGTGGTACCGAGAAGCTGGCCGAAACCCGCACCTGGATCCAGTCCGTGCCTTATATGGACCGTCTGGACTACGTCTCGATGATGTGCAACGAGCATGCTTACTGCATGGCCATCGAGAAGCTGCTGGGCATCGAAGTGCCGCTGCGCGCGCAGTACATCCGCGTGATGTTCGACGAGATCACGCGCGTGCTGAACCACCTGCTCAATATCGGCACGCACGCGCTGGACATCGGTGCCATGACGATGGTGCTTTACACCTTCCGCGAGCGCGAAGACCTCATGGATGCCTACGAGGCGGTGTCGGGTGCGCGTATGCACGCGGCCTACTATCGTCCGGGCGGCGTCTATCGCGATCTGCCGGAGCACATGCCGAAGTACGAGGTGTCCAAGTTCAAGGACGCGGCAACGGTCAAGGACCTGAACGCGGCTCGCGAAGGCTCCTTGCTGGACTTCCTCGATGACTTCACGCAGCGCTTCCCGAAGTATGTCGATGAATACGAGACGCTGCTGACGGACAACCGTATCTGGAAGCAGCGCACCGTCGGCATCTGCGTTGTGTCGCCAGAGCGTGCTTTGGCCCTGGGCTTTACCGGACCGATGCTGCGTGGCTCGGGCATCGAGTGGGATCTGCGCAAGAAGCAGCCCTACGAGGTGTACGATCAGGTCGATTTCGACATTCCTGTCGGTGTGAATGGCGACTGCTACGACCGTTACCTGTGTCGCATCGAGGAAATGCGCCAGAGCAACCGCATCATCCGCCAGTGCATCGACTGGCTGCGCAAGAATCCCGGCCCGGTGATCACCAGCAACTACAAGGTGGCTCCGCCGGCACGCAGCAGGATGAAGGAAAGCATGGAGGAGCTGATCCACCACTTCAAGCTGTTCACCGAAGGCATGCATGTGCCGGAAGGGGAGGCTTATGCGGCGGTGGAGCATCCGAAGGGTGAATTCGGCGTGTACGCCATTTCCGATGGCGCCAACAAGCCTTACCGCCTGAAACTTCGTGCGCCCGGTTTTGCGCACCTGGCAGCCATGGACGAGCTGGCACGCGGCTACATGATTGCCGACGTGGTGGCGATCATCGGAACGATGGACATCGTGTTCGGTGAGATTGACCGATGAGCGATCGACAAGCGAACAGCATGCTTTCTGCAGAATCCCTGCGGTCCATAGACCGCGAAGTCGCCAAGTATCCCGCCGACCGCAAGCAGTCCGCCGTCATGTCGGCACTGCGTATTGCGCAGGTCGAGAAGGGCTGGCTGGCCAGCGAGACGATCGAGTTCGTGGCGAAGTATCTCGGCATGCCGCCGATCGCAGCCTACGAAGTGGCCAGCTTCTACAACATGTACGACCTGAAGCCGGTCGGTCGCCACAAGCTGACGGTATGCACCAACCTGCCGTGCGCGTTGTCCGGTGGCTTCGACGCGGGTGAGTACCTCAAGCAGAAGCTGGGTATCGACTACAACGAAACCACCGCCGACGGCCGCTTCACGCTGAAGGAAGGCGAGTGCATGGGCGCCTGTGGCGACGCACCGGTCATGTTGGTGAACAACCATCGTATGTGCAGCTGGATGTCCTACGACAAGATCGACAAGCTGCTGGAGGATCTTGGCAAATGACAGCGCTGAGTGGACACGGCGTCATTCTCGACGGCGTCGCCGGCGAGAACACCTGGCGGCTCGAGGATTACCTGAAGCGTGGCGGGTATGCCGCGCTGAAGAAGATCATCGCCGAGCAGATTCCTCCCGAGAACATCATCGCCGAGGTGAAGAAATCGGCCTTGCGTGGCCGTGGCGGCGCAGGCTTCCCCACGGGCCTGAAGTGGAGCTTCATGCCGCGCGCCTTCCCGGGCGCCAAGTACATCTGCTGCAACTCGGACGAAGGCGAGCCCGGTACTTTCAAGGATCGCGACATCATCCGCTACAACCCGCATGCGCTGATCGAAGGGATGATCATCGCCGGCTATGCCATGGGTTGCGGCACCGGCTACAACTACATCCACGGCGAGATCTTCGCGGAGTACGAGCGCTTCGAGGCCGCGCTGGCCGAAGCGCGCGAAGCGAACCTGCTAGGCAGCCATATCCTCGGTTCCGCATTCAGCTTCGAGTTGCATGCCCACCACGGTTACGGTGCCTACATCTGCGGCGAAGAAACCGCACTGCTGGAATCCATCGAGGGCAAGAAGGGCCAGCCGCGCTTCAAGCCGCCGTTCCCGGCGAGCTTCGGTCTCTACGGCAAGCCGACCACCATCAACAACACCGAGACCTTCGCGTCGATTCCCTACATCATCCGCGAAGGTGGCGAAGCGTTCCTGAACCTTGGCAAGCCGAACAACGGCGGCACCAAGCTGTTCTCGGTGTCGGGCCACGTCAATCGACCGGGCAACTACGAAATCCCGCTCGGCACGCCGTTCACCGAACTGCTGGAGCTCGCAGGTGGCATGCGCGGTGGCCGCAAGTTGAAGGCGGTGATTCCGGGTGGCTCGTCCGCGCCGGTGCTACCGGCATCGATCATGATGGACCTGACGATGGACTACGACGCCATCGCCAAGGCGGGCTCCATGCTGGGCTCGGGCGCGGTCATCGTCATGGACGAGACGACCTGCATGGTGCGTGCGCTGGAGCGTCTGTCCTATTTCTACTACGAGGAATCCTGCGGCCAATGCACGCCGTGCCGTGAAGGCACCGGCTGGTTGCACCGCATGGTTCACCGCATCGAACACGGCGAAGGCCGCGCGGAAGATCTCGAGATGCTGACCGGTGTGTCGGACAACATCATGGGTCGCACGATCTGCGCACTGGGCGATGCCGCCGCGATGCCCGTCAAGAGTTTCGTCAAGCATTTCGGCGACGAATTCGCTTATCACATCCAGCACAAGTGCTGCCTCGTTCCGCACGAAGTCCAGCGCGAAGGCAGCAAGATTTACGTGGAACACGCATGCTAGAGATCGAAATCGACGGCACGAAGCTGGAGGTGCCCGATGGCAGCACCGTGATCGATGCTGCCAACCGTGCCGGCACCTACATTCCGCACTTCTGCTACCACAAGAAGCTCTCCATCGCCGCCAACTGCCGCATGTGTCTGGTGGACGTGGAGAAGGCGCCCAAGCCCTTGCCCGCGTGTGCCACGCCGGTCACCAACGGCATGAAGGTGTCCACGCATTCCAGCAAGGCCGTGAATGCGCAGAAGGGGGTGATGGAGTTCCTGCTCATCAACCACCCGTTGGACTGCCCGATCTGCGACCAGGGCGGCGAATGTCAGCTGCAGGATCTGGCCGTCGGTTACGGCGCTGCGGGTTCGCGCTACAAGGAAGAAAAGCGCGTCGTGGTCAACAAGAACCTCGGCCCGCTGATTTCCACCGACATGACGCGTTGCATCCATTGCACGCGCTGCGTCCGCTTCGGTCAGGAGATCGCCGGCGTCATGGAGCTGGGGATGGCCAACCGTGGCGAGCACTCCGAGATCATGTCCTTCGTCGGGCGCACGGTCGACTCCGAGCTGTCCGGCAACATGATCGACCTGTGCCCGGTGGGGGCGCTGACCTCGAAGCCCTTCCGTTTCTCCGCACGCACCTGGGAGCTGTCCCGTCGCAAGTCGGTGAGCCCGCACGATTCGCTGGGTGCCAACCTGATCGTCCAGGTGAAGCACGACGAAGTGAAGCGCGTGTTGCCGCTGGAGAACGAGGCGGTGAACGAATGCTGGATCTCGGACAAGGACCGCTTCTCGTACGAAGCGCTGCGTTCGCCGGATCGCCTGATCGCACCGCGCATCAAGCAAGGTGGCGTGTGGCGCGAAGTCGACTGGCAGACCGCGTTGGAGTACGCCGCTTCGTCCCTGAAGGGTGTGGCAGCGGACCACGGTGCGCAACAGATCGGTGCCTTGCTGTCGCCGCACAGCACGCTTGAGGAGTTGTATCTCGCTCAGAAGCTGGTACGTGGTGTGGGCTCCGACAATGTCGATTTCCGCCTGCGTCAATCCGATTTCTCGCTGGATGGCAAACGCGCTGGTGCGCCATGGCTGGGTTTGCCGGTCGCCGAGTTGAGCAGCCAGGATGCGGTGCTCGTCGTGGGCAGCTTCCTGCGCAAGGATCATCCGCTGCTGGCGCAGCGTCTGCGCCGTGCCGCCTCGCAAGGTTGCGACGTGATGCGACTGCACGTCAGCGCAGATGACCTGCTGATGACGCTGGCCCAGGACCTCGTCGTCGCGCCATCGGATCTGGTGCGCTCGCTGGCCGCGATCGTCAAGGCTGCCGCGAAGATCGCCGGTGCCGAGGTGTCGGCCAGCGTCAGCGATGTCGTCGCCGCGGTGTCTGCCGATGACCAGGCTGAGGCCATCGCCCGCGCACTGAGTGAAGGTGAGAAGGCGGCCGTGTTGCTCGGCAACTTCGCCGTGCAACATCCGAACGCCGCCTCGCTGGAATTGCTGGCCGCGGAACTGGCGCGCCTGACGCAAGCCAGCGTGGGCGTGATCGGGGAGGCTGCCAATTCGGTGGGCGGCTACATCGCCGGTGCCTTGCCGCAAGGGCAGGGCGCCCACGCAGCCGCGATGCTGGCCACGCCGCTCAAGGGCTACCTGTTGCTGGGCGTCGAGCCCGACCTGGACTGTGCCGACGGTCTTGCCGCGCGCAAGGCCGCACAGGCGGCGGAAAGCGTCATCTACCTGGGTAGTTTCGCCAGCGATTCCATCGCCGAGATGGCCGACGTGATGCTGCCGGTTTCGCCGTTCGCCGAAACCTCCGGTTCCTACGTCAATGCGGAAGGTCGTGTGCAGAGTTTCCACGCCGTGACCAAGCCGCTGGGCGACAGTCGTCCGGCCTGGAAGGTGCTACGCGTGCTGGCCAACCTGTTGCAGCTGGACGGCTTTGCTTTCGATTCCAGTGAAGCAGTACGTGCCGCGGTGCTTGCCGAAGGCGAGGTGACTGCACGACTGTCCAACGCGGTGGAAGGTGGCGTGGCCCGTCTGGATGCCGCATCCGCCGGCCTGCAGCGTGTGGCCGATGTGCCCATTCACTTTGCCGATGCGCTGGTGCGCCGTGCGCCGGCCCTGCAGGCGACCCGCGATGGTGCTGCGCCAAGCCTGCGTGCAAATGCCGCTCAACTCGCCGAGCTGGGCTTGCAGTCCGGTGATGCTGTCCGGGTACGTGGCAGTGGCGGCGATGCTGCCCTCGTGGCCCGCGCCGACGAATCCGTGCCGGCCGGTTGCGTCCGCGTTGCCGCTGCGCACGCCGCGACGGTGGCGCTGGGCGGTCTGCACGGGACGCTGACGGTGGAGCGCGCATGATGCAAGAGCTTCTGCAGCCTGTTGCCGACCTCTTTGGTCCGACCTGGCCGGTGGTGTGGACGCTGGTCAAGATCATGTGCATCGTCGCGCCGATCTTCCTGTGCGTGGCTTACCTCACGCTGGCAGAACGCAAGGTCATCGGTTTCATCCAGGTGCGTATCGGGCCGAACCGCGTGGGTCCGTTCGGCCTGCTGCAGCCGATCGCCGACGGCCTCAAGCTGCTGTTCAAGGAAGTCATTCTTCCTTCGCAAGCCAGCTCCGCGCTGTTCTATCTCGGTCCGGTCATGGTGTTCGCGCCCGCGCTCTTCGCATGGGCGGTCGTGCCTTTCTGGGATGGTGGCGTACTGGCCGACGTCAATGCCGGTGTGCTGTACCTGATGGCCGTGACGTCCATCGGCGTGTATGGCGTGATCATCGCCGGCTGGGCCTCCAACTCGAAGTACGCCTTCCTGGGCGCCATGCGTTCGGCTGCGCAGATGGTGTCCTACGAACTGGGCATGGGCTTCGCACTGGTGTGCGTCCTGATGGTGGCCGGTTCGCTGAACCTGTCCGACATCGTCCGCTCGCAGGGCACGGGCATGTTCGCTTCGATGGGCCTGGGCTTCCTATCGTGGAACTGGCTGCCGCTGCTGCCGATGTTCGTGGTGTATCTGGTGTCCGGTTTTGCCGAGACGCAGCGCGCGCCGTTCGACGTGGTGGAAGGCGAGTCGGAGATCGTCGCCGGTCACATGATCGAATATTCCGGCATGGCCTTCGCGCTGTTCTTCCTTGGCGAGTACGCCAACATGATCCTGGTGGCGGCGCTCACCTCGGTGCTGTTCCTGGGCGGCTGGCTGTCGCCGGTGGGTTTCCTGCCCGACAGCTTCCTGTGGCTCGGCCTGAAGATTTCTTTCGTATTGTTCCTCTTCCTGTGGGTACGTGCGACTTTCCCGCGCTTCCGTTACGACCAGATCATGCGTCTGGGCTGGAAGGTGTTCATCCCGCTGTGCCTGTTCTGGGTGCTGGTCGTGGGTGTGTGGATCATGTCGCCGCTGTCGATCTGGAAGTGACGAGGTAAGTCATGGGTGCTGTATCTGAATTCATCGGCAGTGTCTTCCTGAAGGAACTGCTCAAGGGCATGGCGCTGACCGGGCGGCATTTCTTTGCGCGTAAGATCACCATTCAGTTCCCGGAAGAGAAGACGCCGCAAAGCTCGCGCTTCCGGGGCCTGCATGCCTTGCGCCGCTATCCGAACGGGGAGGAGCGCTGCATCGCCTGCAAGCTGTGCGAGGCGGTGTGTCCGGCGATGGCCATCACCATCGAGTCCGAGCAACGCGAGGACAACACGCGCCGCACGACGCGCTACGACATCGACCTGACCAAGTGCATCTTCTGCGGTTTCTGCGAAGAAGCCTGTCCGGTGGATGCCATCGTCGAGACGCGGGTGTTCGAGTACCACGGCGAAAAGCGTGGTGATCTCTACTACACCAAGCAGATGCTGCTCGCCGTCGGCGAGCGTTATGAAGCGCAGATCGCCAACGACCGCGAGGTCGAGGCGCGTTATCGCTAAGCGCCGGACGAGACAACATCGAATGGAATTCTCGAACCTGATCTTCTACGTGTTCTCGGTCGTGCTGCTGGCGTCCGGGGTCATGGTCATCACCTCGCGCAACCCGGTGCACGCCGTACTGTTCCTCGTGCTGGCCTTCTGTACGGCCGGCGCGATCTGGATGCTGATGCACGCCGAGTTCCTCGCCATCGCCATCATCGTCGTGTACGTCGGTGCCGTGATGGTGCTCTTCCTGTTCGTCGTGATGCTGCTCGACATCAACATCGATCGACTTCGCGAGGGCTTCTGGCGTTACCTGCCGCTGGGCCTGCTGGTAGCCGTGCTGGTGGTGTTCCAGATGGCTGTCGTGCTGCGCGGTGACTACTTCCAGCTCGAGTCGCTGGCACCGCCGACGATGCCGGCTGCGAACGCAAGCAACACGCAGGAACTGGCGCGCGAACTGTTCACGCACTACGCCTATCCCTTCGAACTTGCTTCGATGATCCTGCTGGTGGCGATGGTGGCCGCCGTGATGCTGACCCTGCGCCGTCGCGAGAACAGCAAGTTCAACAATCCGGCCGACCAGATCCGCGTGAAGCGCGCCGATCGGGTGCGCATCGTCAGCATGCCGACCGAGCGTGACCTGCCGGCTGCTCCGGCAGAGGCCGCTGACGTACCGCCGGCCGAGCCGAAGTAAGGCGCCGGGAGGAATAACGAAAATGCTACCGCTCTCTCACGTGCTGATCGTCGCCGCGCTGCTGTTCGCCATCAGCGTCGTCGGTATCTTCCTGAACCGCAAGAACCTGATCATCCTGCTCATGTCGATCGAGCTGATGCTGCTGGCGGTCAACATGAACTTCGTGGCCTTCTCCCGCTACCTGGGCGACTCGGGCGGACAGATCTTCGTGTTCTTCGTGCTCGTCGTGGCCGCCGCCGAATCGGCCATCGGCCTGGCGATCCTGGTCACGCTGTTCCGCAACCTGAAGACCATTCACGTCGACGACCTCGACAGTCTCAAGGGCTGAGTCGACATGAGCTCCATGCAGAAACTCTATCTCCTCGTTCCGCTGGCGCCCTTGTTCGGCGCCATCCTCGCCGGCCTGTTCGGTCGGGTGATCGGTCGTACCGCGTCGCACGTCGTGACCATTCTCGGCGTCGCCGTGGCACTGGTCGCCTCCGTGGTGATCTACCAGGACGTGCAGGCCGGCAACACCTTCAACGGGGCGCTCTACACCTGGGCGACCAGTGGCGGCATCACTTTCGAGGTCGGTTTCCTGATCGATTCACTGACTGTGATGATGATGCTGGTCGTCACCTTCGTGTCGCTGATGGTGCACATCTACACCATCGGCTACATGAGCGAAGACCCCGGCTACCAGCGCTTCTTCAGCTACATCTCGCTGTTCACCTTCTCGATGTTGATGCTCGTGATGAGCAACAACTTCCTGCAACTGTTCTTCGGCTGGGAAGCGGTGGGCCTGGTGTCCTACCTGCTGATCGGTTTCTGGTACACCCGTCCGACTGCGATCTACGCCAACCTCAAGGCCTTCCTGGTCAACCGCGTGGGTGACTTCGGCTTCCTGCTCGGCATCGGCCTGATCGCGGCTTACGCCGGCACGCTGAACTACGCCGAAGTCTTCGCCAAGGCGCCGGAACTGCTGCAGATGACCGTGCCCGCCACGGGCTGGCCGCTGGTGACGGCGATCTGCATCGGCCTGTTCATCGGCGCGATGGGCAAGTCGGCACAGGTGCCGCTGCACGTGTGGCTGCCGGATTCCATGGAAGGCCCGACGCCGATCTCCGCGCTGATCCACGCCGCCACGATGGTGACCGCCGGCATCTTCATGGTGGCGCGCATGTCGCCGCTGTTCGAGCTGTCGGAAACCGCGCTGTCCTTCGTGCTGGTCATCGGCGCGACCACGGCGCTGTTCATGGGCTTCCTGGGCATCGTGCAGAACGACATCAAGCGCGTGGTGGCGTACTCCACGCTGTCGCAGCTCGGTTACATGACGGTGGCGCTGGGTGTGTCGGCGTATTCCGCTGCCGTGTTCCACCTGATGACGCACGCCTTCTTCAAGGCGCTGCTGTTCCTCGGTGCCGGCTCGGTGATCATCGGCATGCACCACGACCAGGACATGCGCAACATGGGTGGCCTGTGGAAGTACATGAAGATCACCTGGATCACTTCGTTGCTGGGGTCTCTGGCACTGATCGGGTTCCCGTTCTTCGCGGGTTTCTACTCGAAGGACTCGATCATCATGGCGGTGCACTTCTCGAACATTCCGGGAGCGGGCTACGCCTACTTCTGTGTGCTCGCCGGCGTGTTCGTGACGGCCTTCTATTCCTTCCGTATGTACTTCCTGGTGTTCCATGGCGAGGAGCGTTTCGGCAAGGCGCACGCGCACGATGCCCATGCCCATGCGCGTGACACGCATGCCGTGGCCCACGACGGCCACGACCATGACGAGCATGCCCAGGATGATCACTCGCATGACGATCACCACCACGGCCTCGCACCGGGCGAAAAGCCGAAGGAGTCGCCCTGGGTGGTGACGCTGCCGCTGGTGCTGCTGGCGATTCCGTCGGTGATCATCGGCGCGCTGACCATCGAGCCGATGCTGTTCGGCGAGTGGTTCGCCGGTGTGATCCATGTCGCCGAGGCACATGACGTGATCGCCGAGTTCGGCAAGGAATTCCACGGTGCGGCCGCGCTGGCCCTGCACGGGTTCGTGACGCTGCCGTTCTGGCTGGCGATGGCGGGCGTGGCGACGGCCTGGTTCTTCTACCTGAAGCGTCCGGAGATCCCGGTGTGGTTCGGTCAGCGTTTCGCCTTCCTGTACCGCCTGCTGGACAACAAGTACTACTTCGACCGCTTCAATGAAGTGTTCTTCGCCGGTGGTTCGCGCATGCTGGGCCGCTTCTTCTGGCGTGCGGGCGACCAGGCCATCATCGACGGTGTGGCGGTCAACGGTTCTGCGCGTCTGGTGGGCGGGATCGCACAACTGACGCGCTGGCTGCAGTCCGGCTACGTCTACCAGTACGCCTTCTGGATCATTTTCGGAGTCATGGTGTTGCTGTGGATGTGGCGACTGGACTTCCAGGCCGGCGCCATCGGCGGTTGATCGCCCGCGACTCAAGAACCGACAACAAACACGATTAACGGGTCATACAGATGACTGTTCCTTACCTCAGCCTGGCGATCTGGCTGCCGATCTTCGGTGGCTTGCTCACGCTCTTCGCCGGCAAAGACCGCAATGCACCGGTCGCGCGGATCATTGCGCTGCTGACCGCGCTGGCCGGTTTCCTCATCACCATCCCGCTGTACACCGGTTTCGATACCACCCAGGCGAACATGCAGTTCCTGGAGGTGCATCCCTGGATCCAGTACTTCAACATCAGTTACGCGCTGGGCGTTGATGGCATCTCCATGCCCTTCGTCATCCTCAACAGCTTCATCACCATCTTCGTGGTGATTGCGGGCTGGGAGGTGATCCAGGAGAAGGTCGCGCAATACCTGGCGGCCTTCCTGATCATGTCGGGTCTTACCAACGGCATCTTCAGTGCACTCGATGGCGTGCTGTTCTACGTGTTCTTCGAGGCCGCGCTGATCCCGATGTACCTGATCATCGGCATCTGGGGTGGCCCCAACCGTGTGTACGCGGCGCTGAAGTTCTTCCTCTACACGCTGCTCGGTTCGCTGCTGATGCTGGTGGCGTTCATCTACCTGTTCCAGCACTCCGGTGGCAGCTTCAGCATCCTCGACTGGCACGCTGCGCCGCTGTCGATGCGCGAGCAGAGCTGGATCTTCTTCGCCTTCCTCGCATCCTTCGCGGTCAAGGTGCCGATGTGGCCGGTGCACACCTGGTTGCCGGATGCCCACGTGGAGGCGCCAACCGGTGGTTCCGTAGTGCTGGCGGCCATCGCGCTGAAGCTCGGCGCCTACGGCTTCCTGCGTTTCTCGCTGCCGATCGTGCCGGATGCCAGCCAGTACTTTGCGCCGCTGATGATCACCCTGTCGCTCATCGCGGTCATCTACATCGGCTTCGTGGCGCTGGTGCAGACCGACATGAAGAAGCTGGTGGCGTACTCGTCCATCTCGCACATGGGTTTTGCCACGCTGGGCTTCTTCATGTTCAACCAGCTCGGCATCGAAGGCGCGCTGGTGCAGATGATTTCCCACGGCTTCGTGTCGGGGGCGATGTTCCTGTGCATCGGCGTGCTGTACGACCGCGTGCACAGCCGCCAGATCGCCGATTACGGTGGCGTGGTGAACACCATGCCGAAGTTCGCGGCCTTCTTCCTGCTGTTCGCGATGGCCAATGCCGGCCTGCCGGCAACCAGTGGCTTCGTCGGTGAATTCATGGTCGTGCTGGGCGCCGTGAAATACAACTTCTGGATCGGCTTCGCCGCGGCCACCACCCTGATCCTCGGGGCCGCGTACACGCTGTGGATGTACAAGCGCGTGGTCTTCGGGCCGGTGGGCAACCACCATGTTGCCGAGCTGAAGGACATCAATGGCCGCGAGTTCCTGTTCCTGGCCGTGCTGGCATTGTGCGTCCTGGGCTTTGGCCTGTACCCGCTGCCGCTGACTGAAGTCATGCACGCCACTGTCGACGAGCTGCTCCGCCACGTCGCCAACAGCAAACTCTGAATGTCGCCGACACGATTGCACAGGTTCTGATCAATGGAATTCCAGATCCCAAATTTCGCTCCCGCCGCCGCCGAAATCTTCGTTGCGGCCATGGCGCTGGTGCTGCTGATGGTGGCAGCCTTCGCGCGTCCGGGTGGTGGCCGCTGCGCGGCCTTCTGGGTCAGCCAGGCAACGCTGCTGGTCGCGGCCGTCCTGTCCCTGCCGGTCGACTGGAGTGCTGGCGTGTGGGAAACGCTCCGCAGCAGTGAAGGCGGTATCGGCATGTGGCTGCTGAGCTGGCTGGCCAGTGGCAAGGTGACGTTCACCTTCGGGCTGTCCTTCCTGTCGGACCCGCTGGGCGGCATGCTGAAGAGCCTGGTCTGCCTCGCGGTGATGGCCGTGCTGCTGTATGGCCGCCGTTACCTGAACGACCGCAAGCTGGAGTCGCCCGAGTACTACGTGGTGGCCATCTGCGCCACGCTGGGCATGCTGGTGCTGATCTCCGCCAGCAGCCTGCTGACCATCTACATGGGCCTGGAACTGCTGTCGCTGTCGTCCTACGCGCTGGTCGCTGTCGACCGCGACAACCCGCGCGCGACCGAAGCGGCGATGAAGTACTTCGTGCTGGGTGCGCTGGCGTCCGGTCTGCTGCTGTACGGCATCTCCATGGTGTACGGTGCTACCGGCACGCTGGACATCATCGAAGTGGCCCGCGGCCTGTATGAGCAACAGGTGAATCGCACGGTGCTGCTGTTCGGCCTGGTCTTCGTGGTGGCCGGCGTCGCCTTCAAGCTGGGCGTGGTGCCGTTCCATATGTGGATCCCCGACGTCTATCACGGCGCGCCGACCTCGGTCACGCTGCTGATTTCCACCGCCCCCAAGCTGGCCGCGTTCGCCATGGCCTTCCGCCTGCTGGCACTGGGCATGTGGGATCTCGCACCGCAGTGGCAGAAGATGCTGATGATCGCTGCCGTGGCGTCGATCGTGCTCGGCAACCTGGCAGCGATTGCGCAGACCAACCTCAAGCGGATGCTGGCCTACTCCGGCATCTCGCACATGGGTTTCATGCTGCTGGGCCTGATGGCCGCCAAGGGCTCGCCGCACGACCTCTTCAACGCCTACGCGTCCTCGCTGTTCTACGTCGTCATCTACGTGCTGACCACGCTGGCTTCGTTCGGCATCCTGCTGATGATGTCGCGCGAGGGCTTCGAGGCCGAGAACATCGACGACTTCCGCGGCCTCAACCGCCGCAACAGCTGGTGGGCGGCGATGATGGCGATCGTCATGTTCTCCACCGCCGGCCTGCCGTTCTTCGTCGGCTTCTTCTCGAAGTTCTTCGTGCTGCAGGCCGTGTTGTCGGCAGGTCACCTGTCGCTGGCCGTCGTGGCGGTGCTGATGTCGCTGGTCGGTGCTTTCTACTACCTGCGCGTCGTGAAGGTGATGTACTTCGACGAGCCGGTGGACGACACACCGGTGCGCGCATCGCGTGGCTTCGGTCTGGTGCTGTCGTCCAACGTGCTGGCCGTGGCGGTGCTGGGCATCATGCCCGGCTGGCTGATGAATTTCTGCGTGCTGGTACTGCGCAGTTCCTTCGGCTGAGCCCAGACTTTCCCGAGACCAGCAAAGCCTGTCACGCCAGCGTGACAGGCTTTTTCATGAGTACCCCTGGAGTCCTTGCGTGAAGCATCTTGAAGAAACCCGTATCGATGGTGAACAGATTCTCGACGGCCGCCTGCTGAAGGTGTTCCGCGATCATGTGCGGCTGCCGGATGGACGCGAGGCCACCCGGGAGTACGTCAAGCATCCCGGCGCCTGCATGGTCATCGCCGAGTCGCGCCCCGGTGTCCTGGTGCTCGAACGGCAGTATCGCTACCCGGTCGGCCGGGTCTGCCTGGAGATGCCGGCCGGGAAGCTCGATCCGGACGAAAGCCCGCTGCGCTGCGCACAACGGGAACTGCAGGAGGAGACGGGTTACGCGGCGACGGACTGGCAGCATGTCGGTACGCTGCACCCATGCATCGGCTACTCGGACGAGCACATCGAGATTTTCCTCGCGCGTGGGCTCACCCTGGGGGAACGCAAGCTCGATGACGGGGAATTCCTTGATGTCCTGGAAATGAGCCTGGACGAGGCTGAGGCGGCCGTGCTGGATGGCCGCATCAGCGACGGCAAGACGATTACCGGACTGTTCTGGGCCCGCAAACTGCTGGTCTGAACGTCCGTGAGGCGGAATGCGCCGCCTCCAATACAGCCGCACAGATTTACTTAGCGCGATACGCCTGTAAAATCGCCGATTGCGCATGGCTCGTGCTCCTTCGCCGGGAGCGTTCGTGCGCCAGACAGAGCCAACAACAGAGAGGCGCCATGAAGAAAATTGCAGTGCTGTTTGCCGTGGTCGCGACGGGTTTGCTGGGTGCGACCGTGCAGGCGGCAGAAGGTCGTGCCCAGATCGGCGCGAAGAAGGTGTCGATGTGCATCGGTTGCCACGGCATTCCCGGCTACAAGATCGGCTTTCCCGACACCTACCACGTGCCCAAGCTCGGCGGTCAGCATCCGGACTACATCGTTGCAGCCCTCAAGGCCTACAAGAACGGTGAGCGCCAGCAGCCAACCATGAACAGCATTGCTGCCAGCCTGTCGGAACAGGACATGGCCGACATTGCCGCGTACTACGCCGGCAAGAAGAAAAAGTGAGGGAGCGGGGCATGAAGCGAATCACCATTGTGGCCCTGGGCCTGATCTCTGCCGTGGTTGCGACGTCCGTCTCGGCGGCATCGGGCAATGCGGCGAAGGGCAAGGAAAAATCCGCAACCTGCGTCGCCTGTCACGGCGCCGATGGCAACAGCCCGACGGCGATGTTTCCGCGAATCGCGGGCCAGCATGAGGATTACCTCAACCAGGCGCTGAAGTCATACAAGAACGGCACCCGCAAGAACGAAGTCATGAAAGGCATCGTTGCGCCGTTGTCCGCGCAGGACATGGCTGATCTCGCGGCGTACTTCTCCAGCCAGAAGGGGCTCGAGATCAAGCGTTGATCGGCCTGACAGGCGAAGCAAGAACAAACGGCCCGAGAGGGCCGTTTGTGTTTTCAGGGCGCGCCCTGCGTTGTGCGAACAGTGCTTTTCTACGCGCCGCTCCCGGCATGACGGCCGGTGGCAGCAGGATCAGCTGCCACCCAGCTTCAGTTTGCGGGTGATGCCTGCAACGTGCTCACCCTGGAAGCGCGCACCGGCCAGTTCGTTGGCGCTGGGCTGACGCGAACCGTCGCCGCCTGCAATGGTGCTGGCGCCGTAAGGAGAGCAACCCGTGAGTTCATCCACGCCCATCTGGCCAGCGAAGCTATAGGGCAGCCCGACGATGATCATCCCCTGGTGGAGGAGGGTGGTGTGGAAGGACAGGATGGTGCTTTCCTGGCCACCATGCTGCGTGGCGCTGGAGGTAAAGACACTGCCCACCTTGCCGATCAGCGCTCCCTTGGCCCACAGGCCGCCGGTCTGGTCGAGGAAGTTGCGCATCTGGGCGGCCATGTTGCCGAAGCGGGTCGGGCTTCCGAAGATGACGGCGTCGTAATCCGCCAGTTCGTTCGGCGTGGCGAAGGGGGCATCCTGGTTGACCTTCATGCCTGCCTTGCCGGCGACTTCGTCCGACACCAGCTCGGGTACGCGCTTGATGGTCACTTCGGTGTCCGCCACCTTGGCGGCACCCTCGGCGATAGCCTTCGCCATGGTCTCGATATGGCCGTATGCGCTGTAGTACAACACCAGAATCTTCGTGCTCATGGGCAACTCCTGACGGAACGGGGAAAGTGACGGGGGAACGGGAATCCGTTCGGAAACGGCTCCATATGGACGTGCTCCTGCGGACCGAGGTTCCGCTCCCTCCAGCATAGCCGACCAGTCCGCCTGTCCGCTCTGCGCAAAGGCTGGTTATCCTGACCCCCTTTCGGGAGAACCGTCATGCCTGTCAGCACATCCAGTATCAGCCTGCCGCGCGTCGTACTTGTCCTGGGCGGTCTCGGCTTGCTTGTCTTCGGTGCGTCACGCCTGCCGCAGGCGGAAGCGCAGCAGCCTTTGCTGGCACCGCCGGAATGCGTGTGCGCCAGACCGACCCGGCTCGACAATGCCAGCGTCGTGGCCTGCACCTGTGGAAGCCTGAGCTGCGTCAGTCTCCTGACCGCCGCGGGCTCAGGCAGTGCCCTGTCCTGTCGTTGATCCGCACGGGGTCGGCCGCTCGTCTTCATCGCCCGGATGGCTGCTTGCGCTTTGTGTGGAAAAGCGTAGCGTCCACCGCGTCATCCAGAGGGCATCCATCCCATGAGTGTGGCCGACGACAAGTCCTATATGCTCGACACCGACCTCTTTCACTGGCTCTGCCAGACGGGGCTGGCGGAAAGCGGCCTGGCGGGCCGACGTCTTTTTGCGACGCATACCCAGCTTGCGGAACTGCGCATGCTGAAGGATTCCGGCAGGCGTGCCGAGCTGCTGGAAGCCTTTGAAGGCTTGCTGAGCCCGGAAGCAATCGAGCCGCAGGGTGTGACCTCCTCGGGCGACCTCACCGAATCCCAGGTGCTCAATACCTCCACCTGGCTCAGGGATGATTTCTCGTTCGAGCAGAACGAGCCGGCGGAGGAGAGCCAGCCCACCTACGGACAACTGTTCGAAGCGCTCGAGGCCCGCGAGCGCAAGCGCCACAACGTGCAGGATGCGGTTGTCGTGGAAACGGCGGTGAAGCAGGGGGCCACACTGATCACGGCTGACCGCGTCATCGCGCTGGTGGTGCGCCAATGGAACGGCAGCGTCGAGGAATGGATGCTGCCCACCGGCCTGCAGATCGGTACTCAGTGATTCGTCGCAGTTGCTGAAGCGCAGCCCTTAGAGCTTCCGCGCAGTGCTTCGGGCCTTCAGCTAATGACGGGTGAGCATTGCGACGACGCGCCGATCAACCGCAGCTTCCGACCGCCCCACACGCAGTGCAGAAGTCGCATCCATCCTTCCTGATCACGGCGGGGTTGCCACATTCGTTGCACAGCGCGCCCTGCATCACCCGCGGTTCGTCGTCACCACGTGGCGCCTCCAGGATGCCCATCTCGCGCATCGGATAACCGTCCTCGTCCAGCACGCCCAGCATCGCGTAGCGGTGGATGACCAGGCGTGCGAGATAGGCGACGGTGCTGGGCCAGTTCTGCTGGCGGCGCGTGCCGGGAACGAAGGCCATGAAGTCGCCGAGTGGCTCCGGGTAGTTCAGCAGCTTGCGCAGCTTCATACCGATCCAGGCCGGGTCCATGACGCGCATGTCCAGCGACAACACGCGAGCGAGGCCGTCGAGAGCGCGCGGGTAGTTGCCGGATAGCCACATGGAATAAGGGCGGGTGACGCCATCCGGCAGCGTGATCTCCTTGAGACCGAGCACGAAGTCTTCACCGCTGGCGGGGTTCTGGATATCCACCGTCCACGACAGCGTGCCGTCGGTGCCGGTTCTCGGTTCCTGGGCACTGAACACCGCGTCCAGCACGGGATTCGTGCCTTGTTGATCGAAGGCGCCGAGCTTCTCGCAGCGGTAGCGCAGCACTTGCGCAAAGGCGGCGACGACACCGGGCACACGCCGCGTCTCGCCGTGCGGAGGGAATCGCAGCTCGAAGCCCGTCTCGCCGACGATGTGCGCCAGGGTGTCGAGCTTGAGCTTGAGCCAAGCGCGGTCGTTGGCGCGCATGTCCATGGACAGCGTCTTGGCCAGCGCGCCCAGGCCACGTGGCTGGTCGGCGCCGTTCACCCACACCTCGAAGGGAAAGTCGCCCGGGCTGTCGGTGGCCCCGGTCTGGCCGACGAACAGCGCGAAGCTGCCCTGTGGCGTGTCGAGCATGTAGGTCCACGACGTATTGCCGTCCGGTAGCTCGGGTCGGCCTGGCCAGCGCAGGCTGGACAGTACGGGCGCGGGCAGGTTGGGGATGCTCAGCCTGCGGTTGGCGTCGCTGACGACGACGTCATGCGGCAGCTTCTTCGGCGTATCGACGGACAACACGGAGCCGAGCACGCTGTTGGGCCGATAGGTGGCCAGGCCCTTCAGGCCGGCCTTCCATGCGCTGAGATAGAGGTTCTCGAAATCGGCGTATGGGTAGTCAGCGGGGACATTGACGGTCTTGGAGATGCTGGTGTCGACGCAGGGTGCGACGGCCGCCACCATGTTCTTGTGCGCCTCGGCGGAGATTTCCAGCGCGGTGACGAAGGCCGGCGGCAGCTTGTCGGTGTCGCCGCCCAGATGCCGGTACAGGCGCCACGCATAGTCCTCCACGGCGTATTCCTTCATGGTGCCGTCGGCCATGCGCTTCTTGCGCGTGTAGGTCCAGGAGAAGGGCGGTTCGATGCCGTTGCTGGCGTTGTCGGCGAAGGCCAGCGAGATGGTGCCGGTCGGCGCGATCGACAGCAGGTGCGAGTTGCGGATGCCGTGCTTGCGGATGGCATCCTTGATCTCGGCCGGAAGTCGGGACGCAAAATTGCCACCGGACAGGTAGAGGTCGGCGTTGAACAACGGAAAGGCGCCGCGCTCCCTGGCGAGTTCCACCGAGGCCAGATAGGCGCGATCGCGCATGGCTTCGGATATCCGCGTCGCCATCGCACAGGCTTCGGGCGTGTCGTAGCGCAGGCCCAGCATGATCAGCGCATCGCCCAGGCCGGTGAAGCCGAGCCCGATGCGCCGCTTGTTGCGCGCCTCCTGCTGTTGCTGCGGCAGCGGCCAGTGGGTGGTGTCCAGCACGTTGTCGAGCATGCGTACCGATGCTTCGACCGTGCGCGCAAAGGCGGCGAAGTCGAACTCGCCGAGCTCCACCCCGTCCGCCTGCCCACCGAAAGCCTTCCGCACGAACAGGGTGAGGTTGATCGAGCCCAGGCAGCAGCAGCCGTAGGGCGGCAAGGGCTGCTCCGCACACGGGTTGGTCGCCTCGATGGTCTCGCAGTAGTACAGGTTGTTGTCGCGGTTGATGCGGTCCAGGAACAGGATGCCGGGCTCGGCATGGTCATAGGTGGAACGCATGATCTGGTCCCACAGGTCGCGCGCCCGCAGCTTGCGGTAGACCCACCAGCCGTCGTCGCGCTGGTAGCCGCCGTTGGCGCGGATTTCCGGAGCGGGCTCGGCGCGGTGGGCCAGTTCCACCTCGCCGTCGGCTTCCACCGCTCGCATGAACGTGTCGGTGACTGCGACCGAGATGTTGAAGTTGGATAGGTCGCCGTGATCCTTTGCGTGGACGAACAGTTCGATGTCCGGATGATCGCAGCGCAGGACGCCCATCTGCGCTCCCCGCCGGGCGCCGGCGGATTCCACCGTTTCGCAGGAGCGGTCGAACACGCGCATGTAGCTCACCGGACCGGATGCGCGACTCTGCGTGCCGCGCACCAGGGCGCCCACCGGGCGGATCGCCGAGAAGTCATAGCCGACGCCACCACCGCGCCGCATGGTTTCGGCCGCCTGTGCCAGCGCGGTGTAGATGCCGGGGCGGCCGTCGGATTCCTCGGTGACCGAATCGCCGACGGGCTGGACGAAGCAGTTGATCAGTGTCGCGGCAAGCTGGGTGCCGGCAGCGGAGTTGATGCGTCCCGCCGGTATGAAGCCGTTCTGCTGGGCTTCGAGGAAGCGGGCCTCCCAGTGCGTCCGCCTGTCCTCGGTTTCGACGGCGGCCAATGCGCGGGCAACGCGTTTTCGCACGTCGGTGACGTCGGACTCGCTGCCCTTGGCGTACTTTTCGAGCAGCACCTCACCGGAGATTTCCTGCTCGGCGAGTGCCGTGACCGTGGTGGTCGTGGCAGGCGGGACGGCGGACGGGGAGGGCTGACCAGGGCGCATGACGGATACCTCGGCGGACCGGACGGCCTGTCAGCGTAGCCCGCCAGGTCGTCAGTCGCCATAGAAATCGTGGATGGTGCTGTGGTGCCGCCATCATGTCGCGCCAGGGTCGGCGGGGCATTGTGCGGGCTCAACTCATTGGAGCCCGACGCCTTCGCGGTGTTCCGTCAGCGCTGCAGGCCGAGGCTGGCCAGCACTTCGCCGAGCTGTGTCTCCGCCTGCTCGATCGCCGCGTTGAGGATCAGGGCGTCCACGCCGGCCAGGCTGAGCGCTTCCGGGTGCAGGCAGCCGATCGCATCCGAAGTCGGCATGCCGGTCTCGATGGCTTCGGACAACACGGCGGCGATATGCACACGGGCTGCATCGTGCGCCAGGTCGCCCGCGTAGGGGGGCATCAGTTGCGCACCGACCAGCGTGCCGATACTGGCGGGCAGTCGCCAGGAGACGATGAGCGCGGCGCCGACCTCGGCGAAATCGCAGCCGGCCAGTTCGCGTTCCCGCTCGGCGCGTTGTCCCAGTGTCGCGGGGCGGGACAGGACGTCGCGCATCACGTCGGGAATGGCGTGGCACATGACGAGGTGGCCGGTGTCCGACAGCAGGCCGGCGACGAACAATCGCTCGCCCTCGCGGTCGCCACTGAGGCGGGACAAGTGGCGGCACAGCAGGCCGCGGCGCACCGAGCCGCGCCAGAAGCGACGCATGTCCAGATCCGCCGGCGCAACGCTGCTGAAGCTGGCCGCCAGCACGCTGGCCAGCACGGCCTCGGCCACTTCGTCCAGGCCGATCAGGCTGATTGCGCGCGACAGGGTTTCGATGCGGCGGGGAAAGCCGAAGAAGGCACTGTTGGCCAGGCGCAGCAGGGTGCCGGCCAGGGCGGGGTCGGCCGACACCAGGCGTGCGAGCTCGTCGGTGGAGACGTCCGGATCCTCGATCGCCTCGCGCACCCGGTAGTAGACGTCCGGCAGGCTCCAGAGCCCCTCGACGCAGGCCACCAGTTCCTGCGAGGTATGCAGTTCAGCCATTGTTCGCCTTGTCGTCGGACAGGTCGTCCTCGTCAATGTCCACGGTTTCGCCGTTGCTGCCGACGCGGCGCGCGCGCAGGCGGATCAGGTCGCAGCTGGCCAGGCGCTCGACGATCTCGACCGCCTCCAGCTGCACCATCGCACCCTTGTACGGCACCATCAGCGACATGCCCGGCTTGACGTCGCCCATCGGCGCCAGCAACCCGGGGGATTTGTTCAGGCACAACACCTTGGACAGCAGCAGGACCGGCACCTGGACGGATTTGCCCTTGCTCGCGGGCTTGCTGATGTTGGCCGGAGCGGCGTTGTCGCCCAACAGCTCCACGCCGAGTTCGAAATCTGCATTTGTGATGCTGCGCGCCCGGCGCGTCACGCACAAGCTGACGGCAGCGCTCTCGCGCGGACGCAGCGCGACCAGTTCGCCCACCGCGATCGCCCCGGCGTGGCCGCTGACGAAACGCAGGCCGAAGCCGGAGGGACTCTGGTCCACCACCTGCCATTCGCTGGTCTGCGACAGGCCGCCACCGATACCTTCCGACTTGTCGCTGGCGCGGCGCCGGAAGGCGGCTGCCGTCAGGAAATGGCGAACGGAGTCGAAACCGGGAACCAGGTCGGCGCGCGGACGGAAGCTGTTGCGGCTGTGGCGGCGCGAGCGCGGCTCCGACCACTGCTCGCCGCAGCGCTGCAGCAGGAACATGTATTCCGGCCTGGCGGCAGCCAGCGGCAGGCCCAGCTTGTTGGGCGGGATGCCAGTGCGCATGCCGACCAGCTGGCGCTTGAGGTGCTTGAGGACGGTGCGCAGATCCAGCACCAGTTCGCCGGGGTTCAGCTCATGGCTGGAGCCCAGCCGGCGCGGCACGCGGCCTTTCTCGGTCAGCACGAAGAGGCCGGCGCCGCGCTTCTCGGGCGGGGCACTGCGCACGACAACCCGGTTGCCGTGGCGCTCGACGTAAAAGCGCAGCCAGCCCAGTTCTTCAGCGCCCAGGGTGGCTGGGTCGGCGAGGGCCAGCAGGCCGCTCTTGCCCACCAGCCGCTCGATGGTTTCCTCGCCTTCGAAGCTCTTGCGGTGGAAACCGCCTTCGCGGGCAATGGCGTAAATGCTGTTGAACTGTGCCCAGCGCCGTGGCGAACCGCTGGCGTATGCCCGCAGTGCCATCAGGCTGCGCTTGTGGATCAGCTGGGTGGCGCGGAAGCAGGCCTGCTCCAGTGCACTGCGATAAACCGCGCGCAGCCACTTGCTGTTGAGTTCCAGCGCCAGCTCCATGTAGGCCTCGCCCAGCTGCTTCAGCAGGCGGTCGGCAGTGGCGGCGGCAATGCGGCTGGTGGCGGTCAGCGGCAGGCGACTTTCGTCGAGCATCTTGTCCAGATCGGTCACCACGGTTTCCGCGTGGTGGTGAATCTGGTCCAGCAGCTTGAGCTGGCGGCGCAGATGGCCTTTGAGGGCGCGGGCTTCGACGACGCATTGGGACAGCATCTCGGCTGCATGGCGCGGGTGCTGCGGCACCATTTCCGTCAGGCGACCTGCGATCGCGTTCGCGGAGGTGATGTCCGCGCTGGCGGCACCTCCGATTGGAAGCAAAGCGGCAAATTGGGCCATGGCATTGCGGCCCGGAATTCTGAAGTCCACCACGTTTCCAGCAAGGTCTCGAGACGACGGGATTATGCGCTCCTAACGACATTGGTACAGCGCTTGACCAGTACTGCCTTACATGCGGAGCCGCAGATAGGACGGGAGGGGGCTTGGGCCGGTTTCAGGCCGTTGACGCGTCCTCGGCGGGCGGGGCTACGAGGTCCCGGTAGGCGTGCCAGGTGGCATGCCCGAGCACCGGCACGACGACGACCAGGCCAGCGTGGAAGCTCAGGAAGCCCACTGCCGTCAAGCTGACGATGAGCACGGCCCAGACAAGGCAGGTGCCCGGGTTGCGCGACAAGGCGAGCAGGCTGGCCAGCATCGCGGTGATGGCGTCCTGGCGCCGGTCCAGCATCAAGGGGATGGAGACCAGGCTGATCCCCAGCACGAGGGCCGCGAAGACCATCCCGACAGCACAGTAGATCGCCAGGAATTTGATGTTCTCCGCACGCAGGATCTGGCCGAGGAAGCCGCTCAGATTCGGCATCTCGCTGGTGTAGAACAGGGCGAACAGCACCAGCGAGGCACGTGCCCACACCAGGAAGACGATGGTCAGCACCAGGCCGAATATCCCCAGGTTGCCGGCGTTGCGCCGCCATACCGTCAAGGCGGAAAGGAAGTCGGGCCGCTGGCCCAGCATGCGCTGGCGACTCAGCTCGTAGAGCCCCATGGACAGGAACGGGCCCAGCAGCAGAAAGCCTGACGTAAGCGCCGAGGTGTATTGGTAGGCGTGCTCGAAGACCACCGTGATGGTCAGACCCATCGAGGCGAAGCAGAATCCGAAGAACAGGCTGGCGCCGAGGGAAACCCGCAGATCCACGATGCCGCGGGCCAGCCAGACGAAGGGGCGGGTGAGGGGTACTGCGCGCACCTCGGGGAAGGGAGAGACGGGGTGCGGCGGTGGTTCAGGCGGATTGCCGGACTCGCGGGTGTTCTCCAAGGCGGACTCCTGTCGCGGATGCGGACCGGATGTTGCCATGACACACCTGTGGCAATGCGCTGCGGTGCAGCGACCATCAGCCGCCGCAATGGCAGGGTTTGATTCTTTGATTGAACTGACCCGGCAAGGCGCGGGTCAGAAATTGCAGGAACAGCAGAGGCGAAACGAGGGGCAGGGCGTGATCAGGCCGGCAGATTCGGCGCGATCATCCGCTCGATGAGGTTGATGCGGTCGCGCACGATGAGCTTGCGCTTCTTCAGCCGACGCAAGGCCAGTTCGTCGTCCATGGGTTTCTGGCACAGCAGGGTGATGGTGTCGTCGAGTTGCCGGTGTTCGTCGCGCAAAGTTTCCAGCCGGGTGTGCAGGCTCATCGCGCGCTCAAGAATCTCGCTCATTGTTCTTTGCTCCTGTCAGTCACTGGTTTGCCGTCAGGATGGGGTCGGACTCTGGTGTGGTCCGTGAGTTCATTCATTAGGTGTACGTCCTGAAGGGCAATTTTTGAATAAGGGTTTTATGCAGTCAGGGCCGGCCCTTGGTGCCAGCGTTCCGGGGGAAGTCCCGTCAGGCAAGCGATTCACGTCCTGACACAAGTGGCAGCGGGGAACACCTATTGATTTTCCCCCTGTCTGACCCGAAATCAGTATTGAGGCCGATGACAATGCCGTCCCGGCCGTCGAGAGGTTTCAACGGGGAGGTGATGACATGCAGATCGTATTCAACAATCCGGTTCTGTACGTGGTGTCCTACCCCTCGGTCGACTCGATCGAGGTCATCGACAAGCGCCTTGGCCGTGGAACGCTGCTGTCTGGCGACACTGCTGCCCGCTTCCGGGTCGAGCTTGCCTCGGTGCTGGAAGGCGAAGAAGACGAGCGCGATGCCGATCTCGACATCTTTCTCGACCAGTTCGACGCGTTGATGACGCAGCCAGCCATCTACCAGTAAGTCCGGTAGGATCGCGCACTGATGTTTCAGCAGTGCGACAGGCATGAACAAGGCATTCGTCAAGGAAAACGACAGCGAGGACGACGACGAGCTGGACGGGGCGCCCCGCCTCCCGGCGGGCACCCGTAACTACATGACCAAGCGTGGCTACGCCACGCTGAAGGGTGAGCTCGACCATCTGCTCAAGAAAGAGCGTCCCGACATGGTCCAGGTCGTGGCCTGGGCGGCGAGCAATGGCGACCGCTCGGAGAATGGCGACTACCTCTACGGCAAGCGCCGTTTGCGCGAGATCGACCGGCGCATCCGCTTCCTCATCAAACGCCTGGAGTCCGCGGTAGTTGTCGACCCCGCCGAGCAGCAGAATCCCGAGCAGGTCTTTTTTGGCGCCACCGTGACGGTGAGCGATCCGGACGGTGCGGAGGCGACTTACCAGATCGTCGGCGTCGATGAGGCAAACGCCTCGCAGGGCAGGATCAGCTGGATCTCGCCCCTGGCGACCGCGTTGCTCAAGGCACGGGAAGGCGACACCGTGAAGGTGGCCAGTCCCGGCGGGCCCCGCGAAATCGACGTCCTGGAAATCCGCTACGAGCCCTGAGCACCGCTCTGCGGTTGCGAGAGTGAGCGCCGCCGCCGGCGGATCACCGAGGCGCGGTAAGGCATCGTGAAGCTGAACTGTGTGCCTTCGTCCGGCACGGACTCCACCCATATGCGGCCGCCATGTCGCTCGATGATGCGGCGTACCGACGCCAGCCCGATGCCGGTGCCGCCGAAGCCTTGACGTGCGTGCAGCTGCTGGAAGGGCTGGAACAGGCGCTTGGCGTGCGCCATGTCGAAACCCACGCCGTTGTCGGCGACGATGATCCGTTTGTGCTCGCGGTCATCCTGCTCGCTGACGGTGATGACCGCCGGCCGCCGGCTGCGGGTGAACTTCCAGGCGTTGTGCAGCAGGTTGTACAGCGCGTTGCGCAGCAGGACTTCGTCCCCCTCCACCTGGATGCCCGGCTGGATGTCGAACAGCACCTCGCGACCAGGGTCTGCCGTGCGCAACTCGCTGGAAATGTCCTCGGCGATGGTCGACAGGTTGAGCGTCGTGATCGAAAGAGGCTGGCGCGAGATGTTGGCCAGCGACAGCAACTCGTCGATCAGTTCGCCCATGCGGATGCTGCCGCGATAGACGCGCTCGAGGTACTCCCGCCCCTGGTCATCCAGGCGATCCCCATAGTCCTCGCGCAGCGCGTGCGCGAAGCCGTTGATCGCCCGCAGTGGCGCGCGCAGGTCGTGCGAGATCGTGTAGCTGAAGGCCACCAGTTCGCGGTTGGTCTGTTCCAGCTCGGAGGTCCGGCGGCGTACCCGTTCTTCCAGCGTGGCATTGACGCGGCCCAGTTCCTCGCGCGCCAGTTCCCGCTGACAGGCATCGTGGTAGCTGATCCACGCCATCAATGCCAGCAGTGAAATGAGCGTGCCGGTACCGAACAGCAGGCGGCGACGCATCTCCTCGAAATCCGCCATCGCTGCGCTCATCGGCCGCGACACCACTACCCGCAGCGGGTAGTCCGCCAGGCGACGGAAGACCGCCATGCGCGGCTCCGCGTCCTCGTTCAGGCTGCCGCTATAGGTGATGGCGCGCGGGGCGTCGGCGTTGCCGTCGGGGTCGTAGGGTGAACTGTCATGCACCTCGCTGCCCATCAGGCCGTCGAGGACCGGCAGGCGCAACAGCACCACGCCGTTGGTGTCGAGTATCGCGATGCTGTCCTGCGCCGTCAGGCGGATGTCGCGGTAGAAGTGTTCGAAGTGCTCGACGTCGATCAGCAGCGACACGACGCCGATGCGCTCGCCCTGCATGTCGTGGGCGTTGCGCAAGGCCGGGATGTACCAGCGCTCGTCCTGCGACTTGAACGGCGCACCGATGCCCAGGCGGTTGCCCACGTTGCGGCGGCGCGGATCGAACTCGCTCAGGGGCGCATCCAGGTTGCCCGGCGCCTGGCGTTGCCGCACGGTCACCAGCTTGTTGCCCTTCGCGTCACCGATGGTGATGGCACGCAGGAAGGGCTGGCGCAACAGCCATTCGCCAGCGACGGCCTCGGCATGGCGTATGCCGGATGGGTCCAGCTGGCCGTGGTCGACAATGCTGCGGGCGATGGCGCTGGCCGCGTTGTCGGCCTGGCCGAAGCTACGGTTGGCCAGCTCGTCGAGCGCCCGGGCCAGGCTGGCGATCTGGGTTTCCTGCCGCTGGAACTCGCGGGCGCGATCCTGCGCCAGCAGGGCCCACACGCCCAGCAGCATCAGCAGGGTGACGAGGGCATAGGAGCCGAAGATGGTGGCGGCCATGCGTATCGGCGAGCGGACGTCGCCGGACAGCTGGACGGCCGGTCGCCGTCGGGACAGCGGGTCGCCGGGCGAACCCAGCTGGGTGTAATCCTCGTCCTGCACCGGGTCTGCTCTCCTCGGGCATGCAAACGCAAGCCCTTGTTTGATCAGGGTCGTGGAATGACCTCTTGAAAGGGCGCAGCATCGTCCCCATATGGCGCGATGTTAACAAAGTGCCACCCAAAAGGAGGAACGCATGAGCGAAACCACGAGCACTCAGGCAAGCGCCGCCACTGGCGCCGAAAAGCGCGGCTTCCAGGCCGAAGTCAAGCAGCTGCTGCAGTTGATGATCCACTCGCTGTACTCCAACCGCGAGATATTCCTGCGCGAGCTGGTTTCCAACGCGTCGGACGCCTGCGACAAGCTGCGCTTCGAGGCGCTGGACGACGCGGCGCTGTACGAGACCGATAGCGACCTGAAGATCCGTGTCGGCTTCGACAAGGATAGCCGCACCATCACCATTTCCGACAATGGCATCGGCATGAGCCGCGAGGAGGCCATCAACCACCTCGGCACCATCGCCAAGTCCGGCACCAAGGAATTCTTCGCGCGCCTGTCCGGCGACCAGCAGAAGGATGCCAACCTGATCGGCCAGTTCGGCGTGGGCTTCTATTCCGCCTTCATCGTCGCCGACAAGGTCACCGTGCTGACCCGTCGCGCGGGCCAGGGGGCCGAAGCGGGCGTGAAGTGGGAATGCAGCATGGTGGGCGACGAGGCGGGCGAATACACCATCGAGCCCTACACCAAGGCGCTGCGCGGCACCGACATCATCCTGCACCTGCGCGAAGGCGAGGACGACCTGCTGTCCGCCTGGAAGCTCAAGAGCATCATCCGCAAGTACTCCGACCACATCGTCCAGCCCATCCTGATGGCGAAGGAAGAGTGGGACGATGACAAGAAGGCCCACGTCCTGCGCGATGAGGAAGAGACCATCAACCAGGCCAAGGCGCTGTGGGCACGCAGCAAGAGCGAAGTGACGGACGACGAGTACAAGGCTTTCTACAAGCACGTCTCGCACGACTACGAAGATCCGCTGGCCTGGTCGCATGCCCGCGTCGAAGGCCGCCACGAATACACGCAACTGCTGTACGTGCCGAAGCGCGCCCCGTTCGACCTCTGGGACCGCAACCCCAAGC
The DNA here is from genome assembly GCF_036017065.1 of Uliginosibacterium sp. H1. Classification (NCBI taxonomy): domain Bacteria; kingdom Pseudomonadati; phylum Pseudomonadota; class Betaproteobacteria; order Rhodocyclales; family Zoogloeaceae; genus Uliginosibacterium; species Uliginosibacterium sp. H1. The sequence goes on from NZ_JAYXHR010000001.1 coordinate 301,891, forward strand.
ACGGCCTGAAGCTGTATGTGCGTCGCGTGTTCATCATGGACGACGCCGAGAAGCTGTTGCCGAACTACCTGCGCTTCGTGCGCGGCGTGGTGGACTCCAGCGACCTGCCGCTCAACGTGTCGCGGGAGATCCTGCAGGAGAGCAAGGACGTCGACACCATCCGTGCCGGTTGCGCCAAGCGCGTGCTGGGGCTGCTGGAAGACATGGCCGAGAACCGCAAGGATGACTACGTCACCTTCTGGAAGGAATTCGGCCGCGTGCTGAAGGAAGGCGTCGGCGAGGACGCCGCCAACAAGGAGAAGATTGCCGGCCTGCTGCGCTTCGCGTCGACGAATGCGGATACGCCGGAAGTGTCCGTGTCCTTTGCCGACTACGTGTCGCGCCTGAAGGAAGGTCAGGACAAGATCTACTTCGTGACGGCCGACAGCTTCAATGCCGCGAAGAACAGCCCGCACCTCGAGGTCTTCCGCAAGAAGGGCATCGAAGTCCTGCTGCTGACCGACCGCGTCGATGAATGGATGATGAGTTACCTCACCGAGTTCGACGGCAAGCAGGTCGTGTCGGTGGCCAAGGGAGACCTGGACCTGGGCAGCCTGCAGGACGAGGCCGAGAAGAAGCAGACCGAGGAACAGGCCGAGGCCAACAAGGAATTGCTGGAGCGCGTGAAGGCCAGCCTGGGCGAGCGGGTGAAGGAAGTACGCGTCACCAACCGCCTGACCGACAGCCCGGCCTGCCTGGTGGTCGACGAACACGAGATGGGCATGAACCTGGCGCGCCTGCTGAAGGCGGCTGGCCAGAACGTGCCGGGCTCCGCCCCCATCCTCGAGCTGAACCCCGGGCATCCGCTGGTCGAACGCCTGAAGACCGACGCGGCGCGTTTCGACGACTTGGCAGCGCTGCTGTTCGACCAGGCCCTGCTGGCAGAGGGCGGCACGCTGGACGATCCGGCGACCTTCGTGAAGCGGGTGAACCAGCTGATGCTGGGCGCCTGATCGCGATTCGCAGGATCGGCCTGCCCTGAGCGAACCAGGGGTGTCCTGCAAGGCGCCCCTGGTTCCTGGCAGCACACGACGGCTTGCATGGATCGTAGGGCGCGCGGGATGATTGCCGCCGGTGCGATTGACGAGGAGCCGCAATGACGACCAGAACGTGTGCCAGGCCCGTGGGCCGCTTGTCCGCTGTTGGCGTCCTGCTGGCCATGGCGGCCAGCCTGGGCGGCTGTGCGTCGGAGAGCTGGAGCAACATCAAGGCGACCGGCTTCAACGCCTACGTCGACCAGTTGCCGAAGAGCTGTCCCAACCTGCGGATCGGCAACGAGGACATCGGTCGCTGGCTGACCCGCGGCGCGAGTTCCGAGTCGAACTACCTGATCTTCTTCGACAACCTCTCGCGGCTGTATTCCGGCAAGATCAGCCGGGACGAATTCCGTACCGGCATTGACAGCCTGCTTGGCGCGGGGCCTCACAACGAGGCCAGCTACGCCTGCATGTTCAAGAGCCTGCCAGCGCAGCCTGCCGCCTGAGCCACAGCGGCGAATTTGCACGCCGGGCCGCATGCCGGGTCGGGCAGCGCACGCTAAACGAAGCCGCCGGTCGGCTATGCTCACGCCACCACGCAACTGCCGCCGGCCCGCCCGGGGCGGCAGGACAACCCATCTGAACCAACGGAAAACGCCTTGACTACCATCACCATCCAGCCTGGCATCCAGGTCGACAACCAGAAACCCTTCGTGCTGTTTGGCGGGATCAACGTGCTCGAGTCGCGCGACCTCGCGCTGCAGGCGGCCGAGGCCTACGTGAAGGTCACGCAGAAGCTGGGCATTCCCTATGTCTTCAAGGCGAGCTTCGACAAGGCCAACCGTTCCTCCATCCATTCCTATCGCGGCCCGGGGCTGGAGGAGGGGATGAAGATCTTCGAGGCGGTGAAGGCGGCCTTCGGCGTCCCCGTCATCACGGATGTTCACGAACCCTGGCAGGCGAAGCAGGTGGCCGAGGTGGTCGACATACTGCAGCTGCCCGCCTTCCTGGCGCGCCAGACCGATCTGGTGGTGGCGCTGGCCGAGACCGGTCGCGTCATCAACATCAAGAAGCCGCAGTTCCTGAGCCCCTCGCAGGTCGGCAACATCGTTGAGAAATTCAAGGAAGCCGGCAACGACAAACTGATCCTGTGCGACCGCGGCTCGTGCTTCGGCTACGACAACCTCGTCGTCGACATGCTGGGCTTCAGCGTCATGAAGAAGGTGAGCGGCAACCTGCCGGTGATCTTCGACGTGACGCATGCGCTGCAGCAGCGCGAATCCGGCGCCGCTGCGTCCGGCGGCCGCCGTGACCAGGTGACCGAGCTGGCGCGCGCCGGCATGGGCCTGGGCCTTGCCGGCCTGTTCCTGGAGGCGCATCCGGACCCCGCCAAGGCCAAGTGCGACGGTCCCAGCGCGCTGCCGCTGGACAAGCTGGAACCCTTCCTCGCACAGATCAAGGCGCTGGACGATCTGGTGAAGTCCTTTCCGCCGCTGGTCATCGACTGACCTCCGACGCCGGAAAGACAAAGGCGCCCGTCGGGCGCCCTTTGTCTTTCCGGCGGGTCTTTCCGGCGGGTGTTTCCGGTGGCCTTGCGTGGGCCTTGCTACAGGTAGGCGTTGATGTCCACCTCGTCGATCTGCTCCGGCCGCATGTAGCGTTCGGCATAGCTGCGGTGCACGCCGCTGCGCAGGAACAGCTCGAACAGTTCCGGGTCGATGTGCTGGTCGCGGCGCATGAAGCTCATGATCTTCAGCGATTCCGACAGGGTCTTGCCCTTCTTGTACGGCCGGTCCGCCGCGGTAAGCGCCTCGAAGATGTCGGCAATCGCCATCATTCTCGCCACCGGGCTCATCTGGTCCCGCGTCAGGCGCTTCGGGTAGCCCGTGCCGTCCATCTTCTCGTGGTGTCCCCCGGCCAGCTCCGGCACGCTCTGCAGGTGCTTGGGGAAGGGCAGGGCGCTGAGCATGATGATGGTCTGCGTGATGTGGTCGTTGATCTTGTAGCGCTCCTCTGCCGACAGGGTGCCGCGTCCGACCGACAGGTTGTACAGCTCGCCGCGGTTGTACAGCAGTTCCGGCGTGTCCAGCCTGAACCCCCAGGGATTGCCCGGGCCGAAGCGCTCGGCCTCGCGGCGCTCGATGCGGTGCTCGGGTTTGTCCGCCAGCAGGGCCTCGGTGGCGGGCAGTGGTACGGCGGGTGAATCCTCCTTGCGGGTGCGTTCCTCGTGCGCAATGCCGATGCGGTCGTCGAGGGTGCGCTGCCAGGTGCGGGCGGCAATCTGCCTGAGGCGTTCCACCTTCTCCGGTGCCATGAATTCGCCCCCTTCGTTGCAGGTGGCGACGAAGGCGAACTCATCGTCCAGCGTGCGCAGGGCGGCGTCCAGCTCGGTGGCGCAGGTGGCCGGGTCGCCGCCAGCCAGCAGCTTGCGCAGGTTGCCGATTTCGGCGTCGCGCTTGAGGACTTCGAAGCGCATGCGCACTTCATGGATGCGGTCGTAGATCGTCTCCAGCTTGGTGGCCTTGTCCACCACGTATTCCGGCGTGGTGACCTTGCCGCAATCGTGCAGCCAGCCCGCGACGTGCACGGCCTCCCATTCGTCCGGGGTGAGCTGGAAATCCTTGTACGGGCCGGTGGTCGTGTCGCAGGCGGCGCGCACCAGCATCTTCGTCAGCTCCGGCACCCGCGCGCAGTGGCCACCGGTGTAGGGGCTCTTGGCGTCGATGGCGCTGGCCATCAGGCGGATGAAGGCTTCGAACAGTTCCTTCTGCGCGTTGATCAGTTCGCGTGACTCCAGCGACACGGCCGCGCTGCCGGACAGCGCGGTGATGAAGCTGAGCCGATCACTCTCCACTTCCTCGGCGCCGAAGAGCAGCATGGCGCCCACCAGTTGATGCTTGCGGTTGTACAGGGCCACGGCGATCACCGGCCGCTCCGCATGCAGCTCCAGGCCGAGCGCCGGCAGGCCGAAGAGTTCGGCCTCGGCGTCGTCGATGCGGCCGGCAATGGCGCGCGCGTTGATGGTGGAGATGACCTCGCGCAGCACGCCCGGCGCATTGCCCAGTGCCTGCGCCACCGGTTCGGCAACTGCCTGGCAACGCGCGCGCAGGCGCAGGGCGGCCGGTGTCAGCAAGGCGCCGTTGTCGGTGGCCAGGTACAGCACGCCGCTGTGCGCCTTGGCTGCGCTGGCGGTTTCGTCGAGCAGGCGCGGCAGCAGGCGGCTGAAGTCGTCTTCCGCGGCGACGGTGGTGGTGATGTCGAGAAAGCGCCGGATCGTGGCCTTCATGCCATCCATCGTGTCGGCCAGGTCTGCCACCTCTTTGACGATGGAGGACACGTTGGCCGGCTTGCTGAAGTCGAAATGACGCACCGCCTCCGCCTCGTCGGCCAGCCGTTCCAGCGGTCGCGCGATGAGGCGGGCGCTGAAGATGGTGAGCGGAATGGACAGCAGCACGAGGCCGCCGAACAGGATCAGGGAACGTCGCCGCGCCTCCCGCACTTCGGCAAGCAGCTCGTTCTCCGGGACGGCCAGGCCGAGGTAGAGCTTCTGGTCGTTCTGCTCCTGCAGCAGGTTGACCGTCGAATGCCAGGACCGGCCATCCGCGGTGTCGAATTCCAGCTTGCCGCCCGCAGGACTGCTGCGGACCGATGCGACCAGGTGGGACAGGGCGGGCGCGTCCAGCTCGGTAACGGTCGACAGCCTGGGCGTGGGCGTGCCGGGGTCGCGGCGCACCGTGCGTTCCTCGTCGTGGTAGCCCACGACGCGGCCTGCGTTGTCGAAGATGACGACCTCGGAAGCGGGTGTCACCCGCTGGCGTTGCAGCAGCTCGGCCAGCGCGTCGAGCTGGATGTCGCTGCCGACGGTGGCGGGGCCGCTCGGCGAACGCTGGGTCAGGGTGATACCGACCTTGCCGGTGGTGAAGAAGACGTACGGATCGGTACGGCGTACGTCCGGGGCCTGGGCGGCAAGCGCGTACCAGCCGCGCTGGCGTGGGTCGTAGGACAGGTACTCGGGCCTGGGCTGCCGCCCCAGCAGGTTCAGCGCACTGTCGTAGTAGAGGTACTCCGCGGTGGCGGGGCGGACGGCATCCCGCTCGATGCTCTGCACCACGTAGGCGGTGCCGGGCGGAGCCTGCAGCGTGCGTTGTTCGGCCTCGCTGTTGATGCGTCGGACGAGGAAGAAGTCACCGTCCTCGTAGCCGGCGTAGAAGCTGACGATGCTCGGGTTGGCCTGCAGCGCGGTGACGTAGTAGCCCAGGCTGTCCAGGCGGTCGTTCAGGTTCGTGGCGCGGACGGCGCGTTGCTGCGCCAGCAGGCGGGTGGCCGTATCCGCAGGCCGGATCAGCTTCTCCAGCTCGCTCACCGTCTCGCGGGCGATACGCACGAAGAGATCGTCGGTCGCCTGGGAGACGATCTCCGAGCTGCGCTGGTAGTTGAGGATGCTGAGGACGATGCCGATCGCCAGCACCAGCACCAGAAACAGCGTGGAGATGTGGATGTGCAGCGGGTAGCTGCGGCGGTGCGGCGCTGCTGACGGCGGGTGAGTCATCGGTGGGCTCCCACGTGGCTGCGCCCACTCTAATCCTGCCGCCTTGCCTCCGCCATATCCCCGGACCTTTGGCTATGCATCCGGCCTATGGCGTTGCGGAATTCCGACAGGCATTGCGTCCAATGCCTCTTACATCTGTCCGTAGATCGGTCCTTCGCCGCCCTGCGGCACCAGCCAGTCGATGTTTTGCGACGGGTCCTTGATGTCGCAGGTCTTGCAGTGGACGCAGTTCTGCGCGTTGATCTGCAGGCGGGGCTGATCGTTCTCCCGCACGATCTCGTATACGCCGGCCGGGCAGTAGCGCTGCTCCGGGGAGTCGTAGACCGCCAGGTTCAGCGTGATGGCCTTGGCCGGATCGCGCAGCACCAGGTGGCAGGGTTCGTCCTCGGCATGGTTGGTGTTGCTGAGGAAGACCGAGGAGAGGCGATCGAAACTCACCACGCCATCCGGCTTCGGGTAGTCGATGGGGGCGAATTCGGCGGCTGGGCGCAGGCGGGTGTGATCGGCCTGGTTGGGCAGGGTCCACGGCGCCTTGCCACCCAGCAGTTTCTGGTCGATGCCGAACAGCAGGCTGCCCAGCCACAGGCCGCGCTTCATGTAGGGCTTGAAGTTGCGCGCGCGGTACAGCTCCTCGTGCAGCCAGCTCTGGCGGAAGGCTTCCGGATAGGCGTCCAGCGTGTCGCCGCGGCGGTTGGCAATCAGCGCGTCGTGGATGGCTTCGGCCGCCAGCATGCCGCTCTTCATCGCGGTGTGGCTGCCCTTGATGCGGGCGGCATTGAGGAAGCCGGCGTTGTCGCCGATCAGCGCGCCGCCGGGGAACACCAGCCTGGGCAGGGATTGCAGGCCGCCCGCGGTCAGCGCACGGGCGCCGTAGCCGATGCGCTTGCCGGCCGCCAGCATCGGGCGCACCAGCGGGTGCTGCTTGAAACGCTGGAATTCCTCGAACGGCGACAGGTAGGGGTTCTGGTAGTCCAGCCCCATCACGTAGCCGATGGCCACCAGGTTCTTGTCCAGGTGGTAGATGAAGCTGCCGCCGTAGGTGTCGGCGGGCAGCGGCCAGCCGGCGGTGTGCATCACCAGCCCGGGCTGGTGCACGGCATCCGGCACCTCCCACAATTCCTTGACGCCGAGTCCGTAGGTTTGCGGGTCGCTTCCGCCACGCAGGTTGAAGCGGGCTTCCAGTTGCTTGCCCAGGCTGCCGCGGCAGCCTTCGGCGAACAGCGTGTACTTGGCCAGCAGGGCCATGCCCGGCTGGAACTGCGGACCCTCGCTGCCGTCGTGCAGGCGGCCCATGTCGCCGGTGGCGACGCCGACCACGCGGCCACCGAGCTCACTCTCTTCGTAAAGCACCTCGGCGCCGGCGAAGCCCGGGTAGATCTCCACGCCCAGCGCCTCGGCCTGTTCGCCCAGCCAGCGGCAGAACTGCCCGAGGCTGATGATGTAGTTGCCTTCGTTGTGGAAGACATCCGGCAGCAGGGCCGTGGGCACGCGCTGGCCGCCGTCCTTGCCCAGGAAGTAGAAGCGGTCCTCGGTGACCGGCGTGTCCATGGGCGCGCCCAGGCTCTTCCAGTCGGGCAGCAGTTCGTCGAGAGCGCGTGGATCGAAGACCGCGCCGGAGAGGATGTGGGCGCCGATCTCGCTGCCTTTCTCGATGAGGCAGACGCTGATTTCGCGATTGTCGCGGGCGGCCAGTTGCTTCGCGCGGATCGCCGCTGCCAGGCCGGCCGGACCACCGCCGACGATCAGCAGGTCAAACTCCATCGATTCGCGTTCCACGTTGCATCTCTCCTTGTATCGGGCGGGCGTAATTTAGCGCAGGTCGCGGGAGACCGTGCGTCATGCGGCTATAACTGGGTGGGGCAGGGCCGGTGCAGGCGACCGGCCAGGCGCCAGAAGGTCAAGCCTAGTGACATCCCTGATGGCCGAGGCAAGCCCCGCCGGGGTCTACTCTGTATGGAGCTGCGGTGTCGCGACCTGCGAGGCGCCCATGGAACTTCAGCCAGAGGAATTGCATGCACGACCGGCCGCTGTGGCAGCCTGATGCCGCCTGGATAGCACGTACCCGGCTTGCCGCCTTCCAGCGGCAACTGGCCGGGCGTCACGGCGTGCACCTGCCGGACTACGCGGCCCTGCATCGCTGGTCGGTCGACAATGCGCCGCTGTTCTGGCGCGCCCTGTGGGACTTCGCCGGCGTGGTGGGCGAGCCGGGCGCGCGCGTGCTGGTCGATGTCGGGCGCATGCCGGGCGCGCAGTGGTTTCCGGATGCGCGCCTGAACTTCGCGGAAAACCTGCTGCGCTTCTGCAACGAAACGCCCGATCGCGAGGCCATCGTCTTCCGGGGCGAACTGGAAGTACGCCGTCGCCTGAGCTATGCCGAGCTGCACCGCGAGGTCGCGCGCCTGGCCGCGGCCCTGCGTGATGCTGGCGTGAAGCCGGGCGACCGGGTGGCTGCCTACATGCCCAACATGCCGGAGACGGTCATCGCGATGCTGGCCTCGGCCGCCATCGGCGCCATCTTCTCCTCGGCCTCGCCGGACTTCGGCGTGCAGGGCGTGCTGGACCGCTTCGGGCAGATCGAGCCGGTGGTCCTGATCGCGGCCGATGGCGCGCTGTACGCCGACAAGCGCATCGATGCGCTGTCGCGGCTGGCGGAAATCGTCGATGGCCTGCCGAGCGTGCGCGAGGTGGTCGTGGTGCCTTACATCCATGCGCAGCACGACCTGCGCGGCATCCGTGCCGCGAAGATGTGGGGAGATTTCGTCGAGCCCTGCCATGACGCGGTGCGCATCGACTTCACCCCGTTGCCCTTCGGCCATCCGCTGTACATCCTGTATTCGTCCGGCACCACCGGAGTGCCCAAGTGCATTGTGCATAGCGCCGGCGGCACCTTGTTGCAGCACATCAAGGAACTGCAACTGCATGCCGACGTGCAGGCCGGCGACCGGCTTTTCTACTACACCACCTGCGGCTGGATGATGTGGAACTGGCTCGCTTCCAGTCTTTCCAGCGGTGCGACGCTGATGCTCTACGACGGCTCGCCCTTCGCCGGTCATCACGGCCAGGTGCTGTGGGACTACTGCCGCGACGAGCAGTTCACCCACTTCGGAACATCGGCCAAGTTCATCGATGCGGCCCACAAGCTGGGCCACCGGCCGGTGGAGACGCACGTGCTGAGTGCCCTGCGTGGCATCCTGTCGACAGGCAGTCCGCTGTCGCACGAAGGCTTCGACTACGTGTATCGCGACGTCAAGCCCAACGTCTGCCTGTCGTCGATTTCCGGTGGTACCGACATCGTGTCCTGCTTCGTGCTCGGCAATCCGGCCGGGCCGGTGTGGCGTGGCGAGATCCAGGCCAAGGGGCTGGGCATGGCGGTGGAGGTGTTCGACGACGACGGCCATCCCGTGCACGCCGGCAAGGGCGAACTGGTGTGCACGAAACCCTTTCCGGCGATGCCGATCGGTTTCTGGAACGATCCGGATGGTGCCCGCTATCGTGCGGCCTACTTCGAGCGCTTTCCCGGCGTGTGGTGCCATGGCGACTGGTGCGAGGAAACGGAGCACGGCGGGCTGATCATCCACGGCCGCTCGGACGCCACGCTCAACCCGGGAGGCGTACGCATCGGTACGGCGGAGATCTATCGCCAGGTGGAAAAGCTGGACGAGGTACTGGAGTCCGTGGTCATCGGCCAGGACTGGGAACATGACGTGCGGGTGGTACTGTTCGTACGGCTGCGCGACGGCCTGCAACTGGACGAGGGAATCGAGGCGCGCATCCGCAAGGTGATCCGCGACAACGCCAGTCCGCGCCATGTGCCGGCACGGATCGTGCAAGTAGCGGACATCCCGCGGACCAAGAGTGGCAAGATCGTGGAACTGGCGGTGCGCGCGATGGTGCATGGCCAGCCGGTCAGGAACGTGGAATCACTGGCCAACCCGGAGGCGCTGGCACAATTCCGTGACCGCCCCGAGCTGGCTGACTGAAAACGCCGGAGACCGCCGGGGATGGCGGACGAAGGTCTGAACGATAACTACACGAGACAACGCATGTACCTTCAAGCTCGACACAGGGATTGCCCGTTCGCTGGCCGGACGGACGCGCAGCAGGCACAACGGTCTTGTCATCCGCGGGTGGCAGGCGCGGGACCAATGGCGCATCTGTGGGGCAAGCTGCAGGGGCAGGGCACAAGCCTGCACGCGCAGACCGGCATCCGTCACGGCTTGCCGCGCTGCTTGACCGTCAGCCGCCAGCAGGCGGATGCGGGCGGCGATGCAGGCGGCGATGCGGGCGGGAATATGCTGCCGGTACGGTCCACGTTCTTCCGCCTCATCTGCCTCGGTCTGGCCATCATGATGGCCCTGCTGTCGCTGCCGGGGCAGGCCCAGAGCGCAGCGGCCAGCGCCGCTCCCGCCAACGAGGACACGCTGGCGCGCATCAAGCGCACCGGCACGGTCGTGCTTGGTTACCGCAGCGATGCGCGACCTTTTTCCTTCAAGGGTGTGGACGGCCAACCGGCAGGCTACTCGGTGGACCTGTGCAAGACGGTGGCGGCGGCGCTGGCCGAGCGCTTGCGCCTGCCACAGTTGAAGACGCGTTGGCAGGCGGTCACGCCGGCGGACCGCGTGGACCAGGTGCGCAAGGGAACCGTCGATCTGGAATGCGGCACCACGACCCGCACGCTGGCGCGCGAGGCGCAGGTGGATTTCAGCCACACGATCTTCGTCGACGGGCTGTCGCTGATGTCACTGGCCGGTGCCCAGCTCACGAAGACGACGGATGTGCAGGGCAAGCGCATCGGCGTGGTGGCCGGCACCACCGGCGCCAGCCGGATCGGCCCGGCGCTGGCCGCGGTGGGCGTCAACGCCCAGCTGGTGACGCTGACCGATTATCGCGATGGCATCAACGCCATCGATGCCGGCAAGGTCGACCTGCTGGCCGGCGACCGCGGCGTCCTGGTGGGAACCGCGCTGGATGCACCGGGACGCGCCTACAGCCTCATGCAGGACATGTTCTCGGTGGAGCCCTACGCGCTGATGATGGCCCGCGACCCGGCCTTCCGATACGAGGTGAACCGCGCGCTGTCGCGGTTCTATCGCAGCGGTGAAATCCAGACCACCTACAACCACTGGCTGCAGCCGTACGGTGAGCCCACCCGGGTGATGAGCGCCGTGTTCCAGCTGTACGCGCTGCCCGACTGAGGCAAGCTTCGACGCAGTGTCCAGCGTAGCGGGCTGTTCAGGCCCGCTTGCCCGGACCCTTGTTGCTCAGGCCCGCTTGGCGTCCAGCCAGCGCTTGCGCCAGAACACCAGCCCCATGCCGACGGCCAGCGCGAACATGATGGCCAAGGCCTCGATCCAGCCGTTGCTGTGCTTCAGCAGCGGCAGGTACTCGAAGTTCATGCCGAAGAAGCCGGTGACCAGGGTGGCGGGGGCGAACAGCATGGTCACCACCGTGAGCAGCCGCACTTCCAGGTTCAGGCGGTTGCTGACCGCCGACAGGTGAATGTCCAGCAGGTCGCCGATCAGGTCACGCAGCGAATCCAGGTGTTCGATCACATGCACCGAGTGGTCGTACACATCGCGCAGGTAGAGCTGGGTCTCCGCGGTGAAGAATCCCCCGGTGTGGCGCAACAGGCTGTTGAGCACTTCCCGTGTCGGCCAGGCGGCGCGGCGCAGCTCCAGGGTCTCGCGCTTGAAGTGGTTGATGCGCTCCAGCGGATTGACCGGTGCATCGGTGATCAGCAGGTCTTCCAGTTGCTCCACGTCGTCGGCGATGGCTTCGACCACCACGAAGTAGGGGTCCACCACGGCGTCGATCAGGTTGTGCACGAGGGCATCGCTGCCCAGGCGCCGCAGCACGCAGTTGTCCTTGCGCAGGCGCTGGCGGATCGGTTCGAACAGGCCGGTCGGCTCTTCCTGGAAGCTCAGCACGAAGTCACGGCCGAGCACCAGGCTGATCTGGTGGCTCAGTGCATCGCTGTTCGCGTCGTCGTACTTGAAGGCACGCAACACGATGTAGAGGTAGTCGCCGTAGTCGTCGACCTTGGGTCGTTGCTCGGTGTTGGCGATGTCCTCCATCACGAGCGGGTGGAGGTTGAAGCGCCGGCCGATCTCCTGCATGACCTGCGTGTCGTGCAGGCCATGCACGTTCAGCCACAGCATGCGGTGCTGGCGGTGGTAGCCGCGCGAGCCTTCGATCGACTCGAAGGACACTTCCTCGAGTTCCTTCTCGTCGTAGTCGAAGAGCGTGATGTTGATCTTCGACATGAGCACATCGCCCACATGCTGCACACTACCGGCCGGTTGTCCGAGCTTGCGGGCGTAGTTCCTGCGGCGCTTTGCGGCACGCCGTTGCGATCGGGTCCTGGGGGCCTTGCCGGTATTTTCCGGCACGGCAGGACCGGTCGTCGGCGTCGGGCTCGACTCGTTGTTGGCAGGTGTTTCCGGCATGGTGCTATGCGTCCCTGTTATCCTCTGGTTGAGTATGATGCATCGGGCAAACGTGTGACAAACCATCAGGAGAACACGAATAAATGGCTCTGACACTGGGAGTGTTGCAGGAGGCGGATCAGGCGGAGCGACGCGTGCCGCTGGTGGCCGATGTGGTCAAGAAATACCGCCAGGCGGGTGCCACCATCGTGATCCAGTCCGGCGCGGGCACGCGTGCCCACATCGATGACGCAGCCTTCGGCGACGTACAGGCCCTGCCCACCGCCGAGGCAGTGCTGGCGCAATCCGACATCCTGCTGACGGTGACCGCACCGTCGCTGGAAGTCATCGACCAGATGAAACACGGCAGCGTGCTGCTCGGCATGCTGCAGCCGTACGCGAGCGAGAATCGCGTGCAGAAGTTGCTGTCGCGCGGCATCACCTCTTTCGCCATGGAACTGCTGCCGCGCATCTCGCGTGCGCAGAGCATGGACATCCTGTCTTCGCAGGCGGCCTGTGCCGGCTATCAGTGTGTACTGATCGCCGCCAGCCACTGCCCGAAGTTCTTCCCGATGCTGACCTACGCGGCCGGCACCATCCGTCCCAGCAAGGTGTTGGTGATCGGTGCCGGCGTGGCGGGCCTGCAGGCCATCGCGACGGCGAAGCGCCTGGGCGCGATGGTGGAAGCGTATGACGTGCGCCCCGAGACGCGCGAGCAGATTGAATCGCTGGGCGCGAAGTTCGTCGACACCGGCGTGTCGGCGGCTGGCAGCGGCGGCTATGCCCGCGAACTGACCGAGGAAGAGAAGCAGCAGCAGGCAGACCGCCTCGCCAAGGCGGTGGCGCAATGCGACGTGCTCATCACCACGGCGGCGATTCCCGGCAAATGCGCGCCGCGCATCATCACCGCCGCGATGGTCGCCGGCATGAAGCCGGGTTCGGTCGTCGTCGACATGGCGGCGGAGAGCGGCGGCAACGTCGAGGGCACGGTGTCGGGTGACGTGGTGCAGGTCGGTCCGGCCACCCTCGTCGGCCCCAGCCACCTGCCCAGCCGCATGGCGACCCACGCGTCCGACATGTTCGCGCGCAACCTCTTCAACTTCATCGGTCCGATGATCAAGGACGGCGAGCTGAAGCTGGACTGGGAGGACGAGGTGCTGGCCGGCGCCTGCCTCACCCACGAAGGGGCGCTGCGCCACGAAGGCGTCAAGAAGGCCCTGGGCCTGTAAGCCACGCGAGGAGAACAAGAAATCATGGAAGGCTTTACCGCGCTCTACATATTCATGCTCGCGGCATTCACCGGTTACGAGGTGATCTCGCGGGTGCCCGTCATCCTCCACACCCCGCTGATGAGCGGCTCCAACTTCGTGCACGGTGTCGTGCTGGTCGGCGCGATGGTTGCGCTGGGTCGCGCCGAGACGCCGCTGGAGCAGGCCATCGGTTTCGTCGCCGTGCTGCTGGGGGCCGCCAACGCGGCGGGTGGTTACGTCGTCACCGAACGCATGCTGGCGATGTTCAAGTCCGACAAGAAGAAGGCAGGGGGCCATCAATGAGTGCCAGCGCGATCGTCCAGATCTCGTATTTCGCGGCCGCGGTGCTGTTCATCGTCGGTCTCAAGAGCATGTCCTCGCCGGTCACGGCGCGGCGCGGCATCATCTGGGCCGGTGTCGGCATGGTGGTGGCGACCGTCGCCACCTTCCTGACGCCCGGCATGGGCAACTTCGCGCTGATGATCGCGGCCATCGCCATCGGCGGTGGCGTGGCCTGGTGGAGCGGCAAGATCGTCAAGATGACCGACATGCCGCAGATGGTCGCCATCTACAACGGCATGGGTGGTGGCGCCGCGGCGGCCATCGCCGCGGTGGAATTCGTCCGTCATGAAGCGCACGGCGAGCTGACCATCGCCCTGGCGGTGCTGGGCGCGCTGATCGGTGCGGTGTCCTTCTCCGGTTCCTGCATCGCCTTCGCAAAACTGCAGGGCCTGATGAAAAAGGCCTACCGCCTGCCCGGGCAGAACATCTGGAACATCGCCCTGGCCGGCGCCACGCTGGTGGTGGGCCTGTCGATGGTCCTGCTGTCCGACAAGATGACCGGCGTGCAGATCCTGTCCTTCTTCATCCTGTCGCTGGTGCTGGGCGTGGTCATCACCATGCCCATCGGCGGCGCCGACATGCCGGTGGTGATCTCCCTGTTCAACGCCTTCACCGGTCTGGCGGTGGGCTTCGAAGGCTATGTGCTGGGCAACCCGGCGCTGATCATCGCGGGCATCGTGGTGGGCGCGGCCGGCACGCTGCTCACCCAGCTGATGGCCAAGGCGATGAACCGCCCGATCACCAACATCATCTTCCAGCCGCTCAGTGGCGAAGCCCAGGCGGGCGGCGCGACGGTGGAAGGCAGCATGAAGGAAGTGGGTGCGCTGGATGCCGCCGCGATGATGCGCTACGGCTCCAAGGTCATCATCGTGCCGGGCTACGGCATGGCGGTGGCCGGTGCGCAGCACAAGGTGTGGGAGATGGCCCAGTTGCTGGAAAAGGCGGGCGTGGAAGTGAAGTTCGCCATCCACCCGGTGGCCGGCCGCATGCCGGGCCACATGAACGTGCTGCTGGCCGAAGCCGGCGTGCCCTACGACAAGATCTTCGACCTGGAAGAGATCAACGCCGAATTCCCGCTGGCCGACGTGGCACTCGTCATCGGTGCCAACGACGTGGTGAACCCGTCCGCCCGCACCGACAAGAGCAGCCCCATCTACGGCATGCCGATCCTGGACGCGGACAAGGCCCAGAACGTCATCGTCATCAAGCGCGGCAAGGGCGCGGGCTACTCGGGCATCGAGAACGCCCTGTTCTACGCCGAGAACTGCCGCCTGTTGTACGGCAGCGCCCAGCAGGTGGCGGGGGAAGTCGTCGGCCACATCAAGGCGATGGGCGACTGATACCGCCCCGTCCCAGCCAGCAAGAAGGCCGCGCAAGCGGCCTTTTTTCATGCGGGCGACAAGACGCCGGTGCATGCCGGCGTTCTGTTTTCAGCGGGAGATACCGACCATCCATTTCCTGCATACCTGCAAGCCGATTGTCTGACAAAATGCGGGTATACCCGTAGCGCAGCCGCCCTGGCGGCTGTTTTTGTTGTGGACGGCCCATAAGGCCAGCAGGAGTGCATCACATGGCAGTCGTTTCTCTCCCCGTGCGCCTTGCGGCGCTCGCCCTTACCGCAGCAACTCTTGCTGCTCCTGCGCTGGCGGCTGACACCCTGGAGAAGATCCGCCAGACCCGCAGCATCACCATCGGCAACCGGGAATCGGCGCGGCCGTTCTCCTTCCTGGATGCCGACAAGCGACCGGTGGGCTATTCCGTCGAGCTGTGCCAGCGCGTCGTGGAGTCGATCAAGCGTGAGCTGAAGATGCCCGACCTGAAGGTGAACTACCTTACCGTCGCGGGCGCTGAGCGCATTCCCAAGCTGGTGGCCGGCGCCATCGACCTGGAGTGCGGCTCCACCACCAACACCCGTGCGCGGCAGGAGCAGGTGGACTTCAGCTACACCTTCTTCGTGGCCGGCATGAAGATCCTGAGTTCGGATGCCGCCCTCACCAGCCCGCAGGCGCTGGCCGGCAAGAAGGTGGCGCTGAGCAAGGGCACGACCTCGGAGAAGCTGTTCAGCCAGCTGCGTGAGGCCGAGGTAGGCACCATGCAACTGGTGAGCTTCCCCAGCAACGGCGACGCCCTGAAGGCACTGCAGGCCGGCCAGGTGGCGGCTTTCCCGCAGGACGACGTGCTGCTGCAGGGCATGCTGAGCACGATCCCGGACGCACAACGCTACCGGCTCGGCGAGAGCTATCTGTCCGTGGAGCCCTACGGCATCATGGTCCGCAAGGGCGATGCGGCCTTGCTGTCGCTGGTGGACCGCACCTTGTCGCAGCTTTATGCCAGCGGCGAGATCAACGCCATCTACGCGCGCTGGTTCGATTCGCCGACGCTCAAGGTGCCGATGTCCAGCCTGCTGCGCGACTCCATCATGCGGCCGTCCAAGCAGGCCGCCTTTGCGCTGATCCTCGGCCACACGCTCTGAGCGAAGCGTCGCTGACCAGTCCGGAAAGGGCCGCGCAAGCGGCCCTTCCGCTTTCCGGCGGCCTGCATCGCCGGAATTTGTTGCTGCGCGACAAACCACGGGAGCCGGCCTCGTGCTGCAATGGCGCCAGAATGACGCCGCCAATGCGTCATCGCACATCCCGGAAGAGGCCGCCATGATCGATCGCCCCATCGTCGAGAAATCCACCGCCACCGGCGTACGCAAGGCGTCGCTGCTCGCGCAGGATCCCGTCCGCTACATGCTGAGGGCAATCCTTGCCGGCATGTACCTGTCCATCGTGGTCTTCGTGTACTGGTCGCTCGGCAACGACCTGCACGACTCGCCCTGGGGCAAGGTGCTGGCCTCGGCCTTCTTCGGCGTCGGGTTGTCGATGATCGTGTTCTCCAACACGGAGCTCTTCACCAGCAACAACATGTACCTCGCCATGTCATCGGCGGAGGGGCAGACCAGCTGGGCGCAGACCAGCTTCCTGTGGACGGCCTGCTACCTGGGCAACCTGGTTGGCGCGCTGATCGTCGCCGGCCTGCTGTACTTCGCCGGATCGCTGGCGCTGCCGGCCGATCACCTGCTGCACACGGGCGCCTTGCACAAGGCGCACCAGGCGGGATTCGTCATCTTCGTGAAGGGCATCCTGGCCAACTGGATCGTGTGCCTGGCCGTGCGCCTGTCGATGGCGATGAAAGAGGACATGGCGAAGATCGCAATCATCATCGCCGTGGTGTTCATCTTCCTCTACCTCGGCTTCGAGCACTCGATCGCGAACATGGGCACTTTCTCGATGAGCATGCTCGGCGGCGGTTCGCTGGGCTTCGGGGATGCCGCGCACAACTTGTTGTACAGCACGCTGGGCAACATCGTCGGCGGTGCAGTGCTGGTCGGCCTGCCGGTGCGCTACATCAATCCGCCGCCCAAGGAGTGAGTGCGTGGCCGCCAGAGGCGCTGGCGGCGAGTGCATGCGCAAGGGCACGCCCAGGCACGTCTGAGGCACGTCCAGGGGCACATGCTAAGGGCGGCCTCTGTAGCCCTTCACCACGGTCAGCCAGGCTTCGCGGCTGCGTCCTTCGGCGATCGCCAGCTGCCAGTGCTGCGGGGTGGCTGCCTCGTCGAAGGCCGCGAGGATCTCAGAAGGCTCCCACTTCGAAACCAGGATGGCGGTGCGGCCGGCGTAGCGCTCGTCCAGCGGACGTGTCAGCTGGTAGTGGCTGGCGATGCGGCCCTGCGGGTCACGGTTCCAGCTTGCCAGTTGCGGCTTGAGGTCACGCAGCTCGTAGAGCATGTGCGCGGCATAGGCGCGGTCATCCACCAGCAGGTAGGCGTCCGGGTGCTGGATGAGCAATGGGCGCACCTGTTGAGCCAGTTCCGGAAAGCCGCGACCGCGGTTCAGCGGGTCCCAGCGCGGGGGCAGTTCGCGGCCGGTCAGGTGCCAGACGTCCTGCAGGTGGTACACCGCCAGCATCAGCACGGCATTGACGGCGATGGCACTGCGCCACCAGCCGGCGCTTCGCTGCGACAGCCACAGCGTGGCGAGGATCAGCGCGCCGACCAGCGCGGGTGCGGCCCAGTTGCCGTTGGCCTCGGCGCGTTCCGACTGGGCGGTGGTGATCAGCAACAGGGGCAACGCGAAACACAGCAGCAGCTGCATGCGTGCTTCGCCGCGCGTGCGCCACGCCAGCAGCAGCGACGCGATGAAAGCCAGCGCGAATACCGGGCCGAGCGAGCCGACCTGGGCCAGCAGGAATTCCCCGAGGTTGCCGCTCTTGTCGTTGCCGGCAACGTGCGTGATGTCGGCCGTGTGGCGCAGCGTCGGGAAGTCGTTCTGCCAGTTCCACCACAGGTTGGGTGCGAGGATGGCCGCGGCCAGCAACATCGCGACCCACAGCTTCGGGTTGAGCAGGTGGTGGCGGCGCCGGGCGTCGATCAGCACGTACAGCGCAGCCGACAGTCCGAAGGCCGCCATCGTGTACTTCGCCATCAGGCCGATGCCGACGAGCGCGCCCAGCAGCAGCCAGTGCGTCCAGCGGTTGTCTTCGAGTGCGCGGACCAGCGCCAGCATCGCGGCCGCCCAGCAGAACAGCAGCGGCGCGTCGGTCGACACGAACAGGCCGAGCGCGGACACCAGCGGTATCAGCGAGAAGGCGACGGCCACCTTCAGGGCGAGCGCGGCGTCATAGAGATGCCGCACCAGCGCGAACAGCACGAAGCTGGTCGCCGGGTACAGCAACAGGCTGGGCAGCTTCACGGCGATCAGGCCGTCGCCGAAGAGTGCGGTGCTGGCGGCGATCAGCCAGGCCACCACGGGCGGCTTGGAGTAGTAGCCCCAGTCGAGTTCTTTCGCCCAGGTCCAGTACTGCGCCTCGTCGACGTACAGGCTGACACCCAGGTGGGGGATGACCCAGATGCGGTAGGCGGTGAGCAGTAGCAACCAGACGGTGAGCTGTCGCAGGGCGCGGCCGGAGGTGGCGTCGTGCATGCTCAACGCACTTTCACCAGCCGCACGCCGCCTTCCGCGAACAGGATGTCGACCGGGGCATCGGCCGGCAGGCGGTCGGCACGGGTCAGCGCCAGGTCTCCGGGCTGCGGCGGCCGGGCGGGGGTCTGTTGCTGGCGGTAGACGCTGAAGCTGGGCGCATGGAAATTCCACTGCACCGCCGGCCCCGGATGGTTGCGGGCGGCCAGCGCCGCGCGCTTGGTGGGGCCTTGCAGCACGTCACCGACGAAGGGCGTGACCAGCAGGCACAGCAGCACGGTCTGCGCGCCGGCGATCAGCACCACGCGGCGCCAGGCCGGCGCGCGATGGCGCAGGGCGACGCCAAGGGACAGCACCAGTGCGCAGATCAGCGCCGGCAGGTAGGCCGGCTGCAGCGCGTCGCCGAGGCGGGCAACCTGCATGTTGTAGAAGCGGTCACGCACCCAGCCGGCCTCCAGCGAGTGCTGCAGCAACCAGGGCAGGGCCGCGAGCACGCCCAGCAGCAGCAGGGCAGGCAGGGCGGCCAGGAAGGGATTGCGCAAGGTATTGCGGTGCGCGCCCAGCAGCACGAACAGCGGCGTACAGCCATACAGCGCGTAGTGCGGCAGCTTGGTGCCGGACAGCGAGAAGAACACCACCACGAAGCCGGCCCAGATCCACAGGAAGCGGCGCATCGGCTCACGCACGTCGCTGCGCAGTTTCGTCAGCGCAGCGATGAGGAAGCTGGTCCAGGGCAACAGCAGGGCCGGCACGATCAGCACGTAGTAGAACAGGGTGCCGGAGTGCCCCTCCAGCGTGCCGGAGAAGCGCTGCACGTTGTGGCGCAGGAAGAAGCCGTCGATGAAATCCTGCCCGTGGATCACCAGTGCCGCGACGTACCAGGGCGCGGCCACGCCGATGAGGATCAGCCAGCCCAGCGGGTCGAACACGCTGCGCAGCCAGTCACGCCAGCGCCCCACGCTCAGGCAGTAGAGCAGGGTGGTGGCGCCGGGTACCAGCAGGGAGATGGGCCCCTTGGTCAGCACGCCCAGCGCGATCCACAGGTAGCTGCGCAGCAGCGGTGCGCGGCCACCGCCTTCGAGGTGGCGCCATCCATCCATCAAGGCGAGCGCCAGCAACATGTTGAGCAGCGAGTCGGCGGTGGAGGCGCGGCCGATGATGTGGGTGCCGATGCAGGTCGCCACAATGGCCGTGGCCATGATGGCGGCATCGCGGCCGAAGCGCGGCGCGGTGAAGCGGCCGACAGCGTATGCCCAGAAGGTGGCCGCCAGCGCCGAGGGCAGGCGGAAGGCCCACTCGTTGGGGCCGAGGATGAAGACGAAGATCGCCTGCAGCCAGTAGATGAGGATCGGCTTGTCGAAGCGCGGCTCGCCATTGAGCCAGGTGGACAGGAAGTCGCCGCGCTCGAACATCTCCCGCGTCGCTTCGGAGAAGGCGCCTTCATCCACGTCGAACAGCGGCGCGCCGCCCAGGTTCAGCAGGAAAGCCAGCAGGGGCAGGGCGAAAAGCAGGAAACGGGTGCGGGCGTCGAGGGTGACAGGCTGCAAGATCGGCTCGCTACAGTGCGGAACGGCGCTCATGGTAAACCACCGGGCGCCCCAGGGGCGGCCCGGGGGCAAGCGGTGGCCTGCGGGTGGCGCGTGGCCAGCGCTTATTGCTTGAGGTCGAAGGCGATGCTGGCGTACTGGCCGTTGGCATCCATCGCGGTCAGCGTGTGCGCGCCGGCCTCGGCGATTTCGAAGCTCAGGGCGCTGCCGGCGGGCGCGACGCGCGTCAGGCGTCCATCCAGCAGCCAGTACTGCCGCCCGTTGCCGCCGACGCTGCGCACCGTGATGCTGGCGCTGCGACGCCCGGGCGTCGGCCGCAGGGTGGTGCCGGCGGACAGGCCGGCGATACGCAGGCTGCCGCCCGGCCGCGGTGCGGCGCAGTCGGCCTGCCAGTCCGGCGGGCTGAAACGGACGCGGTCGCCGGGCGACAGCCAGGGTTCCAGCTGCGTTGGCCAGCGGGCGATGCTGCGCGGCAGGGCCTGTGGATTGCATTCCGGCAGTGTGCGCAACCGGCTGTGCGGGTCGAGCCAGATCGTCTCGACCAGGCCGCGATCACGCACGCGGTCGATGAAGGTCGGCGGGATGGCATCGTTGAGCGTCCACGCGCTGCGCCTGCGGTGGCAGTGTGCGGCGGGCGTGGCGTCGGCGGCACCGCCCAGCGGCCAGCAGACCTGGGCCACCTTCACACTGGCGGGGCGTTTGCGGCGCGTGGTTTGCGCCGGCAGCGCCGCGGCAATGTCCTTCAGCAAGGGCGCGGCGATGTTGGCGCCGAAGAAGCCCGGGTTGGGCGTGCCGTCGGGACGGCCCACCCATATGCCGATGGTGTAGGCATCTGTGACGCCCACCGCCCAGGCGTCGCGGAAGCCGAAGCTGGTGCCGGTCTTCCAGGCGAGGCGTGGTCCGTTGTGCGCTTCGACGAAGGGACGGTCGGGATGCCCGCCGGTTTCCAGGATGTCGCGGATGATGAACGCGGCGCCTTCGCTCATCAGGCGACTCTCGATGCGCGGTGCATCCGGTGTCAGCCGCGGCTGTCCTGCCAGTCCACCCGCCGCCAGCGCGCGATAGGCGCCCACCAGTTCCTCCAGGGTGGTGCCGCCACCGCCGAGGATGAGGCTGAGGTTGGGCGATTCGCCGCGCGGCATGCGCAGGCGCAGACCACCGGCACGCAACTGCGCGGCGAAGCGCGACGGACCGACGCGGTCCAGCAGGTCGACCGCCGGCACGTTGAGCGAACGCTGCAGCGATTCGGACACACTCACCGCGCCGGAAAAGTCCGCCTGGAAGTTGCCGGGCTCGTAGCCGCTGAAGGACTGCGGCACATCCGACATCAGGCTCTCCGAATGGATCAGGCCCTCGTCCAGCGCCATCGCGTAGAGGAAGGGCTTGAGCGTGGAGCCCGGCGAGCGCACGCCGCGCACCATGTCCACATGGTTGAAGCGACGCGCATCGCTGAAGTCTGCCGAGCCGGCGTAGGCGCGCACCGCCAGGCTGTCGCTCTCCATCACCAGCGCGGCCATCGACACGTGTGGCGGCAACTGGCCGACGCGATCGGCGAGCAGACGTTCCAGCGTGGCCTGCATCTCGCGATCCAGCGTGGAGCGCACGACCGCCACGGCGCCGCGGGCCTGGCGGGTGCCGAGGTCACGACGCGCCTGTCCGCGCAGGCGCTCCGCGGCGATGGGCGCCAGCCACTGCGCGCGCAGCGGGTTGGCCGCCACGCGCTCGATGCGGGCGTCCTCCACCACCGCGGTGGGCCAGATGCCCAATGCATCCATGCGCGCCAGCACCTTGTCGCGTGCGAGCTGGGCCGCCTGCGGCGCACGGTCGGGGCGCAGCCGCGAGGGGGCCTGCGGCAGCACCACCAGCAGCGCCGCCTCGGCATGCGACAGCTGTGACGATGGCTTGCCCAGGTAAGCGCGGCTGGCCATCTCCACGCCCTCGACGATGCCGCCCATCGGCGCGTGGTTGAGGTAAAGCGCGAGGACCTCGTCCTTCGACAAGCGTGCCTCAAGTTGCAGCGCACGCAGCATCTGGCGCGTCTTGCCCCACAGGCTGCGGCCGCGCGGTGGTTCCATGATGCGGGCCACCTGCATCGTCAGCGTGGAGCCGCCCGACACGATGCGGCCATGGCGCAGCCATTGCCATGCGGCGCGCGTCATCGCGAGCGGGTTGATGCCGGGGTGCCAGCGGAACCAGCGGTCCTCGTAGGCGAGCAGGGCCTCGCGGTACAGCGGGGAAACCTGGTCGGCGCTCACCGGGTAACGCCACACGCCATCGACGCCCGGCCAGCTGCGCAGCGGCGTGCCGTCCTGCGCCACGACGACCAGCCCTGCAGCCGTGCGCGGCAGCGGTGGAGGAAGCAACTGATCGAGAAGGAGCGACCCCGCCAGCAACCCGGCCAATGCACAACGCAGGGGATGCCTGCGCGCCTGCATGCGCAGGCTCCCGCCAAGCGCCCGCATGCCTTGGCGGAGATGGTGGAAGGGGCGTGCCGCTGCGATGGACATGCGCGGATTGTACGAAGCCGGAGCGCCCGTGCCCGACGCGCTGCGTCAGGTAGCGACCGGCAGGTGTGGCGTGACCTTGCGCCGCAGCAGATCGACCAGTGCCGGCGCCATGAAGGGATACTCGTCCGGGATGTCCAGGCACACCACGCGCTGCCCGCGCAGTTGTGCGCCGAAGCGGGTGGACAGCCTGTGGCGGTGCGCCTGTTCCATCACGAAAATCAGGTCTGCCCATTCCACCAACTCGGGCGTCAGCGGATTCACGGCGTCGTGGTTGAGCCCCGCCGAGCTGCAGGCGATGCCGGGATGGTCGGCGAAAAGCTGTTCCGCCGTCGGGCTGCGTAGCCGGTTCTGGCTGCACAGGAACAGCACGTTCACACCACTGCCTTCCACGCGTCGACGTAGGCGCGTGCCCGTTGCGCCAGTTCATCCGTGCCGCGCCCGGGGGCGTACAACTGGCTGCCGATACCGAAGCCGTTGGCACCCGCGGCCGTGTAGCCCGCAAGACTCTCCGGCGTGATGCCGCCCACGGGTATCACCGGTACGGCAGCCGGCAATACCGCACGCCAGGCCTTCACGACCGTGGGTGGTACCGCCTCGGCCGGAAAGATCTTGATGCCCTGCGCGCCGGCACGCAGGGCAGCGAAAGCCTCGGTCGGTGTCGAGACGCCGGGCAGCGACCACAGGCCACGCTCGCGCGTGGTGCGGATGACTTCCGGGTTGCAGTCCGGCGAGATGATCAGTTCGCCACCGGCCGCCGCGACATCCGCCACGGCCTGCGGCGACAGCACAGTGCCGGCGCCGATCAGCACGTCGGGCGGCAGCGCGGCACGCAGGCTGGTAATGCACGCCAGCGCGCCGGGCCGGTTGAGCGGCACCTCCAGCACGCGGACGCCGGCGTCGAACAGGCATTGACCGACCGTGACGGCTTCGTCTGGCGTCAGGCCCCGCAGGATGGCGATCAACGGTACGGCGGGCAGCGGGTAGAAATGCTCGGTGGTGCTCGTGCCTGGGTTCATGTCAGTCGACCTGCGAGGGAGCGCAGCGCACGCATCGCCGCGACAAAGACTTCGTCCGGATCGAACACGCGGGTGGCGACACCCAGGCGGGCGGCAGCGCGTCCGTGCAAGGCCGCGAGCCTCGCATCGCCCACGATGTTCACCCGGCCACCCGCGAGCTGTGCGCGCAGTTCGGGGTCATGCCATTCGCTGCCGATCAGCAAGCCCGACAGCCAGCCCTTGCCCTGCGTGGCCGGCAGTCGCTCGCGCAGGATACCGGCACGCAGCGAAAACAACGCGCGGCTCAGCGCATGTCCCTGCGCCGCCACCGACAGGCCGGCTTCGAAGCCCTCGGCTTCGGCAGGCGCTGCATCCTGCGCGTCTTCTGCCGCCTGCAGCACGCCAGCCAGCGTACCGGCGCCCCGCAGCAGCGCGAACAATTCGCCGGTCATGAACGTGTGCAGCCGCGTGATGCGCCCGTCCTCCACCCACACCCATTTGCTGTGGGTGCCCGGCAGCAGATAGCAGCCGTCGCCGCCGCCCAATGCGTGCACGCCGAGGATCTGCGTTTCCTCTCCCCGCATCACATCCGGCCCCTGGTCGTCGCAGACGCCCGGCACGATGCGCACCCGCGCCGCCTCGAAAGGAACCTCGACCAGGTGCTGTCCGATGGCACCCAGCGCCACAGGCGCGGGAAGATAGGGCGCCTCCACCCAGCCGCTGCGACTGCCCACCATGCCGGCCATGAGCACGTCCGGCCGCTCACCCAGTTGTGGCCAGTGTGCGAGGAGGGTGCCCAGCGATTCCGCAAAACGTCCCTGGCTGGGCAGCAGACCCTGGTCGTCGGCCTGGCGCTCGACGACCGTGCCGCCGTCGTCCAGCAGATAGGCGCGACGATGGGTGGTGCCCCAGTCGATGGCCAGCCAGTGGGTGTCGGAATTGCGCATGCGGCGGCGGCTGTCAGGTTCTCAGTGGTGGTGGCCGTGATCGCCGTGCACATGGCCGTGCGCGATTTCTTCCGCGCTGGCGGCCCGCACCGAGACGACCTTCACCGTGAAGCGCAGCGCCTTGCCGGCCAGCGGGTGGTTGCCGTCCAGATGCACGACCGGCCCCTTGATCTTGGTGACATAGAAACGCTGCGGCTGGCCATCTTCGCCACGGCCTTCCAGCTGGCCACCGACCTTCACGCCCGGCGGGAATTCGCTCTTGGGCATGGTGCGCACCAGGCTGTCGTTGCGCAGGCCGAAGGCCTCTTCCGGTGCCAGGTCGACCGTCGTCTGGAAGCCGGCCTCCTGGCCCTCCAGCGCCGCTTCGATCTTCTCGAAGGTGTTGCCGTAACCGCCGTGCAGGTAAGAGGTGGGCTCGCGACCTTCGTCAAGCGGCATGCCGTTCTGCTCGGCAACCTTGTAGCGGATGGTGACGGCAGTGTCTTTCTGGATCTTCATCGTTGAGTCCTGTCAGGCGGGTTTTCGTGAGCCGGGTATTGTCGCGCAAAGGCATGGGGCGGCGGTAGCCGCGCAACGGGGCCCCCGGTATCCCTTACGCCATCACGGCCCGCTCGGTCGCCCAATGCCGCAGGGCCTGGACCTGCTCCGCCATGAGGACGGACAGCGGCCGCGTGCGGCCGATCTCGGTCAGCAGCAAGGTGTCGTTGAGCACCAGCTTCTGGGCGTGTGCCTCGAAGCTGGCGGCGATGACGGCCTGTTCGATCTCCGCACCGGTGAAGCCCTGGCTGGCACTCGCCAGCCGCGGCAGGTCGAAGGCCTGCGGCTGTTGCTGGCGGCGGAGGAGGTGGATGCGGAAAATGTCCTGACGGGTGGCTTCGTCCGGCAGGTCGACGAAGAAAATCTCGTCGAAGCGCCCCTTGCGCAGCAACTCGGCGGGCAGTGCGCGTACGTCGTTGGCCGTTGCGGCAATGAAGACGCGGCTGGCGCGTTCTGCCATCCAGGTGAGCAGGGTGCCCAGGACGCGGCGCCCGACGCCACCGTCGGATTCTGCCGAGCCCTGGGCCATCGCCTTCTCGATCTCGTCGATCCACAGCACGCAAGGCGAAAGTGCCTCGGCGGCGGCCAGTGCGGCACGCAGGTTGCGTTCGGTCTCGCCGTGGTACTTGTCGTACAGGCTGCCCACGTCGAGGCGGGCCAGCGGTACCTTCCAGCTGGCGGCGATGGTGCGCGCAGCCAGCGACTTGCCTCCGCCCTGCACGCCCAGCAGCAGTACGCCGCGCGGGGTCGGGAGTCCGTCTGCATCGCCACAGAAGGATGCGGTACGTAGCTGCAGCCAGTGCTTGAGATTGGGCATACCGCCAACACTGGTCATGTCGCCGTTCACGTACTCGACTTCCAGTGCACTCTGCGCCTGCATGCTCCGCTTGGCGTCCATGACGCGCTGCAGGTCGCGCTCGGTGATCTGGGCGTCATCGCGGATGGACAGGCGCAGCAGGCGTCGCACGTCCTCCTCGCACAGGCCAGCGAGTTGCTGCACGAGACGGTTGGCGATGGCCTGCTCGCCGCCGACCTTGCGACCTTCGCGCGAGGTGGCGAAGAGTTCCAGTTCCTCCTGGAAGATCTTCCGGATGCGCGCCACATCCGGCAGGGCGAGTTCGTGGAACAGCGCGTGGCGCGCGATCTCGGCTGGCAGTTCCAGGCGCGGGCCGATCAGCACCAGGGTGCGTGCCCGGTCATGGTGGGCAAAGGCCACTTCACGCAGCAGGCGCTGCACGGCACCCTGTTCCAGGAAGTGATGCGGATCGAACAGAAGGTACAGCCCGGGCGGGCCTTCCTTGTCGATGAAGTGCAGGGCCTCCTGCAACTCGACGGTGTCTTCGATCTCGCGTCTGCGTGCATTTTCCTGGGCATCCACCTGCGCCGTGCGCTGTGGCTTCCATCCCTCTACGGTCTGGAAGCCGTCTCTCGGGCCTGCGCCGCCGTAGCGGAAATTCTGCTGGATGAGGCCGTCGGCAATGCTCCAGGTGTAGAGCGGCAGATCGCTTTCCTGCGCGAGCTTTTCCAGCAGTGCCGTGGCACGCGGCTCCTCGTGGGTTTCCATGCATATCAGCGGGAAGCGGGCCTGCAGCGCGCTGCGCAACGCGTCGATGTCCGAGATGGCGGGTGTGGTGGTCATGGGGCTGGCTGGTTCCGGGTGGCAGGCGGATCTGGAGTGCGGGGAAGGCAGGGCCGGTCAGCTGCAACTGCCGCCCAGCTCGGTCTTGCTGCGTTCGGTGGGCGTCACACCTGTGCGCAACAGGGGTGCCACGATGTCGCGCTGGAAGCGGGCACGTGCGTCGGCCGAGTCCTGCTCGCTGCGCGATACTTCGATCAGACGCTCGCCGTTGGCGAGCGTCCATTCCTCGATCTTCAGTCGGCCTGCGGTGTGACGTGTGAAGCGGCTGATGCAGCCGCGCGACCGCGCTGCCAGCGCTGCGGGCGGCAGCGGCGCCGTTTTCCTGGTCTCCACCGAACAACTGCGGGAGTACACCTGCATGGGCTGCGTGTCGGCAGAGAAGGATACGTCGAGCTCATCCTTGGACTCGTCCGCGCCCGGCAGTGGGCAGGTCCAGGCTCTCAGCGCGGGTTTTTTGAAGGGGGCATCGCTGCGGTACTTGAAAGTGAGTTCGTACTTGTCCTTGCCCTTCCTGCGCTGACGCAGGATGGAGGTCGCGCCGGGCGGTGCATCGGCCGGTGGCGTCAGGTCGAAGTACTGGACTTCGTAGTTATCCTTGTCGTCGGATTTCAGCTTGAGCGTTTGCAGCACGGCCTTGGCGTCGGCCATGTTGTTGCCCTTCGCCGACCAGCGAAGGGCGTATTCGGCCGACGCCTGGGCTGCGTGCGCGGGTGGAGCCAGCATCGCGGCTGCGCAAACAGCCAGTGCGACGATTGCCGGATGTGGGCGCAGTCTGTTCGAACCGTGCTCGCTGGCGATCACTGGCGCGGATCCACGATGGACACGGGTTCCGGCGTCACACCAATGCCGCGGATCTCCGGCCGGTACATGTCTTCCGCATACGGCGCCGGCACGCTGAACTTGCCGGGTGTCACTACGCGCAGCAGGTAGAAGAAGCGCGACTCACCGAAGGGCAGTTTGGCGGCGGTGACGAAGCGGTCGTCGCGGTATTCGGTGTGTTTGATGTTGCCGCTCTTCATCGCTTCGCCGACGTTCACGTTGTCGATGCTGAAGTCACCGGCCTGGGGGCCTTGCGACAGGTTGAGGTTCTCCACTTCGAGCCCGGCGGGAATGTGGTCGACGATCAGGCCGTCCTCCACGTGCTGTTTCGCTTTCACGGTGACGCGGGCGATCAGCATGTCGCCCACCTTGAGCGGCCCGCCGCCCCAGCGCTTGCCGTCCACGGTGTGCCAGCTGCGGCTGATCTCGATGACGTCACTCCTGGCTGCGGGGGGCTTGAGCGGGAAGCCGCTGGCTTCGAGTTCGGCGTAGATCGCCTGCGGGCCCTTGTTCTCCACGGTGATGCCGCGCGACAGGTCCGCTGGCTGCAGTTCCTGCGACAGCGTGCTGGCGCTCGTGAGCGGGCGGGTGCCAGCCGCGGACTTCAGCTCGGCCTGCCAGGGGGTGCTGGCGTCACCACCGGCAGCGCGCGCGGCGAGGAAGAGGGCCAGTCGTTCCTGCGTGGAGTACCACTGCCGTTCGCCCAGTCTTTCCGCGACGGTGGTGAGCAGGTTCTCGCGCTGCGGGTGTTGCACCTCATGACGGTTGAGCAGGGCGTAGGCCAGCGCGTTGTCGCGGACGCTGCTGCCATAGTCTCCCAGCCACTCGCCCCAGTAGTTGCCGCGGTTGGTGGCGATGCCGTAGGGGCGCTGCATGGCCTCGTTGAGCGCTTCGTCGGCACGCTTCGCGTCGCCCATCAGGCGCAGCGCCAGCGACAGGTGCACCAGTGGCAACGGGGAGCGGGCCAGCCTGCGGTGGTTGTCGTGCAGCAGGCGCAGCACGGCCAGCGGGGCTTTCTGTTCGCGCGCCAGCATGTAGCCGATGTGGGCCATCTCGGCGAAGCGCTGGTGGCCGTTGCGCAGCAGCTCGTAGTCGTGCGGTCGGTTGGCGCCGTTGCTGGCGAGGATGGCGTCGGGGACGCCGGGCAGGTAGTTGCCGGCGTTGTTCAGCTTGTCGAGCATCCAGTCCTGCGCGTTCTTGTGCATCGCGGCCGGCACGTTGAAGCCGGCGTCGCGTGCATCCATCAGGAAGCCGCTGACGTAGGCGGTCAGCCAGTATTCGTAGCTGCCGTTGCTGCCCCACAGGCTGTAGCCGCCCGCGGCGCCCTGCATGCCGGCGATGCGGCCGATGGCGCCTTCGACGAAGCGTGCGCGTTCCTCGCGCGTGCGCGGCGTGAGGCCGACGGCCTTTGCACCGGCCTCGTCGATGAACAGGTGCGGATAGGCCGCGCTGGTGGTCTGCTCCAGGCAGCCGTAGGGGTAGTCGAGCAGGCCCTTCACCAGGCTGTTGATGTTGAGCGGTGGCTTGTTGGACAGGCTGAGCGACACCGTGGCGGAGCCGCGGAAGTAGCGTTCGGCGGCGTTGCGGTCCAGCGTGATGCTGGCGCCGGGCTCGATGCGCAGGCGCTGGTTCTGGTGCTCGCGCGGCAGCGGGGGCTGTACCTGCAGGGCGAACTCGCGCTTGATGACGACCGGTTTCGCGCCAGCGGTGCGCAGATCCAGCGTGATGCGCGCCAGGCCGTAGGGCTCGGTCGGCTCGGCGGTGAAGCGCAGGATCTCGCGCTGCTTGTCCTTCAGGTTGATGCTGCGGCTGCCGCCCGCGATGCGCAGCGGTGACTCGGCGCTCAGGCTGATGCTGACCTGTTGCGGCGTGCCGCTCATGTTGGTGACGTCGAGCGCCAGCGTGGCGGCGTCACCCGGCGCGATGAAGCGCGGCGTGGCGATCTCCGCCACGATGGGGGCGGATACCGTCATCTCGCGCTCGGCACTGCCGAAGCTCTCCGCGGTGGCGGCCACCGCCATGATGCGCAGCGTGCCGTTGAAGTCCGGCACGTCCAGCGGCACGTCGGCTTCGCCCTGTGCGTTGAGCTGCACCGGCCCGGAAAAGAGGTCGATCAGCTTCACCTTGCTGGGCATGCTGCGGGTGTCGCGCATGCCGGCGTCGCCGCCCCATTTCAGCTTGCCGCGCAGGCCATCCATCTTCTCGATGAGCTTGCCGTAAATGTCGGTCAGCTCGATGCCGAAGCGGTGCTTGCCGAAGAAGAAGTCGAACGGGTCTGGCGTCTTGTAGCTGGTGATGTTGAGGATGCCGACGTCGACCGCGGACACGGTGACGAAGGCCGGCTTGCCGGCCGCACCTTCGACCTTCACACGCGCCGTGGCGCGCTTCTCCGGCTCCACGCGTTGTGGTGTGGTGATGGCCACCTTCAGCTTGCGGTCGTCGCGCGCCAATGGCAGCCAGGTGAGGCCGATGGCACGCGCCGGGGTGACGCGATCGCCTTCGCTGCCGGGGCGGAACACCACGGCGGAGACGTACATGTCGGAGCGCTTCCAGCTCTTGTCGATGGGAATGCGCAGCGTGGTGCCGGAGGTGCTCACCTTCACGCGGCGGCTCCACAGCACCTTGTCGGCTTCCACCAGCACCAGCGCCTCGCCGTCGTGCGGCGGCAGCATGGTGAGTTCCACCTCGGTGCCGGGTTTGGCCGGTACGCCGGCCAGCTTCATCTGCACGCGGTCGGGGCGGTTGCCGATGTCATCGGCGTTCTGCGCGCCCCAGCCGGCGTAGAAGCGGTAGCGCGCCGTCAGGCCGGTGTCGGGGTCGGTGACTTCCAGCCGGTAGGTGCCCCATTCGACGGGGAGCGTGAGCTTCGCACGGGCCTTCAGCGCCAGGCGGCCGGACTCCAGCAACTGGTTGCCCTCGGTGTAGCCCGAATGCCAGCCGCGACGATCGTCGTAGCGCCAGTAGTACTGGCGGTCTTCCTTGTAGAGTCGGAAGGCGGCCTCGGCGGCCGGCACGATCTTGCCGGCTGCATCCGTGCGTATGACTTCGAACTCCGCCATGCTGCCCTCGCGGGTGACGTTGCGTTCGAAGGCGGGGCGGATGCCGATCAGCGTCTTAGCCGGCCACCAGGCGCGTTCCAGCGAACGCACCACCGGGCGGCCGCCGGACTCCAGCAGGCTGAAGCTGGCGCGCGCTTTCATCGGCGACTGCAGCTTGCCCAGGCCCAGCGGGATGTCGACCTCCGCACGGCCTTCGTCGTCGAGCGTCGTTTCGTCCAGGTCGCGACGGGTCTTGGCGCTGTCGTCGGCGAAGTCGCCGAAGATGAAGCCCGGCCACTGGCGGGGCAGGGGATTGGTGGCGCGTTCCACGGCGAGGCTGGCGAGCAGGCGGTTGCCGGCCGCGGGGGCGCCGTAGAGGTAGTCGCCGCGCACCTGCACGGCGAAGTTGCCGTCGTCTGCCAGCGGCGCGTCCTCGCTCTTCAGGTCGAGCTTCATGCGCTCGGGCAGGAATTCCTCCACCTGGAAACTCCACACCGTGTCGGCGCGTTTCGCTGCCGGATCGGCCTTGGCCTCCAGCGTCCAGCGGCCGGTGGCGGCATCGGCCGGTAGCACGATGGCGCGCTGGAAATAGCCGGGTGTGCGGGCGTCCGGCTGCCACACGGCAGATTGCACGACGTCGCCGTCGGGCTTCTTCAGTTCCACCGTGATGGGGCTGGGTGGCAGCACCTGGCCGTCGGCATTGCGCGCCAGCATCGACGCGGTGAAGGTTTCGCCCGGCCGGTAGAGGTCACGTCCGGCGTAGAGAAACAGCTTGGCGTCACGCGGCAGGTGGCCGCCGATTTCGAACTCGGACAGGTCCAGCCCCGGCTCGTGCAGCACGATCATCGACAGTTCCTTGCCGCGTCGGGCCAGCAGCACGTGGGCCTTGTCCGGCACGCCGGCCAGGGTGGCACGGCCTTCGCCATCCACCTTGCCGCGGGCGATGGTCTTCGCCTCGGCGTCCAGCACCTCGATGTCGGCGCCGGTGATCGCCTCGCCGGTCTTCAGCGAGGTGGTGAACACATCCATCTGTTTCGCCTGGCGGCGCACGTGCAGGCCGATGTCGCTGACGTAGAAGTAGGTGACCTGGTAGTTGTCGCCGAAGCGGCCGGGTTGGCTCATCACCGCCACGTAGATGCCGGGTTCCTTCAGCTCGGCGATCGTCTCCACCGGCAGGTGGGTCACCTTGCGACGGTTCTGCTTCTCGTCGGTGAGGAAGCGGCCGAGGTAGACGCTCTTCGACATCTCCTTCAGCTGGTTGAGCTGCCAGCCGTACGTATTGCCCTTGAGGCGGTTGCGGCGGCCGCTGTCCCAGTAGAACTCGTCTTCCTCTTCGTCGCTGTCGCCGGCCTTGATGCCGATGATGCGGCTGATGAACTGCGGGAACTGTGCCGGCTCGATGCGCAGGAACTGCACATCCACTTCCGGCACGTTGATGGTGACGATGGGCAGGCCGCCGTTCTGTCCGGCAGGCAGCACCGTGCCCTTGCTGGCGAAGTAATACGTCGGCGCCATGTCGGCGGAGGCGACGCGGCATTCGCGTGCACGTTCCAGCGAGGCGCCGCCCTGGCTGCGCAGGCTGGCCGACACGGTGATGCGGAAGTTGCGCTGCGCGCTGATGTAGGGAAACACCAGGGTGCGGCCATTGTTCTGCAGCACCCAGGTGTTGCGGACGACCTTGCCGGTGGGCGCACTCTGCGCGACGTCGGTGAGCGGCACGGGCGCCTGCGCGTCATTGCCGTCCTCGTTGCCGTTTTCGTTCTTCTCCGTCGCGCCGAGATCGGTGACCTGCACCAGCGTGTCGAAGGGCTGGTCGCGCTCCAGCGGTTCGGTGAAGCTCACCGACAGGGAGGGCTGGTCTTCGAACAGGCTCGCCTGGCAACTGTCGGCGCCGAACGCAGCGCCCGCCGCCGGTGTGCCGCTTGCGGAGCCTGGGGCGGTGATGACGTCGCCACCGGCGCCCTGCGGCGTGGCGCGATGCTTGAGCCACCATGCACCGGCCGCGCCGGCTACTGCGACGACCGTGATTCCTGCTGCAATCGCCGCCTTGGTCCGCAAGGACATCCGCATGCCCGTCTCCCTTTGATGAGTGCGGGCACTCTAGCAGCGGCGCAGGGGCGGAGAAAGGGCGGCTTCGGGGCAGCGGCCGGGCGGCCATGCCGATGGCTTGCAGCGGCGGGCGAGCGGTCTCGCAGGCTGGCCCGGAGCCGGGAGACTCAGTAGACGAAGCTGTGGATTTCCTGGTCGCCGGAGGTCAGGCCGACGAAGGCCACCATGCGCTCGGTGGGGCGCCATTCCATCGGCTCGGTGCTGTAGGGGTTGTACAGCTCGGGGGTGTTGAGTGCCTGGCGCGCCTGTTCCACGTCGTCGCTGGTGGCACGCAGGCGTGCGGCCAGCAGGCTGGCACGGCGCAACCCTTCGAGGTTGGCGACGTTGGTGGCATGGCGGTCGATGCGGGAATGGCCGAACGCGGTGAGGATCTTGCCGATGGGGTTGTAGGCCATCGAGTACCACGGTGTCTTCAGGCCCTGGGCCCTGTTCTGCAATTGCTGCACGCTGGCCATCGCGTCGGCCGTCTCCGAGATCGGACGATCCAGTGCGAGGGCGACGTCCATGTATTGCTCGGCAACCTGGTTGCTGGTCGCCTGGTACTTGAACAGGCGGCTGGAGAAAGCGTGACGGACCTGCTCGAACGCGCTGCGTCGTGCCGCGTCTTCATCCAGCGCGTCGCGGCGGGCCAGGTCCAGCGAGGTGTTGGCATACAACCACTCGCCGATCAGCGCCCAGGTCATGGAGCGCTCTTCTTCGCTGATGGCCTGCTGCCAGCCGGACGGGATCAGCGCCGCGGCCTGCGCCGGCGACAGCCTGGCCAGTGCGAGGTTGGCGTACTGGAAGTGCCGCTTCAGGGCGGTGGCGGCAATGCTCTT
Source organism: Uliginosibacterium sp. H1 (assembly GCF_036017065.1). Classification (NCBI taxonomy): domain Bacteria; kingdom Pseudomonadati; phylum Pseudomonadota; class Betaproteobacteria; order Rhodocyclales; family Zoogloeaceae; genus Uliginosibacterium; species Uliginosibacterium sp. H1. The sequence continues at coordinate 335,390 of NZ_JAYXHR010000001.1, forward strand.
GGTGGTCAGCGATTCGGTATTGGCCAGCACCATGCGCCAGAAGCGATGGTCGGCTTCAAGCAGGGCGCGCGCAGCCTCCGGCCGGCCGTCGCGGGCATGCAGCCAGGCCTGCGCCAGCAGGACCTCGTGCGCCGGCATCACGCTCATCAACTGGGTGGAGGATGGCGCCGCACGCCCCTCCACCGGCCGCGGTTCCAGCCAGTCGGTGTTGGCGAGCAGCGCGCGATGACGGTCCAGCAACCAGGCTTCGTCGCTGAGCCACTGGCGTACCACGTCGATCCTGCTGGTCAGCGCGGCATCGCAACGTGGCCCCATCAGCCGGCATTCGCCGAGCAGGTTGCGCAGCGCCGGCGGGCGCTGCAGGGTCAGCGTCTGCTCCGGTGCAACGAGGCTATGCAGGCCCTTGCCGGGTTGTTGCAGCGCGGCGTTGATCTGCGCCATGCGCTGCGTGCCGATGCGGCGCGGGTCGTCTTCCTGCGCTGCGGCGAAGCCCAGTGCGTAGACGTAGGCGTTCTGCGCGTCGGCCACCGGCGGACGGCTCTGGCACATCAGGGTGAACTTGAGTGCGGACTCCGAGACCGGCTCGTCGTGGCGATTGACGAAAAGAAGCGCCAGCCCAGCCAGCGCCGTCAGCACCAGCAGGGACAGGGTGATCCACAACAGGAAGCGCAATGCACGGCTGGCAGCCATGGGCCGATCGGGGCTCGAAAAGACCGTCAGTGTCGGCAAGCACCGGAGCGGAGGCAACCACCTTGCCCTTGCGGGTATCGCCGCGCCGACCGGTGGCGCCGCCGCGCGCTTCAGTCGGAAGCCGGGTGGTGGCGCCGGTCGTTGCCGTGCTGCTGGTAGTGGGCACGCTTGGCGGCGTACATGGCCTCGTCGGCACGCTGCACGGCCTGGATGAGTGCACCGGCGTCCTCGCAGGTACTGGTGCCGACCGCGAAGGACAGCCGCGGCCCGGTGTAGAACTGGTTGTTCAGGTCGGCCACGATGTGGATGCGCTCGATGGCCTTCTCCGCATCGTCCGCGTTGGCGCCCGGCAGCAGGATGCCGAACTCGTCGCCGCCGATGCGCGCCACGCACTCGTTGTCGCCGATCGCCTTCTTCAGCGCTTCGCCCGCGCGGCGCAGCAGGTCGTCACCCGCGGCGTGGCCGATGGTGTCGTTGGCGATCTTCAACCCGTTGAGGTCGACGATGATCACGCTGACCGGGTAGGGGCCTTTGCGGGTGACGCGTGCCAGCTCCTCGTCGAAGTAGGCGCGGTTGTTCAGCTTGGTCAGCGGATCGTGGCGGCCGAGGAACTCCAGGTAGGCCTCGGCCTTCTTGCGGGCGGTGATGTCGGTCAGCGAGATAAGCACCCGCTCCCAAGTCTGCTCGAAGCCCGGCAGCACGGAGAACTGCAGGTGCACGTTCACCACCTGGCCGGACAGCGAATAGTTGATGGCTTCGCGCTGCTGGAAGAGCTGGCCGTTCCACAGGTCGATCAACTGTTCGGCGAAGTGCTGGTGCATGTCGTCGCGGAAGATCTTGCCCAGGTTGCCGAGGATGGTTTCCTTGTTGCTGGCACCGAACATCTTCATCGTCTGGCGATTGATGTCGATGACGTGGATCTCGTGCATGCAGTGGGTGACGAATTCCGGATGCACGTTCAGGAAGGTGCGGAAGTCCTGGATGCCCATGCCGCGCACGTCTTCGATCATGCGACGGATGCCGCTGAAGTCCTCCACCCACAACGACACCGGCGAATGCTCGAACAGCCCCAGCGCGTACTGCTCGCTGTGCTTCACGCGCTGCTCGGCCTGCACGCGGGCAGTGATGTCCTCCAGCGCGATGATGACGCGCGACCAGTCGTGCTCGTGGCCGGGCACGACGCGGGCATTCACCAGCACATCGATGCGGCGGCCATCCAGCGCGTAGTTCACGCTCTGGCTGGCGAAGCCGTTGCCGCCGCGCCACAGCGCTGCCATGTCATGGGCATGCTGGTCGTGCATGTCGTCGCGGAAGACAGTGCCCAGGTTGGCGACGAGATGGCCGAAATCCTGCGCGCCCAGCAACTGCAGCGTGCGCTGGTTGGCGGCGAGCACGCGGATTGCCGCGGAGCATTCCTCCACCGCAGATGGATTGGCTGCGAAGTGCGCATCGATGTCTTCGATGCCGTCGGCCTTCCACTGGGCGAACAGACGATGGATGCCGCTGAAATCCTCCAGCCACAGGGAGATCGGAGCATGGTCGAACAGCGGGTCGAGGGGAGCGGCGGTGGTCATGATGGGTGAAACCGGAATTCGGCGGACTGGCCGTGCCTAAGCATAGGCGAGCAGGCGCGCGCAGAAAGGGTGGAACTGGCCCCGCGGCAGGCGCTTATTCGTGCGTGCCCGACGGGATCGTCGCCTGTGGCCGACAGGCCGTGGCAGAGGGGAATGCAAAACCGGGCCACGGCCCGGTTCGAGATGGAATTCAGCAACTGAATCAGTTCTTCCTCAATCCTTCCTCAGTCTTTCATCAGCCCCTGCTTCTCGATGAAGCGGACGATCTCCTCCAGGCTGTGGCCGGTCTTCATGTTGCTGAACACGAAAGGGCGCTCGCCGCGCATCTTCTTCGCGTCGCGTTCCATCACCTCCAGCGAGGCACCCACCATCGGCGCGAGGTCGATCTTGTTGATGATCAGCAGGTCGCTCTTCATGATGCCGGGCCCGCCCTTGCGCGGAATCTTCTCGCCGGCAGCCACGTCGATCACGTACAGCGTGAGGTCCGACAACTCCGGGCTGAAGGTCGCTGCCAGGTTGTCGCCACCGCTCTCGATGAGGATGATGTCCAGCCCGGGGTGCCGCAGGTTCATGCGGTGCACCGCTTCGAGGTTGATGGACGCGTCCTCGCGGATGGCGGTGTGCGGGCAACCGCCGGTCTCCACGCCGATGATGCGGTCGGGCGACAGCGCCTCGTTGCGCACCAGGAACTGCGCGTCTTCCTCGGTGTAGATGTCGTTGGTGATTGCCGCGATGTTGTAGTGCTCACGCAGGCGCTTGCACAGCGCGAGCGTCAACGCGGTCTTGCCGGAACCGACAGGGCCGCCGATGCCGACGCGGAGGGGGGGACGGGGTGTAGTCATGTCTTCTTACCTTGGTGAAACGTGAAAGGTAAAAAGTGAAACGTGGTGCGCGAAGGAATGCTTTCCCATTTCACCTTTCACTTCTCACCGGTTTCAGGAACGGAACAGCCGTGTGTACTGCGTCTCGTGCTGGCTGCACAGGATGGCGAAATGCGGCGTGAAGTTCTCCCACTCGTCTTCGCCACGGGACAGCGCCTCGTCAGCGATGGCCGGCAGCGCTTCGATGAGTCGCATCAGGATCCGCTGGCCGTCGGTCTGGCCCAGCGGCACCAGCTTCACCGCGCCCATGACCTGGTTCTCTGCCCAGGCCCACAGATAAGTGTCGAGGGCCTCGCGCGCCGGCAGCTCGCTGGCCGCCGCAGCCCAGGCTGTCGGAAACGCGATGTCGCTCATCGACGCTAGCGTGGTGCGCTGACAAGCCGGTGTGCCATCGAGGTCGCCTAGCAGGCGCGCCAGCGAGTAGCCCATCTGGATCGTCTCGGCGCGCAACTCGGCGGTTTCACGCGTGGCGAGGAAGGCATCGTTCAGGCGCGCGATACGGGCGGCGTCCTGCGCCTGCCAGGCAGCCAGCAGCGCATGCAGTGCGGGACCTTCGCAACGCGCGACGGCGAAACGCGCCACCTGCGTGATCCAGCGCTCCGCGCTCGCCGCATCGGTCACGATGCCGGTTTCCACGGCGGACTCCAGCCCTTGCGAATAACTGAACGCACCGACCGGCAGGGCCGGGCTGGCGAGGTGCAGCAGGCGGAGGAGGGTGCGGGCTTCCATTACTGGCCGGATTGTTCAGCGGAAGCGCGCACGATCGGAGGGCCTGCATGAATGGCGCCGCGCTCCGGCCAGGAAAGTGTGGGCGAGAAATCCACCTTCCAAATGTCCAGCTCAAGCGGCACATCGTCGCTGTCTACGTTCAACGCAACGGACACCGGCACGTCATCAGCGTCCAGGTAATGGCACTCGGCAGCGATGCGGTCGAAGGCACGAACGGACTCGAAAGGTGCGATACGCAAACTGCCCATTCCGCCATCACACATCGGTTCAACTTGAACCGAGTCGAGATCGGTAGTGAGTGCTGCCTCCCGATAAAGGAAAGCAACGAGAGGGCGCTCACGTGGCAGCAAGGTTCGCATGCTACTTCCGGTACTCGTGGATGCGCCCGCTGTGACTCTGCTCGTGCGCTTCGTGATGGTGATGCGCAGCGTGGCCACCGTAGGCGCCGGCTTCGGGTTCGAATGAGGCGGTCAGCTTCGTCAGCGTCGCGCCCAGGCCTTCCAGCATGGCGCCCAGTACGTGGTCGTCCAGGATGCGCAGGAAGCCTTCGTCCACCCGCACGGCGACGTGGCGGTTGCCGAGGTGGTAGGCGGCCTTGGCGAGTTCGGTCGGCGTGGCGAAGCGTGCGTCGAGTACGGCTTCGGCAGCGGACTCCACGGCAACGACGCGACCGTCGTTGCCCAGCAGACGGTCACCGCTTTTCAGGATGCCGCCGCGCGGCAGGAAAAGGCCCGCGTCTTCGCCGCTCACCAGCTTCGTGCGCAGGCGGCTCTTGCTGCGTGCCTCGAAATCCAGCACGAGGCGTTCGGAGGCGGCGTCCTTGCCGACGTAGTGTTGCTCGATGACCAGCATGTGTTCAGCGCGGATTTAGAAGAGGAAGTAGCGTTGCGCCATCGGTAGCGAGGATGCCGGTTCACAGGTCAGCAACTGTCCATCGGCACGCACCTGGTAGGTCTCGGCATCCACCTCGATCTGGCCGCACCAGCCGTTGTGGATCATGTCGGTCTTCTTCACGTTGCGGATCTTGCCGACCGGCACCAGCGGCTTGGCGAGGCCCAGGGCGGTGAGCTTGCCGTTGGCGAGCGCAGCCTGTGACACGAAGGTGACGGAGGTCTTCAGGGCGCGGCCGAAGGAGCCGAACATCGGGCGGTAGTGCACCGGTTGCGGGGTCGGGATGGAGGCGTTAGGGTCGCCCATCGCAGCGGCGGCGATCATGCCGCCCTTGAGGATCAGGCTGGGCTTCACGCCGAAGAAGGCCGGCTTCCAGACGACCAGGTCGGCCAGCTTGCCGACGGTGATGGAACCCACCTCGTGCGAGATGCCGTGCGCGATGGCCGGGTTGATCGTGTACTTGGCGATGTAGCGCTTGACGCGTGCGTTGTCGTTGCGCGGGCCGTCGCCTTCCAGCGCGCCGCGCTGGACCTTCATCTTGTGGGCGGTCTGCCAGCAACGGATGATCACCTCGCCGACGCGGCCCATGGCCTGCGAGTCGGAGGAGTACATCGAGATGGCGCCGATGTCGTGCAGGATGTCTTCGGCGGCGATGGTCTCGCGGCGGATGCGGCTCTCCGCGAAGGCCACGTCCTCGGCGATGCTGGCGTCGAGGTGGTGGCACACCATCAGCATGTCGAGGTGCTCGTCGATGGTGTTGATGGTGTAAGGGCGCGTCGGGTTGGTGGAGCTGGGCAGCACGTTGGCCATGCCGGCCAGCTTCACGATGTCGGGCGCGTGGCCACCGCCCGCGCCTTCGGTGTGGAAGGTGTGGATGGTGCGGCCCTTGAACGCCGCGGCGGTGTCTTCCACGAAGCCGGATTCGTTCAGCGTGTCGGAGTGGATGGCCACCTGCACGTCATGCTTCTCGGCGACGTCCAGGCAGTTGTTGATGGCGGCGGGCGTGGTGCCCCAGTCCTCGTGCAGCTTCAGGCCGATGACGCCAGCCTCCACCTGCTCTTCCAGCGGGCCCGGCAGCGAGGCATTGCCCTTGCCGAGGAAACCGAGGTTCATCGGGAAGGCCTCGGCGGCTTCCAGCATCTTGAAGATGTGCCACGGCCCCGGCGTGCAGGTGGTGGCGTAGGTGCCGGTCGCGGGGCCGGTGCCGCCACCGATCATGGTGGTGACGCCCGACATCAGCGCCTCCTCGATCTGCTGCGGGCAGATGAAGTGGATGTGCGTGTCGATGCCGCCCGCGGTGACGATGCTGCCCTCGCCGGCGATGACTTCGGTGCCTGCGCCGATGGGAATCGTGATGCCCGGTTGCACGTCCGGGTTGCCGGCCTTGCCGATGGCGGCAATGCGGCCGTTCTTGATGGCGATGTCCGCCTTGACGATGCCCCAGTGGTCGATGATCAACGCATTGGTGATGACGGTGTCCGCCACCTCGCCGGACAGGCGCTGACCCTGGCCCATGCCGTCGCGGATCACCTTGCCGCCGCCGAACTTCACTTCTTCGCCGTAGTTCGTGTAGTCGCGTTCGACCTCGATGACGAGTTCGGTGTCGGCCAGGCGCACGCGGTCGCCGGTGGTGGGGCCGAACATTTCCGCGTAGGCGCGGCGGGAGATCTTTGCCATTTTCGTGCTCCGTCTTTTCCTTGAAGGTGAAACGTGATTCGCGTTGTGCGCTCAGGTGAAGAGTGAAACGTGCCGGGGTGCCGCCACGTTTGACCTTTCACATCTCACGTTTCACAGCTTTCCCTGCACCAGTCCGCGGAAGCCGTACACCTTGCGGTCGCCGGCGTAGTCCACCAGTTCCACCGTGCGGCTCTGGCCGGGCTCGAAGCGCACCGCGGTGCCGGACGCGATGTTCAGGCGCATACCGCGCGCCGCGCTGCGGTCGAAGTCCAGCGCGGCGTTGGTTTCCGCGAAGTGGTAATGCGAGCCGACCTGGATGGGACGGTCGCCGGTGTTGGACACGCTGAGCGTGACGGTGCGACGGCCGACGTTCAGTTCGATGTCGCCTTCGTCGGTGAAGAGTTCGCCGGGAATCATGTGTTGTGCTCCTCAGGCCAGACCAGCCAGCAGGCCGAGTCCGAAAAGTGCGACGGCGCCACCGGTCACGCGCGGCAGCCAGACGTTGCGTTGCAGGACGAAGTGACCGATGGCGATGCCCAGCAGGTGCAGGATCATCGTGCCCAGCACCATGCCCCCCAGGGAAGCGAAGGCCTCGTCAGCCGGCAGCTCATGGCCGTGTGCCACGCCGTGGAAGAGCGCGAACAGGCCCACGATGACCGCGCCCGCCGCGACCGGCAGCTTCGCGCGAGTCGCCAGCAGCACGCCCAGCACCAGCAGGGACGCGGCGATCATCGGCTCCACGCCCGGCAGTTGCACGCCGGCGAAACCCGCCAGGCCACCGACCAGCAGCAGGGCGGCGAAGGCTACGGGCGCAATGGCGATGCGCAGGGCGGAGCCACTGAACACGACTGCGCTCCAGATGCCGACGGTGACCATCGCGGCAAGGTGGTCGAGGCCGGTGAAGGGATGGGTGAAGCCCTGCATGAAAGCGGAGCCATGGTGGATGCCGGCGTCTCCACCTGTATGCGCAAAGGCCAGGGCCGGCAGCAGCAAGCCGATGGCAGCAAGCGTTCTCGCGGAAATGGCGTGTTGGCCCATACGGTGCTCCTGTCTCATACGATGGGGTTGTGCACCGTGACCAGCTTGGTGCCGTCCGGGAAGGTGGCTTCCATCTGGATCTCGGGAATCATCTCGGCCACGCCGTCCATGACGTCGTCACGGCCGAGCAGGGTGGTGCCGTAGCTCATCAGCTCGGCCACCGTCCTGCCATCGCGCGCACCTTCCATGATGGCGGCGGAAATGTAGGCGATGGCTTCCGGGTAGTTCAGCTTCAGGCCGCGGGCCTTGCGGCGTTCGGCCAGCAGGGCGGCAGTGAAGATCAGCAGCTTGTCTTTTTCGCGCGGGGTCAGTTCCATGCCCGTTCCTCTTCTGTGAGCCCGTATCGTTCAGGTGGACCAGATGCGCGGCGCCAGCGCCTCGCGTCCGATGACGACCGGCCGGGCGCGGTGCCACAGCCGGGTGAAATAGTGGCGCAGCGACTCGGCCTTGTCACCGATGGCGCGCGCCACCACCAATCCCTTGTCAGTGCCGGCCGGCATGGTGATGCCGGCCTGGCCGTCGTCGAAGCGTTCTTCGCGCAGGCTGTCCAGCAGCGTGCGGTCGAGGCCGGCGGCATACATCCAGAACGTGCCGTTGACGGTGCAACCGGCCAGCCCGGCGTCGGCGGCAAGCAACGCATCGCTGCCCTGCAGGCTGCCCCGTTCGGTCCACAACAGGCGGCCATCCACTCGGAAGTCCAGCGCCTGCCTGAGGGTACCGCGGGTGAAGCGCTCGCCACGCGCCTGACGGCCGATACAGAGTATGTCCCAGCCCATCGCGCGTGCGCTTGACGCCAGGGCGATGTCGATGTGCTGGCGGGCGAGTGCCTCGTCGAACAGGATGGTTTCCTGCGGCAGCCACTCCAGGCGGGCTTCGGCTTCGGCTTTCAGGTGGATGCGCTGGTGCGCCCACGGTCCGATGCTGCGGTACCACTTGCCGGCTCCCGGCGTGGTGAGCTGCAGGTGCGAGCCGGTGGCGGCGGAGATATCGAGATCCAGCTCGTCACCCCCCGCGATGCCGGCGGGCGGGTGCAGCACCAGCACCTGGCAGACGGCGTCGCCTTCGGGATACAGGGCCTTCTGCACCCGCAGCGGCCCGAGGTGTTCGCGACGTACCAGCGCGCTGCGCCCGTCCCGGTTCTCGGTGCGCAGCGTCAGGCGCGCACGCCAGCCGTGGGCATGGGAATGCTGGTTGTGCTGGGCGTGGGCGGCCGCGAGGGCAGATTCGACCGGGATCATTCAGCGGGTCGGAGGCGGGACGACATGGGCGGGATCATAGCGCGCCAGGCACGGTCGCTGGCGCGCGAGCAGGCATGAGGCCTATGTGCCTCAGGTGCCCGGAGAGCCCGGCCGGCCGGGCGTTGCCGATCAGATCGCCACCAGCGACTGGACGTTCTTTTCCTTCATCTCGCTGCCGGGACCGGCCTGGATGATCTCGCCGCGCGACATCACCGCGTAGTTGTCGGCCAGCGACTCGGCGAAGTCGTAGTACTGCTCGACCAGCAGGATCGCCATCTCGCCGCCGGCAGCCAGCTTGCGGATGGCATTGCCGATGTCCTTGATGATGGACGGCTGGATGCCCTCGGTGGGTTCGTCGAGGATCAGCAACTTGGGGCGCATGGTGAGCGCGCGGCCGATGGCGAGCTGTTGCTGCTGGCCGCCGGACAGGTCACCGCCACGGCGCTTCAGCATGTCCTTCAGCACGGGGAACATCTCGAAGATGTACTCCGGCACCCCGCGCGAGGCCTTGCCGTTGGCGAGGCCCATCTGCAGGTTTTCTTCCACGGTGAGGCGCGGAAAGATCTCGCGCCCCTGCGGCACGTAGGCCATGCCCAGGGCGGCGCGCGCATACGGCGCGCTCTTCGTGATGTCCTTGCCTTCGAACTTCACGCTGCCGGACGCCACGGGCAGCAGGCCCATCAGGCATTTCAGCAAGGTCGTCTTGCCCACGCCGTTGCGGCCGAGCAGGGTGGTGACCTTGCCTTGCTCCAGCGAGAGCGACAGGCCGCGCAGGGTGTGGCTGCCACCGTAGTACTGGTTGAGTTGTTCGACTGTCAGCATGCTTGGAAACCTTGTTGAGTGAAATGTGAAAAGTGAAACGTGAAATGTGCGGCAGCACCGCGCGCATCAATACGTTTCACCTTTCACCTTTCACGTTTCACAGCGAGGCCGCGTCAGCGGCCGAGATACACCTCGATCACGCGCTCATCGTTCTGCACCTGCTCCAGCGTGCCTTCGGCCAGTACGCTGCCTTCGTGCAGGCAGGTCACCTTCTTGCTGATCTGCTTGATGAATTCCATGTCGTGCTCGACGACCACCAGCGTGTACTTGCCGGCCAGCGACAGAAACAGCTCGCCGCTGCGCGCGGTTTCCTCGTCGGTCATGCCGGCGGCCGGTTCGTCGAGCAGCAGCAGTTGCGGCTCCTGCATCAGCAGCATGCCGATCTCCAGCCATTGCTTCTGGCCGTGCGACAGCAGGCCGGCGGGGCGATGTGCCTGGTCCTTCAGGTTGATGATCTCCAGCGTCTCGGCGATGTGGTCACGCTGGGCGCCGGTCAGCTTGAAGAACAGGCTGGTCCAGATTCCCTTGTCCATCTTCATCGCCAGCTCCAGGTTCTCGAAGACCGAGAGCTGCTCGAAGACGGTGGGCTTCTGGAACTTGCGGCCGATGCCGGCGTGGGCGATCTGCGCCTCGTTCAGCTTGGTCAGGTCGATGGTCTGGCCGAAGAAGGCGGTGCCGGAGTCCGGTCGCGTCTTGCCGGTGATGACGTCCATCATGGTCGTCTTGCCGGCGCCGTTCGGGCCGATGATGCAGCGCAGTTCGCCGCGGTCGATGGCGATGTTCAGCTTGTTGATGGCGCGGAAGCCGTCGAAGGTGACGGTGATGTCTTCCAGGTACAGGATGACGCCGTGCGTGGTGTCCAGCTTGCTGCTGTCGACCGGGCGCTCCAGGCCGACGGCGCGGTCGGTCGTGCCTTGGGCGCCGCTCATGCGCGCTTCGTTCTTCTCGTTGGTGGCTGCGGCGTTCATGCGCGTTCCTTGTTGATCAGGCCGACCACGCCGCGCGGCAGGTACAGCGTGACGAGGATGAAGATGAGGCCGAGGAAGTACAGCCAGTACTCGGGGAAGGCCACGGTGAACCAGCTCTTCACACCGGCGATGAGGCCCGCGCCGATCAGCGGCCCCACCAGCGTCGCGCGGCCACCAACGGCGGTCCAGATGGCGATCTCGATGGAGTTGGCCGGGGACATCTCGCTCGGATTGATGATGCCCACCTGCGGGACGAACAGCGCACCGGCGATGCCGCAGATCACGGCCGACAGCACCCAGATGAACAGCTTGTAGGGCAGCGGGTTGTAGCCCGAGAACATCACGCGCGATTCGGCGTCACGGATGGCGTTCAGCACGCGGCCCAGCTTGCTGGTGACGATGAATCGGCCCAGCAACAGGAAGCCGATGAGGAACAGCGCGGTGATGGCGAACAGTGCGACACGGGTTTCCGGCGCAGCGATCGGGAAGCCCAGGATGCGCTTGAAGTCGGTGAAGCCGTTGTTGCCGCCGAAGCCGGTCTCGTTGCGGAAGAACAGCAGCATCGCGGCGAAGGTCAGCGCCTGGGTGATGATCGAGAAGTACACCCCCTTGATGCGCGAGCGGAAGGCGAAATAACCGAAGATCAGCGCGAGGATGCCCGGCACCAGCACCACCAGCGCCATGCAGTACAGGAAGCTGTCGGTGCCGACCCAGTACCAGGGCAGCTCCTTCCAGTTCAGGAACACCATGAAGTCCGGCAGATCGCTCTGGTAGTTACCCTCACGGCCGATGGCGCGCATCAGGTACATGCCCATGGCGTAGCCGCCGAGCGCGAAGAAGATGCCGTGGCCTAGCGACAGGATGCCGGTGTAGCCCCACACCAGGTCCATCGCCAGCGCGACGATGGCGTAGCACATGATCTTGCCGATCAGCGTTACCCAGTAGGTGGAAAGGTGGAAGGCGCTGTCCTCGGGCACGGCCAGGTTGAGGATGGGCACGAGCACCAGGGTGATGGCCGCGAAGAGAGCGAGCCCCAGCCAGCCCCTGGGGCCGAAGATGCGGGTGACGAGAGTCTTGTCGAGCATGGCTGATCAGTGAAACGTGAAAGGTGAAATGTGCAACGCAGGCGCGCGCTGATCGCGGTGATCGATTCCCTCCCCCGGTGGGGGGAGGGTCAGGGAGGGGGCATCACTTTTCACGTTTCGCCTTTCACTGCTCTACAAAGCGGCCACGCACGGCGAACAGGCCCTGCGGACGCTTCTGGATGAACACGATGATGATCACCAGCACGGCGATCTTGGCGAGCACGGCACCGGCCTGCGCTTCGAACAGCTTATTGATGACGCCCAGGCCCAGCGCGGCGTACACCGTGCCGGCCAGCTGGCCCACACCGCCCAGCACCACGACCATGAAGGAGTCGATGATGTAGCTCTGGCCGAGGTCCGGCCCCACGTTGCCGACCTGGCTCAGCGCACAGCCGGCCAGCCCGGCGATGCCCGAGCCGAGACCGAAGGCCACGGTGTCGACACGCGGGGTGGCGACGCCGACGCAACTCGCCATGTTGCGGTTCTGCGTCACGGCGCGGACGAACAGGCCGAGGCGCGTCTTGGTGAGGATCAGCGCCATGCCGGCGACGACCAGTCCGGCGAAGACGATGATGGCGATGCGGTTGTACGGCAGGATCAGGTTGCTCATCACCTGGAAGCCACCGGACAGCCATTGCGGGTTTTCCAGCGGCACGTTCTGGGCGCCGAACAGCGAGCGCACCAGCTGGATCAGCATCAGGCTGATGCCCCAGGTGGCCAGCAGGGTTTCCAGCGGGCGGCCGTACAGGTGGCGGATGACGATGCGCTCCATCGCCACGCCGACCAGCGCGGCTGCCGTGAAGGACACCGGCACCGCCAGCAGCGGGTACAACTCGAACAGGCCCGGTGCCCAGGCGCGCACCAGGTTCTGCGTAAGGTAGGTGGCGTAGGCGCCGATCATGATCAGCTCGCCGTGCGCCATGTTGATGACGCCCATCAGGCCGTAGGTGATGGCCAGGCCCAGCGCGGCCAGCAGCAGGATGCTGCCCAGCGAGATGCCGGTGAAGGCCATGCCGGCGTACTCGCCCATCTTGAGGCGGCCGTCGATGTCGCTGATGGCCTTCTGCGCCTCGATGCGCACGGCGGCTTCGGGTTCCTTGAAGGTCTCGCCGTTCTTCTCCAGCAGGCCGAGCAGCAGCTGCTTGATCTCGGAGTCACCACTGCTGGCCAGTGACTTGACGGCGGCGATGCGGGTGGACACGTTGTCGCTGGCGAGCTGCAGGCTGGCCTGGGTGGTGCGCAGCAGCGCGCCGACCTGCGGGTCCTTCTCCGCCTTCATGGCACGCTCGATCAGCGGCAGCATTTCGGGTGTGGCACTGCTCTTGATCTTGCGCGCGGCGTCTAGGCGCACGGCGGTGTCGGCCGCAGTCAGCTGCAGCGCGGCCATCGCACCTTCGAGCGCACTGCGCAGGCGGTTGTTGACCGTGATGTCCTCGGCGCCTTCGGGCACCGGGTCCAGCTTCGCGCCGGTGACGGCATCCGTCACTTCGCCGGCCTCGTTGTACAGCAGGACCTGCTGCTTCTCTTCCAGTACCTGCAGGCGGCCGTCGTCCATGGCCTGCAGCAGCGGCAGTGCGGCGGGATCGGCGGTGGCGGCGATCTGGCCCATCGCGGCGATCTTCTCGTCGCTGTCGCCGGTCGCCAACTGGAGGATGAGTTCTTTCGGAATCGCCGCGTGCGCGGTGCCCAGCATGCCGAGGCACAGGGCCAGGCACATCAGCACATCGGCGAACAGGGCAGGGAGGGGTCTTGCAGCATGAGTCATGGCCATGGCGTTTCCGTCTGTACGTCTGTTCTTTTGTGCTGTTTGTGCCGCCGGCTCTGGCGGTTTGATACGGCGACCCGTGCGGGCATCGCGGCTGCGCAACGGTCGATGCTGCGCGGGGAGTTACGTTGTTGCGGCGGTCGTTGCGGTACTGCGGTCTTGCGAATCACGCTGTCGCATCGGCGGCTGCGGTCCGCCGGTGGCCTGGCGACGGCTTGCGCCACCGCCAGGCTCTCCGTTCGTGTCATGCGCACGCAGCCTTGCGGATGCACGCGCATGACATGGTCGGTCTTACTTCTTCTCGGGCACGTTCTTCTTGCCCTTGTTCTCGGCGATGTAGTCGCTCCACGGGTCGGCAACCACCGGGCCCTTGGTCTTCCACACCACGTTGAACTGGCCATCGGCCTTGATCTCGCCGATGAACACCGGCTTGTGCAGGTGATGGTTTTCCTTGTCCATCGTGGAGATGAAGCCGCCCGGCGCCTTGAAGGTCTGGCCGGCCATCGCGGCGATGACCTTGTCGGTGTCGACCGACTTGGCCTTCTCGACAGCCTGCGCCCACATGTGGATGCCGATGTAGGTGGCTTCCATCGGGTCGTTGGTCAGCGGCTTGTCCTTGTGGCCGGGGATGTTCTTGGCCTTGGCGTAGTCGCTCCACTTCTTCACGAACTCGGTGTTGGCCTGATTCTTGACGGACATGAAGTAGTTCCAGGCGGCCAGGTGGCCCACCAGCGGCTTGGTATCCACGCCGCGCAGTTCTTCTTCACCGACCGAGAAAGCCACGACCGGCACGTCGGTCGCCTTCAGGCCCTGGTTGCCCAGTTCCTTGTAGAAGGGCACGTTGGAGTCGCCGTTGATGGTGGAGATGACGGCAGTCTTCTTGCCTTCGCTGGAGAACTTCTTGATCTTGGCGATGATCGATTGATAGTCGCTGTGACCGAAGGGGGTGTATTCCTCGATGATGTCGGCTTCAGCCACGCCCTTCGACTTCAGGAAGGCGCGCAGGATCTTGTTGGTGGTGCGCGGGTACACGTAGTCGGTGCCCAGCAGCACGAAGCGCTTGGCGGAGCCGCCGTCCTTGCTCATCAGGTACTCGACGGCCGGGATGGCTTGCTGGTTGGGCGCGGCGCCGGTGTAGAACACGTTCTTGGAGAGCTCTTCACCTTCGTACTGCACCGGGTAGAACAGCAGGCTGTTCAGTTCTTCGTACACCGGCAGCACGGACTTGCGGGACACCGAGGTCCAGCAGCCGAAGGTCACGGCAACCTTGTCCTTGGAGATCAGCTGGCGGGCCTTTTCGGCGAACAGCGGCCAGTTGGAAGCGGGGTCGACCACCACCGGCTCCAGCTTCTTGCCCAGCACGCCACCCTTGGCGTTGATCTCGTCGATCGCCATCAGGACGGTGTCCTTCAGCACGGTCTCGGAAATGGCCATGGTGCCCGACAGCGAGTGCAGCACGCCTACCTTGATGGTCTCCTGTGCCTGGGCGAACGCAGCCGAGAAGCCGGCCAGTGCCATGGCAGCGGTCATCGCCGAGGCCTTGATGAAGTTACGACGTTGCATGAGTGCTCCCCTGAGGAATTGAGTTTGTCTGACGCCGGTCCAGGTACTGCCAACCTGTCGTTACCGTGCGGGGCTCAATGTACGGAGGGGGGGGGAGGCGAGGAATACGCCAGATTGCGTAGGGGGTGCGCAGGGATGGGTATCGCCTCTTCCGCATGTCGCGGCGCCGGTGCTTGAAGGCGTCACGCCGTCGCGGTACGGTTCGCCTCGCGCCAGTTTCGTTCGATTCACGTTTCACTGCTTCACCTCATCCACCCCAACGAGGAGGCTGCATGAACCGACAACGACGTCTCATCCTGGGCGGTGCGCTGGCACTGCCCGCCGCCCGCGTCCTGGCCCAGCAGGGCAGCCCGCACGGCGCCCACCACGGCGGCATGTACGAACGCCTGCAGACACCCGGGCGCATCGACAAACCCGCCATCGCGGCCACGCAGAACGACTTCGTCAGCAATGCGCCGAAGGCCGCCCACCCCGGGCGCTGGACGCCGCGCGCGCCGCTGCCACTGCCACGCAGCGAGATGGCCTGGGCCACTGCCCACGCAGGTCGCATGCATCTCGTCGGCGGTTATGGCGAGCAGCGGGTGGACCGTCCCTACCACCACGTCTACGACGCCGCGCGCGACACCTGGCTGACCGCCGCGCCGCTGCCGCGTGGTGCCAACCACGTCGGTGTGGTGGTACTCGACGGCCTCCTGTACGCCATCGGCGGCTTCGTCGAACAGAACCGCAAGCCGCACAGCGAATGCTTCGTCTTCGACCCCGCCTCCGACCGCTGGCGCGCCATCGCGCCGTTGCCCCAGGCCTGCGGCTCGGTCGCCTGCGTCGCCATGGACGGCTTGCTGTACGGCATCGGTGGCGCCGTGGGTGACAGCTTCGACGACAAGCGCTCGATCAACTGGCACCTGGGCTATGACCCGAAGGAAGACAAGTGGCGCACCCGCGCACCGCTGCCCACCGCGCGCGACCACGTCGGTGGCGTCGTCATCGGCAAGCTGATCCACGTCGTCGGCGGCCGGGTGGACAGCTTCCACACCAACTCCAACCTGCATCACGCCTACAGCCCGGCAACGGACAAATGGGAGATGCGCAACCCGTTGCCCACCGCCCGCTCAGGACACGGCGCCGTGCTCTATCGCGGGCTGATGTTCGTCATGGGTGGCGAGGGCACCAACCGCGTGTTCGGCCAGAACGAAGCCTACGACCCGGCGAAGGACGCCTGGGAGCAATACGCACCGATGACGACGCCACGGCATGGCCTGGGCGCGGGGGTGATCGGTGACGCCATCTACGTGGCAGGCGGCGGGCCGCAAGTGGGTGGGGGTGTGCAGAGCGCGGTGCACGAGGCGTTTACGCTCGGGGTTTGATACGAGCGCTTGCCGCACTCCACTCCATTGGATACCGAGGAAAAACGATGGCAACCACGATGAGGAAGCAAGTCATCAACTACTACGCCTATGCCGCTGTCGCGCTGGGCGTGGCCTTTCTGTCGAGCCCGGCATACTTCTACGCGCTGCTGATTTCACTCCTGGGCTCTTCGATCCTGACCTGGCCGATGTATTTCCTGATGAAAATGGTGGCCGGCCGTGAGCCGGCCAGGCTCACTATCCCGGACTGGATCTACCTGGCAGGCGGAATACTCGGAGCCGCAGCAGGTGTTTACTTGCAGAGCATCGCCGCCATGCCTGCGCACGCGATCACCGCGTTCTCAGTAAGTCTGAGCTGCTTGCTCGTGCGTTGCATTCCGGAAGACGCCAACGCGGGCCTGACTACCGGATAGTCGTCGCTGCGTGTGTAAGGTGGGTTCGCGCACGCAACCCACCAGAATGATCGGCCGCCGTAGCAGCGGATACGAGGGCGGAGGGCGCCGAAGCGGCGGCAGGCTGCCTCCGCCCCTGCGCAGCACCCCTCAATGCAGGTGCTTCGGCACCTGCTCGGCCTTGTCCTCGGGCAGCTCGGCGTGGGCCACCTCGCCGTCGGGCGACGGATACATCGGCGCGCCGCAGTCGTCGCAATACTCCAGCGGGAAGCGCTGGTCGAGCTGCAGGATCTCGCTGATGCCGCATTCCCGCAGCGCAGCGTCGATCTGTGCCGGCACGTCGGCGCTGTCGTCTTCCGCTCCCAGCAGCGGCCACACCACGCCATGCAGGACGTTGTTGCTGTCCGTGGTGGTGAAGCCGATGCGGTATTCCTCCAGCTGGCGGTCGTGGAAAGGGGCGACGACCGCGCGCAGCTTGTTGGGCGGCAGGTCGAGGGTGGTGCTGAGGAAGGCGACGGAGGCGCGCACGGAGTAGGGACGGGACGCGCTGTCGGCTTCGCGGCAGCCGGCGAAGAAGGCGTCGGGCAACACCGTTTCCGTGGCGCAACCGGCGAGCAGCGGCGTCAGGCAGGCACCGCCCTGGGTGCGCCATTGCGCGGCGGCGACGTCGCGGGTGCCGTCACCCTCCTGCCAGCTGAACAGCGGGGCGCCGGGTCTGGCGGCGATGGCGAACAGCACGTAGCGCACGTCGGACAGGAAGCGCGAGGTTTCCGGCAGGGTTTCCTGGTCGACCTGCAGGTCCTGGTTGCGTAGCGCGCATGCGCCCAGTTCGGCCGCAAAACGCGCGGTCTCGCAGTAGCCCTGGGGCAACTGGTCGGGGCTGAACAGCGCGTCGGCCACTGCCAGCTTCACGCCGTCGGCCAGCACATGGGCGCTGAGGTGCACGCGCAGGTTGGCGAGCACGGTGGCCGGCAGGGTGCTGGAGGGAATGGAGAAGCGCGACCAGGCGAGCAGCGGCGCGGCGAGCAGCAGCACATTGCTGTCGGTACGACGCTCGGCGCCGCATTCGGCGCGCGACTCCAGCATGTCGGCCAGCTCTTCGTAGCCCTGGGTGCTGGAGGCGTACAGGTGGTCCAGCGCGGCGTTCAGGCTGTCTTCCTGACCGGCTTGCAGCAGCTCATCGACGGCATCGGCGAGCTTCTGTTCCCAGAAGGCGTCCTCGGCACGGCTATGGGATTCCGCCAGGCCACCGGCCAGACGCAGGAGTTCTTCCGCTTCGCGCGGCAGACCACTGCGACGCCCGAATCGAGCACGCTTCATTTTGGTATTTCCGTCAGTCTAGGAGGATTGCGGCGAGTTTAGCACCGCAGTCATGACGGGCTCAGTGAGCAAAAGGGCGGCGCGTGTGGCATTTGTCATATCGAGCCGGGGCAGCGTGCCAAGCCGTGGCGCGGCGATGCGCGCTTCCAGCGTGGCGATGTTGTCGGTCAGACCTGTCATGTGAGGATCGACCGTGTTGGCGATCCAGCCCGCCAGCTTCAGCCCGCGGTGGGCGATTGCTTCCACCGTCAGCAAGGCGTGGTTGATGCAGCCCAGGCGCAGGCCTACGACGAGGATCACCGGGAGGCCCAGGCGTCGGGCAAATTCCGCGGTGTCGGTCTCGTCGTCCAGGGGCACGATGAAACCGCCCACCCCCTCGACCAGCACTACGTCTGCGCGACGGCGCAGCGACTCGAAGCCGGCAAGCAGCGCGTCTGTGTCGATCCGGTGACCTTCTCTGCGGGCGGCCAGGTGGGGGGCCATCGGCGCCTGCAGGCACAGCGGGTTGATGTCGGCAAGGCTGAAGCCGGGACTGCTGGCCGCCAGCAACTGGGCGGCGTCTTCATTCACCCATTGGCCGTCGACCAGGGTGGCGCCGGCCGCGACCGGCTTGTAGCCGACGCAGCGCAGGCCGTCCTGCTGCCAGCGCTGCAGCAGCGCACAGGTGGTGAAGGTCTTGCCGATCTCGGTATCGGTGCCGGTGATGAAGAAGGCGCGGGCAGGAGCGTTCATGCTGAAAGGCGTGGTCTTCATGCGCGGGTCGCGCACAGGAAGATGGCGTCATAGGTGTAGGGCAGGCCGGCGGCTTCGCGCTGTGCCTCGTAGGCATCGTCCACCCGTCGCCATGCGGCGCGGCTCATCAGGCCTTGTCGGCGGCCGTCACCGATGACGTGTGCGCCCAGGGTGCGCAGGTTCTCGATGATGTCGCGCAGCGTGGCGGCATGTGCGACGAAGCGCCTGCGCTCGATGTGGATGGCGTCGAAGCCGGCGGCGGACAGCCATTCGGGGTAGCTGTCCTCGTCCGGAAACTGGCGGGTGTGCCGATGATCGTCGGCGCTGGCGAAGGCTTCGTTCAGCTCACGCAGCGTGTCCGGCCCCAGCGTCGCGACACGCAGGAAGCCGCCCGTGGCCAGCGCGCGCGCGGCCTCGCTGATCGCGCGTTCGGGTTGCGTCCATTGCCAGGCCAGGCTGGACCAGTACAGCGCCAGGCTCTGGTCCGCGATCGGCAGGCGTTCGATGTCGCCACCCAGCGTGGGGTGCGGACGCACCTGCTGCAGCATGCCGGTGGCGAGGTCCATGCCGAACACTTCTGCATCGGGGTGGGCCGAATGCAGGGCGCTCAGGCCGTAGCCCGTGCCGCAACCCGCGTCCAGCAGGCTGCCGGTAAGTCCGGGTGGCGTCATGCCGAGCAGGCGCTCGGCGATCAGCCGTTGCAGCGCCGCGGCCTTGTCGTAGTGGGAGGCGGCAGCGCCGAACGCGGCGCCGATCGCTCGCTTGTCGGCATCAAGCATCGATGAACTCCCGGATCGCATCGGCGACTTGTTGCGGACGGGACAGATGCGGCGCGTGACCGCAGCCGTCCAGCCGCAGCACGCGGCTGGCATGCCAGCGCGCCGCCAGCCAGTCGCTGGCGGCCGCCGGCATCAGCGCGTCGCCCTGACCGTGGATGAGCAGCGCGGGCAGGGCGGGCGATGGCAGTTCGCGGCGCAGGTCGGCCGTCGCGAGCAAGCGCAGGCCGTTGGCGAGCGAGGCCTGTTCCGCGCCGACGTCTGCCGCATGTGCCTCCAGCGTGGCACTCACGCCGTGGCGGTTGTCGTCACCCATGGTCTGCAAGGCGATGAAGCGTCGCTGCGTGCGCGCCGCATCGCGCAGGAGGCTGTCGCGGAAACCCTGCACGGTGGCGGCATCCAGCGCGTGCGGCCAGTCGGGACGCGCAACGAAGGCCGGTGTCGCGGCGATGAGCGCGAGGCGGGATGCCCGCTGCGGATGGCGGGCGGCAAGCGTCAGCGCGAGCATCGCACCCAGCGACCAGCCCAGCACGACCGCGCCTTCCGGAACCTGCGGCGCAATGTCGTCGGCCCAGTCGGCGAGCGTGCCGGCCGGCGCGCGCAGCAAGGGGCGCAAGGCGTCGGGGCGGTCGAGGGCGGAAACCAGCGCATCGAAGACGCCGGGACGGCTGCCCCAGCCGTGAAACAGGACCAGCGGCCTGGGTGTGGTGTTCGGTGTGGCGCTACTCATGCGGCCGCCGACAGGGTCTGCAGGGCGGCGGTCAGCGCCTGCACCTGTTTGAGGGTGTGTGCCGCGGTCAGCGATACGCGCAGCCGTGCGCTGCCTGCCGGCACGGTGGGCGGGCGGATGGCAGGCACCCAGAAGCCGGCGTCGTCCAGCGCGCGGGCCAGTGCCAGCACCTCGGCGTTGTCACCGACGATCACTGGCTGGATGGCGGTACGCGAGTCCGGCAGTGTCCAGCGCGTGCCCTGCATGCCGTGGCGGAAGGCGGCGATCAGTTTCTGCAGGTAGGCACGTTGCGTGTCGGCTTGCTCGATCAGGTCCACCGCTGCCAGCAGCGTCTCCGCCAGCATCGGCGGTGCCGCGGTGGTGAAGATGTAGGCGCGGGCGGTGTTCACCAGCCAGTCGACGAGATCCTGCGAGCCCGCCACGAAGGCGCCTGCCACCCCCGCAGCCTTGCCCAGCGTGCCCATGTAGATGATGCGCTCGCTCTGCAGGCCGGCCTCGGCCAGCGCGCCGCGCCCCTGCGGGCCCAGCACGCCGAAGCCGTGGGCGTCGTCCAGCAGCAGCCAGGCATCGAAGCGCTCGGCCAGTTCCAGCAGGCCGGCCAAGGGGGCGACATCGCCGTCCATGGAAAACACGGTGTCGCTGACGATGAGCTTGCGGCGCGAGCCGGAGGCGATCAGCGCGCCCTCCAGCGCCTTCAGGTCGCCATGCGGGTAGCGGTGCAGCTCGGCGCGGGCCAGCAGGGCACCGTCCACCAGCGAGGCGTGGTTCACGCGGTCGGCAAAGATCGCATCGTTGCGCGACAGCAGTGCCGGCATCACGGCAATGTTTGCCATGTAACCGGTGGAGAAGCTGATGGCCGCCGGCAGGCCGACGAATTCCGCCAGCCGCTTTTCCAGGGCGTCGTGGGCGCTGTAGTGCCCGCTTACCAGGTGTGAGGCGCCGGCGCCGGCGCCCCAGCGCTTCGCGGCCTTCTGCGCGGCGGTCGCCAGGGCGGGTTTGCCGGCCAGGCCGAGGTAGTCGTTGCTGGCGAAGGCCAGCAGGCGGCGACCGCCAATCTCGATCTCCGGTCCGCAGGGGCTGTCGACGATGCGGCGCTGGCGGAGCAGGGACTGGGACTGGAGGTCGGCGAGGGACTGCTTGAGTGAATCGTAGATAGGCATTGCGGGATGAATTGAACCACAACCGGCAGGCGGCCGGTCCGCTGCCGGGAAGGCGATCTGCAAGCGGCATCGGCAAGCTGGCAAGGATTTTGCACTTACCCCTCCGAAGTCCCCTTCCGGAGTTGTGCCATGAGTATGCTGAGTATCGGTCTGACAGGTCTGAATGCCGCCCAGGCGGGCTTGACCACGGCCGGCCACAACATCACGAATGCGGGCGTTACCGGCTACACCCGGCAACAGGCCATCCAGGGCACCAACACGCCGATGTTCAGCGGTGCCGGCTTCTTCGGCCAGGGCACGCGCATCGAAACCGTCCGCCGCATGTACGACCAGTTCCTCGAAAACCAGGTGCTGGCGGCCGATACCTCGCGTGCGGAACTGGAAACGTACTCCTATGAAATCAACCAGATAGACAATCTTCTGGCGGACGAGACGGTAGGCTTGTCGCCCAGCCTGCAGGAGTTCTTCAAGGGTATCCAGGAAGTGGCGGCGAACGCGGCCAGCGTGCCGTCGCGCCAGTCCATGCTGTCGGCGTCCGAAGCGCTGGTGAGCCGCTTCCAGTCGCTGTACACACGCATGGAGGACATCCGCCACGGCGTGGAGTCGCAGATCACCCAGACGGTGACCGACATCAACGCGCTGGCGGGGCAGATCGCCCAGCTCAACCAGCAGATCGTGACCGCCCAGGTAGCCGGCCCCGGCGTGCCGGCCAACGACCTGCTGGACAAGCGTAACAACCTGATTGCAGAGCTGAATCGCCAGGTCCGCGTGAGTACGACGACGGAGGCGGATGGCTCGGTCAACGTGTTCATTGGCACCGGCCAGCCGCTGGTGGTGAATACGGACACCTTCACGCTGACCGCCAGCCCGTCCCCCGACGACATCTCGCGCCTGGCCGTGGGCTTGAGCATGCCCAACGGCACGGCCGTGGCCCTGCCGGAGTCGCTGGTCACCGGCGGCAACCTTGGCGGATTGCTGAAGTTCCGCAGCGAGTCGCTGGACAAGGCCCAGAACGCCATGGGGCGTATCGCCGTCGGCCTGACCGAAACCTTCAACGCGCAGCACCGCCTGGGGCAGGACCTGGACGGCAACATGGGCGGCAATTATTTCGTGCCGCTGACGCCGACCGTGCAAAATTTGCCGGCTCCCGGCACTGGCGTGCCGCCCACCGCGACCGTCACCGCCAGCATCACCTCGGTGTCGGCGCTGACCACGCAGGATTATCTGCTGAGCTACGACGGTACCAACTACCAGCTGCGCCACCAGTCCAACGGCGCCATCGTCTACAGCGGCGCGACCCTGCCGACCAACGTGGAAGGCATCTCCGTCTCGCTGGCCGCCGGGACCATCAACGCGGGCGACCGCTTCCTGATCCAGCCGACCCGTGCCGCGGCCGGCGCCATCGAGGTGGCCATCAAGGACACCCGACTGGTCGCCGCCGGCGCACCGATCCGCACGCTGACCGCCAATACCAACAGCGGCTCCGGCAGCATCACGCAGGGGACGGTGGTCAGCAACACCGGTATTGCGGCGACCGTGCCGCACATCGGCAACATCACGCTGACCTTCGATTCCGCCACCAACCAGTTCGTCCTCGGTGGCGCCGCGGCCGGCACGCTGGCCTACAACCCGTCTTCCGAGTCGTCCGGCAAGACCTTCACGCTGGCCTCGCCGAACATCTCCTTCCGGATTGCGGGCGCGCCCGGCAACGGCGACGTGTTTACCATCACGTCGAACGACAGCGGGGTGTCGGACAACCGCAATGCGGTGGCGCTGGGGCAACTGCAGTCCGCCAAGACCCTGATCGGCGGCGGCGCCAGCTACGAGTTTGCGTACTCGCAGCTCGTCGGTGACGTCGGCAGCAAGGCGCGCGAGGTGAAGGTCGGCGCGGAGGCCCAAGAGGCGCTGCTCGACCAGGCCAAGAGTGCGCAGCAATCGGTGTCGGGCGTGAACCTCGACGAGGAGGCGGCCAACCTCGTGCGCTTCCAGCAGGCCTACCAGGCGTCCGCGCGCGTGATGAACACCGCCAACACGCTGTTCAACGAAATCCTCGGCATCGCGCGCGGTTGATGAAGAGCCGGTAGCAGGAGCAAGTCATGCGTATATCCACCAGTCAGATCTTCAACACCAACGTCGCCACGATGAATCGCCAGGAGGCCAACCTCCTGCAACTGCAACAACAGCTTGCCCTGGGCAAGCGTGTGCTGCAGCCCAGCGACGACCCGGTGGCCGCTGCCCGTTCGCTGGAGGTGGCGCAGGCCGTCAGCCAGGTGGCCCAGCAGCAGGGCAACCAGGGTACGGCCAACGACTCCCTGTCCATCCTGGAGAGCAAGCTGGCTTCCATCGGCGAGCTCGTCACGTATGTGCGCGAGCGCGCCATCCAGGCCGGCAACGCCGCGCTGAACCCCGATGACCGCAAGGCGATCGCCACCGACCTGCGCGCGCAGTTCGAGAACCTGCTCGGGATTGCCAACACCACCGACGTGAATGGCGAATACCTGTTCGCCGGTTTCAAGGGAGACACGGTGCCCTTCGTGGGCAACATCGGCGGTGGCGTGAGCTACTTCGGGGACCAGGGGCAACGCGTGCTGCAGGTGTCCAGCACGCGCCAGATGCCGGTGAGCCAGAGCGGGCAGGAAGTGTTCATGAACATTCCCAACCTGAACGGCCGCTTCAACACCGCACCGGGCGCGACCAACTCGGGCGGCGCCATCATGTCCGATGGCGTGGTGACCGGCGCTTACGCCAACGGCCAGTACGGCATCCGCTTCACCGCCCCCGGCACCTACGCGGTTTTCGACCGCGCAGTGGACCCCGGCATGACGGGCGCGCCGATGGCCACGGGTGCCTACACCTCCGGCACCGCCATCGACCTGCCGCCGGCCCCGGCTGCGTCCCAGATCCAGGTGACCATCGCCGGCACGCCGGCAGCGGGCGACACCTTCACCATCGAGCCCGGTGGCAACACCGACATGTTCACGATCCTCCAGCAATTCACGCTGGCCCTGGAGAACACCACCGGCAGCGACTACCAGAACGCCGTGGTGGAGGCGCTGGGCCGGCTCGACAACGGGCTGGAGAACGTACTGAAGCTGCGCGCGCAGGTGGGTTCGCGCCAGGTCGAACTGGATGCGCTGAGCAACTCCGCGGAGGACCTGAATCTCCAGTATGCCGAACGGATGAACCGGCTGGTCGGCCTCAACTACACCGAGGCGGTCACCAACCTGACGCTGAACAACACCTTCCTCGAAGCCTCCCGCCAGTCCTTCTCGCGGGTCTCTCAGCTCAACCTGTTCAACTTCCTCGACTGAGGGAAGGGGCCAGCCATGCGCAGACTTTCAATCGCCGTCCTGGCATGCCTGCTGGCCGCCTGCAACGCGATCAGCGGCACCTATCCGCGCAGCGGCTCCATCATTCCGGATGCGTCCATCCAGCTCACGCCCGACTACGCGATCGCGCTGGCTGATGCAGTCATGATCGCGGGCGTGCTCTACCTTGCCTACCAGGTCGTCGATCCGCTGGCACCGGCCTGGGAGATCCGAGAAGTCCACCTGGCGGAAGACCGCGTCCAGTTCGACATGCAGATGCAGCGCATCAGCATGGGCGGTGACGGCGAGGCGCGTCTCGTCATGCAGCGCCGTGCCCGCGCGCTGGCCCGGCAGGGCGGCTATTCAGGTTTCGAGATCGTGTCCTACGCCGAGAGCCTGGACTCGCGCCTGTTTCTTCCCCGGCGCATGGCGGAAGCGGAAATACGTCTCACCCGGCCGCTCTGACCGGTGGGCGGAAATCCCCTGTTGTGCGCTGCGGCGTGACGACCGTCACAAGGCATCCCCGATGCGAACTTGATTGAAATACTGAGATTGTCTGGACTGCAGATACTTGGCACAAAGGCATCGCACAGGTCTCCGTTTCTTCCTCGTGCGGCGCATCCTCCACCAGACAGGAGCTGCAGCATGTTCGAACGTCGCCGTCGTTTGCAGTCCAGCAGTGATTTTGTACAGGCCCAACGCGCACTGCGCGGAGGTGAAGCCATTCCCGCCTTGCCCGGCCTGCTCGCGCAGATAGAAGCCTGTCGCAGCGAGATGCAGCGCAGCCGTCGTCATCGCGACGAAGTCGACGACGTGCCGGTCGCAGTGGTCGTCGAAGACGACGAGGAGCAGGCCGACGGCTACGAGCTCGTGGCTTGATTCGCACCGACGGGGCGAAGACGTCCGATGTAATTTCGTCCTTGACTTCTCGCGAACGCGCATTACAATGCACGACTCCTGTTGCGGGAGTAGCTCAGTTGGTAGAGCGCAACCTTGCCAAGGTTGAGGTCGCGAGTTCGAGACTCGTCTCCCGCTCCAGAAAAAATTCAGGGGAAAGCAACGCTTTCCCCTTTTAGTTGCAAACCGGCTGTCGAAAGATGGCGCAGGTAGGCGGGGCGCGGTAGCAAAGCGGTTATGCACCGGATTGCAAATCCGTGTAGGTCGGTTCGACTCCGGCCCGCGCCTCCAGCAGGTTGTTGTGTAGTGCATGCGGGAGTAGCTCAGTTGGTAGAGCGCAACCTTGCCAAGGTTGAGGTCGCGAGTTCGAGACTCGTCTCCCGCTCCAGATAAAAGAAAAAAGGGGAAGGCTACGGCCTTCCCCTTTTTGTTTTCCGTGCCGTCGTATGGATGTCTCGCAATCGCAGCGCTTGCAGGCCGCGCTGGCGCCCTTGTCCGGTGTGGGTGCCGACTACGTGCTCCCGGACTACGCAGGCAGGGGCCTGTTCAACCTGGCCGTCTCGCTGGCGCGCGTCTGTGGTGCCTCGGTCCCTCCCGAATATGCCGATCTGCTGCTGGCGGATGGACGCAGGGCGTCGGCGGCGTGGGAGCGGTTCCCGACGCTGGTGTTCTTCCTGGTCGATGGCATGGGTGACCTCATGCTTCATCGCAACCGCGATGTCGCGCCCAACCTGTGGCGCCATCGCCAGCAGGCCATCACCTCCGTCTTCCCGTCCACGACGGCGACCGCCATCACCACCCTTATGACGGCGGAGCCGGCAGCGGTGCATGGTCTGCTGGGCTGGTTCGTGCGCGACGAGCGAAGCGGGCAGATCGTCGCGCCACTACCGATGCGCCATCGCACAGGGGGCCCGGTTACCGATACGGGCATCGTGGACCGGCTGCTGCGCGTCGAACCGATGCTGGCCCGCGCGCGGCGCAAGCCCGCTTTCGTCACCCTGCCGGAACTGGCGGAAGGGCCTTATGCCCGCCGGCACGGCGCCGCTGCAAGCGTGTGGACCTACCCGGAGCTCACGGAGCTTACGGCTGCTGTGATGCGTGCCGTGAATGGCGCGGACGGCGCTGGCTTCGTGTATGCGTACACGCCTTTGCTGGATGCGACAGCGCATGACCACGGCATCGATTCGGCAGCGGTGCGCGAGGTGCTGGCGCGCGTGGATCAGTGCTTCGTCGAGTTGTGCGAGCGCTTGCCGCAGGCGCTCGTCGTTGCGACTGCCGACCATGGGTTCATCGACTGCCCGGAATCACGTTGTATCGACCTGGCCGCACATCGCCAGCTCTACGCCATGCTGCGCGCGCCGCTCAGTGGTGAGCGCCGCGCGGCCTATTGCCATGTGAAGCCGCAGTATGTCGAAACGTTTGGTGCAGCCGTGATGGCCGAACTGGGCCATGCGGTGCTGGCGGTCAGGACCCGCGAGGCACGGGCGGCTGGATTGTTCGGGCCCGGCGTCCCCGTGACGGTGGAGGATCCGGCGGGCGACTGGATACTGATCGCGCGTGATGACTGGACCGTGCGCGACGTATTGCCTGGCGAGAATGCGTACCGGATGATCGGCGTGCATGGCGGCCTGACACCGCAGGAGATGCGCGTGCCGCTCGTCGTGCGCGAGCCGGCTGACTGACATTTTCCCGAAACCGGGCTGTCAGCCCGCTGTCACGCAGCCGCCCTAGCATGCGTGCACATGAAGACACTCATCGAACTGTGGCGGGCTGCATCCGGGCAGGCGGAGACGACCTTCGAGGCCGTGCTGGGGGAGTTCTTTCCGCTCAGCTATGTGCCGGACCGCGTCGAGCCCTGCGAGCCGGAAAGCCGGGATTTCAGTGCAGGCCTTTCTTCGGGCCTGGAACTGGCAGCACGCTGACCCCTTCTTCCAGCAGTTCGCGCATGTCCTGCGCGGATGCCGTGCCGCGGATGCTGCGGTCTTCCGCATCGCCGTGGTGAATGCGCCGTGCTTCTTCCGGAAAGCGGGCGCCGACGTCCTCGGCGTGCTCGGCCTGCTTCTTCAGCGTTTCGATCAATTGGGTGAGCAGCCCGTGCGACGCATCCGGCTGGCTGTCGGAGGCGCTGGCGCGTTGCGGGCTGCCGCGCTGAACCAACGACGGGGCGGAGGGTAGGCGACGGATCTCCTGGTTGCTGCAACTGGGGCAGGCGACCTGACCTGATGCGCATTGCTGCTCGAACTGTTCGGCCGAGGCGAACCAGCCCTCGAAACGGTGTTCCCGCGCACAGCAGAGATCCATCACTATCACTTGCAGACTTCCCGAGGATGGCCGGCCGTGCCGGCGAGGGCGGCAAGATAGCATGGGGCTGGGGGTAGAATCGCGCCCTTCCTGTTTTGCCTGCAACCCGTTTCGTGTCCCGCCTGTTTCTTGCGCCCATGGAGGGTCTGGTCGACGAGGTGATGCGTGCCACGCTCACCGAGGCGGCGCCCTACGATGCCTGCGTCACCGAGTTCGCCCGCGTGGCCGGCTCGGCGCTGCCGGCAAAATTCTTCACGCGTATCGCGCCGGAACTGCATACCCGCAGCCGTACCGCAGCGGGCACGCCGGTCAAGGTGCAGTTGCTCGGCTCGGACCCCGGCCGTCTGGCAGAGAGTGCGCTGACGCTGGCCCAGCTTGCGCCGGCAGGGATCGACCTGAATTTCGGCTGCCCGGCGCCGACGGTCAATCGTCATCGCGGTGGCGCCGTACTGCTGGACGAGCCGGAGCTGTTGCATCGCATCCTGCTGGCCGTGCGTGCGGCGGTGCCGCCATCCATGCCGGTCACCGCCAAGATGCGTCTGGGCATGCGCGACACCTCGCGTGCGCTGGAGGCAGCCTGCGCGCTTGCCGATGGCGGCGCCGGAGAGCTGGTCGTGCACGCCCGTACCAAGGAGGACGGATATCGTCCGCCGGCGCATTGGCCGTGGATCGCACGCATCGCCGAGGCGGTGAGCGTGCCGGTGATCGCCAATGGCGAGGTGTGGACGCTGGACGACTACCGTCGTTGCCGCAGCGAGAGCGGCCGTTGCGACGTCATGCTGGGGCGTGGCGCGGTGGCGGATCCTTTCCTGGTGGAACGCATCCGCGCGGCGCAGGCAGGCGCCGTCGTGCGCAGCCATGACGAGGACTGGTCGCGGCTGCATCCCTTGATCGAGCGCTTCTGGGCGCGCGTGCTGGACAAGGTGGAGCCGCGGCATGCGCCGGGGCGCCTCAAGCAATGGCTCAACCTGCTGCGCCGACACTACGCGCAGGCCGGGCTGCTCTACGACGCCATCCGCCCGCTGCGTGATCCCGCTGCCGTGTCGAACGTCCTGCAGCAGGCCGTCGTGCTCGCCTGAGCGCTTGCGATGTACGCGAATTCCCGTTCCATCCAGTCCGCCCAGGAGACGCCGCACGAACGTCTGGCCGAGATCGTGCAGCGGCATCGCGACCACGCTTTCCAGCGGCCGATCGCCGCGCATGCCCGCCAGGCCTTCGAACGCCTGAAGGCCCACTGGCACCCGTCGCAGCCGTTGGTGCTGGATGCGGGCTGTGGTGTCGGAGCCAGCAGCCTGCAACTGGCAAAGGCGATGCCTGAAGCCTTCGTCGTCGGCGTCGACCAGTCCGGGCATCGGCTCGGTCGCGGCAAGGAAGGCCCCTTGCCCGGCAACCTGCTGCTGCTGCGGACAGATCTGGTCGACTTCTGGCGCCTGATGGCCCACGAAGGCGTCCACCTGCACCGGCACTACCTGTTGTACCCGAATCCCTGGCCGAAGATTGGCCAGGTGCAGCGGCGCTGGCACGCGCACCCGGTTTTTCCTTTCCTGCTGCAGCTCGGCGGGGTGCTGGAGTGCCGCAGCAACTGGAAGGTGTACGTCGAGGAACTGGCGGTCGCCATTGCAGTGTTGAGAGGCATTCATCCGGCAGTGGAGCGTTTCGAGGCGGGCGCGCCGCTGACGCCCTTCGAGCGCAAGTACCGGGATTCGGGCCAGGAGCTCTACCGTCTGCAGGTGGAACTGGATGTCTGAACCGGCACCGTTTGATGCACTCAACCCCTGCACCAGTTGCGGGGCTTGCTGTGCGTCGGTGCGGGTGAGCTTCCACCGCAGCCAGCTCGACACGGAGCCGGGAGGGTACGTGCCCACGGAGCTGGCTGACGAAGAGAGTGCCAGCATGTGCCGCATGCGCGGCACCGACCATGCACGGCCACGTTGCGTGGCACTGATCGGCAAGGTGGGGGCCGAAGTGCGTTGTGGCATCTACGAATACCGTCCCGACCCCTGTCGAGATTTTCATGCGCATGGAGTGCATGGCATCCGCAACGAGGCATGCAACCGCGCGCGTGCGCGGCACGGCTTGCGTCCACTGGCCGACGCCGATCAGTAACGAGGCTGAATTCTCATCATTCGCGCGACTCGCCTTGTGCTCGCTGCACACCTCGTCTATCCCGACAGAGGGCAGCACGCTAAACAGTGGGGAGGCAAGATGGGCAACACGGTTTCAGTTCTCGCCAATGGCTCGGGCCCGCAGGCCGGGGTAGAATCCATGCCGTCCCGCGTGTCACCGATTGGCGAGGGGGAGAGCGCACCGTTGTTCTGTCTGCTCGATGCCGACATGGAACTGTTCGATCTCCACGAGGTACTCAATCATCAGATGGCGGTGCTGCATTTTTATCCGCGCGATGCCATGCCTTCGAGCACGCGGCTTGCCATCGGCTTCTCCGATCTGGATGAAGGATTCACCCGTTGCGGTGCGCGGGTCGCGGTAGTGAGTCTGGACAGTTGTGCGACCCATGCGGAGTTTCGCGACGAGCATGGTGTGGCCTTGCAACTGTTGTCGGATGAGGATGGCGAGGTGTCCCGACTGTTCGGCCTGTGGGACGCAAACGGCGCAAAGAATGGATCGAAGTCGAGTGCCATGCGGCGCGCGACTTGCATCATCGGACGCGATGGAATCGTCCATCGTGTGTTTAATGAAGCGCCCACGCGGGAATTGCCCGCGCAGGTGCTTGAGTATGTGAAGCAAATTTCTGGGAGCTGGAATGGAAATCGTCAAGAACACCGTCGTCACGCTTGATTACACCGTGCGGGATACGCAGGGAAACATGGTTGACGATGGCGCGCAGCCGCTGGTCTATCTGCATGGTGGCTACGACGGGATCTTCCCCTTGCTGGAAGAAGCACTGCACGGCAAGAAGACCGGTGACAAGTTCCAGATCAAGCTGCAGCCGGACGACGCTTTCGGCGACTACGACGAGTCCCTCGTCATGGTGGAAGAGCGCGCGCTGTTCCCCGACACCATCGAGATCGGCATGGCCTTCGAGCGCGTGGGCGAAGATGGCGAGGACGACATGATCTTCCGCGTGACCGACATCGAAGGTGACAAGGTGGTGGTGGACGGCAACCACCCGCTGGCCGGTGAGGCGCTGGTGTTCGATGTGACCGTTTCCGAAGTGCGCGCCGCGAGCGCCGAGGAAGTCACCCATGGCCACGTCCATGGCCCGCATGGCCACCATCACTGATCGACCTGCTTGATCGTTTTGATCCGTCGTTGTGATTCGCTTTAAACAGGCCGCCATGCGGCCTGTTTCATTTCATGGGCGCTGCCTGTTCCTGCAACCGTGATCCGTCGTCGATGGGCCAGCGATCCGTCGTGTGAGGCCCTGCCGGATGCCGGTGCAGAGCTAACCGTTTATCCCTGCTGTCGGATCAAGGGTTTACAGGTTCGCCGGGGCGCCGCTATAGTCCGGCCCCATGCGTTTGGCTAAAAGCTATTTTCTCGTCCTATGTTTCGCGCTGGCTACGGCCGCGCGGGCAGAGCCCGTGCCGACCGCAGGCGAGCAGCCGGGCGGCATGCTGGAGTCCGCCCAGCAGGCGTTGAACGCAACCCGCAGCAATATCGAGAGCCTGGTGGATCGGGGCATGAACTTCCTGGGCATGCGCTACCGGTTCGGTGGTACCGGCCCGGAAAGCGGCGGCTTCGATTG
The DNA here is from genome assembly GCF_036017065.1 of Uliginosibacterium sp. H1. Classification (NCBI taxonomy): domain Bacteria; kingdom Pseudomonadati; phylum Pseudomonadota; class Betaproteobacteria; order Rhodocyclales; family Zoogloeaceae; genus Uliginosibacterium; species Uliginosibacterium sp. H1. The sequence goes on from NZ_JAYXHR010000001.1 coordinate 366,997, forward strand.
CAGCGGCCTGGTGCGCCGGGTGTTCGGCGATGCGCTGGGCCTGGGCTTGCCTCGCACGGCTGCCGAGATGGCGAAGCTGGGCGACAAGGTCGGCAAGTCTGACCTGAAGCCGGGTGACCTGGTGTTCTTCAACACCATGCGTCGCACCTTCTCGCATGTCGGTATCTACCTTGGCGAGAATCGCTTCCTGCATGCCCCGTCGAAGGGAGGCGCGGTGCGCATCGAAAGCATGGACACTGCCTATTGGCAGAAGCGCTTCAACGGTGCGCGTCGCATCATGCCGGAGGCGGAGGCCGCCCAGCCGGCAGTCGTGGTGCCGGCTTCCACCGTATCGCACGCTGCTTCTCAATAAGCGCCGGCCGCATCCGGGCGGCACTTCTGCTTTTCCCTACCTGAATACCTTGTAGCTGCGCACGTAGGCGCCGCTGCCGCGTAGCCATGCCGGCATCGCCGCCAGTGCGCGAGCGGCGCTGGCCTGATCGGCGTAGTTGCCGTAGATCACGCCCAGGCGGGGGCGGCCGGATGCAGCAGAGCTGTAGACCAGCAACGCCTCTGGATCGATTTCCTGACCGGCACGGCTGATGAAGCTGTCCACAGCCGCAGTGTCCTGAGGATTCGCGGTGAGCAACTGGATGAACCAGTGGTCCACCGGTCGTTCGGCGATGAGTGGCCTGGCTGTGGCGATACGCTCATCGAGGGAGCGCGGAGGCGAGGCCGGCGCACTGGATGCTGGCTTGAGCGCCGTAGGCCCCGATGCATCCGCTGCGGTGGCGGTCGCGGGGAGACTTGCGGCGACGGGGGCGGCAGAAGGTGCAGGCGCTGCAGCAGCTGCTTCGGGTGCTGACGGCCGGTTGACCAGCCAGATGCCCGCGGCGGCCAGCCCGGCAGCGCAGAGGGCGGCAATGGTCCATCCATGCCGGCGCCCGGAGCCGAAAACGGTTGGCGGATAGCCCGCATCCCGGATTGCCAGCCTTGCCTGCTTGCGACCGATGTGATGGGTGCCGTCGGCGTAGGCCGCGGTCAGGGCTTTGTCGGCCAGGATATTGAGACGGCGCGTGAGGCCGGCGGCCGCGCCTGAAATACTCCGCAGCGCGCCGCGGCTGAACGGGTCCGGGCCGCGATAGCCTGCCGCGTGCAGCCGGAAGCGCAGGTACTCGCTGGCTTCCCGCTGGCCCAGCGGACGCAGGGCAAAGCGTTGGGTGATGCGTTCGCGCAGTGAGCGCATCTCACGGCTGGCGAGCAAGGTGTCGAGTTCGGGTTGGCCGAACAGCACGATCTGCAGCAGCTTGCGGGTCGGTGATTCGAGGTTGGACAGCAGGCGCACCTGCTCAAGCGTGGCGGCTGGCATCGCATGCGCTTCGTCGACCATCAGTACGACGCGGCGGCCTTCCGCATGCAACTCGACGAGGCGTGCCTCGATGCTGCGCAGCGCAGTGAGCGCCTCGACTTTCCCCACCCCCAGTTCCAGCGCCAGCGTGGCGAGCAGGTCTTCCGGGCTCAGGCTCGGATTGGACAGGTAGATGACGCGCGCTTCCGCATCCAGCCGCTCCAGCAGCATGCGCGCGAGCATGGTCTTGCCCGTGCCCACCTCGCCGCTGACCATGACGATGCCCTCGTCGTGGGTCACTGCAAATTGCAAGGCGTGCAGCATTGCGCCGCGCTGTGCGCCGGAGAAGAAATACTCGAGTTGCGGCGTGATGCGGAACGGCGGTTCGCGCAGCCCGAAATGCTCCAGGTAGATCGTCATTGTCCGTTCCAGCCGGCGTCCGGGCTGTCCAGGCCGATGCCTTCGCCGTGCCGTGCCAGGGTTTCCATGCGGTTGTAGAGCGTCGACCGGTTGATGCCCAGCATGCGGGCGGCCTGGCTCATGTTGCCGCGCGCCAGGTGCAGGGCGGCGGCGATGTGCTCGCGCTCGACACGTCGCAGGGCGGCATCGAGATCAATGCCGCCTTCCCGCCGCAGCGTTTCGAGCAGGCTCGTTTCCGTCGAAGGAGGGAGCGGCGACTCCCGGGTGGGTGGAGGAAGGTCTGGTGGGCCGTCCAGTTCCAGCTCGGCCTCCAGTTGCGAGACATTGACCCGATCTCCCGGGTATCGCGACAGCAGGCGGATGACGATGTTGCGCAACTCGCGCACATTGCCGGGAAAGTCGTAGGACAGCCAGCGGCTCCGGGCCTCGTCGTCGAGGCTGAACGCAGTCGCTCCCATCTGTTGCGCCAGATCGCGCCGCAGCGCGTCCAGCAAGAGCAGGCGATCCTGGCCCAGCTCTCGCAAAGGCGGCATGGCCAGCACCAACACCCCGAGGCGATGGAAAAGGTCGGAACGGAAGCGTCCACTGCGGACTTCCTGACGCAGGTCGCGGTTCGTCGCGGCGACGATGCGCGCCTTCAGCTGGCGGGTCTGCGTTTCGCCGACGCGCTGGAAGTCTCCGGTTTCCAGAACGCGCAACAGTTTGGGCTGCAGCTCCAGCGGCAACTCGCCGATCTCGTCCAGCAACAGCGTGCCGCCAGCGGCTTCTTCGAAGTACCCCGGCTGGGCACCGATCGCGCCGGTATAAGCCCCCCGCGCATAACCGAACAACGTCGCCTCGATGAGTCCGGGGGCGATGGCGGCGCAGTTGAGCGCCAGGAAAGGGCCGTCCGCCTGCGGGCTGCATTCGTGCAGGGCGCGGGCGGCAAGCTCCTTGCCGACGCCCGACTCACCGGTGATCAACACGGGAAAGCGCGCCGGCGCGAGTTGCAGGATACGTGCGCGGCTGCCCTGGGCTGCAGGGCTGTCGCCGAGGATACGGAGCAGGGCGGGGGGCAGTTCCTTGCCTTCGTCTTCCTGCTGGCGCAGGCGTGCAGCACGGAACAAGGCCACCCGCAGCGGTTCCGGCTGCGCGGGTTTGGCGATGAAATCCAGCGCCCCGAGCGTGCGCGCGTGGCGCGCATTGCTGTCGTCGTTCTGGCCGGACAGGACGATGATCTTGCAGGCGGGTGAGATCGCCAGCAGCTCGCCGATGAGTGCCAACCCCTCGTCGGGGCGATGCGGGATCGGGGGCAAGCCGAGGTCCACCAGCGCCACATCCGGCCCGCCAGCGATTGTCCGGGCCAGGCTGGCGGCGTCGCTGCGGCTCCCGGCTGCATGAATCCGGAAACTGTCTCCCAGGAGGTAACGCAGGGTTTCGACGATCAAAGGATCATCGTCGACGACCAGCAGGGAGGGCGGGGTGTCTGCCATGACTGGTAGAAATGGTGCCGGGACAGGGTGTGCGTCGAGTGTAGCGCAGCGTCAGCGGGCGCCGGGCCGGGGGTTTCTGCTAAAATCGCCGCGTTTCGTCTTTGTGTTGCCAGGGGTGCTGCCGTTGGCCAGCCAACCGCGCAGCCCTGCGTCCAACCCAGAGGGGCGCGGCGGCGGAAGGTTGCCGGCGCGATCCCTGCCCGTTTTTCAATAGGAATTCTCATGCAAACCAACGAAGTGACGCAGGGCGCCCTGGCGCGCCGCATCGATATGGCCGTTTCGATGGCCGATGTCGAGAAGGATGTCGAGTCTCGCCTGAAGAAGCTGGCACGTACCGTCAAGATGCACGGGTTCCGTCCGGGCAAGGTGCCGCTGAAGATCGTCGAGCAGACCTACGGTCCGCAAGTCCGCTCCGAAGCCATCGGTGCCGCCGTCGAGCGCGTGTTTGGCGAGAAGGTGCGCGAGCAGAACCTGCGCGTTGCCGGCTATCCCGACATCCAGCCGGCTGACGCCAGCGCTGAAGGAACCCTGGCGTTCTCGGCCACGTTCGAGGTCTATCCGGAAGTGAAGCTGGGCGACCTGTCCGCCAAGGAAATCGAGCGCCCGGTGCTGGAGATCGGCGAAGCCGAAGTCGACCGCACCCTGGAAGTGCTGCGCAAGCAGCGCGCGACCTTCGAAGCGGTGGATCGTGCTTCGCAACCTGAAGACCGCATCGTGATCGATTTCACGGGCCGCAAGGACGGCGTGGTGTTCGATGGTGGCCAGGCGACCGATTTCCCGGTGGTCGTGGGTGGTGGCCAGATGCTGCCGGAATTCGATGTGCAGCTCCACGGTGCCAAGGCGGGTGAAACCCGTCAGTTTGACCTGACCTTCCCGGCTGAGTACCAGGCCGCTGACCTGGCCGGTAAAACCGTGCAGTTCGAAATCACCGTCAAGCGCGTCGAAGCTGCCGTGCTGCCGGAAGTGGACGCCGCCTTCGCCAAGACCCTGGGCATTGCCGATGGTGACATCGCCCGCATGCGTGAGGAAGTGAAGACCAACCTCGAGCGTGAAGCCAAGCGTCGCGTGCAGGTGCGCGTGCGCGACCAGGTGCTGGATGCCCTGATCGACGCGACCGCCTTCGACGTGCCGAAGGCGCTGATCGATGCCGAAGCCCAGCGCATGGCCGAAGCTGCTCGCCAGGATCTGGTGCAGCGTGGCATTGATGCCAAGAATGTGCCGGTCGAGGCTGGCTGGTTTACCGAACAGGCCATCCGTCGGGTAAAGCTTGGACTGATTGTTGCCGAAATGGTGAAGGACAACGATCTGCAGGCGAAGCCGGAACAGGTCCGCGAACGCGTGCAGGAAATGGCGCAAAGCTATGAACAACCGGCCGAATTCGTGAAGTGGTTCTATTCGCAACGCGATCGTCTGTCCGGTGTCGAAGACCTGGTGGTCGAAGAAAACGTCGTCGCATGGGTATTGAGCCGTGCCAAGGCCAGCGATAAAGTGGTGTCGTTCGATGAGCTGATGGGCAACGCCCAGGCTTGATTTGGAGACTTTCGGAACAGCAGATGAGCCAACACTTCTTCGGGTCCGGCAATACGCCGGTGGGTCTCGGCCTCGTGCCGATGGTGGTCGAACAGAGTGGTCGCGGTGAACGCGCCTACGATATCTACTCGCGCCTGCTCAAAGAGCGGGTGGTGTTCCTGGTCGGCCCGGTAACCGATGACACGGCCAACCTGATCGTGGCGCAGCTGCTGTTCCTGGAGTCCGAGAATCCGGACAAGGACATCTACTTCTATATCAATTCACCTGGCGGGTCGGTGACCGCCGGCATGGCGATCTACGACACCATGCAGTTCATCAAGCCGGACGTCAGCACGTTGTGCGTGGGACAGGCCGCCAGCATGGGGGCCTTCCTGCTCGCGGCGGGCGCGAAGGGCAAGCGGTTCTCGCTGCCGAATTCCCGCGTGATGATCCACCAGCCACTGGGCGGCTTCCAGGGGCAGGCGTCGGACATCGAGATCCATGCCCGCGAAATCCTGACCCTGCGTGGCAAGCTCAATGACATGCTGGCGCATCACACCGGACAACCGGTGGACCGGATCGAGCGCGATACCGATCGCGACAACTTCATGTCCGCCAAGGACGCAATGGAATACGGCATCGTTGACAAGGTGCTGGCAAGCCGGTCCGAAGCAGCGGCTGGCTGAGCACACGGATACACCGCGGTAAAGAGGGCGGCAAGATGACTGACAAGAAGGCCGGGAGCGGCGAAAAGCTCCTTTACTGCTCGTTCTGCGGCAAGAGCCAGCATGAGGTCCGCAAGCTGATTGCGGGTCCTTCGGTATTCATCTGCGATGAATGCATCGAGCTGTGCAACGACATCATCCGCGACGAGATCGGCAGCGATACCGCCACCCGCATGGACAAGGGCGACCTGCCCACGCCACGTGAGATCGGCGAGCTGCTCGACCAGTATGTGATCGGCCAGGTGGCTGCCAAGCGCATTCTTGCGGTGGCGGTGTACAACCATTACAAGCGCCTGCGCCACATTGGCAAGACCGACGAGGTCGAGCTGGCCAAGAGCAACATCCTGCTGATCGGACCGACCGGTTCCGGCAAGACGCTGCTGGCCCAGACCCTGGCCCGCCTGCTGAACGTGCCCTTCGTGATGGCCGATGCCACGACCCTGACCGAAGCCGGCTATGTCGGCGAGGACGTCGAGAACATCATCCAGAAGCTGTTGCAGAAGTGCGACTATGACGTGGAGCGCGCGCAGCAGGGCATCGTCTATATCGACGAGATCGACAAGATCTCGCGCAAGTCGGACAACCCCTCCATCACGCGCGACGTCTCCGGCGAAGGCGTGCAACAGGCATTGCTGAAGCTCATCGAGGGCACGATTGCCTCGGTGCCGCCGCAAGGTGGCCGCAAGCATCCGAACCAGGATTTCGTCCAGGTCGACACGACCAACATCCTGTTCATCTGCGGCGGCGCCTTCGACGGGCTGGAGAAGGTCATCCGCAACCGGACGGAGCAGGTCGGCATCGGTTTTGGCGCCGAAGTGCGCAGCCGCAGCGAAGTCGCGGTGTCCGAAGCCCTGCAACAGGTGGAGCCGGAAGATCTGGTGCGCTACGGCCTGATCCCGGAATTCATCGGCCGTCTGCCGGTCGTCGCCACCCTGCACGAGCTGGACGAGGAGGCTTTGATCGAAATCCTCATCGAGCCGAAGAACGCGCTGGTCAAGCAGTACCAGAAACTCTTTGCGATGGAAGGCGTCGAACTGGACATCCGTCCGGCGGCGCTGCATGCGGTTGCCCGCAAGGCGATCAAGCGCAAGACGGGCGCGCGCGGTCTGCGCTCCATTCTTGAAGGCACGCTGCTGGACATCATGTACGAGTTGCCCAGCCTCGAGAACGTGGAAAAAGTGGTCGTGGACGACAGCGCGATCGAAGGTAACGGCAAGCCGATCCTTATTTACGCCGATCAGCCCAAGGTGTCAGGTTCCAACTGATCGGTTCAAATGGGGCGGTTCAGGCACGAAGCTTGAATCGTCCTTCGTAGCCCCCATATGCTGGGGGTACCTTTCGAAGGAACCAACATGTCGAACAAGCCCGAGCTCCCCCCTGAGACCATAGAACTCGCACTGCTCCCGCTGCGGGATGTGGTGGTGTTCCCGCACATGGTCATTCCGCTGTTCGTGGGCCGCCCCAAGTCGATCAAGGCCCTCGAAACTTCCATGGAGTCCGGCAAGAGCATCCTGCTGGTGGCGCAGAAGTCTGCCGCCAAGGACGAGCCCAGCGCCGATGACCTCTACGACATCGGCTGTATTGCCAACATCCTGCAGATGCTGAAGCTGCCGGATGGCACCGTTAAGGTGCTGGTTGAAGGTACCCAGCGCGCCCGCGTGGAGCAGGTCGAGGACCAGCGTACGGTGTTCGTCGCCCGTGTGACGCCGATCCCCGGTGCCGAGATGGGTACGCACGAGATCGAAGCGATGCGTCGCGCGATCATCAGCCAGTTCGACCAGTACGTGAAGCTCAACAAGAAGATTCCGCCGGAGATCCTCACTTCGCTGGCGGGGATCGACGAAGCCGGGCGCCTGGCCGACACCATCGCTGCGCACCTGCCGTTGAAGCTTGAACAGAAACAAGCAGTGCTGGAACTGTTCGACATCGGCCAGCGGCTTGAGAAGCTGCTGGCCCAGCTCGAGACCGAGCTGGATATCCTGCAGGTGGAAAAGCGCATCCGCGGTCGCGTCAAGCGCCAGATGGAGAAGAGCCAGCGCGAGTACTACCTCAACGAACAGGTCAAGGCGATCCAGAAGGAACTCGGCGAAGGCGAAGACGGCGCCGATCTGGAAGAACTCGACAAAAAGATCAAGACCGCCGGCATGTCGAAGGAAGCGACCGCCAAGGCCCAGGCCGAGCTGAAGAAGCTGCGCCTGATGTCGCCGATGTCGGCCGAAGCCACCGTGGTCCGCAATTTCATCGAGACGCTGACCGGCCTGCCGTGGAAGAAGAAGTCCCGCATCAGCAAGGATCTGGGCGAAGCCCAGAAGGTGCTGGACAAGGATCACTTCGGCCTCGACAAGGTCAAGGAACGCATCCTCGAATACCTCGCCGTGCAACAGCGCGTCGACAAGTTGAAGGCGCCGATCCTGTGCCTCGTCGGCCCCCCCGGCGTGGGCAAGACCTCGCTCGGCCAGTCGATCGCCAAGGCGACGAACCGCAAATTCGTGCGCATGTCGCTGGGCGGCGTGCGTGATGAAGCGGAGATCCGTGGTCACCGCCGTACCTACATCGGTTCGATGCCGGGCAAGATCCTGCAGAACATGACCAAGGTGCAGGTGCGCAATCCGCTTTTCCTGCTCGACGAAGTCGACAAGATGGGCATGGATTTCCGCGGCGACCCGAGTTCCGCATTGCTGGAAGTGCTGGATCCGGAGCAGAACGCGACCTTCGTCGACCACTACGTGGAAGTCGAATACGACCTGTCCGATGTGATGTTCGTGGCCACGGCCAACTCGCTGAACATCCCGGCGCCGCTGCTCGACCGCATGGAGATCATCCGCCTGTCCGGTTACACGGAAGAGGAGAAGGTCAACATCGCCCAGCGCTATCTGCTGCCGAAGCAGATGAAGAACAACGGTCTCAAGACCACCGAGTTGTCGGTCACCGAGGACGCGCTGCGCGACATGATCCGCTACTACACCCGCGAAGCCGGCGTGCGTAGCCTGGAGCGTGAAGTCTCCAAGGTGTGCCGCAAGGTCATCAAGGGGCTCGTGCTGCGCAAGCGTTCCAGCAAGATCGTGGTGAACGCCAAGAACCTGGAGAAGTACCTGGGAGTGCGCCGCTACAGCTTCGGCGTAGCGGAGAAGGAAAACCAGGTCGGCCAGGTGACAGGTCTGGCGTGGACCGAAGTGGGTGGCGAGCTGCTGACCATCGAATCGGTGGTGTTGCCCGGCAAGGGCAAGATCATGACCACCGGCAAGCTGGGTGAAGTCATGCAGGAGTCCATCCAGGCCGCGCTGTCGGTCGTGCGCAAGCGCGCGCGGCAGCTGGGTATCCAGGACGGGTTCTACGAGAAGAGCGACATCCATATCCACTTGCCGGAAGGCGCGACACCGAAGGACGGTCCGTCTGCCGGCATCGCCATCGCGACAGCGCTGACTTCAGTGCTGACGGGTATTCCGGTGCGTGCCGATGTTGCGATGACGGGTGAAATCACCCTGCGTGGCGAGGTCCTGGCAATCGGCGGGCTGAAGGAAAAACTGCTTGCTGCGGTTCGTGGTGGCATTCGCACCGCGCTGATCCCGGAGGAAAACGTCAAGGATCTGAGCGAGCTGCCTGAAGACATCAAGGACCGTATCGAGATCGTCCCGGTGAAATGGTTCGATCAGGTGCTGGAGCGTGCGCTGGAGCGTCAGCCAGAGGCATTGCCCGACAAAGAGGAGGCGCCTGCCGTGGCAGTCGCTTCGGGCGACGCGGGTACGCCGGGAACCGTCGTGACGCATTGAGCCCGATGCAATTTGCATGAGACGGGAAAGGCAGTCCTGAACGGACTGCCTTTTTTTATGCATTTGTGAGCCATCTTTGTGCAGGTCCGATTCGCTGCAAAGCCGCTTGACACAAGGATTTTGGCCTTGTTATAAGTTCCGAGGCAGTCTTCAATGCAGCATGGCATCGTGCGTCGAGGCGTGTTGCGTAGCCAGTCGTTCCCGTTGTCTGTCCATGACCTGATAATCACAGAGGGGGTTTCCGTGAACAAATCCGAACTGATTGAAGTTATCGCCAAGCAGGCTGACATCTCCAAGGCGGCTGCGGGCCGTGCACTGGATTCGGCTGTGGCTGCCATCAAGCAATCGCTCAAGAAGGGCAACGACGTTACCTTGGTCGGTTTCGGTACCTTTTCGGTGGGCAAGCGCGCAGCGCGCACTGGCCGCAATCCCCGCACCGGCGCCACGATCAAGATCAAGGCTGCCAAGGTTCCCAAGTTCCGTCCTGGCAAAGCGCTCAAAGATGCTGTAAACTAATGCGCCTTTGGTGGCCGTGTTGTCGCCAAGCGTGGGTGCTTAGCTCAGCTGGTAGAGCGTCGCCCTTACAAGGCGAATGTCGGGGGTTCGATCCCCTCAGCACCCACCAAGCATGAGTTTTACCCCGTGTCGCCTGGCAGGCGGCACGAACACAACCGAGGAGTGGTAGTTCAGTCGGTTAGAATACCGGCCTGTCACGCCGGGGGTCGCGGGTTCGAGTCCCGTCCACTCCGCCAGTAGTAGCGAGGAAGGCGAACGGAAGTTCGCCTTTTTTGTATCCAACGCTTACCGATTGATCTGTCATGTTCGACGCCGTCCGCAACAACAAGAAGATCGTCCAGATCTTTCTTGCCCTGATCACGATTCCTTTCGCGCTGTGGGGTCTAGAGTCCTATACCAACCTGTCGAGTACGGCAGGCGGCGTAGCGGCGACGGTCGGCAAGGCCGAAATCAGCGAGGCTGAACTCAAAGACGCGCTGAGTCGCCAGCAGGAGCAATTGCGCGAGCAATACGGTCCGGCCGCGGCTGAAATCGCGCAGAGCACGGCTTTCCGTACGGGCGTGCTGGATCGCCTGATCAACGAGCGCGCGGTGGACAACAAGGTCAAGAGCGCCCGTCTGCTGGTGCCCGATGCACTGGTGCGCGACACGATCCTGAATTTCCAGGAATTCAAGAACGACGAAGGCAAGTTCTCCCGCGAGAAGTATTCGGCCGAGTTGCGCGCGCGTGGCATGACCGAGACCGCATTCGAGGAGCGCGTCCGGGTCGGTCTGGCGGAACAGATGCTGCTGGGCCCCATCGTGCAGAGTGCGCGTGCGCCGCGCAGCGTCCTGGAGCGCTGGATCGCACTGCAGGATGAAGAGCGCGAAGTGGCCGAGCTGCATATCGATGCCAAGCCCTTCGAGGCGAAGGTCAAGCTGGCCGATGACGCGGCTCAAAAGTACTACGACGCCAATCGGGCCGAGTTCGAAGTGCCCGAGCAGGTCAAGGTCGAGTACGTTGCGCTGTCTGCCGAAGACCTTGCCAAGCAGGTGAAGGTTAGCGATGAAGAAGCGCGCAAGTGGTACAGCGACAATGCCGCCCGCTATCGCGAGGCGGAAGAGCGTCGTGCCAGTCATATCCTGATCACGGCTGATCGTGGCGCGCCCAAGGATGTCCGCGATGCGGCCCGCAAGAAGGCCGAAGAGGTGCTTGCGCAGGTTCGTGCCAATCCGGCTGACTTCGGCAAGCTCGCCAAGACTGCATCGCAGGATCCGAGCAGCGCGGCGAACAATGGTGATCTGGGCTTCTTCGCGCGCGGCGCGATGGTCAAGCCTTTCGAGGACGCCACTTTCGAACTGAAGAAGGGTGAGATCAGCGGCATCGTCGAGTCCGACTTCGGCTATCACATCATCCAGCTCACAGACGTGCGTGGCGGAACGGCCAAGCCCTTCGAGGCGGCGCGTGCCGAGATCGTCGATGAACTGACCCGCCAGGCGGGCAGCAAGCGCTACAGCGAGGCCGCCGAACAGTTCACCAATCTCGTGTATGAGCAATCCGACAGCCTGAAGCCGGCAGCCGACAAGCTGGGCCTGGCGATCCAGAAGTCGGAGTGGCTGAGCAAAGGCCAGGTCCCGCCCGGCATTCTCGGCAACGCCAAATTGCAAGGCGCGATCTTCAATGCCGACAACATCAAGGACCAGCGCAATACCGAGGCCGTCGACGTCGGTGCCGGTACCCTCGTGTCGGCCCGCGTAACCGAGCACAAGGCGGCTGAGTTGCGGCCCTTCGAACAGGCCAAGCCCTTGATCGAGAGCCGGCTGGTTGCCGACGAAGCCACCAAGCTGGCCAAGGCCGATGGCGAGGCAAAGCTGGCGCAATTGGCAAAGGGTGAGAAGCTGAGCCTGGGCTGGGGTGCCAGCAACAAGCTGAAGCGTGGCGCCGGCTTGATGCCCGAAGCGCAGAAGGCGGTGTTCGGTGCGCCTTCGGACAAGCTGCCTGCCTATGTCGGTGTTGCTTCCCCGGTGGGCGGCTATTCCCTGTACCGCATCGACCGTGTCAGCAAGCCGGTGGTCGCGGCCAACGATCCGCGCTTCGAAGGCACGGGTGCGGCTTATACCCGACTCGCCGGCGAGCTCGATTCGCGCGCTTACATCAGCGCACTGCGTGACAAGCTGGGAGTCAAGATCAACGCTGCGCCCGTGGTGTCCGAAGAGATCCCCGCAGAGTAAGCAGAGCGTCCCGCCTTACACAGAACGCCACCTCCGGGTGGCGTTCTGCTTTTGTGTTCAGTAGCGAGGCAGTGCGCGGTGCTCGTCGAGCAGTTTGCGCAGGACGCCGAAACGCCGGGCGTGGATGTCGCCGTTCTCGTACGCAGTGCGCACGACGCAGCCCGGTTCGTTGTCGTGCCAGCAGTCGCGGAAACGACACTGGCCGAGCAGCGGGCGCAACTCGCGAAAACCGCGTTCGATCTCTTCGCGGGCCAGGTGCGCCAGGCCAAAGGCTTGCAGCCCCGGGCTGTCGATCAGACGGCTATCAGCGTCCAGTTGGTAAAGACGGGCATGCGTGGTCGTGTGCTTGCCGCTGTCGAGCGCTGTCGAGATTTCGCGCGTGTCGGCGCCCGCGTCGGGAATCAGTGCATTAGTCAGGGTCGACTTGCCCATGCCCGACTGCCCGACGAAGAGTGAGGTATGACCATGCAGATGATCGCGCAGGACTGCGATGTCGCCTTGTCTGGCGGATAGTTCGAGGACCGGATAGGCAAGCGCGGCGAACGGTTCCAGCTGGTGACGGGCTTCCGCCAGCCGCTCGCTGAGATCGCACTTGTTGAGGAGGATCAGCGCCTGCAGGCCCTGCGATTCAGATGCGCAAATGCAGCGACTGATCAACTCATCGCTGAACCCGGGTGCGGTCGCGGTGACGATGACGACCTGCGTAACATTGGCGGCGATCAGCTTTTCCTTGAACGCGTCGGCCCGGTACAGCAGGCTGTCACGTTCGATCAGCTTCTCGATGACGCCTTGGCCAGGCGCTGTCTCCGCGACCTGCACGTGATCGCCACAGGCGATGACACTTTTCTTGGCGCGGGGAAAACACAGGCGCGTCTCGCCATCTTGTCCAAGGACTTCGTACTGCCGACCGAAAGCGGCCACGACCGTGCCGCGCAAGGTGCTCATGTGGCTTGCAGTCGGGCTATGCGGATGGCTGCGGGCGGATGGGAGTCGTAGAAAAGCGAGTAGAGCGGGTCCGGTGTCAGCGTGCTGGCATTGTCCCGGTAAAGCTTGACCAGGGCGCTGACGAGGTCGCGGGCGTTCGCGTGGCTGGCGGCGTAGGCGTCGGCTTCGAACTCGTGCTTGCGTGACCACATGCTCATCAACGGGCTGAACGGAAACAGCAGAACCGGCAGCGCCAGCGAGAACAGGATGAGCGCTCCGGCGGGGCTCGGTTCGTCCAGCCCCAGCCCGTTGTAGAACCATATCTGCTGGCTCAGCCAGCCCAACAGCGCCAGCAGGGCGAAGGACAGCAGGGCGACGATGCCCAGGCGTTGCCACAGGTGGCGATGGCGGAAATGTCCGAGTTCATGCGCCAGCACGGCTTCGATCTCCGACGGCTGCAGCGACTTGATCAGCGTGTCGAAGAAGACGATGCGCTTGCCTGCACCGAAGCCGGTGAAGTAGGCATTGCCATGCGCCGACCGGCGGGAGCCGTCCATCACGAACAGCCCCTTCGAACGGAAGCCGCAGCGAACCAGCAGCGCATTGACGCGATCGGCAAGCGAGGCGTCTGCGAGTGGTTCGAACTTGTTGAACATCGGCGCGATGAAGACGGGGTAGATCACCATGCCTGCGAGGTTCACGCTCAGCCAGAACCCCCAGGCCCAGGCCCACCAGTTTTCACCTGCGGCCGTCATCAGCCAGAGTACGACGGCGAGAAGCGGCGCACCGATCAACACGGCCAGCAGGCCTTGCTTCAGCGTGTCGGCAATGAACAGGCGAGGCGTCATGCGATTGAAGCCGAACCGCGCCTCCAGGCCGAACACGCGGTAAAGCGTCGAAGGCAGGTCAATCACGAAACCGGCGATCGCGAGAATTCCGAACAGCAGGAGTCCGGCCAGGATGCCCGCCTTGGCGTGGATCCCGGAGGCCAGTTCGGTCATCGCCTGCAGGCCACCGCCGACCGTCAGCCACAGCAGCCAGGCCGTGCCGATGGCGAGTTCCACGAGACCCAGCCTCAGCTTGGCGACGGTGTAGTCCGCCGACTTGCGGTGGGCGCTCAACTCGATGCTGTCGGCGAAGGCAGCGGGCACGGCATCGCGATGGGCTGCAACGTGCCGCAGGTGGCGGCGTGCAAGCCAGACGCGAACGATGACGCTGAGCGCGACGGCAAGAACGAACAGGGTGGCGAAGAGCGATGCTGTCATCGACGGATGCGCATGCGACAATCCGCCGCCGCACGCTGAATGGAAAGAGGAAAATTATGGCACAGGACCCGAATCACCTCGTCTGGGTGGACATGGAAATGACCGGACTGGATCCGGATCGGGACCGCATCATCGAGGTTGCGATGATCGTCACCGATGCCAACCTGAATGTCGTGGCGCAAAGCCCCGAGGTCGCTGTGCACCAGCCCGATAGCGTGCTGGACGGCATGGACGAATGGAACCGCAATACCCACGGCAAGTCCGGACTGATCGACCGGGTCAAGGCCTCCACGCTGGATGAGTCCGCCGCGCAGGCGCAGCTTCTTGAGTGGATGCGGCAGTACGTCGATCGTCGCGTCAGCCCCATGTGCGGAAATTCGGTATGTCAGGACCGCCGCTTCATGGCGCGTGGAATGCCTGTGCTCGAAGACTGGTTCCACTACCGCAACCTCGATGTCTCCACCGTCAAGGAACTGGCGCGACGCTGGAACCCGGATGTTTTCAAGGGTGTGAGCAAGAAAGGCGCACACACGGCCCTGGCCGACATCCAGGAGTCCATCGAGGAACTGCGCCACTACCGCGATCATTTCCTCAAACTGGCCATGTAAATCGCCGTTGCTCCGGGAAAGCCGGTACTTGAGCCGGCCGTGCCCTTGTGCTTCAATGCGAGGGCGTTTCTCACTTCTGTCTGCTTTTACCCGTGAACTCCGTCCGTTACTCCGTCTCCGCTGCCCCGATCGCCCACAAGGCGCTCGCCGTAGTCGTACGCGTAGTAGTAGGCGTAGGCGGCAACGCGCCGTAACGGGGAGAAATCGGACTCAAGGATTTCAACCCCCGCCGGCGTGCCGGACGGGGGTTTTTCTTTTCCAGCCTCCGCCGCGCAAGCAAATGCGTAGTCCGGGCCATCCGGACAAGACTTGGAGGCACTACCCATGCAGTACTCAGGCGCACAGTTGATCGTCCGGTTGCTAGAGCAGCAGGGCATCACCACCGTAGCCGGCATTCCCGGCGGGGCGGCCTTGCCGCTCTACGACGCTCTGTCGCAGAGCAAGATCCACCACGTGCTGGCCAGGCACGAGCAGGGCGCGGGCTTCATCGCCCAGGGCATGGCCCGCGCGACCGGCCGGGCGGCGGTCTGCATCGCATCCAGCGGCCCGGGCGCCACCAACCTGGTCACCGCGATTGCGGACGCCAAGCTGGATTCGATTCCGCTGGTCTGCATCACCGGGCAGGTGCCCTTGTCGATGATCGGTACCGACGCCTTCCAGGAGGTGGATACCTATGGGCTGTCGATCCCGGTCACCAAGCACAACTGGCTGGTGCGCGACGTGCGTGAACTGCTCACGGTAATTCCGGAAGCCTTCCGCATCGCCGAATCCGGCCGCCCCGGCCCGGTGTGGATCGACGTTCCGAAGGACGTGCAGAACGCGGTGATCGACCTCGCGGAGCTGCCTGCACCGGGTAAGGCCGATCCGCTGCCGGAGCTCGACGCGGCGGCCATATCGCGTGCCGCCGACATGATCAACCGGGCCGAGCGGCCAGTGCTCTACCTCGGTGGTGGCGTGGTGGCATCGAACGCGACGACGCAGGCGATCATGTTTGCAGAGCAGGCCAGCCTGCCCACGACCATGACCTTGATGGGCCTGGGCACGCTGCCTGCCGATCATCCGCTGTCGCTGGGCATGCTGGGGATGCACGGCGCGCGGTTCACGAACTACATGCTCAACGAAGCCGACCTGCTGATCGTCGTCGGCGCGCGCTTCGACGATCGCGCGATCGGCAAGGCCGAGAAGTTCTGCCCTGACGCCGGCATCATCCACATCGACATCGACGAGTCGGAGCTCGATAAGATCAAGAAGGCTCACGTGGGCATCCGTGGTGACGTGAAACAGGTGCTGGAGCTTCTTCTTCCGCAGGTGCAGGTGACGCTGCGCGAAAGCTGGCTGGCGCGCATGGCCGAACTGAAGGCTGCGCACCCGCTGCAGATGCCTGATCTCGATGACCCGCGCAGCCATTACGGCTTGATCCGTGTGGTGGCCGAGCAACTGGATGACGAAGCCACCATCACCACCGATGTCGGCCAGCACCAGATGTGGGTTGCCCAGGCCTATCCGCTGCGTCGGCCACGCCAGTGGCTGACTTCCGGCGGGCTGGGCACGATGGGCTTCGGCATGCCGGCGGCGATCGGTGCGGCCCTGGCGGAGCGCGAGCGCACCGTCGTGTGCTTCTCGGGTGACGGCAGCATCATGATGAACATCCAGGAACTGGCGACGGCTGCAGAAGAGGGCGCCAACATCAAGATCGTGCTGATGGACAACCAGGCGCTGGGCATGGTGTACCAGCAGCAGGGCATGTTCTACAGCGAACGCTTCTACGCCGTGGGCTATCGTCGCCCGACCGATTTCGTCGCACTGGCGAAGGCATGCGGCATCCGCGGCGTCGACCTCGATGCAAGCGATGACCCGAAGGCTCTGCTGGCTGATGCATTGCATACGCCCGGCCCCTGCCTGATCCATTGCTCGATCGACGTGCAGCAGCGCGTCTATCCCATGGTGCCGCCCGGTGCCGCCAACACCGAAATGATCGGAGGCTGACATGAACGCACGCGAAGGTTTTGCCGAAACCGGCTTCCAGAAGGCGGTGCTTGAACTGACCGTCAACAACCATCCGGGTGTGATGTCGCACGTGGCCGGGCTGTTCGCGCGTCGTGCCTTCAACGTGGAGGGCATACTGTGCATGCCGATGGAAGGTGGCCGGCACAGCCGCATCTGGCTGCTTGTGCGCGAAGATGCGCGTCTGGCGCAGATGGTCAAACAGGTGGAGAAGCTGGAGGACGTGCTGGAGGTGTCACGGCACGGCGCCGACCATCAGGTCTTCGAGCGCCTGGAGTCATTTTTCCGGCAGTAGGCTTTCCCGCGGCAACACCCTGGCAGCGAAGTCTTCCGCTGCCAGTGGTGGGCTGATGTGATAGCCCTGGATGTAGTCGCAGTTCATCTCCGCCAGGCGCTCGCGCTGTTCGGGGTACTCCACGCCTTCGGCGACGACCTGCAGGTCGAGGGTGTGGGCCAGCGCGACGATGCCCCGCACGATGGCGTTGTCAGATTCGCTCTGCGCCAGGTGGTCGATGAAGGACTTGTCGATCTTCAGCACGTCGACCGGCAGCCGCTTGAGGTAGCTCAGCGAGGAGTAGCCGGTGCCGAAATCATCGATCGCCAGCTCGATGCCCATGTCGCGCAACTGGTGCAGCATGGAAACGGCCTCGCCGGCCTGCTCCATCCACACGCTCTCGGTGATCTCGAAGATCAGGTGACGCGGCGACAACCCGTTGTCGCGCAGCGCATGCTCGACCTGGGCGATGAAGCTCGACTCCCGCAACTGCGCACTGGACAGGTTGATGGCGACGCGGACCTCGCGATGGCCGGCTTCGATCCACTGGCGTAGCTGCGCGCAGGCCTCGTGCAGCACCCAGTTGCCGATCGGGACGATGAGCCCGGTTTCTTCCGCCAGCGGAATGAACTCCAGCGGCGAGATCCGGCCGTGGGTGGGGTGCTGCCAGCGCAACAGGGCCTCGGCGCAGTACAGGCGGCCGGTGCCGTCGACCTGCGGCTGGTAATGCAGGGCCAGTTCGTTGCGTTCGATGGCGCGACGCAGGGCGTTTTCAAGTCGCAGGTGGTCACCTGCGCGGGCGCCCATGCCGGCCTCGTAGAAGGCGAAGCCCTGGTTGCTGCGCTTGGCGTGGTACATCGCCGAGTCCGCGTGCCGCAACAGGGTGCTGACGTCTTCGCCGTCCTGCGGATAGGCGGCAATGCCCACGCTGGCGGACACGAAGACTTCGTGGTCGTCGATGTGGAAGGGTTCCGCCAGTTCGCTGGCGATCTTCTGGGCGGCCGCGGCTGCGGCCTGCACGCTAGGCAGATCGTCGAGCAGCACCGTGAACTCGTCGCCACCGAGGCGCGCGACACCGTCGCTGTTGCGCACGCAATTCTTGATGCGCTGGGCCACCGACGACAGCAGGCGGTCGCCACTTTCGTGGCCGAGTGAATCGTTGACGAACTTGAAGCGGTCGAGATCGAGGAACAGCACGGCCAGCATGCTCTGCTGGCGGCGGCTGTAATCGATGCGCTGCTTCAGGCGCTCGACGAAAAGGGTGCGGTTGGGCAGGCCGGTCAGCGGATCGTTGTAGGCGAGGTGGCGCACATGCCGCTCGGCCCGCACCGCCTCGATGCTGCGGCGGACGCGCTGGACGACGACATTGAAGTGCAGCGGCTTGGTGATGTAGTCGCTGGCACCGGCCGCGAACGCGCGTTCCACCGAGTGACGGTCGTCCAGCGCGGTGATCATCAGCACCGGCATGTCCCGGCCATGCGGCAGGCTCTTGATGACGGCACAGGCGGCGATGCCATCCATCTCCGGCATCATGGCATCCATCAGCACCAGGTCCGGCGTCACGCGTTCCAGCACTTCCAGTGCGGCGCGGCCGTTCTCGGCTTCATCCACCACGATGCCATTGAGCTGCAGGGCATAGCGCAAGGCGTTGCGGGTGCTGCGGTCGTCGTCCACCACCATCACGCGGGCGGATTCGGCGTGGCGGCTGGCAATGGCCTGCGGGGTGGCGACCAGCAGTTCCTTCAGGGTCAGCTCCGCCTGGGCGAACTCACCGTCGACGCGGTCGAGCAGCGCCAGCGCCTGGTCGACCGGCAGGTGACGGGCATGCGCCTCGACTTCGCGGATCGAGTCGGCCAGCCGGAGCACGCCCAGATTGCCGGCAGCGCCCTTGATGCGATGGGCATGCTGGCTCAGGGCATCGAAGTCCTGGCTTTGCAGGGCTTCGCGCAGCTTGGGCAGACCGTCGCGGGTGTCTTCCAGGAAGGGTTCGATGGCTTCGTTCAGCGCGCCGCCCAGCGCGTCCTGCATGCGGCCGATGACGTTGGAGTCGATGCTGGCGTCGCCGGCGAGCACGGTGGCCGTCGAGCGGCTGTGCAGCGCATCGCCGAGATTGCGTTGCGGCAACCAGTGCAGCAGGGTGGCGCGCAGTGCGTCGAGCGTGATCGGCTTGGCGAGGTGCGCATCCATGCCGGCGTCCAGGCACTTGCGGATATCTTCCTCGGCCACGTTGGCGCTGATCGCGACGATGGGGACGCGGGCACCGCTGGCTTGTTCCATCGCGCGGATGGTCCTGGCGATCTGGTAGCCGTCCATGCCGGGCATCTGGCAATCGAGCAACACGATGTCCCAGGACTGGCGCTCTACAGCGGCCAGCGCGGCGCGGCCGTCACCGGCGACCTCGCAGCGCACGCCGAGCATCCCCAGCATGGTGTGCATGACGATCTGGTTGCTGCGATGGTCTTCGATGACCAGTACCCGCAGATCCGCGAAGCGTCCGCCGGTGCTGGGCAACAGCGGCGGTTGTGCTGCCAGCCGCTCCGCCTGCGTGGTCAGGCCGTTCCTGAGGCGCTGGAAGCGCAGGGGCTTGGCGATCACCGCATCCCAGTCGCTGGCGCCTTCCATGTTGCCCGGCGAGGTGCGCATCGGTTGCGCGAGCGCTACCCAGCGTAGTGCCGCCTGCGGATAGGTGGCGCGCAGGGTGAGCAACTGGACGGTGCTGCTCGCAGGCATGTCGAGATCGAAGAGCACGGTGTCCCAGGGCTGACCCTGCTCATGGGCATCGATCAACTGCTGCTGTGCCTGGGTGGCGTTCGCACAGATGTGGCAGCTGTAGCCGAGATACGGCAGCCACGCGCGGCAGAAGGCCTGGTTGACGGGACTGTCGTTCACCAGCAGGGCGCGCTTCGTGGCCGATGGCAAGGTCGATGCGCTGGACGTGGCGACGGGCAGGGCCAGCTCCAGCCAGAAGCAGCTCCCCGCGCCTTGCTGGCTGTCGACGCCCAGCGTGCCACCCATCAGGTCGACGAGCTGGCGGCAGATGGCCAGCCCCAGCCCACTGCCTTCATGCCGGCGGGAGGCAAGACTGTCGCCCTGGGTGAAAGAATCGAAGATGCGCTGCTGCGTCGCGGGTGCGATGCCGGGGCCGGTATCGCGCACTTCGATGCGGACGGCGCAGTGATCGTTGGCAACCCGACCGATCTGCAACAGGACCGAGACGCTGCCATGGTCGGTGAACTTCACGGCGTTGCCGACGATGTTGGTGAGCACCTGGCGCAGGCGCCGTGCATCGCCCACGACCCTCGCGTCCAGTGCGCCGTCCGGCGCGTAACCCAGGTCCAGGCCCTTGCGGAAAGCCTGCGGCGCCAAGGTGTCCAGCACCTCTTCCACCACCTGGACGAGGTCCACCGGGTGCTGGGCCAGCTGCAATTTGCCGGCTTCCAGCTTCGAGAAATCCAGGACGTCGTTCACCAGTTCCAGCAGGTAGCGGGCGGACGACCAGGCCAGTTCGGTGAGCTGGTGCTGGTGCTGCGGCAGGCGGGAGGCGATCAGCATGTCCAGCGTGCCGATCACGCCATTGAGCGGCGTGCGGATCTCGTGGCTGACGGTCGATGCGAACTGCGCCTTCATGGCCGCGAAGGCGACGGCCATGTCGCGCGATGCAATCAGCTGCTGCTCACGCTCTTCCAGCACGCTCATCATGCTGTTGAAGGCGCGCGACATGTCGGCGATGTCGCGCGCGCCGCGTACGTCGGCGCGCACGTCGCGCTCGCCTAGCTCCGCGCGATGCATGTTGGCGGAAAGCTGGGCGACCGGTCGGGTCAGGCGTTCCGTCAGCATGCGGATGATGATCAGGAAGGCGAGCGCGAACACCACCGCGACGATCAGGTTGGTGATGAAGATGTTGTCGCGCAGGGCGGTGAGCGAGTCCTTGCTCAACACGATGCGTACGCTGCCTAGGGATTTCTTCGACGGGTCGGCGAGTTCGAAGGGATTGCCGTCGGCACCGTTGTCCATCGCCACGGCGGCCTGCAGCCCCCAGCTGCTTTCGTTCTCGAAGGCCAGCACGACCTTGTTGTCGAATTCCGTCGGCGTTCCCTGGCTGGCTGGCGCCGACCAGCTGACGCCGGGGCGGGCCTTGCTCAGCAGGCTGCGGCCCTGCTCGTCCACAATTTCCACCAGCATGACGTCGGGGAAGGAGTAGGTGGTCGACACCGCTTCCGCGATGTTCTCGGCCGAGCCCACGAGCAGGGCAAGGCGACTTTGTTCTGCCAGGCGCTCGGCGATGCCGGCACCCTGGCGCAGCAGGGTCTGGCGGGTCTGCGTGGAGCTGTGGAGCGTGCTTGCCAGCGAAGCGAGGAAGGCCAGCACGAAGACGCCGGCCGTGACCGTCAGCGCGATCTGCTGTTTGAAGGTGGCGTTGTGGAAGCGCTCGGCCAGTCGATTCATGTCAGGTGTCGTGGTCGTGGCGGAGGCGTCAGGGTGTCGGGAAGACCAGGCTGACACCGAGTTCGGTCGTATTCACGCGCAGGCCCAGGTGGTTGGCGCTGCGCACGTTGACGGCCAGCAAGGTGTCCTGCAAGGGCAGAAGGCCGCGTGCGGTGCCGCTGCCAGCCGCGACTTGCGCCGCACTGCCAAGGCGGCGACCGAGTTCGAGGTTGTCCGGGTAGAGGGCGAACAAGGCGCCGCGGCGCACATGCGCGAGCGAGCTGGAGAACACCGGGATGGAGCGGTTCCAGCCTTCTTCCAGCACGTAGGGCAGTACGACGGTGTCGTCCACGGCGACGCTGTCCTGCACCAGCCATACGGCGTCGCGGCCGCGCTCGGCTTCGGCAAATATCTCCTGGAAGGTGCGTGCCGCGGCCTTGGCGTCCGCGGCCTCGTAGCGGACGAGTTCCAGCCCTTGCTGGCGTGCGGCGTCGACGGCCAGTTTCATCATCCAGCCATTCTGCGCCGCATTGAAGACTGTGAGCACTCTGCGCGTGGCGGGTGCGATCTGCTTCAGGCGGGTGAACAGCAGCACGGGCGACGGTGCGAGGCTGTGCAGTTGCACCGTGGCGGCGTCGTTTTCCGAGGTGTGCAGCACGGCGCCTGCCACCACCGGCAGGCCGCTGTTGAGGGTATCGGCCATGCGCAGACCATTGCGCCCGAGTGCGATCAGCACCTTGGTGTCGTTGCGGCGGAGTTCGTCGAGCACTTCCTGCGAGGTCGTGGCGGCGCCCAGCTTCTGCGAGAACACCCGGCCGCGGCTGCGTTGCTGGATGCCTTCGACGATCTGCGAAAAGATGCTGCGGTAGGGCTCGCCGATGTCCGGATACAACACCGTGGTGCCGGACTCGGTGCTCGCCGGGCGTGCCGGTCGTGTCGTGTCGTCGTTCTGCGCGAGCAGCGGGCCGCCGGCGGGCGCCGCCAGCGCCAGTGCGGGCTGCGACAGCACGACCATCAGCAGCCAGCGCAGGCCGGCCCGCCAGCGACGCCTCAGGTCAGCGTGGCGCATGGGGCAGCGGAGCGGAAGTTGCGGAATGGGCCGGGCAACGGGCGGGCACTCAGAAACCGTAGGTGACGGATACGTAGTAACTGCGGCCAGGCAGGGGAATGTCGCCCGGAATCCGTCCGGGTGAGGGGCTGGGGTCGCGGGCGTCGGCATCGCCGAGGTTGCGGATCACGAAGTTGATGGCGCCCTTCGGGATCAGGCTGGTGTTGCGCAGGACCAGATCGGCCAGGGTGTAGCCGTCCAGCGGTACCCGCGTGTCGCCGGCGTCACGCGGGCGTTCGGTGATATGCGTCAGTTGCGGCGACAGCCACCAGCCGGGCAGGAACTGCCAGTCGGCACGCGCATGGAAACGGTGTTGCGGAACGTTCGCTGCCGGACGATCGGTTTCCGGGTCCACGGCGTCCTGATAGGAATAGTTGCCGGCCAGGTGCAGTCGCGGCACCGGGTCCCAGCTGCCTTCCAGTTCGAAACCCTTGCCACGCAGGCGGCCGGCGTTCTGCGCGGTGTTGCCGGTGCTGGGGTCGCCGTTGGGAACGAAGCGCAGGATGTCTTCCATGTCGTACTGGAAAACGTTGAAACCGACCTGGGTGCGCGGGTCGATCTGCCAGGAGATGGCGGCCTCCACGGTTTCGATGGTCTCCGGCTTGAGGTTGGGGTTGCCCACCGCCACCGGGTTGTTGATGTTGTACAGCTCCGCGAACGATGGCGGGCGGAACGCCCGTCCGTACAAGAGCTTGGTGGTGACGTTGTAGGCGGCGTCCCAGACCAGGGCGAGACGCGGGTTGGTGGTGCCGCCGAAGTCCGAGTAATCGTCATGGCGTATGCCGGCCGTCAGCGTGAGGTCGCGGATCATCTGCCACTCGTCCTGCAGGTACGCGTACTGGATCTGCCGCGCATGCGGGCGCAGGAAAGGGGCCGTGTCCGAAACGTCCTG
This sequence comes from Uliginosibacterium sp. H1, assembly GCF_036017065.1. Classification (NCBI taxonomy): domain Bacteria; kingdom Pseudomonadati; phylum Pseudomonadota; class Betaproteobacteria; order Rhodocyclales; family Zoogloeaceae; genus Uliginosibacterium; species Uliginosibacterium sp. H1. The sequence goes on from NZ_JAYXHR010000001.1 coordinate 390,446, forward strand.
GATGCCGCCCAGCGGCACCGGCACGTAGCCGTTGCCCGGCACATACACGTAGGTGTAGTTCTTCTGTTCCTTGATGCGGTAGATGTCCTGGTCGACATAGCCGACGCCGACGCGTGCGCGATGGTCCTTGAGGCCGGTGTAGAGCAGCGAGCCGTTCACGGCGCTGCGTCGTTCCCATTTTTCGGGCCGGCCGATCATGCCTTGCGGAAAGCTGCCACCGAAGGAACCCGGCGGAAACAGCACCAGATCCGAATACTCGTGGCGATCCGCGTACTGGAGCTGGACCGTCGCGCCAAGTGTCTCGGTGAGTTTCGGCGCGGCCCAGGTGAGGTCTGCCGTCAGTTGCTCGGATTCGTTGCGGCCGGTCGGGTCCAGCGCGTCGGCCACGCCCGAGCCGGTACCGAGGTCGCCGCGCTTCTTGTAGGCGCTGCGGAACTGGAACTGGCTGTACTTCAGGTCGATCGCCGCGTCCAGTTCGCGCCGCGTATTCGTCATGGGGCCGGGAGCATGCGAGGCACGTGTGCCGAAGAGACCGTCCAGGCTCGTCTGTGCGTCGGCATCGATGCTGGCATCGTTGCCGGTTGAGCGGCCGATGCGCAGGAAACCCGCCGCGCTGAGCCCGCCGATGCGGCCGGTCTGGCGCAGGCTGCCGCTGTAGGTGTCGAAACTGCCGGCGTCAGCGCGCACGGTGGTGCCTGGCTGGAAGTCCGGATCTTTCGTGAAGATGCTGATGACGCCCGCCATCGCCTCCGCACCATACAGCGCGGAACCGGGTCCACGCACGACTTCGATGCGCGCGATGTTGTCGACCGGTACGCTGCTCCACAGGTTGCCGCGGTCGCCGACCACGGCGCTGGTCATCGGCACGCCGTTGATGAGCACCAGCACCTGCTGGTTGTACTGGCTGTAGATGCCGCGGAAGGCATACACGGGGATGGTGCCGAAGGTGTGCACGATCTGCAGGCCGGGCACCTGGGTCAGGACGTCGTCGAGATCGCGCGCGCCCATGGCTTCGATGTCTGCCGCAGTGAACACGCTGGCGACGGAGGGCGCGCGTGCCACGGGTTGGGCGCTGCCCGTGGCAACGCTGACGGTGGTCTTGTCACCGTAGATCTGGGACAGGTCTTCTTCTTCCAGACCGGCAGCGTGGGCACCGCTGCCGACGAGGATCAGCCAGGACAGCCTCCAGCGTTTCCAGTGCTTGCGCATGTCACCTCCACGTTTTCTTCTGGGGCACCCTTGAATATCGGGAAGAGCCGCGCCGGGATTGGCTGTCCGGCGAACTCGCGTGCGGCGTGAAGGTAGCACGACTGGGGCCGCGCGGTGCGCGGCGGGCGATGATTGTCTGCTGACCGGGGGAGCGGTCAGGCGGTCAAGACAGCGGGATCTGGAGCGGGAGTCCTGCCTTGCTGTGGCAGCCGAGACTTCAGTCCGAAGGCCAGGAGCGGGGCGCCACCCCGGTGTATTGCACATCCTCCACGCGCTGCGGCATGACCGCGTGGGCAGGCTTCTCGAGGGCTTCGAGGTAGCAGGGCAGCATGCCGGCGAGGAAGGCCGGGAAGCTGCACAGGTAGTACTGGCGCACGTCCAGGCCCATGTCGGCGCACAGTGACGCGGTCAGCGCGGCGTAGTTCATGCGCAGGCGGTAGCGATGCGCGAGCAGCAGCCGCTCGATGTGCTGCACCAGGCGGCAGAAAGGGCCGTCGTGCAGGCCGAGTGCCTGGGCACGCGCACGCAGCGGCGCAATGCGTTCATCGTGGCCGTTGATCGGGCGGCCGAACCCGGCAATCTTGCGTCGCTGCGCAAGCTCGCTGCGGATGCATTCGAGCAGCTTCTCGTCGCGCGCCTGATCGCTGTCCGCCTGGCTGCTCGCACGCAATGCGCGCTGCAGGAAATCCATCGCACGCAGATCGATCTGGCGGCCATAGATGGACGCTTCCGACACGGCCAGCGCGGCGGACAGGCCCAGCGTTCCGCTGCTGCGCGTACTGGCAGCCAGGGCGGCAACCCGGTTGTTCCAGAGACGTGTGTCCGGATAGCTGGTCGTCGCCCACATGCTGCTCAGCAGTTCCAGCTGAGGTCGTTCCAGGCGGCGGCCCAGCAGGCCGAAGACGTAGAGATCGAGCCAGCTCGCATCGGCGAGGTCGCGGTGCAGGTCGTGGCCGCGGAACACCGCGCGGGTGCCGGGAAAAGCAGCGCCGACGCGGGTGCGAAGCGGGCCGCGATGCGCGTCCAGCGGATGGGCCGCCTGCCGGCTCATGCGGCCTCCCGCGACGGCACGACGGCATCGGGGTCGTCACCGAGTTCGACGCCGCCGTACGGAAATGCCTTGTAGTGTGTCGTGCGCTGCTCCAGCGCATGCGCGGCGGCCCCCGGCAGGGTCAGCAACAGGTGGAGCATTTCGGCCTGCGCGGCATCCAGGCCAAGGTCGAAGCTGGCCGCGGCGGACACGCCGCAGAAGTTCAGCCCTTCACCCGCCAGGCTGCGCAGCGCGGTCTCGTGCCGGTCCAGGTAGCTCAGGGCGCCGTCCGGCACATGGCGGGCGAGTTGCGCGATAGCCTGGCGTACCGGCAGCGGTGTCGTTGCGTCGTACGGACCGAAGCCGGGCCAGGAGGCGTGTCGGGGCCAGATGTCCAGCGCCTCGTTCTGCGTGGTCTCCAGCATCGTCGGCAGGGCGGTGAAATCACCCTTGCAGGCTCGCCAGGCGGTCACGGCCTCGAATACTTCACGCGCGCCACCGGCACGTCCTGCGCCCACTGCCAATGCGGCCTGCAGGCAGGCTGCCGCGGGTGAGCCGCCGACGGCGCCGGCCATGGCGGCGTGCACTGCGGGATGACGCGGGCCGGGGTTGGCCAGCGCGACCATCAGGTCGCTTGCCAGTGCTGCCTGCGTGGCTGTCGGCAGCTCGCCGGTGAGCATCAGCAACAGCATCTGCGGCCAGGTGATGCGACCGAGCAACTCACCGTAGACGTCGTAGCCATGACAACGGGCGACTTCGGCCTGGTAGGCGCTGTCGGCGCTGGCCGTCTCCTGCCAGATGCGCGTGCTGAGTTGCGCACTCATTTGGCGGTGCCCAGCGCCGCCAGACGCATGGTGATGGGAGGGACTTCCTCCGGATCGATGCGCACGTCGATGAGGCAGGGGCCGGGCTTCGCCAGCGCGTCGGCGAGGTTGAACTCCAGCAGCTCGGCGTAGGTGTCGATGTTGTAGGCCCGCACGCCCATGGCTCGCGCCATCGCCGCGAAGTTGGTCGAGGGCAGCTTGTGGCCGATGGATTCCGCCTGTGCCAGGCGCTGGCCGTGGCGCACCATGCCGAGCGAGGAATCGTTGAGGATCACGTAGGCGACGCTGAGCTCTTCGGCAAGGGCGACACCGATCTCCTGGCCGTTCATGAGATAGCTGCCGTCACCGGTGAGGCAGATCACCGGGCGACGACGGTCTGCCATGGCGAGGCCGACGGCAGCCCCGATGGCCCAGCCCATCGGGGCGAAATTCATCAGGACCTGCAGCCAGTTGCGGTTGCCCTGGCGCACGTTCTGTCCGCCGCCCTGTGGCTGACTGCGGCGCAGGCCACGCCGGTCGGCGATCTCCAGGCGGTTTACCGCCCAGGCCGTGCTGTTGCCGGCATCCGCCACCACGCGCGCCTGTGGCGGACACTGGCGCGACAGGAAGCGCATGAGCGCCGAGGGCGGCACCGGGGCAACCGGCGATGCGGGCGGATCGGCCGGGCGGGCCAGGTTGCCGCCGATGCGGGCAAGCGTCGGCGCCGAGGACGCGGGCTCGATGTCGAACTGCCCGAGCAGGTGCTGCATCAGGCTCGGAAGGTGGGAAAACACATGATGGCCGGCCATCGGCGAGCCGAGCAGGTGCTCGCTCTGGTCGTCGACGTGGATCAGGCGCGTGTTGAGCAGGCGCTCGCTCCAGCCGGCGCTGGTCCATTCGCTGATACCGACGCCAAAGGCGACGACGAGGTCCGGCTCGGACGCCAGCAGGTTGACCGCGCTCTCATGGCCGGCGAATCCGAACACGCCGTGGTAGCGCGGGTGCATCGGGTTGATCAGGCCCTTGGCGTCCGGCGTGCTGATGAGGTCGGCGGATACGCGATGAGCCAGTTCGATCAACGGGCCGATGATGTCGCTGCAGCCGGCGCCGATGAAGAACACCTTGCGTTGCGCGCGGCGCAGTCGGGTGACGAGGGTGTCGGCTGCCCCCAGGTCGAGCAGGGCGGGGCGGCGGGCCTGCTGTGCCAGTGTGTGCAGCGGCGTCACCTGGACGGCGCTGCGCTGGATGTCGACCGGGATCGAGATATGGCTGGGCTGGCGGCTGTGGCAGGCGTTGAGCAGCGCCGACACGATCTTGGCGTCGGCCTGTCCGGGATGGGAGATCAGTGTGTTGTAGCGGGCACAGTGGGCGAACATGCCCGGCACGTTGATGCCGGTGCAGGCGGAGTCCTGCAGGGCGCGACGGCCGAAGGACGGCAGGGGCGGCTGGCCGGTGATGGCGATCAGCGGCACGTTGTTGTCCAGCGCGGTGGCCACGCCGGTGATCATGTTGGTGGCGCCGGGGCCGGAGGTGGCGATGCACACGCCGGGCTTGCCGGTCTCGCGGGCATAGCCGTCGGCCATGAAGGCGGCGCCGGATTCATGGCGCGCCACGACGGCGCGGGGTCCACCGGCGCGTTCGCTGCGGGCCAGCGCGTTGTAGATCGGTTCGATTGCGCCACCCGGTACGCCGAACACGTATTCGATGCCGAGCTGGGCCAGGTAATGGACGATCAGGTCTGAAACGTCATTGATTGCCAGGGCCAAGCCATGGCGCGCATCGTTCGATGCGGATTGCATGGAATGCATTGTCTTCTTCCGGGGGGTATGGTGTGGTCGCTGTAGGCGCCACGCCTTTGTTTATGCGCCTTTCCGGAGATCTTAAGAACTTCGCTGTCTATTACTTGTGACATAGTTCAACAAAAACACCATTACTTTCAAAAATGCTTGGACAAGCATTTATGCGAAGGAACTTCGTCACGCCTGTGAACACGTCGGACCACCTCGCCGAGCCCTGGGTTCGGTCGCGGGACGCCGAAACCTGCGTGCTAAAATCCGCGGCTTTCCAGCCCGCGCAATCGCGCCTTCGCACCCATGTCCGGCAGTACTCTCGGCACGCTCTTCACGGTTACGTCCTTCGGTGAATCCCATGGCGCCGCCATCGGCTGCGTGGTGGACGGATGCCCGCCGGGACTGGCGCTGACCGAGGCTGACATCCAGGCCGAACTGGACAAGCGCAAACCGGGCACCTCGCGCCACGTGACCCAGCGCAAGGAGCCGGACACGGTGGAGATCCTCTCCGGCGTCTTCGAGGGCAAGACCACCGGCACGCCGATCGCGCTGCTGATCCGCAACCAGGACCAGCGTAGCGGCGACTACTCCAAGATCATGAACACCTACCGCCCCGGCCACGCGGACTACGCCTACGAGCACAAGTACGGTGTGCGCGACTACCGTGGCGGTGGGCGTTCTTCCGCACGCGAGACGGCAGTGCGCGTCGCCGCAGGCGCCATCGCGAAGAAGTGGCTGCGCGAGCGTCACGGCGTGGTGATCCGCGGCTTCATGAGCCAGCTGGGCGAGTTGCCGATTCCCTTCAAGGGCTGGCAGCACGTCGGCGAGAACGCCTTCTTCTCGCCGAACGCCGAGATCGTGCCGGAGCTGGAGGCCTACATGGATCGCATCCGCTCGGAACGCGACTCCATCGGCGCGAAGATCGATGTCGTCGCCACCAACGTGCCACCGGGCTGGGGCGAGCCGGTGTATGACCGCCTGGATGCCGACATCGCCTACGCGATGATGAGCATCAACGCCGTGAAGGGCGTGGAGATCGGCGACGGTTTCGCCACGGTCGCCCAGCGTGGCAGCGTGCATGGCGACGAACTGACCCCGGCCGGTTTCCTCAGCAACCACGCCGGCGGCGTGCTGGGGGGCATCTCGACCGGGCAGGACCTGCGCGTGTCGATCGCCATCAAGCCCACCTCCTCGATTCCGCAGGACCGCCGCTCCATCGACCGCGACGGCAACCCGGTGGCGATGATGACCACCGGTCGCCACGACCCCTGTGTCGGTATCCGTGCGACGCCGATTGCCGAGGCGATGCTGGCCCTGGTGCTGGTCGACCACGCCTTGCGCCAGCGTGCGCAGAACGGTGACGTGCGCCCGGCCGTGCCGCGTATCGCCGGGCTGGCACCCGAGGGCGTGCAGGACATTCCGTCTCCCGAAGCCTGAGCGCGGTGGTGGCACCCGCTACCGCCGGCGTGCCGGCGGTCCGCCTGTCGGGCTATTACTTCTGCTATTTCGCCTTCATCGGCGTCTTCATGCCGTATTTCGCGCTGTACCTGCAGCAGCGCGGGTTCCCGGCCGCCGAAATCGGCCTGCTGATGTCCGTCCTGCAGCTCATGCGGCTGCTGGCGCCCAACCTGTGGGGCTGGCTGGCGGACCGGCTTGGGCGGCGTACGCCGGTCATCCGCATCGCCGCCGTGCTGTCATTGCTCGGCTTCACCGCGGTGCCATTCGTCGACGGCTTCTGGCCGGTCGCGCTGGCACTGGCCGTGATGGGTTTCTTCTGGACGGCCCAGCATCCGCTCACCGAAGCGCTGACCTTCGCTCACCTGCGCGGCCAGCCGGAGCGCTACGGGCCGATCCGCGCCTGGGGTTCCTGGGGCTTCATCGCCGCCAGCGCCGGACTGGGCTGGTGGCTGGAGCGTGCCGGCATGGACTGGGTGGCCTGGTGCGGCATCGGCCTGCTGGCCGCCATCGTGATCGCCGCCCTGTGGGTGCCCGAGGCACCGGTCTGCCCGCGTGCGCACGCCGAGCGTTCGCTGTGGGCCGTGTTGCGCCAGCGCGAGGTGAAGGCTTTCCTGCTGGCGGCCTTCTTCATGTCGGCGGCACACGGCGCCTTCTACGTGTTCTTCTCCATCCATCTCGTCGAGGCCGGCTACAGCAAGACCAGCGTGGGGCTGCTGTGGACGCTGGGCGTGCTGGCGGAGATCGTGGTGTTCACCTTCGCGGCGCCGCTGCTGCGGCGCTGGTCGTCACGCGGCATCCTGCTGGCCTGCTTCGCCATCGGGATCGTCCGCTTCCTGCTGATGGGCTGGTGGGTGGAGTCGGTGCTGTTGATGGTGCTGGCGCAACTCATGCACGCCGCAACCTTTGGCGCTTATCATGCGGCCGCGGTCAGCACGGTGCATCGCTGGTTCGGCGAACGCAACCAGGCGCAGGGGCAGGCGCTCTACGGCAGCCTGTCCTTCGGGGGCGGCGGCATCCTGGGAGCGGTAGCCAGCGGGGCGGCGTGGGAGTCCTGGGGAGCGGGCATGACGTTCTCGCTCGGATCGTTTTTTGCGCTGGCAGGTCTGATTGCCGTGTGGCAAGGCTGGCCTGCCAGGCTTGCGGTGCCGGAAGCCGGCAACAAGGAATGACATGAGACATCGCATGAAATACATCGTGGCCCTGGGAAGCGTGCTGCTGGGCGTGGCGGCCTGCCAGTCGGTACAGACGACGAACCCCGGCGAGGTGGGGGTGACGCGCCAGCAGAGCGTGTCGCCGCTGGTCAATCGCGGCCAGCTGACGCAGCAGGCCAACACCCAGTACAAGCAGGTGCTGCAGCAGGCGCAGAAGAAGAACGCCCTGAACGTGGATGCAGCCCTGACCGCGCGCGTCCGCCGCATCGCCGACCGGATCATTCCCCAGGTGTCGGTGTTCCGCCCGGAAGCGGCCAAGTGGCAGTGGGAGGTCAACGTGCTGAGCTCGAAGGAGCTCAATGCCTGGTGCATGCCCGGCGGAAAGATCGCCTTCTACTCCGGCCTCATCGAGACCCTGCAGCTGAACGACGACGAGATTGCGGCGATCATGGGTCACGAGATCGCCCACGCACTGCGCGAGCATGCCTGGGAGCGCGCCTCGCAGGCTGCCAACGCCGGGCTGGGCATGACCGTGGCCGGCATCCTGCTCGGCGCACAGGGTTACCAGATGGACATGGCCAGCATGGCCTACCAGGTGATGTTCGAGCTGCCGAACTCGCGCGAGCATGAAACCGAGGCCGACCGCATCGGAGTCGAACTGGCCGCGCGCGCCGGCTACAACCCGGCCGCCGCCGTCACGTTGTGGCAGAAGATGGGCAAGCAGAGCAGCGGCGGAGAGCCGCCACAGTTCCTGTCCACCCACCCGGCCAATGCCGATCGACAGAAGGATCTGACTGTCTATTCGCAGCGGGTCCAGGGGTTGTACGAACAAGCCAGGCGATAGCGCCATGCGGCATCAACGCTGTGCAGCGCGAGTGCAGCCCGCAGTACGGTCTTAAAATACGCCACCCATTTCCGAAAATTCCGGACAACATCCGGCCTTTCCAGGCCCTTGCGGCCCTCCTGCCTCATGACTTCCGTACGTACCCGCTTCGCCCCCAGCCCCACCGGCTTTCTCCACATCGGTGGCGCGCGCACCGCGCTGTTCTCCTGGGCCTATGCCCGCCGTCATGGCGGCCAGTTCATCCTGCGCATCGAGGACACCGACGTGGCACGCTCCACGCCCGAGGCCGTGCAGGCCATCCTCGACGGCATGCGCTGGCTCGACCTCGGCTGGGACGAAGGCCCGTTCTACCAGATGCAGCGCATGGACCGTTACAAGCAGGTCATCGCGCAGATGCTGGAAGCTGGCTCGGCCTACTACTGCTACACCACGCCGGCAGAACTGGACGCCCTGCGGGAAGCGCAGCGCGCACGCGGCGACAAGCCGCGCTACGACGGCCGCTGGCGCCCCGAGCCGGGCAAGATGTTGCCCGCCGTGCCGGAGGGGGTGACGCCGGTGGTGCGCTTCAGGAACCCGCTGGAAGGTGTCGTCGCCTGGGATGACCTGGTCAAGGGACGCATCGAGTTCGCGAACGCCGAGCTGGACGATCTGGTCATCGCGCGCGGCGACGGTACGCCGACCTACAACTTCTGCGTGGTGGTCGACGACTGGGACATGGGCATCACCCAGGTGATCCGCGGCGACGACCACGTGAACAACACCCCGCGCCAGATCAACATCCTGCAGACGCTGGGCGCCGAGGTGCCGAAGTACGCGCACCTGTCGATGATCCTTGGCGACGATGGCACCAAGCTGTCCAAGCGCCACGGCGCCGTGAGCGTGATGCAGTACGACGACGACGGCTACCTGCCGGAAGCGGTCATCAACTACCTGGCCCGGCTGGGCTGGAGCCACGGCGACGATGAAGTGTTCTCGCGCGAGCAGTTCGTGCAGTGGTTCGACCTGGATCACATCACGCCGTCGGCCGCGCAGTTCAATACCGACAAGCTGAAGTGGCTGAACGCGCACTACATCAAGCAGAGCCCGATCGAGGCGCTCGTCGCCGATGTGACGCGCCGGTTGAGTGCGCGCGGCATCCCGGTTGCCGAGGGACCGGACCTGGCGGCCGTCATCGCCTTGTACCGCGAGCGCGTGTCGACGCTGGTCGAACTGGCGGACGCACTGGCGCCGTTCTACGTGGCGCCAACGATCTCCGACGAGCTTGCCACCCAGCACCTCACGCCGGCTGCACGCGACGCCCTGGGCAAGCTGGCCGGCCGTCTCGGGGCCAGTGCCTGGGACAAGGCCGCGTTGAGCCAGGCCATCAAGGACACGTGCACCGAGCTAGGCGTGAAGATGCCGCAGGTGGCGATCCCCTTGCGCGTCGCCTTGCTGGGTGTGCCGCAGACGCCCTCCATCGATGCCGTGCTCGAAGTGATGGGCCAGTCGCAGGTCATGCAGCGCCTGGCGGCATTCCGCTGACCGATCAGGATCACTGTCGTTACCTCACGACGCCACGGCCCGCGGCCGTGGCGTCTGCGGTCCGACGGCGCTGATTGCCAGTCTGTCGATGCCGCGCAATCCCCGGCCTCGCGTTGCCTCGCGGCGTTTACCTGAAAGCCGTTTCTTCCTGTCGAGGAAGGAGCGGCTTTGTTGTTTTTGCGCAAGCTTGGGGGAGAGCACCATTGACGGTGAATGCTTTTGGGCCTAGAAATATGCATGCGTGGTAACAAAGGCGTTGCTGCGAAATTACTCTTATAAACATCAAGCCTTCGCCGGGCTGTTCGTGGAGACGTCTCGTGAACGACGAGCCTGCAACATTCACGAAAGCGCAGGAACTGCGCAGCTTTCTTTTCCTCACTGCCGTGATGGCGCCAGCTTTGGCCGTCATTACGGTTGCTGGTTACGGTTTTCTGGTCTGGTTCTACCAGTTGTTCGCAGGTCCGCCCGGATCCTGAGGGCGACACCATGACCGAAGAACTGCACATCGCCAGCCTGGTCGTTCACGCCGCCCCCGGGCGCGGCGAATCCGTAGCGACCGAAATCTCCTCCCATGAATCAGCGCAGATCCACGCCAGCACGCCGACCGGCAAGCTGGTCGTCACGCTGGAGGCCGACAGTGCCGGCCAGATGATGGATCGCATCGGCGCCATCCAGAAACTGGACGGCGTGCTGTCTGCCGCGCTGGTCTATCAGCATGCCGACACGCTTGCGGCAATGAATGAAACGATCGAGGAACCCGTCCATGACGACTACTAGACGAGACTTTATCCGCCAGGCCGCGGCCGCCACTGCGGCTTCGGTGGCCGGCGTGAGCCTGCCGGCCCAGGCCCAGACCGGCGTCGGTGGTGCCAGCGACAACAAACTGAAATGGGCCAAGGCGCCTTGCCGCTTCTGCGGTACCGGCTGCGGCGTGAACGTGGCCGTGCGCGACGGTCGCGTGGTGGCCACGCATGGCGACTTCAACGCCGAGGTGAACAAGGGCCTCAACTGCGTGAAGGGCTATTTCCTCTCCAAGATCCTCTACGGCGGAGACCGCCTGACCCAGCCGCTGCTGCGCATGAAGGGCGGCGAGTACGCGAAGGATGGCGAGTTCGCGCCGGTGACCTGGGACAAGGCCTTCGACGTGATGGCCGCGCAGTTCAAGAAGTCGCTGAAGGAGAAGGGCCCGACCTCGGTGGGCATGTTCGGCTCCGGCCAGTGGACGGTGTGGGAAGGTTATGCCGCGCTGAAGCTGATGAAGGCCGGCTTCCGCACCAACAACATCGACCCCAACGCCCGTCACTGCATGGCGTCTGCCGTCGCCGGCATGATGCGCACCTTCGGTGCCGACGAACCGATGGGCTGCTACGACGACATCGAGGCCGCCGACGCCTTCGTGCTGTGGGGCTCCAACATGGCGGAGATGCACCCCATCCTGTGGTCGCGGGTGACGGATCGTCGCCTCAGCAATGCCAACGGCAAGGTCTTCGTGTTGTCGACCTTCGAGCATCGCTCCTACGACCTTGCCGACGTGACGCTGACTTTCACGCCGCAGAGCGATCTCGCGATCCTCAACTACATCGCCAACCACATCATCAAGACCAATCGGGTGAACAAGGATTTCGTGAACCGCCATACGAAATTCCTGCTGGGCAACGACGATATCGGCTACGGCCTGCGCCCCGAGCACCCGCTGCAGAAGGCCGCAAAGAACGCGAAGGATCCCGGTGGCGCGAAGCCCAGCAGCTTCGAGGAATACGCGCGCTTCGTGTCGAAGTACGACCTGGACTACGCCGCGAAGATGAGCGGCGTGCCGAAGAACCGCCTGCTGGCACTGGCCGAGGCCTATGCCGATCCGAAGACCAAGGTCATGTCCTTCTGGACCATGGGCTTTAACCAGCACACCCGCGGTGTCTGGTGCAACAACCTCGTCTACAACCTGCACCTGCTGACCGGCAAGATCTCCACGCCGGGCAACAGCCCGTTCTCGCTCACCGGCCAGCCTTCCGCCTGCGGTACCGCGCGGGAGGTCGGCACCTTCTCGCATCGCCTGCCGGCCGACATGGTGGTGGCCAACCCCGAGCACCGCAAGAAAGCGGAGCACGTCTGGAAGATTCCAGAAGGCACGATCCCGACCACCGCCGGCTACCACGCCGTGTTGCAGAACCGCATGCTCAAGGACGGCAAGCTCAATGCCTACTGGGTGATGGTGAACAACAACATGCAGGCGGCGGCGAACCTGATGGAGGAGGGCTATCCGGGCTATCGCAATCCGGACAACTTCATCGTCGTGTCGGACGCCTATCCCACGGTGACCGCGCTGGCCGCGGACCTGATCCTGCCCACCGCGATGTGGGTGGAGAAGGAGGGTGCCTACGGCAATGCCGAGCGTCGGACGCAGTTCTGGCACCAGATGGTGAATGCGCCGGGTGAGGCGAAGTCCGACCTCTGGCAGCTCATGGAATTTTCCAAGCGTTTCAAGGTGGAAGAGGTGTGGCCTGCCGACCTGATCGCGAAGATGCCCCAGCTCAAGGGCAAGACACTGTTCGAAGTGCTGTTCCGCAACGGACAGATCGACAAGTTCCCGGCCTCGCAGATCGCGGCCGGCTACGAAAATCACGAGTCGAAGGCCTTCGGCTTCTACGTGCAGAAAGGCCTGTTCGAGGAATACGCACAGTTCGGCCGCGGCCATGGTCATGACCTCGCGCCGTTCGACATGTATCACGAGACGCGCGGCCTGCGCTGGCCGGTAGTCGACGGCAAGGAAACGCGCTGGCGCTACCGTGAAGGAGCGGACCCGTACGTGAAGACGGGCACCGGCTTCCAGTTCTATGGCAATCCGGACGGCAAGGCGAATATCTACGCCTTGCCCTACGAGCCGCCAGCCGAAGCCCCGGACAAGGAGTTCCCGTTCTGGCTGAGCACCGGTCGCGTGCTGGAACACTGGCACTCCGGTTCGATGACGCAGCGGGTGCCGGAGCTGCACAAGGCTTTCCCGAACGCGGTGTGCTTCATGCACCCGGAAGACGCCAAAGCGATGGGCCTTCGTCGCGGAGTGGAGGTCGAGCTGATCTCCCGTCGCGGCAAGATGCGCACCCGCGTGGAAACGCGCGGTCGCAACAAGCCACCGCGCGGTCTGGTCTACGTGCCCTGGTTCGACGCCAGCCAGCTGATCAACAAGCTGACCCTGGACGCCACCGATCCGATCTCGCTGCAGACCGACTTCAAGAAATGCGCGATCAAGATCGTCGCGGTCTGAGGAGAAGCAAATGAAGATCTCGCACATTCTTGCCGCGCTGGCGGTCGTGCTCAGCGCCGCGCTGGCCGGCATCGTGACCGCCCAGCCGGGCGTCAGCACGCCGTTCATGGACGCCGCACGTGGCGTCACGCCGATTCCCGACACCACGCGGCCGCCGCTGCTGCTGAACGAGGAGAACAACGATCTGCGGCGCATGCGCGCTTACTCGATGCAGCCGCCGACGATCCCGCACAAGGTCGACAACTACCGCGTCGACAAGAACTTCAACCAGTGCATGTTCTGCCATGCCCGCTCGCGTGCCGAGGAGACTCAGGCCGTACCACTCAGCGTCACGCATTACATGGACCGGGAAGGCAACGTGCTGGGCGAAGTCTCGCCGCGCCGCTACTTCTGCCAGCAATGCCATGTGCCGCAGACGCCGGTGAAGCCCGTGGTGACGAATACCTTCGAGGACATCGACAGCGTGTTGCAGGCCGGTCGCCGCAACACTTCCGGCAAGTGAGGGCGCACTGATGCTCGCCTTGCTGAAGCGTTACTGGACGATCATCCGCCGCCCGAGCGTGCATTTCAGCCTGGGTGCCATCACGGTTGCAGGCTTCATCGCTGGCATCGTGTTCTGGGGTGGTTTCAATACCGCCATGGAGCTGACCAACACCGAGCAGTTCTGCACCGGCTGCCATGAAATGGGCGAGAACGTGTACGTGGAGCTGCAGTCGACGATCCACTTCACCAACCGCTCGGGCGTGCGTGCCAAGTGTTCGGACTGTCACGTCCCGCACAACTGGACGGACAAGATCGCCCGCAAGATGCAGGCGTCCAAGGAGGTCTGGGGCAAGATCTTCGGCACCATCAACACGCGCGAGAAATTCCTGGCGAAGCGTCTTGAACTGGCGCAGCACGAATGGGCCCGCCTGAAGGCCAACGATTCGCTGGAGTGCCGTAACTGCCACAACTACGATTCGATGGACTTCACCCGGCAGAGCGTGCGGGCCCAGACGATGCACTCCCAGTACCTGGGGAGCAAGGAGAAGACCTGCATCGACTGCCACAAGGGGATTGCCCACCACCTGCCGGCGATGCCGCCGGACATGTCGGTGTTCGGCATGACGGAGTACCCGCAGGTTGCTACTGCGCCCGCGTCAGTGAAGCGATAAGTGCTGGATGCAACAATAAAAAAAGCGGGCCTCGGCCCGCTTTTTGTTTGTGCTTCCTGTCTGTTCATCCCGCCGCTGCGCTCAGCGACCGCCTTCCGGCATGACGATGTTCACTTCCAGCACCTCGTAGTTGTCCTTCTTCTCCAGCTGGACCTTGATGTCATCCGGATTGACCTTCACGTACTTGGAGATCACCGCGATCAGTTCCTTCTGCAGGTCGGGCAGAAAGTCCGGAGCGTGGTTGTCGTCGGTGCGCTGGTGGGCAATCACCAGGGTCAGGCGTTCCTTGGCCAGTTGGGCCGATTTCGGCTGGCTGCCGCCGAACAGCTTCTCGAACCAGGACATGGGTCAGTTACCTCCGAACAGGCGCTTGAGCAGGCCCGGCTTCTCGTAGGAAACGAAGCGCATCTCGCGTTCTTCGCCAAGGAAGCGTGCGATGACGTCCGCGTAAGCGTCGGCGGCCTCGCTGCCCTTGGTGTGGATCACCGGCGACCCGGCGTTCGACGCCTGCAGCACGGTCTCGGATTCCGGGATGACGCCCAGCAGCGGAATGCGCAGCAGTTCCTGCACGTCCTTGTACGACAGCATCTCGCCTTCTTCGACGCGCTTGGCGGAATAGCGGGTGACGATCAGGTGTTCCTTGACCGACTCCTGGCCTTCCTTCGCGCGACGGCTCTTGCTCTGCAGGATGCCGAGGATGCGGTCGGAGTCGCGGATCGACGAGACTTCCGGGTTGGTCACGACCAGCGCTTCGTCGGCGAAGGTCAGGGCCATCACTGCGCCACGCTCGATACCGGCCGGGGAGTCGCAGATGATGTACTCGAAGCCCATGTGCTCCAGGTCCTTCAGCACCTTCTCGACGCCTTCCTCGGTCAGCGCATCCTTGTCGCGGGTCTGCGAGGCTGGCAGCACGAAGAGGTTCTCGCAGTGCTTGTCCTTGATGAGCGCCTGATGCAGGTTGGCTTCACCGTTCACCACGTTGATGAGGTCATACACCACGCGGCGCTCGCAGCCCATGATGAGGTCCAGGTTGCGCAGGCCGACGTCGAAGTCGATGACGGCCGTCTTGAAGCCGCGCATGGCGAGTCCGCTGGAAAAGCTGGCGCTGGTGGTGGTCTTGCCTACGCCACCCTTGCCGGATGTCACGACGATGATGCGTGCCACGGTTTCCCCTTGAATATGTGCGAATGGGTTTGCTGAATGTGCGGAGCGTTCAATCCAGCGTGAGCGCTTCGATGCTCAGGCTGTTCTGGTTGTTCTGCTGGACGAGGCGGGCGTGGGCTGCCTTGCCCGCGACCACGGGCGGAATGCCCTTCTCGAAAGTGCGGTACACGCCGGCGATGGATACCAGCTCGGGCCCGAAATTGGTACACAGCAGACGGGCAGTCGCGTCGCCCTGTGCACCCGCCAGTGCGCGGCCACGCAGGGGGCCATAGCAATGGATGCTGCCGTCGGCGATGACTTCGGCACCGTTGCTGACGCCGCCGAGAATCACGAGATCGGTGCCACGGGCATAGATCTGCTGGCCGGAACGGACCGAGCGGTCGATGACCATCGTCGGTGCGCGCCGGGTGGCTTCCTCCGGCCTGGCTGCGGGCTCCGCAGCGGGGGCCGGCTCGGCCTTTGCCGCAGTGGGCGCGGTCACCGCCTGCTCATTGCTGCTCGCCGCCTTGTCGCCCAGCACGGCCAGACCGGCCTTGCGGGCACTGTCGGCCAGATGCTCCGGAACGTGTCGTACGCCAACCGGCTGCAGGCCATGACGGCGCAGCAGGCTGCCCAGGCCGGACCAGTCGGCGCGTTCCGGGGCAGTCTTCAGCTGGGACAGGTCGATGACGGCAGGCTCGCCGGCGAAGAACTCGCCGGTACCGCCCAGCATGGCGTGCAGGGTGTCGGCCAGCCGGACATTGTCCAGTTCGCGGATCAGCGCGGTGACGGCGCTCAGCGTGCCGGCCTTGAATTCAATGGGTTTGGACATTCGCTCGGCGCGATCGGCTTGGCTACGGACAGCTTGCCGTAGCCGGGTTGACGGTTGCGGGTCGGGTTGCGGGCTTTCTTGCTACGACCCGCGAGTCTACTGATTTTTGGGATGTTTCGGGCAAGTTACGCCCGAGCTGCGGGGTCGGGCAGGAGCCGAGCAGCTCAGCGGACCCAGCCGCGGAGGGCCGTGTCCATCAGGTCGAAGCCACGGTCGAAGAAGTGCGCCATGACCGGAGCGAAGGCGTCCAGGCCGAACATGAGCACGAAGAAACCGATGGTGCAGGTGATCGGGAAGCCGATGGCGAACAGGTTCAGTTGTGGCGCCGAGCGGGTCAGGACGCCCAGCGCAATGTTGGTGATCAGCAGGGCGGCTACCAGTGGCAGGGCCAGCAGCAGGCCGGCACCGAAGATGATGCCCCCGGCGCGACCCAGCGCCAGCCAGCCCTCCGCACCGAGTGGCCGGGGCGAGACCGGCAGCAGCTCGAAGCTGCGCACCAGCACGTCGATCATCAGCAGGTGGCCGTTCATGGCCAGGAAGATCATGCTGGTGAGCAGCCCCAGGAATTCCGACAGCACGGCGGTCTGCGCAGCGTTCTGCGGGTCGTAGAAGGTGGCGAAGGACAGGCCCATCTGCATGCCGATGACTTCGCCGGCGACATCCACCGCCGTGAACACCATGCGCATCGCCAGCCCCATGCCGACGCCGATGAGCATCTGCTGGGCCATGACCGACATGCCAATGTAGGTGCCGGGCTGGAAGGTCGGCGCCACGTTCAGCGCGGGAGCCACGGCGGCGGTGATGGCGAGGCCCAGCACGAGACGGATGCGTGCCGGCACGGCCAGGTTGTTGAAGATCGGGGCGGCGGCGATCAGCCCCAGGATGCGCGCAGCCGGGTAGGCCCAGGTGAGGAGCAGGGCATCGAGCTGGGCGCTGGTGATCTGCAGCATCGGCGCGGCGCTAACCGATCAGCGACGGTATCGACTCGAACAGCCGCTGGATGTAGTCCGTCAGGATGGTGAGCATCCACGGGCCGGCGAGGATCATCGTGATGAACATGATGACCAGCTTCGGCACGAACGACAGCGTCATTTCGTTGATCTGCGTGGCTGCCTGCAGAATGCTGATGATGAGGCCGGTCGCCAGTGCCGCCAGGAACAGCGGGGCGGCGACCATCAGGGTGATTTCGAGTGCTTCGCGGCCAAGGGCCACGACGGTGGTGGGGGTCATGAGGTTAGTCCTTTCTTGTGCCTCAGCCGAAGCTGTTCACCAGCGTGCCGACCAGCAGGTTCCAGCCGTCCACCAGCACGAAGAGCATGATCTTGAAGGGCAGTGACACGATGACCGGAGACATCATCATCATCCCCATCGACATGAGGACGGAGGCCACCACCATGTCGATGATCAGGAAGGGCAGGAAGATGATGAAGCCGATCTGGAAGGCGGTTTTCAGTTCGCTGGTGATGAAAGCCGGCACGATGACGCGCATCGGCAGGTCCTCCGCTTTTTCCACGCGCGGCACCTTGGCGAGACGGGTGAACAGGGACAGGTCGGGCTCGCGGATCTGCTTCAGCATGAAACCCTTCACCGGCACGGCGGCGCGTGTCAGGGCCTCGTCGAACTGGATGCGGCTCTCCGACAGCGGTACCCAGGCCTCCTGGTACACGCGGTCCAGCACTGGCGACATGATGAAGAAGGTCAGGAACAGCGACAGGCCCAGCATGACCTGGTTGGGCGGCGAGGTCTGCGTGCCCAGCGCGTGGCGCAGCAGGCTCATCACGATGATGATCCGGGTGAAGCTCGTCATCATCAGCACCGCGGCCGGAATGAAGCCGAGTGCGGTCAGCGTCAGCAGCGTCTGCACGCTCAGGCTGTAGGTCGTGCCGCCGCCGGGTGCCGGCGTGGTGGTCAGCGCGGGCATGCCCTGCGCGGCGGCCACGGCCGGCAACAGGAAAACGGCGACGGTCAGGGCTCTGCGGACGAGTTGGGCCATCGGACCCGGAAGGCGCGCATCACGCATCGCGACGACGCTCCATCAGGGCCTTCAGTCGATTGGCGAAATCACCGGCAGCAGGCAGCGCCGGTGCCGGCGTTTCCGGGAGATCACTGGCGGCCAGCGTGTGCAGCGTGTTGACCCGGCCGGGCGCAACCCCCAGCACCAGCACCTGGTTGCCGACCGACACCAGCACCACCCGTTCGCGGGGACCGACCGCGGTGGCGCCGAGCACCTTGAGGCTGTGCGTCCCCTGGCCGGCTTTCTGCTGCAGTTTCTTCAGCAGGAGCAGGGCGCCGTACAGGCAGGCCAGCACCACGGCCAGACCGAGGATCATCTGCATGAAACTGGCGCTGGCCGAGGGCATGCCGGCGCTCTGCGCGGCGGCTGCCACGGGCAGTGCGGCGACCCCGCAGGACAGCAGCTGGATGGAACGTCGGGCTTGCAGCATGAAGGCTGGCAGAAGGAAAACGGATGCCAGGCAATGTAGCGGCAGACCCCTCGTGGTCAGACCGGGATAAGGCAGGGGTTTGGGCGGCAAATTCTGCCGCTCGGGCAGATCGGGCCCGCGCGGCGGGGTCGAAGCGAAGGCCGAATCGGGTACAATTCGGTTTTCCTGCCGTTGCATTTTCCATGACCAAGTACGTCTTCGTTACCGGCGGTGTCGTGTCCTCCCTGGGCAAAGGCATCGCGGCGGCGTCGCTGGGCGCCATCCTCGAGTCCCGCGGACTCAAGGTCACCCATCTCAAGCTGGACCCCTACATCAACGTCGACCCGGGCACCATGAGCCCCTTCCAGCATGGCGAAGTTTTCGTCACGGAAGACGGGGCCGAGACCGATCTCGACCTTGGCCACTACGAGCGCTTCACCAGCGCCAAGATGGGCAAGCGCAACAACTTCACCACTGGCCAGATCTACGACAGCGTGATCCGCAAGGAGCGTCGCGGCGAATACCTTGGCAAGACGGTGCAGGTCATCCCGCACATCACCGACGAGATCAAGCACAACGTCAAGCGCGGTGCCGAAGGCGCCGACGTGGCGATCGTCGAAGTCGGCGGTACGGTCGGCGACATCGAATCCCTGCCGTTTCTCGAAGCCATCCGCCAGATGCGCATCGAGGAAGGCCTGAACAACACCTGCTACATGCACCTCACGCTGCTGCCCTACGTGGCGACGGCGGGTGAGCTGAAGACCAAGCCGACACAACACTCCGTGCGCGACCTGCGCGAGATCGGCATCCAGCCCGACGTGCTGCTGTGCCGTGCCGACCGCGAAATTCCGCCGGAAGAACGCCGCAAGATCGCGCTGTTCTGCAACGTGATGCCGGAAGCGGTCATCGAAGTGCTGGACGCGGACTCCATCTACAACGTGCCGGCCATGCTGCACGACCAGATGCTGGACGAGATCGTCTGCCACAAGCTGGCCATCCTGGCGCGCGCGGCCGACCTGACGCTGTGGAACAAGCTGGTCTTCGCGCTGAACAATCCCGAGCAGGAGGTGAATATCGCCTTCGTCGGCAAGTACGTCGATCTCACCGAGTCGTACAAATCGCTGACCGAAGCGCTGACGCACGCCGGCATGCACACCCGCAGCCGCGTGAACATCCATTACCTGGATTCCGAGCAGATCGAGAACGAAGGCCCCGGCTCCTTGAAGGACATGGATGCCGTGCTGGTACCGGGCGGTTTCGGCCGTCGCGGCACGGAAGGCAAGATCGCTGCGATCCGCTACGCCCGCGAGAACAAGGTGCCTTACCTCGGCATCTGTCTGGGCATGCAACTGGCTACCATCGAGTTCGCGCGCCACGTCGCCGGGCTGGAAGGCGCCAACAGTACCGAGTTCGAGCCGGCGACGCCTCACCCAGTCGTGGCGCTGATCACCGAATGGGCCGACCGCGAAGGCCGCGTGGAGAAGCGTGACGAGCAGTCTGACCTCGGCGGCACCATGCGCCTGGGCGCGCAGCGCTGCCCGATCAAGGGTGGCACTCGCGCCGCCAGCATCTACGGTAAAGAAGTAAACGAGCGCCATCGCCACCGCTACGAGGTGAACAACACCTACGTGCCCAAGCTGGAAGCGGCCGGCATGGTGATCTCGGCGCGTACGCCGACCGAAAACCTGCCGGAGATGATGGAATTGCCGGAAGACCAGCACCCGTGGTTCATCGGCGTGCAGTTCCACCCGGAATTCACGTCGAACCCGCGCAACGGCCACCCGCTGTTCATCGCCTACGTGAAGGCGGCGATCGAACAGGCCGGCAAGCGCAAGGGATGAGCCCGGTGCGTGTGACGGCCACCTGTTTCATGCAGGTGTCACGGTGATCACGCACCTTGTGTTGTTTCGTTTCAAGCCCGGTTTTGCGGCAGAATCTCCCGCCGTGAAAGCCGTGCATGCAGCAATGGAAGCCTTGCCGGGCCAGGTAACCGGCATTCGCGAATGGCGTCACGGCTTCAACGTGACGCCGGACGCAGAGGCGTGGGATTACGGTTTGTTCGCCAGCTTTGACGACGAACAGGCCCTGTTTTCGTATTTCGAGCATCCTGCGCATCTGGCGGTGCTCGCCCGGTGGAACGAGGTGGCAGAACTGCGCTTCGTCGACCTGGCGCCGCCCAAGAGTTGAAAAAGTTGAATCTCCCAAAGCATTGATCGAAGAGGAAAGTCATGAGTGCAATCGTTGATGTGATCGCCCGCGAAATTCTGGATTCCCGCGGCAACCCCACAGTCGAAGCCGACGTGCTGCTGGAATCCGGCGTCATGGGCCGTGCGGCCGTGCCGTCCGGTGCGTCCACCGGTACCCGCGAAGCCATCGAACTGCGCGACGGCGATGCCGGCCGCTACCTGGGCAAGGGCGTGCTGAAGGCCGTCGAGAACGTCAACACCGAGATCTGCGAATCGCTGGTCGGTCTGGATGCCGAAGAGCAGGCCTACATCGACAAGACCATGATCGAGCTGGACGGCACCGAGAACAAGGCCCGCCTGGGCGCCAACGCGCTGCTGGCCGTGTCCATGGCCACCGCCCGCGCTGCTGCTGAAGAAGCCGGCCTGCCGCTGTATCGCTACTTCGGCGGTTCGGGCCAGATGACCCTGCCGGTGCCGATGATGAACGTCATCAACGGTGGTGCGCACGCCAACAACAGCCTGGACTTCCAGGAATGCATGATCCTGCCGGTGGGTGTGCCGAACTTCCGCGAAGCGCTGCGTTGCGGCGCCGAGATCTTCCACAACCTGAAGAAGATCGTCGACAAGAAGGGCTACCCGACGACCGTGGGTGACGAAGGTGGTTTCGCTCCCAACGTCTCCGGCGCGACCGAAGCGCTGGACCTGATCATGGAAGCCATCGCCAAGGCCGGTTACGAAGCCGGTCGCGACGTGGTGCTGGGCCTGGACTGCGCCGCCTCCGAGTACTTCAAGAACGGCAAGTACGAAATGCACGGCGAGAAGCTCACGCTGACGCCGGAGCAGAACGTCGACTTCCTGGCCAACCTGGCCGACAAGTACCCGATCATCTCGATCGAAGACGGCATGGCCGAGCAGGACTGGGACGGCTGGAAGCTGCTGACCGACCGCCTGGGCAAGAAGGTCCAGCTGGTGGGCGACGACCTGTTCGTCACCAACACCAAGATCCTGCGTGAAGGCATCGACCGCGGCATCTGCAACTCCATCCTGATCAAGGTGAACCAGATCGGCACGCTGACCGAGACCTTCGCCGCGGTCGAGATGGCCAAGCGCGCCGGCTACACCGCCGTCATTTCGCACCGCTCGGGCGAAACCGAGGACAGCACCATCGCCGACATCGCCGTGGGCCTGTCTGCCGGCCAGATCAAGACCGGTTCGCTGAGCCGTTCGGACCGCGTCGCCAAGTACAACCAGATCCTCCGCATCGAGGAAGACCTGGGCGAAACCGCGATCTACCCGGGCCGCAGCGCGTTCTACAACCTGCGCCTGAAGTAAACTAAGCTCCGTCGCAGCAAAACGGGGGCCGACGGCCCCCGTTGTCGTATCTGCTCACACTGAAATCTTCCGATGCGTTGGCCCACCCTGATCATCGTCGCGCTGTTGATTGCCCTGCAGTACCCGCTGTGGTTCGGCAAGGGCGGCTGGCGCCATGTGCAGGAATCCCAGGCGCAGTTGCAGCGCCTGCAGGACGCCAACCAGAAGCTGGAAGTCCGCAACGCCGGCACGGCCGCCGAAGTGCAGGACCTGAAGACCGGCTACGACGCCATCGAGGAACGCGCGCGCTTCGAACTGGGCCTCACCAAGCCCGGTGAAGTCTTCGTGCAGACGCCGGAGGCTCCGGCCGGCACCCGCTAGCAGTCAGTCGGGCAGGCGCCTCGAAAGCCCGCTATTGCAACGCCTTACTTCAGCAGCGGTCGCAGCACCGGCCACACATTGTCCGCAATTGTCTTCTGCGCTTCCGCCGTCGGGTGTATGCCGTCTGGCTGGAACAGCTCCCGCTTCTCCGCGAACCCCTCCATGAGGAAGGGGAGGAGGGCGGTCTTGTGTTCCTTCGACAGGTCGCTGAAGGTGTCGCGGAACTTCCCGGTATAGCTCTGGCCGAAGTTCGGCGGCATCTGCATGCCGATCAGCATCACGCGGGCCCCTGCCTTCTGCGACGCCTTGATCATCGCATCCAGGTTGTCGCGCATCTGTTTCAGGGACAATCCACGCAGTCCATCGTTGGCGCCGAGTTCGATGACGACCACGGCAGGTTTGTGACGTGTCAGTTCGGCATCGATGCGCGAGCGGCCGCCGGCGGTGGTCTCGCCACTGATGCTGGCGTTGGCGACGGCATAGGGTATTTTTGCCTGCGTGATGCGCTGGCCGATGATCACCGGCCAGGCGGATTGCTGGGCGATGCCGTAGCCGGCGGACAGGCTGTCCCCCATGATGAGGACCGTCTTCGTCGCCGCCAGGGTGGCGGACGAAGCGACGAAGCTGAAAACGAAGAACACCAGGCGCAACAAGGACAATCGCATATGTCTCAATCCGTTCTGACGGTGAGTGGTTTGAACAAGCAGGTGCCGCTGGCCGATGGCGGCACGCTGCGCATTCTGCAGGACATCGACTTTGCCGTGGAGGCCGGGGAAACCATGGCCATCGTCGGCGCCTCGGGCTCCGGCAAATCGACCTTGCTGGGACTGCTCGCCGGGCTGGATGTTCCGAGCAGCGGCAGCGTGAAGCTCGCAGGGCACGACCTGTTCGCGCTGGACGAGGACGCCCGCGCCCGCGTACGCGGCGAGAACATCGGCTTCGTGTTCCAGGCATTCCAGTTGCTGCCCGCGCTCACTGCGCTGGAAAACGTGATGATGCCGCTGGAGCTGGCCGGCCGCAGCGGCGCTCGCGAGCAGGCCGAGAGCTGGCTGGCGCGCGTCGGCTTGAAGGAGCGGCTGGCGCACTATCCCAAGCATCTTTCCGGTGGCGAGCAGCAGCGTGTCGCACTGGCCCGCGCCTTCGCGATGAAGCCGGCACTGCTGCTGGCGGACGAGCCGACCGGCAACCTGGACGCCGCGACCGGACGCCAGATCATCGACCTCATCTTCGAACTGAACCGCGAATCCGGCACCACGCTGATGCTGGTGACCCACGACGAGCAACTGGCCCGCGCCTGCCATCGCCTGTTGCGGCTGCGAGCGGGCAGCATGGTCGAAGACACGGTGGAAGCGCACGGCGCCTGACGCGGGCTGGCGCGCACGGAAACGCGTTTTTCCGATGCGCGCTAAACTCGGGGCTCAAGCCGACAACCCCACCCAAGGCCGCTCGCCTGCGGCCCGAGTCTCCATGCCCCGTCAAAGCGCTGCTGTCCATTACGCCGTCGAGATCCTCTCCGCACCGGCCCACCTGTTCCGCGTCACGCTGAACGTCGTGCCGCAGACCGCCGAGCCGCTCGCACTGAGCCTGCCGGTGTGGATTCCCGGCAGCTACATGGTGCGGGAGTTCGCCAAGAACATCGTCGAGATCAGCGCGACGCAGGGGGGCCGTAGCCTGTCCTTGCGCAAGCAGGACAAACAGCGCTGGCTGACCGCGAGGCCGAAGGCCGGTGAGGCGCTGCGCGTCGAGTACACGGTGTATGCCTGGGACCTGTCGGTGCGTTGCGCGCACCTCGACCAGACGCATGCCTTCTTCAACGGCACCCAGATGTTCCTGCAGGTGGAAGGGCAGGAGGATCTGCCGCATTTCGTCGATCTGCGCCGTCCGCGTGGTGCCGGCTTTGCCGCCTGGAAAGTGGCGACCACCTTGCCGACCGCGCGCGGCGCCAGGGGGGCGGCAAGACGCGGGGAGTTCGGTCTTTACCGGGCGCCGGATTACGACACGCTGGTCGACCATCCGGTCGAGATGGGTACGTACCAGAGCGTGAGTTTCAAGGCGGGCGGCGTGCCGCACGAGATGGCCGTGACCGGCCGTGTGCGCTTTGACGCGAAGCGCCTGGCCGACGATCTGTCGCGCATCTGCCAGTGGCAGATCGATTTCTTCGGCGGCGAGGCGCCGTTCCCGCGCTACCTGTTCATGACCATGGCGGTCGGCGATGGCTACGGTGGGCTGGAGCACCGCGACAGCACTGCACTGCTGTGCTCGCGCAACGACCTGCCGGCCAAGGACACGGCGATGGGCGACGCTTACCGCGGCTTCCTGGGGCTGTGCAGCCACGAGTACTTCCACTCCTGGAACGTGAAGCGCATCCAGCCCGCGGCCTTCCGGCCGTATCGCCTGGATGAAGAGAACTACACCCGCCTGCTGTGGGTGTTCGAGGGCTTCACCTCGTACTACGACGACATCGCGCTGGTGCGCAGCGGCGTCATTGCCCCCACCGATTACCTGACCCTGCTGGCCAAGACCATCGCCATGGTGGAGCGCGGCGCCGGGCGCAAGAAACAGACCGTCGCCGAGAGCTCTTTCGACACCTGGATCAAGTACTACCGTCAGGACGAGAACTCGCCGAATGCCATCGTCAGCTACTACACCAAGGGCTCGCTGATCGCCGCCGGCCTGGACCTGACGATCCGCAGCGAGACGCGTGGCCGCCGCTCGCTGGATGACGTGATGCGCCACCTGTGGAACGACTATGCACTCGCTGGCCGCGGTGTCGGGGAGGACGAGATGCCCGCGATCATCGAAGCTGCGACCGGTGTCGACGTGCGTCGCCAGCTCGCGTTGTGGGTGGACAGCAGCCTCGATGTCCCGCTCGACGCTTTGCTGAAGCCCTTCGGCGTGTCGCTGGCGCGACGTACCGGTTTGCTGTCATCCGGCCTCGGCGTGAAGACGCGCGCAGAAGGCGGCGGACTCAAACTCACCCATGTGCTGGATGGCGGTGCCGCCCAGCTTGCAGGCCTGTCCGCCGGCGACGAACTGGTTGCGCTGGACGGCCTGCGCGTTACCGGCAATAACCTCGACGTACTGCTGACGCGTTACCAGGCTGGCGACGACGTGGCGCTGACGGCATTCCGCCGCGATGAGCTGATGAGCTTCAACCTGAAGCTCATGGCGCCGCGCGTCGAGTCCTGCGAATTGCGCCTGGAGGACAAGGTGCCAGCGGCGACGCGACGGCTGCGCGAGGGCTGGCTGGCGGGTTGAGCTCAGGACGCGCCGGGACGCGAAAAGCATGAAGGGCCACGGGCAATATGCCTTGGCCCTTTGTTTTTCCCGGTGTCCTTCACGTTGGTCGTTCCGCGACCGCGACCGCAGCCGCGGCGGCAGATCAGGTCGCTTCGTGTCCCAGCCGACGCAGGTGATGGCGCAGCAACCCGAAGAAGGCGACGCTGGCGACGATGGTGGAAAGCGTGGCGGCCCACCAGAAACCGCCCAGGCCCAGCGGCGTGACGCCCACTGCGGCAAGGCCGTGGAAGCACAGCCACCAGCCGCCGGCCAGCCCGATGACCCAGAAGCAGAAGACGTGCACCAGCATGGGCACGGCGGTGATCTTCAGGCCACGCAGCGCCTGGGCGGCAACGGTCTGCACGGCATCGAAGAGCTGGTAGAAAGCGATCAACCACACCAGCGCGATCGCCAGTGACTGCACTTGCGGATCGGGCGTATAGGCGCGCACCAGCGCTTCGCCGGATAACCACAGTGCCAGTCCGAGCAGGCTGGAAGCCACCACCCCGATGAGGATGCCGGCACGCGCGGTCTTGCGCACCCGCGCCCAGTCCTGCGCGCCGGCAGCCTGGCCGACCAGGGCCAGCGTTGCGATCGAAACCGACAGCGGCAGCATGTAGCAGATGCCCGCGAAACTGCCGACCACGCGGTGCGCGCCAGCGGCCTCGGCACCCAGCGGTGCGACCAGCAGGGCGATCAGCGCGAAGCTCGTCATTTCGACAAAGGCCGACATGCCGATCGGCAGGCCGACGCGCAGCAGCTCGCCCATCCTGCGCAGTTGCGGCGCCTGCCAGTGACGCAGCAGCGCCAGTTGTCGCGAGTGGGTGGAGCGATGCAGGTAGACGAGCGAGCACACCGCCAGCACGCTGATGATGAAGGCCGCCGATGCGGCGCAGCCCTGAGCCCCCCGTGGCGCATGGCCCAGCCAGCCGAAGGCCAGCGCCGGTGCCAGCAGGATGTGCACACTGGCATTGGCGAGGCCGAAGAACATCAGCATGCGCGGACGGCCGATGGCATTGAGCATGCCGCCACATGCGCGATACACGAGGGTGCCGGGCAGGGCGAACGCGAGGACGTCCAGGTAGGCGCGCGTGCGCAACTCCACTTCTGCGCTCATGCTGCTCAGGCGCAGTATCCAGTCCGGCCACCACAGCAGCGCCATGCCGACGCCTGCGAGCAGCAAGGCGAGCCACAGCGCCTGCTGGAAGCTGCTGGCGAGCTGGTCGAAGCGTCTTGCGCCGAAGTGCTGCGCGGCGATCGGGGTGAGGCCCTGCACGATGCCGGCGAAGGCCAGCATGACGGAAACGTAGATGCCGGCTCCGATGCCTACTGCGGCGAGATCCAGCGTGCCGCTGCGGCCGGCCACCACGGTATCCACCACGGTGGTGCTCATGGTGGCGAGCTGCGCCACCAGCACCGGCCAGCCGTGGCCGGCGACGGCGCGAACCAGGTCCTTCGTGCGCGGTGCGCTCATGTCTGCGCCGGGGTTTCCTGTGCAGGCTTGCGGCGGAAGCGGGCGCGCCAGAACAGCGTGGCCAGTACCGCCAGCGTCACCGCGCCGACCAGCCAGTAGGACACGCCCATGAAGAACCCGAAGGGGTCACTGTCCAGTGCATAGATGCGATCCGGCTTGCGCAAGGCGATGAAGCCCTGCGTGACCGCCTGCCATGCAGGGCGCAACGCGCCGATGGCGGGCGCATAGCTGAGCAGCAGCGCTGGCAGGACCAGCGCCCATTGCGCTCCACGTGGCTGGCTCCCCTCGACGAAACAGCTTTCGGACGCCCAGAACGCTGCCAGCAACAAGCCGATGGCGGCGAGCACCGGCAGCGCCGCGAGTGCAAGCCCGAGTGCCGAGCTGGCCGCCAGGAACAGCGCTCCTTCCAGGTCGACCGTGCGCGTCCACAGCGATTCGACCCTCATGAACAATGGCAGGCAGGCAAGCAGGCAGGCCACGGCGAGCAGCAGGCTCAGCAGCGCCTTGCGACGCAGGCGGGATGAAGCGGGGGTGGTCATGCGGATCGAAAAGGCCTGTCGGCCAGGCGCATCAGGGGCCGGCAGTTTAACCGACCTACGTCATGCGGCGCCCTGAAGATGCATGGGAACATGCGCCAAGTCATTGATTGGATGAGCAGAATGACAAGGCCTGCCAGCAGGCGCATGAGCTCCTAAAGTTCGCGCCGGGGGCGTCGTGAACACATTCGTGGAGTTTTCTCCACGCATCGACTCTCTCCTTGAAAGCCGCCCCTCGCGGGGCGGCTCTTTTCTTGGACTTGCGCCAGGGAAAGAAGCGGGCTAAAGCTTTAGGGGAGCCTGGAGGAGGCTCGATGACCATAGCAATCACAGTGCGGAGCACAACAAGATGACGGGTCATGCCATGCAGGGTGGTGCATTTGCTGCCCAGCTGATTGCCTTGAACGCCCTGTTCGAGTCGGCGCGTGCCGGCGAGATCGCGCGCGAGGAAGCCCGTTTCATCGCTTTTTGCGACGGTGTGGCTGGCGATCTGGCCCGCCGGCAGATCGAGGAAGTGCTCGATGCGATCTGCATCGCACCGCTGGCAGCCGACCTGGATGCCGCCGCTCACCGCCTGCACGCCTGACCCCCGGCCGGCTGGCAAACCCACTCCGTAGTTACCCGTAGTCCGTCCTCGGTTCGCCCTTGGCCCGCCGTTGGCCTGCCATCAGCGCCACGATAAGGCGGGACTTTTCGCGCCTTATCTTGCCGGCATGATTTGCCGCCCCGGCAAATAATCCGCTCCATCGGTACGCAGGCTGAACTGTGTACTCACGGAGTGGCGAATGGCCGAAGAGAACGACGAGGACAAGACAGAACCAGCATCGGAGCGACGCCTTCAACAGGCGCGCGAAGAAGGCAATGTCCCCCAGTCCCGCGAACTCGCCACCTTCCTGGTGATGATGGGCGGGGTGCTCGGCTTGTGGGTGTCCTGGCGCTGGATGCTGGATCATCTGAACGGCGTCCTGCGCAGCGGCCTGTCGGTCGAGCGCGAAACCATCTTCGCTGAACGCGGCATGCTGGACATGCTGTCCAGTATCAGCAGCGAGGCCCTGTTGTCGCTGGCACCGCTGTTCGCGGTGCTCGTCATCGCCGCCATCGCCGCGCCGGTCATGCTCGGTGGCCTGTTGTTCTCCAGCAAGGCAGTGACGCCGGATCTCAACCGCGTCAACCCGCTGTCCGGCATCAAGCGCGTCTTCTCCCTGCATGGCCTCGCCGAACTGGTGAAGGGCTTGCTGAAATCCGTCCTCGTCGGTGGCGTCGGTGCCTGGGTGTTGTGGCACTACCGCTACGAGTTGCTGGGCCTGTCGACCATGTCGCTGGAAACGGCCTCGGCCGAGACCGGGCGCATCCTGCTGTGGGCCACGCTCTCGCTGGCGTCCTGCCTGGCCGTCCTGGCGCTGGTGGATGTGCCCTTCCAGCTCTGGCGCTATTACAGCCAGCTGAAGATGAGCAAGCAGGAGCTCAAGCAGGAAATGAAGGAGCAGGACGGCGACCCGCAGATCAAGGCGCAGATCCGCGCCCGCCAGCGCGAGATGGCGCGTCGCCGCATGATGGAATCGGTGCCGAAGGCCGATGTGGTGGTCACCAACCCGACCCACTTTGCCGTCGCGCTGAAGTACGACTCTGCACGCATGGGCGCGCCGACCATCGTGGCCAAGGGCGCGGACCTGGTCGCGCACAACATCCGCGAACTGGCCCGCAAGCACGGTGTGCCGCTGCTTGAAGCGCCGCCGCTGGCGCGTGCGCTGTTCCGTCACGCCGAAGTAGGGCAGCAGGTGCCCGCCGCGCTGTACACCGCCGTGGCCGAAGTGATGGCCTACGTGTACCAGCTCAACCACTTCCTGTCCGCCGGAGGCTTGCCGCCGGACGAACCGCACGACATTGCGATACCGGTGGGCATGGACCCCGGCAGCGCATCGTCCGCCGCCCAGCCGGCCTGATAGGAGCACACGGACTTGGCTACCCAGGGCAACACCCAGGCTATCGATCTGCGCCAGCTGCTGTCGCCCTCGAACATCCGTCAGCTGGCAGCGCCGATCCTGCTGCTGCTCGTGCTGTCGATGATGGTGCTGCCGCTGCCGGCTTTCGTGCTGGACGTGTTCTTCACCTTCAACCTGGCACTGTCGATGATGGTGCTGCTGGTGGGCATGTACACCCGCAAGCCGCTGGACTTCTCGGTGTTCCCGACGGTGCTGCTGGTCACCACGCTGCTGCGCCTGTCGCTGAACGTGGCCTCCACCCGCATCGTGCTGCTGGAAGGCCACACCGGCCCGGACGCGGCCGGCAAGGTGATCGAGGCCTTCGGCCACTTCCTCGTCGGTGGCAATACGGCGGTCGGCATCGTGGTGTTCGTCATCCTTACGATCATCAACTTCGTCGTGATCACCAAGGGTGCCGGCCGGATCGCCGAAGTGGGCGCGCGCTTCACCCTGGACGCCATGCCCGGCAAGCAGATGGCCATCGACGCCGACCTGAACGCCGGCCTGATCGACGAGAAGGAAGCCAAGCGCCGCCGCGCGGAGATCGCGCAGGAATCCGATTTCTACGGCGCCATGGACGGCGCCTCGAAGTTCGTGCGCGGCGATGCGGTGGCCGGCATCCTCATCCTCGTCATCAACATCATCGGCGGCCTGATCGTCGGCGTGGTCCAGCACAACATGCCGATGGGCGAAGCGCTGGAGAACTACACGCTGCTGACCATCGGTGACGGCCTGGTGGCGCAGCTGCCGGCGCTGATCATCTCGGTGGCGGCCGGCCTGGTGGTGTCACGCGTCGGAGAGGACGAAACCGACATCGGTGGCCAGGTGGTGAACCAGTTGTTCACCAACCCCATCGTGCTGGTGCTGACGGCGGGCATCCTCGGTCTGCTCGGCCTCATTCCCGGCATGCCGAACCTGGTGTTCCTGCTGCTTGCCGGCGGCCTGGCCTACCTGGCCTGGCACATGAACAAGAAACAGGCGCTGGCTCGCGAAGAAGAGCCGGTATTGAAGCCCGCCGCCGCCGCGGCCCCGGTGGAGTCGCAGGAAGCCAGCTGGTCGGACGTGACGCCGGTGGACGTGCTGGGTCTGGAAGTCGGCTACCGCCTGATCCCGATGGTGGACAAGGGCCAGGACGGCGAGCTGCTGCGCCGCATCCGCGGCCTGCGCAAGAAGTTCGCGCAGGAAATCGGCTTCCTGGCTTCGCCGGTGCATATCCGCGACAACCTGGAGCTGAAGCCGAATGCCTATCGCATCACGCTGAAGGGCGTGGAAATCGGTTCCGGCGAGGCCTACCCCGGCCAGTTCATGGCGATCAACCCGGGCCGCGTCGTCGGCCAGCTGCCGGGCACGCCGACCAAGGACCCGGCCTTCGGCCTGCCCGCCGTGTGGGTGGATGCCGGCATGCGCGAACAGGCGCACGCGCTGGGCTACACCGTGGTGGACGCCAGTACGGTGGTGGCCACCCACCTGAACCACGTGATCCTGTCGCACGCCGCCGACCTGCTGGGTCGCCAGGAAGCGCAGGCACTGCTGGACCACATCGCCAAGGAATCGCCGAAGCTCGTCGAGGACCTGGTGCCCAAGACGCTGCCGTTGCACATCCTCCAGCGCACCCTGCAGCACCTGCTGGAAGAGGGCATCAACATCCGCGACATGCGCAGCATCGTCGAAGCCCTGGCCGAGCATGCGCCGCGTACGCAGGAGCCGCTCGAACTCGCAGCCCGCGTCCGCGTGGCACTGGGTCGTGCCATCGTCCAGCAGCTCTTCCCGGGTGGTGCGGACATGCAGGTCATTGCGCTGGACCCCGGCCTGGAGCGCGTGCTGCAGCACGCCATGCAGAGCGGTGGCCCGGAAGGCGGTGCCATCGAGCCGGGTCTCGCCGACACGCTGCTGCGCGAGGCCGCTGCCGCGGCCCAGAAGCAGGAAGACCTGGGCCTGCCGGCCGTGCTGTTGGTACCGAACAATCTTCGCTGGCTGCTCGCGCGCTTCCTGCGCCGTGCCGTGCCCAGCATGAAAGTGATTGCCCACGCCGAAGTGCCGGAGTCGCGGATGATCCGCGTCACGGCAGTCATCGGTGGTTGATGGGTAGCGTCAAGGAGAAGCAAACATGGTGAATGTGAAGCGCTACGTCGCGAAAACCGCCCGCGAAGCCCTGGTCCGCGTGAAGGCCGAGCTGGGGGCCGATGCCGTCGTGCTGTCCAACCGCGCTGTGGACGATGGCGTGGAGATCGTTGCCATGCCGGCCAACGCGATGGGCGAGCTCAATGCCACCGTCAAGCAGGCTCGCCACCAGGCCGACGCTGCTGCCGCAGCGGCCCAGGCTGCCGCGCAGGCCGCTGCCCAGGTACGCCGCGCGCCGCCACCGGCACCGGCACCTGCCGTGGAGTCCGGCGACGACTTCACCGTGACGCTCGGTCAGCACATCGCCCGCCTGGCGCGTGAGCAGAAGGTCAATGACGCCGAGCGCGAGACTTTCCGCAGCGGTCTCGCCGCCAGTGCCGGCGAGGCCGTGAGTGACTCCCCGCTGGTGCGTGGCCTGCAGGCGGCCCGCCAGCGTGAAGAAGAGCAGCCGGATTTCCGTCGCGTGCGGGCACAGCATCAGATTCCCGGCCTGCGCACCATCCCGCCGCACGCCGAGGCGCCTGCGACGTCAGCACCGAACCCGGTGCAACAAGCCCGCGAACAGGCCCGGGTCGTGGCACTGGAGGCCACCAACGCCCAGCTGATGGACGAGCTGTCCTCCATCAAAGGCCTGCTGGAGCGTCAGCTCGCAGGCTTTGCGTGGAGCGAGATCTCGCGTACCGCACCGGCCCGCACCCAGATGATGGGCGAACTGCTGGAAGCCGGCTTCTCGCCGGAGCTCACCCGCCAGATCACCGAGCAGCTGTCCGGCGAAGTGCCGGTGACGGAGGCCCGCAAGGCGGTCCGCCAGGCGCTCAACCGCAGCCTGCGCGCCGTGTCCAACGATGCCGACATCATCGACCGCGGCGGCGTGTACGCCCTGGTCGGCCCCACCGGCGTGGGCAAGACCACCACCACCGCCAAGCTGGCCGCGCGCTGCGTGATGCGCCACGGCGCGGACAAGCTGGCGCTGATCACCACCGACGGCTACCGGATCGGCGCGCATGAACAACTGCGCATCTACGGTCGCATCCTCGGCGTGCAGGTGCATGTCGTGCGTGACGCGGCCGACCTGCGCCAGACGCTGCAATCCCTGCGCGACAAGCACATCGTGCTGATCGACACCATCGGCGTCGGTCAGCGGGACAAGATGGTCGACGACCAGGCGGCGATGCTGCGCTCCGCCGGTTGCGTGCGCCGCCTGTTGCTGCTGAACGCTGCGGCCAGTGGCGAGACGCTGGACGATGTCCTGCGCGCCTACGAAGGGCCGGACCTGGCCGGCTGCATCCTCAGCAAGGTGGACGAGGCGGTGTCGCTGGCACCCGTGATCGACGTCGCCGCCCGCCACGAGCTGGATGTCTTCTACGTCGCCAACGGACAGCGCGTGCCGGAAGATCTGCACCTGCCCAACCGCACCTACCTGATCCATCGCGCGCTGCGCGAGATCCCGGCCGATTCGCCCTACAAGCTCGACGACGCCGCAGCCGCGATGTTGATGGCCAGCCGCAACCGTCGTCAGGGTGACCGGCAGCAACGGGGGGCTGCATGAGGATTGCGAGCGAGGACCAGGCCGCTGGCCTGCGCAGGCTGTTCAACCATCGTCCGCCCGAGGTGCTGGGGGCGCTGGCCTGTGGCCACGGGGCAACTGCATGGCTTGCACGACAGCTGCATGCAAGGTCCGCCGAAGGCGTGCGCACGCTGGTGCTGGACGAATCCCCGGCTGCCGGCAACCTGTGCGAGGCACTCGGGGCATCGACACGCTTCGACCTGCTGCAGGCGGCAGAAGGGCACGTTGCCGGCGAATCTTGCCGGGTGGCAATCCATCCCGGACTGAGCGTGCTGTCGGTGGCACGGTTGTCGCAGCATCTGGCGGACCGCGTGCTGCGCCAGCGCACGCAGGCGCTGCTCGCCGAGTTTCAGCATGACTGCGATGAATGGCTGATCCACGCGCGTCCGCACGATGTTCTCGGCGTATCGCCACTGATTGCCGCCGCGCCCCGGCTATTGCTTGTGGTTGACCCGAATGCACGGGCCTATACCGAAGCTTATGCTGCGCTAAAGAGATGTGTGGCCTGCGCCGATAGCCTGTCCGTCGGGCTGGCTCTCTCTGCAGCGCCGACGCCGGAGACCCAGGCACTGACCGCCAACCTGCGCTCGGTGGCATGGCGCCTGCTAGGCATTGACGTGCAGACGGTGACCAGTCTGGCCGGTGCCATGCAACTGCCGCCGGGTTCCGGGGAACAAGAAGGGTTCACGCAACGTCTGCAGAGACAGACGATGACGCCGCAGGCCTTGGCGTCAAACCGCGGACGGATGATGGCAAACAGCCGATAAGACGGCTTTGCCGGGTGTTTTTCCGCACAGCAAGCAATGCAGGGGCGACCCACAATGGCACTCACAAGCTTTGTGGCACGGGTCGACCTGATAAATGAGAGAGAGCGCCATGTACAACGCGGCCGGAACGCTCGACAAAGACCAGTTGGTGACGCGGTATGCGCCACTGGTGAAGCGCATTGCCTACCATCTGATGGCCAAGCTGCCCGCCAGCGTGCAGGTCGAGGACATCATCCAGAACGGCATGATGGGTCTGCTGGACGCCATCGGCCGCTATGAGGAAGGCCTGGGCGCGCAGTTCGAAACCTACGCAGTGCAGCGTATCCGCGGCGCCATGCTCGACGGCCTGCGCGAGAACGACTGGCTGCCGCGCAGCCTGCGTCGCGAGATGCGACGCATCGAAACCGCGGTGCACAGCCTGGAGCAACTGCACGGCCGCCAGCCTACCGAGCGGGAACTGGCGGAGAGCCTGGGCATGAACCTGCCGGATTACCAGAAGATGCTGCAGGAGGCCCGCGGCTACCAGCTGGTCTACTTCGAAGACTTCAGCGATGAGGAAGAGGACGATTTCCTCGAACGGCATATCGTCGGCGAAGCGGCCGATCCGCTGTCCCTGCTGGAAGACCATGATATGCGCACCGCACTGGTCAATGCCATCGAAGACCTGCCGGAGCGGGAGAAGATGGTGATGGGCCTGTACTACGAGGAAGACCTCAACCTGCGCGAGATCGGCGAAGTGCTCGGCGTCTCCGAGTCCCGCGTCTGCCAGTTGCATAGCCAGGCAATTGCGCGCCTGCGCTCGCGTATCTCCAATGCCCGTCCGAATGACGGCAACAAGCGTGGCCGCAAGGCGGCCACCGCGAACTGACGGCCCGTTCCGCGAGGGGAGAGCGCACGGGTGGATTTCATTTCGATAGCGGGTCTGTTGCTGGGCGTGCTGGCCATCCTGGTCGGCATGCTGCTGGAGGGCGGCCACCTTGGCTCGCTGATCCAGCCGACGGCATTCCTGATCGTCATTGGTGGCACGACCGGCGCCGTCATGCTGCAAAGCCCGTGGAAGACCTTCCGTACCGGCGTGCGCATGTCGAGCTGGGTCTTCAAGCCGCCGGCACAACCGCTGGCCACCCTCATTGCGGACATCGTCAGCTGGAGTGCCACCGCCCGCAAGGAAGGCTTGCTGGCGCTGGAAAACAAGATTCCCCGGATGAACGATCCGTTCCTGCAGAAAGGCCTGCAACTGCTGGTCGACGGCGTGGAGCCGGAGCGTCTGCGTGACGTGATGGAAGTCGAGATCGGCGCGTGGGAAAAGGAAATGAAATCCGCCGCGAAGATCTGGGAAGCGGCGGGTGGCTACTCTCCGACCATCGGCATCATCGGCGCCGTGATGGGCCTCATCCACGTGATGGAGAATCTTTCCGACCCCAGCAAGCTGGGAGCTGGCATCGCTGTCGCGTTCGTGGCGACCATCTATGGCGTGGGGGCCGCCAACCTGGTCTTCCTGCCGATGGCCAAGAAGCTGCAGTCGGTGATCGGCAGCCTGGTTGCACAGCGCGAGATGCTGGTCGATGGCCTGGTCGGCATCGGCCATGGCGACAATCCGCGCATCATCGAAGCACGGTTACAGGGCTATATCGTCTGAGCGCTCCTCAGCGCATGCCGGGGCTTGCTATCCTCGCGGCATGAACACCCCGATCAGCCCGGCGGATGCGGCCGCCTTCAACGATCCGCACGTTCCCGAAACAGCCTTTGGCAAGTGGTTCCTGCGCACGCCCACATGGACGGTGCATGTGCTGGAACGTGCGTTCAAGGATCTGGAACGCCTGATCCCCGACCGCAAACCGAGCTATGGTGTGGTTGCCGACGTCGGTTGTGGCTACGGCCGTTCGCTGGCCAAGCTGCACGAGCGTTTTGCGCCGAAGCGACTGATCGGCATGGACATCGACCCGGAGATGATCGAGGCCGCGGGTCGCGAAGTCGCGGCGGCCGGCGTCGACGCAGAGTTCGTGCGTTGCTCCAGCTCGCGCATCCTGCTGCCGGACGACTCGGTCGACGTGTTGTTCTGCCACCAGACTTTCCACCACCTGATCGATCAGGACGCCGCGATCCGCGAGTTCTTCCGCGTGCTGAAACCCGGTGGCATGCTGTTGTTCGCCGAGTCGACGAAGCGCTACATCCATTCCTGGATGATCCGCCTGCTGTTCCGTCATCCGATGGAGGTGCAGAAGACCGCGGAGGAATATCTGGCGATGGTGCGTCAGGCGGGCTTCGACGTGCCGGACGAGCGCGTGTCCTATCCCTTCCTGTGGTGGAGCAGGGAAGACCTGGGGATTCTCGAAAGGGTGTTCCGCATCCAGCCGCCGGCTAGGCGTGAAGAAACGCTGATCAACCTGGTGGCGATCAAACCGACGGCCTGAGCACCAGGACAACGAGGTTGCACAGAAAGAAAGAGAAACGCCGGGGAATTCCCGGCGTTTCTCTTTCCGTGTGGCACTGCTTGCTGGTTATTTCACCAAGGCCTGCTTCGCAGCTGCCGCCCGCACCGTCGCGCGGTTGCACGCCGAGATCAGTGCGCGCAACGAGGCTTCGACGATGCTGGTGGATGCGCCAGCACCGTAGACCGTGCTGGCGAAATGTTCGCCGGACAGCTCCACGAAGGCGATCGCGCGTGCGTCCGCACCGCGGCCCAGCGAGTGCTCCTCGAAACTGTGGATGCTGACGCCCTGGATGCCGAGCGCGGCCAGCGCTGCGTCCAGCGGGCCATTGCCTTCACCGCGAAGACGCCTGGGCGAACCGTCCTGCATGACATCCAGCTCGATGACATGACGCTCGCGCGATTCATCCAGGTGGTGGGAGAGCAGGGTGATCGGCAGGTCGGCCTTGAGGTAGGTCTGCTCGAAGAGCTTCCACAGGTCCGCCGCCTCCATCTCGGCGCCAGTGGCGTCCATCTCGCGTTGCACTTCGCCGGAAAACTCCACCTGCATGCGGCGCGGCAGGGTGAGGCCATACACCGTTTCCAGCAGCCAGGCGATGCCGCCCTTGCCGGACTGGCTGTTCACCCGGATCACCGAGTCATACGTACGGCCGAGGTCGCTCGGATCGATGGGCAGATACGGGACCGCCCACACGCCGTCGGGATCCTGGACGGCGAAGCCTTTCTTGATCGCATCCTGGTGGGAGCCGGAGAAGGCCGTGAATACCAGGTCCCCGACGTAGGGGTGACGCGGGTGGATGGGCAACTGCGTGCATTCCTCGACCACGCGCGCAACGTCGTTGATGCGCGAGAAATCGAGGCCAGGGTCCACACCCTGCGTGTACAGGTTGAGCGCGAGCGTCACGAGGTCGACGTTGCCGGTGCGCTCGCCATTGCCGAACAGGCAGCCTTCGACGCGATCCGCGCCGGCCATCACGCCCAGCTCGGCAGCGGCCACCGCGGTGCCGCGGTCGTTGTGCGGGTGCACCGACACGATGGTCGCGTCGCGACGCGACAGATGGCGGCACATCCACTCGACCTGGTCGGCGAAGACATTCGGCGTGGCCGATTCAACGGTGGCCGGCAGGTTGAGGATCATCGGGCGATCCTTGGTGGGGGCCCACACTTCGGTGACGTGTTCCACGATGTCCAGTGCGAAATCGAGTTCGGTCGAGCTGAAGACCTCCGGGCTGTACTGGAACACCCATTCGGTCTCCGGGTGATCTTCCGCGAGCTGGCGGATGAGCTTCGCGGAATCCACGGCGATCTGGATGCAGCCAGCGCGATCGACGCCGAACACGGTCTTGCGGAAGACCGGGGCGGTCGCGTTGTAGACGTGCACGATGGCGCGGCGGGCGCCCTGCAGGCTTTCAAAGGTACGGCGGATGAGGTGCTCGCGCGCCTGGGTGAGTACCTCGACGGTGACGTCGGCCGGGATCAGCTTCTCTTCGATGAGCTTGCGCACGAAATCGAAGTCGGTCTGCGAGGCAGACGGAAACGCGACTTCGACTTCCTTGATGCCGATCTTCGTGATCGTCTCGAACATCCGCGCCTTGCGCGGAATGTCCATCGGCTCGAACAGGGCCTGGTTGCCATCGCGCAGGTCCGTGCTCATCCACACCGGCGGACGGGTGATGGTGCGCGAGGGCCACTGTCGATCGGGAATGTCGATGGGCGGGAAGGCGTGGTACTTGGTGCTGGGATTCTTCAACATGCTTGTGCTCCGGCGTATTCAGGTCGATTGCTTCAACGGGTGGCCTGAGACAGGGCGGCGGGCGGCCACGTATTCACGGCCCGGCACCCGCGGCGCAGTCGTAGAAACAGTCTGTATGTCGAAGCGTGCATGTGAAAACTCCAACGCCTAAAGCGTCGCGCCTTGCTGGGCAAGGTTCAGGAAAACGGAACGAGGGGGTTTGGGATTAGCTGCGCTTGCGGCGCAGCAGCAGGCCCGGGCGCAGGGCACGCACGGTCAGCAGGAGGCTTAGCGAGAGGAGGGCGGCGGCGAGGGAACGAACCGCGATTTCGAAGCTCATAGACTGACGCTAACCGCTTTCGCAGAATGCTGTCAAGCCGCCGGTCGTAAATCTTTGCCTGCATTGAAGTTTCCCGTCCGCAACCCGATATCGCCTGGATGGGTGTTCGCGTAGAATCCGCTGCGCATGCCTGCCTGAAAGGAAGTCGCTTCAATGTTTGCCGGTTTCATCGATCTGCCCTGGTGGGGATACGTTCTGGTCGCCCTCGGCCTGACCCATATCACCATCGCTTCCGTCACGATTTTCCTGCATCGCCATCAGGCTCATCGTTCGCTGGATCTCCATCCGCTCCCAAGCCACTTCTTCCGCCTGTGGCTGTGGCTGACCACTGGCATGATCACCAAGGAGTGGGCGTCGATCCATCGCAAGCACCATGCAAAGTGCGAAACCACCGAGGATCCACACAGCCCGCAAGTGCTCGGCATCCATCGCGTGCTGTGGGGTGGCGTCTTCCTGTACGTCAAGGAATCCTTCAACAAGGAAACCATGGAGCGCTACGGCCACGGCACACCGGACGACTGGATCGAACGGCACGTGTACACGCCCTTCAACAAGTGGGGCATCGCCGTGATGCTGGCCATCGACCTCGCATTGTTCGGCGTGACGGCAGGGCTGCTGATCTGGGTGGTGCAGATGCTGTGGATCCCGTTCTGGGCTGCTGGCGTCATCAACGGGGTTGGTCACTTCTGGGGCTATCGCAATTTCCAGAACAACGACGCATCCACCAACATCGTGCCCTGGGGCATCCTGATCGGTGGCGAGGAACTGCATAACAACCACCACTCCTTCGCCACCTCGGCCAAGCTGTCCGCCAAGTGGTACGAGTTCGACATCGGCTGGATGTACATCCGCATCATGGAGATGCTCGGTCTGGCGACGGTGAAGAAGACCATCCCGATGCCGAAGTTCGGGGACGCCCGTCCGGTGGTCGACCTGGATATGCTGCAAGCGGTGATCACCCATCGCTACGACGTGATGACGCGCTACATGCGTTCGCTCAAGCGCAGTTACGCCGAAGAACTGGTTCGCCTGCGCACTGCGCATGGTGATCGTTTCGACATCAAGAAACTGCGTGGCTGGCTGCACATGGACGAGTCCGACCTCGGGCAGGGCGAGCGCGCCAAGCTGCAGGAAGCGCTCGACATGAGTCCCGGCCTGGCGCGCCTGCACCAGATGCGCGGTGAACTGGCTGCCGTGTGGGCACGATCCACGGCGACCCGCGAGCAACTGGTGAAGCAATTGCAGGATTGGTGTGCGAACGCGGAAGCGAGCGGGCTGGCACCCTTGCGCGACTTCTCCCTGCGCCTGCGCTGCTACGCCTGACGACTTTCTCCGCTCAACAACAAAGGCCCGCAATGCGGGCCTTTGTTGTTTCTGTGGGTGCGCTTTCTCGGTTCAGGCGCTCAGAAGCCGGTCTTGCTGATCCGCACTTCCTGCAGGATTTTGGCGGACAACTCCTCGATCGAGCGTGACGTGGAGTCCAGGAACGGAATGCCCTCGCGCTTCATCAGCTTCATCGCCGATTCCAGTTCGGCCCGGCAGTTGTCGATGCTCGCGTACTTGCTGTTCGGCCGGCGCTCCTGGCGGATTTGCGAGAGGCGTTCCGGAGTGATGACGAGGCCGAACAATTTGCCGCGATAGCGGTGGATCTCTCCCGGCAATCGGTTGCGCTCGAAGTCTTCCGGGATCAGGGGATAGTTGGCAGCCTTCACACCGAACTGCATGGCCAGGTACAGGCTCGTCGGCGTCTTGCCCGAGCGGGAAACGCCGACGAGGATGACCTCGGCTTCCTCGAGATTGTCTTCCGTGATGCCGTCGTCGTGTGCCAGCGTGAAGTTGATGGCTTCGATGCGCGCCTTGTAGTTCTGGCTGTCTGCAATGCCGTGCGAGCGGCCCACCGTGTGCGTGGACTTCATGCCCAGTTCGTTCTCGAGCGGGCCGATGAATTTCTCGAAGAGGTCGAGAAAGGTTGCCTGGTCGTCGGCCGATCGCAGCGCCCCGACGATGTCCGGCTGCACGAGGGTGCTGAACACGATGGGACGACAGCCGTCCCGGCGGGCGGCGTCGCGGATTTTCTGCACGCAATCCAGCGCGCGATCGACCGAGTCCACGAACGGCACCCGCACCTGCTTGAAATCACATTCCGGAAACTGCGCCAGCAGACTATGGCCGAGTGCTTCTGCGGTGATGCCCGTGCCGTCCGAGATGAAGAAGGCCGTGCGGCGCTTCGATTGATTTCCGCTTTGCGACATAAGCACTATTCCCTTTTGCACAAAGTGCTTGCGGTTGTGGAGATTCCCGATCGGGTATGCTCTTATGCAGTGCAGCAATTGCGGTCTCTAGAATGCGCCACCAGGTGGTATTTGACAATCTTGAGAGGGCTCGCCGAATGTCTGCTTACGTAATTCCCTTCACCGCTTTGCGGATGACCGACGTCGAGGCGGTAGGCGGCAAGAACGCCTCGCTGGGCGAGATGATCAGCCAGCTTGCCGACGCGGGCGTCCGGGTTCCGGGAGGCTTCGCGACAACGGCTGACGCCTACCGGGATTTTCTCGCACACGAGGGCCTGTCGAACCGGATCCAGGCCGCACTGGACAAGCTGAACGTCGACGATGTGGAGGAGCTGGTACGCGTCGGCAAGGAAATCCGCGGCTGGATCGTGCAGACGCCTTTCCCGCCGCAGCTCGAAGCAGACATCCGCAAGTTTTACGACGAGCTGAGCGCGAGCGGGGAGGGGAGCTACGCGGTGCGTTCCTCCGCGACCGCCGAGGACTTGCCCGATGCTTCCTTCGCCGGGCAGCAGGAAACCTTCCTCAACATCCAGGGCTACGAAAACATCCTTCACGCCATGAAGGAGGTGTTTGCCTCGCTGTACAACGACCGCGCGATTGCTTACCGCGTGCACAAGGGGTTTGCGCATGCCGATGTGGCCTTGTCGGCGGGCGTGCAGCGCATGGTGCGGTCCGACCTCGGCAGCTCGGGGGTGATGTTCACCATCGACACCGAGTCGGGCTTCGACAAGGTGGTGTTCGTCACGGCGTCCTGGGGGCTGGGCGAGACGGTGGTGCAGGGCGCGGTGAATCCTGACGAGTTCTATGTGCACAAGCCGATGCTGGAGGCGGGCTTCCGTCCGCTGATCCGGCGTAGCCTGGGCTCCAAACTCATCAAGATGGTGTTCGCCGAGCAGAAGGAGGCCGGCAAGTCGACCCGCACCGTGGATGTGCCGGAGGCCGACCGCATCCGCTTCGCGTTGAGCGAGGCAGAAGTGCTGGAGCTGGCCCGCTACGCGATGATCATCGAACGCCACTATCAACGGCCGATGGATATCGAGTGGGGCAAGGATGGCCAGGACGGCAAGCTCTACATCCTGCAGGCACGGCCGGAGACGGTGAAATCGCGGCAGGCGCCGGGCGTGCAGGAAAAGTACCGTATCAAGCACCACGGCCGGGTGCTGGTGTCGGGCCGCGCGATCGGCCAGAAAATCGGCGCGGGTCCGGTGCGCATCATCGAGGATGCTTCCGAGATGAACCGCGTGCAGGAAGGTGACGTGCTGGTCACCGACATGACCGACCCGAACTGGGAGCCGGTCATGAAGCGGGCATCCGCCATCGTGACCAACCGGGGCGGCCGGACCTGTCACGCCGCGATCATTGCCCGTGAGCTGGGCATTCCCGCCATCGTGGGCTGTGGCGATGCCACCGACGTGCTGACCGAGGGCGAGTCGGTCACCGTCTCCTGCGCAGAGGGCGATACCGGTTACGTATACAGGGGGCGCCTGGAGTACGAGGTGACCACGACCGACATGGGCAATCTGCCCGAGATCCCGGTCAAGATCATGATGAACGTGGGTAATCCCGAGCTCGCGTTCGAGTTCGCGCAGATTCCCAATGGCGGTGTCGGCCTGGCGCGCCTGGAGTTCGTCATCAACAACATGATCGGCATTCACCCCAAGGCCGTGCTGGATGCCGATAGCGTGCCGTCGAGTCTGCGTGCGGAAATCTCCCGGCGGGCACGGGGATACGCAACGCCGCGGCAGTTCTTCATCGAGCGTCTGGCGGAAGGCGTGGCCACAATCGCTGCCGCGTTCTGGCCGCAGCCGGTCATCGTGCGACTGTCGGACTTCAAGTCCAACGAATATCGCAAACTGCTGGGCGGCGATATCTACGAGCCCGAGGAAGAAAACCCGATGCTGGGCTTCCGTGGCGCATCGCGCTATGTGGCTCACAGTTTCCGCGATTGCTTCGAACTGGAGTGCATCGCGATGCGCCGGGTGCGCAACGACATGGGCCTGCGCAACGTGCAGTTGATGGTGCCCTTCGTGCGCAACCTGCAGGAAGCGAAGGAGGTCGTCGACCTGCTCGAAGCACATGACCTGAAACGCGGGCAGGACGACCTGAAGCTCATCATGATGTGCGAGATCCCGTCGAACGCCCTCCTGGCCGA
Source organism: Uliginosibacterium sp. H1 (assembly GCF_036017065.1). Lineage (NCBI taxonomy): Bacteria > Pseudomonadati > Pseudomonadota > Betaproteobacteria > Rhodocyclales > Zoogloeaceae > Uliginosibacterium > Uliginosibacterium sp. H1. The sequence goes on from NZ_JAYXHR010000001.1 coordinate 433,613, forward strand.
GCAGTTCCTGGAGCATTTCGATGGCTTCTCCATCGGCTCCAATGACCTGACCCAGCTGACCCTCGGGTTGGACCGGGACTCGGGCCTGGTCGCCCATGCGTTCGACGAGCGGGACCCGGCGGTGAAGCAGCTGCTGTCGCTGGCGATCCGTACCGCCAACCGTCTGGACAAGTATGTCGGGATCTGCGGGCAAGGGCCGTCCGACCACGCAGACTTCGCCGAATGGTTGATGGACGAAGGCATCCAGACGATTTCGCTGAACCCCGACACGGTCGTCAATACCTGGCTGCAACTGGCGGCTCACGCCAAGCGCTGACCTGCTTCCAACACCTGTTTTCGTACCACTTTTGATCTAGCCCCCCGTCCGTCAGTGCGCGGCGCGGGGGGCTTGTTGTCTTGCATCCAAGAGGTGCTACCATCGGGCAGATTCTCGGTAATCCGTCACGGTTACCGCTACTGACACAGCGCAGGCAATTGCAAGCGCGTCCAACCAGGGAGGAGAGCGATGGCATTCGCACTGCTGTCGAGTCGATCCATTGCCCAAGCCGGTGTAAGGCTTTGGAGCGTGCGTCGTATCACCCTCATGATCCTGGCCAGTTCCGTGCTGGCCGCGGCCGTCGCGTTCGTGGCGGGCGTGACGCTGGGCAAGTACTTTTCTGACAGCGCGCTGGTGCAGGCTGCCTCGTTGAACGCCCGTGACACGGCTGAAGGGCGCTATGCCGTGGAGCGCATGGGCGAACTGGCCGGCAAGCTGGTCCGGCTGGAACAGGAAGCCTCGGTGCTGGGCCGCAAGATCGATGCACTCGAACTGTTTGGCCAGAAGGCCGCAGGCTCCCGGGCTGCCGTATCCGTCCTCCCTGCGACCCTCAATCAAGGCGCCAACACGGGCGGACCGGCCCTGGCTCCGCGTTTGTGTGATGACCAGGCCGCCGGGCAGCCGACGCTGAGCGCAGACATGCAACGCATGGCCCTCCACATGGATTGCCTGATGGATGCTTTCTCGCTCATCCAGCAGGCGGCGGCGACACGCAGCGTCGCCTACATGAAGTTTCCCAGTCGGGCACCGATCCCGGAAGTGGAGCTCGGATCGCCCTTCGGTAATCGCAGCGATCCGTTCACCGGCTCGCTCGCATTCCACAGCGGCCTGGACTTCAGCGCTGCACCTGGCACGCCGATTCGCGCGGCCGGGGGCGGGCGGGTGGTGTTCGCAGGCTTCCGTTCGGACATGGGCAACATGGTCGAGCTCGAGCACGGTTCCGGCCTCGTCACCCGTTACGCCCATGCATCACGGTTGAACGTGCGTGCCGGTGACGTCGTGACGCCCGGTCAGGTCGTGGCATTTGTAGGTTCGACTGGGCGTTCCACTGGCCCGCACCTGCATTTCGAGGTTTTGCACGAAGGCAGTTTCGTCGACCCGCGCCACTACCTGAGCCTTGGCGAAGGAATGCGCAATGGCTAGACGGAAGACCACCCGGCTGCTGGCCAACGCGGATTGCCGTCTGGGTTTGTCGCAACGCCGTTACGGCCTGTGGGTCGGGGTGGCACTGGCGTTTGCCTCGATCAGCGCCTATGCCTACATGCGTCAACAGCCAGAGCCGCTGGCTTCCGATCTCGCCAAACTGTCGATCCAGCTCAATCAGGAAAACACGGACCTGAAGCAGGCTGTCGAACGTGCCGAACTCGATGCCCGTCATGAGGCCGCCACGCGCACTGCGCTGGAAAAGCAGATCCGTGATCTGTCGCAGCAGGTCAAGCGCCTGCAGGACGAAGTGGCGTTCATGCGCAGCCAGAAGAATTAGGTCGCTTTAGAGGGAACAGGAATGTTCGGCAAGAAGAAGCAATCCATTGAAGTCACCAAACTGTCCAGCCTTGTGGCGGACAACATGGAAGTCGTCGGCGACGTTCACTTTTCGGATGGGCTGCGCGTAGATGGCAAGGTGCGTGGCAGCGTCCAGTGCAAGGAAGGCAGCAAGAGCCTGCTGGTGCTGAGCGAGCAAGGCGCCATCCATGGCAACGTCACGGCCTACGACGCAGTCATCAACGGTGTGATCGTCGGTGACGTCGAAGTTGAGCATTTCCTCGAGCTTCAACCCAATGCCCGGGTCAGCGGCAACATCAGCTATCGCCAGTTGCAGATGGATGCTGGTGCGACAGTCGAAGGCCGCCTGGTGCTGATCGGCGAAACCAGCAGTGCTTCCAACGTCGTCGAGCTGCCCAGTTCGGCAGCGAGCAACGGCTGACGGAGCCATTGCCGTGCTGTGGTGGCACTGGATTGCGGCAGGTTTCGTCCTGATCGTTGCCGAGCTGGCGATCCCGGCGTTCTTCCTGGTCTGGCTAGGGATCGCGGCGCTGATTACCGGCGTGCTGGTTGCCATCCTGCCGCTGGGTAATGCCGCGCAGGTGCTCGTGTGGGCGCTGCTGTCCGCAGCGCTGGTGATCGCGTGGGTGAAGGTTTTCCGTCGCAAGCCGGACGATCTGGCTATCGGCACTGCAGGCGCCGTGATTGGTGAGGCAGGCCTGCTTGTCGGAGATCTCGGGCCGTTCCAGAAAAGCCAGGTGCGATTCCAGCGTCCGGTGCTCGGGTCTGACGTGTGGGAATGCGTCTCCGATGTGGAGATCAAGAGCGGTAGCCGGGTGAAGGTCGTTGCCGTCGAAGGAAAGTCCGTTCGCGTCGCAGTGGCATGAGTATTCCCAATCGGAGGCGTTCCCAAAGCAACCACAATAATGATTCCTTAAGTTTACATAATCAACATTATGCTTTTTGCCGTAGACGGCTCAGGACGCTGGTGGCGAAGGCGCTTCGAACAAGCTCAACATGCGCTGGAACGCGCTCTGGCCCCGTTCTATGAGCTAGTGAAAATCCCGGCTGACGGTATTCAGGTTGCCCAGCCAGGGCGACAGATCAACCAGGCGCTTGGCTACCAGCATCACGACGTTGTTGGCGGATTGAAGTTGGCCGTAGACGCCGAGCAAGTTGGCGCCGATGACTTCACGATGCTGTTTTTCCATCAGCCAGGGATGGACGATCACGTTGATGACACCGGTTTCGTCCTCGATGGTGATGAAGACGCTTTTCGCGGAGCCAGGTCGCTGGCGACACGTGACGATACCCGCGGCGCGGCCCGGCGCCTTGTCGGGTTCCTTGAGTACTTCTGCGTTCGGCCTGAAACGGCGTGCCGTCAGTTTCTGGCGCAGCAAGGCCAAGGGATGACGGCCCAGGGTCAGGCCGAGGCTGCGGTAGTCGGCGGTAATGTTCTGAGCCTCGCTGGGAGCTGGCAAAGAGACTGCGGGTTCAGCTGCGGTCGTCGTGGCGTCGAACAGATCGCCCTGGAGTTGCAAGCCGCTGACCTGCCAGGCAGCCTGCCGGCGGTGACCGCTGAGGAATTGCAAGGCATCGGCTGCAGCGAGCAGCTCCATGTCCGCGGCGTCCAGGCACGCTCGTGCCGCGAGATCTTCCGTATTGGCGAAAGCGCGAACGCCACGCGCGATGACGATCCTTTCGGCAGACTCTTGTGAGAAACCGCTGATTTCCCGTAATCCCATGCGTACGGCTGGCCGTCTTGCGGCACGCATGACCAGGCGGCTTCCCCAGTCGCTATGGCACACATCGACCGGATCGATATGCACGCCATGCCGACGGGCGTCCTGCACCAGTTGGGCGGGCTGGTAGAACCCCATCGGCTGACTGTTGAGCAAGGCACACAGGAAGGCCTCGGGCTCGTGGCATTTGATCCACGAGGACACGTAGGCCAGTAGCGCAAAACTGGCGGCATGGGACTCCGGGAAACCGTATTCGCCGAAACCTTCGATCTGGCGGCAGAGTGCGTCGATGAAGTGTTCGGATATCTCACGGGCACGCATGCCCGTGCGAAGCTTGTCCTTGAATTTTTCCAGATGACCATGCCGCTTCCAGGAGGCCATCGCACGACGTAACTGATCGGCTTCTCCGGATGTAAAGCCGGCTGCGACCTCCGCAAGCTTCATCACCTGTTCCTGGAAGATCGGTACGCCCCAGGTACGGCGCAAGACGTCGTCGATGTCCGGTGCGATTTCCTGAACCATCTTTTTCTTGGCATGCCCCTCCAGGAACGGATGGACCATGCCGCCCTGGATCGGCCCGGGCCGTACGATGGCTACCTGCACGACGAGGTCGTAGTACTTGCGTGGTTTCAAGCGCGGCAGCATGGACATCTGCGCCCGGGATTCGATCTGGAACACGCCGATGGTGTCGGCCTTGCAGATCATGTCGAAGGTGGCCGTGTCCTTGGGTGGAATGCGGTCCATCGTCCAGCGTTCGCCGCGCCGCACGGACACCCAGTCCAGCGCGCGGCGGATGACGGTGAGCATGCCGAGCGCCAGCACGTCCACCTTCAGCAGTCCGAGCGACTCCAGGTCGTCCTTGTCCCACTGGATCACTGTGCGCTCGGGCATCGTGGCGTTCTCGATCGGTACTAGTCGTGCCAGCGGCCCGCTGGAGATGACGAAGCCGCCGACGTGCTGCGACAAGTGACGCGGAAACATCCGCAATTTGTCGGTGAGGGCGATCCATTTGCGTACGCGGGGGCTGTCGGGGTCGAGGCCGATACCGGCAAGGCGTTCAGGCAACTGGTCGCGCCGGTCCCACCAGGCCAACGAGCGTGACAGCGCGGAAATCTCTGCTTCGCCGAAGCCGAGTGCCAGCCCGACATCACGCAGTGCGCTCTTCTTCCGATAGCGGATGACGGTGGCCGCCAGTGCTGCGCGGTCCCGCCCGTACTTGCGGTAGATGTACTGGATGACTTCCTCGCGTCGTTCGTGCTCGAAATCGACGTCGATGTCCGGCGGCTCATCACGCTCTTTCGAGAGGAAGCGTTCGAAGAGCAGATGGGCGCGCGTGGGGTCCACCTCGGTGATGCCAAGCGCGTAACACACCACCGAATTGGCTGCCGACCCCCTGCCCTGACACAGGATGCCTTCGCGGCGCGCAAACTGGACGAGGTCATAGACGGTGAGAAAAAAAGCTTCGTACTTCTTATCGAGGATGAGTGCGAGTTCCTTCTCGATCTCGTGGTCGATATCTACGCCGGTCTTCTTTGGGTCCCGATAGCCGTTCGGGTAACGGCGCTGCAGGCCGGATCTGATCTCCTGTCGCAGATAGCTCTCCGGGCTGTGTCCATGCGGCACGATTTCCTCGGGATACTCGTAGCCCAGCGTGCCCAGGTCGAAATCGCAGCGCTGCGCGATACGGGCGCTTTGCTCCAGCAGGTCTGGCGGATACAGGCGGGACAGACGTAATCGTGTCCGCAGGTGGCGTTCACCGTTGGGGAACAGCGCATGGCCGGCCTCGAACACGGTGGTGTGCAGGCGGATGGCGGTCAGCGTGTCCTGTAGCGGCCGACGGCTGCGCACATGCATGTGCGCGTCGCCACTTGCCACGAGTGGAATGCCGGTGTCTGCACCGAGGCGCTGCAGCGCCTGCAGCTTCGCGGCATCGTCCGACCCGCACAGCAGTTCGACGGCGATCCACAGGCGTGGCAATCCACTGCCAGGCTCCGGCGGAAAACGCTCGGCCAGCCAGCGTGCGTCTTCGTGGCTGCAATCCTCGCCAGGCGTCCACAGCGCCAGGCAATCAGGTACGGCGCCGCGCGGCACGATGGTGGTCAGGTCGCCACGGCGCAGGCTGTACTCACCCTTCTCCGAGCGACGGCGCGCCAGCGAGATGAGAGCCGAGAGATTGCCGTAGCCTTCGCGGTTCTGCGCCAGCAGCACCAGCTTCAGGCCGCAGTCCAGGGTGAACTCGCTGCCGACGATGAGCTTTGGTGTGGGCGGAAACAGCGGTGGTGCAGCCCCCTCCTCCAGGGCCTTCCGGGTAAGCGCCGCTTCTTCCTGGCGGATGTCCTTCAGCATCTGCCAGGCCTGCACGACCCCGGCGACCGAGCATTCATCGGTAATGGCAATTGCCTGGTAGCGCAACTGGCGTGCCTGCAGAACCAGCTCGCCGGGTTGGGACGCGCCGCGCAGGAAGCTGAAGTTGCTGAGGCAATGCAGCTCGGCGTAGTCGGGCAGCGTGCTCATGCGAATACGCCATGCAGCCACCATTGCCGGCCGTCGTTGAAGATCCACAGCCACTCGCCGGCATCGTTCACGGCGACGTAGTAATCGCGACGCACATCGGCAAAGTCGTCGACGGTGCTTCCCGGTTTGCCCTCCTCGTTGATGGCGTCGTCTGCATCCACATCACCCGCAATGTGGTTCCACCAGCCGCTCTCGATGCGTTCCGCGCCGGTCAGTCGCTGCAATTCCGCCCCCTGGTGCCAGAGCTTGCCGGCGTGCTGGCGCAAGCGGCGTGGACGTGGCAACAACCACAGAGGGCGTGCCGGGCCGGGGCTGTTTGTCTTTCCTTGCCCCTGTGTCTTGCCCCCTGCCTGATCCTGCGTGAGCGGGCGTGTCGCCATCTCCGGGCGGTGGTCAGCGTTCAGCGCCAGCCCATGCACGGCCTCCTTGCCCAGGCGTGCGCGCAAGCGTTCGATCACCGGCTCCAGCTCGTGAGCGCCGGCCTGGGCGAACAAGCCGGCTGTGCTGCCGGCGATGACGACTGCATCGCGGGCCTCCAGCCGCAAATCGGTCACGGCCTCCGGCAGGGTCCAGTTCGCAAGCCTTTCCCGCAGCACGCGTTCCATGCGCGAAAGATCGCGCGTAGCGCCTGCGAATGACAGCAGCAGGTTACTGGGCGGTAGATCCTCGTGGAGCATCACCAGCGTGCATTCGTTGATGCCGGACGCGCGTGTGGCCAGCCATCCCGACAGGCTGGCAAGCAGGCGCCTTGCCGCGAACAACAGCATGGCGGATACGCTCACCTTGGCCGGCAGTTCCAGCTTCTGTTCGAAGTGCTCAGGAAAAGCGAAAGGCAGGCGCAGGTCAGGCACTTCGCCAAGCGCCTGTGCCAGTTGCAGCGGCAGGCGTGTGCCGAAACGTCTCGCCAGGCCGGAGGATGGCAAAGCGAACAAGCCACCCAGGTGCTCGATCCCCAGCGCGGCCAAGGTGTCGCGCTCGCGTTGTTTCAGGCCGAGCACGCCGACCGGCAATCGGCCGAGCTGGTCACGCAGGCCCGCTTGCCCGGCAGCGCCCTCCTCCCCACCTCGCGCCAGCCATTCTGCGGCGAGCGGCGTGGGGGCCAGCCCCAAGCAGGGGCTGTAGCCTTGCTCGATGGCCCCCTGGCGGATCAGCGCGCACAGGTTTTCTAGTCCATCGAACAGCCGCAGGCAGCCGCCGATTTCGACCAGCAGCGTGTCGGGCCCATCGAAACCGGAGAGGCTGACATGCGGCGAGAAACCGCCTGCCCAGCACGCCAGCCGGAAGTGGGCGTCGGTTTCGCGGGCTGGCTCCCGTTCGTGGCTGGCCAGATCCGGCACCAGTCCCAGGGCGCTGGACAGGCGCATGCCGGCGTATATCCCCGCCGCTTCAGCTGCCTCGTTCGCGCAGACCACCACATGCTGCTGCACGCAGGCAGCTGGCAAGTCGTCCGGGCCGCCAGAGGGCTCGAAGATCTCCAGCGCGAAGCGCGGGAAATGAAGCGCCAGCCACAGCGGGGTCATCGCACCAGCTCGAGTGTTCGCGTGGACGGCAGCGTGACGGACGGTCCGGCAGTGGCCCGCCGTTGCCAGGACACGGGGCGCTCCACGGGCAACAGCAGGCTGTGGTTGCACGGTGGGCCGCGCCGCTTGAAGACATCCACCCGCAGCCCCTGGCGGGCACCTGCCAGTTGCAGGCGCAGCGGGGCCGGGGACGCCTGACCTGCGCTGCCCGGCGGGCGGAACATGAAAGCGAGGCTGAGCCGGCCTTCCGCGGCAAGCTGCAGTCGGCGCAGGGATTTGTTGCTGCTCTTCGCCGGCAACCAGGCCAGCAAGGCGCCTAGCGCGCCACTGGCCAGCAGCAGTTCTGTGCTCCAGGCGATGTCGTCGCCTTCGGCCTCCACGACCAGCAGGCGGGACAGTGGAAACGCCGCAGCCCAGGCTGGTGCATGGGCCATTGCAGGCGGCGCTACCAGCGCGATGGGCGCGCTGTCTTCCAGCCTGCGCAAGGCAGGCAGCAGCAAGGAGATCTCGCCGATGCCCTGCCGTCCGGCCATCAGTTCGATCAGCCCGCCACGCGGCCAGCCACCGCCGGGCAGTTCAGCGTCCAGGTTTTCGAAACCGCTGGCGACCGGCTCCGTGCCGAGGCTGGCCAGCCGGTCGCCGCGCCAGAGATCCGGGCGCAACAACAGGTTTTCCAGCGGGATCGGGGCAAGGGACATAGCAGGGCGACAAAGCAAAAGCAGCAAACGAATACTGTGATTTTATACAGTTATTGCGTGCTTGCCAGTGGCCTTTGTCCTGCAAGGAGCCAGCAAGAAAGAAGGCCGGACAAGCCGGCCCTTTCATCTTCAACAGAATCTGCGGCCTTAGCGCCGCCAGGTCACTCCTGCTCAGGGCCGCGCGCCAGCAATGCGCGCAAGCCCTCCTCATCCAGCACGGTAACGCCCAGTTGCTGCGCCTTGTCCAGCTTGGAGCCGGCCTCGGCACCCGCCACGACGTAGTGGGTCTTTTTCGATACCGAGCCGGACACCTTGCCGCCCACGGCTTCGATCATCGCCGTGGCCTCGTCGCGACTCAGGCTGGGCAGCGTGCCGGTCAGCACGAAGGTCTTGCCGGTAAAGGGCAGGACCGCCGCCTGTTCGGCCGGTTCGGTTTCCGTCCAGTGCACGCCGGCGGCACGCAATTGCTCGACGACCTCGACGTTGTGCGGCTCGGCGAAGAAGGCGGCGATGCTGTTCGCCACGATCGGCCCGACGTCCTGCACCTGCAGCAAGGCGGCTTCCTTCGCCGTGACCAGGTTGTCCAGCTTGCCGAAGTGGCGGGCCAGTTCCTTGGCCGTGGTCTCGCCCACGTTGCGAATGCCCAGCGCGTAGATGAAGCGCGGCAGCGTGGTGTTCTTGCTCTGCTCGATGCCCTGCAGCACGTTGGCCGCTGACTTCTCCGCCATGCGGTCCAGCGTGGCGAGAGAAAGCAGGCCCAGCTTGTAGAGATCGGCCGGTGTCTTGACGATGCCGCCATCCACCAGTTGCTCGACCAGCTTGTCGCCCAAGCCTTCGATGTCCATCGCACGGCGGCTGGCGAAGTGCAGCAGCGCCTGCTTGCGCTGGGCGCCACAGAACAGGCCGCCGGTGCAGCGCGTGATCGCTTCGTCCTCGGCGCGCATGGCGTGGGAACCGCACACCGGGCAGGTTTCCGGCATGACGAAATCGGTCTCCTTGCCGTCGCGGCGATCCACCACTGCGGTGACCACTTCCGGAATGACGTCGCCCGCGCGGCGTACCACCACCCAGTCGCCGATCTTCACGCCCTTGCGGCGGATCATGTCCTCGTTGTGCAGCGACGCGTTGGTGACGGTCGCGCCACCGACGAACACCGGCTGCAGCTTGGCCACCGGCGTCAGCGCACCGGTGCGGCCGACCTGGATCTCGATGTTCAGCAGGCGGGTGATCTCTTCCTGCGGGGCGTACTTGTGCGCCACCGCCCAGCGCGGTTCGCGCGTCACCCAGCCGAGCTTCTGTTGCTGCTCGACGAGGTCCACCTTGTAGACCACCCCGTCGATGTCGAACGGGAGCCGGTTGCGCAACTCGCCGATGCGCTGGTGGAAGGCGACCAGCTCCTCTGCCCCGCGCGCGACCGTACGCTCGCTGGAAACCGGGAAGCCGAACTTCTCCAGCGCCTCCAGCAGTTCGCTTTGCCGGGCCGGCAAGGTCCAGCCGGAGGTCTCGCCGATGCTGTAGGCGAAGAAGCTCAGCGGACGCTTGCGCGTCATGTTCGGGTCGAGCTGGCGCACGGCGCCGGCCGCCGCATTGCGCGGATTGACGAAGGTCTTCTCGCCGGCCTCCGTCTGCCTGGCATTGAGGCTGTCGAAGTCGTCGCGGCGCATGTACACCTCGCCACGCACTTCCAGCAAGACGGGCGCCTTGCCGCTCAGGCGCAGCGGAATCTGGCCGATGGTGCGCACGTTTTGCGTCACGTCCTCGCCGACCTCACCGTCGCCACGCGTGGCGGCACGCACCAGCAGGCCGTTCTCGTAGCGCAGGCTGATCGCGAGCCCGTCGAACTTCAACTCGGCGAGATATTCGACCGCAGGCGCCGTGGCATCCAGGCCAAGCTCCTTGCGCACCTTGGTGTCGAAGTTGCTGGCGCCGGCGTCACCGATGTCGGTCTCGGTGCGGATGGAGAGCATGGGCACGGCATGGCGTACCGGCTCGAAGCGGTCCAGCGCCCGGCCACCGACGCGCTGTGTCGGCGAGTCAGGCGTACGCAACTCCGGATGCCGTTGCTCCAGCGCTTCCAGCTCCTGGTACAGGCGGTCGTACTCGGCGTCCGATACCAGTGGCGCGTCGAGGACGTAATAGGCGTGGGCGTAGCGGTTGAGCAGCTCGCGCAGTTCTGCCGCACGCGCTGCCGGCGTGCCAGCGCTCACGAGAACAGACGCAGCGCGACGTCGCTGCCGGACGGAATGTTCTGGCGCTCCATGAACTGCTCGAACTGTGACGCCTGGCTGCGGATCAGCCCGATGGAGCGGTCGGTCAGCGGGTTGCGGTTGTCATCCACCAGCACGCCACCCAGGGCATCGGCCAGATGTTCACCGAAGGCCACCATGTGGTCGAAGGCCAGCACCGGCACCGCCGCACGCGGCACGTCCACGGTCAGGGTGAGGCCGTGGGTGTGCAGGTGGCGCAGTTGTTCGGCGGAAAACAGCGCGGCTTCCTGGTTGGACAGGGCGTACAGCACGCGGCCAGCGTCGTCGCGTGCCAGGTAGGTGCCGTCGCCGTACAGTTGCAGGCCGGCAGCTTCGGAAAGGCCACGGATCTTCGTGCCTGCAAAGGCGTGGTCACCGGCAATGAGATTGATGGCGATCTGCACGTCGACCTCCGCGCAGAAGCGGTCGAGCTCCATCGCGCGCGACATGACCTGCGCCTTGGAGGGCATGCGCGGCACGGCGAGGAACTGGTCGCACAGGCGCTGCAACTGGTCGAAGAAACGGTCCAGTTCGGTCTCGCTCACCACCCCGCGACGATCCGCCAACTGCAGCGATGCGCAGATGCGGCTGAAGCTGCCCGGCGTTGCGGCGGCCAGTGCCACCCAGGCATTGCTCGCATCGTCCCAGCCGAACCAGCGCAGCGGTTTCTGCACGCCGGCCAGCAGCGTCTGCTGTGCGTTGAACAGTGCGGGGGCCGAAATGCCTGCAGGCGCCTCGATCGGAATCGAGCAGTCGATCGCCTGCATGTCCCATTCGACGCCCGGCTCCTGAGCGCGCGCGGAGCGTACCGCCGGATTGGGCGCCGGTGCCGGCGTGGCATTGGGCTGGGCGGTGCGCTGTTCTGCCCGCTGTTCTGCCACTTCCTCCGCGGTCATGCGTGGCTCCATGCGACCGCCCGGCGCGGGGGGCACCACTTCTGCCTGCTGTTCGTCGAGCAGGACATCGCGGTGGGTCGACCGGAAGGCCTCTTCCGCATGCTTGCGCGCGCGTCGGTCCTGCCACGCGTTATAGGCAAACAGGCCCAGCACCAGTGCTGCGCCCAGGCCGATCAGGCCATATTGGAGTTCGTTACCTGCCATGTCTTGTGGATTCTCTCTTCAGCCTGGCGGGTGTCTGGGCACCCGCTCTCGTACTTCGTAGGGGAGGCGGCGGGTCGAAGGCTCATGCAGGCTGCGCCAGTCGCATGGCCTCGTCAATATCCACCTCGACGATGCGCGACACGCCCTTTTCCTGCATGGTCACACCGACGAGCTGGCGGCCCATTTCCATCGTGATCTTGCTGTGGCTGATGAACACGAACTGCGTGACTGAAGACATATGTTTCACCATGTCGCAGTAGCGCTCGGTATTCGTGTCATCCAGCGGTGCATCCACTTCGTCCAGCATGCAGAACGGCGCCGGGTTCAACTGGAACATCGCGAACACCAGCGCGATGGCCGTCAGCGCCTTTTCGCCGCCGGACAGCAGGTGGATCGAGGTGTTCTTCTTGCCCGGCGGCCGCGCCACGATGTGCACGCCCGCATCCAGGATCTCGTCGCCGGTCAGCACCAGCTGCGCCTCGCCGCCGCCGAAAAGGCGCGGGAACAGCTCGCCGAACTGACGGTTGACCGTATTGTAAGTTCCCTGCAACAGCTCGCGCGTTTCGCGGTCGATGCGGCGGATGGCATCCTCCAGCGTCGTCACGGCCTGCATCAGATCGTCATATTGCTCGTCGAGGAACTGCTTGCGCTCGGAGGCCGTTGTCAGCTCCGTGAGCGCGGCAAGGTTCACCGGCCCCAGTTCGGCGATCTCGCGGTTGAGGCGCGACACCTCCCGGCTAAGGCTACCTTCCTTCGCGTCCAACAGCAGCGGGTTGCTGTCGTCCGCCGCTTTCTCCATCTCGGTCAGGCGTTCCACCGCTTGCTGGGCGGCAAGCTCCGCCGCTTGCTGGCGCAGGCGGAAATCGTTGGTGCCATCACGCAGCGGTGCCAGCGCGCGCTCGGTGCGCAGGCGCTCCTCGTCCAGGCTGCGCAGTTTGCCGCTGGCATCTTCCAGCGCATTGCGCCGCCCGCTCAGTGCGGACTCACGCGTCTCGCGCAGGCTGATCGCCTCCTGCAGGGCGGCCACCAGCACGGCTTCGTCGAGCGCCTGGTGTTCCTGCCGTTGCTCGTCCAGCGAGCCCTGCCCTTGCGCGCGCTGCTCGCGGGCCAGTTGCAGGTTGCGGGCGATCTCGGTGAGGCGGGACTCGCATTCGCGCAACGAGAATTGCACTTCCTGCAGGCTGCGCGCATCGCGTTCGCGATTGCTGCGGCCGGTCTGCAGCGCGGCTTCGCGGGTCCGCGCCAGCTCGTCGGCTTCATCGAGTGCGGCCAGCTGTTGCTCGGCACGTTCGCGCAGGCCCTCCAGCGTGGATTCGGCTGCGGCCAGCTGCTGCTCCTCGGTAGCCTGCAGGCGGGCGACATCCTCTGCATCCGCGCTTAGCCGGCCCAGGCGTTCCTGCAGGCGATCGGCCAGTTGCTGGCGCTGCACCTGTTCGAGTTGCGCCGCATGCACGGCCTGTTGCGCGGTGGATTGCGCGCGTCGGCCTTCCTGCACGGCTTCCTGTGCGTCCTGCAGCAACTCTTCCTGCGCCTGCCAGGCGGCATGCAGGCGTTCCAGTTCCGCTTCGTGCGTGGCGAGCTCGCCACGCAGGCTGTCGATCTCGCGCTGGCGCTCCACTGCACCGTGCGTGCGCGGGTCGGGTGCGAAGAGCCGCAACTCGTCGCGGGTGAGTACGTGGCCTGATGGCGAGACGAGGTGGATGCCCGCGGGCAGGCTGGCCTGCCTGGGTAGCCAGTCGGCGAGGTTGTCCACGCAGAAGACGCCGTCGAGCCAGCGTGCGAGATGTGCTGTCGCGGAGGCATCCACGCTGCGGGTGCGGGATGCCAGGGGAATGAGGGATTCGAACGGCGCGGTGGTGACGGTCCCCGTGACCACCGGACGCGTCAGTACCAGCGGTGCCGGCGTACCTTGCGCCAGAGCCCGCGCGGGGATGTCGCCCGTCGGCTCAAGCGAGGCGATGCGCTCGCGCAGCACGGCTTCCACGGCGACGTCCCACCCCTGATCCACCGTCACGCGCTGCCACATGGGGGCTAGTTCGTGCAGACCCTGGCTGCGCACCCACTCGGCCAGGTCGCCAGCGTCGCGCAGGCGCGACTGCAGGCTTTGCAGTGCGGTCAGGCGAGCGCGCAGTTCCGCGTCACACGACTGCGCCTGGCGTTCGGCCTGCTGCGCCTCGCGCGATGCGGCCAGCTGGCTGTCCTGGCGGGTCTGCGCGGCGGCCAGGTCAGACTGCCACTGCATCAGTGCGTCCTGTGCGGCTTCGACGCGGGCCTGCGCAGCCTCCACGTCCGGCATTTCCTGCGCGCCGGCGTCGGCTGTTTCCTGCTCGATGCGCTGGCGGCGCTGCGCCAGGCCTTCCAGCGCTCGCGTAGCAGCGGCGCGGCGGGTTTCTTCCACGCGCAGCTGTTGCTCGGTCTGCGCGTGCTCACGCCGCAGGCCATCGAGGGCCTGGCGGGCCGCCGCGTGGGCGGATTCGAACTCCGGCAGTTGCGACTGGCTGTGTTCCAGTTGAGCCTGGGCGGCTTCCACACGCTGGCTGGCGGTCTCCTGCAGGGCCCCCCAGCGGGCCTGCTCCTCGGCGAGGAGGTCCTCGCGCTGCGCCCACTGGCCGCTGTCGAGCTCCAGTTGGGCGATGCGCTGTGCCAGTTTCTGGCGGCTGTCGCGCAGCTGTTTCAGCTCACTTTCGATGCGGCTGACCTCGGCCGTCGCGCCGTAGAAGTCGCCCTGTGCGACGCCGACCGCTTCGGAAGCCACGGTGTGCGCTTCGCGCGCCGCCTCGGCTTCGGCTTCCACGCGTTGCAGGCTGGTGTTGAGGCGGTCCAGTTCGGTCAGCGCGTTGGCCAGGCCCTGGCTCGCAGCGGCATGTTCCTCGCGCGCCGTCTTGTGCTTGAGCTGCCACAGCAGGGTCTGTCGGTCGGTCAGCTGCGCATGCAGGCCCTGGTAGCGCTGGGCGATTTCGGCCTGGCCGCTGAGGCGGCTGATCTGCTGACCGAGTTCGGCGCGGATGTCCTCCAGCCGCGCGAGGTTGTCGCGCGCGTCGGACAGGCGGCCTTCGGTCTCGCGGCGGCGCTCCTTGTACTTGGAGATGCCGGCGGCCTCTTCGAGGAAGGCGCGGATATCCTCGGGCTTGGCCTCGATGACGCGCGAGATCATGCCCTGCTCGATGATGGCGTAGGCGCGCGGCCCCAGGCCGGTGCCGAGGAAGAGGTCGATGACGTCCTTGCGACGCACCTTCATCTGGTTAATGAAGTACTCCGAGTCGCCGCTGCGGTCGAGCACGCGCTTCACCGACAGTTCGGCGTACTGGCCCCACTGGCCGCCCAGCTTGCCCTCGCTGTTGTCGAACACCAGCTCGACGCTGGCGCGCGAGGCCGGCTTGCGGGTGGTGGAGCCGTTGAAGATGACGTCCTGCATCGACTCGCCGCGCAGGGCGGAGGCGCGGGTTTCGCCGAGCACCCAGCGCACGGCGTCGATGACGTTGGACTTGCCGCAACCGTTGGGACCGACGATGCCGACCAGTTGCCCCGGCGTCAGCACGGTGGTCGGGTCGACGAAAGACTTGAAGCCGGCGAGTTTGATTCTGGCGAGGCGCACGCGGGTCGGGGAGCGATCGGACGTGTGTCGGTTTGGTGGAAGGCCGTTACAGGCGCCGCGACAGCCGGCAATCCTGTTCAGGTGCCTGCTGCGGCGGCGGAAAGCCGGGCGCGGCTATAATAGCAAACCACTCCGCCCGGCCACCCCGTCCGGGCGGGCGCCCCGCCCCAACGAGTCCTGGCACGCGTGAATCCCGATCTCGACCAGCTGCACCCCTACCCGTTCGAAAAACTGCGCGCCTTGTTCGCTGGCGTGCAGCCGCCCACCGGCCTGTCGCCGATCCGCCTGTCCATCGGTGAGCCGCAACACGAGACGCCTGCTTTCATCAAGGAAGCCGTGGTGTCTGCGCTGGACGGCCTGTCCACCTACCCGACCACCGCGGGCATCGATCCGCTGCGCCAGACCATCGCCGACTGGCTGAAACAGCGTTACGGCCTGCCGAACGTGGATGCCGCCACCCAGGTGCTGCCGGTGAATGGCTCGCGCGAAGCCTTGTTCGCCTTCGCCCAGTGCGTGGTGGATGGCAGCAAGCCCGGCGCCCTGGTGGCCAGCCCCAACCCGTTCTATCAGATCTACGAAGGCGCGGCCTATCTGGCGGGCGCCCAGCCGGTGTTCCTCAACCAGACACCGGCCAACGGCTTCGGGCTCGACCTGGACAGCCTGTCGCCGGCCGAGTGGTCGCGTGTGCAACTGCTGTACGTGTGCTCGCCGGGCAATCCGACCGGCCGTGTGCTGACGCTGGAAGACTGGCGCACCCTGTTCGCGCTGTCGGACAAGCATGGCTTCGTGATCGCCGCCGACGAGTGCTACTCGGAAATCTACTTTGACGAGGCCCATCCGCCGCTGGGGGCGCTGGAAGCCGCCGCGCAACTGGGCCGCGACCGCTTCGAGCGACTCGTGGTGTTCTCCAGCCTGTCCAAGCGTTCCAACGTGCCGGGCCTGCGCTCCGGTTTCGTCGCGGGTGACGCAGCCATCCTGAAGAAATTCCTGCTCTACCGGACTTACCATGGCTGCGCCATGAGCGTGACGGTGCAGAAGGCCAGCATCGCTGCGTGGCGCGACGAAACGCATGTGCGCGAGAACCGCCGCCTGTATCGCGAGAAGTTCGCCGCCCTGCTGCCCATCCTGTCGCCGGTGCTGGGCGTGTCCATGCCGGATGCCGGCTTTTACTTCTGGGCGCGCACGCCGGGCGACGACGCCGAGTTCGCGCGTGAGCTGTTCGCCCGCACCCATGTCACCGTGCTGCCTGGCCAGTACCTGGCACGCGAAGCACATGGCCTGAACCCCGGCCGCAATTACGTGCGCATCGCACTGGTGGCCGATTCGGCTGAATGCCTGGAAGCGGCGGAACGCATCGCCGCCTTCCTGTCGTGAGCACGTTGCCGCCGCGCGCATACTGAACAACCGAACCAACCTTTTGATACTGCAAGGAATGTCCATGTCACACCCCCTCCAGCCGATCATCGAGAACGCCTTCGAACGCCGCGCCGAGATCAGCGCCGCCAGCGTGGATGGCGAGCTGCGCAATGCCATCGACCATGTGATCGCCGAGCTGGACAGCGGCCGCCTGCGCGTCGCCGAAAAGATCGACGGTGACTGGGTGACCCACCAGTGGGTCAAGAAGGCGGTACTGCTGTACTTCCGCACCCACGACAACGGTGTGATGGGCAGCGGCCCGCTGCGCGCCTTCGACAAGGTGCCGACCAAGTTCGAGGACTACTCCGAAGCGCAATTCCGCGAAGGCGGCTTCCGCGTGGTGCCGTCGGCCGTCGCCCGCCGTGGCAGCTTCATCGGCAAGAACGTGGTGCTGATGCCGTCGTACGTGAATATCGGCGCCTATGTCGACGAAGGCACGATGGTCGACACCTGGGCTACCGTCGGCTCCTGTGCGCAGATCGGCAAAAACGTCCACCTGTCCGGCGGCGTCGGCATCGGTGGCGTGCTGGAGCCGCTGCAGGCCAACCCGACCATCATCGGCGACAACTGCTTCATCGGCGCCCGTTCGGAAGTGGTGGAAGGCGTGATCGTCGAAGACAACGTGGTCATCTCGATGGGCGTCTACATCGGCAAGAGCACCAAGATCTACGACCGCGCCACCGGCGAAGTCACCTACGGCCGCATTCCGGCCGGCTCGGTGGTGGTCTCCGGCAACCTGCCCTCCGCCGATGGCAAGTATTCGCTGTATTGTGCGGTCATCGTGAAGAAGGTCGACGCGCAGACCCGCGCCAAGACCTCGATCAACGAACTGCTGCGCGACTGATCCGATCGCGCTGACACGCGGTGCGGGGGCACCGCGTGAATCACCCACCGGGAGTAAGCATGATCTTCGACAAGCTGTTCTCGCTGATGGCCGAGCGCCAGGCATCCGACATCTTCGTGTCGGCCGGGGCGCCGATCCACATCAAGATCAACGGCAACGTCGTGCCGATCAACCAGCAGATCATGGAACCGGCGGTCATCCAGCGGATGGCCTACGAGATGATGACGCCGGAACAGGTCGCCCGCTTCGAGCGCGACCGCGAGATGAACCTCTCGTTCGGCCGCCGCGACCTGGGCAACTTCCGCGTCAATTTCTTCTGGCAACGCAGCAGTGTCGGCATCGTGGTGCGTTACATCCAGAGCGAGATCCCGGCGCTGGAATCGCTGAAGCTGCCCGACGTGCTGTCCGAAGTCATCATGGAAAAGCGCGGCCTGGTGCTGATCGTGGGCGCCACCGGCTCCGGCAAGTCCACCACCATCGCGTCGATGCTGGACTACCGCAACATCAACCGGCCGGGCCACATCCTGACGGTCGAAGATCCGATCGAATACCTGTTCAAGCACAAGCGCTCGGTGGTGAACCAGCGCGAGGTAGGCTTCGATACCGCGAGCTGGCACGAGGCCCTGCGCAACGCCATGCGCCAGGCACCGGACTGCATCCTGATCGGAGAGATCCGCGACCTGGAAACCATGAAGGCCGCGATTTCCTACGCGCAATCCGGCCACCTCGTGGTGGCGACGATGCACGCCAACAACGCGTATCACGCGCTCAACCGCGTCGCCAGCTTCTTCCCGCTGGAAAACCGCACCCTGCTCTACCTTGATCTGTCGGTGGCCCTGCGCGCGGTCATCTCCCAGCGCCTGGTGAAGAAGCCGGACGGCAGCCGCATCCCGGCAGCCGAAGTGCTGATGAACACCCGCCACATCGCGGAGCTTGTCGAGAAAGGCGAGTTCGGCGCGATCAAGGAGGCTATGGAGCAATCCCTGGCACCCGGTTCGCAAACCTTCGAACAGGATTTGTTCCGCTTGTTCAAGGACCAGGAAATCACCCTGGACGAGGCGTTGGCGCACTCCGATTCGCCGACCAACTTCTCCTGGCTCGTCAACAACGCGCCAAGCGATTCCGGCCCGGGCTCCACCAAGGCCGAAGCCAGTCCGCTGGTGGACTTCGAGCCGGCCGAAGAGGACGGGACGTCCTTCTCCTCCTTCACCTTGCACATGGAAGAAACCCAAAGCTGAGCCAGCGCCGAGGCTTCGGGTTTCTGTCTGACTCTTCATTTCCAGGATTTCCGGGTACTGCATGCAACACATCCAGGCCGAGACGCTCGCGTTGACCCGCGCGCTGATCGAACGTCGTTCCGTCACGCCGGCCGATGAGGGCTGTCTCGAAATCATCGCCCGCCGCCTGCAGGCGATCGGCTTCAACTGCGAGCGCATCGACAGCAACGGCGTATCCAACCTGTGGGCGCGGCGTGGCACCGCCCGCCCGGTCGTCGTGCTGGCCGGCCATACCGACGTGGTGCCGACCGGCCCGGTCGAGCAGTGGCAGACGCAGCCCTTCGCGCCCACCGAGAAGGATGACGGCCACCTTTACGGCCGTGGTGCCGCCGACATGAAGACTTCGCTGGCCGCCTTCGTCACGGCCGTGGAGCGCTTCGTCGCCGCGCATCCGGACCACAGCGGTTCCATCGCCCTGCTGCTGACCTCCGACGAGGAAGGCGTGGCGACCGATGGCACCGTGAAGGTCGTCGAGGCTTTGCGCGCGCGCGGCGAAGCCATCGACTACTGCATCGTCGGCGAGCCGACCTCCACCGATCTTCTGGGTGACGTGATCAAGAACGGCCGTCGTGGCTCGCTCAATGGCGAGTTGAAGATCCTCGGCGTGCAGGGTCACATCGCCTACCCGCATCTGGCGAAAAACCCCATCCATACCGCGCTGGCCGCGCTTGCGGAGCTGACCGCCATCGAGTGGGATCGCGGCAACGAGTTTTTCCCGCCGACCAGCTTCCAGATTTCCAACATCCACGCCGGCACGGGCGCCAACAACGTCATCCCCGGCGAGATGAACCTGCTGTTCAACTTCCGCTTCAGCACCGAGTCCACCGAGGCCGGCCTGAAGGCGAAGGTGCACGAAGTGCTGGACCGCCACGGCGTGCAGTACGAACTGGTGTGGAAGCTGTCCGGCAACCCCTTCCTGACCGGGCGCGGCAAGCTGGTGGGCGCGATGGTGTCGTCCATCCGCGAAACGACCGGGCTGGACACCGAACTGTCCACCACCGGTGGGACGTCCGACGGACGCTTCATCGCCACGATCTGCCCGGAGGTTGTGGAGTTCGGTCCGGTGAACGCCACCATCCACAAGATCAACGAGCGCGTGCGCATCGCCGACATCGGCCCGCTGTCGCAAGTCTACCAAGGCGCCATCAAGGCCCTGCTGTCATGAATCATTCCTACAAGCCTGTGCAGGATCACGAGCACGAACACGACGAGAGCTGCGGCCCGGATTGCGATCACGACCACAGCGGCGGCCCGCTGGAAGAACTGGTCACGGTGCGCGACCTGGTGCGCTACGCCACCAGCCAGTTCAACCGCGCGAAACTGTTCTTCGGTCACGGCCTGCAGGACGCCTACGACGAGGCGGTGTACCTGGTGCTGCACAGCCTGCACCTGCCGCTGGATCGCCTGGAGCCTTTCCTCGATGCCTGCATCCCTATCGCCGAGCGCATCGAGGTGCTGGAGATCATCCGTCGTCGCGTCGAAGAGCGCGTGCCGGCTGCCTATCTCACCAACGAAGCCTGGCTGGGCGAGTACCGCTTCTACGTGGACGAGCGGGTCATCGTGCCGCGCTCCTACTGCGCCGAGCTGATCGCCGACGGCCTGTCACCGTGGATTGCCGACGATGCTGCGGTGACGCGCGCACTGGACCTGTGCACCGGCAGTGGCTGCCTCGCGATCCTGATGGTCCTGCGCTTCGGCAACGCACAGGTCGACGCCATCGATCTGTCGCCGGACGCGCTGGAAGTGGCCGCGCGCAACGTCTCGGACTACGGGCTGCAGGACGATGTACGCCTGATCCAGTCCGATGTCTTCGATGCGCTGGGTGACGAGCGCTACGACCTGATCATCAGCAACCCGCCCTACGTCACCGAAGACGCAATGGATGCCCTGCCCGACGAATACCTGCGCGAGCCGCGCATGGCGCTGGCAGCTGGCGACGATGGCATGGACGTGGTGCGCCGGATCATCGCGCAGGCGCGTCGCCACCTGACCGACGACGGCGTGCTGATCGTCGAAGTGGGCCACAACCGCGAGTTCGTCGAAGCCGCATTCCCGGACCTGGAATGCGTATGGCTGACCAACACGACGGAGGCGGAGAAGGTATTCCTGGTGCGTGCGGACCAGTTGCCTGCCTGACCGACTTCTGCCCATGAAAAAAGGCCCGATCAGATCGGGCCTTTTTTCATTCTCCTTGCTCGCTCTCAGGCAATGATCCCGCCGCCCAGGCACACGCGGCTTTCATACACCACCACCGACTGCCCCGGTGTCAGTGCCCACTGCGGCGCGGCGAAGGCGATCTCGCAGTCCTGCTCGTTCAGCGCATCGATCTCGCAGGGCGAGTCCGGCGTGCGGTAGCGCGGCTTGGCGGTGTAGACCCAGTTGGTACGTGGCGCGCGTCCACCGATCCAGTTCAGTTCGATGGCCTGCAGGCGTTCGCGCTGCAATGCCGGGTGCTCGTGCCCCTGCACGGCCAGCAGCACGTTGCGCTTCATGTCCTTGGCGGCGACGTACCAGGCGTCATGCTCGCCAGCGTGGTCATTGCCCTTGATGCCGCCGATGTGCAGGCCCTTGCGCTGGCCGATGGTGTGATACATCAGTCCCTGGTGCTCGCCGAGCAGGCGGTCGTCATCCAGGCTGCGGATTTCGCCCGGCTTCGTCGGCAGGTAGCGCATCAGGAATTCGCGGAACGGCCGCTCGCCGATGAAGCAGATGCCGGTGGAATCCTTCTTGTCGTGCACGTGCAGGCCGGCGGCCTCGGCGATGCCGCGCACGTCGCGCTTGTAGATGTTGGCCAGCGGGAACAGGGTCTTAGACAGCTGCGCCTGGTTCAGCCGGTACAGGAAGTAGCTCTGGTCCTTGGTGCCGTCCTCGGCCTTCAGCAACTGGAATTCGGTGCGGCCGTCACTGCTCCACTCGCGCACGCCGGCATAGTGGCCGGTGGCGATCTTGTCGGCGCCCAGTTGCAAGGCGTGGTCCAGGAAGGCCTTGAACTTGATCTCGCTGTTGCACAGGATGTCCGGGTTGGGCGTGCGGCCGGCCTCGTACTCGTGCAGGAAATCGGCGAAGACGCGGTCCTTGTACTCCTTGCTGAAGTTCACGACCTCCAGGTCGAGACCCAGCACGTCGCACACCGAGGCGACGTCCACGAGATCCTGTCGCGTCGAGCAGTATTCGTCGTCGTCGTCGTCCTCCCAGTTCTTCATGAACAGGGCGCTCACGTCGTAGCCGGCTTGCTTCAGCAGCAGGGCCGCGACGGAGGAATCCACGCCGCCGGACATGCCGACGACGACTTTCATGCCCTGCCCGTCAGGCAAACCGGTGTTCAGGCCGTTGGGCAGTTTCACATCAACCATAGTGACGAATCAGTTCCATCGGATAGCGGTGGCCGGCGACATGGTCGCGCACGCATTGCAGTACCAGCGGGCTGCGATGGCGGTCGGCCGAGGTTTCGAGTTCCTGCAGGCTGAGCCAGACGGTGCGGACGATGCCACGGTCCAGCGTGCGGGTGGCATCGAAGGCGCCCAGCTCACCGGCAAAGGCAAAGCGCAGGTAGGTCACGTCGCCCCTCGGCCGTGGCCACTGGTAGATGCCTACCAGCTGGCGCGGCGTGAAGCCGTGGGCGGTTTCTTCCAGCGTCTCGCGGGTACAGGCCTCGATCAACGACTCCCCCTGCTCCAGGTGACCGGCCGGCTGGTTCAGGCGCAGACCGTCCTCGGTACGCTCCTCCACCATCAGGAAGCGCCCTTCGCGCTCCACCACCGCGGCCACCGTCACGTCGGGTTTCCAGATCATCCGGCCTCCTTGCAAAGCAGCAATTGTAGCTTGCACACCCCGCCAGACCGGCAAAACCAAGTCAAAGGGGTGTCGATGCGCTAAAATTCCGCGCCTTGGCCGGCAACAGCCGGCTTCCCCGATCACCCCACACCAACTGGTTACTACGGAGTTTTTCTCATGTCGATGGCGGACCGCGATGGATTCATCTGGATGGACGGCAAGCTTGTGCCCTGGCGCGAGGCCAACATCCACGTATTGACCCATTCCCTGCACTACGGTCTGTCCGTCTTCGAAGGTGTGCGTGCCTACAAGACCGCCAAGGGCAGCGCGATCTTCCGCCTGAAGGAGCACACCGATCGTCTCTTCAACTCGGCACACATCTACATGATGAAAATGCCGTTCGACAAAGAGACGCTGAACGAGGCCCAGAAGGAAGTGGTGCGCGCCAACAAGCTGGAGTCCTGCTACCTGCGTCCGATCGCCTTCTACGGTTCCGAGAAGATGGGCGTGTCGCCGCGCGGTGCCGCCGTGCACGTCGCCATCGCTGCCTGGCCGTGGGGTGCCTACCTGGGCGCCGATGGCCTGGAAAACGGCATCCGCGTGAAGACTGCATCCTTCGCCCGTCACCACGTCAACGTGACGATGCCGCGCGCCAAGGTCGCCACCACCTACGCCAACTCCATCCTGGCCAACCTGGAAGCCACCCAGGACGGTTACGACGAGGCCCTGCTGCTGGACACCGACGGCTTCGTGGCCGAAGGCGCTGGCGAGAACCTCTTCATCATCCGCGACGGCGTGATCTACGAACCGGAAATCGCCTCGGCGCTGACCGGCATCACCCGCGACACGGTGCACAAGCTGGCGCGTGACCTCGGCATCGAAGTGCGCACCCGCCGCCTGACCCGCGACGACATCTACATCGCCGACGAAGCCTTCTTCACCGGCACCGCCGCCGAAGTGACACCGATCCGCGAGCTGGACAACCGCCAGATCGGCGAGGGCAAGCGCGGCCCCATCACCACCAAGGTGCAGGCCCGCTACTTCGACCTGGTCAACGGCAAGCTGCCGGAGTACGACAACTGGCTGCACTACGTTTGAGGGAGACGCAGCAATGCCCGAGAATCGTGACAAGGCCCAGGTCATCGAGGTAAGCGCCAAGGACCTGCCGCTCCACTGCCCGATGCCGGACGCGCCGCTGTGGGCGCGGCATCCGCGCGTGTTCCTGGACGTGCTCGACACCGGCGAAGCCTCTTGCCCTTACTGTGGCGCCAGATATAAGTTCACTGGCGAGGCTCCCAAGGGTCACCACTGATCACAGCAAGGGGGCTTCGAGCCCCCTTCTCACATGTTTCAATCGGCGCGCTCAACGAGACACCACAAGCCATGAAGATCCTCGTCATCGCGCCGTCCTGGATCGGCGACACGGTTGCCGCACAGCCGCTGTTCCTGCGGATCAGGCAGCGACATCCCGACAGCATCATCGAGGTCCTTGCTCCCGGCTGGGTCGCGCCGGCGCTGCAGGCGATGCCGGAAATATCCCGTGTCATCGAGAACCCGTTCAACCACGGCGAACTGAAGCTGCTGGCGCGCTGGCGTCTGGGCCGCCGGCTGGCGAAGAACGGCTATGCCGCGGCCTACGTGCTGCCCAACTCCCTGAAGTCCGCGCTGGTGCCGTGGTTCGCGGGCATTCCTCGCAGGATCGGCTTCGTGGGCGAAGCACGCTACGGGCTCATCAACGAGCGCCACGTCCTCAACGAGGATCTGCTGCCGCTGCAGGTCGAGCGTTATGCCCAACTCGCCGAGCAGCCGGGGCAGGATCTGGAGCGCCCGCTGCCTTACCCGAAGCTGAAGCTGGAGCAGAAGGATGCGCTCAGCGCATTGGCGGTGCTGGGCCTGGACGCGGAGCCCGCGCCGGTGGTGTTCTGCCCCGGTGCCGAGTACGGGCCGGCCAAGCGCTGGCCGGAGCAGCACTTCGCGTCGCTGGCGCGCAAGCTGCTCGAGCGGGATATCCCGGTGTGGATACTGGGTTCGCGCAAGGACGCGCCGGTGGCGGCCGAGATCGTCCGCCTGGCGGGCGGCGACAGCAAGAACCTGCGCAACCTGTGTGGCTCGACCAACCTGGGCCAGGCCATCAGCATCATCTCGATGGCACGCCACGTGGTCACCAACGACTCCGGGTTGATGCACGTTTCCGCCGCGCTGGATCGCCCCACGGTTGCGCTGTTCGGGTCGTCCAGCCCGAACTACACCCCGCCCCTGTCCTACAAGGCCGAGGTGATCTGGCTGAAGCTCGCCTGCAGTCCCTGCTTCAAGCGTGAGTGCCCGCTGGGACACCTGGACTGCCTGCACCACATCAGCCCCGATCAGGTTTTCCAGCGCCTCGTCGACAAGCAGGTGCACGCCGCATGACACGCCCGATCTTTGCCACCCCCGAGGATGCCGAACGCGCTTTCTACGAAGCGTTCGCGCGCATGGACATCGACGCCCTGATGACGGTGTGGGCCGAGGATGAGGAAGTGGTCTGCATCCACCCCGGCGGTGCCCGCTTCAGCGGCCTGCCCGCCATTCGCGAAGCCTGGCGACAGCTCTTCGCGAGCGGGGTGAAGTTGCGCATCCGCACCAGTCAGGCGATCCGCAACCAGGCCATGCTGATGGCCGTGCATAGCGTGCTGGAGCACGTCACCGTCGAAGGCGACGAGCAGATGTCGCCGCCCATGATCGCCACGAATGTCTATCTGCGCGGCTCGCAAGGCTGGCAGATGATCCTGCATCACACGTCGCCAGCGCCTGACACCGAGGGGCTGATGCTGCAGGACACGCCGCGCATCGTGCACTGAGCGTTCCATGTTCCCGAGCTATCAGTCCCCCGCCTGGCTGAACGGTCCGCACTTCCAGACCATCTGGCCGCTGGCCATCAAGGGCGACATGCCGGTCATGAAGCGCCGCCGCTGGGACACGCCGGATGGTGATTTCATCGACGTGGATTTCCTGCCGCGACGCGAAAGCACCCCGCTCGTCGTGCTTTTCCATGGGCTGGAGGGTTCGAGCAGCAGCCACTACGCGCGCGCGCTGATGCGTCTGCTGGCCATGAAGGGCTGGAACGGCGCGGTGGTGCACTTCCGTGGCTGCTCCGGCGAGCCGAACAAGCTGCCACGCGCCTATCACTCCGGCGATGCCGACGAGATCGACTGGGTGCTGCGCCGCCTGATCCGGCGTTATCCGGAAGTGCCTCGCCACGCGGTGGGCGTGTCGCTGGGCGGCAACGCCCTGCTGTGCTGGCTGGGCACCCGGCGCCACAAGGCGGCGGAACTCATCAGCAAGGCCGCCGCCGTGTCGGCACCGGTCGACCTGACGGCCGCCGGCCACCACCTGGGGCTGGGCTTCAACAAGATCTACACCCGGCACTTCCTGCGCAGCATGCTGCGCACGGCCCGCCACAAGGCGGGCGCCTTCCCGGGGATGTTCGACGTGGAGCGTGCGCTCAGGTCAAAGACACTGCAGGAGTTCGACGACGCCTACACCGCGCCGCTGCACGGCTTCTCCGATGTCTCGGACTACTGGAAGCGCGCCTCCAGCAAACAGTGGCTGCCCTATATCGCGCTGCCGACCCTCGTGCTGAACGCACGTAACGACCCTTTCCTGCCGGTCGAATGCCTGCCGGGAAAACGGGACGTCTCGGGATCGGTGATGCTGGAGCAGCCAGAGCACGGCGGCCATGTCGGTTTCGTCACCGGCAGCTTCCCGGGAAAACTCGACTGGCTGCCGCAGCGGCTGCTGAACTTCTTCGAGGGCTGAGCCGGGGAGCTCCCGGCCGATGTAAAAAACGCCCGGCGGGCGCTCAGGCGAAGGTATTGACGATCGCGCCCGGCTGGCCCGGCGCGGCCTTCGGCGGCTCGGGGATGGCTTGCAGCAACTGCGCCATCTGCGCTTCCTGCATGTCCATCTGCTTGCGCAGCATCACGACCTGCACCTGGCCCTGCACTTGCTGCTGGGCGTTCGCTGAAATGGAGGCTGCGCTGATTTCCATGGTGTGACCTGTCCTGCGGGCTGTTTCGCTACTGACTGTTCCTACTCGCGGAAATTCCCGAACTGCAGCGGAAAGTCCGTGATCGCCTTCTTCAGCATCGCAATCGTTTCCTGCAGCACATCGCGCTTGGCGCCGGTGATACGCACCGTATCGCCCTGGATGCTCGCCTGGACCTTCAGCTTGCTGTCCTTCACCAGGCGGACGATCTTCTTCGCCAGCTCGGTGTCGATACCCACCTTAACGACAATCGGCTGCTTGACTTTATTGCCGCTGATCTTCTCGCTGTCCTTGCGCTCCATGCAGCGGATGTCCACGTTGCGCTTGGCGAACTTGGTGGTGGTGATATCCCACACCTGGTCCAGCTTGAAATCGTCGTCAGCGAACAGAGTGATCGTCTTGTCCTTCTCGCTCATCTCCACCCGTGCATCCGACCCCTTGAAGTCGAAACGGTTGGTGATCTCCTTGTTGCCCTGGTCGACGGCGTTGTGCACCTCGGGCCAGTTCAGCTCGTTCGTGACGTCAAACGAAGGCATGGGTTCTCTCCTCAGGAAAATGCGTCGGGGCGCGTAGCGAGCGGATGGCTGGCAAGGCGGCGCGCACAGACGTACATCAGGTACGTCGAGCACGCCAACGCAGCCAGGCGGCCGCGCAGTAGCGCCCCGAGGTATTTTTAGCCGAAGTGGCAGACGTAGTGGTAGGCCTCACCTGCGACTTCGATGTCGAAGCTGGAATCACCCGGCACGTTGAAGCTCTGGCCTGCGCCGTAGGTCTTCCACTCGGTCTCGCCCTTCAGGCGCACGCGGCAGCTACCGGCCACGCCTTCCATGATTTCCGGGGCGCCGGTGTTGAAGGTCAGGGTCGCCGGCAGGATCACGCCTATCGATTTGCGGGTGCCGTCAGACAGCACGACGGTGTGGCTGACGCACTTGCCGTCGAAGTAGACGTTGGCTTTCTTGATGACGGAAACGCTGTCGAACTGGCTCATTGCAGGCTCTCGTTGGGGATGGGAAAGGCGGCGATTATACCGAGCGCCGCGCTTGCCTTACTCCAGCCCGAGCACCTTGGCAATCACCGTCTTGGCGGAGAAGCCGAACATCCCCAGCCCGAGCACGAAGAACAGCATGACGGTACCGAAACGGCCGGCACGCGAGTCGCGCGCCAGGTTCCAGATGATGAACAGCATGTAGGCGATGAGGCCACTGAGCAGGAACCTGAGGGACAGGCTCTCGAACTCGGCCACGGTCAGTCCGAAGATCATGGGAGCAGCTTGAAGTAGTTGTCCCGAACGCACTTTGACAGGCGGCAAAGAACGCTCGGGACAGGCACTTCCAACTCATACAGGAAAACCCTGACAGTGGCGATTTTAGCGTTTCGTGCGGCGACGCACAATCGCGTCAGGGATGGACAGCCAGGGAGCAGAATGACAAAGGCAGGACAGCCGGTGAGGCTGCCCTGCCTTGCAGGATGTCTGGTGCCGCTTGTCGGATTCGAACTGACGACCTACCGCTTACAAGGCGGTTGCTCTACCAACTGAGCTAAAGCGGCGAAGGGATGTGCGCGAAGCGCAGCTTGAATATCTGTGTCGGCAACCCGCAGCGTGTCGGCCGGATGCCGCGGCGGATTATACCCGTGCTATCTTTTTTTCACCTGCCCGCCGGAAAGCCCCGTCCATGCTCAATTCCACACCTGATCGCCTGCTGCGTGTCCTGCTCATCGAGGACAACGAGGACGACGTCCTGCTGCTGGAGCGTCACCTGCGCGGCATCGGCTACCAACCGCAGGTGTGTCAGGTGAATGACCTGATCGAACTGCGGGCAGCGCTCATGCGCGAAGAATGGGACGTGGTGATTTCCGACTATCACCTGCCCGGCTTCACTGCCATGCTGGCACTCGACATGCTGCAGGAACTGGACTGCGACCTGCCCTTCATCGTCGTGTCCGGTGTCATCGAGGAAGAAAGCGCCTGCCAGATCATGCTCGCGGGGGCACAGGATTTCATGAGCAAGTCCAAGCTCGACCGCCTGGCGCCGGTCATCGAGCGCGAGCGGCGTGAGGCCTGCATGCGCCGCGAGCGCCGCGCCGCACTGGACGGCATGCGGGTATCCGACGCGCGTTTCCACGCCCTGGCCGCCAACGTGCCTGGGGTGCTGTTCCAGATGCAGGCCGACCAGATGGGCCTGTTGCAGTTTCTTTACGTCAGCGAAGCCAGCCACATGCTGCTGGGCCTCAGTGCCGAGGAATTGCGTGCGCGTCCCGACCCGCTGCTGGAACTGATCGTCGCCGACGACCGCGAGGACTTCCTGGCCGCGCTGAACAGCGCTTCCGAGCGCAATGCCACGCTCAACTGGGAGGGGCGCATCCTGCCGCAGGGCGCCGAGGAGAAATGGATCAACCTGCGTTGCTCCCCGCGCCAGATCGAGAACGGCACCACGCTGTGGGAAGGGGTGATGTGGAACATCACCCAGAGCAAACACAACGAGATCGAGCTGCGGCAGTCACGCAAACAGCTGGCCGAACTGTCCAACCACCTTCAGCACGCCAAGGAAGAGGAGCGCGAGCGTATTGCCCGCGACATCCACGACGTGCTGGGCGGGACGCTGGTCGGTATCAAGATCGCCGTGTCCCTGCTGGCCGGCAAGCTGGATCACGAACTGGCGCTGAAGGAGCGGGTACGCGGCATCGAACAGATGCTGGACGACGCCATCACCACCACCGGTCGCGTGGCCCGCGAACTGCGCCCCGGCATCCTCAAGGAGTTTGGCCTGGCGGCCGCGGTCGAGAGCTATGCGGAGGATTTCGAGCATCGCACCGGCCTGCGCTGCGCGGTGTTGTGTGCCGATCACGACATCGAGACCTGCGATGACACCTCCCTGGCGATGTTCCGTACCTTCCAGGAAGCCCTGACAAATGTTTCCAAGCATGCGCAGGCGGGCCTCGTCGAAGTCCGCCTGATGCAGGAAGGTGACGAGATCGTGCTGGAAGTGGCCGATGATGGACGGGGCGTGAAAGTAGCCGATCTGAACAAACCGAAATCCTTCGGCCTGCGTGGCATCCGCGAACGTCTGCACGCCCTGGGTGGCACCATGCAGATCCGTCCGCGTGCCGACTGCGGCACGCTGGTCGTCCTGCGGGCGCCCTTGCGCGACGACAGTATTGAAGTATCCCGCGACGGCGCCGCTATACCCAATGGACAGGCCTTGGCCTGATGAGTACCTTTGCCGCCATGAGCGAAAAAATCCGCGTCCTGATCGTCGACGACCACGCCATCATCCGCCACGGCCTGAAGCAGATCCTGTCCGATACCGAGGACATGGAGGCCGTCGGGGAGGCCGACGGCGGTGTACGTGCCTTGCAGATGCTGCGCAACAGCCAGTACGACGTCGTCCTGATGGACGTATCCATGCCGGATCGCAACGGCATCGACACCCTGAAGCTGATCAAGAAGGAATTCGCCAAGCTGCCGGTGCTGATCCTCAGCATGCACCCGGAGGAGCAGTACGCCGTGCGTGCGCTGCGTGCAGGTGCGGCAGGCTACCTCTCCAAGCAGGGGGCGCCGGAGCAACTCGTCACCGCCCTGCGCCAGGTCGCTGCAGGCAAGAAATACGTGAGCGCCGCGGTCGCCGAGGAGCTGGCCAATGCCATCACCGAGGATCTCGAACGGCCGCCGCACGAGAAGCTGTCGGATCGTGAATACCAGACGCTGTGCATGATCTCCTCCGGCAAGACGCTGACGCAGATCGCCGAGCAGCTCAACCTCAGCGTCAAGACGGTCAGCGTGTATCGGGCCCGCCTGCTGGAAAAGATGAAGCTGCGCAACAACGCAGAGCTGACCCATTACGGGCTCAAGCACGGACTGGTCGAGTGACCGGCACGCCGCAAGAACGAAAAAGAACGCAGTAGTCGAAGTGCCAATCTGTCGCTGGGGGCGACACGCAACATGCCGGAACAATCCAACCCGTCGGAAATTGCTCGCGAAGTCCTGCGGCGTCTTGCCACGCAGCGCATCCCGCCCACGCCGGAGAACTTCAGGGAGTTCTACAACAAGATCTCCGGCGCGCCGAACGACGAAACCTTTCCCGAACGCCAGCTCAAGATGCTGGCCGCGTCGCTGCCACGCGCGACGCCCGAGCAATTACGGCTGGCCCGCCGCATCGAGGTTGCCATCCAGGAACGCAACTGGAACGGCTTCCGCAACCAGATGATCAACCTGCTCGGCGAGCAGGCCGCCCCCGCCCCTGCGTGGTCGGCGCTGTTGGGAGACCTGCTGGCACAACTGGAGCGCCGCCAGGCCGGCCTCAGCGAAACCAGCAAGCGCGAGGCACTGGAGCATGTGCTGCAGGCCAACGCCTCCGACGCGGACCTGCTGTTCACCCGCCTGCAGGGGCTGGTGCGCGGTTGGGCGCAGGCGCCCTCCTCGACCGCCACGGCCATCGAGACCCTGGGAACGGCTGACTCTCCCGTTACGAACGCCTTGCCGCGGCCGGTTGCGACAGCGGCTGCGGCCGCCACGGCGGCCAGCGCGTCCTTGGCGACTGCTGCGGCCTCTGCCGTCGCGACGGCGGGTGGTGGCAGCTCCCTGCTCGAAGTGGTGGCGGCCACGCTGGACAACGCCATCGGCATGCTGCTGATCGACACGCCCGAACTGGCGGACGAATCGAAGGCACTGGCGCGCGAGTTGCGCACGGGCTTGCCCGGCGGCGAGGACGAGTTCCTGCAGCGCCTGCAGAAGTTCGCCTACCGCGTGCAGTGGGTCGCACAGGACCAGAGCTACATCCGCCAGGCCTTGCTGAACCTGCTGCAGCTGGTCATCGAAAACATCGGCGAGCTGGTGGTGGACGACAAGTGGCTGTCCGGCCAGATGTCGGTACTGCTCGAGCTCTTCGGCAAGCCGCTGGACAAGGACATCATCGAGGAAGTCCGCGAGCGCCTGCGCGACGTCATCTTCAAGCAGGGCACGCTCAAGCGCAGCCTGAGCGACGCGCAGAGCAAGATGCGCGAGATGCTGGCCAGTTTCGTCGAGCGACTGTCCGAGCTGGCCGACTCGACCGGCGTCTTCCACGGCAAGATGGAAGTCTTTGCCGGCCGCGTGTCGAAAGCGCACGGCATGGACGAATTGTCCGGCCTCATCGAAGAGATCATCAGCGAGACCCGCCACGTCCAGACCCGCGCCCATCAATCGCAGGCAGAACTCACCGCCTTGCGCACGACGGTGGACCAGGCCTATCGCGAGATCGCCCGGCTGGAAGGCGAGCTGGAAACGGCCAGCGAACTGGTGCGGCACGATCCGCTGACCGGCGCGCTCAACCGCAAGGGCCTGGAAGAAACCATCGCCCGCGAGATCGCGCGGATGCGCAGGCGCAACTCGCCGCTGTGTATGGCGTTGCTGGACATCGACAACTTCAAGCAGCTCAACGACACCTTCGGCCATGCCACCGGCGACGAGGCGCTGCGCCACATCGCCGGCGTGGTGCGCGAAAACCTGCGCCCGCAGGACTCCTGTGGCCGCTACGGCGGCGAGGAGTTCGTCATCCTGCTGCCCGATACCGTGGTCGATGGCGCGGTGGGTGTGCTGACGCGCCTGCAGCGGGAGCTGACCAAGCGCTTCTTCCTGGCCGACAACCGCAAGCTGCTGATCACCTTCAGTGCCGGCGTCACGCAGATGGGCATGGAAGAAGAGCCGGCCACCGCGCTGGATCGTGCCGACCAGGCGATGTACCGCGCCAAGCGCGCGGGCAAGAACCGCGTCGAGGCGGGTTGAACAACAGGCCGGGCGGCCTTTCCGATTGCTGATGCTGTCTTGCTGAAGGGCCCGTGAAAACGGGCCCTTCATACTTTCAACTTATAATCCCTTCGCTTGTCTGCCCTTCCGTGCGCCGGTTCCGACCGCCGCGCGGTGTGTTCATTTGTGCTGCTTCTCCGCAGCCTTGCCAGCCCTGTCCGATCGCATGTCCAGCCAGCCCGTCGCCCTGCCCATTCCGTCCTTTTCCCGACTCGCCTTGCCGAAGGCCGGCCAGCGCATGGACCTGCCGCGCCTGCACGGCGCCGCCGATGCCGCCGCGCTGGCGCAGCTCGCCAGCCAGGGCCAGAAGCTGGCGGTGGTGACGGCCAACCCGCTGGACGCCCAGCGCCTGGCCGAAGAGATCGCCTGGTTCGCACCGGCCCTGCGGGTGAACCTGCTGCCTGACTGGGAAACGCTACCCTACGACGCTTTCTCGCCGCACCAGGACCTGGTGTCGGAGCGGCTGGCCACGCTGTATGCGATCCAGAAAGGCGAATCCGACGTCACGCTGGTGCCGGCGTCCACCGCGCTGTACCGCATGGCGCCGCCGGCCTACCTCGCCGGCTACACCTTCTTCATGAAGGCCGGCCAGCAACTGGACGTGGAAGGCCTTCGCAACCAGATGACCCTGGCCGGCTACGACCATGTCACGCAGGTGGTGCGCCCGGGCGAGTTCTCGGTACGCGGCGGGCTGATCGACCTGTTCCCGATGGGCGCGCAACTGCCCTACCGGCTCGACCTCTTCGACGACGAGATCGAGACCATCCGCACCTTCGACCCGGACACGCAGCGCACGGTGTTTCCCGTGCCGGAGATCCGCCTGTTGCCGGCGCGCGAATTCCCGCTCGACGAGAAGGCGCGCAGTGCGTTCCGCCAGCGCTTCCGCGAAGCCTTCGAGGGCGACCCGACCAAGAGCATCATCTACAAGGATGTGTCGAACGGCATCGCGTCGCCCGGCATCGAGTACTACCTGCCGCTGTTCTTCGACGAGACGGCGACGGTCTTCGATTACCTGCCGACCGACGCCATGCTGGTGCTGCACCAGGACGTCAATGCCGCCATCGAGGCCTTCTGGGTCGAGGCGAACAGCCGCTTCAGGCTGATGGCGGGCGACCGTGCCCGCCCCTTGCTGCCACCTGCAGACCTCTTCCTGTCCGCCGAGCAGTTCTTCGTCGCCGCCAAGACGCGCACCCGCGTCGCCATCGGCGCCAGCGGCAGCGAGGTGCCGCCACCTGCGGTGGCGCTGCCGGAGCTGGCGGTCGAGCGCAAGGCGAACGATCCGCTCTACAAATTCAAGGCTTTCCTGTCCGGCTTCGATGGCCGCGTATTGGTGCTGGCCGAGTCACCGGGCCGCCAGCAGACCATCGCCGAGTATTTCGCCGAGTACGGCTTGAAGCCGGAAACGAGTGCGGACCTGTCAGGCTTCATGGCAGGCGGTGCGACGGTGGGGCCAAAATTCGCGCTTGGCACCGGACCCTTGTCGTCCGGCTTCCTGCTGGCCGAATCGCGCATCGCCATCGTCACCGAGAACGAGCTGTACGCCACCCAGGCGCGTCCCCGCGGTCGTGGCCGCGAAGGCCGCAAGGCCACCGTCGAGGGTTGGCTGAAGGACCTGTCGGAACTGAAGGTCGGCGATCCGGTGGTGCACCAGAGCCACGGCATCGGCCGCTACCAGGGCCTGGTGCACATGGACCTCGGCGAAGGCGACATGGAGTTCCTGCTGCTGGAGTACTCCAACGACGACAAGCTGTACGTGCCGGTGTCGCAACTGCACGTCATCACCCGCTACGCCGGTGCCGATCCGGAGAACGTCGACCTGCACAAGCTGGGCAGCGGCCAGTGGGAGAAGGCCAAGCGCAAGGCTGCGCAACAGGTGCGCGACACCGCGGCGGAACTGCTCTCGCTGTACGCGCAGCGTGCCGCCCGTCCCGGCCACAAGTTCGACTTCAAGCAGCACGACCTGGATGCCTTCGCCGAGGGCTTCGGCTTCGAGGAGACGCCGGACCAGCTCGCCGCCATCAACGCGGTGGTGGCCGACATGCGTGGCGGCAAGCCGATGGACCGGCTGGTGTGCGGCGACGTCGGCTTCGGCAAGACGGAGGTCGCCCTGCGTGCCGCCTTCATCGCGGTGGCCGACGGCAAGCAGGTGGTCGTGCTCTGCCCCACCACCCTGCTCGCCGAGCAGCATTTCCAGACTTTCAGCGACCGCTTCGCCGACTGGCCGGTCAAGCTCGCCGAGCTGTCGCGTTTCCGCAGCGCCAAGGAGCAGGCCGAATCGCTCGAGCTGCTGGCGGAAGGCAAGGTCGACATCATCATCGGCACCCATCGCCTGTTGCAGAAGGACGTGGAGTTCAAGCGCCTGGGCCTGGTGATCATCGACGAGGAGCACCGCTTCGGCGTGCGCCAGAAGGAGGCGCTGAAGACGCTGCGCAGCGAGGTCGACATCCTGACCCTGACCGCCACGCCGATTCCCCGCACGCTGGGCATGGCGCTGGAAGGCCTGCGCGAGTTCTCCGCCATCACCACCGCGCCGCAGAAGCGGCTGGCCATCAAGACCTTCGTGCAGGCCTACTCCAAGGGCATCGTGCGCGAGGCCGTGCTACGCGAATTCAAGCGCGGCGGGCAGGTGTATTTCCTGCACAACGAGGTGGATACCATCGAGAACATGCGCGTCGCGCTGGAGGAAATGCTGCCGGAGGCGCGCGTCGTCGTCGGCCACGGCCAGTTGCCGGAGCGCGAGCTGGAGCGCGTGATGCGCGACTTCACCACCCAGCGCGCCAACCTGCTGCTGTGCTCGACCATCATCGAGACCGGCATCAACATCCCGACCGCCAACACCATCATCATCAACCGTGCCGACCGCTTCGGCCTGGCGCAGCTGCACCAGCTGCGCGGCCGCGTCGGCCGCTCCCACCACCAGGCCTACGCCTACCTGCTGACCGACGCGAACGCCAAGCCGACGGCGCAGGCGCAGAAGCGGCTGGAGGCCATCACCATGATGGAGGACCTCGGCTCCGGCTTCTTCCTGTCGATGCACGACCTGGAGATCCGCGGCGCTGGCGAGGTGCTGGGCGAGTCCCAGTCGGGCGAGATCCAGCAGGTCGGCTTCTCGCTGTACAGCGAGATGCTGAAGCGCGCGGTGAAGGACCTGCAGGCCGGCAAGGAGCCGGACCTGTCGCAGCCGCTGGACGTCGTGTCGGAAATCAACCTCCACGCCCCTGCCCTGTTGCCCAATGCGTACTGCAGTGACGTGCAGGAGCGCCTGACGCTGTACAAGCGCATGGCCAACTGCGACGACACGGAGGAGCTGCAGGCTTTGCAGGAGGAACTGATCGACCGCTTCGGCGAAATGCCGGAGCAGACGCAAACGCTGCTGGAAACCCACCGCCTGCGCGTGGCAGCCAAGCCGCTGGGCATCATCAAGATCGACGCGAGCGAAACCCGGGTGCAGTTGCACTTCGTCGCCAACCCGCCGATCGAACCGATCCGGATCATCCAGCTCATCCAGAAGAACCGGAACTGGAAGCTCGCCGGGCAGGACAAACTCACTGTCAACATCGCCGCCGTGGACAGCAAGCTGCGGGCCCAGAAAGTGCGGGAAGTACTTAAGCAGTTGTCCGCTTGAAAAGTCACGTCAATGGCACGAATCGGTGCCATCATGTTGATGCTGAAGGCATTCATGTGGACCGCATATTTGTTTGCTGCGATCGCACATAAGCCAGTCTGATTCCGGAATCAACTAATCAGAACAAGCATTTACCTGCGAACTTGATCTGCATCAGGTTTTCGAGAAAGGCCGGTCACATACTGAAGTCGTGGCGCGGAAGTGGTTCAAAAGACCACTGAAAGCGCAGGAATCCAGACCCGGATTCCGACCGATTTTCTTAATGCAAGGAGCAGATCATGTCCGAACGAGACCCTCTGGTTGTGGAGACTGTCATGGACGATCAATTGACGCAGGCCTGGCGCGGATTCAAGCCGGGTAGCTGGAAGCTTGGCATCGACGTACGCGATTTCATCGTCACCAACGTGACACCGTACGAAGGCGACGACAAGTTCCTCGCCGGCGCAACCCCGCGCACCACCGCGCTGTGGGCAAAACTGTCCGAATTGTTCGTCAAGGAACGCGAGCGCGGCGTGCTCGACGTCTCCCAGATTCCCTCCTCCATCACCGCTCACGACGCCGGCTACATCGACCGTGACAACGAAGTCATCGTCGGCCTGCAGACCGAAGCCCCGCTCAAGCGCGCGATCTTCCCGAACGGTGGCTGGCGCATGGTCGAAGGCGGCCTCAAGGCCTTCAACTTCCCGGTCGACCAATCGGTGAAGGACATCTTCACCAAGTACCGCAAGACGCACAACGAAGGCGTGTTCGATGCCTACACCGAGGACGTGCTGAAGGCCCGTCGCTCGCACATCGTGACCGGCCTGCCCGATGCCTACGGCCGTGGCCGCATCATCGGCGACTATCGTCGCGTGGCGCTGTATGGCGTGGATCGCCTGATCGAGACCAAGAAGGCCGAAAAACTCTCGATCGACGGCGAGCACTCCACCGACGCGATCATCCGCGACCGTGAAGAACTGTCCGAACAACTGAAGGCACTGAACGAACTGAAGGAGATGGCGGCCAAGTACGGCTTCGACATCTCGAAGCCCGCTGCCACCGCCAAGGAAGCCGTGCAATGGCTGTACTTCGGCTACCTCGCCGCGGTGAAGGAGCAGAACGGCGCCGCCATGTCGCTGGGCCGTACCTCCACGTTCCTGGACGCCTACTTCGAACGCGACCTCAAGGAAGGCACGCTGACCGAAGCCCAGGCGCAGGAGATCATCGACGACTTCGTCATCAAGCTGCGCATCGTGCGCTTCCTGCGTACGCCGGAATACGACGCACTGTTCTCCGGTGACCCGACCTGGGTGACCGAGTCCATCGGTGGCATCGCCGAAGACGGCCGTTCGCTGGTGACCAAGACTTCCTTCCGCTACCTGCAGACCCTGTACAACCTGGGCCCGGCACCGGAACCCAACATGACCGTGTTCTGGTCGCCCAAGCTGCCCGCCGGCTTCAAGCAGTTCTGCGCCAAGGTGTCCATCGACACCAGTGCCGTGCAGTACGAGTCCGACGAACTGATGCGTCCGGCCTGGGGTGACGACACCGCCATCGCCTGTTGCGTATCCGCCATGCGCGTCGGCAAGCAGATGCAGCTGTTCGGCGCCCGGGTGAACCTTGCCAAGTGCATGCTGTACGCCATCAACGGCGGCCGCGACGAAATGTCCGGCGCACAGGTGATGCCCGCCTTCGACGCCGTCAAGGGCGACGTGCTGGACTTCGACACGGTGATGAAGAATTTCGACACCGCGATGGACTGGCTGGCCCGCACCTACGTGAATGCGATGAACGTCATTCACTACATGCACGACAAGTACGCCTACGAGCGTATCGAGATGGCGCTGCACGACTACAACCCGCTGCGCACGATGGCCTTCGGTATCGCCGGCCTGTCGGTAGTGGCGGACTCGCTGTCGGCCATCAAGTACGCCAAGGTGAAAGTGGTGCGCGACGACAGCGGCCTGGTGACCGACTACGTGACGGAAGGCGACTTCCCGAAGTTCGGCAACAACGACGACCGCGTCGACCAGTTCGCCACCTGGCTGGCCGAGTCCTTCATGAACAAGCTGCGCACGCACAAGACCTACCGCGACGCGCTGCACACCCAGTCGGTCCTGACCATCACCTCCAACGTGGTGTACGGCAAGAACACGGGCAACACGCCCGACGGCCGCCGTGCCGGCGAACCGTTCGCACCGGGTGCCAACCCCATGCACGGCCGCGACAAGCTGGGCTTCATCGCCTCGGCCATGTCGGTCGCCAAGATTCCGTACGAGCACTGCCAGGACGGTATCAGCATGACCTCCAGCATCGTGCCGAGCGGTCTGGGCAACACGCGTGACGACCAGGTCGTGAATCTGGCCGGCTCGCTGGACGGCTTCTTCGGCACTACCGGTTTCCACGTGAATATCAACGTGCTGAACCGCGACATGCTGGTCGATGCCATGGAGCACCCGGAGAACTACCCGCAGCTCACCATCCGGGTGTCGGGCTACGCGGTGAACTTCATCAAGCTGACGCGCGAGCAACAGCTGGATGTGATCAACCGCACCTTCCACGGCGAAGTCTGAACGAGCCGAGGCAAGCATCATGGACACGCCCCTGCGCGGTAGCCGTTTCGATCTGCGCGTCGAGCACAGCAACACCATGCCCGACGCGCAGACGAACGACCTGCTGCGCGGCGGGCGCTGGGGTTTCCTCCACTCGGAGGAAACCGGCTCTGCGGTCGATGGTCCGGGCATGCGCCTGGTTTACTGGACCACCGGCTGCGAGTTCCGCTGCCAGTACTGCCACAACCCGGACACCTGGAAGCTGAAGAACGGCAGGCTGGTCTGCGTCGACGACCTGCTGCAGGAGCTGGCGAAGTACGCGCCCTTCCTGAAGGCCGCCAACGGCGGCCTCACCGTGTCTGGCGGCGAGCCCCTGGTGCAGGACCGTTTCGTCATGCAGCTGATGCATGGCGCCAAGGCCCTGGGCGTACACACCGTGCTGGATACCAACGGCTTTCTTGGCAACAAGCTGTCGGACGAGGAACTGGAAGAGATCGACCTGTTCCTCCTCGACATCAAGAGCTGGGACCCGGAGACGCACCTTCGCGTCACCGCCAAGCCGGTCGAGCCGGTGCTGGAATTCGCCCGCCGGCTGGCCGAGCGCAAGCGCCCCGTGTGGTTGCGTTATGTGCTGGTGCCCGGCCTCACCGACGCGCCGGACAACGTCGAAGGCGTGGCGAAGTTCTGCGCCGGACTGGGCAATGTCGAACGGGTGGACGTCCTGCCCTTCCACCAGCTCGGCAAGTTCAAGTGGGACCAGCTCAACATGAAATACGAGCTTGCCGACACGCTGCCCGCGACGGCGGAACAGACCGCTGCCGCACGCGCCCTCTTCCGCAAGCATGGCCTCAACGCGGCAGAGTAAGCCCCGGCCCTGAAGTCCATCGCATGACCGACAACGCCCCGATCCGGGGCGTTGTTTTTTCCTGGACCGCGGTTCCGCTACCGGGCGCCGGGGTCCGTACTGACATCTCCCTGACGATGACCCCTTGCGTGGCATGCGTCCGCGAGACCTGCCTCGTCACTTCGAGCCCTGGGCTCCGTGGAGTGAGTCCAGGTCCGCAGGTGCAGGCCTTCAACTCAGGCGTTCAATTAACTCTCCTGCGTCCGCCAACCTCTGCGCAGTCCTTATACTCCGCGGAGGTGCGGCATGGGCCGCCAGTTCCAGGATTGACTCATGAATCCCCCGGTAGCGCCTTCGACTGGAGCGGACCGCGCCGTTCTTCTGGTGATGCAACGCGGCGCCACGGTCCATCTCAATACATGGTGGGCCGAGTTTTCCGGTTTGTCGGTATGCGACGCTAAAGCTCTCTGGCAGCGCTCGGCTCCGGCAGAACAAGAACGCCTGTCCACAGTTTGGCAGCTGGGTCTTGATGAAGGCCATTCGTTCCAGCTCCGCTTCAGTGCCATCAGGGCTGCTGACGGTGAAAGTCGCGCACTTGTACTTGATGCCACACCCGTGGCTTCAGCCGATTTTCCGGATGGGCGGTGGCTCGTGACTGTCGCCGATACGGGCTTCGATGAAGCCGGCAAGGATGTCGTAAGTGCGCCTGCAACGGCGTGTGCCCTCGACGTCATGCGAATTGCCGCGTGGGAGTGGAATCCGGCGGATGGCCGGGCATGGTGGAGCCAAGGGATCTATCAGATGCTTGGCGTGCCCGAACGCTCCGGACGCGAGATCGACGAAGACTTCTTCAGGTACATCGTCCCGGACGACATCGAGGCTGTCATGGCCGGGGTCAGCCGCTCGCTTGCCACCAGTGAAGAACTCAGCATTCGCTTCCGGATCAAGAGGGCCGACGGAGAGACGCGATGGCTCGCGACGCGCGCGGCCGTCGAGACCGGCCCGGAGGGCAATTCGCCGCGTCTTGTCGGGGTGAACTTCGACGTCACGGAGCAGATCGTCGTTGAGCACAAGCTGCAATCTGCACTTCTGCAAACGCAGGAAAAGGCCCAGATCCTGCAAGCTATCCTCGATCACGTTCCAGAGGGGCTCGCCATCGCACTCGGACCCGACAAACAGATCGTCGCGGTCAGTCGGCATGGCCAGAAAATGATTGAAGGCAGTACGCCGGCTGACAGTCGGGCGTGGGACGCTTGGGGCGTCTACCACCTGGACGGCGTGACGCGTGCGGCCCCTGAAGAAATGGCTTTGCACCGGGCCTGCGACGGTGCCGTGATCATCGACGAAGAGTGGTTGCTGCGAGCCGCCAACGGGGCGTTGATCCATGTGTCCTCCAACGCCGCTCCGATTCTGAATGCAGAGGGGAAGCCGATTGGCGGCCTGGTGTCATGGGTGGACATCTCGCATCGGAAGCGAGCCGAAACAGAACGACGACACCTTCTGGAATCCGAAACTGCAGCCCGGGCTGCTGCGGAGGAAGCCAACCGGATGAAGGACCTGTTCCTCGCCATGCTGTCCCACGAGCTTCGCAACCCCATGAGTGCGATTCTGGGGTGGGGCCAGATCCTTCAGACGGGTAAAGCGGGTCCGGACATGAGGGAGCGTGCGGCCGACGTCATCATCCGCAACGCGATGACGTTGAAGCATCTGGTGGATGATCTGCTGGACGTGTCCCGCATCATGGCCGGCAAGCTCGAAATCCAGCCCGTCGAGACGGACCTGACTGGTTGTGTAGAGGCAGCACTCGAGACCATGAAACCGATGGCCGATGCCAAGCAGATTGCGCTGGTCCAATCGGACAGAACCTCTCTACCAGCCGTGGCGGACCCGCATCGGATGCAGCAGGTAGTGTGGAATCTGCTGTCCAACGCGGTGAAATTCTCGCCACGCGACTCCAGGGTGGAGATCACAGCACAGCGCATCGGCGTCGTTGCAGTAATCGAGGTCGCTGACAACGGCCCCGGGATACCTGATAGCTTGCTGCCCCACATCTTCGAGCGCTTCCATCAGGGTGATGACCCGCTTGTCCGTTCTCAAGGCGGTCTGGGGCTGGGACTGTCCATTGCCCGACATATCGTCGAAGCCCACCAAGGAAGTATTGAAGTCCGCAACCGTGCTGGTGGAGGCGCAAGTTTCTCGGTCCGGCTTCCGCTGCGCGGGTGAAGTTTAAGAAGTCACCACGCAAGAGCAGAAGGATCCTCCGCCGCTCCGGCCCTTTGAGTTGCTGCGGGTGAAAGAAGCGTAGAACTGACAGCTGGTCGGGGATCGGCAAGCAAGGGCAACGCCGCGATCAGCGGTTCCACTCCCCCAGCTTTCCGAGAAAGATCTTGCACTGCCCGATTGTCTTCAGTGCATCGCACACGGCAATCCGCTGCCAGCCGCCTGTCTGAAAGGCTGTTCGGACTTCGTCGGACGCTGCAGGAATGCAGGCTGGTGCCCGGAACGGGAATCGAACCCGTACAGCTTGCGCCGAGGGATTTTAAGTCCCTTGTGTCTACCAGTTTCACCATCCGGGCACAGGGCCGGGATTCGAACCGATCGGGCCAGCCAAGTCAAGGACGGCGACCGCCGTTTAGCAACGTCCCCAGGCGTTGGTGCATGCACAGGAGAGTGCGGTCTGTCGCCACCGCTCGACTGTAGGAGCGTACCGACACCCGAAAGCGCAGCGTTCCGACC
The DNA here is from genome assembly GCF_036017065.1 of Uliginosibacterium sp. H1. Classification (NCBI taxonomy): domain Bacteria; kingdom Pseudomonadati; phylum Pseudomonadota; class Betaproteobacteria; order Rhodocyclales; family Zoogloeaceae; genus Uliginosibacterium; species Uliginosibacterium sp. H1. Next base: position 475,679 of record NZ_JAYXHR010000001.1, read on the forward strand.
CTGACGGCTTGCCATTGAGTCGATGATCCGCCTCAGGTCATCCGTGATGACACCTTGAAAAGGGGAATCGACATGCCGAGCACCCACGCCAATCCGCACAACGTACGCCACGCACCTCAGCAAACGCCTCATGGCCGTGTTGAGCGTGCGCAATCCACCGACGCGATCCGCCTGCTGCGCGCGGATCACAAGGAAGTCGAAGCGCTGTTCGACCAGTACGAGCGCCTACGGTCGGCCGCACGCAAGCGCATCGTCGCCGACCAGATCTGCATGTTGCTGGAAGTGCACACCCAGATCGAGGAAGAGATCTTCTACCCCGCCGTGCGCCGCATGCTGCAACTGGACGACCTGCTGGACGAGGCCGTCGTCGAGCATGCCAGCGCGAATGAGCTCATCGCCCAGATCCGCGATGACGATCCCGAGGAACCGTACTTCGATGCGCGCGTGAAGGTGCTGGGCGAGTACATCCAGCACCACGTCAAGGAGGAGCAGCGCGAACTGTTCCCCCGCGTCGATGCCAGCCGCATCGACACCGCCGCACTGGGCAGGCGCATGCAGGCACGCAAGGAAGCGTTGCTCGCAGGCTACGCCCCTCAACCTGCCTGACCGACGACGGCAGGACCGCATCACACCCGACGCGTACCCAGGTACGCGTTTTTGTTGTCCCGATAACAGGAGCTTCGCCATGAACACTCGTACCGCCCACTCCCACCCTGGCGCGCCGGGCGCCGATCGCACCGGAAACGGCGGTGAGCTTCACCGCCAGCACGGCGGGGGCAAGGAGACGCTGCTGACCACGAACCAGGGCATTCCTGTCGCGGACAATCAGAACTCCCTGCGCGTGGGCTCGCGCGGGCCGACCTTGCTGGAGGACTTCGTCCTCCGCGAGAAGATCACCTCCTTCGATCACGAGCGGATTCCCGAACGCATCGTCCACGCGCGCGGCTCCGGTGCGCACGGATACTTCCAGCCTTACCGCTCGCTGTCCGGCATCACGCGCGCGAAGTTCCTGCAGGACCCGTCGGTCAGGACGCCGGTGTTCGTGCGCTTCTCCACCGTCGCGGGTGGTTCCTCGTCGATCGACCTGCCGCGTGACGTGCGTGGCTTCGCGGTGAAGTTCTACACCGAGGAAGGCAACTTCGATCTGGTGGGCAACAACATCCCGGTGTTCTTCATCCAGGACGCGATGAAGTTTCCCGACCTGGTGCACTCCGTGAAGCAGGAGCCCGACCGTGGCTTCCCGCAGGCCGCCTCGGCGCACGACACCTTCTGGGACTTCATCTCTCTGATGCCGGAATCCATGCACATGATCATGTGGGCGATGTCGGACCGCGCCATTCCGCGCTCCTACCGCATGATGGAAGGCTTCGGCGTGCACACCTTCCGTCTGGTCAACGAATTCGGCGAGAGCCGCTTCGTCAAGTTCCACTGGCGGCCGGTGATCGGCAGCGAATCGGTGCTGTGGGACGAGGCGGTGAAGATCAACGGCGCCGATCCGGACTACCACCGCCGCGACCTGTGGGAAGCGATCGAGAGCGGCCAGTACCCGGAGTACGAACTGGCGCTGCAGGTGTTCGACCAGGAGACCGCCGACAGGCTGGCCTTCGACGTACTCGATCCGACCAAGCTGATTCCCGAGGAAGAGGTTCCGCTGGATATCGTCGGCAAGCTGGTGCTTGACCGCAATCCCGACAACTTCTTCGCCGAGACGGAGCAGGTCGCCTTCTGCCCCGCCAACATCGTGCCCGGCATCGACTTCAGCGACGACCCCTTGCTGCAGGGGCGCCTGTTCTCCTACCTGGACACCCAACTCAGCCGCCTGGGCGGGCCGAACTTCCACCAGTTGCCCGTCAACAAGCCACGCTGCCCGATGCACAACTTCACGCGCGACGGTATGGCGCAGATGGAGGTGCCGAAGGGCCGCGTGGCCTACGAGCCGAACTCGCTGGCGGCGGACGCGCCGCGCGAATGCCCGGTGCACGGCTTCACCAGCTTCCCTGCCCCGGTGGAAGGCAACAAGACGCGCCTGCGCGCCGAGTCCTTCTCCGATCACTATTCGCAGGCCCGCCAGTTCCTGCTGTCGATGACGCCGCCCGAGCGCGAGCACATCGCCAACGCGCTGGCGTTCGAACTCGGCAAGGTCGAGACGATCGCGATCCGTACCCGCATGCTGGGTCACCTGAAGATCATCGACGCAGCGCTGGAGGTCGAAGTCTCGGACCAGTTGGGAATGAGCGGCAAGGCCGACGTCATCGAGCCGGCGCAGGCCCCGCAGGATCTGCCGCCGAGCCCGGCCCTGAGCCTGCTGGCCAAGGCACGCAGCACGCTGGAAGGCCGCAAGCTTGCGGTGCTGCTCGGTGACGGCTTCGATCCCGACATGCTGGTCGCGCTGGAAAGCCGCCTGAAGAACGAGAAAGCCAAGCTCGCCAAGGTGGCCCTCAAGCCGGGTGCCGTGCAGGACAGCAGCGGCAAGGTGCATGCAGTGGACATGGCGCTCGCCGGTGCACCGTCGGTCCTGTTCCACGCTGTCGTGGTGCTGAGCAACGAGTCGGTCAGCGATGCGCTGGTCGACCTGCCGACGGCCCAGCAATGGCTGCGCGATGCCTTCGGTCACTACAAGGCCATCGGGATTGCCGGCTGCGACGCGCTCGCCGGCAAGGCTGCAGTGAAGGGAGAGTTCGGCGTCATCGACCTGGCCAGCCCCAGCGAGCTGGACGACCTCGTGCTGGCGGCTAAGTCCGGTCGCGTGTGGGACCGCGTGGGCTTCTGAGACCCGTGACGCGTCATCGCGACGCGTCGCAACGTACTGACCACATCGCAATGAGAACGGCCTCCCTCGGGAGGCCGTTTCTTCATTCAGCTGACTGATTCAGCTGAATGAGTGTCTTGGGAACCTGGAATGATCAGAGCGCAGGACGGGCCCTCAGGCCCTGCCGTTCAGGAATGCCCCGAAACAGTCCGGCCGATGGGCGCGGCACCGGTGCGGGCCGGCGTGTATGCCGGACGGGACTGCGACGGCAGGCGTGGCACATCGTCCATCATGCGCAAGGTGAGCACACCCGCCAGCGCACGCAGAAAACCTACGCCCTGCGGCAGGCGGGCCTCGTCTTCCAGCTTGCAATCGAAGCACATTAGGCCGTGGAGGTGCGCACGCAGCGCGGCGTTGAACTGACGGTCGCGCACCACCAGGTGCGTCTCCATGTTCTGGCTGCCCGAGCAGATCGTCGCCCATTGGTCGTCCACCATGCCGACGCTGCCATGCAGCAGCGAGCGGCGGTACGACAGCATCTCCACGCCGTGGCGCAACAGATAGGCGTGGATCTGCTTCATCGCCCAGCGTGCCGCCGCATGGCGTGGCCAGTGCTGCACCACCAGGCGCACGCGCACGCCGCGCGCGGCGGCTTCGGTCAGCGCTTTCATCAAGCGCCAGCCAGGCGTGAAATAGGCACTCGCCAGCACGATGTCCTGCTCGGCGTGACGGATCGCTTCCAGGTAATGCCGCAGCACGTCGCCACGCTTGCTCTTCTCGTCTCCGCTGACCAGGCATGCCCAGCCTTCGCCGCCGGGCTGTTCGGCCCTGCCGCGACGCGCGTAGCGACGCTCGCTTTCCAGCGGATGGCGATTGCCGGCCAGACGTGCGAACAACAACAGCCGCACGCTCTCGACCAGCGGCCCGACCAGTTCAGCACCGTACTCCTGCACTGGTGGTGCGCCCACCGGGGCATCGCCATCGAAGCTGAAGCCGCCGAGAAAGGCGCGCTCGCCATCGACGACGGCCAGCTTGCGTGGCGGGCAAGGCCGGCCATCGACGTAGGTCTCCGCGCTCTGGATCTTCACGCCGGCGGCGATCAGGCCCTTGATGAACGGGCTGGGTTGCGATGACGAACCCATCGACTGCAGCGTCACGCTGACGCGCAGGCCACGCTGGGCCGCACCGATCAGCACAACGGCCAGGGCACGGCCGATGACGTCGTCGCGCAGGTGATCGGCTTCGATCAACACCTCGCGGTTCGCGGTGGCGACGGCGCCGCACAGACGCTCCAGATAGACTTCGGAGCTGGGCAGCAGATTCACCCGGTGATTCGATTTCCACTCAGAGCGTTTCATGAGATCTCCTGCGCCAGCATCAATGAAGAGGGCGTTCGGTGTCGGGGGTTCAGTGGAGGCCGGGGGCCAGACGCAGCGCGCGGATCTTCTCCGCATAGCGCAACATGCCGCCGAAGTGACGCTGCAGTGCACGGCGGATGCCGACCGGCATCGGAATGGTCAGGGCGCGCTCATAACGGTAGCGGATGCCCTCCTGGCCACGCAGGCACTCCTCCAGCACTGCCCGGTCGCTATTGCGGCCCAGGGCCTGCGTCAGTTGCGGCCCCCATCGCGTGGCGTCGTGCTGGCTACCATGCGCGGTGGCGGTAGGTCCGTTGATGAGGATGTCGAGCTCGGCGGCCGCGGCGCGACAGTCTTCCGCGCTCGCCCACAGCAGGCGCTGCAGGGCGGGCAGCCGTACGTAGGCAGCACATTCGCCGAAGCCGAGGGCACGTATCCGGCAGTCTTCCGCCAGATGTTTCAGCGTGTTGATCACGACTTGCGGATCGATGGCTTCCCGACTCATTGCGACGCCTCCAGAAAGTGTCTGACGCGGACGGACCTGACAAACAGCCACAAAGGGACCGTCATGACTTGTGTGGCGACTGTAGGGACAGGCCGGCGATGCAGGCGTAGTAGTCGTCGGATCAAACTGTAGGACTGGTCTGACATCTGCGCTCAGGCGCAGGTCTTAAACTCGCGCCATGCATGGCGAAGATGGCTCTGCACATGCCAGACGGGGCGACCCGTTCAAACAGGGAGAGAACGTGAACAACAATGCAACCGATGTCGCTGCCGTCGTCGCCCGTTACAAGGCGGACATCCTCAAGGAATGGGTCCAGCAGCAGCGGGAAGGTTCCTCCTCCCTGTCGGGCGTCCGGAGCAATGGCGATGCGCTGGAGCAGTCCTCCCAGTTCATCGACCTGTTCTCTGCGGCGCTGACTGCCGACCCCACGGTGGAGAACGAGTCGGCCTGGGCAGATGTACGCACGGTGCTGGAATCCGTATCCAGGGCACGCGCGATACAGGGTTTCTCGCCGACGGAAACAGCCACTTTCGTGCTGTCACTTAAGCAGCCGCTATTCCAGCGCCTGCGGCAAGAGGCCAAGAGCGCGGAAGCACTCGGCGACGCCGTGTGGGCCGTGAGCACCGTGCTCGACTCGCTTGGCCTTTACACCACCGAAGTCTTCCTGCGCAGCCGCGAGGAAGTCATCATGAAGCAGCAGCAGGAATTGCTGGACCTGTCGACGCCGGTGGTGGAGCTCTTCAGCGGCGTGCTGGCATTGCCCCTCATCGGCACGCTGGACAGTGAGCGCACCCACTCCGTCATGGAGAACCTGCTGGAAGGCATCGTCGAACATGAAGCGGCCATCGCCATCATCGACATCACAGGCGTGCCCACCGTCGACACACTGGTTGCGCAGCATCTCATCAAGACAATCGCAGCCGCGCGGCTCATGGGGGCTGAGTGCATCATCAGCGGCATCCGCCCGCAGATCGCACAGACCATCGTGCACCTGGGTGTAGATCTTGGCGACGTGACCACCAAGGCCAGCCTCGCCGACGCCCTGAGACTGGCGCTTGCCAAGCTGGGACGCGGGATCGCCCCCCTGAAATCCAGTACCGAGAAATCCTGACGGAGCGCGCCGGGATGGAACGCATTCCAGTTCTGAAACTGAATCAGTTCCTGCTCGTCACCATCCAGGTGGAGCTTCACGACCAGCTGGCCCTGACCCTGCAGGACGATCTGACCACCATGGTGTCGCGGCATGGCTCGCGAGGCGTGCTGATCGATATCTCCGCGCTGGACATCGTCGACTCGTTCATCGGCCGTACCCTGGCCCATATCGCCTTGCTGTCCCGCATCCTCGATGCGGAGACCGTACTCGTCGGCATGCGCCCCGCCGTGGCCATCACGATGGTGGAGCTTGGACTGACATTGCCCGGCGTGCGCACTGCGCTGAACGTCGAACGCGGCATGGCCCTCCTGCGGGAGGCCGTTGGCGATGATCGCGACGAAAACGACGCGGAGTGAGTCGGCACCCATCCGCAACCAGGAAGATCTGCAGCGGGTTCGTGCACTGGTGCGTCAATGGACACAGCCACCCTTGGCCTTCTCCACGGTCGAGCAGACCAAGTTGATCACCGCGGCCAGCGAACTGGCGCGCAACACGCTCATCTACGGTAAAGGCGGTGTGTTCACCATCGAAGACGTGACGGACACGGCGGCACGCCGTGGACTGCGGCTGTCTTTCCGCGACGAAGGCCCGGGGATTCCGGATATCACCAAGGCGCTGCAGGACGGCTTTACGACCGGCGGTGGCATGGGGCTGGGCCTCGGCGGCGCCAAGCGTCTGGTCAGCGAATTCAGCATCGATTCCGCGCCCGGAAAGGGCACTCTGGTATGCATCACGCAATGGACGCGAAAACTGCAGAAATAATCGCGATCCGCGAGCATACCCATGTCGCCGAGGCACGCCGCCGCGTGATTGCGCTGACGCGCCGCCACGGTGTGGACGAAGTGCGCGAGGCACAGATATCCGTCGTCACCAGCGAGATCGCGTCCAACGTGTTCAAGCACGGCGGCGGTGGCACCCTATTCCTCATGCAGATCAACGACGGCGAACGCAACGGAATCGAGATCGTGGCCAGCGACAAGGGGCCGGGCATGCACAACGTCAGCCAGTGCCTGGCGGACGGCTATTCCACGGCCGGCAGCCTGGGCCTGGGGCTGGGTGCCATCGTCCGCCAGTCGGATGCCTGGGACATATTCTCCCTGCCAGGCCGTGGCACCGTGTCGCAGGCAAGGTTCTGGTTCGACGCCCAGGCCGCGCCGGCGACGACGGTGCCGGTGATGCGCAAGCCGAACCTGCTCGAAATAACCGGCATCAGTTCGCCGAAGGTCGGCCAGGACGTGAGCGGCGATTGCTGGCGCGTACGCCGTGCCGGACAGGTTTCATGGATCATGGTGGCGGACGGCCTGGGCCATGGCCCGATGGCAGCACCGACGGCGGAACGTGCCATCGAGATCTTCGAGTCCTCTCCGCTGGACTCACCGGCAGACATTCTTGCGCGCCTGCATGAAGGCCTGCGCCAGACGCGTGGCGCGGTGGCTGCAGTTGCAGCGGTGGACGCACAGGCCGGCGGGTTGCGCTACGCTTCGATCGGCAACATCAGCGGCGTGAGGCTCGACGAGGCCGGAACGCAGCACCTCGTCGTGCAGGACGGCACGCTGGGCTACCAGGCCCGCCCCGCCCGCGAGCAAAGCTATCCATGGACGCCCACCAGCATGCTGATCATGAGTTCTGACGGGTTGTCGTCGCGCTGGAGCCAGCGCGACTATCCCGGCCTGCTCATGCGGGCGGGTTCTCTCGCCGCAGCCACCCTCTTCCGCGATCTGCGGCGTGACAACGATGACGCCACCATTGTCGTGGCGAGAAACGGCAGGCCGTCGTGATTCCCATCCTGACAGCACGCATCGCCAACGATTCCGACATCTTCTCCGGTCGTCGACGTGCCCGGCAGATCGCCACCATGCTGGAGCTGGACGACAACCACGCCACCCGGCTAGCCACGGCGGTGTCCGAGATCGCCCGCAATGCGCTGCAGCACGCCGGCAGTGGCAGGATCGAGTTCGTATTGGCCCGCCTGCCCCAGACCAATGCAGCCTTCCTGATGGCCAAGGTGATCGACGACGGTCCGGGCATCAAGAACGTGGAGCAGATGCTGCGCAGCCCAAGCAATTCCGCACACATGGGCATCGCGGGCAGCCGTCGGCTGGTGGATGAATTCGTCATCGAAGCGCGCCCCGGGGGCGGCACCACCGTCACCCTGAAAATGGCGCTGGCGCCCCGCTATGCGCGAATGACGCCGAACGAGTTGCAGGCCTTTGTCGATGACCTCATCCGTCGCCACCCCACCACGCTGATCGAGGAACTGGAGCAGCAGAACCGCGAAATGATGGTGACGCTGGACCAGTTGCTGGAGCACCAGCAACAGCTACGCGAGCAGGACCGCCGCAAGGACGAGTTCATGGCCATCCTGGCGCACGAACTGCGCAACCCGCTGGCGGCCATCAGCAATGCGCTGAATCTGCAGCAGCACGTCTCCGGCAAGGAACTGCCGCCGGAGCAGGCGATCATCAAACGCCAGACACTGCAACTCCGGCGCCTGGTCGACGACCTGCTGGAAGCTTCGCGCTTCACGCTGGGCAAACTGCAGATCCATCGCACGCCGGTGCGGGTGGGCGAGATTGCCTCGCAGGCCGTGGAAGCCTGCGAGAGCATCTTCAACGAGCGATCCCAGCACTTCCACATGAGCCTGCCTAAAGAGGATCTGTGGGTGGACGCGGACCAGGCCCGACTGTCACAGGCGTTGGGTAACCTGCTGCACAACGCCGCGAAGTTCACCCCGATGGGCGGACGCATCCACCTGGATGTGTGGAGCGAAGCCGGACAGATCATCCTGAGCGTGCGTGATAATGGCATCGGCATCGACCCGACTTCCGTCAGCGGCCTGTTCAGGTTGTTCAACCAGGGTAACCAGCCAGCGGCCCTGCCCTCCGCAGGCCTGGGCATCGGCCTGAGCGTGGCCGAAAACCTGGTTCGCCTGCATGACGGCAGGATCGACGTGCTGAGCGAAGGGGCCAATCACGGCAGCGAGTTCCGCATCACGCTGGATCTCATCGCTGCACCGGTCGAGCCGCAGAAGGAGCCCACCGTGCCCGCGGAGCCCGCCGTCGAAGCACCTTCATCAGCCAGCGGGTCGCGCATCCTCCTGGTAGACGACAACATGGATGCCGCCCGCACGATGGCGGAACTGTTCAACCTGTTGGGTCATGAGACGGCGACGGTTTTCGACGGCGAGTCGGCCATCGCGCGCTTCAAGCAATGGATGCCGGAAGTGGTGGTGCTGGACATCGGCCTGCCGGATATCAGCGGGCTGGATGTCGCCAAGGCCATCCGCAGCGAGACGGACACGGCGCAGCCGATGCTGATCGCCCTCACCGGCTTCAGCCACGACGCCGCGCGCAAGGCCATCGTGGATGCCGGTTTCGATCATTACCTCGTGAAGCCGGCCATGCCGGACGAACTGCTGGACATCATCACCCGCCGGACAGGCGCCTCTGCCCTGTCCTGAGAGGCCTGCGTCGTAGCAGTCGATAGGGTGCGAGCGTCAGTGCCCTGTCTGGACGTGCGACGCGGTGAAGTGCCTGCCTGCTTCGTCCAGCTTCACCGACAGCCCAAGCTGTTCGGCCAGCGCGATGACGCCGGTCCAGTCGAGCCGCCCCGTTTCCGGTGACATGTCCGTCCCGCCCAGCCCGGAGACACCCCAGCTCAGGTCGACGACCACCTTCCTGTCCGCCTGACGGACAGCGAGGCGCAGGAGGTTCAGGTCGGGGTACTGATCGATGGCTGCCAGCATGCTCGCGATCAGCAAGTACAGCAGATCCCTGTCGCGCATTGCGGCCAGCGGCTGCCCATCCCCCTCCTGCTCGATGGTGACCTGGCGCAGTGCCAGTTCCAGTCGCAGCTGGTTGACCGCATCGGCGACGATCTCCGTCACTGTGCGTGGCGGGCCGCGGCGCGAGGACGTATCCCCGCTCAGCCAGCCGATAAGGTTCTCGAAGCGTTTTCGCGCGGTGGCGATCGCACCTTCCGCCTGCTCGACGACCTGTCCGAGTCGCGTCAGGTCGGGCTGCGGTTGCTGCAGCAGGCTCTTGCCGAGCTGGAGGTTGATCGAGATCGGTGCGATAGAGCCGACGAGCTCGTGATGGAACACCGGTGACAACCGGGCCAGCACCGCCAGCCGCGTTCCATGGGCCGTGTCGGCATCGCCGCAGTGGCGGGTCCTGTTCAGTTCTGTGGCCATTGCGGTATCACCTGGAGTGGCGGCCACGACGTCGACGTCTGAACAAAGTTCGTCTGGCATGTTTATCTTTGGGGAACGGATCTGGAATTTCGGATCTTCGGCGCAGCGTCCTTGCACCAGGAACAACCATGTTCCTTCCGAAATACTACGGCCAATTGGCGGCGCCCTTGTGTAAGCGAACGCTGACATTGGCATCGTCACGCGCTGACAGTCGTGACTTTTCACCAAAAGTACACTTCGGGCAAGGTTCCTTGAAGGGCTTCCGGCAAGCAGATCACCCGATCCGCAACGCTCCGCCCAAGGAGAAAAGCCATGAACAATCATCTTCCCGCTACGGCCCTGGCCGGCACCAAGGTCATCAATCACCTCGGCGAACAACTGGGCACGATCAACGACTTCATGGTCGACTTCGGCTCGGGACGCGTGGCCTACGTGGTACTCGAATTCGCCGAGACACCGGACTCGGACAGCAAGCTGTTCGCGGTGCCGCTGCAGGCCATGCAGTTCGATCCGACGCGCATCTGCTTCGTGTTCGACCAGACCCGCGAGCATCTGAAGGAAGCGCCGGGCTTCGATCGCGACGACTGGCCCGACTTCGCGGATCCGGCGGTGTGCCGGTCGCTGCACGCCTTCTACAGCGTGCCGCCCTACTGGTCATAAGGCGTCGCAACCTGGTTGCAACGCAGCACGCGACATTGCGTAGTGGCACCCGTCGTTCGTGGTGCCATTTCCATTGCTCGTGGTGCCATTGCGATAGCCACGCAGTACATCACGCTACGCGCGTCATTTCGCCTTCAGGTGTAGGAAGGGTCTGACAGTAGCCCTCTTGTCGGGGCCCTTACACTCCTTGCTCCCATTGCAAGAAAGTGTGAGCAGGCCCTAATGGTTGCCCAGTCCAACAGAGATCGCACAGTCCAGATCGTCGTTGCGGTGGTAACGGTCTGCATCTTCCTGCTGGACCGGCACACGCAGATCTCGGAATGGATCCTGTACATCGTTCCGGTCACGTTCTGCGTCTGGCAGTCGCGCGCCTCGGTGCCGCTGTTCGTGGCAGCGGCCGCATCCGCATTCCTCGCACTGACGTTCTGGCTCAGTCCGCCCGCCACGAATCATCTCGTCGCCCTGTCCAACCGCGGTGTCTACCTAGTCGCAGTGTGGGCAGTGGCGTTGCTCATCCAGCAGGTCATCCGCTCACGCAATTCACTGGCTGAAGCGGCCTGGCAACGCCAAGGCGCCACCCAGGTCTCGCAGGCCATGATCGGCGAACAGACCATGGAGGTCATGGGCGCAAGGCTGCTCGACACGATTACCGGCTACCTGCGAGCGTCCGTAGGCGTGCTCTATCTGCGCGAGGGCGAAAAACTGCGTCGCATCGCGTCGCATGCCTACGACCCCCAGGGTGTCCCCGAGGCCTTCACACTGGGCACCGGGCAGATTGGCCAGGCTGCCCGCGACGGCCGCCTGCGCATCGTCGAACAGGAGGCGCACGCGGACCTGCGCATTTCATCCGCCCTGGTCGACATGCCACCCCGTGCAGTGCTGATTGCGCCGCTGGCCGTCGATGGCACGGTGATCGGCATGGTGGAACTGGCGTTCACGCGCCCGGCGCGCGAGCTGGGCGACGCGCAGGCGCTGATGGAGGTGGTCAGCGAAGCCATCGCCATCGGCATCCGCTCCTGCCACTACCGAAGCCAGCTTGCGGAGTTGCTGGAACGCACGCAGCGCCAGAGCGAGGAGTTGCAGGTCCAGCAGGAAGAACTGCGCGTCTCCAACGAAGAGCTGTCGGAACAGGGCAACGTCCTGCGTGCCTCGCAGTCGCGCCTGGAGAACCAGCAGGCCGAACTGGAACAGAGCAACGAGGTGCTGGCCGAGCGCACCCATCAGCTCGAACGCCAGAAGACCCACCTTCTGTCGGTTCAGAAAGCGCTGGAGGACAACGCGTCGGAGCTGGAGCGCTCGAACCGCTACAAGTCCGAGTTCCTCGCCAACATGTCGCACGAGCTGCGCACGCCGCTCAACAGCTCGTTGATCCTTTCCCGCCTGCTGGCCGAGAACAAGAGCGGCCACCTGAGCGACGAAGAGATCCGCTATGCCAACACCATCCACGCGGCGAACGGCGACCTGCTGGACCTGATCAACGAGATCCTGGACCTGGCCAAGATCGAGGCTGGTCGTCTCGACATCTCGCTGAAGGAAGAGCCGGTCGCACGCATCACCTCGTCGCTGGCCGCCGTGTTCGAAGGCATCGCGCGGCAGAAGCGCCTGGGCTTCCGCATCGATGTGGACCCGTCGGCACCGGACGTCATTACCACCGACCTCCAGCGGCTGCAGCAGGTGCTGCGCAACCTGTTGTCGAACGCCTTCAAGTTCACCGACGCCGGCGAGGTCCGCCTGCAGGTGTCGGCGCCGGAAGATGGCTGGATCGTCTTCGCTGTGCAGGACACCGGTTGCGGCATAGAGCAGCATCAACTGGGCGTGATCTTCGAGCCCTTCCGACAGGCCGACGGCACCACCAGCCGCAAGTACGGCGGCACCGGCCTGGGCCTGTCGATCTCGCGCGAGCTGGCCCAGCTGCTCGGCGGCACGGTGGAGGTCACCAGCGAGCCCGACGCCGGCAGCACCTTCACGCTGCGCCTGCCGGTGCTGCCCGTCGCACCGGCCCAGGCCACCAGCGCGGACGTGGCCGATGCGCCGGCGTCGCGGCCGGCACCAGTTTCGGCTGCCGCGGCGTCAGCCTCGCGCATCATCACCCAGCCCGACCTGGAGGCGCCCCGCTTCGTCGCCCAGATCGACGACGACCGCAACAAGCCGCCGCGCGCCGGCCGCACCATCCTGGTGGTGGAGGACGACCTGCGCTTCGCCCAGGTGCTCTACGACCTGGCGCACGAACTGGATTTCGACTGCGTGCATACCTCGACCGCCGGCGCCGCCCTGCGCCTTGCCGAGGAGTTGCAGCCGGTCGGCATCCTGCTGGACATCAACCTGCCCGACGAATCCGGCCTGACCGTGCTGGAGCGGCTCAAGCACAACAGCGCCACACGCCATATCCAGATACACATGGTGTCGGTGCACGACCATCGGCAGACGGCGCTGAAACTCGGTGCCGTCGGCTATGCCATCAAGCCGGTGGCGCGCGAGGAACTGGCCGATGCCATGCGCAAGCTGGAAGAGCGCCTGAAGACGCGCCTGCGCCGGGTGCTGGTGGTGGAAGACGACGAGACCCTGCGCGAGAACATCGGCCGCCTGATCGGTGCCGAGGACGTGGAGACGGTGCTGGCCGGCACCATGAGCGATGCGCTGGCGCAACTGTCGAAGCAGAGCTTCGACTGCATGGTGATGGACCTCACGCTGCCGGATGCTTCCGGCTACGACCTGCTGGAGCGCATGACCGAGAACGCCGGCTCGTTTCCCCCGGTCATCGTCTATACCGGTCGCGCGCTGACCCGTGCGGAGGAAGATCACCTGCGCCGCTACTCGGCGTCCATCATCATCAAGGGCGCCCGCTCGCCGGAGCGGCTGCTGGATGAAGTCAGCCTGTTCCTGCATCGCGTCGAGGCCGACCTGCCGCCCGACAAGCAGCGCCTGCTGCAGCAGGCACGCCAGCGCGACAGCGGCTTCGAGGGCCGCCGCATCCTGCTGGTGGAAGATGACATGCGCAACGTGTTCGCGCTGACCGCGGTCATCGAGAACCTGGGCGCCAAGCTGGAAGTCGCGCGCAACGGGCGCGAAGGCGTGGACATGCTGGACGGCCGCAGCGACATCGACCTGGTGCTGATGGACATCATGATGCCGGAGATGGACGGCATCACCGCCATGCGCACCATCCGCCGCAACCCGGTGCATTCCCGCCTGCCAATCATCGCGCTGACCGCCAAGGCCATGCAGGATGACCGCCAGCACTGCCTGCAGGCGGGCGCCAACGACTACATTCCGAAGCCTGTGGACATCGACAAGCTGGTGTCCCTGTGCCGCATCTGGTTGCCGCAATGATGGGCGCGCGCAACGATCATGGGCAGGCACGCGAGCAAGAACGCGAAAAACCACGCGAGCACTATCACGAGCGCGTGCCGGCGATGCCTCCCCTGCTCTCCGATTTCGACATCCAGCTGCACCTGCTGCTGGAAGGCGTGTTCCTCAAGTACCAGCACGACTTCCGCAACTACACGCGCTCGTCCTTGCGCCGTCGCGTGCAGCAGGCGATGGAACACTTCGGTTGCACCACCGTGTCCGGCCTGCAGGACAAGGTGCTCAACGACGCCGAGCTGTTCGGCCGCATGCTGCAGTTCTTCACCGTGCAGCATTCCGAGATGTTCCGCGACCCGCAGCATTTCCGCCTGCTGGCGGACGAGGTGCTGCCGATGCTGGCCACCTACCCGTCCATCAAGGTGTGGGTGGCGGGCTGCAGCAGTGGCGAGGAAGTCTGGTCGCTGGCCATCCTGCTGCACGAGCAGGGCCTGCTGGAGCGCAGCGTGATCTACGCCACCGACATCAACGCCCAGGCCCTGCGCGCGGCCGAATCCGGCATCTACGCCACGAGCCGCATCGCCCAGTTCAGTACCAGCTACCTGGAGGCCGGCGGCCGGCGTTCGCTGTCGGACTACTACCACGCCGCCTACGACAAGGCGGTGTTCGATCGCGACCTGCGCCGCCACATGGTTTTCGCCGATCACAGCCTGGCCACGGACAACGTGTTCTCCGAGGTGCACCTGGTGTCCTGCCGCAACGTGCTGATCTATTTCGACCGGCGCCTGCAGGACCGAGCCCTCCGGCTGTTCCGCGAATCGCTGGTGCCGCGTGGCTACCTGAGCCTGGGCTCCAAGGAGAGCCTGGCGTTCTCCGAGCATGGCGATGCGTTCGCGCCGCTGCACGCCGAGCAGCGCATCTACCAGCTTCGTACGTGAGGGGCATGTCCATGGAACGGCTGAAAATTGTGGTCATCGGAGCATCGGCGGGCGGGGTGGACGCCCTCATCACGCTGCTGCGCGAGTTGCCCGCCAGCTTCCACGTGCCGGTGATGCTCGTGCTGCACGTGCCGCCGGACCAGCCCAGCCTGCTGTCGCAGGTGCTGGCGTTCCACTGCGCCCTGCAGTTCGTGGAAGCCCAGGACAAGCAGCCGCTGGAAGCCGGCTGGGTGTATTGCGCGCCGCCTGGCTGCCACATGATGGTGGAGCCGGACGGCTATGTATCCCTGAGCGTGGACCCGCCCGTGAACCTTTCGCGCCCCTCGATTGACCTGTTGTTCGAATCGGCCGCCCACGCCTACGGCCCCGACGTGCTGGCCGTACTGCTCAGTGGCGCCAGCGACGACGGCGCAGCCGGCATGCAGTCGGTGTTCACACTCGGCGGCCAGGGCTGGGCCCAGGCGGCGGAAGAAGCGGCGGTGCCGACCATGCCGCTGGCCGCGCTGGCACGCAACCCGCGGTGCGCCGAACTGCCCTTGCGCGCGATGACCGACCGCTTGCTGGGACTGCAGCAGAAAGTGGCGCTGGAGGTGTCCGCATGAAATCTGAAAAGCTCTCGCAGGACGGCATGACGGCGCCGGCCAAGATCCTCGTCGTGGACGACACGGAGCAGAACCTCATCGCGATGCTGGGCCTGCTGGACAGTCCCGATCTCGAAATCCTGACCGCCTCGTCCGGCAACACCGCGCTGGAGATCCTCCTGCGCGAGGATGACATCGCCCTGGCACTGCTGGACGTGCAGATGCCGGACATGGACGGTTTCGAGCTGGCCGAGTTGATCCGCGGCACCGAACGCACCCGCAGCATCCCGCTGATCTTCCTGACCGCGGCCTCGCACGACCCGTTGCGCACTTTCCGGGGCTACGAAGCCGGTGCGGTGGACTTCCTGTACAAGCCCTTCGATCCGTTCAGCCTGCGCTCCAAGGTCGGCATCTTCGCCGAGCTGCACCGCCAGCGGCGGCGCATCGCCCAGCAGGTGGAGGACCTGAGCAACGCGCTGCAGCTCAACGAACTGTTCAGCGCGGTGCTGGCCCACGACCTGCGCAATCCGCTGATCGCCATCCGGCATCTGGCTGAGTCCATGGCCAGCAACGAGAACGCCACGGTCGCGCGCAACTCCAGCCTCATCCTGGACAGCAGCAAGCGCATGTCGCGGATGATCCACCAGTTGCTGGAGCTGGCCCGCCTGCGCAGCGGCGCAATGATGCTCAACCTGCAGAACGTCGACCTGGCCGAAACCTGCCGGCGCATCTGCGCGGAATTCGCCCCGCTGGACGAAGCCGGGCGCATGGTCATGCAGCAGGTGGGTGACACCCGCGGCGTGTTCGACGACGACCGCATGGCGCAGGTGATTTCCAACCTGCTGGGCAATGCGCTGGAGCACGGCCCCGCCGGGCAGCCGGTGAAGCTCGGGGTCGACGGCCGCCACCCGGACACGCTCAGCATCACCGTCAACAACCGCGGCACCCTGCACACGGTGGATCCGGCCGAGCTGTTCAAGCCCTTCACCAGCGGCAACCGTACGGACACGGTGCATCACCTGCAGGGCCTGGGGCTGGGCTTGCACATCGTGGAGCGTTTCGTCAGCGTCCACGGCGGCAAGGTGGACGTGGACTCCAGCCTGCGGGACGGCACGACCTTCAGCGTCACCATCCCCCGCCGCCGGCCCGCCGGCAAAGTGGCCGCCGAGTTCCCCCGCTAGCCCCCGCCCCCGGCGCCCGCCCGCCGGGAAGAACCGCAACAGGGCCGGCAGCCCGCTCAAGACTCAAGACATTACGTGCCCGGATGGCCGCCGGAGGCCTCAGCTCGCACGCATATTGCTAGCCTTTCAAGCGTAACGCTGCACTGCGTCATCCGCCTCCTACAAGGGCTTTGGATTTGTCCGACACGGGGCCGCTGCCGCATCGCATACCTTTGCCAGATACGAACTGACAAGGCGCGGGTGTCACCAGCACGTCGACGGTGACATCCACCGGCCCTGCCAGTAAGCGGGATCAACCAGCCAACGAGGTTGCAGTGGACAACAGCAGCGACATACAGCCCCATACCGCCCTTCTCGACGCAGGGGCGGGGCCGACCGGCGTTTCACGCCTGTCGTCGCTGGATATCTACCTGTTCCGCGAAGGCAACCACCACGGCCTGCACCACCATCTTGGTGCCCATGCCCGCCCCGAGGGCGGCGTCAGCTTCGCCGTGTGGGCGCCCGCCGCCCGCGAGGTCTCGCTGGTGGGTGATTTCAATGGCTGGCAGCCGGTGCCCATGTACCCGCGCTGGGACAGTTCCGGCATTTGGGAACTGTCCGACGCGGGCGCCCAGGTCGGCCAGTGCTACAAGTACCGGATCGTCGGCGCCGACGGCAGCACGGTGTGGAAGGCGGACCCGCTGGCCTTGGCCTCCGAGGAGGCGCCGCGCACGGCATCCATCGTCACCCGGCTGGACTACGACTGGCAGGACCGCGAGTGGATGCACGGCCGTGGCGCACGCAACGCGCTGGATGCACCGTGGTCGATCTACGAACTGCACCTCGGCTCCTGGCGCACGCCGGAAGGCCGCCGCTTCTTCGGCTACCGCGAGATGGCCCAGCCGCTGGCGCACTACCTCGTGGAGATGGGTTTCACCCACATCGAGCTGATGCCGCTGACGGAGCATCCGTTCTACGGCTCCTGGGGCTACCAGACCACCGGCTACTTCGCGGCCAGCTCGCGCTACGGCAGCCCGCAGGACCTGATGTACCTGATCGACACCCTGCACCAGCACGGCATCGGCGTGATCATGGACTGGGCGCCGTCGCACTTCCCGAACGACCCGCACGGCCTGGCGCATTTCGACGGCACCGCGCTGTACGAGCACCAGGACCCGCGCCGCGGCTTCCACCCGGAGTGGAACAGCCACATCTTCAACTACGGCCGCAACGAGGTACGCGCCTTCCTGATCAGCAGCGCGCTGTTCTGGCTGGAGAAATACCACGTCGATGCGCTGCGGGTGGATGCCGTGGCCTCGATGCTGTACCTGGACTACGCCCGCCGCGAAGGCGAATGGCTGCCCAACGAGTACGGCGGCCGCGAGAACCTCGAAGCCGTCGCCTTCCTGCAGCAGCTCAACGCCGCCGCCTACCGCGACCACCCGGACGTGCAGATGATTGCCGAGGAGTCCACCTCCTGGCCCGGCGTCACCCGACCGGTACACCTCGGCGGTCTGGGCTTCGGCATGAAGTGGAACATGGGCTGGATGCACGACACGCTGAACTACTTCGGCCGCGAGTCCATCCATCGCCGCTTCCACCACAACGACATCACCTTCAGCCTCGTCTACGCGTTCAGCGAGAACTTCGTGCTGCCGCTGTCGCACGACGAGGTGGTGTACGGCAAGGGCTCCCTGCTCGCCCGCCAGCGCGGCGACCGCTGGCAGCAGTTCGCCAACCTGCGCGCCATGCTCGGCTACATGTGGGGCCACCCCGGCAAGAAGCTGCTCTTCATGGGCGGTGAGTTCGGCCAGCCGGAAGAGTGGAGCCACGAGGCCCAGCTGGGCTGGCACCTGCTCGAAGTCATCGAACACCGCGGGCTGAGCCAGTGGGTACGCGACCTCAACCGTTGCTACCGCGAGCAACCCGCCCTGCACCGCCGCGATTTCGACGGCGGTGGCTTCCAGTGGGTGGAAAGCAACGACGCCGACCAGAGCGTGCTGGCTTTCCTGCGCTACGCGGACAACGCCGCGCCGGTCCTGGTGGTGTGCAACCTCACGCCGGTGCCGCGCCCCTTCCATCGCCTCGGCGTGCCCACTGCCGGTTACTGGCGCGAACTGCTCAACAGCGACGCCGTGGAATACGGCGGCAGCGGCATCGGCAACCACGGTGGCGTCCACAGCCAAGCACAGACCTGGGGCGCGTTCCCGCACAGCCTCACGCTGCATCTGCCGCCACTGTCCACCCTCATCCTGGCCGCCCCGCCCTAGTGCCCTTGGCGAGTTCCCCGCGAGCTCATGGCAAGTGTGCCCCCATACACCATACCCCCCGACTGAAATACCCCTCGCTAAGGAAACACAATCATGATCGCCGGCAAGAACGTCCTCGCGTTCGTCATGGCAGGTGGAGAAGGAAGCCGACTCCACCCTCTCACCGCCGAACGCTCCAAGCCCTCGGTCCCGTTCAACGGCAAGCACCGCATCGTGGATTTCGTGCTGTCCAACCTGGTGAACTCCGAGATCTACAGCGTCTACCTGCTGGTGCAGTACAAGTCGCAGTCGCTGATCGAGCACGTGCGCAAGTCCTGGGTCATGACGCCCTTCCTGCCGCACCAGTTCA
Organism: Uliginosibacterium sp. H1; assembly: GCF_036017065.1. Lineage (NCBI taxonomy): Bacteria > Pseudomonadati > Pseudomonadota > Betaproteobacteria > Rhodocyclales > Zoogloeaceae > Uliginosibacterium > Uliginosibacterium sp. H1. The sequence goes on from NZ_JAYXHR010000001.1 coordinate 494,897, forward strand.
TCACCGTCGTGCCGCCGCAGATGCACCACGGCGCCGCCTGGTTCCAGGGCACCGCCGACGCGGTGTGCCAGAACATCCACCTCATCAACCTGGTGAAGCCCGACCTGGTGGCGGTGTTCGGCGCCGACCACGTGTACCGCATGGACGTGCGCCAGATGGTGCAGCACCACGTCGACACCCAGGCGCACGTGTCGGTCGCCGCCCTGCCCGTCCCGGTCTCGCAGTGCGACCAGTTCGGCATCATCCGCACCAACAGCGACACCCGCATCACCGCCTTCGAGGAGAAGCCGCGCACGGCCGACTCCATGCCCGGCCGCCCCGGTTTCACGCTGGCCTCGATGGGCAACTACATCTTTTCCACCGACGTGCTGCTCGATGCCCTGAACGAAGCGCACAGCAAGGGCGAGAACGACTTCGGCAAGCACATCCTGCCGCGCCTGACGAAGACGCACAAAGTGGTGGCCTACGACTTCGCCACCAACAAGGTGCCCGGCGTGCAGGAGTACGAAGAGGCCGGCTACTGGCGTGACGTGGGCACCATCGACGCCTACTTCGCCGCCAACTTCGACACCATCGGCGAGCGTCCGCGCTTCCGCATGACCAATCCGCAATGGCCGATCTACGCCTCACCCGACCAGGTGGAAGCCGCGCAGATCATCGACGGCCAGTTGCGCAACTCGTCCATCGGTGCCGGCTGCGTGCTGCGCGGCGCCCGCATCAACGGCGCACTGCTGCGTCGCGAGGTGGTGGTGGAAGAGGATGCCGAGATCACGGAAAGCATCATTATGGACCGCACCGTCATCGGTCGCGGCGCCAAGGTGCGGCGCGCGATCATCGACCAGAACAACATCGTGCGGCCAGGTGACCGCATCGGCTTCGATCCGGCGCGGGACCGCGAGCGCGGTTTCCACGTGAGCGAGCAAGGCATCGTGGTGGTGGGACGCGGGCAGCTTCGCTGACGCGCCACGCCATACGGTATTCCAGAGGAGGAGGCCGAGGTGCCACCGCCACAGCGTGAGGCTGCGGCAGTGGCCGGTCTTGACGCGCCTGTCGCGCGCCGACACACAAGGATGAAAATGGACGCAACCACTACAAGCGGCGCTGTGAACGATCCGCACGCCGTCATCGACAAGCATGCATCGATCGCCGCGCAGAGCGTCTGGCGCGGTACCCCCTATCCGCTGGGCGCCACCTGGGACGGCATGGGGGTGAACTTCGCCCTGTTCTCCCAGCATGCCCAGAAAGTCGAGCTGTGTCTGTTCAACCACGATGGTCGGCGCGAACTGAGCCGCATCGAGATGATCGAGCGCACCAACTTCGTGTGGCACTGCTACCTGCCCGGCATCCGTCCCGGTCAGCTCTACGGCTACCGCGTGCACGGCCCCTACGAGCCGGAGAACGGCCATCGCTTCAACCCCAACAAGCTATTGCTGGATCCGTACGCCCGCGCCATCGTCGGCCGCCTGCGCTGGAGCGACGCGCATTTCGGCTACCGCGTCGGCAGCAAGCGCGAGGACCTGTCCTTCGACCAGCGGGATTCCGCTTCCGGCATGCCGAAGTGCCAGGTCGTCGACAGCGCCTTTTCCTGGGGTGACGACAGGCCGCCGCGCACGCCCTGGCAGGACACGGTGATCTACGAGACCCACGTCAAGGGCTTCACGCAACTGCACCCCGGCATTCCCGAACACCTGCGCGGCACCTACGCCGGGCTGGCCTCGCCGGCAGCGATCGCCCACTTCAAGCGCCTGGGCATCACGGCTGTCGAACTTCTGCCGGTGCACCACTTCATCGATGACAAGCGGCTGGTGCAGGAGAACCTGCGCAACTACTGGGGCTACAACAGCCTCGGCTTCTTCGCGCCGGACATGCGCTACAGCGCTACCGGCGACATCAACGAATTCAAGTCCATGGTGCGCACGCTGCACGCCGCCGGGCTGGAGGTCATCCTCGACGTGGTCTACAACCACACCGCGGAAGGCAACCAGATGGGGCCGACGCTGAGCTTCCGCGGCATCGACAACGCTACCTACTACCGCCTCGGCGGCGAAGGCAAGCGGCACTATATCGACTACACCGGCACCGGCAATACGCTGCACACGCGCAACCCGGTGGTGCTGCAGCTGATTGCCGACAGCCTGCGCTACTGGGTGACGGAGATGCACGTCGACGGCTTCCGCTTTGACCTGGCCAGCACGCTGGCCCGCGAGGAGGCTGCCTACGACTTCTACAGCGGCTTCCTGGACATCATGCGGCAGGACCCGGTGCTCAACTGCGTGAAGCTGATCGCCGAGCCCTGGGACATCGGCGAAGGCGGCTACCAGGTGGGCGGCTTTCCCCCCGGCTGGTCGGAGTGGAACGGCAAATACCGCGACGACCTGCGCTCCTACTGGAAGGGCGATGGCGGCGTGATCGGCGAGGTGGCGTATCGGCTTTCCGGCTCCAGCGACATCTATACCTACTCGGGTCGCGGTCCGACTGCGAGCGTCAATTTCATCACCGCCCACGACGGCTTCACGCTGAACGACCTGGTCAGCTACAACGACAAGCACAACGAGGCCAACCACGAGGACAACCGCGACGGCGAATCCCACAATCGCAGCTGGAACTGCGGCGCCGAGGGTCCCACCGACGATCCGCAGATCAACGCGCTGCGCGCGCGCCAGGCACGCAACATGATGGCCACCCTGCTGCTGTCGCAAGGCGTGCCGATGATCCTGTCCGGCGACGAGATGCGACGCACCCAGGGCGGCAATAACAATGCCTACTGCCAGGACAGCGAGATCAGCTGGCAGGACTGGAATCTCGGCGAAGAGCAGCAGCAGATGATCGACTTCACGGCCGAGGTCATCCGCCTGCGCAACGCCCATCCGCTGTTCCGCCGCCGTACCTTCTTCCGCGGCATCGAGGTGCATGAAGGCAACAAGGACATCACCTGGCTGTCGCCCGACGGCCACGAGATGACCGATGCCGAATGGAGCCAGACCTTCGCACGCTGCATCGGCGTGTTCCTGTCCGGCAAGGGCCTCGCCGAGCACGGCGAATGGGGCCAGCCGATCGAGGATGACGACCTCGTGTTGCTGCTCAATGCCCACCACGAGGAGATCCTGTTCACCCTGCCCGGCAACGGCGGCGCGAAGTGGGACCTGCTGCTCGACACGCGTGACGCACTGACGCCGGCCGGTCAGGAGTTCGACGCCGGCAGCCGCTATACCCTCCTCGGCCGTTCGCTGGCCCTGTTGCGCATGCGGAGGCAGGAATGAGGTTTCGCCACGACGGGCCCTTCGGCGTCCAGCTCCTGCCCCAGGGCGCAGGCGCTGACTTCCGCCTGTGGGCGCCTGCCGCGGCGCGTGTCGAACTCCTGCGCTGGCGTGGCGATGCCGTCGAACCGACGGCACGCGAGCTGGTCCCCCAGCACGTCGGCTGGCACATGCTGCACGACGAGCATGCGCGGGCCGGGGACCGCTATGCCTACCGCATCACCGGGCAGGACGGCGAGCAGGTACAGGTGCCGGACCCGGCATCCCGCTACAGCCCGCAGGGTGTGCACGAACCTTCGGTGATCCTGGACCCCGAGGCCTTCCGCTGGTCGAACGAAGAGCTGGAATGGAAGGGCCGCCCCTGGTACGAGGCCGCCATCTACGAACTGCACGTCGGCTGCTTTACGCCCGAGGGCACTTTCGCGGCGCTGGAAAAGCGCCTGCCCTGGCTGGCTGAGCTGGGCATCACCGCCATCGAGCTGATGCCGCTGGCGGACTGTCCCGGCCAGTTCGGCTGGGGCTATGACGGCGTGCAGCACTACGCGCCGAAGGCCGCCTACGGCACGCCCGACGAACTGAAGCAGCTCGTGCAGAGCGCTCACCGGCTGGGGCTGATGGTCTTCCTGGACGTGGTGTACAACCACTTCGGGCCCGAAGGTAACTACCTGCACACCCATGCGCCGCAGTTCTTCACCACCCGCCACCAGACGCCCTGGGGCGTCGGCCTGGCCTTCGATGGCGAGTACGGCCGCATGGTGCGCGACTACTTCCTGCACAACGCCCTGTACTGGCTGAAGGAGTACCGCTTCGACGGCCTGCGCTTCGACGCGGTGGACCAGATCCACGATCATTCCCAGCGCCACTTCCTCCATGAACTCGCGGCCACCCTGCGCAGCAGCGTCGGGCGCGAGCGGGAAATCCACCTGGTGCTGGAGAACGGTGGCAACGAGGCCGGCCGGCTGGGTCCGCCGCGCGCGCCGGAGCGTTTCGATGCGCAATGGAACGACGATTTCCACAACGCCATGCACGTGCTGCTGACCGGCGAGACGCACCACTACTACATGAACTTCGCGCAGCGCCCCATCGAGCACCTGGCGCGCTGCCTGACCGAGGGCTTCGCCTTCCAGGGCGAGTCCTACGAGACCTGGGGGCGTCCGCGCGGCAGCCGCAGTACCGACCTGCCGCCCAGCGCCTTCATCAACTTCATCCAGAACCACGACCAGATCGGCAACCGTGCCTTTGGCGACCGCCTGACCTCCATGTGCCCGCCGCAAGCGATCCGCGCCGCCACGGCACTGTTGCTGCTGTCACCGATGCCGCCCATGCTGTTCATGGGCGAAGAGATCGGCTCGCGCGCGCCGTTCCAGTATTTCTGCGACTTCAAAGAAGAGTTGTGCCAGGCCATCCGTGGCGGCCGGCAGCGGGAGTTCGGCATCGGCCTGCGTGGCGAGAAGCTGCCCGACCCCTGCGATCCGGCCACCGTCCAGGCCTCGAAGGTGGACTGGGCGCTGGAGGGGCCGGAAGCTTCCGTGGAACAGCGCGAATGGCTGTCCTTCTACCGCAACCTGCTGCACCTTCGCCAACGCGAGATCGTGCCGCTGCTGCCGCGCATGAAGACCGGCAGCCACCTGCGCCGCGTGGTCGGCGACTGCGCGCTGGAAGTCGTATGGTCGATGGAAGATGGCGGCAGCCTGGTGATGCAGGCCAACCTGTGCGATGCCGGTCTCAGCATTCCCCTGCCCGCCGTGGGTCGCGAGCTGTTCCGCACCGGCGGCATGCAGGATGAACACCTCGAAGCCTGGTCGGTACGATGCTTCGTCGCCGACCCCAAGGGAGATGGCCAATGAGCGAGGACGCCCTCGATCGTCTGTGCGAATACATCGGTATTGCGACCAGCTACACCGACGCCTTCGGTGAGCACATACGTGCCAGCGCCGCGACCAAGCGCAGCCTGGCGATCGCGATGGGTTTCGCCGCGCAGGACGAAACAGCTGCCCACGACACGCTGCTACGGCTGCAGCAGGAAGATGCCGCGCGCATGCTGCCGCCCGTCATGGTGGTGCGCGAAGGTCAGGGCGTGGAGGTACAGCTGCGCCCCGGCCCCGAACTGGGCAACGTGCTGCTGGCCTGGCGGCTGATCTGCGAGGACGGCCAGGAATTCCGCGGCATCCTGTCGGCGATGCCGGCCGGCGCCGCACAGGTGACGATCCCCTTGCAACTGTCCAGCCAGTTGCCGCTGGGCTATCACGACCTCACCGTGTCCGAGGCCACCGGCGCCATGCGCGTGTTGGGCCGCATGCGCCTGGTGATCTGCCCGCACGCCTGCCACACCCCGGCGCAACTCGCCGCGGGTGGCCGCGTGTGGGGGCCGGTGGTGCAGGTGTATGCCCTGCGCTCCTCGGACAACTGGGGCGTTGGCGACTACAGCGACCTGCGCCGCCTCATGGAAGTGACCGCGGCGCAAGGCGCCCAGTTCATGGGGCTGAGCCCGACCCACGCCCTCTTCCCCCACGAGGCGGAGCGCGCCAGTCCCTACAGCCCCTCCTCGCGCACCTGGCTCAACGTGTTGTACCTGGGCATCGAGGCGATCGCCGACTTCGCCGAACACGCAGCACTGCGCGCCCGCGTCGCGACGCCGGAATTCCAGGAGCGCCTGGCAGCCCTGCGTGCCACGGAGCTGGTGGACTACGCAGCCGTCGGCGCGCTCAAGTTCGAAGCGCTGGAAGCGCTGTACGCCCACTTCCGCCAGCAGCACCTGCTGCGTGGCACGCGGCGTGGCCGGCAGTTCCGCGAATTCCAGCGCGAGGGTGGCGCCAGCCTGCGCCTGCACGCGCTCTTCGAGGCACTGCAGGCACATTTCTTCGCGCAGGACCCTCACGTATGGGGCTGGACCACCTGGCCGGAAGCCTATCGCGACAGCAAGGCAGCGGCGGTGCGCAGGTTCGCGCGGGATCACGAAGAGCGCGTGGAGTTCTTCGAGTACCTGCAGTGGCAGGCCGACCTCCAGTTGCGCGGCCTGTGCCAGCGCGCAGAGTCGCTGGGCATGCAGCTGGGCCTCTACCGTGATCTCGCGGTCGGCGTGAACCAGGGTGGTTCGGAAACCTGGATGCAGCCCGCGCTGTTCGCGCTGAAGGCGAGCGTCGGCGCGCCGCCGGAAGAATTCAACCTGACCGGACAGGACTGGGGGCTGCCCCCGCAGGTGCCGCGCCGCCTGCGCGATGCGGCTTACGAACCTTTCGTCGAGGTGCTGCGCGCCAACATGCGCAACGCCGGCGCCCTGCGGCTGGACCACGTCATGGGCCTGATGCGCCTGTACTGGGTGCCCGCCGGCAGCAGCGCCACCGAAGGCACCTACGTGGCCTACCCGCTGCACGACCTGCTGGGCATCGTCGCGCTGGAGAGCGTGCGCCAGCAGTGCCTGATCATCGGGGAAGACCTCGGCACCGTGGCCGACGAGATGCGCCACGCCATGGCGTCGCAGGCCATGCTGTCGTACAAGCCCTTCTACTTCGAACGCGGCTGGGAGGGGCGCTTCAAGCCGCCGGCGGAGTGGACGCCGCATGCACTGGTGGCGGTCAGCACCCACGACCTGCCGACGCTGCGCAGCTTCTGGAACGGCTTCGACCTGGAGCTGCGCACCAAGCTCGAACTCTTCCCGACCGAATCGCTGCGCGAACGCCAGATCCAGGGCCGTGCCGACGACCGCTGGCGCCTGCTCGAAGCCTTGACCCGCGAGGGGCTGCTGCCCGAGGGGCTCAGCCCTGACCCGCGTGAAACGCCGGAGGCCACCACCGGGCTGGTCCGCGCCATCCACCAGTACCTGGCACGCACGCCGTCGCGCCTGATGGGTGTCCAGCTGGAAGACGTCTTCGGCCAGCTCGAACAGGTCAACGTTCCCAGCACCAGCGAGGACCGCTACCCGAACTGGCGCCGCAAGCTGCCGCTGTCGCTCGACGATGCGCGGGCCGACGGCCGCCTGGCCGCGCTGTCCCGCGCCATCGAATCGGAGCGCCCGCTCCTGCCGCGCGATGCCCCCACGGCGGAACCCGTGCCGCCGCTGGACAGCGCCATCATCCCGCGCGCCACCTATCGCCTGCAGTTCCACAAGGACTTCCGCTTCCAGGACGCGACGGCCATCGTGCCCTACCTCGCCAGGCTGGGCGTGAGCCACGTGTATGCCTCGCCTTACCTGCAGTCGCGTCCCGGCAGCACGCACGGCTACGACATCGTCAATCACGACACCATCAATCCGGAGATCGGCAGCGAGGAAGACTTCGATGCCTTCTGCGACGTGCTGCGCGAGCATGGCATGCAGCAGGTGCTGGATTTCGTGCCCAACCACATGGGCGTGATGGGGGCCGACAACGCCTGGTGGCAGGATGTGCTGGAACACGGCGAGGCCTCGGAATCCGCCCAGACCTTCGACATCGACTGGAGTCCGCCCGACCCCGACATGCAGGGCCGGTTGCTGGTGCCGGTGCTGGGTGACCACTACGGCGTGGTGCTGGAAAGCGGCGAGCTGCGTCCGGTCTTCGACCTGGAGCGTGGCGAGTTCCGCATCGAGTACCACGGCAACCAGTTTCCGGTCGATCCGCGCGAATATCCACGTGTCCTCGAAGCACTGCAGTCACAACAGGTCTTCGAGGGGGAACACGCCAGCAACCTGGAGGCCTTCCGCGCCCTGCTCGCGGACTTCGCCGCCCTGCCCCCGCGTGATGCGACGCAGGTCGTCAAGCGGCGCGAAGCGGCCGACGCCTGCAAGCAGCGGCTGTCGGCGCTGTGCAAGGCATCTGACTGGGTGCACCAGCTGGTGCGCCAGTGCGCGCAGAGCCTTGCCGGCCGCGTCGGCGATCCGCACAGCTTCGACGCGTTGGACAGCCTGATCCGCGTGCAGGCCTGGCGACTCGCCCACTGGCGTGCCGCTGCGGACGACATCAACTACCGCCGCTTCTTCGACATCAACAACCTGGCCGCCCTGCGCATGGAGAGCGAGTCGGTGTTCGAGGCCACTCATGCCACCGTGCTGCGCTGGCTGGAGGAAGGTCGCGTCGCCGGCCTGCGCCTGGACCACCCCGACGGCCTGTTCGACCCGCAGGGCTACTACCGCCGCCTGCAGGAGCGATACACCGAACGCCGCCATGCCGCGCAGCCTGACGAGCCCCGTCGTGCGCTCTACGTGCTGGTGGAGAAGATCCTCGCCGACTATGAGCGTCTGCCCGCGCAATGGGACGTGCATGGCAGTACCGGCTACGACTTCACGAACCTGGTGAACGGCCTTTTCGTCGACACCGACAACGAGTCGCGCTTCGACCGCATCTACGCCGCCTTCAGCGGCGAGAAGCTCGACTACGACGAGGTGCTCTACCGCAGCAAGCTGCTGATCATGATGAACGCCCTGGCCAGCGAGCTGAACATGCTGACCCACCGGCTGCATCGCATCGCCAAGGCCGACCGCCGCACCTGCGACTTCACCCACAACCGGCTGCGCCGCACGCTGATGCAGGTGACCGCCTGCTTCCCCGTGTACCGCACCTACATCGGCGAGGCCGGCGTGCGCAGCGAGGACCGACGCTACCTCGCCTGGGCAATTGCCGCCGCGCGCCGCCGCAGCCCGTCGGAAGACGACAGCGTGCTGGACTTCGTGCACGACATCCTGCTGGGCGCGGGCGGCGACCCGCACCCGGCCGGGCGCGAGGCGATCCTGCGCTTCATCGGCGCCTTCCAGCAGTTCACCTCGCCGGTCACCGCCAAGGGCATGGAGGACACGGCCTTCTATCGCTACAACCGCCTGGTGTCGCTCAACGAGGTGGGCGGCGATCCGCGCAACTTCGGCATCTCGGTCAACGCCTTCCACGCCGCCAACCAGCATCGCGCGCGCTTCGCGCCGTACACGATGCTGGCCACCTCCACCCACGACACCAAGCGTGGCGAGGACGTGCGTGCGCGCATCGACGTGCTGTCGGAAACGCCCGGCCACTGGCGGCTGGCCCTGCGGCGCTGGAGCCACTCGAATGACCGCCTGCGCGCACGCACCGACGGCGAACTGGCGCCTTCGCGCAACGACGAGTACCTGCTGTATCAGACCCTGCTCGGCTCGTGGCCGTCCGGCGAAGGTGGCCGCAACACCCTGGACCAGGCGGCGCTGGACGCCTATCGCGAACGCATCCACGCCTACATGCTGAAGGCGACCCGTGAGGCGAAGGCACGCACCAGCTGGGCACGACCGGACGAGGAGTACGAGCGCGCACTGGCCCATTTCATCGACGGCCTGCTGGGCAGCCCGGAACGCAACGCCTTCCTGGCCGACTTCCTGCCGCTGCAGCAGCGCGTGGCGGAATTCGGCTACTACAACAGCCTGGCGATGACGCTGCTGAAGCTGACCGTGCCCGGCGTGCCCGACATCTACCAGGGCTGCGAGCACTGGAACTTCAGCCTCGTCGATCCGGACAACCGCCGACCGGTGGACCACGATGCCCTGCAGACGCAACTGGGCGCCCTGCAAGGCAGCCATGCCGGGGCGGGTACGCTTGCCGCCGGGCTGATGGACAGCGTCGAGGATGGCCGCGTCAAGCTGCACATGGTGGCCGAAGTGCTCGGCCTGCGCCGCCGCCTGCCGCAGTTGTTCGAACGCGGGCGCTACCTGTCGGTCGGCGTGCAGGGGCCGGCCGCCGCGCACCTCGTGGCCTTCGCGCGCTACCTGCCGGACCGCAACGGGGAACGCAATGGCGAACAGCTGGTGGTGGTGCTGGTGCCGCGCCTGCTGCACACCCTTGCCGGCGGCGACATCACGGCACTGCGCGACGCGGGCCTGTGGGCCGGCAGCTTCGCCGTGATGCCCGAGACACTCGATACCCAGCGCTTCCGCGAACTGTTCAGCCAGCGGGAACTGTCCTTCGACGCGCGCCTGCGCCTGCCGCTCGACAGCGTGTTCGCTGCCCCTCATTCCGTCTTCCCCTTTGCCGTGCTCGTGGCCGATCATCTGGCAGACACGGAACAACCCCAGCAACAAGAGCGCGACGCCCGTCCATGAAGACACCCAAGCTGAGAATCCTGTTCGCAACACCCGAGTGCGCGCCGTGGATCAAGACCGGCGGCCTGGGGGACGTCAGCGCCGCCCTGCCCCATGCCCTCGCGGAGCTGGGGCACGAAGTCAGGGTGCTGATGCCCTTCTACTCATCCGTGAAGCCAAAGGTGCGTGGTGCCCGCCTGCTTGCCGAGCTGCCACAGGATGGCGCCATGCCGGCCTGCAGCCTGCTGGTGGCGAAGATGCCGAACGGGGTGACGGCCTGGCTGATCGATTGTCCGGACCTGTTCGAGCGTGACGGCACGCCCTACCAGAATCCCCGCTACCAGGACCACAGCGACAACCACCTGCGCTTCGGCCTGCTGTCGCGCGTCGCCGCGGTGCTGGCCAGCGGCGCCAGCCCGGTCAAGTGGCGGCCGCACGTCCTGCACTGCAATGACTGGCCGACCGGCCTCGGCCCCGCCTACCTGAAGCTGGGCCTGCCGGACCCGGCCGCCTCGGTGATGACCATCCACAACATCGCCTTCCAGGGCATCTACCCGATGCACCTGGCGGACGCCCTGATGCTGCCGCCGGAAAGCCGCCAGATGGAAGGCATCGAATACTGGGGCCAGATGTCCTTCCTGAAGGCCGGGCTCTACTATGCCGACGCCATTACCGCGGTGAGCCCGACCTATGCCCGCGAAGTGCAGGGAGAGGAGCTGGGCTTCGGCATGCAGGGCCTGATGCGCGCGCGTGCCGACCGCCTCACCGGCATCCTCAACGGCATCGACACCAACGAGTGGGACCCGGCGAACGACAGCTACCTGACCCAGCGCTACAGCGTGAACGACCTGGCCGGCAAGGCCGCCAACCGCAAGGCGCTGCGCCTGCGCATGGGCCTGCGCGAAAGCAACGAGATGGTGCTGGGCATGGCCTGCCGGCTGACGGCGCAGAAAGGCGTCGACCTGGTGATCGAGACAGCAGACCGCCTCATGTCGCTGCCGGTGCAACTGGCGATCCTCGGTTCCGGCGACATCGGCTACGAGCGCGAGCTGCAGGCGCTGGTGGCCCGTCATCCGGGTCGCATCAGCGCGCACCTGGGCTTCAGCGAATCGCTCGCCCACGTCATCGAGTCGGGCTCGGACGCGTTCCTCATGCCGTCGCGCTTCGAACCCTGCGGGCTCAACCAGATGTACAGCCAGCGCTACGGCACGCCGCCCATCGTCAATGCCACCGGCGGCCTCGCCGACTCGGTGATCGACTTCGACCCCGCTGCCAGCAAGGGGGACGCCACCGGCTTCAGGCTGGCCCATGCGACCGCGGCGGGCCTGTACGACGCCGTGGTGCGCGCCGTGGATGCGTTCGGCCAGCCGGCGGTGTGGGCACAGCTCCAGCGCAATGGCATGCAGGTGGATTTCGGCTGGCAGCGCAGCGCCGCCAGCTATGTCGAGGTGTATCGCAAGGCGATCGGGCTGGAGGCCGCGGACACGACTGCCGTGGCCGAACCGGCAGTGCCCGCGCCCGCCCTGCCTGCCCCGACCACCGCAAAAGCGCCGGCGCTGAAGCGACGCGGCAGGAGCCCGGATGTGAACGTCGCCTGAACAGGTTTGCAGCACCCGGAGACCCGATTGCTGCCGTCGGGTCTTCGCGAGGAAATCCGCGGACACGGCAGCGAAGGAGTCGATCATGCAGCAACAGGAAGCCACCAGCATCTTCCAGGTCGCCAGCTGGGAAGAGAGCCCCTTCGGCGAAGCCGATTGCCCCGCGCGCCTGGCGCGCGTGCAGGCCACCCACATCTACCAAGGTGACTTCAGCGGCGAAGGGCACGCGGAATACCTGATCGCCTACAAGCCGGACGGCACCGCGAGCTTCGTCGGCATCGAGCACATCACCGGCGAGATGGGCAACCGCTCCGGCAGTTTCGTCATTGAGCACATCGGCAGCTTCGTCGGTGAGCGCGCCTGCAGCAAGTGGGTGATCCTCACCGGCTCCGGCAGCGGCCAGCTCGCCAGCCTCAGCGGCGACGGCAGCTCCCTGGCCGGCGACGGCAAGCCCGCCACCGCCACGATGCGCTATGAGCTGCGCATCGACCCGATGGTGTCACTCGCACTCGCGAGCTGAGAGCCGCGGGAGCAACGACAAAGAAAACGGGACGCCCTGGAGCGTCCCGCCTGCTGCTGGTATCGACTGATTCGCTACGGCCTGCGACGCGGGCCGTGGCGCTACACCCGTCTGCTCACAGCCACTTCATGAGACCGGTTTCCATCGGATGGCTGAGCAGTTCGTGCTGCGGATAGATCCGCACGCGCATCTCCAGCTTTCCACACAGTTCCGGCGCCAGGCTCAGCTCGTAGAGCTGTTCGCCGCCTTCGTTGGTGCCCGTGGGTGACAGGGCATAGGCGGTGGAGGTGGCGACGGTCTCGCCGAGGCCGCGGGACAGGATGAGCTCCAGCTTCACGTCTTCCGGCTGCAGGCCGTTCAGGCTGGCAGCGACGCTGACCGTCACCGCGTCGCCGAAACCGATGCGACGCTGCGGCGCCGCGAGCAGGCGCAGCCCCACGCCGCCCCACGCTTGGCGCACCTTAGTCTTCCACTCCGCGAGTTGCTTCGCGCCGCGGAACTGGTCGTCGCTGAGACGGCGGCCCTGCTTGATGCCGGACAGGTAGAACTTGCTGACGTACTCGTCGACCATGCGCGCCGAAGAGAACGTGGGCAACAAGGTACGGATGGAGGACTTGGCCATCTTCACCCAGTCGGGTGAGTAGCCCTGTGCGTTTGCCCTGAAGAAGGTGGGCACCACCTGGTCCTGGATCAGCTCGTAGAGCGTTTCCGATTCCTCGCGGTCGCGCTTTTCAGGGTCCATACTCTCCGGCGAGGGCACCACCGCCCAGCCGTTGCCCGGCTCGTAGCCTTCGCCCCACCAGCCGTCGAGCACCGAAAGGTTGAGCACGCCGTTCATGGCGGCCTTCATCCCCGAGGTGCCGGAGGCTTCCAGCGGGTAGATGGGGTTGTTCAGCCACACGTCGGAGCCGCTGACCAGCCGGCGCGCCAGGCGCAGGTCATAGCCTTCCACCAGCAGCACGTGGCCGAGGAACTCCGGCAGCTGCGAGATGCGGTAGATCTCGCGGATGAACTCCTGTCCGGGCAGGTCGGCCGGGTGTGCCTTGCCTGAGAAGATGAAGAGCACCGGGCGTTCCGGGTTCGACACCAGCTCATGCAGGCGCTTGAGGTCGGAGAACAGCAGGGTGCCGCGCTTGTAGGTCGCGAAGCGGCGCGCGAAGCCGATGACCAGCGCCCGCGGATTGGTCGGGTCGGCCAGCCGCAGCATGCGTTCGATGTGCGAATCGCTGACCTGGTTGCGACGGCACTGGACGGTGACGCGATGACGCACCAGGTGCATCAGCTGCACCTTGAGGTCCTGGCGGATGCTCCAGAAGAAGTGATCCGGAATCTCGTCGATCTTTGCCCAGGTTTCCTTGTCGTAGATCCGTTGCTGCCAGCCGAACCCGAGGTAGCGATCGAACACTTCGTACCATTGCGGTGCGAGGAAGGTCGGCACATGCACACCATTGGTGACATAGCTGACGGGGTTTTCCTTCACCGGCACTTCCGGCCAGAACTGCTGCAGGATCTCCGCCGACACATCACCGTGGATGCGCGAGACGCCATTCTGGAAACGCGAGCCACGCACTGCCAGCGCCGTCATGTTGAAGTCGTTCTGGCCGGCGGTGGCGCCGAGGTCCACCAGCCTGTGCATGTCCACACCCATCTCCGACATGTAGGGCGTGAAGTAGTGGGCCATCATCGTCAGGTCGAAGTGGTCGTGCCCCGCCGGGACCGGCGTGTGGGTGGTGAACACCGTATTGCCGGCCACCGCTTCCAGCGCGGTCTCGAAATCCAGGCCTGCCTTGATGAGTGCACGCATGCGCTCCAGCACCAGGAAGGCGGCGTGGCCTTCGTTGATGTGCCACACCGCGGGCTTGATGCCCAACGCGGCCAGGGCGCGGGCTCCGGCGATGCCGAGCACCATTTCCTGCTCGATGCGCGTGCTGCGATCACCGCCGTACAGGCGATGGGCGATGGCACGGTCGTGGTCGCTGTTTTCCGGCAGGTCGGTGTCCAGCAGGAAAAGCCGGATGCGGCCGGCCCGCGCCAGCCAGACCTTGACCCGCACCTGTCGCTCGGCCAGCAGGACGCTGACCACCAGCGGCGCGCCGGTGGCGTCCAGCACGGGGTCGACCGGCAGGTCCTCGAAATCAGAGTTGTTGTAGTTGGCGTGCTGGATGCCGTCCTTGTCCAGCTGCTGGCTGAAGTAGCCCTGGCGGTACAGCAGGCCGATGGCCACGAAAGGCAGGTTCGCGTCGCTCGCCGCCTTGCAGTGGTCGCCGGCGAGGATGCCGAGGCCGCCGGAATAGATCGGCAGGCTGGCGTGGAAGCCGAACTCGGCACAGAAGTATGCGATGACGTCCTCGCTGCCAAGCTGCGCAGCGGCGCCGTGACGACGGTCGTCCTGGTGGTAGAGGTCGTATGCGCTCAGCACCCGGTAGAGGCTGTTGAGGTACATCGAATCTTCGGCCGCGGCGTCCAGCCGGCTTTCGTCCACGCGCTTCAGCATGGCGCGCGGGCTGTGGCCCACCGCATTCCACAGCGCCGGGTGCAGCCGGGAGAAAAGGCTTCTCGTCGGCCTGTCCCAGCTGTACCAGAGATTTCCTGCCAGTTCCCTCAACCTGCCAAGGGAGGCAGGCAATTCGGGATTCACTTCCACATGCAGCACGCTAGCGTTGACCATTTTTCTGCAGCTCCCCGTGGCGCGCATTCGCGCCGTGACGCATATCGTCCCAGTTGCGCCGGACGATCTTCCGGCGCCTGCAAATACTGTCTTTCTTCCTTAGCCCCGCACTCCGACCTCAGTCACCCCGAACAGAATGTCTCATAAGTTTCCTCATCAGTTGCACCAGTTGCGTTCAGTTGCGATCCGCCCGCTCAATGGCCTCAGTTACGCAGGCCTTCAGCGAGCGTCCCGGCGCCTTCCCAATCCGCCAGGCTGACCGCCGGACTGAAGTAATGGCCCTGGGCTTCGTTGCAACCCAGACGTAACAATTGCCGCCGCTGGGCTTCGGTTTCGATCCCGGTGGCGCCCATGCGAAGACCGAGCGCGCCGGCCAGGGAGGTCAGCGCACGCACGATCTCCACATCACTAGCATTTTCCTTGCCCAGTCCGGAGACGAAGGCGCGGCCGATCTTGATGCGGTCGATCGGCAGGTGTTTGAGCATGGCCAGCGATGACATTCCCGAGCCGAAATCATCCAGCACGATGGAGAAACCCTCGTTGCGCAGGCGTGTCAGCGCGGTGCCGGCCAGATCGGTGGCATACAACAGCCCCTCGCTGACCTCCAGGTCCACCTTGGCTGCCTCCACGCCATGATCCTCCAGCACGCTGAGCAATTCCTGCGCGAAGCTGGTGCTTGCGACCTGGCTGGCGGACAGATTGAGTGCAAGCCGGTGGGACTTCTTGCGCACTTTCTGCCAGCGGGCGAACTCCTGGACGGCCTTGTTCATCACGCAGCGGCCCATCTGGTCCATCAGCCCGCTCTGCTCGGCGATCGGGATGAAGCGCTCCGGCGGTATCTCGCCCAGTTCGTCCAGCGTCAAGCGCGCCAGCGCCTCCCAGCCACTGACCCGGCCGTCATACAGCGACACGATGGGCTGGAACAGCACGCCGATCATGCCGTCCTCCATGCAGTGCCGGATGCCCTCCTCCACCAGCTTGCGCTGGTTCAGTTCCTCGCGCATGTCGGAAGAGAAAAACGCGTATCCGCCGGCATCGCGCTGCTTGGCCTCGTACATGGCCATGTCCGCCGCGCGGATCAGTGCGTCACGCGTGACGCCGTGTTCCGGCGCGATGGCCACGCCGGCACTGGCGCGCGGGCACACCTCGGTGTCACCGATGCGCACCGGCTGCGAGATCACGTTGAGCAGCTTCTCCGCCAGCGCCTGGCAGTCCGCCATGCCGGCAGGCGCCGACACCATGACCACGAACTCGTCTCCTCCCAGCCGGATGGCGCGGTCTCGGGAGCGCAGCACACCCTGTATGCGTCGGGCGATCGCCACCAGCAACTGGTCGCCGGCGCTATGGCCCATGGTGTCGTTGATGCCCTTGAAGTCGTCGAGATCGAGGAACAGCAGGCCGAGCCGGGTGTCGCCCTGCTCGCCCGACAGGAAGGCATCCAGTTCGCGCTCCATCGACAGGCGGTTTCCCAGGCCCGTCAGCGCGTCGTGATAGGCCATGTAGTCGAGTTGCTGGCGCGCCTCGTGCAGCGCCGTCGTGTCGGAGAAGGCGATCACGTAGTGCTGCACTTCGCCACGCATGCCGCGCACCAGCGCGACGTGCACCCAGGCGATGAACACCGATCCGTCCGCGCGCAGGCAGGCGTTCTCGCCGTGCCACTGGTCGTTCTCGAAGGCTTCCAGCGGCGGGCAGAAGGCATCCGACTCGCGACGCGCATGCACCAGGGTTTCCAGCGGCGCGCCGATGATGTTGTCCAGCGCGTAGCCGGTCATCGACAGGAAGGCCGGATTCGCCGTGACGACCTTGCGGTCGTGCGACAGCATGACGATTGCCTCGGCCGCGGTATCGAAGACGACGCGCGAGGTGCGCAGCGCCTGTTCCTTCTCGATCTGCGCGGTGATGTCGCGCACCGCGCCGGTCACGATGGAACTGCCACGACGCACCGCCGGCAGGCGCGCGAACACCTCCACCCAGCGCGGCTGCTCGACGCCGGCGACCCGGTAGATACCGCTCAGGTCGCGGCCTTCGCGCATGGCTTCGGTGATCGCGGCGGGGTCCAGCGTCGGCACGTCGTCGTCCACCGGATCGGGCTGCGGCGGCGCCGTACGGTCCAGCGCCAGCAAGGCGCGGGAGCGCTCGTCCGCCACCAGCGACTGTTCTGCGGCGTTCCACTCCCACACGCCGAGGTCGACCGCGTCCAGCGCCAGCTCCAGCCGGCGCCTGTGGGTCTCCGCCTCGATTTCCGCGCGGCGACGCGCCAGCGCCAGGCGGATGGCGATGCGCACGTCGAGGAAGCGGAAAGGTTTGGCGACGAAGCCATAGGGCTGGGTGGCCTCGGCACGCTCCAGCGAGGCTTCGTCGAACTGGCCGGTCATGAAGATGACGGGCGGCCCTGCGGACTCGTGCAGGCGTCGCGCGACGGAGATGCCGTCGATCCGCCCACCCAGCATGACGTCCATCAGGATGACGTCGGGCCGATGCTGTTCGACTGCCTGCTCGACGTCTTCGCCCTTGTCCACCCACGCCGGGACGAGGTAGTCATTGGACTCCAGCCACATGCGCAGCGGTCCGGCGATGGCGGGGTCGTCTTCGACGATCAGTATGCGGGGGAGCATCGGCATGCAGGCGAAGACATGCCGAAACCGCGCTCGCGCACGCTGACGACCTGGTGGGGATTAGGCGAAAAGACGTGGAGGAGCGAAGTGGCGTATCGGGAGCGCCGCGATCCAGGCGAATACATGCCGACGGCACTGTCTCGTCCGGTCGGGGGAGAGGCCGGCTGACGCGCATCTGAACAGCATGTATGCCTCATGGAGGATCGCAGCGCTCCCAATACAGGGTTCGAGGCCGGGGGAACCACGAACCGGGGCCGATGCCCTGCAAACCAGGGCACCGACGAGCATCGCGCGACCGGGGAAAGTCAGCGTGCGTCGTCAGGACGATTCTTTCGCTGCACCCCAGCATCGGGGTGTAGGAATAGTCCGATTCGGGGGAGGGAAAACGGCGCAGATGACCAGTGGCTGCGGCTGCGCGTCAGACAAGGGGGCGTGGGAATCGTCGGAAAAAAGTGGCGCCGGAAAAACAAAACGCCCCGGAAGGGGCGTTGTTGTCGGCTGGCGGAGAGGGAGGGATTCGAACCCTCGGTAGGCTTGCACCTACGCCTGATTTCGAGTCAGGTACATTCAACCACTCTGCCACCTCTCCGCGACAGGGGGCGGATTATAGCCAGCAGTGCGGCAAATTCCTAGCCCGGCGTATGTGCGCCTGCATCAAACTTCGTGGATCTGGTCACGCAGGATCACGCCGCCGTCCGTTTCCTCGATCAGGCCACGGATCTGCAGGTCCTTCATGACCCGCGACACCATCTCCCGCGAGGCGCCGATCATCTTGGCGATGTCCTGCTTGGAGATCTTCTTCTTCACGATGGTCACGCCGTCGGCCTCTTCCGCCATGTCCAGCAACAGGCGGGCCACGCGGCCATACACGTCCATCAACGCCAGGCTTTCGATCTTGCGATCGGCCTCGCGCAGGCGATGGCTCAGGTGGCTCATGATGCGCAGGCAGACGTCGAAGTTGTCCTGCAGGATGCGGCGGAAATCCGCCTGGGCAATCTGCACCAGGTCGGCCGACGCAATCGCCGTGACCGTCGCGGAACGCGGCGCCTCATCCACCACGCCCATCTCGCCGAACACGTCGCCCTGTCCGATCATGGTCAGGATCACCTCGCGGCCATCCTCGTCGCTGACCGTGACCTTCAGGTTTCCGTTGAGTACGAAATAGATGAAATCGGTGCTGTCACCCGCCAGCACCACGGCAGTCCCGCGCGACACGCGGCGCATGACTGCGACCCGCGATACGGACTCGAGGCGCTCCGGCGCGATGCCCTGGAAAACCGGCAGGGTTCTCAGGGCTGTGACGGATACGGTGTTGCCGCTGGCCATGATGTGTTGTCTCCGAATTAGAACTTTTGGGGTAGAGGGTAGCCTGCTGAATTGCTTGCGCAAGTATATCCACGAAGTGATCGGCCGCTGCATCCGGTTCTTGAGTGATGGCTGTCAAGCTATCGGCGTGATGACCCTTTCCGGCACCCTGCCCGGGCGGTAGCCGGGGAGTCGCCGGCTATAATCCGCACGACCAATCTGGAGGAATTTCATGAGCAGCGCCACACAACACCACTCCCTGATCATCCTGGGTTCGGGTCCGGCCGGTTATTCCGCTGCCGTGTACGCCGCGCGCGCCAACCTGAAGCCGGTGCTGATCACCGGCCTTGCCCAGGGCGGACAACTCATGACGACCACCGAGGTGGACAACTGGCCTGCCGACGCGGACGGCGTGATGGGGCCGGACCTGATGGCCCGCTTCGAGAAGCACGCCACGCGGTTCAACACCCAGATGATCTTCGATCACATCCACACGACGAAGCTGACCGAGCGCCCCTTCACGCTGATCGGCGACTCCGGCACATACACCTGCGACGCGCTGATCATCGCCACCGGTGCCACGGCCAAGTACCTGGGCCTGCCTTCCGAAGAACAGTTCGCCGGACGCGGCGTGTCGGCCTGCGCAACCTGCGACGGCTTCTTCTACCGCAACCAGGAAGTTGCCGTGGTGGGCGGTGGCAATACGGCGGTCGAGGAAGCGCTGTACCTCGCCAACATCGCCAGCAAGGTGACCCTGGTGCACCGTCGCGACAGGTTCCGCGCCGAAGCCATCATGGTCGACAAGCTGATGGCCCGCGTGGCGGAAGGCAAGATCGCGCTGGAGCTGAACTCGACGCTGGAGGAAGTGCTCGGCGACGGCACGGGCGTGACCGGCATGCGCATCAACAGCCTCAAGTCCGGTTCGTCCAAGGACGTGGCGCTGAAGGGCGTGTTCATCGCCATCGGCCACAAGCCGAACACCGACATCTTCAAGGGCCAGCTGGAGATGGACGACACCGGCTACCTCATCACCTTCGGCGGCCGCGAAGGCAACGCCACGCAGACCAGCATCCCGGGCGTGTTCGCCGCCGGCGACGTGCAGGACCACGTGTATCGCCAGGCCGTCACCTCGGCCGGTACGGGCTGCATGGCCGCACTGGATGCCGAGCGCTACCTCGACAGCCTGAAGTAGTCCTCCAGCCAGCGCGAGCGACGCCCATGGCCCGTGAGAAGGCCTCCCTGGAAGCCTTGCGTGCGCTGCAACCGCAGCTGCGCAAGGCGGGCGTTGCCCGGCCGACGTCGAAAGACGTCCGCGACGGCGCAGGCCCCCAGCCCTCGACCAGCATGGAGCCTGCGAACTGGCAGGCTGGCGCCACGCCGCTGCCTTCCGACAACCGCGTCGAGTTGCGCCCGCCGCCTCCCCCGCCCGTTCCGCGTCCGCGCACGGCCGATCCCGAAGCGTCGGCATCGGATGACACCGGAGCCGTCCCGGCGGTGGACAACAGCCTCGACCTGCCCTCGCACTGGTTCGCCGCGGATCGCGATCTGCCCACGACACCGGAACAGCAAGCACTGCGCCAGGCATTGGCCGGGGTCCGGCCGATCCACCACGATCGCGTCGAGCTCGACCTGCCCAAGCCGCGGCCTCACCCGCGCCAGAGCGAACTGGACGAGCGCGAAGCGCTGGCGGAATCCATCTACGCTCCGACACCCCTCGAACTGCGGCTGGAAGGCGGCGACGAGCTGGCCTACCTGCGCGAGGGAATGGGACGTCAGACCCTGCGCGATCTGCGGCGCGGCCGCTGGGTGATCCAGGACGCGGTGGACCTGCATGGCTGCAACCGGGACGAGGCACGCGAACTGCTGGCCGCGTTCATGGGACATTGCCGCAAGCAGAACACCCGCTGCGTGCGCATCATCCATGGCAAGGGCCTGGGCTCACCGGGCAAGGAGCCGGTGCTGAAAGGCCTCGTGGCGGGCTGGTTGATGAACTACGACGACGTCCTGGCCTACTGTCAGGCGCGGGTGCATGACGGCGGTGCCGGCGCGCTCATCGTGCTGCTGCGCCACCACCCGAACTAGGAAATCCGTCCACCGGCCCTCACCCGGCCGGCTGCATCACGCCCGCAGGAAGCGGGTGGCTTCCGCAAGGTCGCCGTGCGTGCGGGCCTTGCGCAGGACGTTGACGAACTTCTGCCAGGTCTTGTCCTCGCCGTAGATCTTGAAGACGAAGGTGTGCTCGTCCGAGCGGCCGCGCCGCAGCACCTCCACCTGCAGGCGGCAGTGGTCCACTTCGCCGAGATCCACTTCGATCACACCCTTCATGCCGGCCTGCAGTTGTGCGTCGGTGCGCACCCGGAAGCCGGTCATCGAGCACTCGATGACCTTCATGGCGAAGCGCTGCTGCTCGCCATCGACATCCACCGAGAATTCGGCCGGACACATCACCGAGAAGCGGCGGTGCTGGCGCTTCTTGAGCTCGGTACGCTCACCCAGTGGCTGCGGCGGAAGGTAGGCGCGATACGCGGGCAGGTCGTAGATCGCGTGCAGCAGCATCTTCTCGCGGTCGCTGATGCGACTGAAGACGCGGGTCCGCATGTTGAAGAAGTGGTTGATCAGCGACGGCGTCATCACCGGGTCGTTGGTGGTGAAGAAGCGCTTGTCGGGAAACTCGATGTTCGGGATCTTCAGGCCGGTGAAGTAGTGATACAGATTCTTCTCCGGCGGCCGATGCGCGTAATGCTTGCGGTAGATCTCCGGCGCGTGGGCCAGGTCGAGGTGTGCACCGACGGCGGGCGCGCCATTGACGAAGTCATAGTGCTCCACCGGATTCGGCCGCAGCCGCTTGAAGAACAGCAGCGACTCGTACAGACCGATGTGGCGGGGATTCACCGCGATCACCAGGTGACGGGTATCGAAATACCTCACCGCGTACTCATGCATGAACTTCATGAGTGGAAACAGGATGGCGCCACCAGTCGCCTGGAAACGCCGGTCGACCGCCAGCGCGGAAACCTCCGCAATGTTGCCGCCGACGCGGCGGATGGCGGTGATGTCGAAAATCTTCTGCAGCGGAAAACCGAGCACGCTCTCGCGGATCAGCGATACCGTTCCCACCACGCGGTCATCGAACTTCGCCAGCAAGGTCGAAGTCGTCGGCAGCGCGTGATACACCGTGACGCGCAGGCCGGAAGTGTCCGGCTGCATGAAGCCCGCGGCCACGTAGGCATCGTGCAGCAGGCGGAAACAGGCCTCGAGTTCTTCCTCCGTCTCCGCCAGTTTGAACGTGAGACGTGGCGAAGGCTGCTGGTCGCAACGCACCATGTTGCGATAGACAGCAGAACGCGCCCGCCGTGGCAGTAATGCACCTGCCATGCGGACAAACTGTCGCCCCCATCCCCCCAATTTTCTTTTCACGCGTGATCCGTTTCCAGCGAGTGCCGCAGATTACCCCGGACTGGCGAGGATTGCAGCGCCCCGCTTCGCGATGGCGTCACACACGGGATGCACGGAAAAGATCGCCGCAGAAATGAAAGAAAGCACTCCAGCCATTTCCGCTTTTTCCCGGACGAATTGCAGAGCGGAAGCTTGTCATGCAGCAGGGCGTCCACAATGCAGGCTGTCAGGCAGCCATGGTCTGTCTACGCTGTCTCGGTGTGACAGCGTGGCAGCCTGGAGCGGAAGATCGGCTTCCGACCACTGCGGGTTATCCCGTGGAGCACTAAAGAAAACGTTTTACCTCCCGTTGATCCGGGCTGTAGCATGCGTGCCCGACCTACGCATGACCGGGCATCGTTGCCCCTTGACTGGTCACGGGAGACTGAAGGAATGGTTCGTTTTTTTCGCAATGCTTGTCTTGCCGGCGCAGGCAGTCTGATGGCCCTCGCTTCCACCTCTTTGCTCGCAGCCCCGCCTGCCACCATCACGATGGATGGCGCCTACCTCGAGATTGCCAAGCAACGCGCGGGCAGCGACGCGAGCTTGAAGCCGGCCTTCGACAAGCTGGTGCAGGATGCCACCGCCCTGCTTCCGCTTGCGCCCGAGGCGGTGACCCGCAAGAACATGACACCGCCGTCCGGCGACAAGCGCGACTACATGAGCCTCGCGCCGTACTGGTGGCCGGACCCGAACAAGCCGAACGGCCTGCCCTACGTGCAGCGCGACGGCGAGTTCAATCCCTCGTCGAAGAACGACGACACTGATTCGGTACGCATGCAGGTCATGTGCATGGGCACCAACACGCTGGCGATGGCTTACTTCTTCACCGGCGACGCCAAGTACGCGAAGAAGACGGCCGACTTCATCCGCACCTGGTTCCTCGACCCGCAGACCCGCATGAACCCGCACCTCAAGTACGGACAGGCCGTCATGGGACGCGTGGAGGGACGTGGTATCGGCCTGATCGACACCCGTAACTTCTGGATGGTGATCGACGCGGTGGCGTTGATCGAACCCAGCGGCGAGCTGAAGCCGGCGGAAGTGGCCGAGCTGAAGAAGTGGTTCCGGGAGTTCACCGAGTGGATGCTGACCAGCGACATCGGCATCGACGAGTTCAACGCCTTCAACAACCACGGCACCTTCTATGACATGCAGGTCGCCAACTACGCGCTGTTCTACGGCGACACCGACACCGCGAAGCGCGCGGTCGAGCGCACGGTGGACCTGCGCATCGCCTCGCAGATCTCGCTGGAAGGAAAGCAGTACGCCGAACTGGAGCGCACCACGCCCTTCCACTACAGCGCCTTCAACCTGGACGCGATGACCAACGTGGCGCGCTACGGCGAGCTGCTGAAGGTCAGCACCTGGAAGGCCCGCGAGAAGACCCGCGGCCTGCGCAACGGCATCAATTACCTGGTGCCCTTCGTGCTGAAGCCCGAGACCTGGCCGTACAAGGAACTCAAGCGCATGGAAGTGGAACTCGCGCTGCCGCTGATGCTGAAGGCCGAACGCGCCTACGGCGGTGGTGGCTACGCGAAGGCAGCTGCCGCGATTCCGGAGACCAAGCTGGAAACGCAGGAGTACATCGCGCTCTACAACGCCATCAAGCTGCCACACCCGACCACGACGAACTCGCTGGATAGACTGGCCTGGCCGGTGAAGTAACCGACGCACAGCAACACGGACGGCCTGCGCTGCCGGCATGAAAAAAGGCGAACCCGAGGGCTCGCCTTTTTCGTTGGTGCGAGACCGCAAACCGATTTCAGCCGACCCACTTCCGCGCATTGCGGAACATGCGCATCCACGGCGAATCCTCGCCGAGCGTCTTCGGCGCCCAGCTCATCTGCAGCGTGCGACGGCTGCGTTCCGGGTGCGGCATCATGATCGTGAAGCGACCGTCCGGTGTCGTCAGGCCGGTGATGCCGTCCGGCGAGCCGTTCGGGTTGGCCGGGTAGGCCGTGGCGACAGCTCCCTTGTTGTCGATGTAGCGCAGCGACACCAGCGCGTTTTGCTTGTCATCCACACCCTGGAATACCGCGCGGCCTTCACCGTGGCTCACCACGATGGGCATGCGGCTGCCCGCCATGCCGCCGAGGAAGATCGACGGCGACTCCAGCACCTCTACCATCGCCACGCGTGCTTCGAACTGCTCGCTGCGGTTGCGGTGGAAACGCGGCCAGCAATCGGCACCGGGGATGATCTCGGCGAGGTTGCTCATCATCTGGCAGCCGTTGCAGACGCCCAGCGCGAAGGTGTCGTTGCGCTGGAAGAAGGCCGCGAACTGCTCGCGCAGTCTGTCGTTGAACAGGATGGACTTGGCCCAGCCCTGCCCCGCGCCCAGCACGTCACCGTAGGAGAAGCCACCGCAGGCCGCGAGGCCGGCGAAACCTTCCAGCGACACACGGCCGGCGATCAGGTCGGACATGTGCACGTCGTAGGGTGCGAAGCCCGCCGCTTCGAACGCAGACGCCATCTCGTTCTGCGAGTTCACGCCCTGCTCGCGCAGGATCACGACCTTCGGACGCGCACCGCTCTTGATATACGGCGCGGCGATGTCCTCGGCTGCGTCGTAGCTCAGCGCCACCGACAGGCCGGGGTTGGTCTTGTCGGCCAGCGCAGCGAACTCCTCGTCCACGCTCGCCACGTCGTCGCGCAGGCGGGCGATGCCATGGCTGGTCTCGCTCCAGACCTGCAGCAGGTCATTGATCTGCGCTTCGAACACCAGCTTGGCGTTACGACGGATGCGCAGTTCACCGCGGTCGTTCGGATAGCCGATGAAATGCGTGGCGGCACCGAGGCCGGCTTCGCGCAGCATTTCCTGCACGCGCTCGCGATCGGCGTGGCGGATCTGGATGACCGCGCCCAGCTCTTCGGCGAACAGCGCGCCGAAGACGCGATCGTTGAAGCGACCCTTCAGCAGGTCCGGACGCTTCTCGCTGCCATCGACATCACTCATCAGCTCGTCGAAGCAGATCGAATCCAGCTCCACCGAGATGCCGCTGCGCGATGCGAAGGCCATCTCGGCCAGCGTCGCAAACAGGCCGCCGTCGGAACGGTCGTGGTAGGCCAGCACCAGGCCGGCGCGCTTCAGCGCGGCGATACCCTGAGCGAACGCCTTCAGCGTTTCCGCATCGATGTCCGGCGCGTGCTCGCCCACCGAGTTGTAAGCCTGCGCCAGCACCGAACCGCCGAGGCGATGCTGTTGCTTGCCGAGATCGATCAGCACCAGTTCCGTTTCTTCACCGTCCAGTTGCAGTTGCGGCGTCAGCGTCTTGCGCACGTCGTTCACCGGCGCGAAGGCGGTGGCGATCATCGACAGCGGGGAGATGACGGATTTTTGTTCGCCGCCCTCCTCCCAACTGCTGCGCATCGATAGCGAGTCCTTGCCGACCGGGATCGCCAGGCCGCTGTCCACGCACAGGTCGCGCACGGCCTTCACCGTCTCGTACAGGCGCGCGTCCTCGCCACGGTGACCGCAGGCGGCCATCCAGTTGGCGGACAGCTTCACCTCGGCCAGTTCGCCGATGTCGGAGGCCATCAGGTTGGTGATCGCCTCGCCGATCGCCATGCGGCCGCTCGCAGCCGGGCTCACGCAGGCCAGCGGTGTGCGCTCGCCCATCGCCATCGCCTCACCGGTATAGCCGTGGAAGCTCAGCGTGGTGACGGCCACGTCGGCCACCGGCACCTGCCAGGGACCGACCATCTGGTCGCGCGCGGTCATGCCGCCCACCGAGCGGTCGCCGATGGTGATGAGGAAGGACTTGGACGCTACAGCCGGCATGCGCAGCACGCGCAGCGCGGCTTCCTTCACGTCGATGTCGCTGACGTCGAAGGGCGGCAGGAATATTTGCCGGGTCGATACGTTGCGCGTCATCTTCGGCGGCTTGCCGAGCAGGACCTGCATCGGCATGTCGACCGGGTTGTTGTCGAAGTGGCTGTCGCTCACCACCAGCTGGCCGTCCGCCGACGCTGTGCCGACCACCGCGAAGGGGCAGCGCTCGCGCTCGCACAGGCGCTGGAAATCCGCCAGACGCTCCGGCGCAATTGCCAGCACGTAGCGCTCCTGCGATTCGTTCGACCAGATCTCGCGCGGGCTCATGCCCGGCTCTTCGATGTTTACCTTGCGCAGCTCGAAGTGCGCGCCGAGGTGAGCGGAGTCCGCCAGCTCGGGAAAGGCGTTGGACAGGCCGCCGGCCCCAACGTCGTGAATCGACAGGATCGGGTTGTTGCTACCCATCTGCCAGCAACCGTCGATGACTTCCTGCGCACGGCGCTGGATTTCCGGGTTGCCACGCTGCACGGAAGCGAAGTCGAGGTCGGCCGCGTTGCTGCCGGTACTCATCGACGAAGCGGCGCCGCCGCCCAGGCCGATCAGCATGCCGGGACCGCCGAGCTGGATCAGCAGCGTGCCAGGCTTGAATTCCTCCTTGAAGGACTGCTCGGCCTGGATGTTGCCGACACCGCCGGCGATCATGATCGGCTTGTGATAGCCGCGCACTTCGCCCTGCACCTCCTGCTCGAAGCTGCGGAAGTAACCGGTCAGGTTGGGGCGGCCGAACTCGTTGTTGAACGCGGCCGCGCCGAGCGGGCCGTCGATCATGATCTGCAGCGCCGAGGCGATGCGCTCCGGCTTGCCGTGCTCCTGCTCCCAGGGTTGCACCGCACCGGGAATCTTCAGGTTGGACACCGAGAACCCGGACAGGCCCGCCTTCGGGCGCGAGCCACGACCGGTCGCGCCTTCGTCGCGGATCTCGCCGCCCGCGCCGGTGGAGGCACCCGGGAAGGGCGAAATCGCGGTCGGGTGGTTGTGCGTCTCCACCTTGGCCAGCAGGTGGGTCAGCCCGGACGTGTAGGTCCACTGCCCTTCGGCGTCCGGATGGAAGCGGTCGACCGTGCGGCCTTCGATGATCGAGGCATTGTCGGAATACGCCACCACCGTGTGCTGCGGCGTCGCCTTGTGGGTGTCCTTGATCATGCCGAACAGGCTCTTGTCCTGCGGCGCGCCGTCGATGATCCAGTCGGCGTTGAAGATCTTGTGGCGACAGTGCTCCGAGTTCGCCTGCGCGAACATCATCAGCTCCACGTCGGTCGGGTTGCGACCCATGCGGCTGAAGTTCTCCACCAGGTAGTCGATCTCGTCGTCCGACAGCGCCAGGCCCAGCTCACCGTTGGCAGCGACCAGTGCGGCACGGCCACCGGCCAGGATGTCCACGCTGGTCAGCGGCTGCGGCTCGTAGTGCGCGAACAACGCATGGGCGGCATCCACGTTGTCCAGTACCGACTCGGTCATGCGGTCGTGGAGCAGCGGCAGCACGGCCTCGCGTTCGCCTGCCGACAGGGCTTTCACGTCCAGCGTGTAGGCCACGCCGCGCTCGACCCGCAGGATCTTGCCGAAACCGCAGTTGCGCGCGATGTCGGTGGCCTTCGACGACCACGGCGAGATCGTGCCCAGACGCGGCGTCACCAGCAGGGATTGCCCGGCCGGCAAGGCATCCGTGGCCGGACGGGCGTCCAGCAGATCCACCAGCCGTGCCTGCTCGTCGGCCGTCAGCGGCGCATTGACCTCGACGAAGTACCAGAACTCGGCAGCCAGGCCACGCAGGCTGCGGACGGAGGACTTGAGGGAATCGGAAAGACGGCCGGCGCGGGCGGCGGACAGGGCCGGCGCACCACGCAGCTTGAGGATGTCGGACATTGGGAGAGGCTCGGGGCAGATCGGCCCGGGAGGGCCAGGTCAGTCAAGCCCGCGATTATACCGGACGGCCCCGGTCCGCCCCAGTCGGCCAGGGAGCCTCCTCCTGTGCGGCCGGAAGTACGGCGGAATCCGCATCACTACATTCAGCGGACGGGCGTAATCAGGCGCAGACTATGCTGAAGGCGTACGCAACCAGACCGCGCAACCAAGGAGG
This sequence comes from Uliginosibacterium sp. H1, assembly GCF_036017065.1. Classification (NCBI taxonomy): domain Bacteria; kingdom Pseudomonadati; phylum Pseudomonadota; class Betaproteobacteria; order Rhodocyclales; family Zoogloeaceae; genus Uliginosibacterium; species Uliginosibacterium sp. H1. The sequence continues at coordinate 523,216 of NZ_JAYXHR010000001.1, forward strand.
AACGACCATGAAGAACACAAGCATCCGGCTGGGCGCCGGCCTGTTGATGCTGTGCCTTGCCGCCCAGGGCTCCGCACAGTACGTCTATCCCGCGAAGGGCCAGTCGGCCGAGCAGCAGAAGAAGGACGACTACGAATGCCACACCTGGGCGGTCGGCCAGACGGGCGTCGACCCGTCCAAGGGCACCAGTCAGGCCGCAGCGCCTGCCCCGGCCCCCGCACCCTCCGGAGGGCGGGTCCGGGGCGCCGCAGCCGGGGCTGTCGTGGCCGGCATTGCCGACGAGGATGTCGGTAAGGGCGCAGCGGTCGGCGCGGTTGCAGGCGGGGTCGCGCAGCGTTCGCAGCGCCGGCAACAGGCCCGCGCCCAGAACGAACAGGCCTCCGCCAGTCAGCAACAGGGTTCGGCGGCCTATCAGAAGGCCAAGGCAGCCTGCCTGGAGGGGCGGGGTTATACGGTCAAATGACGGTCAAATGAGGCGGATATATCTGCGCGGTTGACGCGCATTCCGGCGCAATCCCCTGCGGCTGTTACACCCTGCTCTTACCGGAGCCGCGTAGCGCCGCCCTAAAACAAACGGCACCTTCAGGTGCCGTTTGCTTTGGCAGCAGCACAACCCACTCGGGACGGTCACCTTCAAGCAGATCCCTGCTTGCGACGACGTGACATGAGCAACGCAATAATGCCGATGCCCGCCAGGGCCACGCCTTGAGGCTCGGGGACCTCACCATCGACCAGGCGTGACGGAGCCCAGACGGCATACACCAGGAGACTGGAACTGGTGGTATCGATTGAAGGCAGAACGCCTCCAACCTGCCCAAAGCCGTATTGAGGAAGACCGTAGGCTTCATACAGACGGTGGGCCTGGTTGAAGACCCAGTCTTGCGCCGCATTCAAGCCGAAAGGGGTGACGATGTGACACATGCTTGGGTCTTCGCAGCCACGCACCGACGGTGGCGGAACGTAGAAGCTCGGGTCCCCCGCATTCGTAAGAAGGGCGAACAGTGCATGGCTGGCTGCATCGGCCGACGCGAAATCCGTGAATGTGAAACTCGTGCAACCAGCAAACAAGGCGTTACAGGAACCGTCCACAAACCGGACGTCGTAAAGCGTCCCTGAGACATCGACGCTGTCGGCACCGACGAATTCGCCGCTCTGGACAAGCAGTACGGGCGCCGCAAGAACTGCTGGCGATGCAAAGACCAGAAGAGCGAACAACAACGTCCGGAGATGAAACATGAGGGCCTCTGCGAGACAGGAAAGTGGAATGCAGAGGCCAAGCAAGGATGGTGCCCCGCCCAGAGTTCCCGCAGGAGCCGCGAAAACTCAAACCTTCGGGAGCAGACGCGACCGGGACTTCCAGTGCCTTACATGACTGGCGTAAAGATTGCCGACATGGGCGGACAAGCCGGTCATCCCGTGTGTCGGCCTTGGCCCATCGCTACCAGGGGACCGAAACGCCCAGTGATGCCCCATGCGCGTCATACGCCGGATTGTGGTCGCCGCTCCCCTGTCCGTTCGAGACGTGCATCCAGTGGTATTGCAGGTTCAACGTTGCGGCCGGCCCGAGCTTGAACTGCAGGGCCGGGCCTGCACGCCACATGAAGTTGTAGCGGTCGCCACCGTACGGAAAATCCTCGCTGTAGAGCAGCACCGCGCCGCTGGCCTGCAGCCACAGGCTTGCCGCGCTGCCCTGCCAGGCCGCCCAGCGCACCTGCATGGCGGGGCCTGCACCCCAGGCGCCGGTGTCGTGGCGTCGCATGACACCGGCTTCCTCCCGCTCCATGTACCCGTCCGCGTTCGTCAGCGTAAAACCCAGGCCGTACTGCCAGCGGCTGGCTTCGGCGGGACGCTTGCCGAACAGCACATGGAGGTTGGTGGTGTCGATCTGGCGGTCGCCTCGGCTGGGGCTCATGTACTCCAGGCTGGCTTCGGCCCAGTGCGGGGCCGGCTCGGCCGCGCGGGCGCAGGTGATTGAAAACAAAGCAATCAGGCAGCAGCCAAGGGAAGGCGCAATCTTCATGGGACCGAGGTGGGCGGTAGAAGGAGACGCCGTTGTAACACGAACGTCACGCCCCACCGAGACATGCCGACCTTCTTGGCAAAAAGCCCCGCTCGGTTCAGCATGGATGCCCGGCTTTCTGGAGATCGTCTGCATGCCTCGAAACGTCGACAAGCCCGACACGGAGTGGCGGGCCTCGCTGTCCGCCGAACAGTACCGCGTCGCCCGCCTGAAAGGCACCGAGCGGCCCTTCACCGGCGAATACTGGAACGTGTGGTCCCCCGGCGAGTACCACTGCGTCTGCTGCGGCGCGACGCTGTTCCACTCGGATCACAAGTTCGACTCTGGCTGCGGCTGGCCCAGCTTCTTCACCGCGGCGGAGCCGGACAACATCGAGACCCAGGCCGACTTCAGCCACGGCATGCAGCGCGTGGAGGTGCTTTGCCAGCAGTGCGGCGCGCACCTCGGCCACGTCTTCGAGGACGGGCCACAGCCGACGGGGCTGCGCTTCTGCATCAACTCGGCCTCGTTGAAGCGGGCAGCCGAAAAGCGCTGAAGCCCGTCGCAGCATGAGCTGGCTTCGGCTGGCTTCGGCGGGCCCAGCCAGCGGTTAACGCTACTGCAGCGCCCTGAGCACCGGTGAGGCGAACTCGCGGCGCGCCAGCACGATGGTGATCACCGTCGTGCCCACGAGGAACGCCCAGGGCGACAGCATCCACGCCAGCACCGCCATGCCGAAATAATAGGCACGGATGCCCCGGTTGAAGTCGTCACCCGCGCTGGAGTTGACCGCTGCGGTGCGTTGCGCGAACTGCTCCAGCTCCTGGCTGTCCGCCTCCTTGGGTGGCACCGCCCCCATCAGGATGGACAGCACATTGAACTCGCGCAGCGCCCAGGTGAACTTGAAGTAGGCGAAGACGAACATCGCCAGCAGCAGGAACAGCTTCACCTCCAGCACCTCGCGCGTGACAGCGCGCGCGAATGGCAGCTCCGACGCCGTCGTGATGAACTGGTCCAGCGCGCCCAGCACGGCGAACAGGCCGGCGATGACGTAGATGGAGGTGTTGGCGTAGAAGGACACGCTGTGCACCAGGTTGCCGACAAGGGCGGCATCGACGATGCGGTTCTCGCGCGTGAGCATCTGCCGTGCCCACAGCACGCGGTAGCGGTGTCCCTCGGCAAGCAGCGTGCGGTCGACGAGTCCGTGGTCGATCACCATGTCGAAGCCAAACCAGCACACCGCGAACCACGCCAGCCCCGCCCAGTCCAGCCAGCCGAAGCCGGAGAAGAAGGCCTGCAGGGTCATGCCGTGCCTCCCAGCAGGAAGTCACGCACGACGTCGATCTGCGCGCTGGAGAACAGGGTGGGCGCATGGCCCACCGCCGGAATCTCCACCACCTTCGCCATCGGTCCGCGACGTGCCATTTCGGCAAAGGTCTCAGCCGTCAGCAGGTCGGACAGCGCACCGCGGATCACCAGGGTCGGAGACTTGATGGTGTCGTAGATCGGCCACAGGCTCATGTCGGTGATCATGGGCGTGCTGCGGAAGGCATCGCCGATGGCCGGGTCGTAGCGCAGGCGGAACAGGTTGCCGATGGCCTGCACCGAGTGCTCGGTGAGATGCCGCCACTGCGCCGCAGTGTGCTCGCCGAAGGATTCGCTCACCTTGCGCACGTAGGTCTCGGCGGCTTCCAGCGACGGGAATTCCGGTGCGCGACCGACGTATTCGCCAATGCGCCGCAAGGATTCCGCCGTGATCACAGGCCCCACATCGTTGAGCACCAGCTTGCGGACGGGCGTGCCTTCCTGCGCCGCCAGCGCCATGCCGATCAAGCCACCCATCGACGTCCCCACCCAGTCGACGCTGTCCACGTCGAGGCGTGCGATCAGGGTCACCATATCCGCCACATACTGCGGGACGGTATAGCCCGCCGGGCTCTTCAGCCAGTCACTCTCGCCACGCCCCACCACGTCCGGGCAGACGACGCGGTAGTGCTCGCTCAGCGCCTGCGCCAGGAAATCGAAGTCGCGTGCATTACGTGTCAAGCCATGTACGCAGACCAGCACTCGCGGATTGCGGGGATTCCCCCACTCCAGGTAGGACATCCTGTGGAGCCCGAGCGGACTCACGCATTGCACCGAATGCCTGCGCATGCCGGCCTGTGCCTGTGGCGTGCCGAGCAAGCTGGAAATCCTGTCGCGCCAGAATGTCATGGTGTCCTCCTTGGGTCGCCCCATCTTACCGCCCTTGCCAGTAGCGCCGATGCGTCACGCGCATGGCATGCACTTCCGGCCCCGATGGCGCGAACTGGAAATGCAGCACGCCGTGCGTATCCGAGCGCCAGATTGTCGCGCCCTGTGTGGCATAGCGCTGCAGCACCTGCGGGTGAGGATGGCCGAAGCGGTTGCGATAGCCGGCGGTGAAGACGGCGTGCCGCGCCGACACGCCATGCACGAAGGCCTCGGTCGACGATGTGCGGCTGCCGTGATGCGGCACCACCAGCACGTCGGCGCGCAGGCGCCCGGCCTCGACGGCCAGCAATTCGCGCTCGGCACCTGCTTCGATGTCGCCGGCGATGAGCAGGCTGCCCTGCGCTGACGACACCCTGAGCACACAGGAACGATCATTGTCCTTGCCGCCGGCGCCGTCACCCGGGTGCAGGAAGCTGAATTGCACGCCGTCCCGCTGCCAGCCTTCACCACGCAGGCAGTCGACGTGACGCCGGGCGCTGCGCCGCAGGACATGGTCGACGGGCAAGGAACTCGCCAGCCAGGCCACCGGAATGCCCTGCAGCACACTGGCCGCCCCACCGGAGTGATCGATGTCGTCATGCGACACGATCAGCCCGTCCAGGCGCCGTGCGCCCACGGCCCGCAGGTAGGGCAGCACGATGCGGTCACCGCTGTCGGCCTCCTCGCTCCAGCGTGCGCCGGTATCGAACAGCCAGTCGCCGCTCGCGGTACGCAGATGCACCGCCAGCCCCTGCCCCACGTCCAGCACCCGCACCTCGAAGCTGCCGGGCGGCGGGCGTGGCGGACTCCAGGCCAATAGCGGCACGAAACACAGCAACGCCGTCCAGCGTCCCGGCACACCGCGCGGCAGCAGCGCGAACAAGGCCGCCACTACGCACAGCGCCACCAGCCAGGCCGGCGGTGCCGCCTGTTGCCAGTTCGCAACCGGCATGGCCGCGAGCCACTGCAGGAACTGCATCAGGAAGGCGAGCAATCCATGCGCCAGCTCGGCCAGCGCAGGAAGTGGCAGGACCGCGAAAAGCAGGGCCAGTGGCGTCACCAGCAGGCTGACCACCGGGATCGCCACCAGATTGGCCAGCGGTGACACCAGCGAGAACTGCTGGAACACACCCAGCAGCAATGGCAGGGTCAGCAAAGTGATGGCCCACTGCGCGCGCAGCCACTGCCCCGCCCGCCACCACAGTTGCGCCGGCATGCCTTCGGCATCTGCATCCCCCGTGCTGCGTGCCGCGACCAGCAGCGCGGCCACCGCACCGAAGGACAACCAGAATCCCGCGGACAGGACAGCCCAGGGGTCAATCAGCAGCACCAGCATGAGGGCGCAGGCCAGCGCGAAGGACACGCCACCACGACGCCGCAGCCATAAGGACAGCGCGGCCATCAGCAGCATGTACAGGGTGCGCTGGGCCGGCACGCCGAAGCCGGCGAGCGCGACATAAAGCGTGGCCGCCAATGCGCCCGCCAGCACCGTGATGCGCTGTGCCGGCTGCACCAGGCAAAGGCGCGCCGACCGACGCCACAAGGCACCGGCCAGCATGCCGACCAGCGCAGCCACCAGGGTGACATGCAAACCGGATATGGACATGAGGTGAGTCACCCCGGTGCGTGCGAACAGATCCCACTGTGCGGCCGGCACGGCGCCCTGGTCGCCGATTGCCAGCGCGGACAGCACGCCGCGCCACTGGCCGTCGGGCAGTGTCTGCTCGAAGCGTTCGCGCACGGCCTGACGGGTCGCCTGCAGGGCCGGCACGAAACCGGCGGCACGGGTTGCCAGCAGCCTGTTGTCACCCGCCGCGCCAACCCCTCCCCTCACATACCCGACCGCACGGATTCCCCGCTCGAACAGCCAGGCCTCGTAGTCGAAGCCATGCGGGTTGAGATTGCCGTGCGGACGACGCAGGCGTACCCGCAGTTGCCAGGACTCGCCCGCGCGCAGGACCGGCGCAGCAGAGGCACCCTGCGCATACCAGGACAACAGCAGCCGGGGCGGGATGCCCGCCGGCGGATCCTCGATCCGCAGCACGAAGCGCCAACCGCGCTCGGTACGCTGCGGCAGGTCGGCGATGTAACCAGATACCGTGAAGTCACCACCCTCCAGCGCCTGCGGCAGCCCCTCAGCCAGGCGTTGCCCCGCGCGCCAGTCCGCCCAGCCGAAGCCCGCGCACAGGCCGAGCACGACGAGGCTTGCCGCCAGCGCCCGGGGACGTGAGCGCAGCATCCACGCCGCTCCGCCCGCCAGCGCGATACCGCACAGGGCGGGCCACGATGGCGCCAGTACTGCCTGCTGCTGGCACAAGGCAACGCCCAGTGCAAAACCCAGGGTCAGGAAGAGCATGCGGCATTAGAGCATGACACCCGCAGCGAGGCAGCCGAGGGAGGTCGAGCGGGGCTGAAGCAGGTTAAGGGTAAGATCGCTCCCACCATGCGCAAGCTCCTCCGCCCTTACCTCCCCTCCCCCGAGAAGCTGCAGGACCAGGCCTGGAGCCGATACTTCGGCAGCAGCATCCTCCACCCGCGCCTGTGGCACCTGAACCGGCATTCGGCCGCAGGCGGCGTGGCGGTCGGCCTTTTCTGCGGCCTGATCCCCGGGCCGCTGCAGATGCTGGGCGCGGCGATCCTGAGCGTGATCTTCAAGGTCAACCTGCCGCTGGCCCTGGTGTGCACGCTGTTCTCCAATCCGCTCACCATCGTGCCGCTGTACCTGCTCGCCTACAAACTCGGCACCCTGGTGATCGATGACGGCGGCAAGGGATTCACGCATCCCCCCGAACGCGGCGACCTGGAGCTGCTGCAATGGGGCCAGGCGCTCGGTGACTGGGTGGTCGGGCTCGGCCCACCGCTGGCGCTCGGCCTGGCGATGCTCGCTGCCATCCTCGCGGCCGCGGGCTATCTGGTGGTCAGCCTGGGGTGGCGCATATACCTGATCCGCGCACTGCGCAGGCGCAAGCGAGCGCGGGCGGCACGCGGACGCTGACCTGCTCTCTGCCCGGCCGCCAATTCATGCGGCTGTCGTCGCGCACCCGGATGGCATAGACTGGAACAGGTCTTCACCGGAGAAAGCCATGCGTACGACGCTACCCGCGGTGCTGCTTGCCAGCCTGATCCTGACAAGCCTTCCTGCCCACGCCGGGCGACCGCTGGGGACGGACGACGCCGGCACGGCTGGCGACCGGCAGTGCCAGCTGGAGGGCTGGGCAGAGGACGGCGACCATTTCCACGGCTGGACGGCGTCACCAGCCTGCGGCATTGGCGACTTCGAACTCGGCTTCGAATACGCGCGCAGCAGCGAAGCCGGACTGGTCGCGAAGGATGGTGTCGTCGCACTGAAATGGGTGCCCGGTCAGCTGGAATGGGGGCCGCTCCGGTTCGGAGCCAAGGCCTTCTACGGCCGCGTGAAGCCCGAGCCGGAAGACTGGCGCGGATCGGAAGGCGGCGCCTTCGCCATCATGAGCTGGGACATCGCCCCGAGCTGGACAGCGCACCTGAACCTCGGTGCCGCGCGTGACTACATCGACGGCAAGACCAACGGCACCGGCAACGCGGCGCTGGTATGGACGCCGCACGAGCGCTGGCTGTTCTTCGCGGAAGTCCTCGGCACGCAGCGCAGCCCGGCCACGCAGAACATCGGTCTGCGTTTCTGGATCGTCCCGGAAAAATTCGGCCTCGACCTCACGGCGGGTCGCGATGCCGGCGTCGATGACTCGACGCGCTACACCGCCGGCTTCGGCTGGTACGGCATCTTCGGCGACTGAACCCACGTTCTCGAAATGCTACGGGGCAAGGAGTGACCTCCTTGCCCCGTAGCATTTCCTGCAGCCCGATGACCGGAATCAGCGCAGCCGGAACCGCGCAACTGCCGCCTGCAGTTCGCTGGACAGCGTGGTCAGCTGCCGTGCGGTGGACGAGGCCTGGGCGATGGCGGCGTCGTTCTCCTCGGCCATCTGCGCCACCCGCTCGACGCTTTGCGAAATGGAGGTGGCCGCGGCGTTCTGTTCGCTGATCGCCACCGAGATGTCCCGTACGGCATGGGTCACGGTCTCGGCACCTTCCTGGATGCGTTGCATCGCCTTGCCGGCGCGCAAGGTCTTCTCGACGCCGCTGCGTACGTGGGCGACGCCCTCCTGCATGGCTTCCACCGCGCGCTGTGTTCCCTCGCGCACGCCGGCCACCACGTTGCCGATCTCCTCGGTGGCCTTGCCGGTGCGTTCGGCCAGCTTGCGCACCTCGTCGGCAACCACCGCGAAGCCGCGGCCCTGCTCGCCCGCACGTGCCGCCTCGATCGCCGCATTGAGGGCCAGCAGGTTGGTCTGGTCGGCAATCTCCCTGATGACGCTGACGATCTCGTTGATGCGCTGCGACTGCTGGCCCAGATCCTCGATGGCCAGCGCGGAATCGCCGACGACCTGGGCAATGTGCTCGATCTCCGTCACCGACTCACCCACCACCCCAGCGCCTTCCGTCGACAGGTCGCGGTTCTGCACGGAGTTCGATTCCGCCGCGTGCGCATTGCTACCGATCTCGCCAATGCTGACCGTCAGCTCCTCCACGGCAGCCGCCATGCTGGCCGCTGCACTGCTCTGCGCGGACGAACTGCTGGCGATCCGCGCCGAGGTGTCGGCCAGCGCATGCGCGGCCTGTGCAACACCCTGCGCCGAACGCTGGGTCGCCCCGATGCTCGCCGCGACCGAATCCGCCATGGCGTTGAAGCGGTCCGCCACCTGGCTCAGCTCGTCCTTCGCCGAGAAGCGGATGCGGAAGGCAAGGTTCCCGCCCGCAAGCTGGTCAGCGCCTTCGGACAATTCCCTCACCGAGCGCTTCACGGCGGTGAAGAAGCCGAGCTGCAGCCAGGCCAGCACGCCGATCACCACGACCATCAGGCCGACCTCCATCAGCACACGCGTCTGCCCCGCCTGGGCACGCGCCGCGAGCCGTTGGGACACCGCGGGGATGAAGGTTTCGTCGACGTCCTTCACCAGGCGCGCGATCGGTTTGCTGGCCAGCGCGAAGTACTCCGGCGGGGCCATCAGGAAACGCTGGTCGAGGATTTCCATCTGCACCGTATCGCGCACGCTGGCGATCTCCGCCTGCAATGCCTTGTGCAGTTCCTGCAGCTTGCCGGCGAGTTCCGGGTCGGCGTCCTGCGCCAGGGAAATCTGGTCATTCAGGTTGCCGTAGAAGGCATCCAGCTCACCCAGGTTGCGAAGCACCTCGGTCTTCACCATGTCCGGCAGTTCCTTGCGCGCGAGGATGCCGGCGCCCATGCCACGCAGGCGGCCCAGGCGCTCGGCGAGGGCCGGGCCGGTGCTGCTGCTGAGCATGATCAGGTAGTAGGTGTTGGCTTCCGGGTCCAGCGACAGGCCGGAGTCGTCGGCCACCTTGCCGACGAAGCGCAGCACCATGTCCACCAGCCGGGTATGCGCCGCGAAGTTCTCCGCCTGGCCCAGCTTCGCACCGTCAGTCCGCAGCGCATTCCAGCTCTCGCCGATCCTGGTCCACTGCTCCATCGTGCCGGCGTTGTAGGCATGGCGCTTCAGTTCCTCATCGATGCCCGACAAGGCTGCGGTCACTTCGCCGGCCTTGGCGCCCAGTTGCCCTTGCATGGAGGCATCGCCCCCCAGCGCGGCGGATGTCATGCCGCGGTGCTGCTGGATGAGTGTCACCGCCTTCAGTGCAGGCTGCAGGGTCTGCAGGCCTTCGAGCTCGCGACTGGCCACACTGGCGGCCTGATTGGTCGCGCCAAGGTGGCCGACTGCCAGCCAGACGATGACGACCAGCGCCGACGCGCTGATGAGGGCGAACTTCGCCGGGTAGCTCAGGCGGGCCATGAGGCGCGCCGCGGGAGCCAGCAGAACATTGACCAAAGCGTCTCTCCGTTGAGGTTGTGAATCAGTTTTTCACAGTTACCTCGCCTGTTATCGGGAGAGAAATCGGCGACTTGAGGCTCCGGAATGGCGCATGCGACGCCCCATTCCGGGGCATGCGCATTTCGCGGAGAACCGCGCCGGTGCTGGCTGAGCGGCGGGTGACTACACCCCTGCAATGACGCCGTCGTTGATGGTCAGCGACCGGCTGGTGCGGCGGGCCAGCTCAGGGTCGTGCGTGACGACCACCAGCGCGGTGCCCAGGCGTGCATTCAGCTCGAGCATCAGGTCGAACACCGTCTCGGCGGTGTGGCGATCGAGGTTGCCGGTGGGCTCGTCGGCGAGGATGCATCGGGGCTCGGTGACCAGTGCGCGGGCAATCGCCGCGCGTTGTCTTTCGCCACCCGACAACTCCGCGGGCGTATGGTCGAGCCGGTGCCCCAGCCCCACCGCCGTCAGCATGGCCTCGGCCTTCGCGTGTGCAGCGGCCTTTTCCATGCGACGGATGAACAGTGGCATGGCCACGTTTTCCAGCGCACTGAATTCGGGCAGCAGGTGGTGGAACTGGTAGACGAAACCAAGCGACTGGTTGCGCATGGCGCCGCGCTCCGCCTCGCTCAGCGAGGACAGCTCGCGCCCCAGCAGACTCACCGTGCCGGCGCTGGGCGTATCCAGTCCGCCCAGCAAGTGCAGCAGCGTGCTCTTGCCCGAGCCCGAGGCGCCGATGATGGCCACGGTCTCGCCATGCGCCACCTGCAGGTCGATGCCGTGCAACACGCGCACCGCGCGCTCGCCGGTGCCGAACTGCTTGGACAGGCCGCGTGCCTGAAGGACGATCTCACTCATAGCGCAGGGCCTCCGCGGGGTTGATGCGCGAGGCGCGCCAACTCGGGTACAGGGTTGCCACCAGCGTCAGCACGAAGGCCACGGCGACCACGAAGGACACGTCGTTCCACTCCAGCTTGGACGGCAGGTCGGAGATGTAATAGACGTCCTTGGCCAGGAACTGGATGCCGAAGGTCTGCTCGATGAAGGGCACCACGACGTCGATGTTCTGCGCCAGCAGCACGCCCAGCGTCACGCCGACACCGAGGCCGATCATCCCCATCAGCGCGCCCTGGATGACGAAGATGCCCATCACCGAGCGCGGGCTGGCGCCCAGGGTACGCAGGATGGCGATGTCCGCCCGCTTGTCCTGCACCGCCATCACCAGCGCCGACACGATGTTGAAGGCGGCCACCGCGACGATCAGCGACAGGATGATGGACATCACGCGCTTCTCGATCTGCACGGCGCGGAAGAAGTTGGCGTGGCTCTGCGTCCAGTCGCTGGCGTAGGCCTCGGCGGGAATGACGCTGCCCAGCTCCATCGCCACGCGGCGCGCATCGAACAGATCCTTCAGCTTCAGGCGCACGCCGGACACACCGTCCAGCCGGTACAGCGTCTGCGCGTCCTGCAGGTGGATCAGCGCCAGGCCCACGTCGTATTCGTACATGCCGGCCTCGAACACGCCGACCACCTTGAACTGCTTCACCCGTGGCAGCACTGCCGCCGGCGTCACCAGCCCTTGCGGCGCGATCAGCGTCACCTTGTCGCCGTACTGCACGCCCAGCGCGCGGGCCAGCTCGATGCCCAGCACCACGCCGAATTCGCCCGGCTTCAGGTCCTCCAGCTTGCCGACCTTCATGTGCTTGGCGAAGTCGGCCACCTTGTCCTCCAGCGCCGGGTCGATGCCCCGCACCACGCTGCCGCGCACCGCGCTGTCCAGCGAGAACATGGCCTGTTCCTGCACGAAGGGCGCGGCGGCCACCACGTCCGGCCGCCTGGTGGCGATGTCCACGTAGCGTGGCCAGTCGGTGAGCTGTCCCTGGAAGGCCTGGATCTGCACGTGCGAAGCCACGCCGAGGATGCGTGCGCGCAACTCTTCCTGGAAGCCGTTCATGACCGACAGCACCACGATGAGCGCCGCGACGCCCAGCGCGATGCCGGCCATGGACACGAAGGAAATGAAGGAGATGAAGCCGCCACCGGTACGGTTGCGGCGCCTGGCGCGTACGTAGCGCAGGCCGACTGCGAGTTCGAAAGTCATAGCGGGCTGGATGCTACACTGCCAGGCCTCCGCGAGACAGGAGATCGCTGCCCGGCGCATCGCCGGAAAGCCGCTCCGTCGGCCGCCGCCGACCGCCGCTCGCGCCTGTCGGAACCCATGAAATCCCCGTCCGCCTCCCGCGCCCGAATCACCTGCGTGCTGCCCGGCCTCGTCTGGCCGCAAGCCCTGCCCGGCCAGGTCTTCGCGGCAAACGAGCTCCCCGGCCTGCGTGCCCTGCTGGGCCGCCACGAGGCGCTGTCGTCGCCCGCCCGGCCCTTGGCAAACTGGCTGGCCGGCCAGTTCGGCGCCACCACCCTGCCCGTCGCCGCCCTGCGCCGGCTCGGCGAGGAGGACGCCCCCGACATTCCGCCGGCGGACGACGGTCGCTGGCTGTGTGCCGACCCGATCTCGCTGAATTTCATGCGCGACGCCTTCCTGGCCACCGGCCCGGACGCGCTGGAAATCCGCGGCGACGAAGCCCGGGCGCTGGTCGCTGCATTGAACGAACAACTCGGCGACATCGGTCGCTTCGAGGCCAGCGCCCCGGATCGCTGGTACCTGCATCTGCCCGCGCCCGCCGCGGCACGGTTCTGCGCGCTGGACGACGTGGTCGGCCGGCCCGTTGCGCTGTTTCCGCCCGAAGGCGAGCGCGCCCGCGACTGGGCCCGCATCGGCAACGAGGCACAGGTCATCCTGCACAACCATCCCGCCAACCAGGCGCGCCTGGAGGGGGGCCATCCTGCGCTCAACGCACTGTGGTTCTGGGGGGAAGGCGATACGACGCCCACCCTGACGGCCCCCGCCGACACGCTGGTGGGCAACGACCCGCTGTTGCGAGGCCTGGCACGTCGCAGCCGGGCACTATGGCTGGACGAAGCCACCGCACGCAGCCCCGCCCACGGCAAGCACGGACACACCTGGTGGCTGGACGACCGCCTGCACCGGGCCGTGCTCGCCCGCGATCTCGGCGCCTGGGCGGCCGGCCTGCGCGCACTGGACGCCGAGCTGCTGCAGCCCTTGTGGCAATCGCTGCGGGACGGGCGCATCGACACGCTCGACCTCGCCGCCCCTTCGGAACGCTGCCTGCTTGAAGTACGCGCCACGCGCGCGCCGGCCTGGCAGTTCTGGCACAACTTCCGGCAACCCCTGACGGTCGCCGCCCTGACGCAAATTCTGCAGAACCCATGACCCGACTCATCGTCCGCGACGTTCCCCAGCGTTGCGCCCAAACCCTCGCCGGCAGCGGCATCCACCCGCTGCTGGCGCGCCTGTACGCCGCGCGGGGCGTCAGCATGCCGGCCGAGCTGGCCGGCGACATGGGGGCCATGCTGCCACCGGACGGCCTGCTGGGAATCCGCGAAGCAGCGGAAGTACTGGCCGACGGCATCGAGGCCGGTGCGCGCATGCTGATCGTCGCCGACTACGACTGCGACGGTGCCACGGCCTGCGCGGTCGGTATCCGCGCACTGCGCGCCATGGGCGCCGAGGTGCACTACCTGGTGCCCAACCGCTTCGAATACGGCTACGGCCTGACGCCGGCCATCGTCGAGCTGGCCGTGCGCATGGAGCCTGAAATCCTCATCACCGTGGACAACGGCATCGCCAGCGTGGAGGGCGTGGCCGTCGCGCGCGCGCTGGGCATGACGACGGTTATCACCGACCACCACCTGCCCGGCGACACGCTGCCGGATGCGGATGTCATCGTGAACCCCAACCAGCCGGCCTGCACCTTCCCCAGCAAGTCGCTGGCCGGCGTGGGCGTGATGTTCTACGTGGCGCTCGCGCTGCGTGCCGAACTGCGCAGCCGTGGCTGGTTCGCATCGAGCGGGCTGCCGGAACCGAAGCTCGCCGAGCTGCTGGACCTCGTCGCACTGGGCACAGTGGCCGACGTCGTCAAGCTGGACGCCAACAACCGCCTGCTGGTGCGCCAGGGCCTGGCCCGCATGCGCGCCGGCCGCATGCAGCCGGGTGTGCGCGCACTGTTCGCCGCCGCCGCCCGCGACCATGCCCGCGCCAGCACCTTCGACATGGGCTTCGCACTGGGCCCGCGCCTGAACGCCGCCGGCCGCCTCGCCGACATGTCGCTGGGCATCGAATGCCTGATCACCGACGACATGGCCCGTGCGATGAACATCGCGCAGCAGCTCGACCAGCTGAACCGCGAGCGTCGCAGCATCGAGGAAGAAATGCGCGACGTCGCACTCGCCACGCTGGAAATGGAAGGCCTGGAACAGCGCAACTCCATTGCCCTGTTCGAACCCGACTGGCACCAGGGCGTCATCGGCATCGTCGCCGGCCGCATCAAGGACCGCGCCCACCGCCCCACCATCGCTTTCGCGCGCGCCAGCGACGATCCGCTCAACGACCAAGGCGAGCTGAAGGGCTCCGGCCGCTCCATCGCCGCGCTGCATTTGCGCGATGCGCTGGACCTCATCACCAAGCGCCACCCGGATCTCATCGTGAAGTTCGGCGGCCACGCCATGGCGGCCGGCCTCACCATCCGCGAGCAGGACTTCGCCCGCTTCTCCGACATCTTCGAACAGACCGTCAGCGAGTTGCTGGAACCGCACGAACTGCAGCGCCACATCGAGACCGACGGCGCACTGGAGTCTGCCTGGATGTCACTGGAGATCGCCCGCCTGCTGGAGGCCGAGATCTGGGGCCAGGGATTCGGCGCGCCGGTTTTCGAGGACGTCTTCGAAGTCGAGAACCAGCGCCTGCTGAAGGAACGTCACCTCAAGCTGCGCCTGCGCAAAGGCATGGCCACCTTCGACGCGCTGCGCTTCAACTGCACCGACAACGTTCCGGGACGCATCCGTTGCGCCTACCGCCTCGCCACCAATGAATACAACGGGGTCACCAGCCTGCAGTTGATGCTGGAGCATTTCGAGGCCGCATAACCGAGTCTGCGAGACAAGGCGCCCGCTCGGCCCTATCCGGCGCGACAGTTCAGTGCACGCTGGATGGCATCTCGCATCTCCACGAGTCTCGCGGGAGAAGCCCGGGATGGTTCAATTTGCGCAACAGCCTCTAGCGGCGTCAAGCCATCATTGTTCGACATAGAAGGCGACGCACCGTACGAGAGCAGCGTTACAACCATCTCCAAATCACACCTCTCTATCGCGTGAATGAGGGGTGTCGTTCTGGCGTAGGTGAAGTTGGGATCAACTCCATGTTCCAGCATCGCAATCAAGCTACTAATTGACGGAGCTTGAATGGCCATGATGAGTGGGTATCCGTTGTGGCTACCTGGATTTGCACCTTGACTCAATAGCTCCATGACTTCAGAAGCGTCGTCGTAGTCCGCCGCCTGAATGAGGGCGCCGTCGAGAAAGTCCTGCGTTTCTTGCACCATCTCAGTCCCGCTCAGACGTTCTCCACGACTTGCCCTGTCTTGCGCACAGCCTCCACGCCCTTTCGCGCCAGCACATCACAACGCTCGTTCTCGGCGTGACCGTTGTGCCCGCGCACCCAGTTCCACTCCAGTTTGTGATGGGCGGTCAGGGCATCGAGCTGGCGCCACAGGTCCTCGTTCTTCACCGGTTCCTTGCTGGCGGTTTTCCAGCCGCGCGCCTTCCAGCCCTTGATCCACTCGCTGATGCCTTTCTGCACGTACTGCGAGTCCGTGTAGACCCGGGCCTGCACCGGTCGCCTGAGCGCCTGCAAGGCGCGGATCACCGCCAGCATTTCCATGCGGTTGTTGGTGGTGGCCGGCTCGCCGCCCCACAGCTCTTTCTCGGTGCCGCCTGCACGCAGGATGGCACCCCAGCCGCCCGGGCCGGGGTTTCCGCTGCAAGCGCCGTCGGTGAAGATCTCGATGAGTTGCGGGCCTTGTTCTACCTGTGACACTGGGAGGGTCCTTCGGGGTTTTCGTAGTTCGTAATGGATGTGCTTACTGCCGGGTGTGCAGGTGGTCAGACTTCTGCGCGACCGGCACCATCGCCTTCTTGCTGCGCATGGATTCACGCCAGCGCGGCATGATGAGGCGCATGCCCTGTACGCGCTTCACCGCAGGCAGCAGGTAGGCGCCGCCCGCGATCGGCCACCAGCGACTGCCCGCGGTGTCCATGAAGCTCCAGCGATGCAGCCAGGCGTCGGACGACACCGGCGGCGCATGACAGCCGAAGCTGCTGATGCGTGTTTCGAAACCGAGAAGCTTGAGCCAGTCCTTCAGTCGCGACACGGACAGGTACTGCCCTTGCCAGGGCATCTGCCCGAGGTGGCCGGAGAAGGAGCGGCGCAGTCCCCACAGGCTGTACGGATTGAAGCCGGTGATCACCACGCTGCCCTCCGGCACCAGCACCCGCTCCACCTCCCGCAGCAACTGGTGCGGGTTGTCCGCGAACTCCAGCACGTGTGGCAGCAACACCAGGTCGATGCTCTGCGACGCGAACGGCAGGTCGGTGCCGTCGAAACGGACGCAGCCCGCCCCCGCTCGCGTGCCGCAGCAGAAACGGAAGCTCATGCGGTTGTTGCGCAGCAGGTCGAGACCGGAAAGGCCGACCTGCACGGCATTGAAGCCGAACAGGTCGGCAACCGCGGCATCGATCTTGCGCTGCTCCCAGGCCAGCAGGTACTGGCCGCGCGGGGTCTGCAACCAGGCATCGAAATCGGGGTTTGACATCGTGGAACGGGGCGCCAGAATGCACGCATGAATGCCAAGGCGGACATTGTTGCCGAAATCGTCCCGTTGCGCGCGCTGCGCGACAACTACATCTGGGCCCTGCACGAGGGCAATGCCTGCGTGGTGGTGGACCCCGGCGAAGCCGGCCCGGTGCTGCAGCATCTGGCTGCGCATGGCCTGACGCTCACCGCCATCCTCATCACGCACCGGCACCCCGACCACGTGGGCGGGGTTGCCGGCATCGTGGCGCAACACCCGGTGCCGGTGTTCGGCCCGGCGAGCATTCCCTGCGTGACGCACCCGGTCGCCGAAGGCGATACGCCCTCGGTGCCGGGTCTCGGTCGTCGCTTCGGAATCTGGTTCATTCCCGGCCACACCGAGGAACACATCGCCTGGCTGTCGGACGGCCTGTTGTTCTGCGGCGACACCCTGTTTTCCGCGGGCTGCGGCAGGTTGCTGGGCGGCACGGCAGCACAACTGCATGCGTCGCTGATGCGGCTACGCACGCTGCCCCCGCAGACGCAGGTGTACTGCGCGCACGAATACACCCTGTCCAACCTGCGCTTCGCAGAAGCCGTGGAACCGGACAACCCGGAACGCACGGCCTACCAAGCGCATTGCGAGGCATTGCGTGCGGAGGACCGGCCCACCCTGCCCTCGACGATCGCCACCGAATGCGCGATCAATCCGTTCCTGCGTTGCGACGTGGAAGCCGTTGCACGCGCGGTGGAGGCCGGAACGGGGGCACCGATGGCCGGCAGCGAGGCCGTGTTCACGGCACTGCGCCAGTGGAAGGACCGCTTCTGACCAACCCCCTAGCCAGAAAGCGCCCTGGTCAGCTCCGGGTCAGTTCCACGAACTCGATCCAGTTCGGACTCTTGCCGCAGGCATGGCGGCCCGCGTGCTGCAACGTGCCGTCCACCGGATCGATGGCATAGACCGAGAAGTGATCGCTGTGCAGGCCCGCAGCGATCAACCAGCGCCCGGAGGGATCGATGTTCATACCACGCGGATGCTTCTCGGTCGGATAGGTCGCAATCCGTGCAAGGTGGCCGCTCTGCGGGTCGATACTGAACGCGCTCAAGGTGTCCGACCCACGCTCCGACACGTACAGGAAGCGACCATCCGGCCGGACGCGGATTTCCGCGCCGGAGGCTTGGCCGGTGAAGTCCGCTGGCAAGGCGCTGGCTGAATGAACCGGCGCCAGGGCATTCGTATGCGGGTTGCGCGCCAGCACATGCACGCTGGCGTCCAGCTCGCAGAACACGAAGACGAAGCGACCGTCCGGGTGGAGCGCGAAGTGACGCGGACCACTGCCCTCAGGCATGGCAACCACGCCCTCGTGCGACGGCACCAGCGTGCCGCTGCTTGCATCCAGCTCGAACTGCATCAGCTCGTCGCCCCCCAGGCTGGCCGCCAGCACCATGCTGTTGTCACCAGCGGGAAGGATGCAATGCGCTTTGGGCTTCGTTTCGATGACCTGGTGCGCATTCGCCACGCGGCCATCCGCGCCGATGCGACTGACCCCCAGCTTGCTGCCGGCGTACGAGGCGGTGAACAACAGCGTGCCACTACGGTCAGTGGCGATGTAGGCCATGTTGTCCGGCAGCGGATCGACTCCGATGGGCGCCAGCAAGCCGGTGGCGGCGTCGACCGCAAACGATGCGACACGGAAGGGTTCGGTCCGTACCGACACGAAGAGGAAGCGCCTGTCCGGACTGAGGGCCATCGGCATGGCAGCACCGTCGACCGGCACCTGCTGGATCAGGTGCATCGCGCCGGTGTCGCGATCCAGCCGCCATACGCTCAATTCGCGGCTGTCGGCATGAGAAACGTAGACGCAGGTCGCCGGCGCATCACTCTCGTGCGCAGAGTTGGTTACGGTTTGCATAGGTGGAGGGAATGGATCGAGGAAGGGGTCGAGGAAGTGAAATTGTCGTCTGGCGGAAGCCTGCAACCTTACCGGATGCGGTCGCGTGTTGGCGCTACTGGATGATGATCAAGCGCAAGTCATTGACGTTGGTACACGTCGGCCCGGTGACGATGAGGTCATCCAGCGCAGCGAAGAAGCCGTAGCCGTCGTTGTCGGCCAGCATCCGCTTCGCCGAAAGCCCCTTGGTGCCGGCACGTGCAAGACTGTCAGGCGAGAGAATGCAACCGGCATTGTCCTCACTGCCGTCGATGCCGTCCGTGTCCAGCGCCAGGGCATGGATGCCCGGTGCGCCATTCAGTGCATCCGCAAGCGCAAGCAGGAACTCGGCATTACGTCCGCCGCGCCCCTTGCCACGCACGGTCACCGTGGTCTCGCCGCCTGATATCAGCACACACGGTGCGGCGACCGGCTGGCCATGCTGGCGTACCTGCTGCGCGATGGCGGCGTGCACTTTGGCAACCTCACGCGACTCGCCTTCCAGTGCATTGCCGAGGATCACCGGCTTGATGCCCGCAGCGCGTGCCACGTCCGCAGCGGCCTCCAGCGCCTGTTGCGCAGTCGCCAGCACCTTCAGGTCGTGGCCTTCGAAGCGCGGATCGCCGGGCTTGGGCGTCTCGCCGCGACCACTCGCGAGGTGCGCGTGTACGTTGGCCGGCACCGCAATGCCATGACGCTGCAGGATGTCGAGCGCATCTGCGCAGGTCGTCGCGTCGGGCAAGGTCGGGCCCGATGCGATGACCGCGGGGTCGTCGCCGGGCACGTCGGAAATCATCAGGGTGACGACGCGCGCCGGCGCACAGGCCGCACCGAGCCGGCCGCCCTTGATGGCGGAAAGGTGCTTGCGCACGCAGTTCATCTCGCCGATGGAAGCCCCAGAGCGCAACAGCGCACGGTTGATGGCCTGTTTGTCGGCAAGTGCGATGCCCTTGGGTGGCAGCGCCAGCAGCGCAGACCCACCGCCTGAGATCAGGCACAGCACGAGGTCATCGGCCGTCAGCCCCTGCACCATTTCCAGGATGCGGCCAGCCGCTGCACGACCGGCCTCGTCCGGCACCGGATGCGCCGCCTCCACCACCTCGATGTGCCTGCAGTCCGCGCCGTGGCCGTAACGCGTGACGACGAGACCCGACAGCGGTCCGTCCCAGTGCGCTTCGACCGCCTGCGCCATGGCAGCGGCAGCCTTGCCGGCACCGATGACGACGGTGCGGCCTTTCGGTGGAGTCGGCAGGTGTGGCGGCAAGCAACGCGCCGGGGCCACTGCGGCGATGGCCGCGTCCGCCATCTGGCGCAGGAGTGTTGCGGGATCAAGTGTCATGCGTCGTTGCACTACAAATCGCTGATGTGGACTCAGGGTGAGTTCGCGAAACAACCCACCGCCTCTCTGCAAGACCAAGGACAGTGCGTCGTCGCCGGGTTTGCCAATCCCGGCCGAACCACCCCAAGCCCGGGTTGCGTACTACTGACCGATCTCGAAATTCGCGAGCTTCTCCAGCGCACGCACCATGCCGGAGTGGTCCCACTGCGAGCCACCGTGTGCCGCACAGCTGTTGAACAACTCCTGCGCCGTGGCGGTGTTGGGCAGCGACACGCCGACCGCACGCGCGGTGGACAGCGCGAGGTTCAGGTCCTTCTGGTGCAGCTCGATGCGGAAGCCGGGGTTGAAGGTGCGCTTCACCATGCGCTCGCCATGCACTTCCAGCACGCGCGAATTGGCGAAGCCACCCATCAGCGCCTGGCGTACGCGGGCCGGGTCGGCGCCGGCCTTGGCAGCCAGCAGCAGCGCCTCGGCCACCGCCTCGATGTTCAGGGCGACGATGATCTGGTTGGCAACCTTGGTGATCTGGCCGGCACCGACATCGCCCACCAGGGTGATGTTCTTGCCCATCTTCTCGAACAGCGGCTTCACGCGCTCGAACACCGCTTCCTCGCCACCGCACATGATGGTGAGGCTGGCAGCCTTGGCGCCCACCTCGCCACCGGACACCGGCGCATCGACGTACTGCACGCCCTGCTTCGCCAGGCGCGCGGCGAACTCCTTGGTGGCCACCGGGGAGATGGAGCTCATGTCCACCACCACCTTGCCGGCGGCAATCGTCGAGGACACGCTGTTCTCGCCGAACAGCACGGCTTCGACGTGGGGCGTGTCCGGCACCATGGTGATGATGACGTCAGCCTTGCTGGCGACATCCGCCGAGCTGGCACAGGCCAGGCCGCCGGCCGCCGTCAGTTCGGCGGGGATGCCGCCCTGGCTGTACAGGAAGACCTGGTAGCCCGCGGCGAGAAGATGACCCGCCATGGGGTTGCCCATGATGCCGAGACCGATGAATCCGATTTTTTCCATTTGATGCTCCGGGGGAATGACTGGGTTCTTGGTTGGTGTAATTCGTTGCTGGTGCGGCGGCGCCCGGCTTGCTTCGACCAGGCTCCGCACACGTCGCCGCGCCCTTGGTGCGGCCTTGGTGCGTCAATCCCGCCCTTCGACAAGCTCAGGGCACGAGACTTCGATCAGGCAGGGCCGTTGGCTGAGCCCGTCGAAGCCAACCCGCAGAGGCCGATCCGTGGAAGCGGCGTATCACTCACAGAAGGGCGGCAACGACGCAGAGACGGCTCAGGCAGCCTTCACCCGCGTTGCCTTCACCTGCTGGAAGCGCGCCGCCAGTTGCTCCGACGCCCGTGCCAGCAGCGCGATGTCGGCGCCGACGGCCGTGAAGGTGCAGCCCCATTCGATGTACTGGCGCGCCAGGTTCTCGTCGCCGGTCAGGATGCCGGCGGGTTTACCGGTGGCGATGATGCGGGCGACGGTCTGCTGGAAGATGCGCTGCATGTCCGGATGCGCCGGGTTGTTCAGGTAGCCCATCGCGGCCGACAGGTCACCGGGACCGATGAACACGCCGTCGACACCTTCCACCGCGGCGATCGCCTCCAGGTTGTCCAGCGCCTCGGCGGTCTCCACCTGCACCAGCACGCAGATCTCGTCCTGCGCGCGGGCGTGGTAGTCCTTGATGCGACCGAAGCGTGACGCACGCGACAGGCCGGTGAAGCCGCGCGTGCCGGCGCCCGGGTAACGCGTCGCCGCGACGGCGGCGCGTGCTTCCTCGGCGGTCTGCACGTAAGGCACCAGCAGGGTCTGCACGCCGATGTCCAGCACGCGCTTGATCAGCACCTTGTCGTTCCAGGCCAGGCGCACCACCGGGTGCGAGCCACCTTCGGTCAGCGCCTGCAGTTGCTGATGCAGCAGGAAGGTCTCGTTCGGCGAGTGCTCGGCATCCAGCACGATCCAGTCGAAACCGGAGCCACCGATCACTTCGGTGCTGACGTGATTCGACAGGTGCGACCACAGGCCGATCTGCAGCTCGCGCTGCTGGATGGCGCGCTTGAACTTGTTGAGGGTCATTTCCATATCTGCGCTCCTCAGGCAGCTACACGCGACGCCGCTGCGGCGTCCGTAGCTGCAATCTGGGCCATCTCGCGGCTGTAGTGGCGGCTGGCTTCCACCAGCATGCGGGTGTAGGGATGGGTCGGCATCGATCCGCTGAGCGCCGCGCACTCCTGCATGTCGACGATGCGGCCCTGCTGCATCACCGCCACGCGGTCGCACAGGTGGGCCACCACGCCGAGGTCGTGCGTCACCAGCAGGTAAGTCAGGCCGTCGCGCACGCGCAGGTCCGCCAGCAGGTTGAGGATCTCCGCCTGCACGGACACGTCCAGCGCCGAGGTCGGCTCGTCCAGCAGCAGGATGCGCGGCTCCAGGATCAGCGCGCGGGCGATCGCCACGCGCTGGCGCTGGCCACCGGACAACTGGTGCGGATAGCGGTAGCGGAAGGACAGCGGCAGGCCCACCTTGGTGAGGATGGCGTCGATGCGCGCATCGCGGTCACCGATGCCGTGGATGGCCAGCGGCTCGGCCAGCGCGGTCTCCACCGTGTGGCGCGGATGCAGCGAACCGTAGGGGTCCTGGAAGACCATCTGCACCTTGCGGCAACGCGCACGGTCCAGCTTGCGACCCAGCTTCTGGCCCTGGATGGACAGGCTGCCCTGCCAGTGGTCGTACTGGCCGGCGAGGCAGCGCAGCACGGTGGTCTTGCCGGAGCCGGACTCACCCACCAGGCCGAAGGCTTCGCCCTCCTCCACCGAGAAGTTCACGTCGTGCAGCACCTGGTTGGCGCTGGCACCCACGCCGAAGCTGAGGTCGAGATTGTCGACCTGGATGGTCGGGCCGTTCGCGGGGGTGTTCATCGTCACTGTCTTTGCCATGTTCGTGTCTCTCCGCTCAAGCGGCCATCCATGCCGGGTCGCGCTGCAGCACCGGCAAGCGCTCGCGACGCTCGTCAATGCTCGGCAGCGAAGCCAGCAGGCCGCGCGTGTAGGGGTGTTGGGCGTTTTCGAGATCGGCCGCGGCGATCGACTCCACGACGCGGCCGGCATACATGACCAGCACGCGGTCGCAGAAGCTGCGCACGAGGTTGAGGTCGTGGCTGATGAAGATGAGGCCGAGGCCACGCTGGCTCACCAGGTCGTCCAGCGTCGCCAGTACCTGCAGGCGCACCGACACGTCCAGCGCCGAGGTCGGCTCGTCGGCGATGACGATCTCCGGCTCGGTGATCAGCATCATCGCGATCATGATGCGCTGGCCCATGCCGCCGGACACCTCGTGCGGGTAAAGCTTGAACACGCGTTGCGGCTCGCGGATGCGCACGGCTTCCAGCATGGCGAGTGTGCGCTGGTTGGCTTCGCTGCGCGGCACCTTGTGATGCGCGAGGTAGGCCTCGGCGATCTGGTCACCGACGCGCATCACCGGGTTCAGCGAGTACTTCGGGTCCTGCATGATCATCGACATGCGACGGCCGCGGATGTCCTGCAGGGTCTTCTCGCTGCAGGACAGCAGGTCGGTGTCGCCGAAGCGCAGTTTCTTCGCCTCGATGCGCGCGCTGCGCGGATGCAGGCGCAGCAGCGTGCGGCCCACCGTCGACTTGCCGGAGCCGGACTCGCCGACGATGGCGAGCTTCTCGCGGCCGAGGTCGAAGGACACGCCGCGCACGGCATGCACCAGGCCCTCGCCGGTGGCGAAGCGTACGTTGAGGTCTTCGACCTGCAGCTTGGCCGGATTGGTTTGTTCGCTCATGTCCGTACTCCCGATCATTCGCTACGCGGGTCGAGCACGTCGCGCAGACCGTCGCCCAGCAGGTTGAAGGCAAGGCTCACCATCATGATGGCGGCGCCCGGCATGGCGACCAGCCACCAGCACTCCATCATGTAGCGGCGGCCGGAGGAGATCATCGCGCCCCATTCCGGAATCGGCGGTTGCGCGCCGAGGCCGAGGAAGCCGAGGCCGGCGGCGGTGAGGATCACGCCCGCCATGTTCATGGTGAGGCGCACGATCACCGACGACAGGCACATCGGCGCGATGTGGCGCACCAGGATGCGCAGCGAGGACGCACCCTGCAGCTGCACCGCGACCACGAAGTCGGCCTTGCGCAGGCTGAGCGTCTCGGCACGTGCAAGACGCGCGATCGGCGGCCAGGCGGTGAGCGCGATGGCGATGATGGCGTGGTCCAGGCCCGGGCCGAGTGCGGCGACGAAGGCCAGCGCCAGCACCAGGCCGGGGAAGGAGATGAAGATGTCGGTGATGCGCATGAACACCGTGTCCACCCAGCCGCCGAAGTAGCCGGAGATCACGCCGACCGCCAGCCCGATGGGACCGACCACGATGGTCACCAGCGAAATGATGTACAGCGTGATGCGCGAGCCATGCACGAGGCGGCTGAAGATGTCGCGGCCGTACTCGTCGGTACCGAACCAGTGCTCGGCGCCCGGTGCCAGCAGCGTCTTCGACAGGTTCTGCACGAAGGGGTCATGGGTGGCGATCCACGGTGCGAAGGCGGCCAGCAGCAGCAGGCCCAGCACCACCACCAGACCGGCGACGGTCAGCGGGTTGCGGGTCAGGCGGCGGGCGCCGCGTGCGAGGTTTTGGCGCAGTGCCTGCGAACTGGAGCGCGGGGTGCCGTCATACGTGGCGGCGACGTTTGCAGTTGTACTTGTCATGATCGTGGCAGCCATCAACGGGTCCTCGGATCGAACACCTGGTAGAGCGCGTCGGCCAGGAGGTTCAGGGTGACGAAGATGAGGCCGACCAGCAGCACGCATCCCATCACGGCGTTCATGTCGCCCAGCATCAGGCTGCTGGTGAGGTAGCTGCCGAAGCCGGGCCAGGCGAAGACGGTCTCGATGAGCACCGCGCCTTCGAGCAGGCCACCATAGGCCAGCGCGACGATGGTCAGCAGTTGCACGAGGATGTTGCGAAAGGCGTGGCCCCAGATCACCTGGCGCTCGGACAGGCCCTTCACGCGGGCGGTGATGATGTATTCCTGCGAGAGTTGGGCCAGCATGAAGCTGCGCGTCATGCGGCTGATGTAGGCCATGGAGTGCAGGCCGAGGATGCAGGCCGGCAGCGTGATGTGCTTGATGACGCTGCGGAACACGTCCCACTCGCCGGCCATCGCGGAGTCGATCAGCAGGATGCCGGTGCGCGACTGCACGAGGCCGTCGTAGGCGAGGTCGACCCGCCCTGCTCCACCGGCCCAGCCGAGCCAGGCGTAGAAGATGATCAGGCCCATCATGCCGAACCAGAAGATCGGCACCGAGTAACCGAACAGGCTGAGCACACGCACGATCTGGTCACCCATGCGGCCACGGTGCGTGGCGGCGAAGACGCCCAGCGGCACGCCGGCGAAAGTGCCGAGGATGATCGCCACGGTGGCCAGCTCGATGGTGGCCGGGAAGACGCGGGCGATGTCGGTGGTGACCGGGTTGCCGGTCAGCAGCGCCATGCCGAGATCGCCGTGCATCAGGTCGCGCAGGTAGTAGCCGAACTGCACGTACAGCGGACGGTCCAGGCCGAGCTGCTGGTAGACCTGCTGGTACGTGGACTGGTCGGCATCCGAGCCGACGATGGACAGCACCGGGTCCAGCGGCATCACGCGGCCGATGAAGAAGGTGAGTGCCAGGAGGCCGAGCAAGGTCACCGCGACGGTGCCGAGCCGGTGGCTCCAGCCTGCCAGGTGGCGCATGCCACCGCCGGACAGGCTGAGGGAAAGTGCAGACATGTGATGTCTCCGGTGCTTGGATGCGGGTACGACGGTTACATCCGGGTGAAGCCGATCCAGCGAAACTGCCGCCCGCCCCCTCCCCCCTCGCGGGAGAGGGTTGGGGAGAGGGGGAGACGACAGGCAGGCAGGAGAGTCTCCCGATGCCATCGCCCCCTCTTCCTTAACCCCTCTCCCACGAGGGGAGAGGGGAACTTCGTGCGGCTTCGCCGGGTGTGTGACTCAGCGTTGCTTGGTGACTTCGCGCAGGCGGGTGGTGGCCGCCGGGTGGCCGACGTAGCCGCGGATGTCCTTGCCCATCACGACCGTGTCCACCATCTGCGACACCGGGACGATGGCGCCGACCTGGCTGTCGTAGAGCTTCTGGATCTCCTGGTACATCTCGACCTGCTTCTTGGTGTCCTTCTCGATCTCGGCCTTCTCGATGAGGGCGTTGATCTCGGGGCTGATGAAGGAGGTGCGCCAGCCCTGGAAGTTGGTCAGCTTGGCCTCGTCGCGGTTGTCCGGGTTGTAGACCAGGGCGCGCAGGCTGCTGTGCGGGTGCGGTTCGGCACCGCCGCCGCCACGACCGACGATGATCTCGAAGTTGCGGTCACGCATGGCGCCGTACACCTGATTGCCGGTGCCCGGCAGCACTTCGGCCTGGATGCCGGCCTGCGCCAGCGTGGACTGCAGGTTGGTGGCGATGTTGATGAAGGGCGGGTCGGACAGCACGCGGATGGTGGTCTTGAAGCCGTTGGGCTGGCCGGCTTCCGCCAGCAGCTTCTTGGCGCCCGCCACGTCCAGCTTGTAGCCGGGGTTGGGCAGGGTTGCCGGCAGGCCCATCTGCACCGGACGCTGGTGGAGGATGCCGTAGTTGGGCATCACGGTGGTGTTGATGCCGTCATAGTCGATGAGGCTGCGGATCGCCTGGCGCACGCGCTTGTCGGCGAACTTGGGGTCCTTCACGCTCATCGCCACGTAGTAGATGTTGCCGCGCTTGACGGCCTGCACCACGGCGTTCGGGTTCTTCTTCATCGCCTCGATGTCCGGCACCGACATGCCGGTGGCGATGTCGATGTCGCCACGCTCGATCATCAGGCGCAGGGTCTGCGACTCGGTCATGTTGCGCATGATCACGCGACGCAGCTTGGGCGCACCGCGCCAGTAGCCGTCGAAGCGGGTCATCATCAGCACGTCCTTGGCGCGCCACTCGTTCAGCACGAAGGGGCCGGAGCCGGCGGCGTTGGTAGTCAGCCACACGCGGCCGAGGTCACCGTCCTTCTCGTGCTCCAGCACTTTCTTGCGGTCCAGCACGTTGCCGCTCACCGAGGTGCCCAGCGTGTAGATGACCATACGCGGGTCGGTCGGCTCCGGCAGCGTGATGACCAGGGTCGTCGGGTCGGTGGCGCGGATGTTCTGCTCCACGTTCTGCGCGGTGAAGCCGTAGCTCTTCCACGGCGAGGCCAGCGCGAGATTCAGCTTCAGCACGCGGTGCAGCGACCAGGCGGCGTCTTCCGCGGTCAGCGGGTTGCCGGTGTGGAACTTCACGCCGCTGCGGATCTTGAAGCTGATGCTCTTGCCGTCCGGCGCGATGGTCCAGCTCTCCGCCAGGCCGGGCAGGATCTTGCTGGTGTCGACCGGGTCCAGCTCCACCAGCCCGTCATACAGGTTGGCGTTGATCTCGACGACGTCGTTGCCGGTCGCACCGGCCGGGTCCAGCGACAGCAGGTTGGTCATGCTGATGCCGACGATCAACTGGTCGTCGGGCGTCTTGGCGAGTGCAGGCATGGCCATCAGCGACAGGGCGATGGCGCAGGTGCCAAGCAGTTTCGGCATTTTCATGAACGGTCTCCTCACACTTATGTTGGTGATTGCTGGTTCAGTGGTTCAGTAGGTGGATACGGTGTGCGCGGCGATGTAGTCGAAGTTGATGTCTTCGCCCAGGCCGGGAAGCTGCGACAGATGCACGTAGCCGTCCTCGTCCATCGGGTCGGCCAGGCTGTTGAGGTAGGCCGGCACTTCGTCGTAGTCGAGGAAGGGGTGCAGCAGGCCGCGTTCGTACCACTGGCAGTTCTTGATGGCGGCGCAGACCGCCAGGTTGGCGGCGCCGTTGCCGTGCACTTCGCAGTTCATGCCGAAGGCATCCGCCATGCCGGCGACCTTGAGGGTCGGGGTGATGCCACCGACGCCCGGCACGCCGGCGCGGGTGATGGTGGCGGCGCCGGACTTGATCCACTCGGCGCGGGTGTGGTGTTTGCCGCCCATGTACTCCGGGCCGAGGATGGGAATGTCGAGTTGCTGGGTCAGCCACACGTAGGACGACATGCTCTGCTCGTCCATCATTTCCTCGAACCAGGCGAACTGCAGCTTCTCCAGCGCGCGACCGATCTTCAGCGCGTCGGTGCGGCTGTACCAGTGGTAGCCGTCCAGCATCAGGTCGATGTTCGGGCCCACCGCCTCACGCACGGCGGCGCAGCACTTGATGTCCATCTCCACGCTGGGCGCGTAGGACACCGGCGGCATCCAGGTATGCAGCTTGATGGCCTTGTAGCCACGGGCCACCAGCTTCTCGGCGAAGGCGGCGTATTCCTCCGGGGTGGAGAGGCCGCCCTTCAGCTCGTCGCCGCACATGGTGCTGCCATAGGCCGGCACCTTGTCACGGAAGCCCCCGATCAACTGGTACACCGGTACGCCGAGCTTGCGGCCGGCGAGGTCCCACAGCGCCTGGTCGGCCACCGCCATCGCACGGTCGGTCAGTTGGCCGGCGCTGCCGCGCTGCCAGTGCGCCAGGTCCTGCCAGATCTGCTCGCGCATGAAGGGGTTGGCACCCACCATCACCTTGCGGAAGAAGGCATCGACCACGTGCTTGCGGACGACTTCCACCGGGCCGAAGGCGTGACCTTCGCTGCCGTCGTCGCAGGTGATCGTCAGCATGGCCATGCTGGCCTGCTTCTCCGGCCCAGGGTGCGAATGCCCTGCGGCATCGACCGAGCGCTTGGAGGGATAGGTGAATACGGTGCCGCGCAGGCTTTCAATCTTCATTGGCTCTCCTCTACCCATTCCGCTGACTGACCTTGCGTCATTGCTGTCAGTCATCATACGAGTTGATCGAATACTAGGAGGCCGCAAAATTGCCTGTCAAACCACTGAAACCCTTAAGGGTTTACGCCAACAATTCCTTAATATCCTTAATAAACAACGCATTTGTACGGAATACAGACACTTGCGAGGGCTGGCGAAACACAAGGTAACGAGTTGAAGACGAGCCAGCCGATTCGTCGTGTCATGTAATGAGTTTCCCTAAACACAGGTGACTCATCATACGAGTGACGAGTATGATCGCCATCAAGGAAATACAAGCAGGGAGACAGGGATGCAAAGCCTTCGCCGTCGCGAAACACTGACCGGACAACTGACGCGCACCATCGCCGAGCGCATCGCGTCCGGCCGGTACCCGCTGGGTGAGCGCCTCCCCAGCGAACAGGAAATGATCGACGAGTTCGGCGTCAGCCGTACCGTCGTGCGGGAAGCCATCGCCAACCTGCGTGCCAACGGACGCGTCACCACCGTGCAGGGCGTCGGCGCCTTCGTGGTGCAGCAGGAAAAGCCGGACGGTTTCCAGATCGACGCCAGCGGCCTGTCCGTCGTGCAGGAGATGGTGTCGGTGCTGGAGCTGCGCATCGCACTCGAATCCGAAGCCGCCGTGCTGGCCGCCCAGCGCCGCAGCGAGGAGCAACTGGTGGCGATGAAGGCGGCGCTGGCCGAATTCAACGACGCCATCGAACGTGGCGAAGACGCGGTGCACGCCGACATGAAATTCCACCGGCTGATCGCCGAGGCCACCGGCAACGCCCACTTCCTGAAGCTCTTCAACTACGTGGGCGAGCTGCTGATTCCGCGCGCGCGCCTGCAGTCCTTCAAGCTGGACGGCGTACCGCAGAAGGAATACCTGCAACGCGTGCAGCGCGAGCACGAGCAGATCTGCTACGCCATCGAGCGCAAGGACTCCGAAGCCGCCCGCGCGGCATTGCGCATGCACCTGTCCGGCAGCCGCGACCGGCTGCAGCGCAGCCTTGCCAAGGCCGCGAGCTGACGACCGGCAGCCGCGGTAACATCCGGGGCCGCCGTTCTACCGTCCCTGTCGCGCCCCCATGAACCCTGCCACCAACGCCGCACGCCGCATCGACACCGTCGTCTTCGATCTCGGCAACGTCCTCATCCCCTGGGACCCGCGCCGCCTCTACCGCAAGCTCTTCGCCACCGAACCGGAAGTCGAACACTTCCTGACCGAGATCTGCCCGATGAGCTGGCACAGCCAGCAGGACGGCGGCCGCGCGCTGGCCGAGGCCACGGCCGAACGGCTGGCCCTGTTCCCGCAGCACGAGGCGTTGATCCGCGCCTTCTACGACCGTATCGACGAGATGTTCGACGTGCCCATCGAAGGCTCGGTGGCGCTGCTGCATGAACTGAAGGCGAAGGGTTACCGCCTGTACGCCCTCACCAACTGGCCGGCGGAGATGTTCCCGGCCGCTCGTCGCGACTACCCGTTCCTCGCCGAGTTCGAAGGCATCCTGGTGTCCGGCGAGGAGAAGCTGGTCAAGCCGGACCCGGCGATCTACCACCTGCTGTTCAAGCGCTTCGCCATCGACCCGGCCCGCGCCGTGTTCATGGACGACAGCCCTGCCAACGTGCAGGCCTCGCTGGATGTCGGCATGGCCGCGATCCACTTCCAGTCGCCGGAGCAGACGCGCGCCGCGTTGCGCGAGCTGGGCGTCGAGGTCTGACGCACCGGACCATTGCAGCCGTTGGCTGCGGTCCCTGAGCTTGTCGAAGGGATCGAAGCCCACATCGCCGAAGCCTTGAACCCTCTTCGGGAACCGGCACAGACCTTTGCCGGCGCCCTGGAACGTTCCCTTCGACGGGCCCAGGAACGGGGTCATCACGCGCACCTGCGCCCGGCAGCGGCTCCTCTACGCCAATCTGCGTAGCCTTCGTGCACTGCCCGGCTTCCCCGGCCGCCGCCGCACCGCGATAATCGCGGGGTGAACGCGCCCGCCCCTTCTTCTGTCCCCGACGCCCCGGCGACAGCCGCCGACAGTGCGGACCCCCAGGCCGTCCAGCGCGTCGTCAAGATCCGCCGCGACTACAACACCTGGGTCGCCAACGAGACCATCGAGGACTATGCGCTGCGCTTCACGCCGCGCAGCTTCCGCAAGTGGCCGGAACTGCGCGTCGCCAACACGGCCTTCGGCGCGGCCTCCTTCCTGATCCTGGAGGCGGTCGGTGCCACGCTGATGGTGCAGGCCGGCTTCCTCAACGCCTTCTGGGCGATCATCGCCACCGGCGTCATCATCTTCCTGTGCGGCCTGCCGATCAGCTACTACGCGGCGCGCCACGGGGTGGACATGGACCTGCTGACTCGCGGTGCCGGTTTCGGCTACCTCGGCTCCACCCTCACCTCGCTCATCTACGCCAGCTTCACCTTCATCTTCTTCGCGCTGGAAGCGGCCGTCATGGCGTATGCGCTGGAGCTGGCCTTCGACATACCGCCCTATCTCGGCTACCTGATCTGCGCGCTGGTGGTCATCCCGCTGGTGACCCACGGCGTCACCGTCATCTCGCGGCTGCAGACCATCACCCAGCCGATCTGGCTGATCCTGCTGGCCCTGCCCTTCATCTTCGTGCTGTGGAAGAACCCGGGCGTCATCAGCGAGCTGAGCCAGTACGCCGGCGCGAACGGCCAGGGCGGCGAGTTCGACATCTACCTGTTCGGTGGCGCGCTGACGGTGGGCATCGCGCTCATCACGCAGATGGGCGAACAGGCCGACTACCTGCGCTTCATGCCGGAGCGCACGGAAAAGAACCGCGTGAAATGGACCATCGGCATGCTGGTCGGGGGACCCGGCTGGGTCGTCGTCGGCGTGGCCAAGATGCTGGGCGGCTGCCTGCTGGCCTACCTGGCGATCCGCAACCTGGTGCCGGTGGAAAGCGCGGTGGACCCGAACCAGATGTACCTCGTCGGCTTCGAGTACGTCTTCTCGCGGGTCGACTTCGCGGTGGCGGCCACCACCATCTTCGTCATCATCTCGCAGCTCAAGATCAACGTGACCAACGCCTACGCCGGCTCGCTGGCCTGGTCCAACTTCTTCGCGCGCCTGACCCACAGCCACCCCGGCCGCGTGGTGTGGATGGTGTTCAACACCATGATCGCGCTGATGCTGATGGAGCTGAACGTCTTCCAGGCGCTGGGACAGGTGCTGGGGCTGTACTCCAACATCGCCATCTCGTGGATGGTCGCCGTGGTGGCGGACCTCGTCATCAACAAGCCGCTGGGCCTGTCGCCCAAGGGCATCGAGTTCCGTCGCGCCTATCTGTACGACGTCAACCCCGTGGGCGTCGGCGCGATGATCATCGCCTCGGTGCTGTCGGTCAGCGCGCACGTCGGTATCTTCGGCCGCGAGGCGCAGGCCTTCGCCTGGGCCATCGCGCTGACCACGCCGCTGGTGGTGTCACCGCTGATCGCCTGGGCCACCGGTGGCCGTTACTACCTCGCACGCCAGCCGGAGGCGCCGCATGGCCGCACCGTGCAATGCGTGATCTGCGAGCGCCAGTACGAAACCGACGACATGGCGCGCTGCCCGGCCTACGGCGGCCACATCTGCTCGCTGTGCTGCTCGCTGGACGCGCGCTGCAGCGACCTGTGCAAACCCGACGCGCGCCTGTCGGTGCAATGGACACGCGCCCTGCAGCGCATCCTGCCCCGCCGCATCTGGCCTTTCCTCGAAACCGGCCTGTCGCACTACCTGCTGCTGATGAGCGTGGTGCTGGGCCTGCTCAGCCTGATGCTCGGCCTGCTGTACTACCACGAGCTGCAGACCCTGGTTGCCGCCGGCCGTTACTCGATGGATGGCGAGCAGCAGCTGCGCATGGTCTTCGTGAAGGCCTTCTTCGCCCTGTTCCTGGTGTCCGGCATCGTGTGCTGGTGGCTGGTGCTCACCCACAAGAGCCGTCAGGTCGCGCAGGAGGAATCCAACCGGCAGACCAACCTGCTGATGCGCGAGATCGAATCCCACCGCCGCACCGACGAGCAACTGCAGCGCGCCAAGCAGGCGGCGGATGCGGCCAACCAGGCCAAGAGCCGCTACATCACCGCGGTGAGCCACGAGCTGCGCACGCCACTGAACAGCATCCTCGGCTACGCGCAGATCCTCGACGGCGACCCCTCGATTCCCAACCACCGCCAGCAGGCCGTGCGCGTCATCCGCAAGAGCGGCGACCACCTGCTGTCGCTCATCGAAGGCACGCTCGACATCGCCCGCATCGAAAGCGGCAAGCTGACCCTGGAACAGAAGCCGCTGGATTTCGCCGAGTTCCTGCAGCAGCTCACACGCATGTTCGAACAGCAGGCACAGGCCAAGGAGCTGGACTTCCGCTTCGAGCATGGCGACATTCCGGCCGTGGTGCGCGCCGATGAAAAACGCCTGCGCCAGATCCTCATCAACCTGCTGGCGAATGCCGTGAAGTTCACCAGCACCGGCGGCGTGGTGCTGCGGCTGCGCTACGCACGCGAGATGGCGACCTTCGACATCGAGGACAGCGGCCCCGGCATCAGCGCCGAAGAGCTCGAACGCATCTTCGAACCCTTCGCGCGCGGCAACGCGGCGCAGAGTGCGGCCGCCGGCGGCACCGGTCTGGGTCTCACCATCGCGCGCATGCTGGCCGACGTCATGGGCGGCGAACTCAGCGTGCGCAGCACGCCCGGCACCGGCACGGTGTTCACCGTGCGACTGTTCCTGCCCCAGCTGCACAACGTGCAACTCCGCGCACCTCACCCGCGCGGCAAGCGCGTGGGCTACAGCGGCGAGCGGCGTCGCATCCTGATCGTGGACAACGAGCAGGTCGACCGCGAACTGCTGGCCAGCGTGCTGGCGCCGCTGGGCTTCGAACTGGACCAGGCCGCGTCCGGCATCGAATGCCTGGAAGTGCTGCCCCGCTTCCGCCCGCATCTCATCTTCATGGACCTCGCCATGCCCGGCATCGACGGCTGGGAGACCATCCGCCGCATCCGCGCCGGACAGCACGGGGGGCCGGTCAGCGACGCACACATCGCCATCATCTCGGCCAATGCTTTCGACAAGGGGCTGGACAACGACGTCGGCATCGCTTCGCGCGACTTCATCCTCAAGCCGGTGCGGGTGGACGAACTGCTGGACTGGATCGGCCACCGCCTGAAGATCGAATGGATCTGGGCTGCCAGCGAGTCGCCCGCCCCCATCGTCATGCCCCTGCGCACCGACCTGCCGCCACGCACCCAGCTGGAGGCACTGGCCGAGCAGGTGAACCTCGGCTACGTCCGCGGCATCCAGCGCGTGCTCGACGAGATCGCCGCAGAAGCCGCCCACGAAGCCTTCGTCACCCGCATGCGCAGCCTCGTGGCAGAGTTCCAGCTCGACACCATGAACGACATCCTCAAGAGGCAACTCGATGGCAGCGCTTGACCGCGCCAACAGCGTCATCGTCCTCATCGTGGACGACGTGCCGGAGAACCTTTCCGTCCTGCACGACGCCCTGGACGAATCCGGCTTCACCGTGCTGGTCGCCACCAACGGCGAAAGTGCGCTCGCCCGCGCCCGCCAGAGCCTGCCCGACATCATCCTGCTCGACGCCATGATGCCGGGCATGGACGGCTTCGAGGTCAGCCGTCGCCTGAAGGCCGACTTCTCGACGCGCCACATCCCCATCATCTTCATGACCGGCCTGACGGAGACCGAACACATCGTCGCCGCCTTCGACGCCGGCGGCACCGATTACGTCGCCAAGCCGGTGCGCACCGGCGAAGTCATCGCGCGCATCACCACCCACCTGCAGAGCGCGCGCCAGATGAAGCAGGCCCGCAGCGCGCTGGACGCCTTCGGCCAGGCCACCCTGTCGATCCACCCCGGCAGTCACCGCATCACGTGGCAGACCCCGCTGGCACGCCGCCTGATGCGCGAGCATTTCCCGCAACTGAGCACGCAACTGAGCGCATCGCACCCCGGCGAGGACGACAACACCGCCCCGCCCACCCTGCTCGACTGGATTGCCGCGACCCGCGCCCGCCGCGCCACCGGCCAGGCCGACAGCACGCCGCTGGTGCTCGCGCACGGCGGCAAGCGCCTGATCCTCACCCCGCACGAGGAGACCGCCGACGGCGAGTGGCTGCTGGTGCTGCGCGAGGAATCCGACACCGCCAGCATCGAAGCCCTGATCGCTGCCTTCCGCCTCACCATGCGCGAAGCGGAAGTGTTGCACTGGGTGACGAAGGGGAAGACCAACAAGGACATCGGCGACATCCTCGGCACCAGCCCGCGCACCGTGCACAAGCATCTGGAGCACGTGTTCGAGAAACTGGGGGTGGAGACGCGGACGGCGGCGGCGAACCTGGCGCTGGGGAAGCTGCAGCGACAGATCAACGAGTAGCACCGACACCCCATTGGCAGGAGACAAACCGAGATGCTTCCTATCGGCGACTTCAGCGATCTTCATGATCGCGTGCTTTCTGTGTTATCGAGCAGCGAAGCAACCCCACCATCGACGCTTTATCACTACACATCCGCGGCAGGTCTTCTTGGCATGATCCAAGGAAAATCATTGCATGCAACGCATTACGCACACCTCAATGACCGCGTCGACGGCATTTTTGGAATGTCAGTACTAGAAAAACAAATCGATACTCTTGCACGCGATCTCGCTATTGAGAGCACAGGTCTTCCAGACACGCGCTACAAGCCAAGTTACTTTCAAGACGGGAACGATCTGTTTGTGTGTTGCTTCTCTTCGAAATTTGATCACCACGGGCAGTGGATGGAATACGGTGACAGGGGGCAAGGCTACGCCCTTGAATTCAGTTCCCACGGGCTAGCAACCATAGGTCGAAGCCATGGCGGTTCAACACAACCAAGGCTTCTCAAGGTTCTGTACAAGAAAGATGAACAAGATAAGCTCATTGCGCACGCCAAGGAACTGACCCTCGCTTTCATCAAAGAAAGAGCCGGCTCCTGTAGCTCGAAGTACGAGAAAGACGTGTTCCACTCAAACTGCCTGAGAGTTCTCGCGGAAAACTTGTATCTCTACTGTTTCGCGATGAAAGACCCAAGATTCGCGGATGAAGAGGAGTGGCGCCTATGCATACCTATGGATCGAAAAGCTGAAGAGCAGATTTCCTTCCGCTCAGGAAAATATGGCATCACACCGTATATCGAACTTTGTAACCACTTCTCTTGCTCGACCAATAGAAGCCATTTGCCGATAGTAAACATCTACCCAGGTCCGAACGTCGATGAATATTCCGCAAAGCAGGCGTGGCGGCTACTAAAGTGGAAAACGAGTGCTCCCGGACATATGCAAGACTATTCGAGTCTTCCCATCCGCCGATAAGCTGCATTTTCTTCAATGCCCAAGCGACAGGTAATACGCCCCCAGCTCCGTCAGCTGCCCGTTCGCCGCCAGCAGGCTGGTGTGGTGAGGGTCGGGTGACCAGCGCCCGGTGAACCAGGCGTAGCGGAACACGTCGCTGCGCGACTCGCACACCGCCACCATGTCGCGCATCTGCGTCCTCTGTTTGGCGACGGAGTCGATCTCCGCACTGCCGTCGCCCTTGTGCCAGTTGGCGAACTCGGTGACCCAGAAGGGCTTGCCGTACTTCGTGAGGCGGTCCAGTTGCGCAGCCAGTCCGTAGTCGTACCAGTGGAAGGCCAGGTAGTCGATCTGCGGATCGCGGCCGCCGTTGGCATTGCGGTAGGCGGTGTAGAAAGCGTCCAGCCATGCGACCGGATCGCTGTAGCCGCTCTGCGTGCCCCAGGTGATGGCCGGGCCGACGATCTTCACGCCGGTGCGCGCGGCGACTGCTTCGTAGCTGGGCCAGATGGCGGCCGCCTGGGCGGGCGTGAGATTGGCCTGGTCCGTCAGGTTCGGCTCGTTCATGACGAGCAGGTAGCGGACGTGCGGATTGGCGAGCAGAAAGCTCTCGACCGCGCCGGTGTTGAAGTTGCCGTTCCACAGCATCGGAATGAAATCCATCGCGTAGCGGCCGCGGTAGTCCGCCGGCACGCCGCCATGCGGGCGCGGGCTCCAGTTGTACCACCAGCTCACACCAGCAGAGAGTGCGGCCATGTCCTCCGGCGTCGCGAGGTCGTAAGCGATGCCACGCTTGCTGCTCTTGCCCGCGACGGCTGCGCCGCTACTGGAACCAGCGCCGGAACCGCTGCTGGAGCTGCTGGTCGACGGACCGCCCGGTGACGCACCGACAGGTGCCGAGGTACCCGCCCCGCCACCCCCGCAGGCACCCAGCATGAATGAAAAGGCCCACGCCACGACGAACGCCAGCAAGGGGCGACGCGGCGCGCGCCTGTACGCGTACATGGCGCCGGCTCTCACAGCGACTCCAGGAACTGCAGCACCGCATCGCGATCCGCCGCAGGCAGGGCCTCGAAACGCTGGCGAGCGGCATCGGCCTCTCCGCCATGCCAGAGGATCGCCTCCAGCGGCGTGCGCGCACGGCCGTCGTGCAGGAAGCGGGCCTTGCCGGCACCCTGCGTGTACTTCAGCGAGCCCATGCCCCACAGCGGCGCGGTGCGCCACATGGACGGCGCGGCCTTGTACTCCTGCACGGTGTCGGCAAGGTCCGGCCCCATGTCGTGCAGCAACAGGTCGGTGTAGGGACGGATCGTCTGGTTGCGCAACTCGGCGAAAGGATGGGTGGCACTGGTGCGCAGCTCGCTGACGTGGCAAGCGCTGCAACCTACGCTGGCGAACAGTGAAGCCCCACGATTGATCGTCGCGGTGTCGACATCATGTTCGGCCGCCACCCGCATGCCGGAAGGGTAGCCACTGCGCAGGCTGCGCTGGGCGGGTACGCCGAGCAACGACAGGTAATGCGTCAGGCGCTGAAGCTCCAGCTCGCTCAGTGCAGTGCTCCCCGGGCTGCTGCGGCAATCGCTGGCGCCGAGCTGGCAGCTGTGGCGCGGGTAGGTCGTGCTGGTGACGCTCATGTCGTTCATCATGGCTTCCGCGGCCTGGTGGCGCACGCTCGCCTTGGAGGCCTTCCAGCCGAAGCGTCCGACGCGGGGCTGGCCGGTCTCCGGGTCGGTCACCAGGTTGAACACGCCGCGTATACCGTCGCCATTGCGGTCGTCCGGATCCGCCATCGCCAGGATGCTCGTCTCCGGTACCGCCTCCAGCAACCCTGCGCCGATGACCTGCGGCGCCTGCCGCACCGAGTATAGGTTGGGCACCGGCCCCCTGAAGGCATACACCGGCTTGCGCAGTGCCACCTGCGTGCCATCCGGCAGCGTGCGTGTCTGCGTGTCGAAGCGGCTGATCGTCACGTCCCAGGCATTGCTGCTGCCACCGGTGACGTGATGCTGCACGTTGAGGCCGTAGTCGGCGTGGGGCGTGCGGCGTCCGTTCACCATGGCAGTGCCAGTCATCACCACCATCATGTCCAGCGGCGTGCCGACATCCGGCGCCGCGCTGCGCCCGTTGTTCACATGACAGGCGATGCAGCTCTCCTGGTTGAAGCGCGGCCCCTGATTGGCGATGTGCGCCGTGAAGACCGGGTTGGTGCGGTCGTGTTCCGAATGCCTGCCGTCCTTGAAGGAGGTGTGGAACAGGCGGCGTCCTTCCACGAAACGCTGCACGTTGCGGATGCCGATGTTGTTGGCCGGTTGCTGGAAGACCCGCATCGGTTCCTCGGCATAGTTGTACGAGATGCTGGTGTCACCGCCCAACAAGGTGGCATCGGGCAGCGGCTCGGAATCGAGGTTGGGCGCGATGCCGTACCAGGGGCGCAAGCCCTTGCCGACGACATACAACTGTTCCAGCGAGTAGTAGCGGCTGCCACCACCATCGATGAGCGCACGGCCCTGCGCGTCACGCGCCAACCGCACGGCAGGCGCCAGCTCGATCTTGTCGCCAATCTGCAGCGGGCTGTGCGGATCGGTTCGCCAGTTGGAGTTGAACTCGATCATGCAATCCTCGCGCGCTTGCCCCGCATGGCAGATCGGGCGATTGCCTTCCTTCGGATTGTTGAAGCCGGTGTTCATCGACCAGCCGTAGTCCCGCACGTCCGGGTTCAGGATGTTGCGGAAAAGGCTGAAGGTGGTGCCATCGAAAGTGCCGGCGTTGGAATGCAGGAAGATCTGGATCTTCTTTCCACCGGCCGGGATCGTGTCGCGGATCTCCAGCCCCAGCGTGCGGTTCTGGAAGTAGAAGGTCGGGAAAGTGAAGTAGGCACCCGGCCCGCGATCCGCCTCGAACCAGCCTTCACCCCGCTCCCGCGCGTGACGGTCAGTCGTGCGGAAACCCGCGAGCGTCACCAGCGTGCCGTCGGCCTCGGTGTACTGCAGTTGTTCGATGAGTTGCGCGCCGCTCGGAAACAGGGGCACATAGCCTTGTGCGGTGACGATGCCCGGACCGGGCACGCCTTCGTTCAGTGTCGGCGCTACAGGTGTTTCAGGCGCTGACGGCGTGCCACCGCCTGCGTTGGCGCTACCGGACGAGCCACCTCCACCTCCTCCACCCCCTCCGCAAGCCGCCAGCAAACCGGCGAGCAGCAACAGGCAGGCGGACCTGCCGGGATGGAGCGGACGCACAAAGGTGATGCGGGAAAAAGCAGCAATGGCAAAGCGGATGTGATGCATCAGGGACACTCTCGTACGTTGCGCGGCTTCTGGCGACCGCCTCTGGTATGCGGCGAGTGTGATGCCTCGACAAGCTCACGAAGGTCGTGGAAACGATTGACGCGCGCCGCAAGTCGATGAGCGTTCCGATGAAAATGACATTGATATTTCAGTGACCCTGCGCGTCATGCCGGTGCCGGATTGCGGCACCGCGTCCCTGCCTTCCTGCAAGGGACGAGTCACTGGAATCACTGCTGATCCAGCGGCAGGCTGCTGACGTTCTGCGGCAGCCGTCCGGCATGGCAGCCTCCGCGGCGTGCTGCGCAATGGAACGCGTGTCGTCAGGTCCGTCCGATGACAGGTCGATCGCCCCGTTGCGTGAGCAATCGGAGCATCGGTATCGACAACCTGATCCCCGGGCTTTCATCTCTCCCTGCGTGAGCACCGTTCTCCCGCATGGCCCCGCGCCTGGACCAACGAGGATGACGCACCCCGGAATACCCTCCATCCGGCCTGCTGACGGCCTGCGGCTCACCTTCGTCCGATGGCAGCCTTTACCCGTTTCAGGTAAAACGGTTGCGGCACGACCAGCCCGGGTTCTGCCCCCGCCCACAAGAAAAGGAACCGCCGTGAAGACTGTTGCCGTTGCAGCACTTGCGCTCACCGCCCTCGCCACGGCGCCGGCCCACGCCCAGACGAAAGCCGCGGATCCGGATGCGTGGCACTGGGAAGCTGCCATCTACCTGTACCTGCCGGTCGTCTCCGGCTCGACCTCGTTCCCGACCGGCGGCGGTGGCTCGAACATCGATGTGGGACCGGTCGACTACACCGATGCGCTGCAGGCGGCGTTCATGGGCCAGATCGAAGCGCGCAAGGGACGCTGGGGCGCCTGGTCGGACCTGGTGTACTACAGCTTCCAGGGTGATCGTCTGGGAGCCAGCGACTTCACCGTCGGCCGGCGTACGATAAGCACCAGCTCGGAGCTGAGCGTCGGCCTGGATGCCACCATCTGGACGATTGCGGGCACCTACGCCCTGCAGGCGCCGGCCAACCTGCCCACCTCGCTGGTCTTCGGCACGCGCATGCTCAACATCAGCGAGACGCTGGACTGGCGGTTCGACAGCAGCGTTCCCCAACTGTCCGGGACGTCCAGCTCGTCCTCGGCCCGGCAGATCAACTGGGACGCAGTGGTCGGCGTCAAGGGCCAGTACCGCTTCGGCAACAACCAGCGCTGGAGCATGCCCTACTACGCAGACGTCGGCACCGGCGAATCGCGACTGACCTGGCAACTGAGCGCGGGGCTGGGCTACCGCTTCGGCTGGGGCACCCTGTTCGGCAGCTGGCGCCATATCGCGTACGAGATGAAGTCCGGCAATGCCGTCGAGACGCTGGAGGCCAGCGGCCCCTTGCTGGGCGCGTCGTTCCAGTGGTGATGAACGCGGTGGCGCGCTGATCGCCGACGACCGAATCACCGACGACCGAAGTGCTGCCCCCACGAACTACTGCTCACGAAGTGCTGCTCAATCTCCTGCGCACGGTTTTCATCGTCATCGGCGCCTTGCTGATCTACGAGACCACCCTGCCGGTACGCGGAGAGTCCCTGCTGGTCGATCGCCTCAGCGAGGAGACGAAGTCCGTCGACCCGTCCGAGCGGAGAGGCACGGAGAACTACATCCTCCACTTCGCAGGCGACGGGCAACTGACGTCGTGTACGGTGAGCCGCTCTGCGTACGAGCGCATCGAGGCCGGCGACAGGCTGGACGTGGAGTACACACCGCTACTCAGGCAGTGCGTCTCCATACGGCGCGGTGCCGAAGCCATCGTGACGGCCAGCCACTGGAAGACGCTCAGCGTCGTCTTCGGTGTCTTGCTGATCGGCCTCGTCATCTTCCGGATCAAGCCCGGATGAGCTTGCGAGAGCTTTGCCTGAGCATTGTCGCGACACCCATGCCAACATCCGATCGCCAGCCATGAAGCATGTCCTCCTCGTCACCGGCGCCAGCCGCGGCATCGGTGCCGCGACGGCCAGGCTCGCAGCGGCCCGCGGCTACGCCGTGTGCATCAATTACCTGCGCAACGCCTCGCATGCCACTGCGCTCGCAGCCGAAATCGAGGCCGCCGGGGGCGAAGCCATGGTGCACCAGGCGGACGTCGGCAACGAGGCCGATGTCGTCGCGATGTTCGAGGCCATCGACGCCAGGCTGGGCCGCATCACCGCGCTGGTGAACAATGCCGGCATCCTGGAAACCCAGATGCGCGTCGAGGACATGGATGCCGGCCGCCTGGCGCGCACCCTGCAGGCCAACGTGATCGGCAGCTTCCTGTGCGCGCGCGAGGCGGTGCGGCGCATGGCCAGGAAGCACGGTGGTGCGGGCGGCACCATCGTGAATGTGTCGTCGATGGCTGCGCGCCTCGGCTCACCCGACGAGTATGTGGACTACGCGGCGTCGAAGGGCGCCATCGACAGTTTCACCATCGGCCTGGCACGCGAGGTTGCCGCGGACGGCATCCGCGTCAACGCGGTGCGCCCGGGGCTGATCCGCACGGACATCCACGCCGCGGGTGGCGAGCCGGGCCGGGTGGACCGATTGAAAGGCAGCCTGCCGCTGCAACGCGGCGGCGAGCCTGAGGAAGTGGCCGCCGCCATCCTGTGGCTGCTGTCCGACGAGGCGTCCTACTCCACCGGCACGTTCATCGACGTCTCCGGCGGACGCTGAGTACCCGCCCGTTCAGCCCACCCACTCGTACACCGAGTCCGACGAACCGCCGCAACAGTTGGCGCACTTTCCGCCGCCGCCTGAACCGCCACAGCCACCACCTGAGCCGCCTTCCTGCAGCTTGCGCACGCGGCCGCGGCTCTCCCATTCGATCAGCGCGAAACGCACTGCATCGGCCTGGGTGTTGAAGTGGGTGGCAAGGTCGGTAATGCGCGTGCGACCGTGGCGTTGCAGGTAGTCACGCAGGCTCAGCAGATCCATATCGAGTGTTCCTTTCAGGCCGGCACCCAGGCCGGTTTGTGACGGGCAGCCCATACAAGCCCGGCGATCACACCCAGCCAGGCGGCTGCCACCACGGCGAGCGTGATCGTCGATGTGAGCGGCTGGGATGCGAAGCGGCCGATCTGGTAACACAGCACCGCTGCCGTGTAGCCGACGAAGAAGGTCCAGCCGGCGGTGATGGCCATCCAGCCACCTCCCAGTTCGTTGCGCACAGCGCCGTTGGCGGCGACGCAGGGCGTGTAGAGCAGAATGATCAACAGGTAGGAGAAGGCGCCGAGCGCACCGTCGAAGCGCGCCTGCATGGCGCCGAACACGCCGGTGGATGCCTCCAGCTCCTGCGCGGCGCTGGCCTGGTCGCTCACGTAGCCGACGTCGAGGCCGAGTGGGTCGAGCAGCTTGCCGCCAAGCTCAGACAAGTTGTCGGGAATCGTCTGAAAGGCGGCGCCCAGCCTGGCGACGATGCCCTCGTCCTGCGCGCCCTCGGCCCCCTCCGGATCGGCGGCGGCCTCGTCGGTGCCGGCGTACAGTGCGTTCAGCGTACCGACCACCGCCTCCTTGGCGAGGATGCCGGTGAACAGGCCGACGGCCGCCTGCCAGTTCTCCTCGCGGATGCCCATCGGCGCAAAGGCCGGGGTGATCACGTGTCCCACCTTCGCGAGCACCGATGCCTCGCTGTCCTCGTGGCCGAAGCTGCCATCGGTGCCCATCGAGTTGAGCAGGCTCAGCACCACGACCATCGGCACGATGACCTGGCCGGCCCGCACGACGAAATCACGCAACCGGTCCCAGGCACGACGCACGACGGTGCCCGGCATGGGCACGTGGTACAGCGGCAGCTCCATGACGAAGTGGCCGGATTTGCCCTTCAGCAGCGTGTGCTTCATCAACAGTCCGGTGAGCACCGCCACCGCGATGCCGATCAGGTACAGCGCGAACACCACGTTCTGCCCGTTCTGCGGGAAGAATGCGGCCGCGAACAGCGCATACACCGGCAGGCGCGCGCCGCAGGACATGAAGGGCACCATCAGCGTGGTGAGGATGCGATCGCGGCGGTGTTCCAGCGTGCGCGTCGCCATGATCGCCGGGATGTTGCAGCCGAAGCCGACGATCAGGGGAACGAAGGCCTTGCCGGGCAGGCCCAGCGCGCGCATGGCGCGATCCATCACGAAGGCCGCGCGTGCCATGTAGCCCGAGTCTTCGAGCGCGGACAGGGCGAGATACAGGAAGCCGATGACCGGAATGAAGGTCGCCACCGTCTGCACGCCGCCGCCGACACCGTTGGCCAGCAGCACCTTCAGCCAGGACGGTGCACCGACGCCATCGAGCCAGCCTCCCAGGCCGTCGACCAGCACGGCACCGAAGGCCTGGTCGAAGAAGTCGATGAAGGCGCTGCCGACATTGATGGTCAGCAGGAACATCAGGTACATCACGGCCAGGAAGATGGGAATGCCGAGCACACGATGCAGCACCACCGCGTCGATGCGATCGCTGAGATGTCGCGACAACTGGCCGCTGAAACTGCGGCTGTCCGCACATGCCGCGCTGACGAAGCGGTAGCGCGCGTCGGCAACCAGGAT
This sequence comes from Uliginosibacterium sp. H1, assembly GCF_036017065.1. Taxonomy (NCBI): domain Bacteria; kingdom Pseudomonadati; phylum Pseudomonadota; class Betaproteobacteria; order Rhodocyclales; family Zoogloeaceae; genus Uliginosibacterium; species Uliginosibacterium sp. H1. The sequence continues at coordinate 567,294 of NZ_JAYXHR010000001.1, forward strand.
GTCTGCCTCGACCCCTTCTGCACTTTCAACCCGCGCGCGTTGCGTGGCCAGCACGTCGGCCAGCGGTGCGCACAATGTTTCCGCGCGGGTATCGCCTTCGAGCAGGCGCGTGGCCAGCCAGGACGCCTGCCCCGCCTGCACGGCGATGCTCGTGCCGATGGCGTCGGACAACGCGTCGATGGCGTCCTCCACCACCGGCGCGAATACGGGCCCGGTACTGGAGTTGCCGGCGGACTGCCGGGCGATCGCCTGCTTCAGCGCATCGATGGTGCGTCGTCGTGTCGCCACCACCGGCACCACTGGGCAGCCCAGCCTGCGCGACAGTGCCTCGGCATCCACGACCACGCCTTGCTCGCGCGCCACGTCCACCATGTTCAACGCCACCAGCACCGGGACGCCCGACTCCAGCAGCTGGGAGCTCAGGTAGAGATTGCGCTCCAGGTTGGCGGCATCGACGATGTTGACGATGAAGTCCGCACCGCCTGCGGCCACGTACTCGCGCGCCACCTGCTCGTCGGTGGAGGTGTCCCGCATCGCCACCAGCGAGTACAGGCCGGGCAGGTCGACCACCTCGACGTCCGTGTCGTCCAGGCGGAAGTTGCCGCTCTTGCGCTCCACCGTCACGCCGGGCCAGTTGCCCACCTGCTGGCGACTGCCGGTCAGCGCGTTGAACAGCGTGGTCTTGCCGCAATTGGGATTGCCGACGAGTGCGACGCGCAGGCGATTCATGCCTGCGGCTCCGCCGTGTTCTCCCCGACCGGCTCCACCAGCAGCATGTCGGATTCATGCTTGCGCAGGCTCAGCGTGAAGCCCCGCAGGCGGATTTCGTAAGGGTCGCCGAGCGGCGCGACGCGCAACACCTCGAAGCGGGTGCCGGGCGTTGCGCCCATGGACAGCAGGCGCTGGCGATACGTGCGGTCACCGTCCGCCAGTCCGACGATACGGCCACTGCCGCCGGGTTTGATCGAGCGGATCGTCCTGTCGTCGGTGTTGCTGGCCATGCACGCGCCTCACTGTCGTTTGCTAACGAGAGTGATTGTCATCCCGATGCGCAGCCCGGCTGTTGATGAAGCGCAAGCAGTGCACGACGGAAACGACAGGCAAAAAAAAGCGGGTGCCAATGCACCCGCCAAAACAACATCCCCACATCTCAATTCAATGATGTGCGCCTGGGATGTCGTGCCCACCCGTTTCGAAGCCCAGCACGCCAGGGTCCAGCATCCCGAAGATCATGGCGACGTGCGCCACGATCAGGAACACCGCCACCAGTGCGGCGTGCAGCTTCAGTCTCGTTTCCTCGTCGCTGTGACGCGCAACGAGGTTCATGTCCAGCAGCGCCAACCCGGCCAGCGGAATCACGCCCGCCAGGTAGAAGCCCACCGCGATGACATCCGCCGGCCCGCGCCAGCCGCCCCCGCTCGTCAGCGGCACGACGGCCGTGAAGAACAGGTAGACAAACACCGCGCAGAAGTAGAGGCCGCCCGCGATGCTCGCGATGCGGTTGGCCGTGCGTACTGCGCCGGTGAAGCGGCGCGTGAAGAGGATGTACAACTCGGTGATGGCGACGGTCTCGGCCAGAATGACCGGGATCGCCATGAAGAGGATCAGGTTCCACGGCTGATTGACAGCCAGTAGCTCCATGTAATGTGTCATGGGCATGAGCTTTTCTCCGTAAGACGGACTGCAGGTGCAACGCGGCATCCACGTTGCGACGAAGCGGAATGAAAAGCTCAGCCACGGGGTGGCCTCGGTTCGGGTGCGACAGGGCGGCCCATCCAGGGCTGGACATCGAAGGTCGGCGCAAGATGCGCCAGTGCCGGCACGAAACCGGCGTCTACACTGCTGGGCAACGGGGACATACCGCCCTGGCAACAGGCAAGCTCCGCCCCCCCGGCACAACGACCGTGCGACAGTTGCGCGAGGTCGCCCGCAGATTCAGCAGGCATACGTGCCGTTGCGGCGGTTCGCGTCCCACTCGTCTGCGCGTCGGCAGCATGCGTGGCGCAAAGCTGCACGTGCATGGGCTCGCCCGCTTCCGCCTGCACGGACAGGGCCGGCAGCAGAAGGCAGATGAGCGAGAGTGCGTAGCGCAGAACCACGTTCGACATGCATGCAGCGTAGCCACGCGACGGCCGCCGCATTTCGATCTGCGTCAAACTCCGGGCGGAAAACCACTCATACGGATGACATGTCGTCGCGCAGGACGCGACGACAGAATGCCGCCAGCGCCTGCGCACTCTCCTGCGGACGCACCTGCAGGACGAGATGCGGCGCAGGAAGGCGAACGACTTCGGTGTCGGGCCGCAGGCGTCGCACGCGCGCGAGGTTGCTGGCGGGCACCACGTGATCCTGCTCGCCACGCAGATACATCAGCGGCACGGCGCACGCGCCCAGTTCCGCCTCCACGCTGACGCGGATCAGTTGCCGCACGCGATGAGCGAACACTTCCGGCGCCACCATCGTCAGCGCTTCGGTGGACAAGGCGCTCAGCGTCGACGTGCCATATCCACCCAGCCGCCCGCGCAAGCGCGCGAAAGCCGGGAAATGCCGGAACGGAAACGCCGGCACCAGGGAAGACATCCATAGCGGCAGCCAGTCGTAGGGACAGGTCACGAAGCTGGCACTCAGCACGAGGCCGCGCAGCCCCACCGGCTTGCTGGCGGCGATGCGCAATGACAGCGGACCGCCGAAGGACTCGCCCAGCAGTACGAAGTCGCCTTGCGGCAGTGCCGGTGTCACGAGCGCCAGCAACTCGTCGTAGCCCAGCGCCTCCTGCGTCGGATAACTGATCACCACCGGCTCGATGTCCGGCGGCAACGCGGACAGCAGCGGGCGGAACAACACGCCGGTGCCATCCAGCCCGGGCAGCAACACGAGCTTGATGCGCGCCTGTGTCGTAGCGTTACTCGAGGATGTGCTCATGAAGACTCGCCAGAAGCGCATGCGTGATGGCATGCCGTACTGACGATGGACGACAGGCAAGCGCAAGCGTTCAAATGGCAAGCGTTCAACCGGAGCGACATCTGCGCATCTGGCAAAGGCTGTGAGGGTGCGGGGAAGTGGCGTGGCGTTCGGTCGGCCTGGGTCACGCGGCCGTCCCCAGCGTCGTCGCGTGCGCATTGCCCTTCAGGGTGCTGAAGCCGCTTCGCACACGGATCGATAATCCGCATCCCGACGCGGGATGCCGATGTAATTCCCCGATCTGACGCCGCGATGTCGCGCCACGAGGTCCGCGATGCCCGCGACGGCCACGACGCCCACGACGCAATGCCGGCAGACCCGCCCCCGGAACCGCCCTGCCCACTACCCCGGAGAACTTCCATGCCTGCACGCAATCTGCTGGTCGCGATGGCACTCGCGACCTCGACCACCTGCTTCGCCCAGACCCAACCGGCCACGCTGTCGCCGGCCGACACGGCCGCACGCAAGGCGCACGAACTCGTCGAACAGAACAAGCTCTCCGAAGCGCTGCCGCTGCTCGACCAGGCGCTGGAGGGGAATCCCAACCACGCCCGCGCCGCATTTGACCGCGCGATGATCCGTTACGTGCAGGGCGACCTGGCCGGTGCGCTTGCCGACATCGAACACGCGGCCAGGCTGACGCCCCAGGACTCGCGCGTCGTGGGCGCCCAGTGCGTCATCCGGGTGGCCAACGGACAGGCCGAGAAAGGCGCCGAGGCCTGCCGGTCCGCCCTGCCCAACCAGACGACCATTCCGGTCGTCAATGCGCTGATCTCACGCGGACAGGCCAGCCTGCTGCTGAACGCCGACCGCGAGGCGCTGGCCGACTTCGACGCGGCCCTGCGTCTGGAGCCGCGCGCGGTGCGAGCCCTCTACGGTCGCGGCGTCGCCCGCAAGAAGCTCGGCGATGCCGCGGGGCAGGCCGACATGGACGAGGCAGTCCGCCGTCTTCCCGGGGCAGGCCGCGAGTATCCGAACGCCAGATCCTGACCTGGGTCCGGCAACACCGGCTGGCGCTGCGTACCGGAATCCTCACCGGTCGCGGCGCCGGCAGGTCCAGCGGAGAGTTCGGTGGAGAACTCAGCGGAGAGTTCAGCGGAAGAACATGCTCGGCGGCACGCCGAACTGGCGGCGGAACATGGTGGCGAAGGCGCCGGGGCTGCTGTAGCCAAGGTCCAGCGCCACATCCACCACCTTGGCACCGGCCGCCAGCCGCTCCAGCCCGGCCAGCAACCGGGCCTGCTGGCGCCACTGGCCGAAGCTCATGCCCGTCTCGCGTGCGAACAGGCGTTGCACGGTCTTGGCATCCACGCCCTGCTCCGCCGCCCACTCCGGCACGGTGCGCACGTCGTCCGGCTGCTGGAGGATGGCATCGCAGATGCGTTGCAGGCGGGCGTCGGCCGGGCGTGGCAGGTGCAACGGCAGCGTCGGCAACAGCTCCAGTTCGTCCAGCAGCAACTGCATGAGACGACCGTCGCGTGAGTCTTCCTCGTAGGGCAAGGGCACCTCGATGGCGGCGAGGATCAACTCGCGCAACAGCGGCGACACCACGATCACCGAACAGGCCGGCGGCAGGTTGCCGCGCGCGTCCGGCCGTATGAAGGCAGTGCGCATGCGCACCGCACCCACCATGCGTACGCTGTGCGTCACGCCGGCCGGCATCCACAGGCCGCGCGTGGGCGGCACCACCCACTGGCCTTGCGATGTGCTGACGACCATGACGCCGTGCTCGGCATGCAGGAGCTGCGCCGTGGGATGCACATGCAAGGCGGTCACGTGCCCGGGCGTGTAGTCGGCCGCGATGGCCGTCACCGGCAGTTCGCTGCGGTCATAGCCCTCGAAATGGGCGGGCATGACGGCCTCGCCGGGCGCGATCTGCGGAACCGGGACGCCGGGCTTGCGCTGGCCGTGGGGCGCTGCGGGCACGCTTATGTCCTTTTTACGAAATGTTCATTCCCATTTTCGCAGGACGGGCGCGATCAAGGCCAGTAGCATCACGCTTCGCAGTTTTCGCGCCGGGCGCGCCAAGGATGCACCGCCATGTCAGAACGTCTCGTCCCCTCGGTTGCCAACGGCGGCACCGTACAGGACGCCGCCGCCGAGCAGACCCGTTTCCGGGTGCTGGGGGCGATCAGCTTCTCGCACTTCCTGAACGACATGATCCAGTCGATGATCCTGTCGATCTACCCGCTGCTCAAAGGCGAGTTCTCGCTGAGCTTCACGCAGATCGGCCTGATCACGCTGACCTACCAGATCACCGCGTCGCTGCTGCAGCCGATGGTGGGTGCGTACACCGACAAGCATCCCAAGTCCTGGGCCTTGTCGCTGGGCATGGGCTTCACGCTGGTGGGGCTGCTGGTGCTGGCGACGGCGCCGGACTTCGCCACCGTGCTCATCGCGTCCGCCCTCGTCGGCACCGGGTCGTCGATCTTCCACCCCGAGTCCTCACGCGTCGCGCGCATGGCCTCGGGCGGTCGCCACGGCCTGGCGCAATCCATCTTCCAGGTGGGCGGCAACGCCGGCAGCGCGATGGGGCCGCTGCTCGCCATCTGGGTGGTGATGCCGCGTGGCCAGGGGGCCATTGCCTGGTTCTCGCTGGCGGCATTGCTGGCCATCGGTGTGCTGTGGCAGATCGGCCTGTGGTACCGGCGCGAGCTGGCCCACATCCAGCGCAAACCGCGCGCCGCCACGCATGACAACAGCCTGCCTCGCGGCCGCGTGATGCTGGCCATCGGCGTGCTGCTGGTGCTGATCTTCAGCAAGCACTTCTACCTCGCCAGCCTGCAGAGCTACTACACCTTCTACCTGATCGAGAAGTTCGGCCTGTCGGTGGAGTCGGCGCAGCTGCACCTCTTCGTGTTCCTGTTCGCCGTGGCCGCCGGCACCATCCTCGGCGGGCCGATCGGCGACCGCATCGGCCGCAAGCAGGTCATCTGGTTCTCCATCCTCGGCGTTGCACCCTTCACGCTGCTGCTGCCCCACGCCAACCTGCTGTGGACCGAGATCCTCACCTTCGTCATCGGCTTCATCCTGGCCTCGGCGTTCTCGGCCATCGTGGTCTTCGCGCAGGAGCTGATGCCCGGCAAGGTGGGCATGGTGTCCGGCCTGTTCTTCGGCTTCGCCTTCGGCATGGGCGGCCTGGGCGCGGCCGTGCTGGGCAAGGTGGCGGATGCGCGCGGCATCTTCTACGTGTATGAGATCTGCGCCTGGCTGCCGCTGCTGGGGTTGCTCACCGTCCTGCTGCCCGACCTGCGCAAGCGGTCCTGATTCCTATGCCTGACTCCTGCACATCCTGAACAATCACCGGAAGCCACCATGTCGCAAGCCCTGCTCTTCACGCCGCTCCAGCTCAAGGACATCACCCTGCCCAACCGCATCGCCGTGTCGCCGATGTGCATGTACTCCTGTGAGGATGGACTCGCCACCGACTGGCACTTGGTGCACCTGGGCAGCCGTGCCAGCGGCGGCGCCGGCCTGGTGATGGCAGAAGCCACGGCGGTGTCGCCGGAAGGCCGCATCAGCCCGGAAGACCTGGGCCTGTGGGACGACCGTCACATCGAGCCGCTGGCCCGCGTCACCGACTTCATCCGCTCGCAGGGTGCGGTGGCCTCGGTGCAACTCGCACACGCAGGCCGCAAGGCCAGCACCTGGGCGCCGGGCAAGGGCAACGGGGAGGTTCCAGTGGCGCAAGGCGGCTGGCAGGTGGTGGCGCCCTCCGCCCTCCGCTTCTCCGACAACTACCCGCAGCCGCAGGCACTGGATGCGGATGGCATCGCGAAGGTGATCGCCGACTTCGAGGCCGCGGCGCGCCGCGCGCTGTACGCCGGCTTCGAGGTGATCGAGGTGCATGCCGCGCACGGCTACCTGCTGCACCAGTTCCTGTCGCCGCTTTCCAACCATCGCAGCGACGCCTACGGCGGCAGCTTCGACAACCGTGTGCGCCTCACCCGCGAGGTCGTGCGCGCCGTGCGCAAGGTCGTGCCCGAACAGTTGCCGCTGCTGGTGCGGCTGTCGGCGACCGACTGGGCGGAATCCGGCGGCTGGGACGTCGAACAGACCATCGCACTGGCCCGCCTGCTGAAGGACGATGGCGCGGACCTGATCGACACCACCAGTGGCGGCATGCTGGCAGCGCCAGACATTCCGCTCGGTCCGGGCTACCAGACCGGTTTTGCAGCGCGCATCCGGGCAGAGGCCGGTATCGCCACCGGCGCGGTGGGCCTCATCACCCACGCCATGCAGGCGGAGCACATCCTGCGCACCGGGCAGGCCGACATGATCTTCCTGGCACGTGAGCTGCTGCGTGACCCGTACTGGCCGCTGCATGCCGCCAGCACGCTGCACACGACCACCAGCTGGCCGCGACAGTACCTGCGCGCCGCGCCGCAGGGTTCGACGGCCCGCACGGCGCGTTCTGCCGACTGAGAAGGCGTAACGGAATGGCGTGAGGCGCAGCGTAGCGATTCTGGCCAGGTGCATCGACGCAGGCAGTACGCGCCCGGTACGCCAGGGCGATGCAACGACGCCAGAACCGTTCCGCTGCGGCTTCTCCTCAGCAGCCCTCGCATGCCGGCACCGCCCGGGCGGACGCCGGCAGGCCGAACACCCGGTCGAAGCACCAGGTGAACACCATCGTGTAGAACATGAAGAACACGATGAGGCCGATGTCCATCACCAGCGCCTGCAGCAGGCTGACCTCCAGCCACCAGGCGATGACCGGCACGATGAAGAACACCAGCCCGGCCTCGAAGCCCAGCGCATGCAGGACGCGGCGCAACAGCGTGCGTTCGCGGCTGGCCTGGCGTGCCTCCCAGGCTTCGAAGCCGGTGTTGTAGAGCATGTTCCAGGTGAGCGCGATCAGCGACGTGGCCGCGGCCAGGCCACCGGAACTGGCCGCGTCGTGGTCCGACACCGCCATCACCGCGGCGGTGACCAGCACGATGGCGATCGCCTCGTAGCTCAGCGCCTGAACGATCTTCCGTTTGAATCCTTGCATGACTGTGTTCGACGCCTTTGTCGCAGCGGACTTCCGATGGGCTTGACTTTATGTCAGTGCCACTAACAATGCGAGTCAGCTGATTTCAGTTTTCCTGACAGGTTCCGGATCAAACGGCAACCGGTGCGCTACCCGACGATCCAGACAATCCAGACAACTCCATGAAGCTCTCCAGCGATGCGATCGAAGTCTTCCTGGCGGTGCTGGACCACGGCTCCTTCTCCGCCGCGGCCCGTGCCCTGGGTCGCGTGCCCTCGGCCGTAAGCATGGGCATCGCCAACCTGGAGGCGGAACTGGGCCTGGTGCTGTTCGACCGCAGCGGCCGCGAGCCGGCCCCGACCGATGCGGCCCGCGCGCTGGAGCCGCAGGCGCGTCACATGCTGGTCCAGCTGCGCGAGCTGGAAGCCCATGCCCTCGCGCTGTCGCAGGGGCTGGAAAGCCGGTTGAGCCTGGCCATCGCGCCCGAGCTGCTGGGATGCGACTGGGCCGCCCACCTCGCCACCCTGGTGCAGCGCTATCCGCAACTGGACGTGGAAGTCCTGTGCGCGCCACAGGACGACGCCCTGCGCATGCTGCACGAAGGCCGCGTGCAACTCGCGCTGGTGTTCGAACGCACCCACTTCGACGGCCGCGAGGGCTTCGAGGAGGTCAGCACCGACACCCTGGTCACCGTGCTCGCGCCCAGCCACGCCGCCTACGAAAGCGGCAAGGCTTTCCGCACCGACGAGTTGAACGAGTACCGCCAGATCGTGGTGGCCGGACGCGACGCGGGCCCGGCGGAGATGCGCCTGAAGCTGTCGCAACGCTACTGGCGCACCGACAACCACGAGGTGGCCATCGCGCTGATGCAGGCGGGCCTCGGCTGGGGCATCCTGCCGCACGCGCTGGTACGCCCCCATATCGCCGCCGGCACGCTGGTGGAGATCGCGCTGGAGAATGCAACCGGCATCTTCCGGCTGTGGGTGGACGTGGTGTGGTCGAAACAGCATCCGCTGGGCCCCGCGGCGCGGATGTTCGTGGACCTGATCCGCAAGCGCGACACGGAGGCCTGATGCTGCTCTACCTGTGCGACCTCATCGGCGTGGCGGTATTCGCCATCAGCGGGGCACTGGCCGCCGGGCGTATCGGCCTCGACTGGCTGGGCGTGAGCATCATCGCCGCGGTGACTGCCATCGGCGGTGGCACCTTGCGCGACATCCTGCTGGCGCGGCCGGTGTTCTGGCTGCGCGACCCGATCTACCTGTACGTCATTCTCGGCGCGACGCTGCTCACCATCGTGTGGGGACATTTCCTGACCGTGCCATTGCCGGCCCTGCTGATTCTCGATGCGCTGGGGCTGGCCCTGTTCGCGCTGGCTGGCGCACAGATCGCGGAAGAGGCGAAGCTGCCGCCGATCATCATCGTGCTGGCCGGCACCATGACCGGGGTGGCCGGTGGCGTGGTGCGGGACGTGCTCTGCGACCGCATTCCGCTGCTGCTGCGCGGCGACATCTACGCCACCGCCGCCATCGTCGGCATCCTCGTCTATCTGCTGGTGCACCGCCTCGGCACACGGCGCGGTGCGGCCTTCGCCGCCGGCTTCGCGGTCGTCTTCGGGGTACGCCTCGCGGCGATCGTGTGGGGGCTGAACCTGCCGGTATTCCGCTTCAGCCAGGGCTGAGCAGGCCGCGGCCCTGCGGGCCTGCCCTCGTCTGCCCTCTCTGCCCTCATCTGCCCTTTCGTCTGCCGCGTTCCGGGCCGAATCTGATTCGGCCGTCATGCAGGGGTAATGCTGTCCTACAGGGCCGCCGCCTGCCGCTCGCTAGCATCTGTTCCAGACAAGACGGCAGACAGGACGCGATCCACGCGAGCCTGCTTAGCCCCGGGCCATGGGTCGTTCCCTTCCGCCCGCAAGGAGAGCGCATATGTACTCCAGCACCCTCGCAGCACCCTCGGGCACCACCCGACAAGCCACCACACCGTCACGCTTCCGGCAGGCAGCCATGCCGCGGCTCTGGCTGAACGCCGGCGCACCGCTGTTGCTGGCGCTCGCCGTGCAGGCGCTGATGTACGCCCTGACAGGCGAGCATCCAGGACCGGCACAGGACGGCCTGCCGTTCGCCCCCGCGCCCTGGCTCTCGCTACTGGCCAGCGCAGCCCTCTTTCCGATGTGGGGCGTGGCACGCTGGAAGGCTTGGAGCAGCGGCGGTGAAGGCCGTCGGCAGTCACGCTGGGTGGTCGCCCTGGTCGCCTGGGGCCTGCTGCATCTGGTGCTGGTCGCCAATGCCGGCGCCTATGCCACGAGCTTCCTGAACCTCGCGTCGCTGCTGGTGGTGACCACCGCCACCTGGCATGTTGCCAAGGCGTCCACTGAAGCCGCCTGGTGGCTGACGCCGTCGGTACTCTGGACGCTCTATACGAGCTTCGTCGGTTTCGCTGCCCTCGCGCTGCAATGAACGAGGCCGACCTCTGGCAGCAGATCGTCGAGACCGTACGTTCCGAATTTTCCGATCTGGATGATATCCGCGAGCTCACCCGTGTCACCGTGCGGCTCTGCGTCGCCCTGGTACTCGGAGGCCTGATCGGCCTGGATCGCGAGCGCCACGACAGTGACGCCGGCCTGCGCACCCACATGCTGGTGGCGCTCGGCGCCGCGATGTTCGTCGTGGCCCCCGCGATGGCAGGCGTAGCGCCCGGCGACATGAGCCGCGTCCTGCAGGGCATCATCACCGGCATCGGTTTCCTGGGCGGCGGCGCGATCATCAAGCTCAGCGAGCAGGAGAAGATCAAGGGCCTGACCACCGCCGCGAGCATCTGGCTGACGGCTGCGGTCGGCATCGCCGCCGGCCTCGGCAGGGAAGTCACCGCCATCCTCGCCACCGTGCTGGGCCTGATCGTGCTGAGCCTGCTGCCTCACCTGGAAAAACACATCCCGCGCCGGGACCACGAGGACAAATCCACGGGCACGCGCAAGGCTGCGGACGTAGACCAGGGCTAGCCCCCGCCCCTCCCCAGCTGTCGGGGCGTCAGCCCTTCAGGCTGGAGGGCAGTTCCGCGAAATCCTCGCTGCGTGCCAGGTCGGCCTGCGCTGCCATGATCAAGTCGGGCGGCGCGACCAGCTTGCGTGCCTCCAGGTCCAGCCAGCCGCCGGTGCTGGTCAGCCGCGCCACCAAGGTCTCGTCCACCCAGAACAGGTTGCGCAGGCGGAAGCGACTACCGTCCGGCGACACGCCGGCCAGCATCAGCCCCACCCTCAGGGACTGCAGCAGCTTTACCTCGCGGAAGTACTCGATCTCGTCACGCATCACCACCGGCCCGATGCGCAGGCGCATGAACTCGCTCATCGGCAGACCGTGCTCGGCAAAGAACATCATGCGCAGGTCCGCCGCCTTGTCGAGGTAGGCAGTGTTGCGCATGTGCGCGTTGTAATCCATGTCGCCCCAGCCGGCGACGAACGTCTTCTCGAACATGCCTCTTCTCCGCATCACGTACGCCGGCAGCATGGCACAGGCGGCCCGTCCATGCTGCGTTTGACGACCGTCTGGAAGCTGGATGCAGCTCACGCGCCCTGTCACGCCGTCGTGGACACGGGTGTCGACTAGGCTGATCGGGAGCCGGCTGGTTGGCCGCCTGGATGGCCGGTGTCACCCGGCACATTCGCCGAGCCCTGCAAAGGAGGCACGATGTCCGGACTAACGAACCTGGGTACCTTCCACACCGTGCTGGCGCTGGTCGCCGTGGCTGCCGGCCTGGTCTGCCTGCTGCGCGACCAGGACATCTCGCTGCGCAGCCGCGCCGGGCAGGCGTATGTGGGGCTGACGGTGCTGACCTGCCTGACCGGCTTCGGCATCTTCCAGCGCGGCGGCTTCGGCGCACCGCACGTCCTGGGCATCCTGACGCTGGGGGTGCTGGCGTTGGCGGCCTGGGCGGGTACCGGACGATTCGGCAGGCTGTCGCCCTACGTGGCGACGGTCAGCTATTCGCTGACCTTCTTCTTCCACATGATCCCCGGCCTGACCGAGACCTTCACCCGCGTGCCACTCGGCGCGCCGCTGTTCAGCAGCCCGGAGGACCCCGCCCTGCAGAAGGTGGTGGGTATCGTGTTCGCGTTCTTCGTGGCCGGTGCCGCGCTGCAGGTGCGCCGCCTGCGCAGCGGCCGCGGCGTGATGGCGCGCGCCTAGGCGCGCCCGCTCAGGCTTCAGCCAGCGGCAACCAGCCGTTCTGCCGCAGCCAGCCTTCGGCCAGGCCTGTCCATGCCGCCACGGTGCCGTGACGCGCAAAACGGATGCCGAAGCCATGACTGCCGCGCTGGAAGCTGTGCAGCTCGGCACTCACGCCGGCATGGCGGGCCGCGAGGTACATCCGCACGCTGTTTTCCGGCAGCACCGACGCATCGTCGTCCGGCAGGAAGATGAACAGCGGCGGCGTCTGTGCATTCACCTGGCATTCCGCGCTGTAGCGACGCACGTGCGACTCGTCGCTGCCCAGCAGCGCCTGGCGGGAACCGGCGTGGGCAATGGCGGCATCCATGCTGATCACCGGGTAGCCGAGCAGCACGAAGTCCGGCCGTGCGGACAACGCGTCGGCCGCGTCGACAGCGGCGTACACCTCGCGGACGTGGCAGGTCGCCAGCATGGCCGCCACGTGACCACCTGCGGAGAAACCCAATGCGCCGACATGGTCCAGCCCCCACTCCGCCGCACGCTGGCGGATCAGTCGCAGCGCGCGCTGGGCATCCTGCAGCGGAACGTCGGCGCCGTGATTGTGACCTTCGGCCGGCAGCCGGTATTGCAGCAGGAACACCGTGACCCCCAGGGCATTGAGCCACTGCGCGATGTCCTCGCCTTCCTTGTCCAGCACGATGCGCTGGTAACCGCCACCCGGCGTCAGCAACACGCCGCAGCCGTTGGGATGCGCGGGCCGGAAGACGGTGAGGGTCGGCCGGCGGATGCTGCTCACCGCGCGGTCGCGCACAGCGGGGTCGGCGCTGCGCTCCACGCACTGCAGGTCGAAGTCCAGGCCTTCCGAGCCCGGCGCGTCGCCGGGCCAGAGTTGAAGGATTGCGGGTTTCATGTGCGGATGCTTCCTGTTGCTTCCCGATGGTTCCCGAAGGTTCCTGTCGCTGCCGGCTGTCAGCGACTCAAGCCCAGCAGCTCGGCTGCGTGGCTGCGGGTGGTGTCGGTGATCTTCACACCGCCCAGCATGCGGGCGATTTCCTCCACCCGTCCCGCGTCGTCGAGCTCGACCAGTTGCGAGCGGGTGACGTCACCTTCCGTGTGCTTGGACACGCGCCACTGCCAGTTGGCCTGTGCCGCCACTTGCGGCAGGTGGGTCACGCACAGCACCTGGCGATGCGCCCCGAGCTCACGCAGGCGGCGGCCGACGACTTCGGCCACGCCACCGCCGATGCCGACGTCCACCTCGTCGAAGATCAAGGTCGGCACCGATTGCGACTGCGAGGTAATGACCTGGATGGCCAGCCCGATGCGCGACAGCTCGCCGCCGGACGCCACCTTGGCCAGCGCACGCAGCGGCTGGCTGGGGTTGGCCGCCACCTGGAATTCGATGCGCTCGTTGCCGTTGGCGCTGCCCGCCGCCTCCGGCACCAGGGCGATCTCGAAACGGCCGCCGGACATCGCCAGGTCTTGCATCGCGGACGTGACGGCCGCGGCGAGTTCGGCGGCGGCAGCAGCGCGCAGCTTGCTGAGCTTCTGTGCAGCCCCGTCGTAGGTCTTGCGGGCCTTCTCTTCCAGTTCCGCGAGCTTCACCGGATCGCCGGATTCGCCGATGGCGGTCAATCGCACCGCCAGATCCGACAGCAGGTCCGGCAATTCTTCTGGCTGCACACGGTACTTGCGGGACAAACCCAGCACGTCACCGATGCGCCCGTCCACTTCCGCCAGCCGTGCCGGGTCAAGGTCGACGCGGTCGCTGTAGCGGCGCAGCTCATGCCCCGCCTCCTCCAGGCGGATCGCGGCTTCCGAGATCAGCTCGGCCATCGGCTTCAGCGCGTCGTCGTAAGCGGAAAGTTCGTGCAGGCGGGCGGCCAGTCGCTCGGCTTCTGCAGCCAGTGGCGTGTCGCCTTCACTGACGATGTCCAGTGCCGCCGCCGCGCCCTGCTGCAGTTCGGCCGCGTTCGACAGGCGGGCCTGCTCCTGGTTGAGGGCCTCCCACTCGCTGGGCACGAAGGCCAGCGCCGTCAGCTCGCGCACCTGGAATTCCAGCATCTCGCGCTCACGCGCCAGGCCGGCCTGGTCCTGCTCCGCCGCTTCACGCGTACGCCGGGCGCTCTGCCATTCGCGGTAGTAGGCCGCCAGTTCCCGCGCCTGCAGCGTCAGGCCGGCATGGGCATCCAGCAGCTGGCGTTGCGCGTCCGGGCGCAACAAGGCCTGGTGGGCGTGCTGGCCGTGGATGTCGGCCAGCAGGTCGCCCAGCTCACGCAATTGCGTGGCCGTGGCGGCGATGCCATTCACGTAGGCGCGGGAGCGGCCCGCGCTGTCGATGACCCGGCGCAACAAGGCCAGGCTGTCGTCGTCCCCGGCGAGGTCCTGCTCGGCCAGCCAGTTGCGCGCCGGGGCGGCGTCGGCCAGTTCGAACTCGGCGCTGAGGTCGGCCTTGTCGCAGCCATGGCGGACCATGGCGGCGTCTGCGCGCTCACCCAGCAGCAGCGACAGCGCGTCGAGAAGGATGGATTTTCCAGCACCGGTCTCGCCGGTCAGGGCGCCGAAGCCGGCACGGAAGTCCAGTTCCAGGCGGTCGACGAGGACGAAATCGCGGATCAGCAGGCGACGAAGCATGAGGTCGTTTCAGGACGGAAGTTCAGCGCGGGCGCTGTGGCACGGCGCTCCAGTGCAGCTTTTCGCGCAGCACCGCAAAGTAGCTGTAGCCCTCGGGGTGCAGCAGCGTGACCGTCTGCGGCGAGCGGCGCAACACGATGCGGTCGCCCTCGCGTGCGTCGAACAGGGTCTGGCCATCGAAATGGATACGCGCATCGTGGCCGGGGCGGATCACCAGTTCCACCGTACTGTCCTGTGCCAGCGCCAGCGGTCGGTGGGTCAGCGCATGCGGGCACAACGGCACCAGCACGATGCCGGCCAGTCGCGGATGCAGCAGCGGACCGTTGGCGGATAGCGCATAGGCGGTGGAGCCGGTCGGCGTCGCGACGATCATGCCGTCGGAGCGTTGCGAGTAGATGTACTCGCCATCGACGTGCAACTCGAACTCGATCATGCGGCCGATCTCGCCGCGCGACAGCACCACGTCGTTCAGCGCGGTGTCGGCAAAGACGCGTTCGCCCGCGCGCAGCACCTCGGCTTCCAGCAGGATGCGACGCTCGCGCAGGTAACGCCCGGTGAGGATCTCGCCGACCCGCTCCAGCATCTCGTCATGGCCGACGTCGGTCAGGAAACCCAGGCGTCCCAGGTTGATGCCCAGCAGCGGCACGGTGTGCGGTGCCACCCGACGGGCGGCCATCAGCATGGTGCCGTCGCCGCCCAGCACGATGACCAGGTCGGCAAATTCGCCGATGCGCTCGAAGCTGGCGGTCTCTTCCCGGCCGGTCAGGCCGGTGGCCGCAGCGGTCTCGGTCTCTATCCACACCTGCGCGCCAGCGTCACGGGCGAAGCGCGCCAGCCGCGTCAGGGTGTCTACGATGTCGGCACTCTGGTACTTGCCGACCAGCGCGACAGTGTTGAATTCCAGACTCATGCCGCGCATTTAACCATATCGGAATGTCAGGCATGCCTTTGCCTGCCAGCGCTGGCTCATTAGAATGGGGGCTGCTTATGAATGCCCTCGATCACCGCTCCCGGGTTCTGCTCAAGACGCTCATCGAGCGTTACATCGCCGACGGCCAGCCCGTCGGGTCGCGCGCCCTGTCCCGCCAGTCCGGTCTGGAACTGTCGCCCGCGACCATCCGTAACGTGATGTCCGACCTGGAGGATGCCGGCTTCGTCGCCAGCCCCCACACTTCCGCCGGCCGTGTGCCAACGGCGCGGGGCTACCGCCTGTTCGTCGACACGCTGCTGACCGTGCAGCCGCTGGAGCACACCCAGGTGCGCGAGCTGCGCAGCCAGCTGCAACCCGACGAACCGCGCCGCCTGATTTCCGCCGCCTCCCACCTGCTGTCCGACCTGACCCGGTTTGCCGGCGTGGTGGTGACCCAGCGCAACGACACGACGACGATCCGCCAGATCGAGTTCGTCAGCCTGTCCGAGACGCGGGTGCTGCTGATCATCGTCACGGCCAAGGGTGACGTGCAGAACCGCCTGCTGATGACGCAACGGCCCTACACCGCCTCCGAGCTGGTCGAGGCCGCCAACTTCCTGAACCATCACTTTGCCGGGCTGGACCTCGGCAACATGCTGACCAAGCTGCGCGAAGAGCTGCACCAGATCTCCGCCAACATGAACGAGCTGATGACCGCCACCGTTCATGCCGGCGAGGAGGCCCTGGGTGCCGACAGCGGCGTGGTGATCTCCGGTGAGCGCAACCTGCTGGAGGTGGACGAGTTGTCCACCAACATGGGCCGCCTGCGCGAGCTGTTCAGGCTCTTCGAGCAACGCACCGGCATGCTCCAGCTGCTGGACCTGTCCCATCGCGCCGAGGGCGTGCAGATCTACATCGGCGACGAGTCCGGCCTCGCACCGCTAGACGAATGCAGCGTGGTCACCGCGCCCTACGAAGTGGATGGCAAGGTCATCGGCTCGCTGGGCGTCATCGGCCCAACCCGCATGGCCTACGAGCGGGTGATCCCGATCGTGGACATCACGGCACGTCTGCTGTCGTCGGCACTGTCGTCCAGCAACTGAGGCATGCCGGCGCGCTGGCTGCTGCTGGTCGCCATCCACGGCTACAGGCGTTTCGTTTCACCATGGAAGGGTTTCCGCTGTGCCTACCGCGCCCAGACCGGCCACGCCAGCTGTTCCACGCTGGGCCTGAGGGCAGTACGGCGCCACGGTGCCTTGAAAGGGCTGGGCATCCTCGACCTTCGCCTCGCGCGTTGTCGCGAAGCGCAACGCCTGCATGTCCCGCCACCGCGCCGGCCGCTCGCCGCCCAGCGTGGTGATTGCGACCTGCCCTGCGATGTCGACTGCGACCTGCCGCGCAGCGGAATGACCCGGCTGGCGAATCTGCTGAGCTGTGCGGACTGCTGCTCCTGCGAACTGCCGGGTCGCCGCCGGAACAAGCTGGACGACAAGCCGCGTAAAATCCACGTTCCGCCGCGCCGGCGTGACCGCTGAACCCGTTCCGGACCTCTCTGTTCCTCCGTTCCCTATGTCCCGCTTCCTGCCCGAACCTGCCCACCGTCATGGCAGCACCGAACGCTTCGGCATCCTGCTGGTGAATCTCGGCACGCCGGAAGCCGCGACCGCGCCGGCGGTGAAGAAGTACCTCGCCGAGTTCCTGGCCGACCCGCGGGTGGTGGAAATTCCGTCCTTTGCCTGGAAGCCAGTCCTGCACGGCATCATCCTCAACACCCGCCCGAAGAAGTCCGCCGCCAAGTACGCGCAGGTGTGGACCAGCGAAGGCTCGCCACTGGCGGTCCACACCGAACGACAGGCCAAGCTGCTGCAGGGCTACTTCGGCCACGCCGGCGAGCAGCGCGTGTGCGTCATGCATGCCATGCGCTACGGGCAGCCAGCCATCGCAGACGTCATCGGCAAGCTGAAGGAGGAGCAATGCTCGCGCATCCTCGTGCTGCCGATGTATCCGCAGTACGCTGCCAGCACGACCGCCAGCGTCATGGACGCGGTGGGTGCGGCGCTCGCGCGCATCCGCAATCTTCCCGAGATCCGTCTGGTGCGCAGTTTCCATGACGACCCGGGCTACATCCGCGCACTGGCTGCCAGCGTGCAGGAGCACTGGGCGCGCAACGGCCGCGGCGAGAAGCTGGTGATGAGCTTCCACGGCCTGCCGCGCTTCTCGCTGGACCGCGGCGACCCCTACCACTGCGAGTGCCACAAGACCGCACGCCTGCTGGCCGAAGCCCTGGGCCTGAAGGCGGATGGCCATGTCGTGACCTTCCAGTCACGCTTCGGCCGGGCCGAATGGCTGCAGCCCTATACGCAGGCCACGCTGGAGAAGATGGCCGGCAAGGTGAAGACGGTGGATGTCATCTGCCCCGGTTTCGTCGCCGATTGCCTGGAAACGCTGGAAGAGATCGCCATGGAATGCAAGGCCGCCTTCCTCAACAAGGGCGGGCGCGAACTGCGCTACATTCCTGCATTGAACGAACGCCACGAGTTCGTCGCCGCTCTGCACGCCATCGCGCGGCGCCAGATGGGCGACTGGCTGGCCCGCCCGCAGCCTTCCGCCGAAGAACTCCGCAATACCGAAACCCGCGCCAAGACCCTTGGCGCATCCCGCTAGGAAGCCACCACCATGATGTTGCTGATCCGCTGGGCGTTGGGCGCCCTGGCCCTGATGATCGTGCCGGAAATCGTCAGCTCGATCCGCGTCGAAAGCTATCTCGCCGCGCTGGCCGCAGCCCTGCTGCTGGGCCTGGTCAACGCGCTCATCCGCCCCATCCTCATCCTGCTGACCCTGCCCATCACGGTACTGACCCTGGGCATCTTCGCGCTGGTCATCAACGCCCTGCTGTTCTGGGGCGTGTCGGAACTGGTGACCGGCTTCCGCGTCGACGGGTTCTGGGCCGCGATGTGGGGTGCGCTGGTGTACGGCGTACTCACCTGGATGATCAACCTTGCCCTGGCAGACCGGAAAAAATGACCACCACGATCTACGGCATCAAGAATTGCGACAGCATGAAGAAGGCTTTCACCTGGCTGAAGGAAGCCGGCGTCGCCTATGAATTCCACGACTATGCCCGCCGCGGCATCGACGAGGACACCCTCAAGCGCTGGGCTGCGCACACCGGCTGGGAAAAGCTCATCAACACCAAGGGCCTGACCTGGCGCGGCCTCTCGGACGCCGAGAAGAGCAACCTCTACGAAGCCAGGGCCTACCAGCTGATGATCGCCAAGCCCAGCCTCATCCGCCGCCCCGTCGTGGAACGCGATGGCCAGTTGATGATGGGCTTCGACCCCACCCGTTTCGACGAGTTTTTCAATCAATGAGCTCCAGCCAGTGAGCTCCAACCTGACGGGCAAGCGCCTGCGGTCCGCACCATGAGCAATCACGTACAACGCTTCCTGCTCGAAGAGCTGGACATCCGTGGCGCCGTCGTGCGCATCACCGACACCTGGTCGCTGATCCAGGCCCAGCGCGACTACGACCCCACTGCCCGCTCGCTGCTGGGACAGATGTGCGCCGTCGCCACGCTGATCGCCGCCAACCTCAAGCAACCCGGCCGCCTGACTTTCCAGTTGCGCGGCCACGGCACGCTGTCGCTGCTGGTCGTCGACTGTTCGCAAAGCCTCAACCTGCGCGGCTACGCCCAGACCGAAGGCAAGCTGGACGCCGCCACCCCGCTGCAGGACCTGCTGGGCGATGGCCGCCTGATGCTGACCCTGGACGCGGACAGCATGCGCCAGCCCTACCAGAGCTTCGTGCCGGCCGAAGGCGACAGCCTGTCGGAGATGTTCCAGAACTACCTGGCCTTGTCGGAACAGCAGCCGGCGCACCTGATCCTCGCGGCCGATGAGAATGTCGCTGCCGGTTTCTTCGTGCAGAAGCTGCCCGGCGCGGACGCGCGCGACGAGGACGGATGGTCGCGCGTCGAACAGCTGGTCAACACACTGTCGGACGCCGAGTTGCTGGCAACCCAGCCGGAAACGCTGCTGACCCGCCTTTTCCACGAGGAGACTGTCCGCGTCTTCACCCCCAGCGAGGTGACGCACGACTTCCCGCCGGACTGGGACAAGGTGCGCAACGTGCTGCGGTCACTTGGCCCGGCGGAGGTGGAACGCATGCTGACCGAAAACGGCGAAGTGGTGATCCGCGACGACCTGTCCAACCACACCTATCGCTTCACCGCAGACGAGGCCCGTGCTGCGGCAAACAGCAGTGACCTGACTCGACACTGACCCAGCGCAAAGCCGGTACCGAGGCGGGTCGGCATCGACACCAGGCCGCACTCCCTGCCCGGCAAAAGCAAACGGCCCGCAATGCGGGCCGTTTGTCTTGATGCAACCTCCTCCTGCTTCCTGCCTTCTTACTTCGCCTTCTCCGGCGGAGCGACCGGTGCCACGGCAGGCGCCGAGGTCTCGGCCGTCGGCGTCACCGGCTTGGTCTGCACCGGCAGGCCCTTGAGATGATTGACGGCCTGTTCGAACTGGAAGTCACCCTTGGTACCGAATTCGATGGGCGGGGCGTTGTCGACCTTCGCGGGCGGCGGAGCCTTCTCTTCCGTGGCCTTCGTCGGGGCAGCCGGCACGGCCGCGCCATCCTTCGGGTTGGACAGGTGGCCCTGCAGGTCGGCTTCACGCAGGCGCGGGAAATTTGCACCAGCGGTCTCTTCGACCAGCAGGTCGGGCTCGATACCCTTGGCCTGGATCGACCGGCCATTCGGCGTGAAATAGCGCGCCGTGGTGATCTTCACTGCCGTACCGCCCGGCAGGTCGATGACGCTCTGCACCGAACCCTTGCCGAAAGTCTGAGTGCCCAGGATGGTCGCGCGCTTGTAGTCCTGCAGTGCGCCGGCCACGATTTCCGAAGCAGAGGCCGAACCACCGTTCACCAGCACCACGATGGGCACCTTCTTGGCTTCGGGCGGCAGCCCCTTCAGCGGGTCGTCGCCACTGTTGTCAGCACGGTAGTAGTCCAGCGAAGCGAAGAACTTCGTCTTCGCATCCGGCAGGCGACCGTCGGTGTACACCACCAGCGCATCCTTTGGCAGGAAGGCCGCCGACACGCCGACGGCGTTGTTCAGCAGGCCGCCCGGGTCGTTACGCAGATCCAGCACCAACCCCTTGACCGGACCCTGCTTGTAGATGCGGTCGAGATGGCGCACCAGGTCGCTGGTGGTGTTGCGCTGGAACTGGGTCAGGCGGACGTAGCCGTAGCCGGGCTCGATGAGCTTGGACTTGACGCTCTGCACCTTGATGACCTCGCGGGTCAGCGTCACCTCGATGGGCGCCTCCGCACCCTTGCGGGCGATGGTCAGGTTGATCTTGGTACCGGGCTTGCCGCGCATGCGCTTGACGGCGTCATTGAGCGACAGGCCTTTGACCGACTCGTTGTCCAGGCGGACGATGAGGTCACCTGCCTTCACGCCTGCGCGGAAAGCCGGGGTGTCTTCGATCGGGGAGACGACCTTGACGAAGCCGTCCTCCATGCCGACCTCGATGCCGAGACCGCCGAATTCCCCGCTGATCGAAACCTGCAGGTCCTTCTTCTCTTCCTGGTCAAGGTAGGTCGAGTGCGGGTCCAGGCCCGACACCATGCCGCTGACCGCGTTCTTGACCAGCTTCTTGTCGTCCACCGAATCGACGTAGTTCTGCTTGATCGCCTCGAAGACCGTGGCGAAAGCACGCATCTCTTCCACCGGCAAGGGCGTCGGCCCCTCGCGGTCGGCGCGTGCGGAGAAATGGAGACTCAGGAGGACGCCGACGACGACGCCACTCATTACCAGACCTGCTTGCTTGAACTTGCTGCTCATTGTTTCTCCGTTGCGCCTGTGGGTGGGCACACCTGCATCAGCGCCCCGTCATCCATTTGACGGGGTCTTGCGGCTGACCGCGATAGCGTATTTCAAAGTATAAGCCGGATTCTTCCGCGCCCCCGGTGGCGCCTACACTGGCAATCGATTCGCCCTGCCGGACAGGCTGGCCCGGCGACTTGTACAGCGACTCGTTGTTGCCATAAATACTCATGTAACCCTCACCGTGATCCACGATGATGAGGTTGCCGAAACCACGCAGCCAGTCCGCAAAAGCCACACGACCACCGGCCACCGCACGTACGTCGCTACCCCCGGCAGCCCGGATCATCACGCCCCGCCAGGTACCACCTTCCGTCCTTTGAGCACCGAACCGGCCCAGTAGTTCGCCGCGCACCGGCCAGCGCAACCTGCCGCGCTGTGCCGCGAACGCGCCATCACCTCCGTCGTCGGGTGCGGCCACATCACCGGCGATGCCGGTCACCCGCTCGCCGGGCGCGGACTGGGATGCACCTGACGGTGCTGGCTTGTTTACGGCAGGACCGCGCGGTTTTGCAGGGGGGGGATTGTTTCGGGCAATCCGGTCGAGGCCCTGGATGAGCTTTTCCATCCGCGCTTCGTCACGCTGCAGGGACTTCATCTCGCGGCGCTGGACCCGCAGCTTCTCGGCCGCCGCGTTGAGTACGGCACGCTGCTGGGCGCGCTGGGCAGCCAGTTCCTTCTGCTGCCCCTTGCGTTCGGTCTCCAGCGCCAGCAACTCGGCGCGCTTGGCCTCGACCTCGGCCAGCACCGTCTGCAAGTTGCTCAGCGACACCCTGGCTTCATCGATGGCCCTGGCGCGCTGGCGGGCGATCTGCTCCAGGTAGTAGGCATCGCGGGCAAGCTGGTTGGGGTCATCGCCTCCCAAGAAGCGCCGGGCCCCCGCCTGGCCGCCCTCCACGTAGATGCGGTACAGGGTGTCGCCCAGCCGCTGGCGCTGGGCATCGACCTCGGCCTGCAGGCGGGCCTGCTCTTCGACCAGCCGGACGATCTCGACATCCAGCCGGCCACGCATGATCTGGATTTCGCGCAGGCGGCGTTGCGCACCGGAAATGCTGCGCTCGACCTCGGACAGCAGATCCGCGGCTTCCTCGCGCACGTCCTCGCTCTGGGAGATTTCAGCCTGCAGGGCGCCGATCTGCGCCCGCAGGCCTTTCAGTTCGTCGCGCCGCTCATCGATCGGCGCGGCATGCGCCGCGCCAGCCACCAGGGCGGTGACCAGCAGGCAGCGCATGCGCAACCGGAGCATCAGGCCTTGGCCTTGCCCTGGTTGGCGACGGCCGCCATGGCGGCGGCGATCGCGTCGGCATCGCCGAGGTAGTAGTGCTTGATGGGCTTCAGATCGGCGTCCAGTTCATACACCAGCGGCTGCGCCGTCGGGATGTTCAGCTCGACGATGTCGCCTTCGGACACGTTGTCCAGGTACTTGATCAGCGCGCGGATGCTGTTGCCGTGGGCGGCGATGATCACCTTCTTGCCCGACTTCACGACGGGAGCGATGGTGTCCAGCCAGTACGGTACGAAGCGGGCGACCGTGTCCTTCAGGCATTCGGTGCGCGGGAACTCGCCATCCTTCAGGTTGGCGTAACGCGGTTCGCCGGTTTCCAGGCGCTCGTCGCCATCTTCCAGTGCAGGCGGCGGCACGTCGTAGGAACGACGCCACACCTTGACCTGGTCATCGCCGAACTTGGCGGCGGTCTCGCCCTTGTTCAGGCCTTGCAGCGCGCCGTAGTGGCGCTCGTTCAGACGCCAGGAATGCTCGACCGGAATCCACAACTGGTCGAGTTGCTCCAGCACGACGTTGAGCGTCTTGTTGGCGCGCTTCAGCACCGAGGTGAAGGCGATGTCGAAGGCATAACCTTCCTTCTTGAGCAGCTTGCCCGCAGCGATGGCTTCATTCACGCCGTGCTCGGTCAGGTCGACGTCGGTCCAGCCGGTGAAGCGGTTTTCCTTGTTCCAGGTGGATTCGCCGTGACGCAGCAATACGATCTTGTACATGGGTTCTAACCTATTCGGAGGGTTGCAACAGCAGGGGAAAGGAAGGCCTGGCGCCAAAGATGATATTGTATCGGATTGCCCACGCCGCCAGACCGGCAGGCAGATTCTGCTTCCCTTCCCGCTCTTCTTTCTTGTCCCTGCGCATGGAATTCCTGACCCACAACGTTTTCTGGATCGTGATGGCCCTCGTCAGCGGCGGCATGCTGCTGGCACCGATGTTCCGCGGTGGTGGCCGCTACGGTGTATCGCCGGCCCAGGCCGTCACGCTGATCAACCGCGAAGACGCGGCCGTACTCGATGTACGCGAAGCCGCCGAGTTCGAGCGCGGCCACCTTCCCAACGCCCGCCACATCCCGCTGGGCGAGTTGGAGAAGCGTGCTGACGAACTCAACAAGCTGAAGAACAAACCTGTCATCGTCGTGTGCCAGAGTGGCAACCGTTCCGGCTCGGCGCGCGGCATCCTGGCCAAGCTGGGCTTCGAGCGTGCCGTCAACCTGGACGGTGGCGTGGATGCCTGGGCACAGGCCAGCCAACCCCTGGTCAAGGGCCGCAAGTAAGCACCATGCCGCGCATCATCATGTACGCCACGGCGGTGTGCCCGTATTGCGTGCGCGCCGAGCAGCTCCTGCGCCGCAAGGGCGTCAGCGACATCGAGAAGATCCGTGTCGACCTCGACCCCGGTGAGCGCGACACGATGATCGAACGTACCGGCCGCCGTACCGTGCCGCAGATCTACATCGGCGACACGCACGTCGGCGGCTGTGACGACCTGTACGCGCTGGAACACGCAGGCAAGCTGGATGCCCTGCTTGCCGGCGGCAACTGATTCAACCCGATCCATTCATCCGAACCGTAGCAACAACCATCAACGAGACAATCATCATGGCTGACGAACAACAGCAACCCGTTTTCAACATCGAGAAGATCTACGTCAAGGACCTGTCGCTGGAAGTGCCGAATGCACCGGCCATCTACCTGGACCGCACCCAGCCTGAAGTCAACGTGGAACTCTCCACTGGCGCCAACGCCATCGAGAACGGTTTCTTCGAAGTCACCCTCAAGTGCACGGTGACGGCCAAGGCTAGCGAGAACACCATGTTCCTGGTGGAAGTCGCCCAGGCCGGCATCTTCCAGTTGCGCAACATTCCGGAAGCCGAACTGGAGCCGGTGCTGATGATCGGCTGCGCCAACATCCTGTTCCCGTACGCCCGCGAAGCGATCTCCGATGCGGTGACCCGTGCCGGCTTCCAGCCGGTGCTGCTGAACCCGGTGAACTTCGAAGGCATGTACCAGGCCCGTCTGCAGCAACAGCAGGCCGAAGCTTCGCCGATCATCCAGTAAGACCATGCGCGGCGCCCTGTTGCTGATCGTCGGTCTGCTGGTCTCCAGCGCCGCCCAGGCGCTGGAGTATCGCAGCCTGACCGACAACGCCATCGTCTACGACGCCGGCTCTCGCCAGGCGAAGCCCCTGTTCATCCTGCTCAAGGGCACGCCGGTGGAAGTCATCGTGTCACTGGAGGGCTGGATCAAGGTCCGCGAACAGGGCGGTGGCCTGGGCTGGGTGGAGCGCAGCCAGCTCGGCGCGCAACGGCAGCTCATCGTCACGGCGTCCGGCGCGGACGCCCGCCTCACGGCCAGCGACGCTGCACCGGTGGTGTTCTCCGCCAGCAAGGACGTCGTGCTGGAACTGCTGGAGCCTCCCGCCAACGGCTGGGTACGCGTCCGTCATCGCGATGGCCAGATCGGCTTCGTGCCGTTGAAGTCCGTCTGGGGTCTTTGATGGCGCACATCGCCGTACTGGGGGCCGGTGCCTGGGGCACTGCGCTGGCCCTCACCTACGCCCCGCAACACGCCGTCAGCCTGTGGTCGCATGAGTCCGATCACATCGCGGACATGGCGGGCAGCCGCCGTAACGAACGCTACCTGCCCGGCTTCGAGTTCCCCGCCAGCATCAGCCTGCACGATGACATCGCAAAGGCTTGCGCCGGTGCCGAACTCGCCCTGGTGGTGACGCCGGTTGCCGGTCTGCGCCCTACCCTGCGCAGACTCGCCGGGCTTGCAGCCTGCCCGCCCGTATTGTGGGCCTGCAAGGGTTTCGAGGCGGATAGCGCCCTGCTGCCGCACGAAGTGGCTGACGCCGAGCTGCCTGCCGGCGTGCCGTACGGTGTGCTCACCGGGCCCAGCTTCGCCGATGAAGTGGCACGCGGCCTGCCCGGCGCGATCACCCTCGCGGCGAATGATCTCGACTTCGCCCGCCACTGGGTTCAAGCGCTGCACCACCCCCGCTTGCGCCTCTACGCCA
Organism: Uliginosibacterium sp. H1; assembly: GCF_036017065.1. NCBI lineage: Bacteria > Pseudomonadati > Pseudomonadota > Betaproteobacteria > Rhodocyclales > Zoogloeaceae > Uliginosibacterium > Uliginosibacterium sp. H1. The sequence continues at coordinate 593,130 of NZ_JAYXHR010000001.1, forward strand.
ATGACGATGTCGTCGGCGCCGAGATCGGCGGTGCGGTCAAAAATGTGCTGGCGATCGCCGCCGGCATCACCGACGGACTTGGCTACGGCCACAACGCCCGCGCGGCACTGGTCACCCGCGGGCTGGCCGAGATCGCACGCCTGGCCGAAGCGCTGGGCGGCCGCCGCGAGACCCTGATGGGCCTGGCCGGCATGGGCGACCTCATCCTCACCTGTACGGGCGATCTGTCGCGCAACCGTCGGGTCGGCCTGATGCTGGCACAAGGACTGGCACTGCCGCAGATACTGGAACAACTGGGTCACGTCGCCGAAGGTGTGCTGACCTGCCGCGTGGTCGTGCAACGCGCCGATTCGCTGGGCGTCGACATGCCGATTACCCGCGCGGTCGCCGCCGTGCTCGACGGCCGCATCTCGCCACGCGACGTCGTGGAAAACCTGATGACGCGAGACCCGAAAGTGGAACGCTGACCTACCAACGTAATACAGAAACACAAAAGGGCCGCTTGATGCGGCCCTTTGCTTGTCACCGATCCACCCGCCTCACAACCTGACTCAGCGCTCGAACACTTCCGGATACTGGCGGGCGATCTCCGGCAGGGACTCCAGGATTTCTTCCAGGTGCGCACGAACGGCCGCCTCGGCTTCATCCGGGTTGCGGGCCGCAATGGCATCGACGATGCGCTCGTGCTGCGCAATGAGCCGATCCACCGGCGTGGCGGCCTCGTAACTCAGGTAGCGGACCCGGTCCATCTGGGCCTTGATGCGATCGACCGCCTGCCAGGCCGATCGGCGCCCGGCGGCGTGGGCGAGTTCCTGGTGGAAGGCTTCGTCCAGCGCCAGGAAAGCATCGTTGTCACCGGCGGCGACCTGCCTCTGGCATTCCACCAGCTCGCGCAATGCCGCGATGGCGGCCGTCGTCGCGTTGCGGGCGGCCTCCCGCACCACCGCGACCTCCACTGCCTCGCGCACGAAACGGGCGTCCATGACGTCCTTCACCGAGATGCGCACGACGAAGGTGCCACGCTGCGGCTGGATGCTGACCAGGTTGTCGTTGGCCAGCCGGATGAACGCCTCCCGCACCGGCTGGCGGCTGATGCCGTACCGCGTGGAGATCTCGCTCTCCGACAAGGCCTGCCCGGGCGCCAGCGCACCGCGCACGATGTCCTCCCTCAGGCGGCGGTGGATCTGTGCCGCTATGGAGGACTGGTTGTCAGGACGAAGGGGAATGATGGTGCTCATATTGCTCGCTGCCAGACAAAACTGATCATCAGACTTGACGATCAGGCGATACGAAATATACTACCATACAAGACATCGATCCCGGTCGGGCGGAACCCTGCCGCCCTGCCTCGATCAGCCGCACTTCCGGACGATTTCCGGATTCCTTCCCTATAGTTGAATTGCCCCTCTGCAGGCAACACGCCAAGGACACTTCCATGAAAATGACATTCCGCTGGTACGGCGAAAACGATCCGGTCAAGCTCGAATACATCCGCCAGATTCCCGGCATGTACGGCATCGTATCCGCTATCTACGATGTGCCGGTAGGCGAAGTTTGGCCGCTCGAGAAATTGCAGGCCCTGAAGGCACGCATCGAAGGCGTCGGCCTGAAGTTCGATGTCGTCGAAAGCGTGCCGGTCCACGAAGACATCAAGCTCGGCAAGCCGACGCGTGACCGCCTTATCGACAACTTCTGCCAGAACATCCGCAACTGCGCAGCGGCTGGCGTGAAGGTCATCTGCTACAACTTCATGCCGGTCTTCGACTGGACCCGCACCGAGATGGCGATGGAGTTGCCCGATGGCTCCCTGACGCTGGCCTTCGACGCCGAGGCCGTGGCGAAGATCGATCCCGAGCAAGGCATTTCGCTGCCCGGCTGGGACAGCAGCTACAAGCCGGAGCAGCTCAAGTCCCTGCTCGATGAATACCGCAACGTTGGCGAAGATCAACTCTGGGCCAACCTGGAATACTTCCTGAAGCGCATCATCCCGGTCGCGGAAGAAGTGGGTATCCGCATGGCGATGCACCCGGACGATCCGCCCCGCCCCATCTTCGGCCTGCCGCGCATCGTCAAGAACCACGATGACCTGATGAGACTGGTGAAGATCGTCGACACGCCCGCCAACGGCATCACGCTGTGCTCCGGCTCGCTGGGCGCGGACCTGTGCAACAGCATCGTGTCGCTGGTGCGGGAGTTCGGCGGCATGGGCCGCATCCCCTTCGGCCACCTGCGCAATGTGTCCGTGCAGGAAGACGGCACCTTCTTCGAGTCTGCCCACCTGTCATGCGAAGGCTCGCTGGACATGGCCGAGATCATCAAGGCGTATCATGACGTCGGCTTCGAAGGCTACGTCCGCCCCGACCACGGCCGCATGATCTGGGGCGAAACCGGCAAGCCCGGCTACGGCCTGTACGACCGCGCCCTCGGTGCGGTCTACCTCAACGGTCTGTGGGAAGCCGTCAGCAAACTCTCCCCGCAGCGAACCAAGGAATCCGCCACCGCATGAGCCCACTTCCGTTTTCGATCGACCTGAACAACAAGGTTGCCGTCGTCACCGGCGGTGCCGGCGTGCTGGGTTCGGCGATGTGCCGCGCGCTGGCTGCCTGCGGTGCAAAGGTGATCATCGTCGGCCGCGACCTCGCCAAGGCGCAGAAGCTCGCCACCGAGATCGAGGCCACCGGCGGCATCGCGCTGGGCGTGAGCTGCGACGTGCTGGATCGCGCCGCGCTGGAGAATGTCGCCCGGCAGATCGAATCGGGCTTCGGCCCCTGCGACATCCTCATCAACGGCGCAGGCGGCAATCACCCCAAGGGGGTCAGCAACCTCGAGTACTACGATGCCGAGCAGGCGGAGGCCGACCCGGCCAACACCACCTTCTTCGACCTGGACATCGAGGGCTATCGCTTCGTGTTCGACCTGAACCTGCTGGGCACGCTGCTGCCGACGCAGGTGTTCGCGAAGCAGATGCTCGGCCGCCCCGGCTGCACCGTCATCAACATCTCCTCCATGAGCGCCTTCAAGCCGCTCACCAAGGTGGCGGCCTACAGCAACGCGAAAGCCGCGGTCAGCAACTTCACGCAATGGCTGGCCACCCACCTCGCGCAGAGCGGCGTGCGTGTGAATGCCATCGCCCCCGGCTTCTTCATCACCGAACAGAACCACAAGCTGCTGATCCAGGACGACGGCGAATTCACGCCCCGCGCGCGCAAGGTCGTCGCGCAGACACCGATGCGTCGCTTCGGCGAGGCCGACGAACTGATCGGTACGCTGCTGTGGCTGGTGGAGCCGAAAGCGTCAGGTTTTGTGACAGGCACGATCGTGGCGGTCGACGGCGGTTTCTCCGCTTATGCAGGCGTATAAGCGGGCGTATAATTAGTCAGACAACTATTCGTTTTCCCGTCCTTCAGTCTGACTGCAGTTGGAGACTCACAGCATGGCCAAGAACTTCATGGACGAGCACTTCCTGCTCGAAACCCCCACCGCGCAAAAGCTCTACCACGAGTTCGCGGCACCCCAACCGATCATCGACTACCACTGCCACCTGCCGCCTGTGGAAGTCGCCGAGAACAAGCAATACCGCAACGTCACCGAGATCTGGCTGGGCGGCGACCACTACAAGTGGCGCTTCATGCGCTCCTCCGGCATCACCGAGGACTTCATTACCGGTAACCAGCCGGACCAGGAAAAATTCCGCCGCTTCTGCGCCGTCCTGCCGTACGGCGTCGGCAACCCGCTGTACCACTGGAGCCACCTGGAGCTGCAGCGCTACTTCGGTACGAAGACGGTGATCTCCGCCGCCACCGCCGACGAACTGTGGGAGCTGACCAACGCCCAGTTGCCCAAGCCGGAACTGCGCGCCCGTGGCCTGATGGAGCGCTCCAACGTGCGCGTGGTGTGCACGACGGACGACCCGGTCGATGACCTCGCCTATCACAAGGCCGTCGCCGCCGACTCCGGCTTCAAGGTCAAGATGCTGCCGACCTTCCGCCCGGACAAATCCTTCAACATCGACCGCGTCGGTTTCCAGGACTACATCCGCAAGCTGGCGGACGTGTCCGGCGTCGCCATCAACAGCTTCGCCGATCTGCTGAAGGCACTGGATGCGCGCCTGGACTACTTCGCCGCCAACGGCTGCAAGCTGTCCGACCACGCCATCGACCTGGCCTTCTTTGCCGAAGCTTCCGAAGCCACGCTGAGCGCCACGCTGGCCCAGGCCATGGGCAACCAATCGGTCAGCAAGCAACAGGCCGACGAGTTCAAGACGGCGGTCCTGCTGCACCTCGGCCGCGAGTACGCGCGTCGTGGCTGGGCGATGCAGCTGCACATCGGCGCGCAGCGCAACAACAACACCCGCCAGTTCAAGAACCTCGGCCCGGACACCGGCTGGGATTCGATCAGCGATGACCTGATTTCCGCCAAGCTGGCGCGCTTCCTCGACACACTGGATGGTGACGACCTGCTGCCGAAGACGGTGCTGTACTGCCTGAACCCGATCCACAACGAAGTGCTGGCCACCATGATCGGCAACTACCAGGACGGCAAGGTGCGCGGCAAGATGCAGTTCGGTTCCGGCTGGTGGTTCAACGACCAGAAGGACGGCATGATCCGCCAGATCACCGCGCTGTCGCAGCTGGGCAACCTCGGCGCCTTCGTCGGCATGCTGACGGACTCGCGCTCCTTCCTGTCCTACACCCGCCACGAGTACTTCCGCCGCATCCTCTGCAACATGATCGGCGGCTGGGTAGAGAACGGTGAATTCCCGCAGGACTGGAAGCTGCTGCGCGAAATCGTCGAAGGCATCTGCTACAAAAACGCCGACCAGTACTTCGGCCTGTAAGCTTCACTGCACTCATCGGGGCCGGTTCGCCGGCCCTTTTGCATTCCGTCTGGCATTTCCGGCCACATCCAGAACAAGAGGAATCCCCGCATGTATTTCGAAGACCTCAAAGGCAAACGCATCCTCATCACCGGATCCACCATGGGCATCGGCCTCGCCGCGGCACAGGCCTTCGCGCAACTCGGTGCAAAGGTCGGTCTCAATGGCCGGCGCAAGCCGGAAGGCCTCGACGCCACGCTCACCGGACTGCGTAGCCAGGGCGGCGAGGCCGAGTTCTTCCAGGCCGACATCGCCAGCACTGCCGACTGCGAACGCATGGTGGCCGAATTCGTCGCCCGCTTCGGCGGCATCGATGTGCTCATCAACAACGCCGGCGGCCTGGTAGGACGCAAGCCGCTGGACCAGATCGACGACGCCTTCTTTGCCGACGTCATCAACGTGAATGTGCGCTCCGCCATCATGACCACGCGCTTTGCGCTGCCGCACCTGAAGGCGGCGGCGCAGGCCAGCGGCAAGACTTCGTCGGTGATCCTCGTCGGCTCCATCGCCGGCCACACCGGCGGCGGCCCGGGTGCGTCGCTGTACGGCGCCACCAAGGCGGCCCTGCACAACGTGCAGAAGAACTGGGTGGACTATCACTCCGGCGACGGCATCCGCTTCAACACGGTGTCGCCGGGCACGGTGGACACCGCGTTCCATGCCGACAAGACGGCGGAAACCAAGGCACGCATCGCCGGCAACATCCCCCTTGGCCGCCTGGGTGTGGCGGAAGACATCGCACCGGCCTTCGTCTTCCTCGCGTCCCATGCTGCGAGCGGCTACATCACGGGGCAGATCCTGGATGTGAACGGCGGCCAGTTCATGCCCTGATCTTTTCCATGGTTCCGGTGTCGGAAAATGGAAAAGAAAAAGCCCGTCTCAGGACGGGCTTTCTTGTTGCACTCGCGCTTGTTCAGAAGCCGTAGCTGAAGAAGACGCCGACGTGGCTGCCGTCTGCCTTGCGGACATTGGACACGTTGAACGACGAGTTGCCGTAGCGCGCCGACTCCAGCTCGTATTCCTCGTTCACGTAGCGCAGGCTCACCCAGCCATTGCTGAACACCTGGTAGCCGGCTTCGACCACGAAGCCCGTCGTGTCCTTGTACTCCAGCTTCGTATCTGCGTAACCGTCCTGGCTGGCTTCGGCCTCGGGACTCAACACGTAGCGGACACCGGCACCGATCCGCCAGTCCTGGTGCGGCAAATAGAAGCCGATCACTTCCAGCGGGAAGCGGGTGAAACTGGAATCGCCGTTGCGGGCGATGGTGCCGTCCGAGTGCAGATTGATGGTCGCCTGCAGGGCCAGCGGCAACTTCGAAGGCTGCCACAGCACACCGCCGCCTATCTGCACCAGGCCGCCTGCCTTCGTATCGTAGGAGCGGCCGTTGGTGTAATTGGTCGTGATCAGCGTGTCGCCACCGAAGGTCAGGCCACCGGTCACGACGAAGCGAAGCGGCCGCTCCTGCGCCAATGCGACCTGCGTTACGGACAGCGCGCCAAGCAGCGCGGCACAGGCAATCTTCTTCATGGAACCCCCGTCAGTCTTTTGGCGGTCCGGACGGACGCGCCACCACGGCGTGGCGGCGGGAGTCTAGCGCAATACCGTCCGGGCTCAACTGACCGGTGGGCTGCACCGACTGGCGGCACAGCCCTTCAACGCGACGTTCAGGCGAGGTTCTTGGCGAAGAAATCCAGCGTGCGCTGCCATGCCAGTTTGGCGATGGTTTCGTTGTAACGCGCGGCGCTGGTGTCGTTGTTGAAGGCGTGGATGCCGCCTTCATAGATATAGGCCTCGTACTTCTTGTTGGCGGCCTTCAGCGCAGCCTCGTAGTCCGGCCAGGTCTTGTTCACGTTGGTGTCGGTACCGGCGTAGTGGAACAGCATCGGCGCCTTCAGATTGGGCACGTCGGCCAGGTTGGCCGGCGCCCCGCCGTAATACACCACGCCGGCGCCGAGATCGGCGCCCGAAATCGCCAGGCGGTTCGTCGTCGCCCCGCCCCAGCAGAAACCCACCGCGCCGACCTTTCCGGTGGAGCGTGCATGCGTCTTCAGGAACTGGATGGCGGCTTGCCCGTTGGCCGTCACCTGGGCCTGGTCCAGCTTGGCAATCATGTCGCGGGCACGGTCCTCGTCCGCCGGCGTGCCACCCAGCGGGCTGAGGTAGTCGATGGCCAGCGTGAGGTAACCGGCCAGCGCGATGCGGCGCGCCACATCCTCGATGTGCGGGTTGAGGCCGCGGTTCTCATGGATCACGATCACCGCCGGCAGCTTGCCGGTAGCCGCCTTGGGCGACACCAGGTAGCCGCGGACTTCACCCGTGGCGCCCTGGAAGCCGATGCGCTCGACTGCCACGCGCGGGTCGTCGCCCTTGACCAGCTGCGCCTGTGCCACGTTGTTCTCCAGCAGCGGCAGCACGGTGTAGGCGGCCGCGGTACTACCGGTAATCGCCGTCAGGCGCTTCATGAACACGCGGCGCTCCAGCGGCGCGTGAGTGTATTCGTCGTACAGTGCGATGACTTCCTGGCTGACCAGGGGTGTTGCAGACTTCTGGCTCATGGCTGGACTACCTCCGTCGATAGCGAACAGGAATATGCGAGGTCAATGACACGCGCGGGGTTTGGACGCCGCAGCGTAGAGCAAAGTTCTGAACGGCCGCCGCTACCATACGTACCTTTACACTTCTCCCGCGCCGTGCCCCATCGCCCCACCCCACTCATCCCCGCCCGCCTGGAACAGCGTGACAGCACGCCCTACTCGGCCACTTACGGCGACGTCTTCCACACCCGGGCCGGCGCCCTGGCGCAGGCAGAACACGTCTTCCTGCGGGGAAACGACCTGCCGGTACGCTGGCAGGGACAGCAACGCTTCTGCATCGTCGAGACCGGCTTCGGCCTGGGCCACAACTTCCTAGCGACCTGGGCGGCGTGGCGGGATGACCCACGGCGTTGCGAACGGCTGCACTTCGTTTCTGCCGAGAAGCACCCCTTCCCGGCCGATGACCTGGCGCAGGCCCATCACGACGCTGGCGTGCCGAAGGCGCTGAGCGACGCCCTGTGCGAACGCTGGCCGCTGCTGGTGCCCGGCTTCCATCGCATCGAACTGGAGGGCGGCCGCGTGGTGCTGAGCCTGCTGTTCGGCGACGCCGCCGAGACGCTCCCGGAACTGGTGGCACAGGCCGATGCCATCTACCTCGACGGCTTCGCCCCGGACCGCAACCCCGACATGTGGAGCCCCCCGGTTTTCGCCGCCCTTGCGGCAGCGGCACGACCCGGCTGCACGCTGGCCACCTGGTCGGTATCCGCGGCTGTGCGTCACGGCCTGGCCGAAGCGGGCTTCACGACTGAAAAGCGCCCCGGCTTCGGCGGCAAGCGCGACATGCTGACGGGCCAACGCGATGGAGTGGCGCCTGCTGCAGACGCGGCCGTCCGCCATGCGCTGATCATCGGTGCAGGCCTCGCCGGTTGCGGGCTGGCCGAACGGCTGGCCTTGCGCGGCTGGCAGGTCGACCTCGTGGATGCCGCCGACGCGCCTGCACAAGGCGCTTCCGGCAATATCGCCGGCGCCTTCCGCCCTGTTCCGAGCGTGGAAGACAAACCCCTGTCGCGCCTGACCCGGGCCGGCTTCAGCTTTGCGCTCGGACATTTCGCGCGCCTCGCCGATGCTGGCCACCCCATCCGCCGGGCCAGCTGCGGCGCCCTGCACCTGGCCCGGGACGAGCGTCAGGCAAGCAAGCAGCGCGAGGCCATCGCCGCGCTGGGGCTACCGCCGGAATTCGTCCGCTGGGTGAGCGCCGACGAAGCCGCCACGCTGTGCGGCCAGCCCTGCGCCTACGGTGGCTGGTGGTTTCCGCAAGGCGGCTGGGTGCAACCTGGCAGCTTGTGCACGGCCAGCCTCGCGGCCACCGGCGCACGCCTCAGCAGCCACTACGGCCGCAACGTGGCACGCATCCGCCATGCTGATGGCCTGTGGCAGGCGCTCGATGACGAAGGGAGAATCATCGCCAGTGCGCCGGTACTGATCCTTGCCAACGCGCACGACGCGCGTCGCCTGGGGGGATTCGCCCGCCTGCCGCTTCGTGCTGCCCGCGGCCAGGTCAGCCATCTGGCCGCGACGGCAGTCGCCTCGCTGCAGAGCGTCGTGTGCGGTCAAGGCTACGTGACACCTGCGGTCGATGGGCTGATACCCACCGGCGCCAGCTTCCTGGTCGATGACCTCGCCATGGAATTGCGCGAGGCGGAACACGCCGAGAACCTGGACAAGCTGCAGCGGATGCTGCCGGGCTATGCCCACGGTATTTCGCCATCCGGCCTCGCCGGCCGCGTCGGACTGCGCCCCGTCACCCTGGACAAGCTGCCGGTGGCAGGAGAAGCCGGCAGGCCCGGCCTGCACCTGCTCAACGGCTACGGCGCACGCGGGCTGGTGTGGGGCAGCCTGTGTGCCGAGCTGCTGGCCAGCCAGCTCCACGGCGAGCCCTTGCCGCTGGAGCGCGACCTGGTCGCGATGCTCTCACCGCTACGCTTCGACCTCGCCAACTCGGCGCCGGCCTGACGGGCAGACTGATATTCCTGCCCCTTTGGGCACGGCACTTCAGCCGCCTGTGCCCCCGTCGTAGACAGACATTCTGGCATTCCATGACAAAGGAATGACTGCGGCTCGGTCATGAATTCTCATGAATGCCTCCTCTGTCCCTGACAAGGAGCGCCAATGTTTTCCAACATGAAGATCGGGAGCCGGCTTGCCGCCGGCTTTGGTGCGGTCCTCGCACTGCTGGTCGTACTCATCGTCGCCGGCATCATGAGCATGGCAGCGATCGAATCCCGCCTGGAAGAGATCGTCACCGTCAACAACGAGAAGACGCGCCTGCTCAGCGAGATGTCTGAATCGGTCCACATCGTCGCGCGCGTGATGCGCACCATCGTGCTGCTCGACGAGAGCAACGCGCAGGTCACCGAGCACAAGAAGATCGACGAGGCGCGGGCGCGCTACAACTCGGCCCGCACGGCACTCGAACAGTTTCCGCCGCCCAGCGACAAGGCCAAGGCCATCCGCGCCCGCATCCACTCCAGCGAGGAAGAGGCACGGCCGCTCAACAACAAGGTGCTGGAGCTCGCCATGACCGGCAAGGACGCCGAGGCACGCAGGCTGCTCATCGACAGGGCGGCCCCTGCGTCGACGCGCTGGCAGGATGTCATCGACGAAAACACCGCCCTGCAGGAAGAGGCCACTCGCTCCGATCACGAATCCGCCCTGCAGCAATACCACTCCGCCCGGCGGTGGATGTTCTCGCTGGGTGCCGTCGCACTGCTGCTGGGCGCAGGCATTGCCTGGGCGCTGACCCGCAGCATCGTGCGGCCCTTGCGGGAAGCGGTAGATGTCGCAAACAGGCTGGGCCGCGGCGATCTCGGCATGCAGATCGAGAACACCACACGCGACGAAACCGGGCAGTTACTCGCCGCGATGCGCAACATGGTGACGCAATTGCGGCAGGTGATCGCCAGCCAGCAAAGCGTGGTGGAAGCGGCCAACCACGGCGACTTCAACAGCCGCGTCGATACGACCGGCCTGGAAGGTTTCCAGAAGGACATGGCGGATGGCCTCAACCGGCTGACCGCGACGACCGGCGCCAGCATCGCCGACGTACTGCGGGTCATGGAAGGCTTGTCCGACGGTGACCTCACCCAGCACATCGACAAGCAGTACGAGGGCGCCTTCGCCGACCTGAAGGAATACGTCAACGGCACGGTCAACAAACTGGCCCAGGTCGTCAGCGAAGTGAAGCGCGGCGCGGAGTCGATCACCGGCGCATCGGAGCAGATCAGCCTCACCTCGCAGTCGTTGTCGCAGGCGGCCAGTGAGCAGGCTGCCGGGGTCGAGCAGACCAGCGCCTCCATCGAGGAGATCACCGCTTCGATCACGCAGAACACCGAGAACGCCCGCACCACCAACGGCATGGCCACGGCGGCGGCCAGCGAGGCGACCGAAGGCGGCGAAGCGGTGCGCTCCACCGTCACCGCCATGAAGGAGATTGCCAACCGCATCGGCATCATCGACGACATTGCTTACCAGACCAACCTGCTGGCGCTGAACGCAGCCATCGAGGCCGCGCGTGCCGGCGAGCACGGCAAGGGCTTCGCCGTCGTCGCCGCCGAGGTGCGCAAGCTGGCGGAGCGCAGCCAGGTAGCCGCGCAGGAGATCATCACCGTGGCCGGCAACAGCGTGGAACTGGCTGAACGCGCCGGCCGCCTGCTGGAGCAGATGGTGCCCAGTATCCGCCGGACCTCGGACCTGGTGCAGGAGATCACCGCCGCTTCGTCGGAGCAGACCGCGGGCGTGCACCAGATCAACTCGGCGATCAGCCAGCTCAGCCAGACCACGCAGCTGAACGCCTCCAACTCCGAGGAGTTGGCGGCCACCGCCGAGGAAATGAATGGTCAGGCCGAAGAACTGCAGCAGATCATCGAGTTCTTTAAGCTGAACAACCCCGCCCTGGCTGCCGCGACCACCCGCAAGGGGAGCAAGCGTCGCAACGACCAGGCCGCCGTGCTGGATCCGGTCAACGAGGCCGCCTTCACGCAGTTCTGAACGGAAACGCCGCCGGGGCGGCGGCGCTCATGGCGTGCGAGCCCCGGCCCTCAGCGCAGGCAAACCTTGCGCACCTGGGCCATGTCGGTCAGCCCCTGCAGCACCTTCTCGATGCCATCCTGGCGCAGCGTGCGCATGCCGTCTTCCAGCGCCGTGACCAGCAGGTCGCTGACCAGCGCCCGGGTCTGGATCTTGCGCTTCGCGTCGTCGGTGCCGAGCATCAGTTCATGCAGGCCGACGCGACCGCGGTAACCCGTGTTGTTGCAGTCGGTACAGCCCACCGACCGGTACAGGCTCAGCCTGCCCTTGTCGTTGGCAAAGCGCGCCAGCCAGTCGTCCAGCACCTTCTCGCGCTCGGCCTCGGCGTTCGCCGCGAAGGCCGGAATCTTGCGCAGGTCCTCGCAGTATTCATCCAGCAAGGCATCGACGTCGGTGCCTTCGGGTTCATAGGCTTCGCGACAGGTCGGACACAGCCGCTTGGCAAGACGCTGCGCCAGGATGCCCAGCAATGCATCGGCGAAGTTGAACGGGTCCATGCCCATGTCCAGCAGGCGCACCACGGATTCCGGCGCGCTGTTGGTGTGCAGCGTGGACAGCACGAGGTGGCCGGTCAACGAGGCTTCGAGCCCGATCGATACGGTCTCAGCGTCGCGCATTTCACCCACCATGATGACGTCCGGGTCGGCCCGCAGGAAAGCACGCATCACCGTCGGGAAATCCAGCCCCGCCTTGCGGTTGATCTGCACCTGCCGCAGTCCGCGCTGGGTGATTTCCACCGGGTCCTCGGCTGTCCAGATCTTGGTGTCCGACGTGTTGATGTACTTCAGCACCGAGTGCAGCGTCGTGGTCTTGCCCGAGCCGGTCGGACCGCAGACGAAGAAAATGCCATACGGTTTGGTGACGGTCTCCTGCAGGCGCCTGAGGTTGTGCGGCGAGAGCGCCAGCTTGTCCAGCGGCAGGGGCTCGCCCTGCGCCAGCAAGCGCATCACCACGTCTTCCATGCCGCCGGCCGTGGGCACCGTGGCCACCCGCAACTCGATGTCGAGCGGGCCGTACTTGCGGAACTTGATCTTGCCGTCCTGCGGCTTGCGACGCTCGGCGATGTCGAGGTCGCACATGATTTTGATGCGCGCCACCAGCGGGCTGCGATAGCTGGCCGGCACCTCGATGTAGGGCACCAGCGAGCCGTCCTTGCGGAAGCGCACGATGGTCTTTTCCTTGCCCGGCCGCGGCTCGATGTGGATGTCGGACGCGCCCTGGCGGTGTGCGTCGACGATGATGCGGTTGACCAGCTTCACCAGCTCGTTGTCGGACGCGGCGGACAGTTCGTCACTCTGCGCCGGGTCCCGATCGTCGTCGCCGAGATCGGACAACAGGTCGCCCACCGCGATGTCATCCATCTGCAGGTCGAAGAACTGCGCGACAGTCTGCTCGAACTCGCGCTCGGTCGTCACCCGGTAAGACAGCTTGGCGTGATGGAAGACGTTCTGGGCGACACGGCTGCCGATCACCTGTTCCGGATCCGGCGACAGTACGACCAGCCCTTCCGGCCCGTCCTCCAGCGGCACCCAGCGGCTCTTCATGGCGTACTCGCGCTTGATGTTGCGCAGCAGGTCCATGGGCTTGATGCGTTCCGGCTTGAAAGGCTCGTAGCTGACGCCATAGAAGCGCGCCATGGACTCTCCGATGTCGGCAAGCCCCAGTTTGAAGTCCTCCATCAGCGCCTGCTCCACCGTGATGCCGCGCTGCCGTGCCGCCTCGCTCGACGTCTCCAGCTGGGCACGATTCAGGCGTCCGGACACCACCAGGTAGTCGTAGCGCGAGCGCAGCGGCTCTTCGGCACGCATGCGCTGGGCAAGCGCAATGGAGAGCGTCTGGGCGAGCCCCAGCGCGCCCTCTTCCTCGATCTGCGCGAACGGCTTGCCATGCACGGTATTGATGAGCTGCATGACGCCCAGCAGCTCATCGTCCTCCACGTTGAAAAGCGGCGCGACCAGCATCTGCTTGCTGCGGAAGCCGCTGCGCTCGTCCACCTCCTTGCGGAATTCCAGCCCGGGCGAGATGCGCTTGAGTTCGGCGTCGTCATACACGTCCTGCACGCTGAGCATCATGCGATGCATGGCGCAGTAGCCCGCGATGCTGCGGTCGGAAATCGGCAGGCGGATGCTCTTGGCGACGTGCAGGCCGGTCTTCACGCGGGAGCTGATCGTGCTCTTCGTCTCATCCACGGTGTAGATCGTCACCCGCTCGGCGCCGAACAGGCTGCACACCTCGGTGGACACCTCGAAGATGATCTCGTCGATGTTCTGCGTGGCGTGGATGCGCGCCGTGAGTGACTGCAGGCCCTTGAAGAAGGCGAGGCGTCGGGAGAGGTCTCCGCCGCCCTTGGCGGCCGGTGCTGCACTGGAAGTCGACATGGGCTACTCGCTTTGAGCGCAGACGGCGCTCTCGACAGGGGGTACGTCAGGGTACCGCGGCCGGCACAGGCCGCGATGACGGATCAGATCGGATCAAATACGGAAAACCTGGTCGTTCGCCAGAATCCGCGGCCGGAGGCGACCAGCGTAGGCCAGCACTTCCTCCGCAGTACGCTCCACGAAACCGGGCTTGAGGTGGGTGATGAACACCTCCGGATCACCGGTCAGCCGATCGAGGAGGCGATGCAGCATGCTGGGGCACAGGTGGCGTGCCGCCATCGCAAGGTCCTGCTGGGAATTGGAGAAAGCCGTCTCGATCAGCAGGTAGCGCAGGTCGTGGATGCGGTTCACCGCCTCGATCATGCTCTCCGAGATGGTCGTATCGCCCGAGAACACCAGGCTGCCGCCCTCGGACTGCAGCCAGTAACCGACCGCCGGCACCGAATGCAGCGCGGGGATCGCCGTGATGCGCCGCCCGCCCAGCTCCACCCCCTCGCCCACCCGCAGCGGTTGCATGCGCAGGTAAGGATTGACGCGATCCGGGATGGCGGTGAAGTCCGGCCAGATGAGCCAGTTGAAGATATGCGAGCGGATCAGCTTCAGCGTCGCATCGGTGGCGTAAAGGGTGATCGGCCGTTCGCGCAGGTCGCCCACGGTATCCACCAGCAAGGGCAGCAGCGCAATGTGGTCGAGGTGGGCATGGGTCAGGAAGATATGGTCGATGCCAACCAGTTCATCGACGCTGAGGATGCCCGCGCCAGTGCCGCAATCGATCAGGATGTCGCGGTCGACACGCAGCGAAGTCGTGCGCTGGTCCAGCCCACCGATGCCGCCGCTGCAACCCAGGACCTTCAGCTCCACCCGCTCTCCTCACCCGTCGACAATGACCGGGCCACACGCACCGGAAGCGCCCGCAATCAGGCGCCCATCATCCGCATTCTGGCAAGCCGCCTCTTGCGCCGCACGCCAAAAGCTTGTGCCGGCGTGACGTCACTCACGCTACCGGGCGCAGGTAGAACTCCATCTTCACGCCGGCAATCTCGATGACATCATGGTCGCTCAGCAAGTGCGCCTGGGCATCGAGCTGCTTGCCGTTGAGAATCGGAAAGCTGTCGCCTTCCACGTGGGTAATGAAATAGCCATGCGGGCGCCGCGTGATGACCGCCACCTGGAAGCCCGGCTTGCCCAGCGTCGTGAGCGATTTGGACAAGTCCAGTTCGCGGCCCGCGTTGCGACCCGACAGGATCTGCACCACCCCCACCGGTTCGCCGACGGCAGCCGTAGTTGCCGGCGCAGCCGGCTGCTCGCCCTGGGCCGCGCTCCAGCCACCGCTGCTGGTGGTGGAAGCTTCGGTCAGCGTGGTTTCCGGCTGGAAGCCGAGCATGGTGTCGGTATGGGTCTTGGCTGAAGCCCCCAGCTTTGCCGCTTCCGGGGCGGCGACGAAGGCCTTCTCGAACGTGCTGCCCGCCGAGAAGTCAGGCGCGTCCTTCAGGAACTTCAGGCGGTACTTGCCCAGCTCCACGACGTCGTTGTCCTTCAGCACGTGCTTCTTGATCGACTGGCCGTTGACGTAGGTGCCGTTGGTGGAATTCAGGTCTTCGAGAAAGGCGTCGTTCAGGATCGCCACGATGGCCGCGTGCTCGCCGCTGATCGCCAGATTGTCGATCTGGATGTCGTTGTGCGGCTTGCGACCGATGGAGGTGCGCTCCTTCGTCAGCGGAATTTCCTTGAGCACCAGTCCGTCCATGCTCAGTATCAGCTTTGCCATGTCTTTCCTCGAACCCCGCGTCGCCGTCCATGTCGATGGACTGCACGGAATATCAGTAGGGTAATGCCGCGCCGACGCCTGCGGCATGTGCACGCTGCAGGATTGCCGCCCCGAGCGCGATGTCCTGCAAGGCCATGCCTTGCGATTCGAACAAGGTGACCTGGTCCGCGGCCGTACGTCCGGGCCGGAAACCTGCCACCAGCTCTCCCAATTCAACCACGGCACCGGGCAACAGTCGCCCTTTCTCGATCAACGGCAACAGGTCGCCTGCCTCCGCAAACGCACTGCCACGACTGTCGGCGCAGACGACGTCTGCGCGCCGCACAGCCGCTTCATCCAGCTCACGGCGGATCAGCGAATTGGAACCCACCGCACTCAGGTGCATGCCCGGCATCAACCAGGCCCCTTCCAGCACGGGCCTGGGGGAAGTCGTGGCGGTCACGACGATATCCGCGCCCTCCACGGCCTCCTGCACCGACGTGGCCGGCTCCATCGGAACGCCGGTTTCCGCCGCCATCTCCGCACAGAATGCTTCCAGCTTATCGGATCGACGCGCGAAAACCTTGAAGGACGTGACTTCACATACTGCCGCCAGGGCCAGAACCTGGCCACGCGCCTGCCAGCCCGCACCGATCAGCGCCACCCGGCGCGCGTCCTGGCGAGCGAGATAGCGCGCCGCCACCCCACTGGCCGCGCCGGTACGCAGCATCCCCAGCCGGTCGGCCTCGATGACTGCCAGCGGCTCGCCGGTACTACTGTCGAACAGGTGGAGCCAGAACCGGGCGCCCTGGGCCGAACTGGTGTAGGCCTTGTAACCCATCACCCCGCGCGCCGGCCAGCCGGCCTGAAGGACATGCTGCATGGCGGAGCCAGTGCGTACCCGTTGGCGCGGGATGTCCATCGCCTCCCCGAGTGCCAGGGCGCGATGCGCGGCCTCGACCGCGTCCAGCGCCAGGCGGATGTCGGCCAGACGGCCGACATCCTGTTCGGTGAGGTAGAGCGCCATGCGCTCAGGACGAGGCGTTGTCGGCCGCGGCAGGTTTGCTGCGACCCGCCAGCGCCTTGCCGATGGCCAGCACCAGCAGCGCACCACCGATCTCGAAGGTGTACTTCGTCAGGTCGGTCTGCGGCACGTACGGAATGATCGCCGGGTCGGTGTAGGCCATGTGGCCGGCAATCCAGCCCAGCAGCATGCCGCCCAGGGTGATGATCACCGGGAAACGGTCCATCAGCTTGATGACCAGCTGGCTGCCCCACACGATGATGGGAATGCTGATAACCAGGCCGAAGATGACCAGCGCCACCTGATGGTCGCCACCGGCCTTTTCTGCGGCGCCGGCAATGGCGATGACGTTGTCCAGGCT
Organism: Uliginosibacterium sp. H1; assembly: GCF_036017065.1. NCBI lineage: Bacteria > Pseudomonadati > Pseudomonadota > Betaproteobacteria > Rhodocyclales > Zoogloeaceae > Uliginosibacterium > Uliginosibacterium sp. H1. Next base: position 610,137 of record NZ_JAYXHR010000001.1, read on the forward strand.
CATCACGAAGTCGGCCACGATGATGGTCTTGACCGCGGCCCACAGGCGATCGCTGGCCTGGATGTTGGCGTGTTCATCGTCATGCGGCAGCAGCAGCTTGATGCCGATCCACACCAGCAGGATGGCGCCGACGATCTTGAGGAACGGGATTTCCAGCAGCTGCATCGCGAAGAAGATCAGCACCACGCGCAGGCCGATGGCGCCGGCGGTGCCCCAGATGATGCCCTGCATGCGCTGCTTGGCCGGCAGGCTGCGGCAGGCCAGTGCGATCACGACGGCATTGTCGCCGCCCAGCAGGATGTCGATCAGGATGATCTGGAATACGGCGGTAAGGAACTCGGGTGTCAGGAAATCCATGGCTGGCCTGGAGTAAGGAAGAAGACGAAAGACGCGATTATCGCATTTTGGTTCGCTGCAGACGCCCAGCGAAATCAAGTGGCGCCAAAACAGAACGACCCGGCAGACAACAAAAACCCGGCTGACGCCGGGCTTTTGTCGAAGCGCGTGCCGCTTACAGCACCGACTTCAGCAGCTTGCCCATCTCGGACGGGTTGCGGGTCACCTTGAAACCGCACTCTTCCATGATGGCCAGCTTGGCATCAGCCGTATCGGCACCGCCGGAGATCAGCGCACCGGCGTGGCCCATGCGCTTTCCGGGGGGCGCGGTCACGCCGGCGATGAAGCCGACCACCGGCTTCTTCATGTTGGCCTTGCACCACTGCGCCGCTTCGGCTTCGTCCGGACCGCCGATCTCGCCGATCATGATGACCGCATCGGTATCCGGATCGTCGTTGAAGGCACGCATGATGTCGATGTGCTTCAGGCCGTTGATGGGGTCGCCACCGATACCCACGGCGGACGACTGACCCAGACCGATTTCGGTCAGCTGCGCCACGGCTTCATAGGTCAGCGTGCCGGAACGCGACACGACGCCAATGCGGCCCTTGCGGTGGATGTGGCCCGGCATGATGCCGATCTTGATTTCGTCGGGCGTGATCAGGCCGGGGCAGTTCGGGCCCAGCAGCAGGGTCTTCTTGCCACCCTTGGCTTCCTTGGCCTTCATCTTGTTGCGCACTTCCAGCATGTCACGGACGGGGATGCCTTCGGTGATGCAGATCGCCAGGTCCAGGTCGGCCTCGACGGCTTCCCAGATGGCGGCGGCGGCACCTGCCGGCGGCACGTAGATGACCGACACGGTCGCGCCGGTGGCACCGGCGGCTTCCTTCACCGAACCGTAGATGGGAATGTTGAAGATGGACTCGCCGGCCTTCTTCGGGTTCACACCGGCCACGAAGCAGTTCTTGCCGTTGGCGTATTCCTGGCACTTTTCAGTGTGGAACTGACCGGTCTTGCCGGTGATGCCCTGGGTGATGACCTTGGTGTCTTTGTTGATGAGAATCGACATGTTTACTAGCTCCTCGCCTGCGGCTTACTTGCCAGCAACGGCGGCAACGATCTTCTGGGCGGCTTCGGCCATGGTGTCGGCCGAGATGATAGGCAGGCCGGAGTCGGCCAGGATCTTCTTGCCGAGATCCTCGTTGGTGCCCTTCATGCGGACCACCAGCGGCACGGCCAGCTTCACTTCGCGCGCAGCCGTCACCACGCCGTTGGCGATGGTGTCGCACTTCATGATGCCGCCGAAGATGTTGACCAGAATCCCCTTCACGGCCGGGTTCTTGAGCATGATCTTGAAGGCTTCGGTGACCTTCTCGGTCGTCGCGCCGCCACCCACGTCCAGGAAGTTGGCCGGCTCGGCGCCGAACAGCTTGATGGTGTCCATGGTCGCCATGGCCAGACCGGCGCCGTTCACCAGGCAGCCGATGTTGCCTTCCAGCGAGATGTAGGCCAGGTCGAACTTGGAGGCCTCGATTTCAGCCGGATCTTCTTCGTCCAGGTCACGGTACTCGACGATGTCCGGGTGACGGAACAGCGCGTTGGAGTCGAAGTTGAACTTGGCGTCCAGCGCCTTGATGTTGCCGTTGCCTTCGAGGATTAGCGGGTTGATTTCCGCCAGCGAGGCATCGGTTTCCATGTAGCAGGTGTAGAGCTTCTGCAGGCAGTCGATCGCTTGCGGGATCGAGGCTTCGGGAACACCGATGCCGGCAGCCAGTTCGCGCGCCTGTTCGGTGGTCAGGCCCGCTGCCGGATCCACGAAGACCTTCAAAATCTTCTCCGGCGTGTTGTGGGCGACTTCCTCGATGTCCATGCCGCCTTCGGAAGACGCCATCATGGCGACCTTCTGCGTGGCGCGGTCAGTCAGCGCGGCAACGTAGTATTCCTTCTTGATGTCGGCGCCTTCTTCGATCATGAGGCGACGCACCTTCTGGCCTTCCGGGCCGGTCTGGTGCGTGATCAGCTGCATGCCGAGGATCTGGCCGGCGATCGTACGCACTTCGTCCTTGCTGCGAGCCAGCTTGACGCCACCGCCCTTGCCACGGCCACCGGCGTGGATCTGGGCCTTGACCACCCAGATGTTGCCGCCGAGCTGGTCGGCAGCCGCAACCGCTTCATCGACGCTGAAGCAAGGAATGCCGCGCGGCGTCACGACGCCGAACTTGCGAAGGATTTCCTTGGCCTGATATTCGTGAATCTTCATGTTTGCCCTTCGAACGGGAATGCCGGGCCTGCTTGCGAAGGCCGGCAGGAGGTGGGTTGCCTGGCTGGTTGAACACTCCGCGGCGCACGCATTTGCAAGGCCCGGAAGTCAGCCGGCGATTGTAGCGCAATGAGACTTCTTTGCGTCGCGGGGCACAAGGTCTGGTGGCCTTCATGGCAGCGGAGTCGCCTCCAGATGGCATGTTCGAAGCAATAGGACACGGGGAAGGCTTCATTTCAGGCCAAAGCAGGACGACGAGTGTTCTAGAATCGCGCTTTCATGATGACCCTGCGTCGCGCCACCCTCCCTGCAGCGCCACGACACCCCATGCCGGCGACCGCCCCTCGCCCGGCAAGCCCCTGCTCCCCGCATCTCGGGCGACTGGCCCTCGCGCTGCTGGCGGCATGGCATGCCAACCCCCTGATGGCCATCGGGCTCGGCGAGGCGCGCAGCAGCAGTCGCATCGGCGATCTGCTCCGGGTCGATATCACCGTACAACCCGGCCCGGGCGAAACCGTCGAGCCAGAGTGTTTCCGCCTTGCTGCCGCAGGCCCGGCATCCGATGGATTGCCCGGCCTCGCCGAAGGCCGCCTCAGCCTGCAGACGCTGAATGGCGTGCCAACCCTGGTCATCACCAGCACGCGGCCCATCTACCACCCGGCGCTCGCTTTCGCGGTGCGCGCCACCTGCGGCGCCCAGTTGCGTCGCGATTACACCCTGCTGCTCGATCCACCCGCGGCTACGCCATCGCTCGCTGCCGCCGTCACCGAGCCGGTCGCTGCACCCATTGCCGCGCCCATTACATCCCGTCCGAGCGCAGCGCCGCCGCCCCCCGACAGGCCGGCAACCGCCAGTACCTGGACCACCGTCGAGGGCGAGAGTCCGGCCAATATTGCCGCGGTCCTGTACCCGGACGACCGTCGCATGCAGCGACGCTTCGTGCAGGCCTTGCGCGCACTCAATCCGGACGCGCGCGGCAACCCGGACGCCCTCTTGCCCGCGGGGACCGAACTGGTGATTCCGGATGCGCGCGCCGTGGCACGAGCCAACCCGGCTCCCGCTCCCGCCCCGGCATCCGCAAGTACGCGTCCCGCCGGGCCGCGCCCCGTCGAACCCGCGCCCCGGCAACGCCAGGCCGCGCCGGCACCTGCCGAGCCGGCCGGTACCGACCGCCTGCGAGTCGACAGTGGCGACGACGCCAGCCTGCGCCTGTCCACCATCATCGAATCCCGCCAGGAGCTTGGTGAAGCGGAGCGGGAACGGCTGCGCACGGAGTTGCAGCTGATCGCCACGCTGGACGAGAAGATCAGCACCCAGCTGGAGATGACGGAGAAGCTGCGCCAGCTCGAAGCCATGCAGGCACGGTTGCAGGCCGATGCCAACCGCCTGGAAGCGCAGATCCAGGCGCAGTCCCAGGCCACGCCGCCCGTTGCGACGGTCGATACAGCGTCCGCGCCCGGCACCTCCTGGATGCCAGGCTGGCTGTCAGCGGAAACGACGCGCTACGCGCTCCTGGTAGCCGCCCTCGTCGCCCTCCTGGGCTGGCTGGGATGGCGCGGCTATCGCCGGCGCCAGGATGAAGCCGGCCCGGCAACGATTCCCCTGCCCGTTTCCGCGCACACCGACGTGGAGCAGGACCGCGACGAGGATGTCCTCCTTGCGCCACTCACGGCGGCAGACATCTGGCCCGACCAGCCGCAGAACGCCGGCCCGGTTGCGGCTGCGACCTCCACCGCCATCGATGGTGCGATCGGCCCGCTGTCGCACGCCAGCCTGGGGCCGCCCTCGGTACTCCAGATCGAGGATGAGGCAGAGGAGCACGATTCCGCGGTCGAACTGGCCGAGATCATGATGTCCTTCGGCCGGGTCCATGGGGCCGCCCAGACCCTCGCCGAGTTCATCCGTGCCAATCCCAAGCAGGCCGTCAAGCCGTGGATCAAGCTGCTGGAGGTCTACAAGGCTGCGGACTTGCGCGCCGAATTCGAGGCACTGACCGGCCAGCTCAACAAGACGTTCAACGTCAAACCGGTGACCTGGGACGATTTCGAGGTGGCCCTGCGCGCACCGGAATCGCTGGAGAACATTGCGCACATCCGCGACAAGGTCTGCGCGACCTGGGGCAAGCCGGAATGCCAGGCCTACCTGCACGAGCTGTTGCGGGATAACCGCCAGGGGACGCGCCAGGGCTTCCCGCTGGCCATCGTCGACGAAATGCTGTTGCTGCTGGCAATCCTCGAAGGCCAGCTCGGGGCGTATCGACCGGACGCTGCGCCGGGCGCTCCGGCGCCCGAGGCGACACCCGCCACGCCCACCCTGCCGGTGGCCGCCGCAGCCGCCGGTACCGGCACCTGGGTGCCCACCAACAGCAAGACGCTGGATTTCGAACTGGACATGTCCGAGCTATCCAACACGCTCAACATCAACCTGGACGATCTCGACCCGCTGGAGCCGGAAGAGCCGCCCAAGCACTAGTGCGGTTTCCGCCACGCGTTCAGGCCGGGTTGTCGATGTCCACGAAACCCGCATCCAGCCCCAGGCTGTCGCGCAGGTATTGCGCCAGCGCGCGGATGCCGTAGCGCTCGGTCGCATGGTGGCCTGCCGCGATGTAGGCCACCCCGCTCTCCCGCGCAAGGTGCACGGTCTTTTCGGAGATCTCGCCGGATACGTACAGATCCACGCCGGCCTCGACCGCATCGTCCAGGTAGCCCTGGGCGCCGCCGGTGCACCAGGCCAGGCGACGCACGAGGCGAGCCGCATCGCCAACCAGCAAGGCTTCACGCCCAAGGCGCTCGCTGATCATCGCCTGCATCTCGCCCAGCGTGAGCGGCTGCTCCGGCTCGCCGACGAAAACCAGATCCTGTTCGCCGCGACGTCCGGTGACCCGCCAGTCCAGCACCTGGGCCAGTTGCACGTTGTTGCCGAGTTCCGGGTGAAGGTCCAACGGCAGGTGGAACGCAAACAGGTTGATGTCGTGCGCCAGTAAGGCCGCCAGCCGCTGCTTGCGGATCCCCAGGACGCGGCTATCCTCGCCGCGCCAGAAATAGCCGTGGTGCACGATGATCGTGTCCGCCCCTTCGGCAATCGCGTGGTCGATCAGCGCCTGGCTGGCGGTGACACCGCACACGACTTTGCGGACCTCTTCGCAACCTTCCACTTGCAGACCGTTTGGACAATAATCCTTCACGCGGGCGCAATCAAAAAGCTTGTCCAGAAAATCCCGCAAGGCCGTGCGTTCGATGATGCGGCCTGTCTCCCGATTCATACCCGTCCCGTTCAGATCACATTCCGATAGCGATTATGCAGCGCCTGTGGCTCATCTTTGCGCAGTCCGTCACCGTGGCTCTGGCGCTCCTTTTCGTGGTGAGCACCTTCAAGCCGGAATGGCTGAGCCGTACCGACGGCAAGACGCCGCCGCAGGCGGCCCAGCTGCCGTTCTCGATCACCGGCGCGCCGACGGCGCCCGCGATTGAACGTACTGCCGCGGTCCCGAGTTATGCCGAGGCAGCCCGGCAGGCGCTGCCGTCCGTCGTGCACGTCTTCACCAGCAAGGAAGTCAAAGCGCAGCGCCACCCTTTCCAGAACGATCCCCTGTTCCGCCATTTCTTCGGCGATCGCGGCGGCGAAACCCAGCCGGAGCGACGCGCCTCCGGCCTTGGCTCGGGCGTGGTGGTCAGCCAGGACGGCTACATCCTCACCAACAACCACGTGGTGGAGGCCGCCGACGAGATCGAGGTGGCCATGCACGATGGCAGCAAGCACCTTGCGAAGATCGTCGGCCGCGACCCGGAAACCGATCTGGCCGTGCTGCGCATCGAAGCAGGTAAGGCGCTGCCGACCGTGACCTTCGCAGAGAACGACAACCTCAAGGTGGGTGACGTGGTGCTCGCGATCGGCAATCCCTTCGGCGTAGGCCAGACAGTCACCATGGGGATCGTCAGCGCCCTGGGACGTTCGCATCTGGGCATCAACACCTTCGAGAACTTCATCCAGACCGACGCGGCCATCAATCCCGGCAACTCCGGTGGCGCGCTGGTCGATGCAGACGGCAACCTGGTCGGCATCAACTCGGCGATCTACTCGCGCTCTGGCGGCTCGCTCGGCATCGGCTTCGCCATTCCGGTGTCGCTTGCGCGCAATGTGCTGGACCAGATCGTGCAGACCGGTGGCGTGACGCGCGGCTGGATCGGCGTGGAAGTGCAGGAGATCACGCCGGAACTGGCCGAGTCCTTTGCCCTGCCGCGTGAAGGCGCGTTGATCGCCGGCGTGATGCGCGGCGGCCCGGCCGCTCAGGCGGGTATCGAACCCGGCGATGTGCTGGTGAGCGTGGATGACCGCATCATCACCAACCCCCAGCGGATGCTGGAAGCGGTCGCTGCCCAGGCACCTGGTCGCACCGTGAAGGTTATCGTCGTGCGCAAAGGCAAGCAGTTCGAATCGCGCCTGCAGGTGGCGCGTCGCCCGAACAGCAGCGAACGCTGAGCGTCCTGCCCGGGCCGGTTCAGGCCTTGACCGTTTCGCCGCGCTGGATCAGGCGCGACACGATGATGCCCACCTCGTAGAGGATGCACATCGGCACCGCCAGCATGATCTGCGAGGCCACGTCCGGCGGTGTCACCACCGCAGCAATCACGAAGGCACCGACGATCACGTAGGGACGGATCTCGGTCAGCTTCTGCACCGTGACGATGCCCGTTTTCACCAGCAGGATCACCGCGATCGGCACCTCGAAGGTCACGCCGAAAGCCAGGAACATCGTCAGCACGAAGGACAGGTACTGCTCGATGTCCGGCGCAGGCGTGATGCTCTTGGGCGCGAAGGTCGCGATAAAGTGAAAGACGGTCTGGAAGACGAAGAAATAGCAGAACGCCATGCCCGCGAGGAACAGCAGCGTGCTGGCCACCACCAGCGGCAGCGCGAAGCGGCGCTCATGCGCATAGAGCCCCGGCGCGATGAAGGCCCAGGCCTGGTACAGGATCACCGGCAGCGCCAGGATGAACGCAGCCATCAACGTGACCTTGATCGGCACGAAGAACGGCGTCACCACGCCGGTCGCGATCATCTTCGTGCCCTCTGGCAGGGCAACCATCATCGGCTGCGCCAGCAGGTCGTAGATCGCCGACGACCACGGCATCAGGCAGAGAAAGACGACCATCAACGCACCGACGGCCTTGATGACCCGGTTGCGAAGTTCGATCAGATGGGACAGGAAAGAGTCTTGCGGAGCGTCCACGGGCAGGCTCGGGGCAGAGGGTCAGGAGCGGGAAACCGGCTCTGCCGGTACGGCAGTAACCGCAGGCGAGCCACCGAACAGGTCCAGCTGGTTTTCGTCGCGAGCGTCCTGCTCGGAGTCGGTCGGCAAGGAGGTGTTTTCCGGCAGCGCGGCCACGGACACCTCGGCATCGGGAGCAGCGGCAGCAAGCTCGGGCGTCGCGGAAGCCGGATCATGGGCCAGTCCATGCAGGCTGGCCCTGGTGTCCGCCAGCGCATCGCCAATCGGCGCCACGGCTTCCCGCATCTCCTGATCAAAAGCACGGGCCTGATCGTTGATGCTCTGCTCGAAGCTGCGCGCCGCATCCTGCACTTCGTCCTTCATGCGATGCAGCTCGGCGAACTCCATCTCGCGGCTGATGTCGGACTTCACATCGGACACATAGCGGCGCAGGCGGCCCAGCAGATGGCCGACCGTCCTGGCCACACGCGGCAATTCCTCGGGACCGATGACGATGAGCGCCACCAGACCGATGATGGCCAGTTCAGAAAAACCGATATCGAACATGGGAGTCGGGGTTCAGGCGGCGCATGCAGGCATGCGGGCCGCCTGATGGAGAGGAAGGCTCAGGCCTTGTCCTTTTCGCGGGCGGGTGCGTCGATGGTCTGGCCACCGATCTGCTCGGTCTTGTTGTCCACCGCAGCGTCGCCGTCCTTCATGCCTTGCTTGAAGCCCTTGACCGCACCGCCCAGGTCTTCACCCAGGTTGCGCAGCTTCTTGGTGCCGAATACCAGCAACACGATGACCAGGACGATCAACCAGTGCCAGATGCTGAAGGAACCCATTTCAAAATTCTCCGAAAATCAATACTTGAGCATGGCCGGAAGCGGCGTGTCGCCACCCAGGATATGCAGGTGAAGATGATACACCTCCTGCCCACCCACCCTTCCGGTGTTGATGATGCTGCGGAAGCCATCCGAGCAACCCTGCTCGCCTGCAATCCGCGGCGTCACAGCGAGCAGATGGCCGAGCACGGCACTATCTTCGCTGCGAACGTCCGACAGCGTAGCGATATGTTGTTTCGGAATGACGAGTATGTGCACCGGCGCTTTCGGCGCGATGTCCTTGAAGGCCAGGATCTGGTCGTCCTCGTAGACTTTCGTCGCGGGAATCTCGCCACGTACGATGCGGCAGAAAAGGCAGTCACTCATCGTCAGGCTCCTGTCACTTCTTGCCGCGCGCGGCCTTCTCGTCGATACCGGAGATGCCCTCGCGGCGGCGGAATTCGGCCAGCACGTCGTCGGCCGACAGGCCGAACTGCGCCAGCAGGATCAGCGAGTGGAACCACAGGTCGGTCACTTCGTAGACGATGTGGCGCAGTTCGCCGTCCTTGGCTGCCATGATCGTTTCCGCCGCTTCCTCCGCCACCTTCTTGCAGATGGCGTCGGTGCCTTTCGCATACAGGCTGGCGACGTAGGACGAATCGGCGGACGCGTTCTTGCGCTCCGCCAGCGTGGCAGACAGGCGTTGCAGGATTTCGGGGTCGATCATGGTGAGGCGCTCCGCGTCAGTCCTTGCGATAGATCTGGTCGGGGTCCTTCAATACCGGCTCGACCGGCTCCCAGCGCCCTTCACTGAGGTACTGCTGGAAGAAACAGCTGCGCCGACCGGTGTGACAGGCGATGCCGCCCACCTGCTCCACCTTCAGCAGAACGACGTCGCTGTCACAGTCGATCCGGATGTCGCGAACTTTCTGGATGTGGCCGGACTCTTCGCCCTTGTGCCACAGCTTGCGACGCGAACGGGACCAGTACACCGCTTCGCCATGCTCGGCGGTCAACGACAGGGCTTCGCGGTTCATCCACGCGAACATCAGCACCTCGCCGCTCGCGGCATCCTGCGTGATGACCGGAACCAGTCCCTGCTCGTCCCATTGCACCTGGTTGAGCCAGCGGGTGTCTTCCATCACAGGCGCACCTCGATGCCGCGTCCCTGCATGAACTCCTTGGCCTGGCGCACGGTGTACTCACCGTAATGGAAGATGCTGGCGGCCAGCACGGCGTCGGCGCCGCCCTGGCTCACACCGTCGGCGAGGTGCGACAGGTCGCCCACGCCACCACTGGCGATGACTGGAATGCCGACGGCATCCGCCACCGCGCGGGTCAGGGCGAGATCGAAACCGCTCTTGGTGCCATCGCGGTCCATGCTGGTCAGCAGGATCTCACCCGCGCCCAGCGACTCGACCTTGCGCGCCCATTCGATGGCGTCCAGGCCGGTGTTCTTGCGGCCACCGTGGGTAAAGACTTCCCACTTGCCCGGCGAGGTCTGCTTGGCGTCGATGGCGACCACGATGCACTGGTTGCCGACCTTGCCGGAAGCTTCGGCGACGAGGTCCGGGTTCTGTACGGCGGCGCTGTTCATGCTCACTTTGTCGGCACCGGCGTTCAGCAGGCGACGCACGTCGGCGACGCTGCGCACGCCACCACCCACGGTGAGGGGAATGAAGACCTGTTCGGCCACCTGCTCGACGACGTGCAGGATGATGTCGCGCTCGTCCGAACTGGCGGTGATGTCGAGGAAGGTCAGTTCGTCGGCGCCCTGTTCGTTGTAGCGGCGCGCGACTTCGATCGGATCGCCCGCATCGCGCAGTTCCAGGAAGTTCGTACCCTTGACGACCCGGCCGGCGGTGACGTCAAGACAGGGAATGATGCGCTTGGCGAGCATGGATCACGCGGCGCTCTTGGCGTCCGCCCTCTCCTGCGCAGCCTTGAAATCCAGCTTGCCTTCGTAGATCGCGCGGCCGGTGATGGCACCGGTGATGCCTTCTTCCTCGACGGCACACAGCGCGTCGATGTCGTCCAGCGAGCCGATACCACCGCTGGCGATGACCGGGATGCGCAACGCCTGCGCCAGCTTCACGGTCGCCTCGATGTTCACGCCGTTGAGCATGCCGTCACGACCGATGTCGGTGTAGATCACGCCTTCGACGCCGTAGTCCTCGAACTTTTTGGCGAGGTCGATCACGTCGTGGCCGGTCATCTTGGACCAGCCGTCCACCGCCACCTTGCCGTCCTTGGCGTCCAGGCCGACGATGATGTGGCCAGGGAATGCGCTGCAGGCGTCGTGCAGGAAGCCGGGATTCTTCACCGCGGCGGTGCCGATGATGATGTAGGTAATGCCGTCATCGAGATAGCGCTCGATGGTGTCCAGGTCGCGGATGCCGCCGCCGAGCTGGATGGGGATCTCGTCGCCCAGCTCCTTCACGATGGCCTTGATGGCCGGCTCGTTCTTCGGCTTGCCGGCCACTGCGCCATTGAGGTCGACGAGGTGCAGGCGACGCGCCCCCTGGTCGAGCCAATGGCGGGCCATGGCGCCCGGGTCTTCGGAAAACACGGTGGCATCCTGCATGTCACCCTGGCGCAGACGGACACAGTGGCCGTCCTTGAGGTCGATGGCGGGGATCAGAAGCATGGCGGAACGGGAGGTCGGGCGAAAGGCGAACGGGTGGGATCGGAAGGCGCTGTTTGAATGTGCGAAGGCTTGCGTGTCGTAAGACTCAAGGCTGCCAATTCATGAAGTTGGCGAGTAGCTGCAAACCCGCACGGGCGCTCTTTTCCGGGTGGAACTGGACTGCGACGATATTATCTTGCACCACAGCACAGGTAAAGGGCAGGCCATAGCGGGCCTGGACCTTGATGGCGCCGGCTGTGGCAGGCGTGTCGAAACGCGGGTCACAGTAATAGCTGTGCACGAAATAGAAGCGCTCGTTCGCCTCCAGCCCCTGCCACACCGGGTGGCCGGTCGGGATTTCCGCCTCGTTCCAGCCCATGTGGGGCACCTTGAGGCGGTTGCCCGCATCGTCGGTCATGCCGTTGGGGAAGCGACGCACGCGGCCGGGCAGGATCGCGAGGCCCGGCGTGTCGCCCTCCTCGGAGTGCTCGAACAGCATCTGCATGCCGACGCAGACGCCCAAGAAGGGCTTGCTGGCGGCGGCCTCCTCCACGCACTGGCGCAGGTCACGGGCCAGGAACTCGCGCATGCAGTCGTGCATGGCGCCCTGCCCCGGCACCACCACGCGGTCGGCGGCGCGTACGACGGCGGCGTCGCTGGTCACGACGACCGATGCTTCGGGGGCGACGTGCTCGATGGCCTTGGCAACCGAGCGGATGTTGCCCATTCCGTAATCGACGATGACGACTTTCATTTCAATGCTGGTAATCGGATAAAGGCGGGAAGCGCCTCGGGCGCCTCCCGGAAAACATCGATGCGGTCAGAGCGTGCCTTTGGTGGAGGGCATCTGGCCGGCCGAACGCGGATCGCGCTCCAGCGCGAAACGCAGTGCGCGGGCGAAGGCCTTGAACACGGTTTCGCACTGGTGGTGGGCGTTGATGCCACGCAGGTTGTCGATGTGGAGCGTGACGCCAGCGTGATTGACGAAGCCCTGGAAGAATTCGCGGGTCAGGTCTACGTCGAAGTCGCCGATGCGGGCACGGGTGAAATCGACGTTCATGGTCAGGCCCGGGCGGCCGGAAAAATCCACCACCACGCGCGACAGCGCCTCGTCCAGCGGCACGTAGGCGTGGCCATAGCGCAGGATGCCGCGCTTGTCACCGACGGCCTTGGCGATCGCCTGGCCCAGGGTGATGCCGGTGTCCTCGACGGTGTGGTGCGCGTCGATATGCAGGTCACCCTTGGCTTCCACCTCCAGGTCGATCAGACCGTGGCGGACGATCTGGTCGAGCATGTGGTCGAGGAAGGGGACGCCGGTGTCCAGCTTGCCGACGCCGGTGCCATCGAGGTTCACGGCGACGCGGATCTGCGTCTCCAGGGTGTTGCGGACAACTTCCGCGGTGCGTGCGCTAGCAGTCATGATTGAAAGGTAAATCGTTCAGACGAGTTCGCCGAGTACGGAAAGGAAGGCATCGTTCTCGGTCGGAGTGCCTACCGTGACGCGCAGGCAGTCGGCCAGCATGGGATGGCTGCCATCCAGGTTTTTTATCAGAATCCGCCGCGACTTCAAACCTGCATGGATGCGGGCGGCCTCCGGGAGGCGGAACAACAGGAAATTGGCCTGACTGGGAAATACGGTAACGCCCTTCATCGCCGCCAGCTCCCGCTGCACGCGGGCGCGCTCGGCGACGATGGCAGCGGCCTGGTTGTCCAGCGCCTCGCGCTCGTCGAGCAGGCGGTTGGCGATGGCCTGCGACAAGGCACTGATGTTGTAGGGCAGGCGCAGCTTCTCGAATTCGTCCATCCAGGCCGGCGCGCCGACCATGTAGCCCAGCCGCAGCGCCGCCAGGCCCATCTTGGACACGGTGCGCATCACGACAAGATTGGCGAACTCCGGCACCCGCGACATGAAGGAGGTGCTGGCAAACGGTGCATAGGCTTCGTCCACCACCACCACGCCCGGCGTGGCGCGGATGATCGCTTCCACGTCGCTCGCCGGGAACAGGTTGCCGGTCGGGTTGTTCGGATAGGCCAGGAACACCGCTGCGGGCTGCTCACGGCCGATCACTTCCAGCATCGCCGACAGGTCCAGCGAGAAATCCTCGCGCAGCGGTACACCGACGTAGCGCAGGCCGCAGAAGGCGGCGATCTGGCGGTACATGACGAAGCTGGGCTCCGGCGCCACCAGCACTGCGCCGGGCTTCGCCAGCGCCATGGCGACGATCTGGATCAGTTCGTCCGAGCCGTTGCCCAGCACCAGCCCGCTCGCCTCCGGCACATCGAAGGCCCTGCGCAAAGCTCCCTTGAGCTGGCTGCAGGAGGCGTCCGGATAACGGTTGAGCGACACGCCATGCACGATGTCCGCCAGCGCATCGCGCAGGCGCTCGGGCAGATGGTAGGGGTTCTCCATCGCGTCGAGCTTGATCATCCCGGTTGCCGGCGGCACGTGATAGGCCGTCAGGGCGAGGACTTCGGGGCGGACAAGGTCTTGCGGGCGCGTGCTCATGGCGTCAGTTCGAAGCTGGGCGGGTTGGGGCGGACGATCGGTAAGGCTGCAGGCGGAAGGTATCAGTCCGCGTGGCCTTCCGCGCGCATTTCTGCAGAACGCGCATGCGCCTGCAAGCCCTCGCCATAGGCCAGCGTGGCGGCCACCGGCGCCAGGGCACGGGCACCGGCCTGCGACATGTGGATCAGGCTGCTGCGTTTCTGGAAGTCATACACGCCCAGCGGCGACGAGAAGCGCGCGCTGCGCATGGTCGGCAGCACGTGGTTCGGGCCGGCGCAGTAGTCGCCCAGCGCTTCCACGGAGTGGTGACCGATGAAGATCGCGCCGGCATGGCGGATCTTCTCGACCCAGGGTTCGGCATCCGCCAGCGACAGTTCAAGGTGCTCGGCCGCGATGCGGTTGGCGAGCTCGCAGGCCTGATCGAGCGAGGCCACCTTGACCAGCGCGCCACGATTGGCCAGCGAGGCGGCGATGATCTCCGCGCGCGGCATGGTCGGCAGCAGGCGCTCGATGGAGTGCGCCACGCGCTCGATGAAATCCGCATCGGTGCACAGCAGGATGGATTGCGCCACCTCGTCATGCTCGGCCTGGGCGAACAGGTCCATCGCCACCCAGTCCGGCTCACCCGTGCCGTCGGAAATGATCAGCACCTCGGACGGACCGGCCACCATGTCGATGCCGACCGTGCCGAACACCCGGCGCTTGGCTTCGGCCACGTAGGCATTGCCGGGGCCGACGATCTTGTCCACCTGCGGGATGCTCTGCGTGCCGTAGGCCAGTGCAGCCACGGCCTGGGCACCGCCGATGGTGATGACGCGGTCCACTCCCGTGATGGCCGCAGCGGCCAGCACCAGCGGGTTGCGCTCACCGCGTGGCGTCGGGCTCACCATGATCAGCTCGCCGACGCCGGCCACCTTGGCCGGAATGGCGTTCATCAGCACGGAACTGGGATAGCTGGCCTTGCCGCCTGGCACGTACAGGCCGACGCGATCCAGCGGCGTGACCTTCTGGCCCAGGCGCGTGCCGTCGGCCTCCTGGAAAGTCCAGGACTGCAGCAGCTGCCGTTCGTGGTAGACGCGCACGCGCTCCGCGGCGGTCTCCAGCGCCGCACGCTGTTCCTTCGACAGGCCGTCGAGCGCGACCTGCAACTCGCGGCGCGGCAGATCAAGCGCCTCAATGCCGGCAACATCCAGTTTGTCGAACTTGCGCGTGTATTCCACCACCGCCGCATCGCCCTGCTTGCGCACGGCGGCCAGCACTTCGGTCACCGCCTGCTGGACGGCGTCGTCGGTGCCCTGGTCGAAGTGCAGCAAGGCATCGAGTTGCGCGTCGAAACCGGCGGCACTCGCGTCGAGGCGGTGGATGCGGCGGGTGCTCACTTGATGGCTCCTGCGAAGGCGTCGAGGATGGGTTGCAGCAACTCGCGCTTCACCTTCAGCGCGGCCTGGTTCACCACCAGGCGCGAGCTGATCGGCATGATGTCTTCCACCTCGACCAGGTTGTTGGCGCGCAACGTGCCACCGGTGGATACGAGGTCGACGATGGCGTCGGCCAGCTCCACCAGCGGCGCCAGCTCCATCGAGCCGTAGAGCTTGATGAGGTCGACGTGCACGCCCTTGGCGGCGAAGTGCTCGCGCGCGGTCTTGATGTACTTGGTGGCGACGCGGATGCGCGCACCCCGCTGGATCGCCGCTTCGTAGTCGAAGCCCTTGGGTGCCGCCACGCACAGGCGGCACTTGGCGATGTTGAGGTCCAGCGGCTGGTACAGGCCGGCACCGCCATGCTCCAGCAGCACGTCCTTGCCGGCGATGCCGAGGTCCGCCGCGCCGTACTGCACGTAGGTCGGCGTATCGGTGGCGCGCACGATCACCAGGCGCACGTCCGGGCGGTTGGTGCCGATGATCAGCTTGCGCGACTGCTCGGGGTTCTCGTCCGGCACGATGCCGGCGGCCGCGAGCAGCGGCAGGGTTTCTTCGAAGATGCGGCCCTTGGAGAGGGCCAGGGTGATGCCGGGATTCACAGATCGTTTCCGTCGTTCAGCTCACGCGGCGCACGTTGGCGCCCAGCGCGGCAAGTTTGGTTTCCAGTTTCTCGTAGCCACGGTCGAGGTGGTAGATGCGGTCCACCAGCGTCTCGCCTTCCGCCGCCAGGCCGGCAATCACCAGGCTGGCCGAAGCGCGCAGATCGGTCGCCATGACCGTGGCGCCAAGCAGGCGTTGCACGCCCGTGACTACCGCCGTGTTGCCGTCAATCTTGATGTCGGCGCCCAGGCGCTGCAGCTCCACGGCATGCATGAAGCGGTTCTCGAAAATGGTCTCGCGGATCACCGCCGTACCGTTGGCCACGCAGTTGATGGCCATGAACTGCGCCTGCATGTCGGTCGGGAAGGCCGGGTATGGCGCGGTGCGGATGCTCACCGCATTGAGCCTTGCCGGCCCCTTGAGGCGGATCGCGTCGCGCTCGATGGTGATGTCGCAGCCGGCATCCATCAGTTTGTCGACGACCGCGTCCAGGTAGGCCGCCGAGGTGTTGGTCAGGCGGATGTCGCCCCCGGTGGCCGCGGCGGCACACAGGTAGGTGCCGGTTTCGATGCGGTCCGGCATCACGGCATGGGTCGCACCATGCAGGGCCTCGACGCCACGGATGCGGATCTTGTCGGTGCCGGCGCCGGAAATCTGGGCGCCCATGGAAATGAGACAGTTGGCGAGGTCCACCACTTCCGGCTCGCGAGCAGCGTTCTCGATGATCGTCTCGCCGTCGGCCAGGCAGGCGGCCATCATGAGGTTCTCGGTGCCGGTCACCGTCACCATGTCGGTGAAGATGCGGGCGCCCTTCAGGCGACGCGCCGTGGCATGCATGTAGCCATGTTCGACGCGTATCTCCGCGCCCATGGCCTGCAGGCCCTTGATGTGCTGGTCCACCGGGCGGGCGCCGATGCCGCAGCCGCCGGGCAGGCTCACCTGCGCCTGGCCGCAGCGCGCCACCAGCGGGCCGAGCACCAGCACGGACGCACGCATGGTCTTCACCAGCTCGTAGGACGCCATCGGGTTGGTGATCTCGCCGGCATCCAGGCGCACGGTGTCGCCCTCGCGCTGCGTCTTCACGCCCATTTCTTCCAGCAGCTTCAGCAGCGTGCGGGTGTCGTTCAACGACGGCACGTTGGTGATGGTGACCGGCTCACGGGTCAGCAAGGCCGCACACAGGATGGGCAGCGCGGCGTTCTTGGCGCCAGAGATGGCGGTCTCGCCGTTGAGGCGGGCACCACCGGTAATCAGGAGTTTGTCCATGTTTCTGTTTCAGCTCGCGGACGGCTTCAACCGCCCTGCTCGTTCATTCACCCAGCTCGCGCTGGAAATCGGCCCACTGGGCCGGGGTGTAGGTCTGCAATTGCAGGGCATGGATCTCGTTGCCCATCAGCGGGCCCAGGGTGGCGTACACCGCCTGGTGCTGGCGGACCCGCAGCTTGCCTTCGAAGCCGGCACTCACGACGATGCCGGAAAAATGCACGCCGTCGTCGCCGACGATCTCGACGTAGTCGCAGGGCATGCCTTCTTCGATCAGGCGCTTGATTTCGGATGCTTGAAACATGTCAGTCCAGTGAAAATCCGGTCAGCCGCGCAGCTTGTAGCCACGCCGCAGCATTTCGAGACAGAGCAGCGACAGGAAAATGAAGCAGCTCCCCACGACCAGCAGGCTGAGCCAAGGGGAAACGTCCGAAATACCGAAAAAGCCGAAGCGGAAGCCGTCAATCATGAAGAAAAACGGGTTGAAATGCGAGACGGTCTGCCAGAAAGCCGGCAGGGAATGGATGGAGTAGAACACGCCCGACAGCATGGTCAGCGGCATGATGATGAAGTTCTGGAAGGTGGCGAGCTGGTCGAACTTGTCGGCCCAGATTCCGGCGATGACGCCAAGGGTGCCGAGGATCGCCCCGCCCATCAGCACGAAGGCCAGCACCCACACGGGATGGGCCAGGCCGATGCTGGCGAAGGGCAACGAAGCCAGCCATACGCCGATACCCACCGCCACGCCGCGGGTCACCGAGGCCAGCACGTAGGCACAGAAGAACTCGCGGTAAGACAACGGCGGCAGCAGCACGAAGATGATGTTGCCGGTGATCTTGCTCTGGATCAGCGACGAGGAGCTGTTGGAAAAGGCGTTCTGCAGCACCGACATCATCACCAGCCCGGGCACCAGGAAGTGGGTGTAGTTCAGCGCGCCATACACGGTGACCTTGTCGGACAGCACGTGCGAGAAGATCGCCAGATAGAGGATGGCGGTGAGCACCGGCGCGGCGACGGTCTGGAAGGCGACCTTCCAGAAACGCAGCATTTCCTTGTACAGCAGGGTGCGGAAAGCGATCACGGTCTCAGTCCCTGTTGACCAGGTCTACGAAGACCTGCTCGAGATCGGGCTTGACCACCTCGATCTCCATCGGCACGCCGCCAGCCTGACGCAGTGCGGCCAGCAACGGCTCGACTTCGGCGTAGTCATCGAAGGCGAAGCAGTAG
Organism: Uliginosibacterium sp. H1; assembly: GCF_036017065.1. Taxonomy (NCBI): domain Bacteria; kingdom Pseudomonadati; phylum Pseudomonadota; class Betaproteobacteria; order Rhodocyclales; family Zoogloeaceae; genus Uliginosibacterium; species Uliginosibacterium sp. H1. Next base: position 628,409 of record NZ_JAYXHR010000001.1, read on the forward strand.
CTCAGCCCGTCGATCACCGGCGTACGGTCGCGCAATGCTGTCGGCAGCTCCAGGGGGGCGCCGAATGTGACGCGCAGTGCGTGGCTGCGCAGCCGGCGCAACAGGTTGGCCGTCGTATCCAGCTCGATGACCCGCCCGGCCTTGAGCATGGCGATGCGGTTGCACAGGGTTTCGGCTTCTTCCAGGTAGTGCGTGGTCAGCACGATGGTGTGGCCGGCGGCGTTGAGCTTGCGGATGAAGGCCCACAGGCCCTGCCGCAATTCGACGTCCACCCCTGCGGTAGGCTCGTCCAGCACGATGACCGGCGGTTTATGCACCAGCGCCTGGGCCACCAGCACGCGTCGCTTCATGCCGCCGGACAGCGCACGCATGTTGGCGTTGGCCTTGCTGGTGAGATCCAGGTTGGCCAGCAGTTCGTCGATCCAGTCGTCCTGGTTGCGCAAGCCGAAATAGCCGGCCTGGATGCGCAGCATCTCGCGTACCGTGAAGAACGGGTCGAACACCAGCTCCTGCGGCACCACGCCCAGCATGCGGCGGGCGTCGCGGTAGCCATTGACGACGTCGTGGCCCATCACCGAAATGCGCCCGCTGCTCAGCCGTACCAGACCCGCCAAGGCGGAGATCAGCGTGGTCTTGCCGGCGCCGTTCGGCCCGAGCAGGCCGAAGAATTCACCTTGCTGGATGTCGAGGTCGACACCGGCAAGCGCCTGCAGGGAACCATACGACTTCTGTGCGCCCCGCACCCGGATGGCCGGGATGTCAGTGGCGGTCGAGGACATGGGTCAGATCGTCGTCGGCACTGGTAGCCGTTTCAGTCAGAAGACCATCGACACCGTAGAGACCCGCCAGGGACACCAGCGGTGCCGGCAGGTTGAGGATGACGAGTCGTCGCGCACTGGCTTCTGCGCAGCGCAGCCAGGCGATCAACAGCGCGAGGGCACAGGAGTCGACCGCGGTCACCGCCGACAGGTCGAGCCGGAAGTCCGCCTCCGCAAGCTGGCCCATGCCGGCGTACAGCAACTCGCCGGCGGTTGCCTGGGTGACGGGCCCTTCGATGAAAAGGGTGCCTTCGCGTACCGCAATCATTACTTCTTGGCCTGCTCCGCCGAGCGGTTCTTGTCGCGCAAGGTCTTGATGAGGCCATCGATACCGTTGGCGCGGATCTCGCGGCCGAACTCGTCGCGATAGTTGGTCACCAGGCTGACGCCGGCCACCGCCACGTCGTAGATCTTCCAGCCTTCCGGCATCTTCATCACGTTGTAGTCGATGGCCACCGGCTGGGCGCCGGGCTGGCGCACTTCGGTGCGGACCAGCACGTCGGTCTCTTCCGGCTTCATCTTGAACGGCTTGAAGACGATCTGCTGGTCACGGTAGTTCGACAGCGCGCCAGCGTAGCTGCGGATCAGCAGGGTCTTGAACTCCGCGCTCAGGTCGGCCTGCTGTTGCGGGGTCGCCGTACGCCAGTCACGGCCAACTGCCAGCGAAGTCATGCGCTGGAAGTTCACGTTCGGCAGCATCTTGGAGTCCACCACCTCGCTGATGCGCTTCATGTCGCCGGCCTGGATGGCCTTGTCGTTGCGCACGATCTGCAGCACTTCGTCGCTGACCTGCTTGATCAGCGCGTCAGGCGCCAGGTCGTTGGCGGACACGGACAGCGATACCGTGGCCAACAGGGCCACACAGGCTTTCAGGAATTTCATGGATAGTCCTTTCATCATTCCTCCTCGTCATCGCGCGGCGGGTTGCCGTCGTAGATGAGATAGGTACGACGCTTCAGGTAGAAATCGCGTCGGTAGGCGTACTTGTCGAGGGCTGCGTTGTCGAGCACCGTCTCTGCCCCCAGCAGGAAGCTCCGGTCGCTGACGATCTGCATGCCGGCCATGGTGTTGCGCACCGCCACGCGGTCGATGATCCGGAATGGATCGACATACTTGTCCACGAACAGCGCCGCGCCGTCACGCAAGGTACGCGGGCCGAAGAGCGGAACCTCCACGAAGGGACCACCACCCACGCCCCAGACTGCAAGCGTCTGGCCGAAATCCTCGTCGTGCTTCTCAAGCCCCATTTCGCTGGCGACGTCGAAGGTGCCGAGGATGCCCACCGTGGAATTGACGAGGATACGCCCGACATCGGACGCGGCATCGCCGAACTTGCCTTGCAGCAGGTTGTTGAAAGCAATCCAGGTATCGCCGAAATTGCCCAGGAAGTTGGCAACCCAGGTACGGGCCGGCAGCGGCGTGACCGCCACGTAGGTCTCGGCCACCGGCTTCAGCACGTAGGTGTCGGCCGCGTCGTTGAAGGCATAGACGCCGCGGTTGAATTTTTCCCACGGATCACGTGGATCGCGCAGACCCTCCTGGGCCATGGCGACACCGTTCAACCCGACCAGGAGAACGAGCACTGACAGGCAACGGCGCAACATCATTTCGGTGCAGTACCTTCCGCTGCCTTGCTGAACATGAACTGGCTGATGAGCTTCTCCAGCACGACGGCCGACTGGGTCTTCATCATCGTATCGCCCGGCTGCAGCAATGCCTCGTCGCCGCCCGGCTCCATCCCGATGTACTGCTCGCCGAGCAGGCCGGAGGTGTTGATAGTGGCAAAGGTGTCTTTCGGAAAGGTGTAGCGATGGTCGATGTTCATGACCACCACCGCCTGGAAGCGTTCGCTGTCGTAGTCGATGTGGTGCACGCGACCGATCACCACGCCCGCGCTGCGTACCGGCGCACGCGGCTTGAGGCCGCCTATGTTGTCGAAGCGGGCCTGCAGCTCGTACGGCTCGACAATCTCGGTGCCACGCAGATTGCCCACCTGGACGGCCAGGAAGAACAGCGCCGCGATGCCCATCGCCACGAAGATACCCACCCACAAATCAATGGTTGTCCGTTTCATCGAATTCCCGATTGCTTCAGAACATGAACGCCGTGAGGACGAAATCCAGGCCAAGGATGACCAGCGCCGACGTGACGACAGTACGGGTCGTCGCACGCGAAACGCCCTCGGCCGTGGCGTCCGAGTCGTAACCTTCGAACACCGCGATCAGCGCCACCGCGATACCGAAGACCACGCTTTTGACGACGCCCCCGAGGACGTCGCGCTCGAAATCCACCTGTGACTGCATCTGCGACCAGAAACTGCCGGGATCCACGCCGATCTGCACCACCCCTACGAGGTAGCCGCCCAGCACTCCCATGGCCGAGAACATGGCGGCCAGCAGGGGCATCGAAATCACCCCGCCCCAGAAGCGCGGCGCCACGACGCGCGCCACCGGGTTCACCGCCATCATGTCCATGGCGGACAGCTGCTCCGTGGCCTTCATCAGCCCGATCTCGGCCGTGATGGCCGAACCTGCCCGGCTGGCGAACAGCAGACCGGCCAGTACCGGCCCCAGTTCCCGCGTCAGGGACAGGGCGACCAGCACGCCTAGCCACTCTTCGGAACCGTAGCGGCTGAGGGTGTCGTAGCCGTGCAGGGCCAACACCATGCCGACGAACAGCCCGGACACGAGGATGATGATCAGCGACAGCACGCCGGAGAAGTAGATCTCCCGCATCAGCAGGTAGGGCCGGCGGAAGGTGGTCCCCGACATCAGCACGATGGCTGCCAGGAAGCGCGAGGCAAAACCCAGCCGCCAGATGGCGGACACTACCGAGTGCCCGAGGCGGACGAAGGGGCGCAACAGGATTTCAGGCATCCGCACTTCCCAGCAGTGCTTCACGGTAAGGGCGGGCCGGGTACTGGAAGGGCACCGGACCGTCCACCTCTCCCCACACGAACTGGTGCACCCAGGGGTCGGTCGACGCGCGGATTTCGTCCGGCGTGCCCTCGGCGATGATGCGGCCCTCCGACACGAAGTAGATGTAGTCGACGATCTGCAGGGATTCCTGCACGTCGTGGGTCACCACGATGGAGCTGGCGCCGAGTGCGTCGTTGAGGCGACGGATCAACTGACCGATGACGCCCAGCGAGATCGGATCCAGGCCCGCGAAGGGCTCGTCGTACATGATCAGCTGCGGGTCCAGCGCCACCGTACGCGCCAGCGCCACGCGCCGCGCCATGCCGCCGGACAGCTCGCTGGGCATCAGGTGCGCCGCACCGCGCAGGCCGACTGCGTGCAGCTTCATCAACACCAGGTCGCGAATGAGCTCTTCGGGCAGTTCGGTATGTTCATGCAGCGGGAAGGCGACGTTGTCATAGACGGACATGTCGGTGAACAACGCACCAAACTGGAACAACATGCCCATGCGGCGACGCAGGTCGTATAACCGTTCGCGATTGATGTCGGCTATCGACTCGCCAAAGACCTTCAGTTCCCCGCCGCGCGCGCGCAGCTGACCGCCGATCAGGCGCATCAAGGTCGTCTTGCCGCAGCCGGATCCGCCCATGATGGCCACCACCTTGCCGCGCGGTACGCGCAGGTTGATGCCACGCAGCACATCGCGTGCGTCGTAGCGGAAGTGGAGATCACGGATGTCGACGACCGGGGCGAGGTCGGGCGAAAGACTGGTCAAGGAGTTGTCCGTAAGACGGCTTATGGCTTTTCCGCGCATTTTATCACGCCGCGTCAGTCTGCTCTGGCGGCGCACAATGCATCTTCACGCCGGCCTCGCCAACGGGCACGCCACCTGCTTTACTCCGAGTGAGGCAACGACGCCCGCGGCTTCGACAATGTCGGTGACGGGTGACGAAACTCCTGACTCAAGGCATGCGTCCAAGAGCCGTAAGTCCTGATGACGCCCCGCGCGTTTCTACCCGGTGACGTGCGCGGTTTCACACAACCGATGGAGGTGGCAGATGAGCATTTTCAGCGCGTACCAAGCCCGTTTCGAAGCCAGCAAGGAAGAGGAATACTCCCTGCAGGAGTACCTCGAAATCTGCAAGAGCGATCGCTCGGCCTACGCGACGGCAGCTGAACGCATGCTGATGGCGATCGGCGAGCCGGAAATGGTCGACACCCGCCTCGACCCGCGCATCTCGCGCATCTTCTCCAACAAGGTCATCAAGATCTATCCCGCCTTCCGCGAGTTCTACGGAATGGAGGAAGTGATCGAGAACATCGTGGCGTATTTCCGCCACGCCGCGCAGGGGCTGGAGGAAAAGAAGCAGATCCTCTACCTGCTCGGCCCCGTCGGCGGCGGCAAGAGCTCGCTAGCGGAGAAGCTGAAGTCGCTCATCGAGAAAGTCCCCTTCTACGCGATCAAGGGTTCGCCGGTGCACGAATCGCCGCTCGGCCTGTTCGACCCGCTGGAAGACGGCAAGATCTTCGAGGACGACTACGGGATTCCCAGCCGCTACCTCAACACCATCATGTCGCCCTGGGCGGTCAAGCGCCTGCACGAGTTCAACGGCGACGTCACCAGGTTCCGCGTGGTGAAACTGCGGCCCACCGCACTGACACAGACCGCGGTGGCCAAGACCGAACCGGGCGACGAGAACAACCAGGACATTTCCTCGCTGGTCGGCAAGATCGACATCCGCAAGCTGGAGCAGTACTCGCAGAACGACCCGGACGCCTACTCCTATTCCGGCGGCCTGTGCCTGGCCAACCGCGGCTTGCTGGAATTCGTGGAAATGTTCAAGGCGCCCATCAAGGTGTTGCACCCCTTGCTGACCGCCACCCAGGAAGGCAACTACAAGGGCACGGAAGGCTTCGGCGCCATCCCCTTCGATGGCGTGGTGCTGGCCCACTCGAACGAGTCGGAATGGCAGCAGTTCAAGAACAACAAGAACAACGAGGCCTTCCTCGACCGCATCTTCACCGTCAAGGTGCCGTACTGCATGCGTGTCACCGACGAGGTGAAGATCTACGACAAGCTGCTGGTCAACAGCTCGCTGGCCGAAGCGCCGTGTGCGCCGGACACGCTGAAGATGCTCGCCCAGTTCGCCGTGCTCTCGCGCATGAAGGAACCGGAGAACTCCAGCATCTTCTCGAAGATGCGCGTCTACGACGGCGAGAACCTGAAGGACACCGACCCGAAGGCCAAGAGCTACCAGGAATACCGTGACTACGCCGGCGTCGACGAAGGCATGACCGGCCTGTCCACACGCTTCGCCTTCAAGGTGCTGTCGCGGGTGTTCAACTTCGATCACCGCGAAGTGGCCGCCAACCCGGTGCACCTGATGTACGTGCTGGAGCAGCAGATCGAGCAGGAACAGTACGCACCGGAAGTCGAGGCGCGCTACACCGCGTACATCAAGGAATTCCTGGCACCCCGCTACGCCGAGTTCATCGGCAAGGAGATCCAGACCGCCTATCTCGAGTCGTATTCCGAGTACGGCCAGAACATCTTCGACCGCTACGTGACCTATGCGGACTTCTGGATCCAGGACCAGGAATACCGTGACCCGAACACCGGCGAGATCTTCGACCGCTCGGCACTGAACGACGAGCTGGAGAAGATCGAGAAGCCGGCCGGCATCAGCAACCCGAAGGACTTCCGCAACGAGGTGGTGAACTTCGTGCTGCGGGCACGTGCCAAGAATCATGGCAAGAACCCGAGCTGGTCGTCCTACGAGAAGCTGCGTGCGGTGATCGAGAAGAAGATGTTCTCCAATACCGAAGACCTGCTGCCGGTCATCTCCTTCACACCGAAGGGCAGCACCGACGAGCAGAAGAAGCACCAGGACTTCGTGAACCGCATGAAGGAGAAGGGCTACACCGAGAACCAGGTACGGCTGCTGTGCGACTGGTATCTCCGCGTCCGCAAATCGTCCTGACGATAGACGCTTCCGGAGTGGGTGCCAGGCACCCACTCCTTCCCCTTTCTCTCGCTGGGTAAGCCATGGCCCGAATCATTGATCGCCGCTTCGACAGCAAGAACAAGAGTGCTGTAAATCGCCAGCGGTTCATGCGCCGCTTCAAGGGACAGATCCGCCGCGCGGTGGCTGACGCCATCGACGGCCGTTCGATCAAGGACCTCGACAACGGCGAATCCGTCTCCATCCCGACCCGCGACCTTTCCGAGCCGCACTTCCAGCATGGCAGCGGCGGCATCTGGGAGCAGGTGTTCTCCGGCAACGACCAGTTCTCCACCGGCGACGAAATCCAGCGCCCCATGGGTGGCGGTGGCAGCGGTGGCCAGGGCAAGGGCGCCAGCAACGAAGGCGAGAGCGAGGACGACTTCGTCTTCCAGCTGTCGCGCGAGGAGTTCCTCGACGTCTTCTTCGAGGACCTGGCCTTGCCCAACCTCGTGAAGACGCAGCTCGCGCAGATTCCCGAATACAAGTCGCAGCGCGCTGGTTACGCCAACGACGGCGTGCCGACCAATCTCAACCTCGTGCGTTCGATGCGTGGCGCGCTGGGCCGTCGCCTGGCACTGGGCGCGCCGTACCACGGCAAGATCCGCGAACTGCAGGCCGAGATCGACGAGCTGCTGAAGACGCGCAGCCCGGACGACGAGGAAGTGAAACGCCTCCAGCATGACATCGGCGTGCTGCGCGCGAAGATCGAGGCCATCCCTTTCCTCGACACCTTCGACCTGCGCTACAACAACCGCGTGAAGATCCCGCAGCCCTCGACGCGTGCGGTGATGTTCTGCCTGATGGACGTATCCGGCTCGATGGACGAGGAGAAGAAGGCGACCGCCAAGCGCTTCTTCATGCTGCTCTACCTCTTCCTGACGCGCACCTACGAGCACATCGACGTGGTGTTCATCCGTCACCACACAGTGGCGAAGGAAGTCGACGAGGAAGACTTCTTCCACTCGCGCGAATCCGGCGGCACGGTGGTGTCCAGCGCGCTGGACCTGATGCGCGACGTCATCCAGGAACGCTACGCCACCGGCCTGTGGAACATCTACGGCGCCCAGGCTTCGGACGGCGACAACTGGGAGAACGATTCGCCGCGCTGCCGCGAACTGCTGGCGCAGAGCATCCTGCCCTACATGCAGTACTTCGCGTACATCGAGATCACGCCCGGCGAGCCGCAGAACCTGTGGCGGGAGTACGAAAAGCTGCAGGGCACGGCGTCCAACTTCGCCATGCAACGCATCGAGAGCTACGCCGACATCTACCCGGTGTTCCGCGAGCTGTTCAAGAAGACCCTGGTCTGAAAGGCAAACATGGTTGCCAAGAAGCGCGCCCGCAAGCCCCTGCCCTCGCCGTCCGAATGGACCTTCGAGCTGATCGAGGAGTATCACCGCGAGATCGCCCGCGTCGCGGCCGACTACGGCCTGGACACGTATCCGAACCAGATCGAACTGATCACTGCCGAGCAGATGATGGACGCCTACTCGTCCGTCGGCATGCCGGTGAACTACCACCACTGGAGCTTCGGCAAGCAGTTCATCTCCACCGAGAAGGGCTACCGCCGCGGCCAGATGGGTCTCGCCTACGAGATCGTCATCAATTCCAACCCCTGCATCGCCTACCTGATGGAAGAGAACACCATGCCGATGCAGGCACTGGTGATCGCCCACGCCAGCTACGGGCACAACTCCTTCTTCAAGGGCAACTACCTCTTCCGCACCTGGACCAACGCGGACGCGATCATCGACTACCTGGTCTTCGCGCGTAACTACCTCAGCCACTGCGAAGAGCGCTACGGCGAGGAAGAAGTCGAACTGCTGCTGGACTCCTGCCATGCGCTGATGAGCGTCGGTGTGGACCGCTACAAGCGTCCGCCCAAGCTGTCGCTGGAAAAGGAACAGATGCGCCAGAAGGAGCGCGAGGAATACCTGCAGTCGCAAGTCAATGCTCTATGGCGCACCTTGCCGCAGATCGAAGCCAAGGCCAGCGCGCAGGTTGCCCGCCGCTTCCCGGCCGAGCCGGAAGAGAACCTGCTGTATTTCTTCGAGAAGCACGCACCGCTGCTGGAGCCCTGGCAGCGCGAGGTGGTGCGCATCGTGCGCAAGGTGGCGCAGTACTTCTTCCCGCAACGCCAGACCCAGGTCATGAACGAGGGCTGGGCCACCTACTGGCACTACACCCTGCTGAACACGCTGTACGACGAAGGCCTGCTGCACGACAACTTCATGATCGAGTTCCTGCATTCCCACACCAACGTGGTGATGCAGCCGGCCTACAACACGCCGTGGTATCGCGGCATCAACCCTTATGCACTGGGCTTCGCGATGTGGACCGACATCCGCCGCATCTGCGAGCAGCCCACCGAGGAAGACCGCCGCTGGTTCCCCGAGATCGCAGGCTCCAACTGGCGCGAGACCTTCGACTTCGCGATGCGTAACTTCAAGGACGAGAGCTTCATCGCGCAGTACCTGTCGCCGAAGCTGATGCGCGATCTGCGCCTGTTCGCGATCATGGACGACGACCACGAGAGCCGTCTGAAGGTATCCGCCATCCATGACGACGACGGTTACGCCAGGGTGCGCGAGATCCTCTCCGAGCAGTACAACCTGGGCTCGCGGGAGCCCTACATCCAGGTGTGGGACGTGGACCTGCGTGGTGACCGCTCACTCACGCTGCGCCACCAGGCTTACAAGCGTCGACCGATGGGCGAAGCGACCGAGGAGATGCTGCGGCACGTTGCGCGCCTGTGGGGCTTCAACGTGCGCATGGAAACGGTGGACGATGAGGGCACGCTGATCGCCAGCCGTGAATGCCGCATGGAGCGCATTCAGAAACTGCCGCAGGTTGCCTGAGGTTCCGGCGGGCCCGTTGCGCGCCGGAAGCTAGCCGCCCAGCCGTCCGATACGCAACGCCAGCGGCCAGCGAATGACGCGCGACTGGTAAGGGTCGCCCCAGGCGGGCAACAGCCGCTCTGCGAGCGTCACCGTGGGGTCCTGCTGGTTGGCGGCGATATAGCGTGCGGTCGCCGACCAGCTCCCCAGGTAGCCGAGGAATTGCGGCAGGTGCCAATGCACCTCCATGTCGAAAGACGGCGCCGTCAGCTCCGCATAGGGAAACGGCAGATCCCGATAGTCGTTCTCGACATGACGACGTTCAGCCGGCCAGAAGGGGCCGACGACATCGCGGTAGAAATGCTGCACGATCTCGTCCAGCACCGGCTCCTGCAGCCGAACCACGCCGTAGCTCCACGCGGCAATCACACCGCGCGGCGTCAGTACGCGCTGCACTTCCGCGTGGAATGCATCAAGGTCGAACCAGTGCAGGGCCTGCGCCACCGTCACCAGCGCGACACTGCCCGCCTCCAGGCCGCTGGCTTTCTCGGGGCCGACCCGATACACCACGTGAGGATGCGCCGGTGCCGCAGCGATCTGCGCCGCATTGATGTCGGTGCCCAGCACGTTCACGAAGCGGTCGGCCAGACCCAGCGTTGCCTGCCCGCTTCCACAGCCGGCATCCCAGGCGAACTGGCGATGCGGCACCAGCGCGGTGAGATGGTCGAACAGCGCTTCAGGGTAGCGCGGGCGGAACTGCGCGTACGCGCCGGCCACCGGGGAGAACAGCCTGGAATGGTCCTTCGCCGCATCCATGCCTCACCTCCATGCCTGCATGCACCACCACCCCGCCCAGGTCGCCAGCAGGGAGCCGGCGACGTGCAGCGTGATCGTCAATCCTGCGGAACCGTATGCCTGCCGCTGCAGCATCCCGAAGACTTCGCCGGAGAAGCTGGAGAAGGTCGTCAGCCCGCCAAGGAAGCCTGTCGTCAGCAACAGTTTTTGCGCCGCGGGCAGCTCCGGCACCGCCTGGATCAGGAACAGCGCGACCCCCATCAGGAAGCCGCCGACCAGGTTCGCCACCAGGGTACCGAGCGGAAACGCCGCCAGCATCGGATTGAGCCAGAGTCCCAGGCCCCAGCGCAGCCACGCGCCTGTCGCTGCACCACCGCCTACCGCCGCCACGTTGATCCAGGTCGTCATCGTTGTTGTGTGCTTCCGCCGTGCGCGGCACAGGATTGTTGTCCGCATTGCTTACAGCCAGCTTATCGCGCCCGCCAGACCATGCGCCCGTGGCGGGCTTCACGGGCACGCGGAAACAAGCCGTTCGCTGCGATGAACGCGGGCCAGGTCAGCGCGTTGACCTCAGGCGCACTGGAGGCTGGAGAGTGGAGACTGCCATCAAGCAGAAGGCCGCTCCCGTGTGACGGGAACGGCCTTCGATAAGTCCTTGCGACAGCCGGCGCGGCCTACCGCTGCACGCTCAGGCGTTCAGGCCACGCGACAGATCGGCCTGGATATCCGTGACGGCCTCCAGCCCCACGGCGACGCGGACCAGCCCTTCGCGGATGCCGGCCGCCTCGCGCGCCTCTGGTGAGACGCGCCCGTGCGTGGTGGTCGACGGATGCGTGATGGTGGTCTTGGTGTCGCCGAGATTCGCGGTGATCGACAGCAGCTTGCAATGGTCGATCACGCGCCATGCGGCTTCGCGCCCATCCTTCACCTCGAAGCTGACCACCGCGCCGCCCGCCTTCTGCTGGCGCTTCGCCAGTTCGTGCTGCGGATGCGATGCAAGCCAGGGGTAATTCACCCGCTCGACCTGCGGCTGCTTCTCCAGCCATTGTGCGATGGCCAGTGCGGATGCAGATTGCGCTTCCACCCGCAGACGCAGCGTCTCGAGGCCGCCGAGCGCCACCCAGGCGTTGAAGGGAGACATGGACGGGCCAGCGGTCCGCAGGAAGCGGAACACCTCCTGCATCGGCTCCTTCGGCCCCAGCACCGCACCGCCCAGCACGCGTCCCTGGCCGTCGATGAACTTGGTGGCGGAATGGATCACGAAATCCGCGCCGAGCTTGATGGGCTGTTGCAAGGCAGGCGAACAGAAGCAGTTGTCCACCGCCAGCCAGGCACCCGCGGCATGCGCCACTTCCGACACGGCCGCGATATCGACCAGTTCGGTCAGCGGATTGGACGGCGTCTCGACGAAGAAGAGGCGCGTATTCGGCTTCACTGCGGCGCGGAAGGAGGCGACGTCGGTGGCCGGCACCCAGCTCGTCTCGATGCCGAACTTGCCGAGGATGTTTCCGAGCAGTTGCTGGGTCGCACCGAACATGCCCTGCGCTGCCACGATGTGGTCGCCGGCTTTCAGCAAACCCATGCACAGCGACAGGATGGCGGACATGCCCGAAGCCGTCGCCACGCAGAACTCCGCGCCTTCCAGCGCAGCGAGCCGTTCTTCGAAGGCCGTCACCGTCGGGTTGGTGAAGCGCGAGTAGATGAAGCCGGGCGCCTCACCGGAAAAGCGCTTTGCCGCTTCTGCCGCATTGGGCGCGATGAAGCTGGAGGTGAGGTACAGCGCTTCGCTGTGCTCGCCGAACTGGCTGCGCGTGATGCCGGCCCGGATGGACAGCGTGTCCGGCTCGCAGCCGAGGAGAAAGTCATCCATATGTCGTACTCCCGAAAAGACAAAACCCGTTCAGCCAAAGCATGAACGGGTTTCGCGTTCGCTTTAGCTGTATTTATCAAGCGCCCGCAAGCTGAGACTCAAATCGGCGCGAAAACGGAAATTACCCGCAGAGCAGGCGCCCGGTCAAGTCTGGGTGCTGCCGACGAGGTTGAGGTCGAGTTGCTCGATCTCGGACTCTTCACCGCCGCTCCAGCCCTTCTCACGCTCGCCCTCGATGTTGCTGAGGTACTCGGCCGTGATGTCGCCGGTGACATAGCGGCCGTCGAAGCAGGAGGCCTCGAAGTCGTCGATCTTCGGATTGAAGGAGGCGACCGAACGCTTCAGGTCTTCCAGGTCCTGGTAGATCAGGGCGTCGGCACCGATCTCCGCGCAGATCTCCGCCTCGTTGCGGAAGGACGCAATCAGCTCGGATCGCGTCGGCATGTCGATGCCATACACGTTGGCATGGCGCACCGGCGGTGCGGCCGACGCCATGTAGACCTTCGTGGCCCCGGCTTCGCGCGCCATGTTGATGATCTCGCGGCTGGTCGTGCCACGCACGATGGAATCGTCCACCAGCAGCACCTTCTTGCCGGCGAATTCCTGATGCATCGCATTCAGCTTCTGCCGCACGGATTTCTTGCGCACCGCCTGGCCCGGCATGATGAAGGTGCGGCCGATGTAGCGGTTCTTCACGAAGCCTTCGCGATACGGCACGTTGAGGCGATGGGCCAGCTCCATCGCAGCGGAGCGTGAGGAATCGGGAATCGGGATCACCACGTCGATTTCCAGATCGTCGTAGTTGCGACGGATCTTGTCGGCCAGGTATTCACCCATGCGCACGCGGCTGTCGTACACCGACACGCCATCGATCAGCGAATCCGGGCGCGCGAGGTAGACGAACTCGAAAATGCACGGTGCATGCGGCTTGGGCTCGGCGCACTGGCGCGCCACCATGTTGCCATTGGTGTCGAACAGCACGGCCTCGCCGGGCGCGATATCGCGCAGGAACCGGAAGTTGAGCACGTCGATGGCCACGCTCTCCGAAGCGACGATGTACTCGTTGCCCTCTGCCGTTTCATTCACACCCATCACCAGCGGCCGGATGCCGTAGGGATCGCGGAAGGCCAGCAGGCCATAGCCGGCGATCATCACGAGTGCCGCGTAGGCACCCTTGGCGCGTCGATGCACGCCGGCCACCGCACGGAAGATGGTGTCCGGGTCGAGACGGAAGGAACCCTGCGAGGCCTCCTGCAACTCATGCGCCAGCACATTGAGCAGCACCTCGGAGTCCGAGTTGGTGTTCATGTGGCGCAGGTCGGCGAGATACATCTCGCGCTTCAATGCTTCGGCGTTCGTCAGGTTGCCGTTGTGGGCCAGCATGAGGCCGAAGGGCGAATTCACGTAGAACGGCTGCGCCTCGGCCGAGTTGTAGGCCGAACCGGCGGTAGGGTAGCGGCAGTGCCCGATGCCCCAGTTGCCCTCCAGGTTGCGCATGTTGCGCGTGCGGAACACGTCGCGCACCAGGCCCGGCCCCTTGTGCATGTGGAAGCGGCCGCCCTCCGCCGTGCAGATGCCCGCTGCATCCTGACCACGGTGCTGCAGGACCTGCAGCCCGTCGTACAGCAGTTGATTGACCGGCGATTTCGCCACGACTCCGATGATTCCGCACATACCTTCACCCGTTACCGATACTTCAAGCGTTTGGCCAAGTCTTCAGGCAAACGCGGCTTGAGCGCGATCACCATCGTTTCCAGTGGCGGTGCAAATACGGCATCGCGCCACCAGGGTTCCTTCGGCAGCGCGGTCAGCCCTGCCAGCAGAACCAGCACCAGCGCGATCAACATGCCCCGCACCGCGCCAAAGATCGAACCCAGCAAGCGGTCGCTGGTACTGAGTCCGGCCGACCTCAACAGTTCCTTCATCAACCAGCGCAGCAGTGCCATGAGGATCAGGCACAGCACGAAGATGGCGATGAATCCCACAGCCCAGCGCGCCCAAGGGTTCGCTGCAATGCCCGCCAGATAAGGCTCGGCAAGCGATGCCCCCTTCCAGGCCAGCACCAGCGCCAACACCCAGCCAGCCAGCGACAAGACTTCGGAAACCAGTCCGCGCCACAAGCCAAGCAGCGTGCTCAGGCCAAGGATGGCGAGGAATACATAATCGAAAACAGTCATGTGGGGGCGGCTACGGCCTGATTCAACGTACCGGTGCCACCACGGCCGCCAAGCCGGCCTGTTTCAGTTTCGCCACGGCCGCATCGGCTGCCGCACGGTTCTTGAACGGACCCACGCGCACACGCGTGCGATCGCCGACCTTCTCGGTGCCCGCGCTGTAGCCAACACCCTTTGCCTTGGCCTGCACGCTGCGGACATTGTCCAGTTCGCGATACACCCCCAGTTGCACATAGAAGCTGCCCGCGGCCGCGGCCGAAGCTGCAGGCTCCTTGCCTTCGAGAATGGCCAGGGCACGATCGGGCTCGGGCGGCTTGGTTGCTGTAGCCGGCTTCTCTCCGGGCGGTTTTTCGCCGGCCGGCTTTTCCTGCGGGGCGGGGACCTGCGGAGGCTGCGAGACAAGGGGAGCGGAAGCGGCCGGGACGACTGCGGGCGCGGTGTGCGGTGCGGTCACCGCCGGCGGCGCAGGTGGTTCGACCGGTGTCGGCGCGGTGGTTTCAGGCGTCGTCGCATCAGGACGCGCCGTGATCAGGCGGGAAGCGTAGTTGCCACCTTCCTGGCTCGGAATCCGGATCTGCAGTTCGTTGCCGCTGGGACGCGGCTCCTTGTCCATGACCACGGGCAGGATGATCGCGGCCGCCATGGCGAGTGCCGCGGCACCCACCAGGCGTCGGCGGGCGCGTTTCTTGAGTTCGAGCTGGGCGTCGTTTTCCGGCATGGATCAGGCGCGAATCAGGCGCTGGACACTAACTGCGCAAGGCGTTGCGCATCACGTCGGCGACTGTCAGGAAGGAACCGAAGGCGACGATTCTATCACCCTCGCCTGCCCTCTTCCGTGCAGCGATCATCGCGTCGGCAGGACTTTCGAAACACTCGACCGACGCAGCCCCCATCGCCTGAAGACGCTCCGCCAGCACCTGCGCGGACAGGCCACGCGGGCCGGGAAGCGAGCACACCAGCCATTTGTCGACCCGTGAAATCATGTGCTGCAGGCTGCCCTCCACGTCCTTGTCGGCAAGCATTCCGCACACCGCCCAGGTCTCCGGAAAGAAACCCATGTTCGCCAGGTTGTCGGCCAGCACGGCGACCGATTGCGGGTTGTGCGCCACGTCCAGCACCACCGACGGACGCCCCGGCAGCACCTGGAAGCGGCCAGGCCACTCCACCAGCATCAGGCCCTGGCGCACCGCCTGCATCGGTACCGGCAGACGGTCGCCGAGCGACTCCAGCGCAGCCAGCGCACCGGCCGCGTTCAGTAACTGGTTGGCACCGCGCAATGCCGGGTAGGCCAGGCTGTTGCGCTTCTGCGCACGGCCGAGGTATTGCCATTGCTGGCGGTCACCGGCAAAACGGAAATCACGGCCCTGCAGCCACAGGTCGGCGCCAATCGCGGCAACGTGGTCCAGCAGGCTCTTTGGCGGTTGTGGGTCGGCGCAGATGGCGGGCTTGCCGGCGCGATAGATGCCGGCTTTCTCGAAGCCGATGGCTTCACGCGTGTCGCCCAGGAATTCCATGTGATCCATCGCCACGCCGGTGACGATGGCGCAGTCCGGCTCGAAGACATTGACGGCGTCCAGCCGCCCGCCCATGCCCACTTCCAGAATCACCACCTCCAGCCCTGCACGACAGAACAACCACCAGGCCACCAGCGTGCCGTACTCGAAATAGGTCAGCGGCACCGCCAGCGACAGCGATGCACGCGCGGCCTCCACCGCGGCGAAGGCTTCGCACAGCGCATCGTCCGCGGCATTGTTGCCGTCGATGCGCACGCGTTCGTTGTAGTCGAGCAGATGTGGCGAGGTGTACAGGCCGACGCGATAGCCCGCCGCGCGCAGCATCGCCTCCAGCATGGCGCAGGTGGACCCCTTGCCGTTGGTGCCGGCGACGGTGATCACGACTGCGTCGGTGCGCGCGCCCAGCGCATCGCGTACGCGCGCGACACGCTCCAGCCCCAGTTCGATGGGGCGGACATGCTGTTGCTCGACCCAGGCCAGCCAGCCAGCCAGGGTGTCAGGAAGAACCATCAGGGATGTTCGATGCAGTTCAGGCGGCGACGGAGGGCTGGCTCGACAGCAGGGTCAGCACCTGGGCAAGCTTCTCGGGCAGCTGGCGGCGATCGACGATCATGTCGATGGCGCCTTTCTCGAGCAGGAACTCGGAACGCTGGAAGCCTTCCGGCAGTTTCTCGCGCACGGTCTGCTCGATCACGCGCGGGCCGGCAAAACCGATCAGCGCCCCGGGTTCGGCCATCACGACGTCACCCATGAAGGCAAAACTGGCCGACACGCCCCCCATGGTCGGGTCGGTCAGCACGGTGACGAAGGGCAGGCGTTTGGCCGACAGGCGCGTGAGGGCAGCGGTGGTCTTGGCCATCTGCATGAGCGAGAACAGGCCTTCCTGCATGCGGGCACCACCGGTCGCGGTGAAGCACACGAAGGGTACGTTCTGCTCCAACGCGGAAGTCACGCCGCGCACGAAGCGTTCGCCGACCACCGAGCCCATCGAGCCGCCCATGAAGTCGAACTCGAACACGGCGACCACCAGGGGAACGGTCTTCACCGCGCCCTGCATGACCACCAGCGCGTCCGCCTCGCCGGTATCTTCGTTGGAGGCGGCAAGCCGCTCCGGGTACTTCTTGCTGTCCTTGAACTTCAGCGGGTCGACCGGCACCACTTCGGCACCAATCTCGAAGCGCCCTTCGGCATCCAGCAGCATGTCCAGGCGCTGGCGCGCGCGGATGCGCTTGTGGTGGCCACACTTCGGGCACACGTACTGGCTCGCGTCCAGGTCGGAGCGATACAGCACGGCCTCGCAGGCCTCGCACTTGATCCACAGGCCTTCCGGAATCGATTTGCGGACCGGTGCATCGCGCTTGATCTTGGGCGGCAGCAGTTTGGTAAGCCAGCTCATGCCTGCACTCCCTCTTTCACTTGGTCGATGGCCTGACGCAGACCGGCCACGAAATTCTGCACACGCGCAACGACCTCGCCACGCGGGGATTGTTCGATCTCTTCGATGATGCGGCTGCCGACTACCACCGCATCGGCGAAGCCGGCCACGCCAGCCGCCGTGGCGGCATCACGGATACCGAAGCCGACGCCCACCGGCATGCCGACCTTCTGGCGGATCACCGGGATGCGGCGCGCCACTTCCTGCAGGTCCAGGTGCCCCGCTCCGGTCACGCCCTTCAGCGACACGTAGTAGATGTAGCCACTGCCCGCTTCCGCCACTTCGGCGAAGCGCGCATCCATGGAAGTGGGAGCCAGCAGGAAGATGGGGTCGATCGATACGGCTTTCAGCTTTGCCGACAGCTCGCGGCATTCCTGCGGCGGGTAATCGACGATCAACACGCCATCCACGCCCGCAGCCTTGGCCTGCGCGACGAAGCTGTCGACGCCCATGGCCTCCACCGGGTTGGCATAGCCCATCAGCACGACGGCGGTTTGCGCATCGGTTTCACGGAAGCGGCGCACGATTTCCAGCACGCCCTTGAGCGACATGCCTTTTGCCAGGGCCCGTTCCGATGCACGCTGGATGGTCGGGCCATCGGCCATCGGGTCGGAGAACGGCACGCCCAGCTCGATGATGTCCGAGCCGGCTGCAACCAAGCCGTGCATCAGCGGCAGCGTGGTTTCGGCATCGGGATCACCGGCCGTGATGTAGGGGATGAGTGCCTTGCGGCCCTCAGCATTCAGTCGCTCGAATACAGCGGCAATACGGGACATAGATTCACCACGAGACGCGGGGCTGCATCGTGGATGCAGCCCCGCTGTCGATTCAGAAACGGATGCCGGATTTTTCGGCGACGGTATGCATGTCCTTGTCGCCGCGACCGGACAGGTTCACCAGCAATACCTTGTCCTTGGGCAGGGTCGGTGCCAGCTTGGCGGCATACGCCAGTGCGTGGGACGACTCCAGTGCCGGGATGATGCCTTCGGTACGGCACAGCGTATGGAAAGCAGCCAGCGCTTCGTCGTCAGTGATGCTGACGTACTGCGCACGCTCGATGTCCTTCAGCCATGCGTGCTCCGGGCCGACACCCGGGTAGTCGAGGCCGGCGGAGATCGAGTGCGTCTCGATGATCTGGCCGTTCTCGTCCTGCAGCAGGTAGGTGCGGTTGCCATGCAGCACGCCGGGGCGACCCGCAGTCAGCGTCGCGGCATGCAGGCCACTGTCGATGCCGTGACCAGAGGCTTCGACGCCAACCAGCTTCACGTCCTCGAACGGGATGTAGGGGTGGAAGATGCCCATCGCATTGGACCCGCCGCCCACGCAGGCGATTACGTAGTCCGGCTGGCGCTCGACCAGTTGCGGCATCTGCTCGATGCATTCGCGCCCGATCACGGTCTGGAAGTCGCGCACCAGCATCGGATACGGGTGCGGGCCCGCCACCGTCCCGATGATGTAGAAGGTGTTGCCGACGTTGGTGACCCAGTCGCGCATCGCTTCGTTGAGCGCGTCCTTCAAGGTCTTGGAGCCGCTCTCCACGGGGACCACGCGTGCTCCCAGCAGCTTCATGCGATAGACGTTGGCGGCCTGGCGCTTGACGTCCTCGGAGCCCATGTACACCACGCACTCCATGCCGTAACGCGCCGCCACGGTGGCGGTAGCCACGCCGTGCTGGCCGGCACCGGTCTCGGCGATGACGCGCGGCTTGCCCATGCGACGGGCCAGCAAGGCCTGGCCGATGCAGTTGTTAACCTTGTGGGCGCCGGTGTGATTCAGATCCTCGCGCTTCAGGTAGATCTGGGCACCACCCAGTTCGGCGGACCAGCGACGCGCATGATAGATCGGGCTCGGGCGACCGACGAAGTGCTTCAGCTCGTATTCGTACTCGGCGATGAACGCCGGGTCCTTCTGGCAGGCCTCGTAGGCCTCGCGCAGTTCTTCGAGCGCGGGAATCAACGTCTCGGCGACAAAAACACCGCCATAGGGGCCGAAATGGCCCACGGCGTCAGGGTACTGGTAGGGAATATCAGGCATCTGCATGGCGAACTCCTGCGACAAAGTCCCGGATCAACGCGGCATCCTTGATGCCCTTGGCGGCTTCCACGCCGCTGCTGACATCCACCGCGAAGGGTCGGACGCGGCGTACCGCATCCTCCACATTCGCCGGATCCAGGCCACCGGACAAAACGATCGGCAGCGGCAAGCCCGGCGGGATCAGGGACCAGTCGAACACGCGGCCACTGCCGCCGTAGCCCTCGGCGAAGGCATCCAGCAACAACCCGGCCGCAGCGCTGAATCGGGCGGCGTAGTCTACCAGATCGAGCCCGGGCCGCATCCGCGCGGCCTTGAGGTAAGGCCGGCCGAAGCCCTCGCAGTCGAGCGCGGTTTCGTCGCCGTGGAACTGGAGCATGGACAGCGGTACGGCGTCCAGCACCTCCTCCACCCGTTGCCGATCCTCATTGACGAAAAGGCCGACGGTACTTACGAAAGGCGGCACGTGGCGGCACAACTCTGCCGCCTGTGCAATGCTCACCGCGCGCGGACTGGGCGGGTAGAACACGAAGCCGATGGCGTCCGCCCCGGCCGCCACGACGGCCTGTACGTCCTCGACACGGGTCAGGCCGCAGATCTTGATACGGGTTCTCACGACAGCTTTCAGGAAAGAGGAAGTTCAACAGGCGCGATGATGCGCCCGCCGTCCGGCAGAGACCAGCGGTCCGGATAGGTCACACCGCACAGGTATAGGCCCGCAGGCGAGAAGGTTGGCGGAGACAGCCGCCGGTCCCGCCGTGCCAGCAACTCGGCAAAGCCGTCCCGATCCAGCGCACCTTTGCCGACGTAGACCAATGCACCGACCAGGTTCCGGATCATGTGATGCAGGAAGGCATTGGCCTCGAAATCGAAACTGATCCAGTTTCCGCGGCGTTGCACGCACACTTCGCGGAGATGACGGACAGGCGATTTCGCCTGGCATTCCGCGGCGCGGAAGGCGGAGAAATCGTGCTCGCCCACCAGCAGCCTGGCAGCTTCCACCATGGCCGTTTCGTCGAGCGGGGCGTGGAACCAGCCCGCCCTGCCCGCCTGCAGGGCCGGACGCACAGGACGATTCAGCAGCAGGTAACGATAGCGTCTGCCCGTGGCGGAAAAGCGCGCATGGAAGTCGTCCGCGACCGGCACGGCCCATGTGACGGCAACACTGTCCGGCAGATGGGCATTCACGCCGCGCACCCAGGCGCCCAAGGGCCGTGATGCCTTGGTATCGAAATGCACGACCTGCGCGGTCGCATGCACGCCGGCATCCGTGCGCCCGGCGCACATCACCCCGATCGGTTCATCGGCAATTTCAGCCAACGCCCGTTCCAGCGCGTCCTGAACACCCGTGCCGCCCGGCTGGGTCTGCCAACCGGTAAAGGCGCGCCCGTCGTACTCGACGCCCAGCGCGAGTCTCACAGGGTTGCCTCGGTAGTTGTTCTGGCTTGGTCGGGCAGCGGCACGCTAGGCGATCGGGAAAATGCCGGCATGAAAGACAACCGGCCGCCCCACAGGGCGGCCGGTTGCGGGACAAGATCGACTGGATCAGCCCAGGCGCGCAAGGATCTGGCGAGCCTGGTCCTTTTGCTGGGAAGCACCATCCGTCACGACTTCTTCGAGCAGTTCGCGAGCACCTTCCAGGTCACCCATCTCTTCGTAAGCACGCGCCAGTTCAAGCTTGGTGCTCACTTCCTCGTTGAGATCGATGCTGTCGGGAACGTCTTCCGAAGCGGCAAGCGTCACCGAAGACGGCACGGCAATCCCGCCGGTGCTCTGTGCGTTGCCGTCCGTGCGCAGGTCGATGTTGCTCAGGTCGACACTGCGATCCGGCATCGCCGTACCACGCTTGGCTTCGTCACCCAGTTCGAAATCAAAGTCCAGCAGGTTGCCTTCGAAATTGGTCTTCTCCAGATCAACCACCGCCAACCCGTCATCGTCGAGATTGCGCTCGATACCCAGATCGGCATCAGTCAGCGAAGCAGGCAGGGACTCGGCATTCAGCGCCCCGATGCCTTCGGGCAGGGTACGCGTCATGGCGGAATCGGACGACAGCGATTTGGCACCACCCAGGTCACCGATGTCGAACTCCAGCGGCGCTGCTTCATCAGCCGCCACCTCGACCGTCTGCTCGTCGAGCGGACGCAGGATGTCGTCGTCGCTGTCGCGCGCCTCCATCTTGGTATCCGGGCCATCTTCGTCCGGCAGCTCGAGGTCGAGGTTGAAATCCAGATTCAACGGCTCGGCAGACTGGCTGCTCACGACAGGTTCCGGCGAAATCTGCGGAATGCCATCCGCATCGCTGGTGAATTGATTGATCTCACCGGGCACCGTCCAGGTCGCGCGCATCTGCGACACATTGTTGGTGCCGAAAGTCACCGCGGACGGTGCATCCTCTTCGAGCGGATCCGGAATCGTCAGCGGCGCGGCAGCCGCCGCGACGGCAGCAGCAGCCACCGGCGTCGGCACGCTGGGGGCCGAGACCGGTGCAGCAGCAGTCGCCCCAGTGCGGTACAGGGCATTTTCCGGATCGAGCGCAGTGCCCAGGGCAGCAGCCTTGGCCCAGTCGTCGCCCGCACCACCGGTCTGGGTGAACAGATCCGTAGCGATATTCTCGAACTGCTTCACGCTGCGACGCTGCGAATAGATTTCCAGCAGCTTCACGTAGATTGCAGTGCGGCTCGGGTCGTTCTTCAGCGCATCGAGAAGGATTTCCTCAGCTTGCGCGTCGCGGCCATAAGCCATGTAGACGTCGGCTTCCGCCACGGGATCGACGCCTTCGTCGGTATCGATCGCAGACAGCCCGGACTGGCTGAAATCGGTGTGCAGTACGCTGGTGCCCGTATCGACGGTCTGACCACCCGCGTTACCGAACACGGAATTCGGGCTGGTCGATGCTTCGGTCAATGCCGTGGTGTTCAGCGAGGAGTTCTTGTTCTGCTGTTGCTTCTTGCGCCACAGCAGACCACCACCCAGCAGCGCGGCCGCTGCGAGCAACATGCCGAGCGTACCGCCGGGGAAGCTCGACTCCTCTTCCACCACCGGCTGCGGAGCCGGAGGCGGCGCAGGCTGTTGAGCCGCCGGCTGGGGAGCTGGGGCCGGCGCAGACGCCACCTCTTCGACCGGTGCAACCTCTGCAACCGGCTCGGACACTGCGGGCACCGCTACTGCCGCAGCAGCAGCGGCCTGGGTAGCCGCCAGTTCCGCAGTGGCCTTGGCTTCTTCCGCAGCCTTCTGTTCATCGGCGAGGCGCTGGGCCTCTGCGGCCTTACGCGACTCTGCCGCCTTCTGTTCTTCAGCCAATCGGGCTGCTTCGGCCTTCTTGGCGTCTTCGGCAGCCTTCCGGGCATCCTCAGCGGCTTTTCTTGCGTCTTCGGCAGCCTTCTTGGCTTCTGCGGCCTTCTGCGCGTCGGCAGACTTGGCCAGAGAATCAGCCTTCTTCTGGGCGTCCTGCGCGGCCTTCTCGGCTGCGGCCGACTGCTTCTGCAGATTGGCCAGATTCTCGTCCTTCATCTTGACGAGATCCTGCAGCCCCTTGATGTTCTTCTCGAGTTCGGCGACTCGGCTACGCGCTTCCTTCAGCGCCTTGTCGCGGCTGGCGATGTCCTCTTCCAGCGACTGGATGCGACCGGCAGCAGCCTTGCCATCAGTCGTAGCGGCAGCACCCGGTGCCACCTGCGTCTTGGCGATCTTCAGCTTGTCCTGGTTGCTGGCCTGCGCCGGTGCGGTTTCCTGCACCTTCGGCGCAATCTGGCCGGAGGAAGACTGGCTGCCGGAGGCCTCGCGAGCCGGACCGGCTTCCGCAGCGGCAGCGACCTGATTACGGTAAACGTCGAAATTCGACGCCTTCAGCACGATCTGGCGGGCCTCGCGTGGTGCAATCGCCTTGGCGTCTTCCGCAGTCGGAACACTCAGGATGCGACCAGCACGCAGGCGATTGATGTTCCCGTTCGTGAAGGCCTGGGTATTCGCCTGGTAGAGCGCAGCAAGCATCTGGTCTTGCGTAACGCCTTCGCTCTTCAGATCCGTCGCGATCGACGAGAGCGAATCGCCCCGCTGCACTTCGTATTCGCCATCAGTCGCAAGCTTTCGCGACTCCACGGGCGCCGTGGGTGCAGCCGCAGCGGCACGGCGGGCAGGTGCAGCGGCAGCAGGCGTTGCGGTGCTGCGCGGAGCAGGCGTTGCGGTGCTGCGCGGAGCAGAGACGGAAGGAGCGGGCGCCACCGGTGCGGCCACTGCGGGGCCCGGCTGGCCTGCCAGCGGACGCAGGTCCGCCTCGGACGGGTCCAGCAGGAAAGTGTATTCACGCAGCAGACGGCCGCCTGCCCAGTTGAGCTCGATCAGCATGTCAACGAAGGGCTCGTTGAACGCCCGATCAGACGTCACGCGGACGATCGCGCTGGCGCCACGACGCTCGACTGCCATGCGGATTCCGGTCAGCGAACCCGCGTACTCGATGTTCGCGCGCTTGAAGGAGTCCGGTGACGCCAATCGCGCCGACAGGGTTTCAAGCTCCTCGGGCGTGGCCGCGACTTCCACTTCGGCACGCAAAGGCTGCCCCAGTGATGAAAGAACGGTGATTCGGCCAAGGCCGGCTGCACTTGCTTGGCCAGCAATAGCAGCAATCATCGCTGCAACCAGGGTGCTACGAAGAATCGGTTTTTTCATCTTGAGTATCTGAGGCGCTCTGATGGCGATCTTAGTGAATAGTCCCTAGATCAAAATAACATCAACAAGTTATGCCTGCAAGCTAATCTAATCCCTGAATTATCGGCTCTAAACGCAAAAACAAAACGGGGCAGCTTTGGCTGCCCCGTTGCTTTTATGCATCAAGCAGGATCCGCAACATGCGCCGCAAAGGCTCCGCTGCTCCCCACAAGAGCTGGTCACCAACGGTAAAGGCTGCCAGATACTCAGGGCCCATCGCCATCTTGTGCAGACGACCAACCGGTACGTGCAGATGACCGGTCACTGCAGCAGGCGTCAACTCGCGTTCCGAGCGCTCGCGCTCGTTCGGCACGACGCGCACCCAGTCATTGGCGCGCGCCAGAATGTCATTGACTTCATCCAACGGCACATCGCGCTTCAGCTTGATGGTCAGCGCCTGGCTGTGGCAGCGCATGGCGCCGATGCGCACGCACAGGCCGTCGATGGGGATGCTGCCCTGGGTCCGGAAAGCCGGTTTGCCGAGGATCTTGTTGCACTCGGCACCGCCCTTCCATTCTTCCTTGCTCTGGCCGTTTTCGTAGGCAACGTCGATCCACGGGATTAGGCTGCCGGCTAGCGGAACACCACGGAAATTCTGGACCGGCATTTCCGCCGAACGGACTGTTTCGGCGACCTTGCGGTCGATATCCAGGATCGCCGAAGCCGGGTCTTCCAGCAAATGTGCGACCGAACCGTGGATCTTGCCCATCTGCGCGATCAGTTCGCGCATGTTCTGCGCACCTGCACCGGACGCCGCCTGATAGGTCATGGACGTCGCCCATTCGACCAGGTCATTCTGGAACAGACCACCCAGCGCCATCAGCATCAGGCTGACCGTGCAGTTGCCGCCGACGTAATCCTTCACGCCACGCGACAGGCCGTCCTTGATGACGTTCTGGTTCACCGGATCGAGGATGATGATCGCGTGATCCTTCATGCGCAGCGCAGACGCTGCGTCGATCCAGTAACCGTCCCAGCCAGCAGCGCGCAGTTGCGGGTAGACCTCGTTGGTGTAGTCACCGCCCTGGCAGGTGATGATGGCTTCCATCTGCTTGAGCGCCTCGATGCTCTTCGCGTCCTGCAGGGCCGGCACATCGCGACCGATGTCAGGGCCTTTTCCGCCGACATTGGAAGTCGTGAAGAACACCGGGTCGATCAGCGCAAAGTCGTTCTCTTCGCGCATGCGTTGCATCAGCACGGAGCCGACCATGCCGCGCCAGCCGACGATACCTACTCGCTTCATGATGAATTTCCTTGATTAACTAACCTGTCCCCGCCTTGTCTTGGCCCCATCTCCGCTGCGGCGGAGACAGGCGCAGTAGCGACAGGACTAGACCCCAATGGTGGTTTTGGTAGTCGTTTTTTTGGTGGACAGGGTGGTCGTGACGGTCACGCCACGCGTGATCACACCGCGCGCGCAGGCCACACCATCCGCAGTGCGGATGATGTTTTGCAGAGCCTGTGCGAGCTTGTTCATGTGACCACGTCTTCCTGTCTTACAGCGCCGCGATGACCGCGTCGCCCATTTCGCGCGTACCCACGCGCTTGCAGCCTTCTTCCCAGATGTCGCCGGTGCGCAGGCCGGAGGCCAGTACCTTCTTGACGGCATCTTCGACGCGGACTGCAGCCGCTTCGTTGGCACCACTGTAGCGCAGCAACATCGCCACGGAAAGGATGGTCGCCAGCGGATTGGCGACGCCCTTGCCGGCGATGTCGGGTGCGGAACCGTGGCAAGGCTCGTACATACCCTTGTTGTTCTGGTC
This sequence comes from Uliginosibacterium sp. H1, assembly GCF_036017065.1. Classification (NCBI taxonomy): domain Bacteria; kingdom Pseudomonadati; phylum Pseudomonadota; class Betaproteobacteria; order Rhodocyclales; family Zoogloeaceae; genus Uliginosibacterium; species Uliginosibacterium sp. H1. The sequence continues at coordinate 654,273 of NZ_JAYXHR010000001.1, forward strand.
CAGCGAGGCAGACGGCAGCATGCCGATGGAGCCCGTCAGCATCGAGGCTTCATCCGACAGGATGTCGCCGAACATGTTGCCGGTCACCATCACGTCGAACTGCTTCGGGGCACGCACGAGCTGCATGGCGGCGTTGTCGACCAGCATGTGCGACAGCTCGACGTCCGGGTACTCCTTGGCGACTTCGATCATCACGTCGCGCCACAGCTGGGTGGTTTCCAGCACGTTCATCTTGTCGACCGAACAGACCTTCTTGTTGCGCTTCTGGGCGGACTTGAAGGCGACATGGCCGATGCGGCGGATCTCGTCCTCGTTGTAGATCATGGTGTTGCGACCGACGCGCTTGCCGTCTTCGGTCGTGATGCCACGCGGCTCGCCGAAGTAGATGTCGCCGGTCAGCTCGCGCACGATCAGGATGTCGAGGCCGGACACGACTTCCGGCTTCAGCGAGGAAGCATTGGCCAGTTCCGGATACAGCATGGCCGGACGCAGGTTGGCGAACAGGTTCAGATCCTTGCGGATGCCCAGCAGGCCACGCTCCGGACGCTGCGGGCGCGGCAGCACGTCCCACTTCGGGCCACCGACGGCGCCGAGCAGCACGGCGTCGGAGGCACGCGCCAGCTTCTTCGTCTCTTCCGGATACGGCTCGCCGGTGGCATCCACGGCGCAGCCACCCAGCAGGGCGTTTTCCATCTCTACCTTGAGACCGTCGCTACGCAGGGCTTCCAGCACGCGCACGGCTTCGGCGGTGATTTCGATACCGATCCCGTCACCGGGCAACACACAGATCTTCATGCTTGTTTTCTTTGTTCGTTCGGAAATCAGGGCGGATCAGGACGCGAACAGCCAGGGCTGTTCGGTGCGGCGCTTGTCTTCAAAGGCGCGGATCTTGTCGGCATGACGCAGGGTCAGCCCGATGTCGTCCAGGCCATTGAGCAGGCAGTACTTGCGGAACTGGTCGACCTCGAAATGGATGACCTTGCCGTCCGGGCGGGTCACCGTCTGCGCATCCAGGTCGACGTGCAACTTGAAGCCCGGCGTCGCTTCGGTCATGGCGAACAGCGCATCGACCTCTTCCTTCGGCAACACGATCGGCAGCACGCCGTTCTTGAAGCAGTTGTTGAAGAAGATGTCGGCAAAGCTGGTGCCGACCAGCGCACGAAAGCCGTAGTCCTCGATGGCCCAGGGCGCGTGTTCGCGCGACGAGCCGCAACCGAAGTTGTCACGGGTCAGCAGGATGCTGGCGCCCTGGTAACGATCCTGGTTCAGCACGAAGTTCGGGTTGCGCGGGCGATTGGTGCAATCCATGCCCGGCTCGCCGTGGTCCATGTAGCGCCACTCGTCGAACAGGTAAGGGCCGAAGCCCGAGCGCTTGATCGATTTCAGGAACTGCTTGGGGATGATGGCGTCGGTGTCGACGTTGGCGCGATCCAGCGGCGCGGCCAGCCCATCAAGGACGGTGAACTTGTTCATTTACTTGTTTCCACTGCGTTGGATGGATTCGCCGGCTTTTTCAACGTCCTTGCCGAATCCCTTCCAGGTGTTGCAGGCGCTCAGACCGCTGGCCAGGATGAACAGGGCGACGAATTTGACGAAAGTCTTCATGGCAATGTCTCCAGTCAGGGTTGATCGGATCAGAGGATTTCGCGCACGTCGGCGAAACGACCGGCGATGGCGGCGGCAGCAGCCATCTGCGGGCTGACGAGGTGGGTGCGCCCGCCGGGGCCCTGGCGACCTTCGAAATTGCGGTTCGAAGTCGAGGCGCAACGCTCACCCGGCGACAGGCGGTCGTCGTTCATCGCCAGGCACATCGAGCAGCCCGGCTCGCGCCATTCGAAACCGGCGGCCTTGAACACCTCGTGCAGACCTTCGCGCTCGGCCTGTTCCTTCACCAGGCCAGAGCCCGGCACGACCATCGCCAGCTTGAGGCTGGCCGACACGTGACGGCCCTTGACCACGGCGGCAGCCGCGCGCAGATCTTCGATACGCGAGTTGGTGCAGGAGCCGATGAACACCTTGTCGATCTTCACGGTGTTGATCGGAGTGTTCGGGTTCAGACCCATGTACTCCAGCGCGCGCTCGACACCGGTACGCTTGACCGGATCCTCGATCTTGGCCGGATCCGGCACGATGCCATCGATACTCAGCACCATTTCCGGCGACGTGCCCCAAGTGACCTGCGGGATGATCTGCGCCGCGTCGATCCTGATGACCTTGTCGAACTGGGCGCCTTCGTCGGAATGCAGGGTGCGCCAGTAGGCGACGGCCTTGTCCCAGTTGTCGCCACTCGGGGCGTAGGTGCGGCCCTTCAGGTAATTGATGGTGTTGTCGTCCGCCGCGATGATGCCGGCGCGGGCGCCCGCTTCGATCGCCATGTTGCAGACGGTCATGCGGCCTTCGATGCTCATGTTGCGGATGACGCTGCCGCCGAATTCGATGGCGTAGCCGGTACCGCCGGCCGTGCCGATCTGGCCGATCACGTACAGCACCACGTCCTTGGGCGTGACGCCCTTGCCAGGCTGACCGTCGATCTGGATCAGCATGGTCTTGCTCTTCTTCTGCAGCAGGGTCTGGGTGGCCAGCACGTGCTCGACTTCCGAGGTGCCGATGCCGTGCGCCAGCGCGGCGAAGGCGCCGTGCGTGGAGGTGTGCGAGTCACCGCAGACGACGGTCATGCCCGGCAGGGTCACGCCGTTTTCCGGGCCGATCACGTGCACGATGCCCTGCTTGCGGTCCTTGAACGGGAAGTAGGCCAGCGCGCCGGTCTGGCGGATGTTGCTGTCCAGGGTCTCGACCTGCTGACGCGAGATCGGGTCGGTGATGCCCTGATCCCAGTTCTTCGTCGGGGTGTTGTGATCGGGCACCGCCACGATCGAGTTCGAGCGCCAAGCCTTGCGGCCGGAGATACGCAGGCCTTCGAAGGCTTGCGGGCTGGTCACTTCGTGGATGAGGTGGCGGTCGATGTAAATCAGCGCCGTGCCGTCCGATTCTTCATGGACAACGTGACTGGACCAGAGCTTGTCGTACAGGGTCTGCGGCATTGCAATTCCCGAAACCGGAGGAAAACCTCAATTATTTCACAGGGAAGGGCCGCATTGCCAGCCGCCGCCGGGGTTTCCGGTGGCTATTGCAACAATTAAATCTCGTCGACGTAGCGATTGGTGATCGGCTGGCGCCAGTCCTTGCCGAAGCCGCGGGGCGTCACGCGGATGCCGACCGGGGCCTGGCGGCGCTTGTATTCGTTGCGCCGGAGCATGCCGACCACCCGACGGACGTCATGCTCGGAGTAGCCACGAGCCACGATTTCGCGCGGGCTTTCGTTGCGCTCCATATAGGCCTCAATGATCGCGTCCAGCACTTCGTAGGGCGGCAGGGTGTCCTGGTCGGTCTGGTCCGGCTTCAGCTCGGCCGACGGGGCGCGGGTCAGGATGTTCTCCGGAATCACCGGTGACAGGCTGTTGCGGTAGCGGCACAGGCGATAGACGAAGGTCTTGAAGATGTCCTTGATGACCGCGAAGCCGCCCGCCATGTCGCCATACAAGGTGGCATAGCCGACCGCCATCTCGCTCTTGTTGCCGGTGGTCAGCACGATGCTGCCGAACTTGTTGGACAGCGCCATCAGGCTCATGCCGCGGATACGCGCCTGGAGGTTCTCCTCGGTCGCATCCGCTGCCCTGCCCTCGAACAGCGGCGTCAGCATCGCCTCGAACACGTCCATGGCCGGCTGGATCGCCAGCTCGTCGTAGCGCACGCCCAGTGCCTCGATCAGCGCACGGGAGTCGTCCAGGCTCATCTGCGCGGTGTAGGGCGAAGGCATCATCACCGCCCGCACCTTGTCCGGCCCCAGCGCGTCGGCGGCGATGCAGAGCACCAGCGCCGAGTCCACGCCCCCCGAAAGCCCGAGAATCGCCCCCGGGAAGCCGTTCTTGCCCAGGTAATCCCGCACGCCGAGCTTCAGCGCCTCGTAGACCTCGGCTTCGATGGATTGCGGCGGCGTCACCTCGCCGCCACGGATGCGACCATGCGCATACTCCAGCACGTCCAGCCGCTCGGCGAAGGCGGGCGCCTGGTAGGCCAGCGCCCCGCCAGCGTCCAGCGCGAAGCTGGCGCCGTCGAACACCAGCTCGTCCTGCCCGCCGACGAGGTTGCAGTAGATCGCCGCCATGTGCGCGTGCGAGATGCGGTCACGCAACACCTCGTAGCGGCTGGCCTGCTTGTGCATGTGGTACGGCGAGGCGTTCAGGACCAGCAGCAGTTCGGCGCCACTGGCCGCCGCGGCCTCGGCCGCGCCCTCCTCCCAGACATCGGCGCAGATATTGACGCCCACCTTGATGCCACGGATGTCCAGCACGCAGGGTGCGGCACCGGAATCGAAATAGCGCAGCTCGTCGAACACCTCGTAGTTCGGCAGACGATGCTTGTGATACGTGGCGACGATGCGGCCATCGCGCAACAGGGACGCGGCATTGAAACGACGGCCGCCACATTCGTCGGGATGCCCTACCAGCACGTCGATGCCGGCAGTCGCCGCCGCCAGCGCGGCGAGTTCGCGGTCGCAGGTGCGGAAGAAATCGTCACGCAACAGCAGGTCTTCGGGCGGATAGCCGCACAGGGCCAGCTCCGGAGTCAGCAGCAAGTGGGCGCCGCGCGCCTTGGCCTGCTCGGCCGCCTTGCGGATGCGCTGGGCGTTGCCGGCGACGTCACCCACCACGCAGTTGATCTGGGCCAGCGCGATCTTCAGTGTTGCAGTGCTTGTTGCGGTATTCATGGCCGAACTATACCGCGGCTGATCCTCGCCTCATTGCACCCGCTGGCGTCAAGTCAGGAACACCCGCCGTTGCCGGCAAGGCGCACGGTGATACGCTCGCGCAAACCGGCCGGGCCACCCCGCAAGCCTTACGCACCCCGGCGCCCGGACCACTGCCGTTCGTGTCATGTCGTTCAAGGAGATATGCCGATGTCAGCAGCACTGTGGTTGTCGCTCGGTTGTGCCGCCCTGGCCATCCTCTATGGCGCCTGGTTTACCCGCTGGATCCTGGCCCTGCCTGCAGGCAACGCGCGCATGCAGGAAATTGCGCTGGCCATCCAGCAAGGCGCCTCGGCCTACCTCAACCGGCAGTACTTCAGCATCGGCGTCGTCGGGGGTGTCCTGTTCCTGGTCATCGGCTTCGCGCTGAGCTGGGCCAGCGCGATCGGCTTCGCCATCGGCGCAATCCTCTCCGGCCTGGCCGGCTACATCGGCATGCATGTGTCCGTACGCGCCAACGTGCGCACCGCCGAGGCCGCCCGCGAGGGGCTGGACGCCGCGCTGACCGTCGCCTTCCGCGGCGGCGCCATCACCGGCATGCTGGTCGCCGGCCTTGGGTTGCTGGGCGTGGCCGGCTACTACGCCTGGCTGACGGCGCACGCGGCCCCGGAAACCCCGCTTCTGCAGGTACTCAAGCCTCTCGTCGGGCTGGCCTTCGGCTCGTCGCTGATCTCCATCTTCGCGCGCCTGGGCGGCGGCATCTTCACCAAGGGCGCAGACGTCGGCGCCGACCTCGTCGGCAAGGTGGAAGCCGGCATTCCGGAGGATGACCCGCGCAACCCGGCCGTCATCGCGGACAACGTGGGCGACAACGTCGGCGACTGTGCCGGCATGGCCGCCGACCTCTTCGAAACCTACGCGGTGACGCTGATCGCCACGATGCTGCTCGGTGCCCTGCTGCTGGTGTCGGAGCCCGGCGCCGGCGTCCTCTACCCGCTGTCCCTGGGCGCAGTTGCCATCGTCGCGTCGATCATCGGCTCGCTGTTCGTCCGCTCGGCGCAGAAGGGCCACATCATGGCGGCCCTGTATCGCGGCCTGGCCGTCGCCGGGGTCATCGCGCTGGTGAGCTTCTACTTCATCACCCGCTGGCTGGTACCGGACGCCGCGCTGGCGGATGCCATGGGCCTGCAGAGTGGCGCACAGATGCGGCTGTACGGCGCCTCGGTCGTCGGCCTGGTGCTGACGGCACTGATGGTAGTCATTACCGAGTACTACACCGGCACCGACTTCAAGCCGGTCAGGCATGTCGCCGCCGCCTCGGAAACCGGCCATGCCACCAACATCATTGCCGGCCTGGGGGTGTCGATGAAATCCACCGCCCTGCCCGTGCTCGCGGTGTGCGCAGCCATCCTGGTCGCCTTCGAACTGGCCGGCCTGTACGGCATCGCCATCGCTGCCACCTCCATGCTGTCGATGACCGGGATCATCGTGGCGCTCGACGCCTACGGCCCCATCACCGACAACGCCGGTGGCATCGCCGAGATGGCGGAACTGCCCGAATCGGTGCGCGGCATCACCGACCCGCTGGACGCCGTCGGCAATACCACCAAGGCCGTCACCAAGGGCTACGCCATCGGCTCGGCAGGCCTGGCCGCCCTCGTGCTGTTCGCCGACTACACGCACGCACTGGAAAGCCGCGGCCAGACGATCAGCTTCGACCTGTCGAACCACATGGTGATCATCGGCCTGTTCATCGGCGGGCTGGTGCCTTACCTGTTCGGCGCCATGGCGATGGAAGCCGTCGGCCGGGCCGCCGGCGCCGTCGTCGTCGAAGTGCGCCGCCAGTTCCGCGAGATCAGCGGCATCATGGAAGGCACCGCCAAGCCCGACTACTCGCGCGCGGTGGACATGCTGACCAAATCCGCCATCCGCGAAATGATGATTCCCTCGCTGCTGCCGGTACTCGTCCCGGTGCTCGTCGGGCTCCTGCTCGGCCCGCAGGCGCTGGGTGGCGTGCTGATGGGCACCATCGTCACCGGCCTGTTCGTCGCGATCTCCATGACCACCGGGGGCGGCGCCTGGGACAACGCCAAGAAATACATCGAGGACGGCCACCACGGCGGCAAGGGCTCGGACGCCCACAAGGCCTCCGTCACCGGCGACACCGTCGGGGACCCCTACAAGGACACGGCCGGGCCGGCGGTGAATCCGCTGATCAAGATCATCAACCTGGTGGCGCTGCTGATCGTGCCGCTGCTTTGAGCATCGCCCGAGCAGCAAAAAGGCCTCGCGATCGCGAGGCCTTTTTGTTGATGCACCCGTAGAAGCTACAAGGATGAATAAGGTCGGCCGTCCCGCGTGAAGCCGCGTGCGCCACTGCGGATGTCGTACACATTGCCCTTGTACGGCGCCTGCGGCGGCACGAGGATCCAGGTGCGCGTGCTGGAAGTGATCGGGTCCAGCGGCACGTTGCGCAGGTATTGCCTCTGCACCAGTTCGCCCAGGTTTTCCGGGTAACGCCCGTTGTCGCCGTAGAACTTGTCGATCACCTCGCGGGTGATGCGCAGGTTCTCCATCAGCACAGCATCCTTGGAGCGGTCCAGACCCTGGAAGTACTTGGGCACCGCCAGGGTCAGCAGCATGGCCACGATCGCCATCACCACCAGCAACTCGACCAGCGTGAAGGCGCGCTGCCAGTACGAACCCGCGGTCCGCACCGGCATGCTCAGGGACCGCAGCCGCGCACCCGGCATCCGCACTCGCATCCTCGACGCCGGATCAGTCTTCGTCACGCTCACGACGCGGGCTGGACTGCAGCGGAATGCGGATCGCCTCGATCTGCGCGCCACCCTGCTGCAGGCTGCTGTTCGGGTCCGCGCCGAACTGGCCGGTCGAATCCGCGGAAGCCCCGAATTCGCCACCGCCCGGGCGGCGGCCACGCAGGCTGGAACCCGTACCGGCGGAATACTCCACGCTTTCCGGACGGGTAATGCCACGCACCAGACGCGGGGTGATCGACAACACGATTTCCTTCTTGTTCTTCTGGTCGCTGTTCGTGCCGAACAGGCGTCCCAGTATCGGCACGCTGGACAACCAGGGCAGGCCCGTCGTCTGCTTGACGTCCTGGTCCTGGATCAGCCCCGCGAGGATCTGGTTCTCGCCGTCCTTCAGGCGCAGCGCGGTGTTCGCGTTGCGGGTGCTGATCTGGTACGCGGTCGAGCCGTTGGACGTGCTGATGGTTGCCGGCTGCGCGGCGCTGACCTCCAGGCCGATGCGGATCACCACCTCGTTGCCGGCGAAAACCTGCGGCTCGAATTCCAGCTTCAGACCGACTTCGATGTAGTTGATGCTCTCGGCCGCGAAGCCGCTGTTGTTCAGCGTGGTCGTGATGTTGGGGAGGCGCTCGCCGATCAGGATGCGCGCCTTCTCGCGGTTCTTGGCACGGATGCGCGGATTCGCCAGCAGATTGAGGTTGCCGTTCTTGTCCTGTGCATTGATGCCGAGCTTGAGGTCGGACACGCCGATGCCGCTGGAATTCAGCTTCATCAGGTCGTTCAGCGTCAGCTTGCCGGCATTCTCGGCGGTCGGCACCGAGAACGAGACGCCGGAGGGCCAGCTCACGCCCAGGTTGCGCAGGTAGTCGACGTTCACTTCGAGGATTTCCACCTCGAGCATCACTTCCGGCTCCGGCACGTCCTGCAGCGCAACGATCTTCTCGGCCGCGCGGATGACCTCGACGGTGTCGCGCAACATGATCATATTGAGCTTCTCGTCGACCACCATGTTGTTGGCCTTCAGGATGGTCTTCAGGCTGTTGGCCACGGCCTTCGCGTCGGCATTGCCGAGGTGGAAGGCACGCACCAGCATCTCGCGGTGATCGTGCTGCTTGGCGGGGTCGTCCGGGAAGATCAGCAGGGTGTTGTCATCCAGGTTGCGCTTGCTGAGCTGGGTGGTGATGAGGATCTTCTCGATCGCCGCCGCCACCGTGGTGTTCTTCAGGAAGATCGAGGTCTTCAGGTCCTGCGGCACGTCCTTGTCGATGATGACGTTGAGCCCGGCGGTCTTGCTGATGACGTCGAACAGCGACCGCACCGAAGCATCCTTGAACTGCATCGAGATGCGACGGTTGAGCCCCTCCTCCACGTTGTTGGCCATGCCACCGGCCGGCGCAGGCGCGGCGGCTGCGGGCGGCACGGTCGCAGCGGGGCGTGCAGCGGACGGGGCAGGCGTCGGCGCCGTTGCAGGGGCCGACACCGCTGCAGGCCTGGGCGCGGTGGCAGCAGGTGCGGGCGGCGGCACGACAGCAGGCGCCGCGGCGGCCACCGGCGGCAAAGGCGTTGCGGGGGCGACAGGCGGCACCGGAACCGGCCCGCTTACGGCGACCGATGCGGCATGACCGCGCGCGGTCTGCACGCTGGCGAGGCCGGATTGCGCGCGCGCGCCCTGCCCCGGCAGACCGGCCAGCACGTTGTACAGGGCGTCGGCGTCGTCATAGCGTTTCTGCGTCGTGGCCTCGCTGGCGGCACTGCTCAGCAGGCCGGAATAGCGCTCCAGCGCGACCTTGTAGGCAGCAGTGGTCTCCACGCTGCCAGGGTACTGGGCATTCAGTTCTGCCAGACGGGTATAGGCCTCCTTGACCCGTCCGGTGTTCATCAGGGCACGGGCGTGGTCCAGTTCGCCCTGCATGGGTGCTGTGGCACATGCAGCGAGCATGCCGGCCGTCAGCACGAGCATGCCGGCCCTTCGCATCGCAGCAGTCAGAGTTGTAGTTTTCATGTCACTGCGCATTGTCGATGTCGATATTGATGATCTGTTTGCTGGGCACATGCAGCACCAGCATCTGCGGCGGCTTGATCGATTGCACGCGGAAGTCGTTGTCCACTACCGCACCGGAACTGACGATCAGCGTGGTGTCGCCCTTCTCGAAGAAGGCCTGCCAGTCGCGACCATCGAACTGCTTGCCAATGAAGGCATACGGGAACTGCGGCGGCGGCTGCACCGCCTGTTGCTGCTCCTGTTGCTGCTGCGCCTGCTGTGCGGCCTGCTCTTCGGGCGACGGGCCGACACCGTGTGCGAACAGATCGGCACCGCCGGCCGCAGCCAGTTCTGCCAGCTGGACACGAGGCGCCAGCGGAATCACGCCCGAGGCATCCGGCTCCTGTGAAAACTGGGGCATGGCAGCCGCCTGCGGTGCCGAAGCTGCGGGCTGGCCCTGGCCCACCGGTTCGATCGGCGTCGTCCGCGCCACCGGTGCCACCAGCTCTTCCTCAGGCGTCTTGTCGGCAAAGAAAGCCAGGTATGCCGCGATCAGCAGCAGCGGCACCATGTAGAGAACGCGCTGGTTCTTCATCGCGCGGCTCCCTGCGGCGCCTGCGCCACCGCGGCACCCGGCACGGGCTGCTGCCAGACGGACAGGATGAACTGGCCCTCCACCTCGGGGCCGCCGTTGCTTTCGCGACGCAGGTTGATCTGGTCGATCGAGATCGAAGGCTGGCGGGCCAGCAGCAGCAGCGAGAAGCGGCGGATCGACGAGTAACTGCCCTTCACCGGCAGTGCCACCTGCATCTGCGAATAGGCACTGCTCGTGTCGCCCAGGCGCCGGTATTCCGCCTGGGCCAGGCGAACGCCGGCCTCCTGCGCGATGTTGAAGATCTGCCGGATGGTGACGTTGCCATCTTCCGGGTCGCCAAGGATTTTCCGGAATGCAGCCAGCGCAGAAGGCCGGCTGGCCGCTGCAGCCGCCTCGTTCGCGCCGCTTTCCGCCAGCCGCTCGGCCTCGGCCTGACGCTGCTCGACTTCTTCCAGGCGCTTGCTCTCCGCCGGTACGAGGACGGCCCAGACCACCACCGCCAGAACCAGCAGGCCGGCCAGCAGCACCGGACCCAGGCCCTGGCGCCAGAACCAGATTTCGGCAGCCGTGCGCCAGTACGCCGGCGAGCGATCACGCAAGGCCATCATGGCCGCACTCCCGGCGCGCCTTCACGACGCACGACATCGCTGCTCTGCACATCCAGCGTGAATCGCAACAGGTTGGCATCGGTCGACACCACCTCCTGCCGCATCAGCACGACACCACCGACTTCGGGCTGGCCACGCAGGCCCTCCACGTAGTTGAGCGCGTGCTCGACGGTCGGCGCGTCGATGATGATCTTGGCCCCCTGACGTGCCATCCCGACTTCCACCGAACTGATGACGACATCGGGCTGCAGGCTTTTCTCCAGCGCGTCGAAAACCATTCCCCACGGATAGTTGAGGTGGCGCACCGCGAGGTTCACCGCCGCGATGCCTTCCGCGGAAAGGCCTGCGTCGCCCGGCGCCTGCGCCAGGCGGACTTGCTGATCCTCGACTTCGGCCAGTGATTGCCGCGCCGCAGACGTCCTGGCCTGCAGGTGAGACCAGGTCGCGACACCCGCCACGACCGCCAGCAACGCCAGCAGCAATACGCCCAGCATCGCAAAATCGCGCGGCGATCCGCTGGGCAGGGTGCGCAGCGGCGAACGGCCGGAAAAATCAATGCGCATCGGCTTCATTTGACCCACCCCGAGAACGCCAGCAGGCTGGCCTCCGCCGTCACGCCCTGGCCGGAACGCGGGCGCAGTTCAGGCATCGCGTCGAAACGGCCCAGCACCTTCAGCTTGAAACTGCCGACCTCGCCTTCACCCTTCATCTGGGTCTGCCCTGCAAAGTACGCATGGCGCGGTTGCGGCAGGCCGACGCGCAGCGACTCGGATTCCAGACGGGCCAGCATCTCGGTGGTGTCGGGCTTCTGGTCGAAGCGGAACTGGCGCACATGCACGACATGCCCGCCTTCGAAAAGCACGGCGCAGACGCTACGCTCGCCGAAACTGCAGAACCAGCAATCGGTGACCATCCCGTCGGCATGGCGGTTGAACCAGCGCACCGCGGCCGGAGCAACCGTGCGCAAGGTGAGGCCGCAGGCCTCGGCGGACGATCTCAGCGCCTCCACCAGTTCGCGCGGCATGGCGCTGGCCAGCATGCTGCCGCTGGCCTGCCAGTCGGCTTCGACCACCCAGTCGGCGGAGGTCGCACCGAACAATTCCTCGAAGCGCGACTGCGCCAATGCGCGCAACTCCCCCATGCTGCCAAGGCCGTCGGGCGCCTCGACCCGCCAGTAGCGCACCCAGTCGTCCGCCACGCTGACGTCCACCGTCTTCACCTTGCGCGCCAGATCGGCCATTACCGTGGCGAGCGGCGCCCCCCAGTTGCGCACCTCCGGCATGCCGCCGCTGATGGCCGGGTCCAGGGATGCCACCGCCAGCACGTCGGCAGGCTTGCCACCGTGGCGCGGCTCGATGCCGACCACTTCGCGCAGGCCCACGCCTACCAGACAGGCATTACGTAGCCAGCGTGACACGCCTTACCTCCTCCAGGGTTGTCTCGCCACGCGCCACCAGGCGCAGCGCGTCTTCGTACAGGCTGCGCGTGCCGTTGCGGCGCGCAGCTTCCATGATCTGCCGGACCGAACGACGCTCGACGATCAGCTCCGCGAGCTCGGGATTCATCGTCAGCACCTCGGCCACGGCCTTGCGACCGCGATAACCCGTGCCACGGCAGTCGCCGCAGCCACGGCCTTTGACGAAACGGAAACCCTGTACCTGCTCGCGCGTCAGGTTAGTCAGGGTCAGCTCTTCGTCCGTCGGCTCATAGGGTGCGCTGCAATGCTTGCAATTGACACGCACCAACCGCTGGGCGGTCACACCATTCAAGGCAGACACGAAGGAATAGAGATCCACGCCGATGTGCGTGAAGCGCTGGAAGACGTCGTACACGCTGTTGGCGTGCACCGTGGACAACACCAGGTGGCCGGTGAGCGCGGACTGCACGGCGATCTCGGCGGTCTCCTTGTCGCGGATTTCGCCGACCATGATCTTGTCCGGGTCGTGCCGCAGGATGGAGCGCAGACCGCGCGCGAAGGTCAGGCCCTTCTTGTCGTTCACCGGAATCTGCAGGATGCCCGGCAGCTGGTATTCCACCGGGTCCTCGATGGTGATGATCTTGTCGCGGCCGGAGTTGATTTCGGAGATCGCGCCGTACAGCGTCGTGGTCTTGCCGGAACCGGTCGGGCCGGTCACCAGCACCATGCCATAAGGTTCGTTGACCAGGCGGCGCATGATCTGCAGGGTCTGGCCGTCCAGGCCGACCGCGTCCAGCGTCAGCGAACCGTGCTGCTCCACCATCGCGCGCTTGTCGAGGATACGGATCACCGCGTCCTCGCCGTGGATGCTCGGCATGATGGAGACGCGCAGGTCGATCTCGCGGCCACGTGCCTCGACGCGGAAGCTGCCGTCCTGCGGGATGCGGCGCTCGGCGATGTCCAGCTCGGCCAGCACCTTGATGCGCGAGATGACCTGCTCGGCCAGTGCGATGCCGTTGATGGTCGCCACCTGGTCCAGCACACCGTCGATGCGGTACTTCGACACCATGCCGCTCGGCGTGCTCTCCAGGTGGATGTCGGAGACACCGAGCTTCAGGGCTTCGTACAGGGTGGAGTTCACCAGCTTCACCGCCGGGCTGGCTGCATCGCTGACCGAAGCGAAGGTCAGACTCTCCAACACCTTGCCTTCGGCGGTCGACTCACCGGAGCCGGAGGTCATGGAGTCCAGCGCGCTGACGCTCTCTTCCTGCTTGGACAGGTAGGCCTGGATATCGGCCGGCAGCGCAAGGCGGTACTCCAGCGAGCGGCCGGTCAGGTTGTCCAGCCAGACCTGCAGATCGCTGTCGAAGGGATCGGACACGACGCCGACCAGGCGCCCGGCAGCCCCGTCCGGCAGGCGCAGCAGCAGGCAGTTGCGTTGTTGCGCGCGCGCCAGCGGCAGCATGTCGAAGGCCGGCAGCGAATCGAGCATCTCGGCCGTTTCCATCACCGCGTAACGCAGGCTGGCGGCCAGGGCGTGCAGCAGATCGCGCGGGTCCAGCCCGGTTGCCAGCTCCAGCTCGGTCATGACGCTGCGGCCGGACATGCCTGCCGCCTTGCGGGCGGCCGACAGTTGCTCGGGCGTGATGCGGGTATCGCGTGCGTTCATTGCAACGACCCCGCCAGATCGAAGATCGGCATGTACAGGAGTACCACGATGAGGCCCACGACGAGGCCGATCAGGGCCATCAGCGCGGGCTCGAATGTCTTGCTGAAGCGATCGATCCAGCGCGTGCTCTCGCCTTCGTAGAACAGCGCGGAGCGCATCAGCATGGTGCCGAGCTGGCCGGAGCGCTCGCCGACACGCAGCATGCGCAGCGCGATCGGCGTCACGAGGCCATTCGCCTCGAAGGACTTCGACACCGGATCGCCGTGCGAGATGTCGGCCCGTGCCAGTGCAAGGCTCTTGCGGGTGTTGGCGGACACCGTACCGCTGACCATCTCCAGCGTCGGGACGATGGGGATGCCGCCTTCCAGCAGCATGCCCATGGTGAGATAGAGCCGGGACAGTTCGATGATGCGCACGCGCTCCGCAATGCCCGGCAGCTTCGAGAACAGCTGGCCCCAGCGGCCTTCGCGGTTCATCTTCTGCATGCCCACCACCATGCCGGCGATCAGCAGGGCCACCATGCCGAGCACGATGGCCAGATGCTCGGACAGGAAGTTGCCCCAGGACAGCAACAACTGCGACGCCCATGGCAAGTCACGTCCGCTGTCCTTGTACACCTCGGCGAACTTCGGCACCACGAAGCCCATCAGGAACAGGCCGACCAGGCCACCGACCGAGAACAGGATGGAGGGGTAGATCATCGCGCCCACGATCTTGCTGCGCACGGCGTCGAGGCGGATCTGGTAATCGATGAAGCGCGTCAGCGCCCGGGGAAGGTCGCTGGTGCGCTCGGCCGCCTTCACGATGCCGATATACAGCGGCGGGAAATACTCCGGCTGCAGGGCGATGGCGTCGGAGAAGCGCAGCCCCTCGCGCATGCGGCCCAGCAGCGACTCCATGATGCTGCGGGCCACCGGCGAGCTTTCCTTCTCGACCAGCGCCTCGATGCCTTCAACCAGGGTGAGGCCGGCCTCCAGCAAGGCCAGCAACTCCTGGCTGAACAACACCAGCGAGAAGGCCTTGCTGCGACCACGCGCCCCGCCTTTCGCCTGTACGCGGCGAACGGTGACCGGGCGCAGCTTCTGCGCCTCGGCGGCACGACGGGCCGACTGCTCGTCTTCGGCGTCGAGCAGGACCGTCTGCAACTGGTTGGCGGCCGACAGGGCCCGGACTTCGAAACGCATGACGCGTCCCCGGGTGAGCCGGTCAGTCCGTCACGTCGGCAGCGTTGTCGGCGCCACCGGGCTGACCGTCGCTACCGTAGGAATAGACGTCGAAGTCACGGCCGTCGGTGCCGGGGAAGCGGTACATGTACGCTTTCTTCCACGGATCCAGCGGCACGCCCTTCTTTTCCAGGTAAGGCCCCTTCCAGCCGCTCACGCCGCCGGGCTGCTGCAACAGCGCGTTGAGGCCTTGCTGGGTGGTGGGATAGGTGCCGACGTCGAGACGGTAGAGCTTGACCGCGTCCGACAACAGCTTGATCTGCGCACGGGCCGACTTCTGCTCGGTATTGCCCAGCACGCCGAAGTACTTGGGGCCGACGTAGGCCGCCAGCATGCCGATGATGGCCACCACCACCAGCAACTCCAGCAGGGTAAAACCGCTAACTGCGCGCGCATGGCGACGCACCGGATCCAACGACTGCTTCTTCATTGCCACAAGCTCCTCCTGCCGACCATCCGTGTCTCTATATCGGCGCCTTGATGTCTCGGTTGATGAGCGCGCCGTATTTATTATGTGCGGGCCGAGATTGCCACAAGGTTATCTGCGGGCCAACGCAAGGGGGTGCATTACATCACGAATCACCGCGAGCCACCTTCGCGCCCGCAGCAAAGCGCCACACGGTAAAATGACCACCGCCGCAAAGCGCCCCTGTCAGGCCTTCGGCTCCCCTCGATAATTATCGTTCCCTACGCCCGCCGCCATGTCGCCGTCTCCCTATAAAAAGCTCCCGCCCGTGCCCAGCCTCATCTTTGCAAGCCGCTGGCTGCAACTCCCCCTCTACGTGGGTCTGATCCTGGCCCAGGCCGTCTATGTCGTGCATTTCTGGGTGGAGCTGGTCGATCTGATCGGCGCTGCCTTCGGCAACGCCGACGCCCTCGCGCACATCACCCAGTCCGTCGGCTACGGTGCGGACAAGGGCAAGCTGACCGAAACCACCATCATGCTGGTGGTGCTGGGCCTGATCGACGTGGTGATGATCTCCAACCTGCTGATCATGGTCATCGTTGGCGGCTACGAGACCTTCGTGTCGCGCATGCATCTGGAGGACCACCCCGACCAGCCGGAGTGGCTGTCGCATGTGAACGCCTCGGTGCTGAAGGTGAAGCTGGCCACCGCGATCATCGGCATCTCCTCGATCCACCTGCTGAAGACCTTCATCAACGCCGAGGCGTATTCGGAGAAGGTGCTGTGGGCGCAGACCGGCATCCACCTGGCCTTCCTGCTCTCCGCCATGGCGATCGCTGCCTGCGATCGCCTCATGACCCCGGCCATCAAGCACGACAAAGACGCGCACTGAGCCAGGCTACAAGCGCGCATACATAACAGAAGCAACAGAAGGACTTCGCCATGAGCACCATCCGCCAGAACGACCTGATCGACAGTGTGGCCGCTGCATTGCAGTACATCAGCTACTACCACCCGGTCGACTACATCACCAACCTCGCCAGGGCCTACGAGCTGGAACAGAGCCCGGCCGCCAAGGACGCCATGGCGCAGATCCTGATCAACTCGCGCCTGTGCGCCGAGGGCCATCGCCCGATCTGCCAGGACACGGGGATCGTGACGATCTTCGTGAAGGTCGGCATGGAGGTGCGCTGGGAAGGCTTCCCCGGCTCGCTGGACGACGCCATCAATGAAGGCGTGCGCCGCGCCTACAACGACCCGGACAACAAGCTGCGCGCCTCGATCCTGGCTGACCCGGCGGGTGGTCGCAAGAACACCAGGGACAACACGCCGGCGGTGATCCACTACGAGATCGTCCCCGGCGACAAGGTGGACATCACCGTGGCGGCCAAGGGTGGCGGCTCTGAGAACAAGAGCAAGATGGTCATGCTCAACCCTTCCGACTCCATCGTCGACTGGGTGCTCAAGACGGTGCCGACCATGGGCGCCGGCTGGTGCCCGCCGGGCATGCTGGGCATCGGCATCGGCGGCACCGCGGAAAAGGCCGCGCTGCTGGCCAAGGAATCGCTGATGGACCCGATCGACATGCCGGAACTGATCGCGCGCGGCCCGCAGAACCGCATCGAAGAACTGCGCATCGAACTGTGGGAGAAGGTCAACGCGCTGGGTATCGGCGCCCAGGGCCTGGGTGGCCTCACCACCGTGCTGGACGTGAAGATCCTCGACTACCCGACCCACGCCGCCAGCCTGCCGATCTGCATGATCCCGAACTGCGCCGCGACCCGCCACGCCCACTTCACGCTGGACGGCTCCGGCCCGGTCTACCTGGACCCGCCCTCGCTGGACGACTGGCCGTCGATCACCTACGACACCTCCAAGGGCAAGCGCGTCAATCTGGACACCGTGACCCGCGAGGAAGTCGCATCGTGGCAACCGGGCGACGTGCTGCTGCTCAACGGCAAGATGCTCACCGGCCGTGACGCCGCGCACAAGCGCATGGTCGACATGCTCAACAAGGGCGAACAGCTGCCGGTCGACCTGGCCGGCCGCTTCATCTACTACGTAGGCCCGGTCGATCCGGTTCGCGACGAAGTAGTGGGTCCGGCTGGCCCCACCACCGCCACCCGCATGGACAAGTTCACCGAACAGGTGCTGGCGCAGACCGGCCTGCTCGGCATGATCGGCAAGTCCGAGCGCGGCCCCACCGCCATCGAGGCGATCAAGAAGCACCAGTCGGTGTACCTGATGGCCGTGGGCGGTGCCGCCTACCTGGTGTCGAAAGCCATCAAGGCCTCGCGCACCGTGGCCTTCGCCGATCTGGGGATGGAAGCGATCTACGAGTTCACCGTCGAGGACATGCCGGTGACCGTGGCGGTCGACTCCGCCGGCACCTCGGTGCACAACACCGGGCCGAAGGAGTGGCAGGCGAAGATCGGCAAGATCCCCGTCACCGTCGCCTGACCGGCCCGCGTGTTCCGCAAGCTCCGCATCGCCGTCCTGCTGCTGGTCCTGGCCACCGTCGCCCTGGGTAGCTGGCGCGCGCAGCAGCGCGCCACGTCCTGGGAGAACACCCTGCACATCGCCGTGTTCCCGATCAACGGGGATGGCAGTGCGGCGAGCGAGGCCTACATCCGCGGCCTGCAACCAGACAGTTTCGCGGACATCACGGAGTTCATTGCCGAGGAGGCAAAGCGCCATGGTGTCGACGTACTGCGACCGATCGACGTCGCGCTCGGGCCTACCGTGAGCGTCAAACCACCACCGTCGCCCACCCAGGCCAGCGCCCTGTCGGCCATTGCCTGGAGCCTCAAGCTGCGATGGTGGGCCTGGCGCAACACGCCGGCCACCTCGCTGAAGCCGGATGTGCGGCTCTACGTGCTGTACCACGACCCGCAAAGCAATGCGCGCATGCTGCATTCGCATGGCCTGCAGAAGGGGCAGATCGGGGTCATCAACGCTTTCGCCTCACGCGCGATGCGTGGCAGCAACGCCATGGTGATCGCCCACGAATTCCTGCACACGCTGGGCGCTACCGACAAATACGGCGCCGACCTGCAGCCGAACTGGCCTGATGGTTTTGCCGAGCCGGACGCGCAGCCACGCTATCCGCAGCAGATGGCCGAACTGATGGCCGGCCGCATCCCGCGCAGCGAGTCCGAGTCGGACATCCCGCGCTCGCTGAACCAGGTCCTGATCGGCCCGGCGAGTGCCGCCGAGATAGGCTGGCTGAAGCGCCCCTAGCCACAAGGCCGGGGCAAGTCCGGCCTACAGCGTGGCCAGGACAGAACCCTGGGCCGTGCCCAGCCCCTCGCCGCCCTGCCCGCCGGCCATGGCCTCGGCAAGCAGCATCAACAGGCGGCGATCTCCCTCGTCCAGCGTTGCGCTCTGCAGCACCAGTTCGCGCGACAGCTTCATCAGCCGCCAGGCGATTTCGTCGAGCACGCAACCGGCCTCGAACTGGAACTCGATGAACTCCTCGTCGCTCATGGCCATGCCCAGCTCGGCCAGACCGGCCACGCCGGTGCTCGCAAAAGCCCGCTGGACCCGCACGAAACGCTCGAACACATCCTCCAGGAAGCCGCGCGCGCGCGCCGACATGCTGCGCGCCTGCACCTGCACCATGTCGTGGGCCGCCAGCACGCGGGCGATGCGCGTGAAAACGTCGTGGATCGATGTCTGGATGTCGCCCAACGTCTCCAGGCGGTCGCGGCCCTCGATGCCGACCTCGTCGATCAGGTCCGACACGAGGCTGACCAGTTCCGGCTCGTACTCGCCGGGCATGATCTTGAGCGCGATGTCGATACGCCTGCATGGCGCCTGCTTCTGTACCAGTGCGGACAAGGTCTCGGCCAGCGCGACGAGACGTCCGGCCACCGAGAAGGCGTCCTCGCGCAGGCTGCGCGGATAGCCAAAACCATCCAGGCGTTCGTGATGTTCAAGGATGCCGCGCTGCACTAGGCTGTCGAAGCCGCCGACCTCGCGCGCCAGCGCAGCACCGATGATCGGATGCGCGGTGTAGGACATCCATTCGCGCGGGCTCAGGGGGCGTTCGGCGCGCAACAGTGCAGGGTCGACATAGGCCTCGCCGACATCGTGGAACATGCCGGCGATGCCCACCGCGGCCAGCAACTCGGCGTCGTTGTAGCGGTAGACGTTGGCCAGGCCCACCGCCAGCAGGGACACCAGCACGTCGTGGCTGCGCATGCCTGGCATGCGTTGCTCGGCGACCGCCAGCAAGGTGGCTGCCTGTGGCGAGAAGCGCATCTCGGCCAGCATGTCGACCGGACTGACGCGACCGTTCGACCAGTCGCAGATGCAACGCACGAAAGGAAAGGTATCGAGCAGGCGCTCCGCCTCGCGCCGGTAGATCTCCGGCCCGGGCAATTCGGCGGCCGCCACCGAGGTTTCGATCGGCCGCGCCAGCTTGTGGCTCACCACCCGCTCGTACAGCCCGGCGTCGACGCGGCTGCCGCGTGCGATCAGCTTCATGCCGTTCTGCGCATAGATGTCCTCCACGACTTCGACGTCGCGATGACGCGCGAGCTGGATCAAGCCGTGCAGGAAGTATTTGTTGGAATGCGCTGGCAGGGACAGATCGGGCATGGGGGTCTGCGCTCCGGGCGGACAAGACGGCAACCTTTCCCATATCGGCGCGCGCATGCAGACATTGAGGGTTACCCGCCCGTCGGCATGGCAGACGGCAGCATGTTCCGGTACGTGCCGGACACGGGCTTCGATTAGAATCAGCCGGACAAGTGTCCAAACCAGTCCGGAAAACACTGCCGCAGCGGCGCTGCGCCTGAAAGCCCACGATGTCGTCCGACCGCCCGATCCTCCTCGTCGAAGACAATCCCGATGACGAAGCGTTGACGCTGCGCGCCTTCGGCAAGAACCGCATTCCCAACGAGATCGTGGTGGCGCGCGACGGCGTGGATGCGCTGGACTACCTGTTCGGCACCGGGCGGCATGCCGGACGTGACCTCGGCATCATGCCCGCCGTGGTGCTGCTGGACCTCAAGCTGCCGCGCATCGATGGCCTGGAAGTGCTGCGCCGCATCCGCGCCGATTCGCGCACGGCCCTGCTGCCGGTGGTCGTGCTGACCACATCGAGAGAGCATCAGGACATCCACGAGGCCTACAGCCTCGGGGCGAACAGCTATGTGCGCAAACCGGTGGATTTCGAGCGCTTCCTGCAGACGGTCGGCCAGCTCGGCCAGTACTGGCTGAGCCTGAACGAAGTGCCGGAGTCCCGCTTCGATTAGAGGCCGCACGCGACAGACAACAAAAAAGCGAGGACCAGCCTCGCTTTTTTGTTGTCTGTGAAGGACGCCGATTCAGTCGCGCTCTTCGATCCACGCAGCCTGGATCGCTTCCAGGATGCGTTCGCCACAACGCTTGGGGTCGTCGTCGAAGCCGGGCAAGGCCATCACCCAGGTCATCAGGTCGACGAAATTCACCCGTGTCGGGTCCACGTCGGGATGCGTTTCGGCCAGCTCGATGGCGATGTCCAGCGTGTCGGTCCACTTCATGAGCGCTTGCCTCCCTCGGACACCATGTTGATCGTGTAGCGCGGAATCTCCACGACCAGCGGCGTATCGGTGACGATGGCCTGGCAGGACAGACGGGAATTCGGCTCCAGGCCCCAGGCCTTGTCCAGCATGTCTTCTTCCAGGTCTTCGGCGCTTTCCAGCGAAGCGAAACCCTCCCGCACGATGACATGGCAGGTCGTGCAGGCGCAGGATTTCTCGCAGGCATGCTCCACGTCGATGCCGTTTTCCAGCAATCCGTCGAGGATGGATTCACCCGGCGCGACATCGATGACGGCGCCTTCCGGGCACAACTCTACATGGGGGAGTACAACGACTTGGGTCATGGGTTCTCGTGCTTTCAGACAGGCAGGTTGTCGATGCGGCTGCCGGTCAGTGCGTTACGGATGGCCTGGTCCATGCGACGTGCCGCAAAGTCGGCCGTCGCCCGCGACAGGGCCTCGATACCGGCCTTGATGGCAAGGTGGTCGTCGCCCTGGCGCAGGATAGCCAGCGCGTCGATGGCCTGGTCGACGGCGCTGCGCTCCTCGGCGGAAAGCAACGCGGCATCCGCGGCCAGCGCCTGGCGGGTCGCGTCGATGAGGCGATCGGCTTCCACTTGCTGCTCGCGCAGCGCCCGCGCATGCATGTCGGCGGTGGCATGCTCGGCCCCCGCACGCAGCATGGCGGTGATTTCATCGTCGGACAGGCCGTAGCTGGGCTTCACGCTGACGCTCGCCTCCACGCCACTGGTCTGCTCGCGCGCGGACACCGACAGTAATCCGTCCGCGTCCACCTGGAAGGTCACCCGGATGCGCGCCGCGCCGGCGGCCATCGGCGGAATGCCGCGCAACTCGAAACGTGCCAGCGCGCGACATTCGCTCACCAGGTCACGCTCGCCCTGCACGACGTTGATCGCCATCGCGGTCTGGCCGTCCTTGTAGGTCGTGAACTCCTGCGCCTTGGCAACGGGAATCGTGGAGTTGCGCGTGATGATGCGCTCCACCAGCCCGCCCATGGTTTCCAGCCCGAGGGACAGCGGAATCACGTCCAGCAGCAACCAGTCTTCATCCGCGCGACGATTGCCGGCCAGTACGTTGGCCTGGATGGCGGCGCCGATGGCGACCACCTTGTCGGGATCGATGTCGGTGTGAGGCACGCGACCGAAATAGGCCTGCACGGCTTCCCGCAGATGCGGCATGCGCGTCGCCCCGCCCACCAGCACTACCGCTTCGATATCCGGCGCCTTCAGCCCGGCGTCGCGCAGCGCTTTCCTCACCGGTGCGAAACAGCGTTCGATCAGCGGCCTGGTCAAGGCATGGAAATGCCCCGCGCTGACCTCGACCGCGCGCTTGCTGCCCCCCAGCAACGGAACCTCGGCGGAGACAGTGGCGGATGCCGTCAGGGCTTCCTTCACGCGCCTGGCTTCCGCGAGCAGCGCGCGATGCGAGCCGCAATCGAGATCCGCCCCGCGCGTCTCGGCATGCAGCCACTGCGCGAGGGCTTCATCGAAATCATCACCACCCAGTGCGGAGTCCCCGCTGGTGGCCATCACCTCGAACACGCCCTTCGACAGCCGCAGCACCGAGAAATCGAAAGTGCCACCACCGAGGTCGAACACGGCATAGATGCCCTCGGCCCCTTCATCGAGTCCGTAGGCAATGGCCGCCGCCGTCGGCTCGTTGAGCAGGCGCAGCACGTTGAGACCGGCCAGGCGCGCCGCGTCCTTGGTGGCCTGCCGCTGGGCATCGTCGAAATAGGCGGGCACGGTGATCACCGCGCCGACCAGTTCGCCGCCGAGCGTCTCCTCCGCGCGTGCACGCAGCACCTTGAGAATCTCGGCGGAAACCTCCACCGGGCTCTTCTCGCCGGCAACCGTCTTGATGCGCACCATGCCGCCGGCGTCGACCAGATCGAAGCGCGCACGCATGGCCGGATCGGCATCCGCGAGGCCGCGCCCCATCAGGCGCTTCACCGATGCAACGGTGTTGCGCGGATCCTGTGCCTGGGCAGCCAGCGCGTCCGCGCCGACGGTTACGCTGCCCTTGGCGTAACGAACCACCGAGGGCAGCAGGCTGCGCCCCTCGGCATCCGGCAGGCACTCGGTCAGCGAGTGCCTCACCGTGGCGACCAGCGAATTGGTGGTGCCCAGGTCGATACCGACCGCCAGCCGGCGGGTGTGCGGCGCGGGGGTTTCACCCGGTTCGGAGAGTTGCAGCAGGGCCATCAGCGTTCCACTCTCGGCAGTCCAGTCACATGAAGCATGTTGCAGGTCGATCAGTCTTCAAGCTGCGCGATCGCATCGTCGATCTCGCGCCGCAGTTTTTCCATGAACATCAGGCGACGCACCAGTTCGGCCGCCTGCGTATTGTCGCTGGCGTCGTCGAGCGCATGTTGAAGATCGTCAAGCATGACCCCTTCGTCACGCTGCAAGTCCTTCTCAAGCCGGCTCAGCGCCTGCACGTCGCCGGCCGCCTCTTCCACCGCTTCCCGCCAGGACATCTGCTGCATCAGGAAGGCATGCGACATAGCCGTGTTGCGCTCGGCATCGATGGTCAAGCCACGGCGCTCCAGCAGATAGCGCGCGCGCTCCACCGGGTTGCGCAAGGCGCGATAAGCCTCGTTGGCATGGGTCGCCCACTGCATGGCGACGCGTCGCTCGACTTCGGAGCGATGCGCAAAGCGGTCGGGGTGCACCTGCGCCTGCACGTGCCGGTATGCGCCTTCCAGTGCGCCCAGATCGAGCGCAAACCTTTCCGGCAACTGGAACAGAGAAAAATAGTCCTGGATCACGGCTACAAAGAAAACAGGCCCGTCTCACGACGGGCCGCAGACCCGGAAGTCCGGCAGGAAACTCAGACGTTGAAGCTTTCGCCGCAACCGCAAGCGTCCTTGACGTTGGGGTTGTTGAACTTGAAGCCTTCGTTCAGGCCTTCGCGTACGAAATCCAGTTCGGTGCCGTCGATGTAAGGCAGGCTCTTCGGGTCCACGAGAACCTTAACGCCGTGGCTTTCGAAGATGAGGTCATCGGTAGCCTGCTCATCGGCATACTCGAGCTTGTAGGCCATGCCGGAGCAACCGGAAGTCTTGACGCCCAGGCGGATGCCCACGCCCTTGCCACGTTTCGTCATGAAATTGGCGACGTGGCGCGCCGCCGATGCGGACAAGGTGACGGCCATGATCAGGCTCCGTGCTTCTTCTTGTAATCCTCGACCGCCGCCTTGATGGCGTCTTCGGCCAGGATCGAACAGTGGATCTTCACCGGCGGCAGTGCCAGCTCCTCGGCGATCGCGGTGTTCTTGATGTTCATCGCTTCGTCCAGCGTCTTGCCCTTGACCCATTCGGTCACCAGCGAGCTGGAGGCAATGGCCGAGCCGCAGCCATAGGTCTTGAACTTGGCGTCCTGGATGACCCCGGTGGAAGGATCCACCTTGATCTGCAGCTTCATCACGTCACCGCAGGCCGGCGCGCCGACCATGCCGGTACCGACCTCGCCGTCTTCCTTGGCGAAGGAGCCGACGTTGCGGGGGTTTTCGTAGTGGTCGAGGACCTTTTCGCTATATGCCATTTCAGTACTCCGATACTTTCTGGTGTGCGGCGCTCAGTGAGCGGCCCATTGCACGGTGTTCAGGTCGACGCCTTCCTTCACCATCTCCCACAGCGGAGACAGCTCGCGCAACTTGCCGATCTTGTTGTGCAGCAACTCGATCGTGTAGTTCACCTCTTCCTCGGTCGTGAAGCGGCCGATGGAGAAGCGGATGGAGCTATGCGCCAGTTCGTCGTTGCGGCCCAGCGCGCGCAGGACGTAGGACGGCTCCAGCGATGCCGAGGTGCAGGCGGAGCCCGAAGACACCGCGACGTCCTTGATCGCCATGATCAGCGACTCGCCTTCCACGTACGCAAAGCTGATGTTCAGGTTGTGCGGCACGCGGGCTTCCATGTCGCCATTGACGAACACCTCTTCCATCGTCGTCAGGCCGGCCAGCAGCTTGTCGCGCAGCGCACGCACGTGTTCGCGCTCGGCGCCCATTTCCAGCTTCGCCAAGCGGAAGGCCTCACCCATGCCGACGATCTGGTGCGTCGCCAGCGTGCCGGAACGCATGCCACGCTCGTGGCCACCGCCGTGCATCTGCGCCTCCAGGCGCACCCGCGGCTTGCGGCGCACATACAGCGCGCCGATGCCTTTCGGGCCGTAGGTCTTGTGCGCCGAGAAGGACATCAGATCCACCTTCAGCGCGTTCAGGTCGATGTCGACCTTGCCGGTCGCCTGTGCCGCATCGACGTGGAAGATGATGCCGCGCGAACGGCAGATCTCACCCAGTTCCGCGATCGGCTGGATGACGCCGACCTCGTTGTTCACGAACATCACCGACACGACGGTGGTGTCCGGACGCAGCGCGGCCTTGAAGGCTTCCAGATCGATCAGGCCATTTTCCTGGACGTCCAGGTAAGTCACTTCGAAACCCGTGCGTTCCAGTTCGCGCATGGTGTCGAGCACGGCCTTGTGCTCGGTCTTCAGCGTGATCAGGTGCTTGCCCTTGCTGGCGTAGAAGTGCGCGGCACCCTTGATGGCGAGGTTGTTCGACTCGGTTGCGCCGGAAGTCCACACGATCTCCTTCGGGTCGGCGCCGACCAGCGCGGCCACGTTCTCGCGGGCGGTCTCGACCGCTTCCTCAGCCGTCCAGCCGTAGGCGTGCGAGCGGCTCGCCGGGTTGCCGAAGTTCTCGGTCAGCCAGGGAATCATCGCCTGTGCCACACGCGGATCCACCGGTGTGGTGGCCGAATAATCGAGATAGATGGGGAACTTCATCACTACCACTCCCTGTTGTACTTATCTGGTCAGACTGCCACTGCAGCCATGCGTTTCAATTCAATCAGCATCGCACCGATAGTCTCGGCGAATCGGTCGACATCCTCGGACGTGGTGCGCGGACCCATGCTGACGCGCACCGCCGTGCGCGCCACATCCGGCTCCACGCCCATCGCGAGCAAGGTGCGGGACGGTTCGGGATTCGCGCTTGAACAGGCGGCGCCACTGGCAATCGCAAAACCGGCGCGGTCCATCTTCGCGACCAGCGTTTCGCCGTCGATGTTGTCGAAACCGAAGTAACTCGTGTTCGGCAGGCGCGGCTCGACGCCACCGAAAGGACGGGCGCCCAGGCCCAGCAAACGCTCTTCCAGCCGGTCGCGCGCGACACGCATCTGCGCGGCACGCGCATCCAGTTCCTGCACAGCCAGCTCGCATGCGCGACCGAAGCCGGCAATCGCGGCGACGTTCTCGGTACCGGAGCGCAGGCCACGCTCATGGCCACCACCCGCAATCTGCGCAGCCATGTCGACGCGCTTGGCCACCACCAGCGCACCTGCGCCGATCGGACCGCCGATCTTGTGCGACGACACGGTCATGGCCTGCACGCCAAGTGTGCGGAAATCCAGTGCGATCTTGCCCAGCGCCTGCACGGCATCCGTATGCAACCAGCCGCCAGCCTGACGGACCGGTTCGACCAATGCCATCACGTTCGACAGGGCACCGGTCTCGTTGTTGGCCAGCATGGCCGACACCAGGCGCGGGCGGTGCTGGGCGATCAACGTGGCGGACGCCGTCGTGTTCAGGTGGCCGGTCGCCATCACCGGCAGTTCGAGCATGCGCCAGCCCTGCCCGACCAGTTGGCGGGCCGGCTCGCGCACGCAGGGGTGCTCACTGGCGCCGATGGCGACCACGCCTCCGCGCTGGCTGCCGGCCGCGCCCTTCACGAAAAGGTTGTTCGCCTCCGAGCCACCGCTGGTGAAAATAACCTCGCTAGGGTGCGCACCTACGGCATCGGCAACCTGTGCTCGCGCCGTATCGATCGCGGCCCGCGCGTGGCGGCCGTACTCGTGGCGGCTCGACGCATTGCCGAACCGGTCGCGCAGGAATGGCTCCATCACCGCGAACACGCGCTCGTCGAGCGGCGTGGTGGCGTTGTGATCGAGGTAGACCGGCGCAAACATGATGCTCACTCGGCCAGGATGGAAGCGGACTTGGTGGCCGTGCGCAGCCGCTCGTCTCGGATGACCGTCACGCAGGGAACCGCTTCGCGGCCACGCTGTTGTTCGACCAGTGCGGCCAGCGTGACCGACTCCAGATAGTCGTACATCGTGCGGTTGAGGTTGGTCCACAGTTCGTGCGTCATGCAGCGGCGGTCGTCATGGCAGTTCTCGCGGCCTCCGCATTGCGTGGCATCGAGCGGCTCGTCCACCGCGATGATGATGTCCGCCACCGAAATGCCGGCCATGTCGCGCGCCAGCGTGTATCCACCACCCGGCCCGCGCACGCTGGCCACCAGTTCGTGGCGGCGCAGCTTGCCGAAAAGCTGTTCCAGGTAAGACAGGGAAATGCTCTGCCGCTCGCTGATGCCTGCCAGCGTGACTGGCCCGTCTCCCTGCCGCAAGGCGAGGTCGATCATGGCAGTGACAGCGAAACGTCCTTTGGTGGTAAGCCGCATGGGGTGGGCCTCAGAGGGCTGGCAACGAATTCCCGATGAATTTAGTCAAGATTAAAATACCCGACAGTTTCAGTCAAGATTTCAATCGACAATCTTGCTCAGGTAATCGTGGTCGAATTGCCGCTGGCTATCGACCTCGCCCTCGGCACACAGGCCGGCAGCTTTCAGGCGGTCAACGAGCGCATCGATGCGTCGATCCTGCTCGGTTGCGTGATCCAGCAAGGCATGCAGGGCTTTGGACAGCGGATCGTCCATGTTGCGGGTGACGCCGTAGGCAGAAAACGGCGAATCCGGTGCGGCCGCACCCGCTTCGATGATCCGTGCCGGATTGCCGACGGCCGTCGCGCCCGGGGGCACCGGTTTCACGACGACCGCGTTGGAGCCGATCTTTGCCCCGGCGCCGACAGTGAAGCCTCCCAGCACCTTCGCACCGGCGCCCACCACGACGCCGTGCTCCAGTGTCGGATGACGTTTCTGGCCGCGATACAGGGACGTACCGCCGAGCGTGACGCCCTGGTAGATGGTGCAGTCGTCGCCGATTTCAGCAGTCTCACCGATGACGACGCCATGGCCGTGGTCGATGAACACACGGCGGCCGATGACCGCCCCCGGATGGATCTCGATACCGGTCAACCAGCGGGAAAAGTGGGAGATGAAGCGGGCCAGCCAGCGCCATTCGCGCAGCCACAGAGCATGAGCGAGGCGGTAGAACAACAGGGCGTGGATACCCGGGTAACAGGTCACCACCTCCAGCTTCGACCTTGCGGCCGGGTCGCGTTGCAGAACGCTGGCGACGTCTTCGCGGAGATGGGCAAACATGATCTGTTTCTAGTACGGGAAGCCCCGGATTCTAGATTGCCCGACTAAATCGATCAACTTTTCGGCTTGCGCCAGGGCGCCTCGAACGCACCCAGCATGCCACGCAGGATGTTGACCTCGTCCTTCTCCAGCCGCACGCGGCCGAACAGGCGACGCAGCCGCGGTAGCAAGCGTTTGGGGTTGTCCGGATTGAAGAATCCACTGGTGGTCATGGCGCGTTCGAAATGGCCGAACATCTGCTCCACTTCATCCACCGTCGCCAGCTCGCCCTCAAGGTAAGGCGCCTCACCGGTATCGACGATCGCCATGCGCAACTCGTAGCTCAGCAGTTGCACGGCGGCCGCGAGATTGAGCGAAGCGTATTCCGGGTTCGCCGGAATCATCACCGGCAACTGGCACTGCGCCAGTTCTTCGTTGGACAGGCCATAGGTCTCGTTGCCGAAGACCAGCGCCACCTCTGCCTGCTGCGCCGCGGATGCGAGGGTTCGGGCGGCATCCCGCGACCACTGCATGGGCAGCGCCAGTTCGCGACGACGGGACGTCGTGGCCGCAGCAATCGTTACACCGACCAGTGCATCAGCAAGTGATTCGCAGAGCGTGGCATTCGCGAGTACATCGGTGGCGCCTGATGCGAGCGCCTCGGCTTCCGGATGAGGAAACGCACGCGGCTGCACGAGATAGAGGCGCGACAGACCCATGGTCTTCATCGCGCGCGCCGCAGAACCGATGTTGCCGGGGTGGCTGGGCCGCGTCAGCACAACGCGCACGCGGGACAGCACGGCGCTCGCAGACAACAGCGCCTCGGGAGATTGATGGTCCACGTTGTATAATCGAGAGTTTTACGCGCCCGGAACACTGACGTCCGCGGCGCTCACGACGAGATTCGCATTCATGCATCCCACGCTCAATATCGCCGTCAAGGCCGCACGCCGCGCGGGCACCATCATCAACCGCGCCGCGCTGGACATCGACCTGCTGGAAGTACGCGCGAAGCAGCAGAACGATTTCGTGACCGAGGTCGACCGCGCTGCGGAAGAAGCGATCATCGAAGTCATCCGTGAAGCTTACCCCGACCATGCGATCCTCGCGGAGGAATCGGGCGAAGACGGCCAGAGCGAGTTCCAGTGGATCATCGATCCGCTCGACGGCACGACCAACTTCATCCATGGCATGCCGCAGTACGCGGTCTCCATCGCGCTGGCCCAGAAAGGCGTGCTGCAACAGGCCGTCATCTACGACACCAGCCGCAACGAGCTGTTCACCGCCACGCGCGGTCGCGGCGCTTTCCTGAATGATCGCCGCATCCGCGTTTCCAAGCGTGCGCGCATGAACGAGGCCCTGCTCGGCACCGGCTTCCCGTTCAAGCAGCTGCAGCACGTGGATGCCTATCTCGGCATGTTCCGCGAACTGACCGAGAAGACCGCCGGCCTGCGCCGTCCGGGCGCAGCCTCGCTGGATCTGGCGTACGTCGCCTGCGGCCGCTTCGACGGTTTCTTCGAAATCGGCCTGTCGCCCTGGGACATGGCGGCCGGCGCGTTGCTGATCAGCGAAGCGGGCGGGCTCGTCAGCGACTTTGGTGGCGAAGCCGACTACCTGAAGACGGGCAATCTGGTGGCAGGCTCGCCCAAGATCTTTGCGCCGCTGCTGCAGATCGTACAGGCGCACAAGGGCATCGACCTGGCGGCCTGAGCCGGAAGTACACAAGAAAAAAGGCAGCCCGCGGGCTGCCTTTTTTTCGTCGCTCACCTGGAACGGTCAGGGAACTGTCAGGACTTCCAGGCAGCGAGGAATTCCTTCCAGTGGGCAGCCTCATTGCGCGACAGCGTGTCACGTACCAACTCGATTTCCTGCGCATAGGTGTCCGCATCCAGTGCGCCACGCATCAGCTGGAAGCGCAGGAACACCAGGTAAGTGTTCACCACGTCCGTCTCGCAGTAATCACGGATCTCGGCGATTTTACCGTCCTGATAGGCGCCCCACACTGCGCTGCCATCCATGCCCAGCTTGCCGGGGAAGCCGCACAGCTTGGCGAGATCATCCAGCGGCGCGCTCGCACGCGGCTGGTACATCGCCAGCAGGTCCATCAGGTCCAGGTGCCGTGTGTGGTAGCGACTGATGTAGTTGTTCCACTTGAATTCACGGCTGTCCGCGTAATCACCATCGCCCATGTCCCAGTAGCGCGGCGCGACGATCGCGTGCTGCAGGCCCCGATAGTGCAGTACCGGCAGGTCGAAACCGCCACCGTTCCACGACACCACCTGCGGGGTGTACTTCTCGATGCCGTCGAAGAAGCGCTGGATGATGCCGGCCTCATCGGTATCCGGCTCCGACAACGAAAACACGCGGAAGCTGTTGCCGTCACGCAGCGCGCAACTGATGGTGACGATGCGCTGCAGGAAATGCGGCAGGAAGTCCGAGCCCGTAGCCGCGCGACGCTTCTGGAACATCCACTCCGCGACTTCGCTGTCGGCAAGATCGTCCGGCAGGTTCTCCAGCTTGCGGATGCCCGCAACGTCGGGAATCGACTCGATGTCGAAGACGAGCGTCGCAGCCATCAGGCAGGGAACACGCCGGTAGACAGGTAGCGGTCACCCCGGTCGCAGACGATGGACACGATGACTGCGTTGTCCACCTGCGCGGCGATGCGGAGCGCCACGGCCATCGCACCGCCGGACGAGATGCCAGCGAAGATGCCTTCTTCCCGCGCCAGACGACGCGTGATTTCTTCCGCCTCAGCCTGATTGACGTTCTCCACCTGGTCGACGCGGCTGCGGTCGAAGATCGAAGGCAGGTAAGCCTCCGGCCATTTGCGGATGCCGGGAATCTGCGAGCCGTCTTCCGGCTGGCAACCGACAATGCGGATCGCCGGATTCACTTCCTTCAAGTAGCGGGAGCAACCCATGATGGTGCCGGTGGTGCCCATGCTGCTGACGAAGTGGGTGATGCGGCCATCGGTCTGGCGCCAGATCTCCGGGCCAGTACCTTCGTAGTGCGCCTGCGGATTGTCCGGGTTGGCGAACTGGTCGAGGATGATGCCCTTCCCTTCATTGCGCATGCGCTCGGCAACATCGCGCGCCAGTTCCATGCCGCCTTCGCGCGGCGTCAATACCAGCTCCGCGCCAAAGGCACGCATGGTCTGGCGACGCTCGACGCTCTGGTTCTCCGGCATCACGAGGATCATCTTGTAGCCGCCCATTGCAGCGGCCATGGCCAGGGCAATACCGGTATTGCCGCTGGTGGCTTCGATGAGCGTGTCGCCCGGCTTGATGTCGCCGCGTTTCTCGGCGCGCTGGATCATCGACAACGCGGGACGATCCTTCACCGACCCCGCCGGGTTGTTGCCTTCCAGCTTGGCAAGGATGACGTTGTTACGTGCGGTAATCGCGTCGCCGGGCAGGCGCTTCAGGCGCACCAGCGGCGTATTGCCGACGTAGTCTTCAAGAGTGGGGAACTGCCGTTGAGTGGACATGGGCCGTGTTGTTATGGGGGGTAAACACGGCGAATGATACTGCAGTGGGCTGGACCGTCCTCAGGAACGCAGGCGCTCGGCGGCCGCGGCGAGTCGGTCCGACTCCTTGCGCAGCTCGACGAGCTGCCCCTGCAGGGCGCCGAGCTGGTCACCCAGCATACCCATCATCTTGCGCACCGCCTGCATGGGCGTTCCGGCTTCGAGGCGGGTGGCGTCGATGAGGTGTTGCAGATTGCGCAGGCCATCGCGATGCTGGGCCGGCACGGACGCGATGAAAGCGTCGATCATCTGCGTGCGTTCCGCGAAGAACGCCGCCGGATCGCGCCTGGCGAGCGCGCTCCAGTAGTCGAAATCGAAGTTCTCATGCGAGGGATGGGTCACCGCCGCTCCAATGAAAATGCCGCCAGTGACCCCATCCTACGCCGGGGTACTGGCGGCATTCAAGCCGACGATAGCTTTCTAGGCGGTATTAAGTCTCAGCCCTTGCGCAGCGCAGCAATCAGGCTGCCTGGGCGATCCGGTCTTCCAGCAGCAAGGCCGAACGCGTCGCCACCTTCTGGTCGCCCATCGCTGCCAGCAGTTCCTTCATGTCCAGGATCAGCACGATCTGGCCATTGGACAGCGTGGTCACGCCGGCCACGCCCTTGGGACGGAAGTCGTCCAGCGACTTGATCACCGCGTCCTCGCGGCCGGCGAAACTGTCGATGGCCAGCACGAAGCTCTGTTCCGCCGTCTGCATCAGCACGCCGTACTCCGGCACCTGGTTCTGCGGCCAGCCCAGCAGGCTTGCCAGCGAGACGATCGGCAGGACTTCGCCACGCACCACCAGGGTGGCACGGCCGCCCAGTTCCTGCACCTCGTTCGGGACGATGGGCAGGATCTCGCGGACCATGGACAGCGGCACCGCGAACGGCTGGTCTTCCAGGCACACCAGCAGCACCGGCAGGATCGCCAGGGTCAGCGGCAGCGAGATGATGAAGGTGGTGCCCTTGCCCAGTTCCGACTTGATGTCGATGGTGCCGTTGAGCTTCTGGATGTTGGTACGCACCACATCCATGCCCACGCCGCGGCCCGACACGTCGGAGACCTGCGCCGCGGTCGAGAAACCCGGCAGGAAGATGAGGTTGAAGCTCTGGCGCTCATCCATGGTGTTGGCTTCCTCATCCGAGATGAGGCCCTTCTCCACGGCGCGTGCGCGCAGCTTCTCGGCATTCATGCCGCGGCCGTCTTCGGCCACGAGGATGAGGATGTGGTCGCCTTCCTGGCGCGCCTCCAGGCGCACGAAGGACTTGTCCGGCTTGCCGGCGGCCAGGCGCTCATGCGGCAGTTCGACGCCGTGATCCACCGCGTTGCGGATCAAGTGGATGATCGGATCGGACAGATCCTCGATCATCGTCTTGTCGATTTCGGTGTCCTCGCCTTCCAGCACCAGCTCCACGTCCTTGCCCAGCGAACGGGCCAGGTCGCGCGCGATACGTGGGTACTTCTGGAACAGGCGGCCGATGGGCTGCATGCGCGTCTTCATGACGGCGTTCTGCAGGTCCGAGACCAGCAGGTCGAGCTGGCTGACCGCTACGTCCAGCGCATGCAGCGTGTCGGTGTCGTTCTTGCCGTTCAGGATGTCGCTGCGCAGCGCGTTCAGGCGGTTCTTGGTCAGGCCGATTTCGCCCGACAGGTTGAGCACCTGGTCCAGGCGCGAGGTATCGACCCGGATCGAGTTGTCGCGTTGGCGTTCCTCGGTACGGCGACCGGTCGGGCCGCTGTAGCCGGGTTTGTCGGCCGCACGGCGACCGATCGCAGCCTGGATGATCTCCTGGGCCTTGGCGTCTTCCAGATGCACTTCGGGCTCACCCGGCGGCACCGACACCACGGCACCCGGCTGGACGCCGGTCACCGCGAAGTAGTAGGCGTTCCAGTCGATGCCATCCGCACCAATGCTGGCAGCCGCCGCAATGGGCTGCGGCGCGGGCGCAACCGCCGCGACCGGCTTCCCGGCAACGGGCGCAGGCGCTGCCGCGGGCACCGCGCCGGCCTTGAGTTCGCCGGCCAGCGCCAGCTTGAGCTGGGCAATGATCTGGTGATCAGCCGGCGACGGCTGGATGCCGCGCTCCAGGTGACCGAACATGTCGCGCACCGCGCCGGTGGCGGCGAGGATGACGTCCATCGCCTCCGGCGTGATCGACAGCTCACCGTTGCGCAGCTTGTCGAACAGGTTCTCAGTGAGGTGACACAGCGTGACCAGTTCGGTCGCGTTGAGGAAGCCGGCTCCACCCTTGATGGTGTGGAAGCCCCGGAAAATATCGTTGAGCAAGCCCTTGTCATTCGGCGCCCGCTCCAGGTCGACGAGCTTGTTGTCCACACCTGACAACAGATCGCCGGCCTCGATCAGGAAATCCTGCAACAGGTCTTCCATGCCCCCAAAGTCACTCATCTCGTACTCCGCTCAGAACGCGCTCAGATTTGCTCGGTTGGCTCAGAAGCCCAGGCTTTCGAGCAGGTCGTCCACCTGCTCCTGGTTGGTCACCACGTCGTCGCGACCCGCCGCATTGACCACCGGACCGTTCAGCAGACCTTCGTCCGCCGCCAGGTTCAGCTTGCCTTCCGGTGCCGACTGGATCAGCACGCCGAGCAGTTCGGTCTCCAGCGTCTGGGCCATGTCGACCACGCGCTTGATCACTTGCCCGGTCAGATCCTGGAAGTCCTGCGCCATCATGATTTCCAGCAGCTGCGCATTGACGACCTTGCTGTCTTCCTTCACCTGGTTCATGAAGGCTCGCGTGTCGCCAGCCAGTTGCTTGAATTCATCGACCGACAGTTCGCGGCCATACAGCTTGTCCCAGCGTGAGGACAAGGCACTGGCGTCTTCTTCCACGCGATCCTGGATCGGCTTGGCCACGTCGGTCGCGTTCAACACGCGGCTGGCCGCCTGCTCGGTCATCTGCGAGATGTAGGTCAGGCGCTGGCGGGCATCCGGCAGCTTCTGCGCGGTCTCTTCCAGCTTCTTGTCGTAGCCGAGTTCGCACAGCGTGTCGTGCAGCAAGCGGGTCAGGTTGCCCAGCTTGTTGAACACCGACTCCTGACGCTCTTCCGCGGTCTGCGGAATGTGAACCACGATGGGTTCGGGCGTGCGGGCCGCCGCAGGGGCCGCGCCGCCGGAAGCCACCGTGTCGAACAGGGCTTCGAGCTCGGGCGAATCGCCGATCTCCCCTGCCGCCGTGGCAGTAACGGCCGCCGCCGGTGCCGCAGGGCTGGTACCGGCGGATACGGAATCGAAAAGGTTCTGCAGGTCGTCCGAATCCCCCGACTCCTCGGAGTCGGTGCCGGCTACGACTTCCAGCTTGGGCTTGCCTGCTTCACCAGCAATGTTGTCGAACAGTGCCTGCAGTTCGGCGTTGTCGCCGGACTCGTCTGCTTTTTGCCGCTTGGCCATGTTGTGGACTCCTTGTCGGCGCAGATCAGGCAGCTGCCTTCATTTTTTCGAAGATCTTGCCGAGCTTCTCGGACAAGGTCGCGGCGGTGAAGGGCTTCACGATGTAGCCGCTGGCGCCTGCCTGCGCGGCCTCGATGATGTTTTCCTTCTTCGCCTCGGCGGTGATCATCAGCACCGGCAGGTGCTGGAGCTGCGCATTGGCGCGAATGGCGCGCAGCAGCTCGATGCCAGTCATGTTCGGCATGTTCCAGTCCGTCACGACGAAATCGAAGCCGCCCGCGGTCAGCTTCTGCATCGCTGCGACACCGTCCTCCGCCTCGTCGACGTTGGTGTATCCGAGTTCCTTCAGCAGGTTGCGGACAATCCGGCGCATGGTCGAAAAATCGTCAACAACCAGGAATTTCATTTTGGGATCCGACATGGTTTTCTCCGGCTCTGTCCTTGCTTACTTTGCTTTCATGAGATACGGGCGCAACGTATCGGCGAGAATTTCCGCATCGAACTTCGCGACATAGGCATCCACGCCCACCGATTTGCCCATCGAGCGATTCGCCTCCGATGACAGGGACGAATGCATCACGACGGGAATTCCGTCGAAACGGCTGTCACTCTTGATATGGCGAGTGAGTACGTAGCCGTCCATTTCCGGCATCTCGGCATCGACCAGGATCAGGTCGAGTTCTTCGGCGAGACGCCGCTTCTGTTGTTGTGCGTGCGTGGCCAGGCCTTCCAGGCGGGTCCAGGCTTCCATGCCGTTCAGGGCATGCTTGTGGCGGATGCCGAGCTTGTCGAGCACTTCCGCAATCTTGCGGCGGGCGACGCTGGAGTCATCCACGAAGAAGATGTTGCGCTCGCCGTCCTGGTCGATCGCTTCGATGCTGCCGATCGCCGGCTCACCGAAGGTCTGCGCCATGATGGTCTCGACGTCCAGGATCGACACCAGCTTGCCGTCCGGCAGGTCGGTGATGGCGGTAATGAAGTTCTGCGCCGCCATGTTCTCGGGCTGGCGGACCTTGCTCCACTCCACGCGGATGATGCGATCGACGTCATTCACCAGGAAGCCCAGCGTGCGCTTGCTGTACTCGGTCACCATCATCGAACCACCCAGCGGGGCGCCCGGCTTCGCCAAGCCGATGACCTTGGCCAGCGACAGCACCGGGATGACGTTGCCGCGCAGGGAAATCAGCCCCTCCACGCCATGCGGCATGTTCGGCGACTTGGTGATGAAGGGCGTCTTGGAGACTTCGCGCACCTTGAACACGTTGATGCCGAAAATCTCGCTGGTACCGAGGCTGAACAGCAGGATCTCCATGCGATTGGAGCCCGCCAGCCGGGTACGGCCGTCTATCGATTCAAGCAGGTTGGAGTTTTGCGTATCCATGTTTCTCGATCGCCTGGGTTGATGCTCGGCGCGGCGCTCAGGCCGCAACCAGTTGTTCCGGCGCCAGCATGGCGCGGATCGCGTCCGACAGCTTGTGCGGCTCGAACTTCGGCACGTAGCCATCCACGCCCACCGACTTGCCCAGCGTCTGGTTGGACATGGACGACAACGACGAGTGCATCAGCACCGGCACGCCGTCGAAGCGCGGGTCGGACTTGATCTTGCGGGTGAGGATGTAGCCATCCATCTCGGGCATCTCGACATCGGTGAGGATCAGGTGCACCAGCTCCCACACCTTGCGACCGGTCATCTCGGCATGGGTGGCGATCTTGTCGAGCTCTTCCCAGGCGATACGCCCGTTGATCGCGCCGCTGTGGCGCAGGCCCAGCACGTTGAGCGTGCGTTCGATCTGCTTGCGGGCGACCGATGAGTCGTCCGCGTAGAAAACCATCATGTCGCGACCGATCGGCTTGATGTCGCGGAACATGAATTCGTCGTCGTACTTGGTGGTCTCGGAGAGCACCTTCTCGACGTCCAGCATCATGATGAGTCGACTGTCTTCCAGCTCGCTCACCGCGGTGACCATACCGCCCAGGCGATTGGTCAGCATGTCTGGCGGCACGCGCATGTTCGACCAGTCCAGGCGCAGGATGGTATCCACCGCCTCGACCAGGAAACCCTGGGTATGACCGTTGTACTCGGTGACGATCATGATCTCGCGCTTGCCTTCGCGGTCGATGCCGCAGTACTTGGCAAGGTCGACCACCGGCACCAACTGGCCGCGCAGCGACACCATGCCCTCGACGCCAGCCTGCATGTCCGGCGCGGCGGTGATCGCGGGCGTGCGCATCACCTCACGCACCTTGAACACATTGATGCCGAAACTCTCGCGGCGACCGGTACGTGCGTCGACGCCCAGTGAGAAAAGCAGGATCTCCAGCTTGTTGGTTCCCGCCAACCGGGTTCGCGCATCAACCGCCTTGAGCAATTCGGACATTTGGGTGCTCCGTTGTTTCGTTTTTGCACCTGCTCTGCGCAGGTGCCCCACTGCTACAGGGTTTACGACGCCTTTCAGGCAAACTTAAGTCGTAAAGCTGCGCTGCGTCATCCCTGAAACCCAGCCGGAGAGCCGCATCCAGCAGCTTTTGCACGCATGAACGGGGGCCGACACATCGTGCAACACTTCACCCCGCTTTTTCGCCGGCTTGACGGCACCGGAACCGGCTCGCCATCAATGCCGGCTTCCTGCCAGACAAGCTGCTCTCAGCCCGGATATCGGTCCGGGCGACCAGCTACTTTAGGGCGCGGGCCCCGTCATGCATGAGGGGAAATACCCAGCAGGCCGTCGGGCAGGAGGATGGAGACCATGTGGATACCGCGTCGATGCCGCGCGGGATATCCAGCGGAACACTTGGGGAACGGCGACGACGGCCGGGAAGGGGCCGCCGGAAAAGCAGAAGGCCGGGACAAGCCCGGCCTTCGCATGTTGCGCAGCACGTCCGCGATCAGTTGATCGTGAACAGCTTGGAGAAGTTGGCGATGTCCAGAACCTGACGGACATTGCCCTTGACGCCAGTGAGATGGACTTCGCGGCTGGCAGCCTTGGCCTTGTCGCGCAGCATCAGCAGCATGCCGAGCGCTGAACTGTCGAGGTAGGAAACACTGGCCAGATCGACGCTGACTGAACGGCCCGGCGATTGGGACAGCAGCTTTTCGACGGCCTCGCGGAATTCACGATGCGCCTTGAAATCGAAGCGGCCCGACAGGTGCAAGGTTGCCTGCCCATCGTTGACCGTCACGTTTGCTTCCATAGGTGCGACTCCAGTGTTCTTGTAGCTATTATGCGATTCTATCGTCAGATGGCGCCAACTCTTGAGTTGCGCCCTGCCCGAGCCAGCATTTTACATGTTGCTCCCGCGCCCTTCCCCCTTGAGGCGGGCAAGCAGACGGGTGGGGATATCCCGCAGGGCGGCGACCTCCTGCGCTGCACCAATCAATGCCGCCTCCCGCGGCATGCCCCAGACTACACAGCTTTCCTCGTCCTGCGCAATGTTCCATGCCCCGGCCTGACGCATGGCGAGCATACCGCGAGCGCCGTCCTTTCCCATGCCAGTAAGGATTACCCCCAAGGCCTGGCTGCCACTCCAGCGCGCAGCAGATTCGAAGAGCACGTCCACCGAGGGACGGTGACGGTTGACCGGTTCGTCGCGCGACAACTCGCATACCGCCCCGGCCGCTGTGCGGCGCAGGCGCAAGTGGGAATGCCCGGGCGCGAGGTAGGCGGTGCCAGGCTGGATGCGCTCACCGTCCTCCGCCTCCTTCACGCGGATCCTGCACAGACTGTCGAGCCGGCGTGCGAACGAGCCGGTGAACATTTCCGGCATGTGCTGCACGATGAGGATCGGCGGCATGCTGGCCGGTAGCTGGGTCAGGACTTCCTTGATCGCTTCTGTGCCGCCGGTCGAGGCGCCTATATATATATATTTCTCGGCCAGGGTCCGTGCGTCCAGTTGAGGCAGGTTTGACGGTGGCGGGTTTGCCGCGCCCGCCTTTGCTGCACCCCCGCTTGCAACATGGGCAGTCCCGTTCCGGTTCGGCATGGGGTCGGCCCTGGGCATGACCCGTGGCCGGGACAAGCGGGCGGCGCGGATCTTGTCGCAGATCTCGTCCGCGTAGCGCTGCATGCCGGCCACCGGTTCGACGCGTGGCTTGGAAATGACGTCCACCGCCCCGAGCTCCAGCGCGCGAAGGCTGGTCTCGGAGCCCTTGTCGGTCAGCGCGGAGATCATGATCACCGGCATCGGCCGCAGCCGCATCAGGCGATCCAGGAATTCCAGCCCGTCCATGCCGGGCATCTCGACGTCCAGGGTCAGCACGTCGGGCGACAGTTGCTTGATGGCTTCGCGGGCGGCCTGCGCGCTACCCGCGGTGCCGACGACCTCGAGGTCGGGCGCTGCGTTGATCAGTTCACAGAGGATGCTGCGCATCAGCGCCGAGTCATCTACAACCAGCACCCGGGTCTTCATCGGTCGTCCTCAGAACAGTTCCACTATGCCGGCCACCGGCTGGTCGTTCAGGCGCTGCGCGTACTCGCGCTCACGCTCGACGACGGTGCCGTTCTTCAGTTCGATCAGCCGCTTGACCATGACCCGCCCGGTCGCCGGAAAGAAATACACCTTGCGCGGATAGATGTCGCCGAGATCCTCGGCGAGCAGGGGGATCTTCTCCGTTCGCAGATAGTCCAGCACGAACTCGGCATTGCGCTCGCCGACCTGCGAGCCCGCCAACTTCGCCATGACGCGACCACCGCCGAAGACCTTGGCCTCCAGGTGCTCACGCTGCGCCCCCAGCTTCAACAGGTGGTTGATCAGGATCTCCATGGCAAACACGCCATAGCGCGCCGAGCCGGACAGGGGCCGCGCATCGCAACCGATGGTGCCGTCAGGCAGCATGAAGTGGTTGAGCCCGCCCACGCCCAGTACGCGGTCGCGCACGCAGGCGGACACGCAGGACCCCAGGACGGTGACGATCGCCATCCGCTCGCCGGTCACGTAGTACTCGCCCGGCAGCACCTTGACCGCCTCGCAGCCGAAGCCGCGGTCGAAATAGCGGTTGCCGGCGAGCTGGTCGCGCAAACTGGCGCTGTAGTCAGGCGCAGCCCTCGGGGACGCTGCAACGGCCACGGCCTGTGTCGCGCTACTTCCTGGCGGCGGCGTCCGCGCGTGCATAGACGGTTCTTCCCATCGAGCGGAACAGGTTGGCAGCGTGGATGAAGTTCTCGGAGTGCCCCGCGAACAGCAGGCCTTCCGGACGCAGCAGCGGTACGAACTTTTCGAGGATCTGGTACTGCGTCGGCTTGTCGAAATAGATCATCACGTTGCGGCAGAAGATCGCATCGAACGGCCCCTGCACCGGGTAGCTCTTGTCCAGCAGATTGATCTGCCGGAAATTCACCAGGCGCTGCAACTCGGGGCGTACGCGGACGAAGCCGTCCTGCTCACCGGTACCGCGCAGGAAATAACGCTGCAGCCGGTCCTGCTCCAGGCGCTCGACGCGGTCCATGCCATATACCGCGCGCTGGCCGTGAGCCAGCACGTTGGTGTCCAGGTCGGACGCGGTGATCTGCACCGGGGGCGTAAGGCCGCCGAAGGCCTCGCAGGCAGTGATCGCCAGCGAGTACGGCTCCTCGCCCGTCGATGCCGCGCAGCACCAGATCTTGATGGGTCGCTTCTCGGCGATGCCACGCAGATGGGTATTGAGGATGTCGAAGTGATGCGCTTCGCGGAAGAACGAAGTGAGGTTGGTGGTCAGCGCATTGACGAAAGCTTCGCGCTCCGCCGGATCACCGCCCTTCTCCAGCGCATCGAGGTACTCCGAGAAAGTCTTCATGCCCTTGCTGCGCAGGCGCCGCGCCAGGCGGCTGTACACCATGTCCTGCTTGACCGGTGACAGGGAAATGCCGGCCTGCTTGTGGATGAGGGCGCGCACGCGCTCGAAGTCCGCCGGGGTGAAGGCGAACTCGCGAGTGCCCGTGTCGATCTTGCGGAGCGACTCCATCGCCCCCTGCTGGGCCCGTTTCAACTCCTCGGGACTCAAGCGCGGACGTTCGGGGCGAGGCGGTTGCGTCGCCGTGTCTCTGGAAGCGCCACCCACACTCGCCACCCCGCCAGTACGGGTTGGAAGGCCGCCCAAAGAACCCACCGGTTTATCCAAAGCCATGCCCTGCCCACTCCTCGCTCAATACATCCGTTTCAGTTTCTAGAACTCTGACCAGCCGTCTTCATCGGCCTCGGCCTTTTCTTTGCGCATCGGCGCGGCCGCGCGGACCGGCGCCCGCGGCGCGGCCTCGCGGCGAGCAGCTGGCCGGCTGCCGGTGCGCGGCTTCAGCTCGCGCACCTCGGCGCCCTGTGCCGACTGTTCCAGCCGGAACACCGCCACGGTGGTCGCCAGTGCCTGCGACTGCTCGCTGAGGCTGCCCGCCGAGGCGGCGGCCTGCTCGACCAGCGCTGCGTTCTGCTGGGTCACGCCTTCCATCTGGCTGACCGCCTGCGTCACCTGCTCGATGCCTGCTGCTTGTTCACGGCTCGCCTGGGCAATTTCTGAAACCAGGGACGACAGCGACTGGAAGCGCTCGACCAGGCCGCCGATGGTGCCGCCGGCTTCCTGCACCAGCGCCACGCCGTCATCGACGCGGGTCACGCTCTCGGCGATCAGGGTCTTGATCTCGCGGGCGGCCTGGGCGCTGCGCTGCGCCAGGCTGCGCACCTCGGTGGCTACCACGGCGAAGCCGCGGCCCTGCTCACCGGCACGCGCGGCTTCCACCGCCGCGTTCAGGGCCAGGATGTTGGTCTGGAACGCAATCGAATCGATGACGCCGATGATGTCGGCGATCTTCTTGCTGGATTGCTGGATGGACTGGATCGTCTCCACCACCTGCCGCACCATCTCGCCACCCTGCTGGGCCACCGCGTTGGAGCTGGTGGCCAGTTGCTGCGCCTCGCTGGCGTTGGTGGCGTTCTGCCGCACGGTGGCATTCAGTTCCTCCATGCTGGACGCGGTTTCCTCCAGGCTGCTGGCTTGCGCCTCGGTACGGGACGACAGGTCGGCGTTGCCGGAGGCGATCTCGCCGGACGCCGTGCCCACCGCCGCCACGGCTTCCTGGATGCTGGAGACGACCTCGCGCAGACGCGCCACGGTGGCGTTGGTGTCCTGCTTGATCTGGCCCAGCGTGCCGCCGTACTCCGCGGTGATCTGCCTGGTGAGGTCGCCCTGCGCAATCGCGTTGAGCACACGCCCCAGGTCCTCCAGGCTCGCGGCGACACTTTCCACCAGGCGGTTCATGCCTTCCGCCAGTTGCAGGAAGAAGCCGCTGCGACCTTCCACCGACAGGCGCTGGCTGAAATCGCCATCGGCCGCGGCGGCGATCAGGCCGGCGATCTCCCGCTCGGCCGCCACCTCGGCGGTGCGGTCCACCCACTCGACCGCGGTGCCGATGCGTTCCTGCTTGTCGGTGAAGGCCGGTGTCACCGTCAGCGAGAAGGTGCGCCCACCCATGACGATCTGCGCCTTGTGGGTCGCCTTCAGGTCCGCCAGCATGCGACGCTGGTGCGCGGGGTTCTTGTGGAACACGTCGATGTTGGCGCCCTGCAGCGTCGCCACCGAGAAGTTGGGCAGGTCCCGGCGGATGTCCGACTCCGCCTCGCTGAACATTTGGTGGATCGCACGGTTCATGTAGATGACGTTCAGGTCGCGGTCGGCGATCATCACGTTGGTGGCCACGTTGTCCAGGCCGATCTTGATGCGCTGCGTCTCCTCGGCCTGACGGTCGGCCTCGGCCACGTCGAAGCCCAGCTTGATCTGCATGGACTCCAGCGCGCGCAGCACGTCGCCCACCTCGTCGCCACGGTTGATCTGCACCTTGCCGTCATAGTTGCCTTGCGCGATGTTGCGGAAGATGGTGATCGCTTTCTTCAGTGGCGGCACGAAGCGGCGTGCGAACAGCAAGGTCAGCCCCACGGCCAGCGCGATCGCGACCAGCCCGCCGAGCAACAGACCGTTACGCGTGCCGGCCAGGCCGTCGGAGATGCCGATCGCGTGGGCGTTCGCCGCCACCCGCTCACCGTCCATCAAGCGTCCCATAGCGACATCGAAAGCCCCCGCCGCAGGCACGATGCTGCCCTGCCACAGGCGCTGCGCATCGTCGAAGCGGCCCGCCTCCAGCGCATCGCGCCCCTGCTTCAGCAGGTTGCGCAATTGCTGGCGCCGCTGT
Organism: Uliginosibacterium sp. H1; assembly: GCF_036017065.1. Classification (NCBI taxonomy): domain Bacteria; kingdom Pseudomonadati; phylum Pseudomonadota; class Betaproteobacteria; order Rhodocyclales; family Zoogloeaceae; genus Uliginosibacterium; species Uliginosibacterium sp. H1. Next base: position 697,571 of record NZ_JAYXHR010000001.1, read on the forward strand.
TCATACGCGGCCTGCACGGACTGCAACTCCGCGGGGACGCCATCGGGGCGCTTCAGGTATTCGCCCCAGCGCGTGTCCGCCGTGGCGATGGCACGGTCGAACGCCGCGAGGTGTTCACCGACCGGATGAGCGTGCGCAGCGGATTGCTGGCGCGGCGAATGCTGCAGGCCCTGCACGATCTCGTCGCGCGCATGGATCAGCTCGCCGTGCGCCGCCACGGCATGCACCATCGGCACGAAGTGCTGCGGCACGAAGGCGCCGCCGGCGTCGCCAAGCTGGCTCACCTGGCGGATGGACAGACCCGCGACGACCAGCGCGACCGCCGCCAGCAGGCCGAAGCCGATGCCGAACTGGGCACGCAGCCCCAGGCGGCTGGCTTGCTTCTGCCACCAGTGGCGTCGCGCATTCACCACCGCCCCCTGCGCCACCGCCACGCCCTTGGCCTGGCCTTCGCGGATCTCGCGATAGATCCGCTCGCCGTACTCCACCTGCTCGCGCGTCGCGGTGCGGCGTACCGACATGTAGCCAGTGACCACGCCACCTTCCCAGATCGGCGTGGCATGGGCCTCCACCCAGTAGTGGTCACCATTCTTGCAACGGTTCTTGACCAGGCCGATCCAGGGCTTGCCGTCCTTCAAGGTGTTCCACAAGTCCTCGAACGCCGCTGGCGGCATGTCGGGGTGGCGCACGATGTTGTGCGGCTGGCCGATCAGTTCGGGCTCGGTGAAGCCGCTCACGTCGATGAAGTCGCGGTTCACATACGTGATGCGTCCCTTCGTATCGGTCTTGGAGACGATCATCGTGTCCGCGGTGAGCGGATACTCGCGTTGGGTCACGGGCAGATTGGTACGCATGCGGGCCTCCCGGCTTCTCTATGACTGCTGGCGATGACTGCTTGGTTTGCGGACGCTGTTCAGTAACTGTCCGGTAGCTGCGAAACAGTGGTTGCCCGGCCATCCCGCTGGATGCCGGGCGGGTTGTCTAGTGAACCGACTGGTCTATCAGGCACATCTCGGCGGAACTCATCATCCGGGCGATGTCCAGCACGATCAGCATGCGGGACTCCAGCGAGGCCAGGCCGGCGATGTACTCCGCGCCGACCGACGAAGAGAACTCCGGCACCGGGCGCACCTCCCCGTCCGGCAAGGTCAGCACGTCGGACACGCCATCGACCACCATGCCCACTACGCGGGTCCCCACGTTGAGGATGATCACCACCGTGAAGGGCGTGTACTCCACCTTGCCGACGCCGAACTTGATGCGCAGGTCGACGATGGGCACGATGGTGCCGCGCAGGTTGATGACACCCTTGATGAACTCCGGCGCGTTGGCGATGCGCGTCACCGCGTCGTAGCCCCGGATCTCCTGGACCTTCAGGATGTCGATGGCGTACTCCTCGTCACCGAGCGAGAAGGTCAGGTAGTCGCTGCCACCCGCGCTGTCGCCCGCGCTCTTGCCATGAGTCGTGTCCTGTAGCTGAAGCATTCCGCCTCCCTCCTGTCCCGTTCGTTCAGGCGGCCACCGGCAGGCTTCGCCGTACCAGGCCCACCATCGCCGCGGCATCCACGATCAACGCCACCCGGCCGTCGCCCATGATGGTGGCGCCGGCCACCCCGAGGACGCGGTGGTAGTTCGCCTCCAGGCTCTTGATCACCACCTGGTGCTGGCCGATGAGCGCGTCGACGAACAGCGCAGCCTTGGTGCCGTCGCTCTCCAGCACCACCATGATTCCCTCGCTGAGCGCCGGCCCGTCGCCGGGCACCCGGAACTGCTCGCGCAGTCCGATGACGGGCAGGTACTCGCCGCGCACCTGGATCAGGCACTCGCGGCCCGACACGCTCTTGATCATCGCCGGCGTCGCCTGCAGCGACTCCACGACGTAGTCCAGCGGGATGATGTAGGTCTCGTTGCCCACCGCCACCGACATGCCGTCGAGGATGGCCAGCGTGAGGGGCAGCCGCACGGTGACGCGGGTGCCCACACCGGCCACCGAGTCCAGCTCCACACGGCCGTTCATGGCGGCGATGTTGCGCTTCACCACATCCATGCCGACCCCGCGCCCCGACACATCGGTCACCGCGGCGGCCGTCGAGAAGCCGGGCTCGAAGATGAGCATCCAGACGTCCTGGTCGCTCATGTTGTCGTGCACCGGCAGGCCGCGTTCGCGCGCCTTGGCGAGGATGCGTTCGCGGTGCAGGCCACCGCCGTCGTCGGACACCTCGATGACGATGTTGCCGCTCTGGTGATAGGCCCGCAGCATCAGCGTGCCCATCTCCGTCTTCTGAGCGGCAGCGCGCGCCTGTGGCGACTCGATGCCGTGGTCCAGGCTGTTGCGCACGAGGTGCGTCAGCGGGTCGGTGATGCGCTCGATCAGCGTCTTGTCCAGCTCGGTATGCTCGCCGGTCATGATGAGCTGCACCTTCTTGCCGAGCTTCTGCGACAGGTCGCGCACCAGCCGCGGGAAGCGCGAGAAGACGGTGGAGATCGGCAGCATCCGTACCGACATCACCGACTCCTGCAGGTCGCGCGTGTTGCGCGCAAGCTGGCCGATGCCGCTGAGCAGACGCTCATGAAGCTGCGGGTCCACATCGGCCGCGGCCTGCGCCAGCATGGCCTGGGTGATGACCAGCTCGCCGACCAGGTTGATCATCTGGTCGACCTTCTCCACGCTGACGCGGATCGAGCTGTCGGCGGCCGCTTTCGCCGCGGCGGGCGCGCCCTTCTGCTCGGTCCTGGCCGTCGCGGCCTGCGGCGACTCGCTGCCAGCCCTTGCGACGACCGTCTCCGCCGCCGGGGCCGCCGAGGGCGCCTCCTGGGCTGGCAGGCTGCTCATATCGAAGAGGCCGAAGGAGCCATCGTCCGCCTCGAATCCTTGCGACGTAGCTGGCGCTGCCGCCGCAGCTGCCTCGCCATCGACGCTGGCATCCTCCGCCAGCGGCGCGAAGAACCCGAAAGCGCCATCGGGGTCGTCGTCACCCGCCGCTTCGACCGGCGCAGGTGCCGCCTCCACCGCAGAGGTCGCCACCGCCGAGACACTGACGCTGCCGCTGTCCGCCACGTAGTCCAGGATGCCGGCCAGTTCCTCGGCGCTGGACGTCCCCTGCACGAGGACGCTCAGCGTCCCCTCGGCATCCAGCACGAACTCGTCCACGCTGCCGACCGCCAGCAGTTCCTGGCGCAGGTTCTCGGCCAGTCGCGCAGCGTCGCTGCCGCTCAGGTGAGCGTGAAGGCGATAGGCAAGCAGCGCGCCGGGCGCCTCGCCCCCCTCGGTGGCAGCCGCCGCGCCCTGCGCCGCGGCCAGCATGACCAGGCGCGCGCGGATCTGCTCGGCTGCGTCATGGTCGGCCTCGCCCTGCCCCTGGTGGGCCGCCAGCAGGTTCTTCAGGACGTCACCGGCGACCAGCGAGGCGTCGACGATGTCCTCGGTCAGTGCCCGCTCGCCCTTGCGCACGAGGTCAAGCAGGGTTTCCAGGTCGTGGGTGACTTCGGCCAGGTCATTGAACCCGAAGGTGCCGGCCGAGCCCTTGATGGAGTGGGCCGCACGGAAGATCGCGTTGAGCGCTTCGGCGTCCGGCGCCGAGAGATCGATCTCCAGCAGCAGGGCTTCCATGCTGCCCAGGTGCTCCTGCGCCTCCTCGAAGAAGGTGGCGTGGAAGCGGCTCATGTCGATGGACATTGGCTCGCCTCCCGGGGATCAGCCGATGACTTTCTTGACGACTTCGATCAGTTTCTGCGGATCGAAGGGCTTGACCAGCCAGCCGGTTGCGCCGGCATTGCGTCCCTGCGTCTTCATGATGTCGGACGACTCGGTGGTCAGCATCAGGATCGGCGTGCTCTTGTACTGCGGCAGGCCGCGCAGCGTCTTGATCAGCGATATGCCGTCCAGTCGCGGCATGTTCTGGTCGGTCAGCACCAGGTCCACCGGGCGACCCTTGGCCTTCTCGACGCCGTCCATGCCGTCCACGGCCTCGACCACGTCGTAGCCGGCCCCCTTGAGGGTGAAGGACACCATCTGGCGGATGGAGGCGGAGTCATCGACAGTCAGTACGGTCTTCGCCATCACGGCTCTCCTAGAAAAGTTCGACGTCGCCGCGTGCCATCGCGGTCTGCAATACGGGAGTCGCTGTCTCGCGGGCCGACAGGCGCGACAGCGATTGCGCGAGCTGCGCCAGTTCCAGCTGGAGGTTTTCCGTGTCCGCTGCCGTGGCTCCGTCGAGCTGTACGGCCAGGCGCTGCATGTCCTGCAGGGCGCCATCCAGCAGCACGACGCGCTTGTCCATGTGGGTCAGCAGTTGCGACACCATGTCCTGGAACTGCAGGGCGGTGACCGCACGGCCAACCTCGCCATCGAGCGCGGTGGCGGCCTCGCCCATCCGTTCCAGGGCGGCGCTGCGCTGCTGATGGATGTGGTCGATCTCGCCGAGCACGCTTTCCACCCGGGTCTTGGCGTCGACGGCGAAGCTCATGTCTTGCGAAGCCATCCGCCGGATGGCGATCTCGGTCTCGCCGACCACGGCACGCATCTGCGCCATGACATTCGAGATCTGCTGCGAGAACTGGGTGGTGCGGTTGGAGAGCTCGCGCACCTCGTCGGCCACCACCGCAAACCCCCGCCCGGCCTCGCCGGCACGCGCCGCCTCGATGGCCGCATTGAGGGCCAGCAGGTTGGTCTGCTTGGAAATGGCACCGATCTCGCCGAGGATCGATTCCACCTCGCGGGCACGCTCCGCGATGTTGTCGGTCAGGCTGACGAGGCTCTGCCCCAGGCGACTGTTCTCGATGACGCTGTCGACGATGCGCTGCATCGCCTCCGATGTATTCGCCATGAATACATCGATCTGCACGGTCGCCCCGTCGCCCTGGCCGCTCGCCATGTCGACCGCCAGGCGTTGCTGGGCGCGGGTCTGTTCGTTCATGCCGCCGAAGCTCGTCGTGAGTTGCGTGATGGCCTGTGCCAGCAGGGTCTGGACCCGAACCGTGTCTTCGCGATTGGCGCTGAGCAACTGACCGAATTCACGTGCGCAATGGCTCAGCAACTCGGCAAGACCTGTCTGCAAACCTGGCTCCCCGGACGCTATGGCAGCGGTACCGGAAGTCGCCACTCCGTGCGGGCCGCGCAGTGCCAGCCATGCCCAGGGGGCCGCAGCCAGGAGTGCGATCAGCCAGGTGCCGAACAACGAGGACCGCACGCCGCCCGCTCCGCCATAGGCCAGCAACGCAAGAGGTAGCAGCAGGCTCCAGCCTGCTGCCAGGATCAGAACTGTCCTTCCCGCAACCCGTGTCTGCATTGCCCTGCCCCTTGCCTGTGCAGCCTTGCGGCCTGATGCAATAGGAATATCGTCGGTCGCATTTGTTCCAACTTGAACGCGTGAATAAATGTCCACGCTCGGTGTCATCCGGAAACCCGCATGGGATATGGCGGCGCAAAAAAACCTGCCCAGAAGTGCGTATGACGAAAGGATTAGATGCGACAGAGGTGCCGCAGGAGTGGTCAGACCGCCGGCAGGACTACCGGCGCGCTGCGGGGTCCGGAAATCCCTGGCGGGAGGGTGGTGTCAGCGCGGAACGGGGGACGCTTCGCGCAGCTCTTCCGCCTGGAGCGGCTGACTGCTGCCGACATCCAGCTCCTGCCCTTCATTCAGCAGGGTCTCTTCCGCTTTACGATTCAGCACGATGATGCTGATGCGGCGGTTGATGGCGCTGTATGGATCGTTGCGATCCAGCGGAATCGTGGACGCCAGGCCCACGACGCGCATCACCTTGTTGTCGCCGATGCCGCCGACCACCAGTTCGCGCCGACAGGCATTGGCACGGTTGGCGGACAGCTCCCAGTTGGTGAAGCCGCTGCCGTCGCCGGAATAGCGCGCGGCATCGGTATGCCCGGTGATGCTCAGACGGTTTTCCACCTGGTTCAGCACCGTGCCGATCGCGCGAAGGATCTCGCTGGTGTAGGGCTTGAGCGTCGCGCTGGCGGTGTCGAACATCGGCCGGTTCTGCTCGTCGACGATCTGCAGGCGCAGGCCGTCGGAGGTCAGGTCGATGAGCAGCTGGTTCTTGAACTGGCGCAGGTTGGGGTTGGCCTCGACGAGGGCTTCGATCTTGCCCTTCAGGTCCTGCAGCATCGCCCGTTCCTTCTGCCGTTCCTCCTCGGTCTGCTGGGGCGAGGTGTGCACCTTGGTGAGCTTGCGCGCTTCCTGGAAGGTGCTGTTGGCCACCTCACCCACGGAACGGGTCAAGTCCTTGCCGCCCCCCTCGACCGGGGACGTGGCCGAGCCCGAGCCCGGTCCGCCTTCCAGCGAGAGCTTCAGCGGGTTCTGGAAGTAATCCTGGATGCCTTTCAGGTCGCCCTTGGTGGTCGACCCCAGCAGCCACATGAGCAGGAAGAAGGCCATCATCGCCGTCACGAAGTCGGCATAGGCGATCTTCCACGCACCACCGTGGGCGCCACCGCCGCCCTTCTTGATGCGCTTGACTACGATTGGCTGTTGGGAATCGTCACTCATTGCTCACTCATGACTGCTCGAATCGCTCAGGCAAATGCCAGGCTTATTTGCTCTTGCGGTTCTTGATTTCTTCTTCCAGTTCCTTGAACTGGGGGCGGTCGGTCGAGTACAGCACCTTGCGGCCGAACTCCACGGCCACCTGCGGCGCGTAGCCGTTCATGCTGGCGAGCAGCACCACCTTCATGCACTGGTAGATCTTGCCGGCCTCTTCACTCTTCTGCTCCAGCTGGGAGGCGATCGGCGCGACGAAACCGTAGGACAGCAGGATGCCGAGGAAGGTACCGACCAGCGCGCCGCCAATCATCTTGCCCAGCACCGCCGGCGGCTGGCCGACGGAGCCCATCACGTTCACCACGCCCATCACCGCCACGACGATACCGAAGGCCGGCACGCCGTCGGCCGTCTTGGACATGACGTGCGCCGGCACGTGGGCCTCGTGGTGGTGGGTTTCGAGTTCGATGTCCATCAGGTTCTCGATCTCGAAGGCGTTCAGGTTGCCGCCCACCATCATGCGCAGGTAGTCGGTCAGGAACTCCACGGCATGGTGATCGTGGAGGAAGGTCGGGTACTTGGAGAAGATGGGGCTGGCTTCCGGGTTCTCGATGTCGTTCTCGATCGACATCAGGCCCTCCTTGCGCACCTTGGCGAGGATCTCGAAGAGCATCGCCAGGATGTCGACGTAGTAGGCCTTGTTGTAGGGCGAACCCTTCAGCACCGAGGGCAGCGCCGCCAGCGTGGCCTTCACCGCCTTCGAGCCATTGCCGGCGACGAATCCGCCGACCATGAGGCCGAAGATGGCCAGGTATTCCATTGGCACCCACAGTGCCGCGAGGCTGCCGTGCACCGCGTAGGTGCCGACCGAAGCAGCCAGGATGATGACGTAACCGACCAGCAGCAGCATCTTGAATCGTCGCCCGGATAGTTGCGAGGGTGGGAGGTTCTGCGGACCAGCGGGCCGCCCCCGGGATCGCCATTTGCGCCCCGTCCATGCTGGCTATCGGCACCGCGGGGCCGCAACTTGAGTCAGGCGGGGCGCGGATCGGCAGCCATTCGCCCTGCCCGGCGCAGCGGCGAAAAAAGACCGCCGGGCCAAGGGCCGGGCGGTCTTAACCCCTTGCGGCGCAAGGAGGAGGTCAGACGGAGAGCGAGGCTTTGCGCGCTGGCGCGGTCAGACGGCCACCAGCTTGGGGGCGGTTACGGCTTCCTCGCGCAGGCCGGCACGCTTGCCCTTGCCGGCACGGGCAGGCACGTTGCACAGGCCGCACACGTAGTCGTGGGTCGGGTCGAAGGCATGGGCCACGAAGCCACCACCACACTTGGTGCAGCAGGCCAGTTGCAGCATCTTGGCGTCGAAGAAGCGCACCAGCGTCCAGGCACGGGTGAGGCTCAGCACTTCTTCCAGGTCATGGGCCTGCACGTGGTCGCGGTACAGGCGGTACGCCTTGAGCGTGGCGTCCAGGCCACGCAGGCTGGTGTTCTTGTTCATGAAACCCAGCAGGGACATGAACAGCGACGCATGCACGTTCTGTTGCCAGGGGATGAACCAGTCGGTCGAGAACGGCAGCATTCCCTTGGGGGGCGACTCGCCGCGGATCTCCTTGTACAGCTTGAGCAGACGCTCGCGGGACAGCCCGGTTTCGGACTCCAGCATCTGCATGCGTGCGCCCAGTTCGATCATCTCCATGGCGCGCTGGGTTTCCTGCGCGTCCTGCACCAGACTTTTCATCCGCATGATGGGCTCCCGGCTCAGGAAAGATGCTCGACCGGCTGCGACGCAGCCAGGATCGTGGCGTGGATGCTGGCGGCTGCGCCCACGCGTTCGTGGCTGGACAGCAGATTCACCAGCATGGCGTCGTCGAAGCGGAAACGGCACAGCATCATGTCGCTGCCGGCCATGCGCAGGATCTGGCCCGGCGACAGCTCCTCGATGATGACGGCGACGTCCTCGCCGATGCCCAGGCGCAGCATCGCGCCTTCACGGTCATCGCGCAGCATCTGTTGCGAGAGCATCAGGTAGGCAAGATTCAATTCACGAATCTCGTTCTTCAGATTTGCTGCATTCATCGCGGGCCTCGACTCTCTTTTGTGGGAGCGGGCTGGATGCCGCTCTATGGGATTGAAGTCTGCCGCGCAAGGTGCCGATGTCCAATCAGGTGCCTGCCAAAAATGACGTACAAGAGAACGACCGATTTTTTGTAGGAGTTTCTCCTACAAGGGCATTCCCCAAGGGGTGATGACGGCCTATCTCGCTTGCCACGCATTCACGGACTTTTTGACACCGCGCGGCGGCCTATGTATAGTTCGGCCTCTCGTTTCGCGGCGCCCTTCCTGGCGCACTGTCGAATCGGGCGGTTAGCTCAGCGGTAGAGCACTGCCTTCACACGGCAGGGGTCGCAGGTTCAAACCCTGCACCGCCCACCAGTTTCATGAAATGCCGGCCTTGCGCCGGCATTTTTCTTTTCTGCTTTCCTTCTGCTTCCCGATGACTCACGCACGCGGCCGCGGCATCGCGCCGCGATGTTTCACGCGCCCGCGTTCCCCGCTCATCACACTTAAAGTGATTTCTAGCTTCCTACAAACCTCCTAAAGTTTTTCAGGAGGCATGCCGTTAGAGGCCTGCGTACTGGAGTCCACGCTCCAGCGAAATTCGTAAATCCGTCTCAGGGCCGCCCGCCCTCCTCCGCAGTCCCTCCCCGATTTCCATTGCGTCAATGACGCTGCCCGCGCAACGGCGTGCTACGGGCAGCGCCTGGCCGCGCTCAGGGCTCCTGTCCCGCATGCGGCTGGGTCTTCTGGCGACCCCCGGTGTTCACCACCGCGATAGCTCCGAGGATCAACACCGCCGCCAGCGCTTCGCGCCAGCCCGGCTGCTCGCCCAGCACGACTACGCCGGCAGCCACGCCCACCAGTGGCGTGATGAGGGACGACAGTGACGACACCGCCACCGGCACCAGCAACACCAGCCGGTTCCACGCCCAATAGCAGTACATGAAGCCGACCACGGTGTTGTAGACGATGCCGAAGGCCGGCCAGAAGCTCGGCCAGGACTGCGGCACGCCATCCACGAAGTACGCCAGCACCGTCATGGGGATGCCGCCCAGCAACATGATCCAGCCGGTCAGCACGACGGTGGGCATCGGCAGTTGCCACAGCTTCATCAGCACCATGCCCATGGCCCAGCACCAGGCGGCCCCCACCATCAGCAGGATGCCCAGCGGCGTCGCCAGCATGGCGCCGAAGCTGTCGCTCATCAGCGCGGCGATTCCGCCCAGGCCCAGCAACAGCGCGACGACGCGGCGGCCGTCCAGGCGGTCGCCCAGCAGCCAGACGGACAGCGGGACGCACCACAACGGCATGGTGTAGCCGAGCAGCGCGGCGCGCCCCGACGGCAGGTACTGCAGGCCGTAGGTCGCCAGCACGTTCCAGCCAACGATGTTGAACAGGGTCAGCCACAGCAGATGCTGGATGCGGCCGCGCGGCAGGCCGACGGGCTGGCCGTAGGCGCGGGCGATGGCCAGCACCCCCAGCCCGCCCACGACCAGGCACAGGCCGCGGAAGGTCAGCGGCGGCACCTCGCTGAGCACGATCTTCATGATCGGCCAGTTGAGGCCCCAGCCAAGCGCAATGGAAGCGAGCAGCACGATGCCCTCGCGGGGCAGGTGGAAGCGTTGGGACATGGTTCAGGCACTGCGGATGAACGCAGCGGACGACGAATGCGTCGAAGGCGCGACGCGGCTGCCCCGGCGGCGCGGGGACTGACGGATGGCGACGGCGAATGCCGTTGCCGGGGTAGATTTTATGCGAGACGGCGGCGGGCGTGACGCGCGACGCCACATGAACGGCATTGGAACGACACGGCATCGACCAGCCCATCGCTGACCAGACACTTCGAGAACCAGACGATCGACCGGTGAGGACGGCAGGCCAACCCGGCCTGCGCGCATCGTCAGCACCGTCAAGAACTGGCAATACCCGCATCACAGGCCGCCGAAGGCCGCAGCAGCCCCTGCCGTATAATCCGCGCCTTGCCGAAATACCCTCAGAAAGTCCGGTTGTCCCCATGTCCGCCCTCCAGCAAGAACTCCAGCGCCGTCGCACCTTCGCCATCATTTCCCACCCTGACGCGGGCAAGACCACGCTGACCGAAAAGCTGCTGTGGTTCGGCGGCGCCATCCAGGTGGCCGGCGAAGTGCGCGCCCGCAAGGCTTCACGCCATGCGACGTCCGACTGGATGGAGCTGGAAAAGCAGCGCGGCATCTCGGTGACCTCCTCGGTCATGCAGTTCCCGTACCGTGACGCCATCGTGAACCTGCTGGACACCCCGGGCCACGAGGACTTCTCGGAAGACACCTACCGCACGCTCACCGCCGTCGACTCCGCGGTGATGGTCATCGACTCGGTGAACGGCGTGGAGTCGCGCACCATCCAGCTGCTGAACGTGTGCCGCATGCGCGACACGCCCATCCTCACCTTCATCAACAAGCTGGACCGCGAGGGCAAGGAGCCGATCAACCTGCTGGACGAGATCGAGTCCGTGCTGGAGATGGAATGCGCGCCGATGACCTGGCCGATCGGCATGGGCAAGCGCTTCCGCGGCGTGTATCACCTGTACGACGACACCATTTCCTTCTTCGACCCGCACGCCGAGAAAGGCACCTCGGAGATCATCAAGGGTCTGGACAACCCGCGCCTGGACGAACTGATCCCGGAGCAGGCCGACGAACTGCGCATGGAGGTGGAACTGGTGCGCGGCGCCTCACACACCTTCGACAAGGCCAAGTACCTGGCCGGCAAGCAGACGCCGGTGTTCTTCGGCTCCGGCGTAAACAATTTCGGCGTGCAGTCGGTGCTGGACGCGCTGGTGGACCACGCGCCGCAACCGCTGGCACGCCCCTCCGAGAGCCGTGAAGTGAAGCCGGAAGAAGCCAAGTTCTCCGGCTTCGTGTTCAAGATCCAGGCCAACATGGACCCGAAGCACCGCGACCGCATTGCCTTCATGCGCGTGTGCTCCGGCCGCTTCGAGCGCGGCATGAAAATCAAGCAGGTGTCGCAGGGCAAGACGCTGGCGGTGAACAACGCCATCACCTTCATGGCGCAGGACCGCAACACCACCGACGAAGCCTTCCCCGGCGACATCATCGGTATCCCGAACCACGGCACCATCCGCCTGGGTGACACCTTCACCGAAGGCGAGGACCTGAAGTTCACCGGCATCCCGTCCTTCGCGCCGGACCTGTTCCGCCGCGCGCAGATCAGGAACCCGATGAAGATGAAGCAGCTCCAGAAGGGCCTGGAGCAACTGGCCGAGGAAGGCGCGACGCAGCTGTTCCGCCCGCTCGCTTCCAACGACCTGATCCTCGGTGCGGTCGGCGTGCTGCAGTTCGACGTGGTGGCGCACCGCCTGGAGCACGAGTACGGCGTCGAAGCCGTGTTCGAAGGCTGCACCTGGGTGACCGCACGCTGGCTGCGCGGCAAGGACGAAGACATCCGCACCCTGCTCGACAAGGCGCCCGCCAACATGGCGTTGGATGGCGCGGGCGACTACGTCTACCTCGCACCGAACCGCGTCAACCTGCAGATGGCGCAGGAGCGCCACCCCAACGTGCGCTTCCTGGAAACGCGCGAGATCTACTGAGCCGCCTGCCGGGCGCGACACCCGGCGCGTGCCCTCAAGCCGGGCGCGTGACGGGCAGGTGAAGGGTGAAGGTCGAGCCTTCACCCAGCGCGGAACGCAGCTCGATGCGGCCTCCCATCAGACTGGCAAGTTGCTTCGCCAATGCGAGCCCGAGGCCGGTGCCGTCCTGGCGCCGGGTCAGTGACGGGTCGGCGCGGCGGAATTTCTCGAACACCAGTTCGTGCATCTCCGGTGCGATGCCACGCCCGCTGTCTTCCACCGCGAAGACCAGCTCATCCGGCGTACCGCCGACGCGCAAGGTGACATGGCCGGTGTCGGTGTACTTCACGGCGTTGTTCAGCAGGTTGTTGAGGATCTGCCGCAGGCGCAGTGCGTCTGCCACGAAGGATACCGGCGCCTCGTCCATGACTTCGAAATTCAGCGCCAGCCCCTTCGACTGCGCATGCGCACGATGCAGGCCGACCACCTCCAGCACGAAGGGCCGCGTGTCCAAGCCTTCCGGCCTCAGTTCCAGGCGACCGGCTTCCACCTTGGCAAGGTCGAGCAGGTCGTTGACGATGTCCATCAGGTGCTGGCCCGAGCGCTTGATGGTGCTGGCATAGTCGCGCTGCGCCTCGTCGGTCAGCTCCATCCCCAGCAGGTCCGCGAAACCGAGGATGCCGTTGAGCGGCGTGCGCAGTTCGTGCGACACGTTGGCGATGAAGTCGGTCTTGATCTGGTTGGCTTCTTCCGCCTTGACCCGCGCGCTGTCGGAACGCACCAGTGACTCCTGCACGCTGTCGGCCATGCTGTTGAAGGCCTGCGCCAGCCGTCCCATCTCGTCATGGCTGCGCACCTTCAGGCGATGCGACAGGTCGCCGTGACGGAAGCGTTCGATGCCGTGGATCATGTCGGTGATGCGCGTGGTCAGGAAGGCGGCCATCCAGATCGCGATGGCGATGACGATGACCACCATCGCCAGCGTCGACACGGTAAGCGCCTTGGCCGTGCCGTGCAGGTTGTCCTCGATGGCCACCATCAGCGCAGCGCGCTCGCCCTGGAAGGCCCGGTTCTTCTCGCTGATGGTCAGGCCGATCTGCCTGGCGGAGTCGGTGGCCGCCTTGTGGAAGTCATCCACGTTCGCGCCGATGGTAACGAAGCCAAAACCCCGCGCGCTGTCGCCGTACTGTCCTGTGTAGTACGGAATGGTCGCCGCCGTGGTGAGCTTCCACAGCCCGCTGAAGAAGATGACGAAGGAGCCCGACCCACCGCGCTCGGTGAGCTGGTGCCAGCCGGCGCACTGCGGCGAGAAGTTGAGGTAGCGGCAATCCAGCGCCACCGTGCCGGCCTTGACCAGCGCCCCGGCCGGCTTGCGCTTGAGCGACTGGTCGCGGAAGTCCGGCACCTCCTGCAGGAAGGCCGGCGAGGCTTTCCCGGAGGCCTGCCATTCCTCGTACAGCTGCTGGTCCAGCCACGGCGTGACCGGCTGGCCGTTGGCGGGGTCGTAGCCGACGATGAAGTAGTCGCGCGGGTGCACGATGGCGCGGCTCTTGTGGTCCCACATGAAGGCGTAGTTGCCTTCGATGGCGTCGATGATCGGCGTGTAACGCTGCGCAGTGGGCATCACGTGGTCGGTGAACTGGCGCAGGTGGGCGTGGTCCAGCGCCAGCGTCACGTAACCTGCCACCACGCCGTTGCGCACGACCGGCGTGGCCCAGCGAACGATGCCGTGGTAGCGCTGGCCAAGCGGATTCTCGGTGCCCGCGTAGGCCGACTTCGTCGGTTCATAGGGAATGCCGGCCTTCTTCGCCGCCTCCGGCGTGTACATGCCGATCAGCTTGCTGCCGACATAGGCGCCGATCACTTCCGACACGTAGATCTCGCCGGGCTTGAGCTTCTTCAGGGCCGGCCAGTAGTGCTCGGCACGCACGAAGGTGTTGGCGGACTGGCTGACGTCCCGCAGGCCGGCAGGCATCCACTCGACGTTGCGCAGTTTCACCCGCTCCTGCCCCTGGGTGTCGATGAAGCTCATCTCCGCGAACAGCGGGCGCATCACGCGCTGGCCCAGGTATTCCGGCGGCCGCGCGCTGAAGTTGCGCGCATTGTCCGGCAGCGCCTGGCGTGCATCGGCTACCGCGGTCGAATCGGGTTGCTGTGGCGTCGCCGCCTGCCAGCGCATGCCATCGGCGGACAGTTGCCAGGGGCCGTGCTCGTGCAGGGCACGCTGGCGATGACGCAGGAACCCGGCATAGGCCGCCTCGCTCGCATCGATCTGCGCGGCCTGCAGGATGTCGGCATCGCGGTCGTAGAGGAAGGTCGCCACCGACTGGGCGGTATCGGTGGTCAGGCGCTCGATGGCTTCGCGCGACCGGTCATCCAGCGCGGCAATGGCGTCCCCCGTGACCTGCTCGCCCACCTGGCGGATCGAACCCAGCATGCCTTCGGCCATCGTCGTGGCCCGGCCGGATATCGATACGCTGAGCCCCTGCGCCGCCGACCACGCGACCCACGCCAGCAGCAGCAGCGGCACCACCTTGATGACGACGAAGATCAGGATCAACTTGCCGCGGATGCCCGCGGTACCGCCCCACCAAGCCTTCACACCGTCTCCCTTGCCCTTGTCTTGTATGTGCCGCAGCCTTCACGTGCTGCGTGTCCCCGCACTGTCCTGCCTGCCGGATTATGCGGTGCTGAGCCGGCCCGTCCAACCACGCCCGGCCGACGGCCGGCCCGGGCGGCACCAAGCAGTTAGAATGCCAAGGATCCAATCCTGCTGACGGCTACCCGGCGCCATGAACTTCTGCCCCAAGTGCGGTGCAACGGTGACCCTGCGTGTTCCCGCGGGCGACCACCTGCCCCGTCACGTCTGTGACCAGTGCCACGAGATCCACTATTCCAACCCCAAGGTGGTGGCCGGCGTGCTCGCCGTGTGGGAAGACAAGGTGCTGTTGTGCCGCCGCGCCATCGAGCCGCGATACGGCCTGTGGACGCTGCCGGCGGGCTTCATGGAGAACAACGAGACGACCGGTGACGCCGCGCAGCGAGAAACCCGCGAAGAGGCCTGCGCGCGGGTGGAGCTGGAGCAGATGTACACGCTGGTGAACGTCACCCACATCAGCCAGATCCACATCCTCTACAAGGCACGGCTGCTGGACCTGGAATTCCACTCCGGTCCGGAGTCGCTGGAAGTGGCGCTGTTCGACGAAGCCGACATCCCCTGGGAGCAGATCGCGTTCCGTTCGGTCGGCGTGACGTTGAGGCACTTCTTCGCCGACCGTCGCGAGGGCCGCTTCCAGTTCCGGGTGGTCGACCTGCCGCCGCCCGAGGCAGGCGGGCGCTAGGGCTTCCCGCTCAGCGCGGCAACAGCTCGATCTCGACTTCCCCCGGCCCCGTCACCGGCAACCGCAGTGCCCCCAGCCTGGATTGCCAGGTCCCGGCGTCCAGCCACTCCCCGTCACGCCCCAGTGCCACCACGCGGCCCTGCTCATCGAAGCGCGCCGCCAACCGTTCGCGCGCCGCGGACAACATGTCGGGCGCCAGATCGACCAGGGCCGCCAGCAGGGCCAGGCGCTGGCTGACCGGCAACTCCATGTGGTTGAGCGGGCGAAACCCGGGGGTCGCCTCGGCCGGCCCGATCGGCGCCACGGCGGGCGGCGGCGTTTCGGCAGCGCGCGCGGGTGCCGGCTTTCCAGTTTCCACGGTGGCTGACGGGCGCCCGCCCGCAATCGCCGTCGCTGCAGGCGGCGGAAGGGGGACCGGAACCGGTGTTTCCTTCGCCGACGGCGCCTCGGAGCCCGCCTGCAGGCGGACCTGCAAGGCCTGCCTGCCATTCACGGAGGAGACGGTCTGCCCGCGCCAGTAGTCCAGCAGCGCCAGGTGCAGCAACACCGACGCCAGCAGGCCGACAAGCGCGTAGCGACGCAGCTTCATCCACCCCTCTCCCCGGGCAAAGATTGAAAAAGTCGCGCAACCCGTTTAGCGTACAGGCATTGTCAGTGCCGATACTTCAAGGAATGTAGTCCCTGCGCAGTCCCCACCTGGTTCGCTCTCCGCCATGCTGCCACACGCGATCCGCCAGCCCGAGCTGTACAGCCCTCACCGTTCGAGGCGCCCGTTGATCCTGACCCTGGATGTCCACGGTCAGCCGCATCGCTGGGTGACCTGGCAACACGCCATCTTCTACTACAGCAAGAACCTGGTGGCCTGGGACGCTGGCGAACACTGCTTCACCTTCCTCGGCGGCACCTCCCGCCTCACCGGCACGCGTTCCGCCCTCACCGCCAACAGCATCATCGCCATCAAGGGTCGTGCGCTGTCGGCGCGCAGCCTGATCCAGACCCCGCCGTTGTCCAACCGCGAGCTTTTCCACCGCGACCGCCATGTCTGTGCGTATTGCGGCGGCGAATTCAGCGTGCATCGCCTGACTCGCGACCATGTCCTGCCGGTGTCGCAAGGCGGTACCGACATCTGGATGAACGTGGTGGCCGCCTGCCGCTCCTGCAACCAGCGCAAGGCCGGCCGCACGCCGGAACAGGCCCGCATGCTGCTGTTGTACGCGCCCTACGTGCCGAACAAGGCGGAGTACCTGATCCTCTCCAACCGCAACATCCTCGCCGACCAGATGGACTTCCTGGCCCGTCACCTGCCGGCGCAGAGCCGCTGGCGGCACGTCGCGCCGGCCTGACACCCGCGGGTTCGCTCCTCGCGGCCGGTCCACGACATCGCGGGCCGACCGCGATGGAGTAGCATGCGCGGCGGCACCTGTTGCGGCGACACCTTTCCGTCATCGCCCACTGCCGCTTTCCCCTCGCCTGATGCAAGCCCTCACCGAAATCATCGGCTTCGCCGCCGCCGGCCTCACCACCTGCGCATTCGTCCCGCAAGCCTGGCTGACCTGGAAGAGCCGCTCCGCCCACGGGGTATCGCTGGGCATGTACAGCGTCTTCGTCACCGGCGTGGCGCTGTGGCTGGCCTACGGCCTGCTGATCGGCTCCTGGCCGGTGACGGTGGCCAATGCCGTCACCCTGACACTCGCCAGCTTCATCCTGGCCATGAAGTTGCGCTTCGGCTGAACTACGACCACACCATGAATGATCCGCAAGCCAGCCTGAGCTGGCAGGACAACGACACTGTCCACACCGCACGCTGGCGCTCCGAAAGCGGCTGGCCTGCACCCAGGCGTGTCGTCATCGCCGACGACACCACGCCTGCCGACACTGCCTACCGCCTGGCCTGCGAAGGCACCGCCCTGCTGTGGCACGGCGACTTCCAGAACGCCCGCCAGTTGCTGCAGGCGCTGATGCGCCGCGTCGACCGCAAGCCGGCCAAACCGTCGAAACAGCGCAAGCCGGCGTCGCTGACCGAAGCCTTCCACCTGCACCGCCAGGCCCAGGCGCAACGCGCCCGTACGCTGGCGATGCTGCTGATCCCGCTCGACGCCGACTACGGCATCAGCCTGCGCCGTGCGCCGGACCTGCGGGAAGCCTGCCGTGAAGCCTATGGGGAGCCCCACGCCCAGGCATCCGTCGCGTCGCTGCGCGAGCTGCTGGGCCTCGTCGGCGCGCATGAATGGCGCAAGAAAGGCGTGGAGATTCCCGCGCTCGACGCCCGCATCCACCCGCACTACGGCGTGTTTTCGCCGGTGCGTGGCGAATACGTCGACCTCGTCGCGCAGGCACCGCTGCCCGCGAAGACCCTGGCCTTTGACATCGGCACCGGCACCGGCGTGCTTGCCGCCCTGCTGGCGAAGCGCGGCGTGCAACGCGTCATCGGCACCGACCAGGACGCACGCGCACTGGCCTGCGCCCGCGACAACATCCAGCGCCTCGGCCTGTCACGGCAGGTCGAGATCCTGGAGGCAGACCTCTTCCCGGCGGGGCGCGCGCCACTCATCGTCTGCAACCCGCCCTGGCTGCCCGGCAAGCCCAGCTCCGCGCTGGAACACGCCGTGTACGACCCCGACAGCCGCATGCTGCGCGGCTTCCTCGCCGGCCTCGCGGAACATCTCGCACCCGGCGGCGAAGGCTGGCTGATCCTGTCGGACTTCGCCGAGCACCTTGGCCTGCGCTCACGCGAATCCCTGCTCGGCTGGATCGCCGATGCCGGCCTCGCGGTGCGCGACCGCCTCGACATCCGCCCGCGCCACGGCAAGGCCCGCGACGCCGACGATCCCCTGCACGCTGCACGCAGCGCCGAAGTCACCTCACTCTGGCGCCTCGTCGCCAAAGACTGAACACCGCAGACTGAACACCGCATCATGAGCAAGATCCACGACATCCGCCCCGGCCAGTCCGTCGAGCTGCTGAAGGAGCTCCACATCCTGACGCGCGACGGCAAGATGAACCAGGACAGCCGCCGCAAGCTGAAGCAGGTGTACCACCTGTTCCAGTTCATCGAGCCGCTGCTGCGCGACGCCCTGCAGCAGCACGCCACCCTGAGCCTGGTCGACCACGGCGCCGGCAAGTCCTACCTGGGCTTCATCCTCTATGACCTGTTCTTCAAGGAACACGCTGCGCAGGGGCACATCTGGGGCATCGAGACGCGCGAAGAGCTGGTGAGCCACTCGCGCGAGCTCGCCGCCAGGCTGGGTTTCCCCGGCATGTCCTTCGAGAACCTGTCGGTGGCCGACTCCATCGGGTCGACGGCACTGCCCGCCAGCGTGGACGTCGTCACCGCGCTGCACGCCTGCAACACCGCCACCGACGACGCGATCCGCTTCGCGCTTGCCAAGCAGGCGCGCCACATCGTCCTGGTGCCCTGCTGCCAGGCCGAAGTCGCCACGGTGCTGCGCAAGAACAAAGGCCGCGAACTCGCGAAATCCGCGCTCACCGAATTGTGGCGCCACCCGCTGCATACCCGCGAGTTCGGCAGCCAGATCACCAACGTGCTGCGCTGCCTGCAACTGGAGGCGCACGGCTACAAGGTGAACGTCACCGAGCTGGTGGGCTGGGAGCATTCGATGAAGAACGAACTCATCGTCGCCACGCAGACCGGCCAGTCCAACCCGCGCGCGGCACACCGCCTGCAGGACGTGCTGGAATCGGTCGGACTGGAAGAACTCTCCGGTCGTTTCTTCGTGCCAGCCTGAGCGACGCTGCACGTCGTGCCCGACTACCGCCCACCACCGGACAAAGGCCTCGCGCTGGTCCATCACGACGACGCGATGGTGGTCGTCGACAAGCCGGCCGGCCTGCTGTCGGTGCCCGGACGCGGTGATGACAAGCAGGACTGCATGGCGGCGCGCGTGCAGGCGGCGTTCCCCGACGCACTGATCGTGCATCGCCTGGACATGGGCACCTCCGGCCTGCTGGTCCTCGCACGCGGCGCAGCAATGCACCGGCTGCTGTCCATCGCCTTCCTGCAACGCAAGGTGGGCAAGCGCTACGTCGCCATCGTCGCCGGCCGCATGACGCAGGCCGAAGGCGAGATCGACCTGCCGCTGATCACCGACTGGCCGAACCGGCCGCGCCAGAAAGTCCACCACGACATCGGCAAGCCATCGCTGACCCGCTACCGTGTGCTGTCACGGGATGCGGACAGTACGCGCGTGGAACTCGAACCGCTGACCGGCCGCTCGCACCAGTTGCGCGTCCACCTGCAGCAGATCGGCCACCCCATCCTCGGCGACGAGCTGTACGCTGATGCAGGCAGCGTCGCCCGCGCACCGCGCCTGTTGCTGCACGCGGAATCGCTTTCCTTCACCCACCCGGTCAGCGGCGAGACAATGCATTTCCAGAGCCCTGCGCCGTTCTGAACACCTTCCGCCACACCTACGATCACCCGGCAAGGAGCCGCCAATGACCCTGTCCATGCATTCCGCCCTCGTCCCCACCGCCACGCGCACGCTGCGCAACCTGGTCAGCATCCTCGAGAAGATCGCCGCCCACGCGGAAGCCAGGAAGATCGATCCTTCCATCTTCCTCAACGCGCGCCTCTACCCCGACATGTTCCCGCTGGTGCGCCAGGTGCAGATCGCCAGCGACACCGTCAAGGGTGCCGTCGCCCGACTGGCCGGCCAGGAACCGCCGAGCTGGGCGGATACCGAGACCACCATCGAGCAACTCATCGAACGCATCAACCGCACCATCGATTTCGCCAACAGCTTCCAGCCCGCGCAGATCGACGGCTCGGAAGAGCGTCCCGTCGAGTTGAAGATGCGCAGCGGCACGCGCCAGTTCACCGGGCAGTCCTACCTCCTCGGCCACGCCCTGCCCAACCTGTTCTTCCACACCACGACGGCTTACGCGATCGCGCGTCACAACGGCGTGGAAATCGGCAAGGCGGACTACCTCGGCCGCGTGGAGTAGATCCGGTGGCGGCCTGGGACATCGCCTGCCCCGGGTCATCCAGGCAACGACCCACAAAAGAAAAACCCGGCCTGAGCCGGGTTTTCTTTTTCAACTGCTACGTGATCAGAAGGCAGTCACGTCGGAGCGACGGATGTCGCACCACTGGGTTTCCCAGAACTCACCGTTGTTGACCTGCGGCTCACCCGGCTGCACGCCGATGGCCTGCACGCAGACCTTCGGTGCGCCGGCCTTGTAGCCCTTGATGCGCAGGTTGCGCACGGTGGCCTTGTCGCCGTAGTTGTAGTTCAGGCGCAGCAGGTAGCTGCTGACAGAACCGTTGATGTTCACGCCGTCCAGGTCCAGGTTGCGCGGGCCGCCGTTGTTCGAACAGTTACCACACGACTGCCACAGCTTGCCGATGCTGCCGTAGGTGTTGAAGTTGCGCAGCTTGATGGTGCTGCCCTTGCCGTTGTGCTGGAACACCTTGTCTTCGGCATTGTTGGCCGAGCCGCCGATGATGTTCATCACCTGGCCACTGGTGCCCAGCATGGTGGCGGCGTCTTCGCAGACGTCTTCCCACACCACGTTTTCCAGCGTGCAGTTGCCCTGGCAGTGGATGCCGTCGGCCGCGTTGGCATTGATGCGCAGGTTCTTCACCGTGCCGCCGTTGGCCACCTTCAGCACCGGTTGCTGGCCTTCATCCTGGCCGCCGCAGGCCGTGCCGATGGTCACGCCGCCGCAGTCCACCGTGCCGCTGATGGTGCTGCCCGGCAGGCACGCGCCGCCGCCCGAGCTGGACGAGGAAGAAGAGCTCGAGGACGAACTGCTGGACGAGGAGCTGGAGCTCGATGAGCTCGACGAAGAGCTGGAGGAGCTGCTCGAGGAGGAGGAAGAAGAGGAAGAAGAAGACGACGAGGACGATGAAGAGGACGACGAACCGCCACCACTGCTCGAGGCCGTGGAGCACTCGTTGTTGCCACCGGCGATACGACCGCCGAAGGTCGCTTCGTTGCAGGTGAAGCTGCCCGAAAGCGTTTTGTACAGGAACTGGTCGGCGCGGCCGAAAGCGACCTGCGTGTTGGCGGCCACCGAGCAGGAAGCGCCTTCCTTGCAGATGGTGACCCAGCCCTTGGGACGATTGGCTGCCCAGACGGAAGCAGCCATCGCTGCGGCCGCCAGGCCGAAGGCGATGTGCGAGAGTTTCATGAGACCTGTCTCCTTTGGATCTTGATCGATCTTGGAATTGTTGGATCTGGGGGCACGGAAATTCCGGAGCTCCAGTAGCCGGCGACCCCTTGCGGGCGCGACCAGCCCCTAGTTTGGCCATTCATCGCATGAAAGCAAGGCTTTGCCGGGCATGTAGGACAAGTTCCTCGCTCGTCGCACGAATTTTCCGCGCTGCGCCTTGACGTCCAAAAGAACCGCGACCAAGCTGCAGCACGATCAGGACGCCCGGCAACCAGATTCATGCGTCCTCGATCTGTAGGCAAAGTACCTACACTGCAGCAAAACAATAATTATCTGGAGACACACATCATGATCCGCAAACTGCTTGCAGGCGTTCTCGCCTGCTCGGCCGTCGCCTTCGCGCACGCCGCCACCGACTACCCGTCCGGCTACACCAAGTGCGCCCAGAACACCGGCGCCACCTGTTCCTTCAGCGGTACCCGCCAGGTCGCGCTCGGCAAGTCCGGCAGCTTCGTCTACGGCACCTTCAGCAACAGCGTCGCCTGCTCCGGCAGCAACTTCCCGAGCAACAGCTTCACCAGCTCGGCGTGGTGCTCCTACGCCAGCACGACCAGTTCGTCATCCAGCTCCAGCTCGTCGTCCTCATCCTCATCGTCGAGCTCGTCGTCCAGCTCCAGCAGCTCTTCGTCGTCCTCGTCGAGTTCCTCCAGCTCTTCCTCTTCAAGCTCTTCTTCCAGCAGCTCGTCGAGCACCAGCTCCTCGTCGTCCAGCTCGGGCACCGGCAGCTCCACCTCGTCCGGCGGCAACGCCCCGGGCCTGATCGGCTTCGCCACGCTGAACAAGGCCGGCCGTAACGGCACCAACGGCGGCGTGGGTGGCCAGACCGTCACCGTCACCACCTTTGCGCAACTGGTTGCCGCCGTGGGCGACAACACGCCGCGCATCGTGCAGGTGTCGGGCACGATCTCCGGCTCCAGCCCGAAGATGGTGAAGGTCGGCTCCAACAAGACCATCATCGGTGTGGGCTCCAGCGCGACGATCAGCGGTTTCGGCTTCAACGTCAGCAGCTTCGTGCCGCCGAACGAGGGCGACTCCTGCGACTACGATGACCGCGGCACCTTCACGCCGGCCGAGAACGTCATCATCCGCAACCTGACTTTCCGCAACTCGTCCGACGACAGCATCAACGTCGAGTGCTACACCCACCACGTGTGGGTGGACCACAACACCTTCTACTCCTCGACCGACGGCTCGGTGGACGTGAAGCGTGGCGCGGACTGGGTCACGGTGTCGTGGAACCGCTTCGTGCAGACCGACAAGTCGATGCTGCTGGGCCATAGCGACAACAATGGCTCGCAGGACACCGGCTACCTGCACGTGACCTACCACCACAACTGGTTCGACCACAGCAACACGCGTCACCCGCGCGTGCGCTTCGGCCAGGCGCACATCTTCAACAACTACGGCAACGGCATCCAGGATTACTTCATCGGTGCCGGCGTAGGTTCGGACATCACGGCAGAAGGCAACTACATCGACGGCATCAAGCGCCTGATCACCTACTGGGGTGGCAACAAGGTGACCTACGGCAGCTCGAACATCAACTCGGGCGAGTGCCGTGCCGACGACTGCCTGGTGCAGAACGGCCAGGGCTTCAACCCGCGCAGCTACTACAGCTACACGCTGGACCCGGCCGCCAACGTGCCGACCATCGTGAGCAATGGCGCGGGCGCCGGAAAACTGTAAGCACCGCGTGAGCAACACCTTATAACGCAGTACAGCGAAAGGAGTCCGGAACATCGGGCTCCTTTCCGCATGTCTGGCGCAGCAGTGCAACGCACGCCAGTGAAGTCGCAGCAACAAACCAACAACTACGGAGACAAGAATGAAGTTCTCGCACATCGCAATCGGCCTGGCCGCCGCGACCATGGCAGCGTCAGCTTTCGCCGCCAACCGCCCCAAGGGCTGGGTCACCGTCTGCGCGGAAAACAAGGGCACCTGCTCGGTTCCGGCCAACACGAACGTGGCCTTCGGCCGCGCTGACCAGTTCATCTACAAGACGCTCTCGGGCGGCTTCACCTGCAGCGAAGCGACCTTCGGCGGCCGCATCGCCGGTGGCGTGAACGAGTGCTCCACCGCTTCGAGCAGCTCGGGCGGTTCGTCCTCGTCGAGCAGCAGCTCTTCGTCTTCGTCGTCTTCGAGCAGCTCGTCCTCCAGCTCGAGCTCTTCTTCCAGCTCTTCGTCGAGCAGCTCTTCCTCCAGCAGCTCCAGCTCGTCGTCGAGCAGCAGCTCGGGCTCGTCCGGCAACGGCACGACCCCGATCCCCGGCTGGTCCGGTCCGGTCAACACCTGTGAGCCGGGCGCGCTGATCCACGGCACCACGGTGGACTGCGGTGGCAAGAAGCTGGGCCTGTCCTGCGCGGGCGGTAGCGAAACCCAACCGGCCGTGCTGACCATCATCAACGGCACCGTGAAGAACGCCGTGATCGCCGCTGGCGGTGGCGCGGACGGTATCCACTGCGGCTGGGGCAGCCTCGGCAGCGGCCTGGGCACCAACGTCCAGGGCGGCACCTGCAACCTGGAAAACGTGACCTGGGAAGAAGTCTGTGAAGACGCAGCCTCGATCGGCAACGGTCAGGTCGGCACCGTGATGAACATCAAGGGCGGCACGGCAGCCAACGCGGACGACAAGGTGTTCCAGAACAACGGCATCAACTCGACCCTGAACGTGAACGACTTCACCACCACCGGCTCCATCGGCAAGCTGTCCCGCTCGTGTGGCGACTGCACCGGCAACGGTGGCCCGCGCTTCTTCAACATCAACAACACCAAGCTGGAAAAGGTGTCCTCGTCGGTCATCGGCGTGAACAGCAACTACGGCGACCGTGCCACGATCCGCAACCTGCTGATCAAGGGCTACAAGTCGGGCAGCCCGAAGGTTTGCGTCGAGTACAAGGGCGTCCAGAAGGGCGGCGGCTCCTCTTCCACCATCGGTGAGAAGTGGAACTCTGCTTCGTGCGACGTCAGCACGGGCGACGTGAAGGCGTACTGATGCCGTGACACCGGAGCGGCCTGGCCGCTCCGTCTGCAGCACAGAACCCCCGTGTCTTCGCGATCCGGGGGTTTTCTTTTCCGGGACCGTGTTCCTGACGGATCATGTGCCCACCTGCTCCCTCGCACTCATGCCCTTTCGGATGTCCAGGATGTCGAAGCGACTGTTCACGCTGTTCGCCCTATGTGGCGTGCTGCTGCCTGCCCTGCCTGCCCGGGCAGCAGGAATCCCTGAGTCCCCTGCACCTGTCTTCAGCGGTCGCACGGTCATCAACGCCGTGCTGTTCACCCAGATGGCGCTACCCGCGCCCGGGCCGCTGCTGCTGGCCGGCACCGACGGCAGCATCCTGCGCAGCGACGACGACGGCCAGCACTGGCGGGCCACGCTGCCGGACGCGCCTGTCTCCAGCGCCATCCTGCAGTTCGCGCGTGACGACAACACCGGCACGCTGCTGGCTGCCGGTGCCACCGGCGGCATTCTGCGGTCCACCGATGCCGGCCTGAGCTGGAAGCTGCAGGCCACCGGACAGAACACCCGCGCACGCGCACTGGCGCGATCCGCCCGCAGCAGGACCTGGCTCGCGGTCGGCGAGAACGCCTTGCTGCGCTCCACCGATCAAGGTGCCCGCTGGAGTCCGGTCGACAATCCGGCGAACAAGCCGCTCGGCCACGTGCTGGCGCTACCGGGTGGCACATGGCTGGCCGCCGGCGAGGAAGGGACGCTGCTGCGTTCCACCGACGATGGCAAGCGCTGGCGTGCGGTCAAGAGCGGCAGCACCGCGACCATCACCGGCCTGGCCTACCTGCCGGAGTTCCGCCGCGTGCTCGCACTGGGCGGCGACGGACAGATCCTCGCCAGTACCGATGACGGCCAGGGCTGGCAACACATGGCCACCGGCGTCTCCGCCTACCTGGGTGCGGTCGCCTACGATCCTGCGCGCAAGCTCTTGCTGGTCGGCACAGCCCAGGGCGATGTCCTGCGCTCCGGCGATGGCGGACGCAGCTGGCAGAAAAGTGCGACCGGCGCCGGCCAGTACATACAGCAACTGGCGTTCGGCCCGGACGGGAGTGTCTTCGCAGCCGGCGAAACAGGCGCGATCCGTCGCTCGCAGGACGGAGGGCAGACCTGGACGCGCATTTCCATCGCGACGCCTGACCGGCTGAACGTGCTGTTGATCCGCGATCGCACGATGATCGCCCTGGGCCAGTTCGGCGCCGTCATGCGTTCGGCCGACGCGGGCGACAGCTGGTCGTCGCTGCAGCAGGCCATCCATTCCTACGTGCATGACATCAGCCTGGCGGCGGACGGCCGCACGCTGGTCAGCGTGGGGGCCAACGGCTGGGTCATGCGCTCGGTCGACAACGGCCGGCAGTGGACGCCTCAGCCCATCGGCCTGGGGCACGACGTCTACCTGCTGAGCGCAGTGCAGGACCCGAGATCCGGCGCCGTCGTCGCGGGTGGGCCGCCCGGTACGATCATCCGCGCCGAAGGCGACGCCTCGGTGTGGAGCCGTCGTCTCGAAATCAATCGCGCGGCACAGGGCAACTTCCAGAAGCTCGTCGAGGACCGGCGCAACGGCGTGCTGCTGGCACTCGCCAGCCCCGGCACCGTGATGCGCTCGGTCGATGGCGGTCGCACCTGGCTGCCTACTGACGCGCGCACCGACCCGCACCTGTACGACGCGGATGCCAGCCGCATCGACGGCAGCTTCGTGGCCGTCGGTCGCGATGGCGTCATCCAGGCCAGTCGCGATGGCAGGCAGTGGAAGCCTGTCGACAGCGGCGTGAAGACGGCGCTCTACGGCGTCAGCTTCATTCCCGAACTGAGAGCCTTCTTCGCAGTCGGCGGCGCGGGCGTGATCCTGCGTTCCGAGGATGGGCATGCCTGGCGGCGCCTGGACAGCGGCACCGAGGCCACGCTGCGCCACATCGCCTACAGCCCTTCCCACAAGGCGCTGATCATCACCGGCGACAAGGGTGCCCTGCTGCGCTCCACGGACAACGGCAACAGCTGGGCCTGGCCCGGCAGCACGACGGACGAAGGCCTGCGCAAACCGCTGGTGACACGCAAGGGGGTACTGCTGGTGCCCGGCCGCTCGGGGGTACTGCTGCGCTCGGACGATGGCGGCCTCAGCTGGCAGCGCCTGCCCACTCGCACGACCGGGCATTTGAAAGGCCTGTTCGAGCTGGACGATGGCAATGCGGTGCTGGCCTATGGCGAGCGCCTGCTGCGCATCGAGCTTCCGCCGCCCGCTCGCTGATCGCAAACAAAGAACCCGCCAGATGGCGGGTTCTTTGTTCACTGGTACTACAGGTGATCCAGCGTCAGGGAGCGATCTTCCCGGCCCCGGCACCTGCCGTCAGGATCGCCGGAATGTTTGCCGCCGGATCCAGCGTGTAGCTGTAGTAGCTGCGCGGGTTGAAGGCATCGCCCGTGTTCACCTCCGGCGCCTTGGCCTTGATGATCAGGTTGCTGGCATCCCAGGTCAGCTTGCCCGAAGCGCTGCCCTGCTCCTGCGTCGCGAAGCCATTCATGTTGAGGTAGTTGCCATCGGCATGGATGTCCGACTGCAGGCTGGAGCCGATGAAGTAGTTCTTCGTCCCGTCCGCCCAGTTGTTGTACACGTGGGCCTGGCCGAAGCGCACGCGCGGGTGGCGCTGCGTCGTGTTCTGCAGCCAGTTGTGGTGGTAGGTGACGTGCAGCTTGCCGGTGTCCTGCGCCGAGTTGCTGTCATCGTGGCCCAGCAGCATGGTCTTGTCGGTATTCATGATCTTGTTCCACGAGACCGTCACCCAGTCCGAACCACGCTTGATGTCCAGCGCACCGTCGGTACCCGGCAGGATGGTGTTGTGGTCGAGCCAGATGTGGTGCGACCAGCAGGCCACGTTGATGCCGTCGTCGCCGTAGTTCTGGATCGTCAGGTTGCGCACGATCACGTTCTGCGTGTAGGTGAACAGCCCGGCGTGCTTCGCCTCGCACCAGTCCGACTTGAACTGCGCCACATGCTCCGGCCACCAGCCGCTGATGTTCAGACCGAAGCCATCGATGGTAGCGTTGGTTCCGCTGCCCAGGATGCTCTTGTTGGAGCCGACGTTCACCATCACCGCACCGCCTTCGGCGCGGATCGTGCCGGACACCCGCACCACGCGCGGTGAATGATCGCCCACTGCCGTCACGAACTGCTGGAAGTTGGTGACCACGACTTCCGGACCGCCCGCGCCGCCGTTGGTACCGTTGCGACCATCGCGGTTCAGCGAGGCGAAGCCATCCACACCCGCCGCGTTGCCGCTGGATGAACCATTGCCGGAAGACGAGCTGCTCGACGAGGACGAACCTGTACCACTGGACGAAGAGCTGCTCGACGAACTCGAGGAACTCGAAGAACTCGATGAGGTACTGCTGGAGGAGGAACTGCTCGACGAAGAAGAGCTCGAAGAACTGGAGCTGGAGGACGAGCTGGAAGAGGAACTCGACGAGGAGCTGGATGAAGACGAGCTGCTCGACGAGCTGCCCGGCACCGAGCACTCGTTGACGCCACCGGCAGTGCGGCCGCCGAAGGTTGCCTCATTGCAGACGAAGCTGCCTGCCAGGCTCTTGTAGAAGAATCTGTCGGCACGGCCGAAGGCGACGCTGGTGGTTTGCGCCACCGAGCAGGTCTTGTTCTCGCTGCACAACGTGACGTATCCGGCTGGCCGGTTGGCGGCCATCGCGGACGTTGCGACGGACGTCAAGGCGACGAGCAATACGTTACCCAACGCAAGCTGCGTGGTCTTCATGGAAATGTCTCCTCAGTAGGTATTTTTGTAGGTGCTGCAATTTGACGAAACCTGCAGAAATACCGAGCAATTTCATGTTTCTACGCCCGTCATGACTCTGCAA
Organism: Uliginosibacterium sp. H1; assembly: GCF_036017065.1. NCBI lineage: Bacteria > Pseudomonadati > Pseudomonadota > Betaproteobacteria > Rhodocyclales > Zoogloeaceae > Uliginosibacterium > Uliginosibacterium sp. H1. Next base: position 726,095 of record NZ_JAYXHR010000001.1, read on the forward strand.
TTTCGCCTTCGGCAGATTGGTCTGACAAACATGAAAGGTCAAGCCGCAAGGCACTAAAGCCGTTGCCACGCGCGTACGCCGGAGAGCCCGGCCCGGTGCACTTGCTGCGCTGCGTTGCAGGCACAATCCGCGATCACACACCAACGACACGCCGCCATGACGCGCGTGCATTGCCAAGACTTCGGAGGAGACACGATGCCCAACCGCCTGAGCTCTCACGTCTGGCGCCTGAGCGCCAGCATCCTGCTACCCGTCCTTGTCCTCGTCGGCTGTCGCGACGCGGAGCCCCCGCGCGCGACGCCGGGCTATCGCGCGGAAGTGATCAACCCGACACTGGTCCGGGGCATGTCGGTCGATGACGGCAGCATCCAGCTTGCATGGGGCAGCGATGGCACCATCCTGCGCTCCACCGACAACCAGCAATGGCAACAGGCCAGCTCTCCCGTCACGGCGGACCTGAACCGTGGCGGCACGGACGGCAAGGTCCTGATCATCGTCGGCGCAGCCGGCGCCATCCTGCGCTCGGAGGACAAGGGGCAGACCTGGACGCAAGTCCGCCACGACGGCATGGAGTCCGACCTGCAGGCACTCACCTTCCACGCGCCGACCAGGACCTGGATCACCGCCGGCACGCAAGGCGTGATCCTGCATTCACGCGACGACGGCAAGACCTGGACCGCGCAGAAAGCCAGCCAGCCGTTCAAGCTGGAGAGCCTCTACGCCGACCCGGCCAGCCAGCGGGTATGGCTGGGTGGACCGGAGGGAATGCTGGGACGCTCCGACGACGGCGGCCAGAACTGGGCGATCGTCTCGCTGGGTATCGACACCCCGATCACCGGCTTCTACCGCCATGGCGAGACACTGATCGCCACCAGCGCGCAGGGGCGCTTCTACGTGTCGCAGGACAAGGGCGACAACTGGGCATTCCTGCAGCTGCCCACGCGGGCCTTCTTCACCGACACCGCCTACGACCCCGGCCACAGGACGATCGTCATGAGCGGTCACACCGGTGACGTGGCCGTATCCGCCGATGAAGGCAAGTCCTGGCGTCTCGTCGAGGCGACCTTTCACGGCAGCAAGAACTACCTGAGCACGGTGCAGTTCGACCCCCGCAGTAAGGGCCTCATCGCCGCGGGTCATCACGGCACGCTGCTGCGTTCCGCCGACGGCGGACTCAGCTGGACCGCCGCGCTGCCCGCCGGCACCGCCGGCAATTTCCAGGGCATGTTGTACGACGCCAAACGCGGCACCCTGGCCCTGCTGGGTGATGGCGGCCACCTGCACGCATCGCAGGATGCCGGCAAGACCTGGGCAACGCTGTCCGCGCGACTGACCGACTACCAGCGCGAGGTCATCGCCACGCCCGACGGCAAGGGTTTCGTCACCGCAGGCCAGGTCGGCGCGATGTACCTGGCCGGGCACGACGGCAATGACTGGGAAGTCCTGCGCCTGCGCTACCCGAACGAGAACACGCCACCGAGTTACCGCGCGCTGGAACTCAGCCCCAGCGGCAAGGCGCTGCTCGCTGCAGGTCCGCCGGGCACGATCATGCGTTCCGCCGACCAGGGGCGCAGCTGGCAGGTCACGCTCGCCATTCCGCTGGAGAAAGGCGAGGCGCTGGTGAAACTGATCCCGGACGCACGGCACAAGACCACCGTCGCCGTGGAAGTGTTCGGCGGGCTCAAGGTGTCGACCGACGACGGCAAGAGCTGGCAGGAACAGCGCGTCGACGCGGGCGGACGCGAGCTGTGGCATGGCGCCGCCACCGACGACGGCACCGTGGTGATCACCGGCAATGGCGGCGTGATCGTGCGTGGCGATCCGCGCAGCAAGCAATGGCAGGTCGTGCCCAGCGGCACGGAGCACGGCCTGTACGGCAGCCACTACGACCCGGCCTCGAGAAATGTCTTCGCGGTCGGCCAGGGAGGCACCATCCTTCGCTCCACCGATTCCGGCCGGCAGTGGCAGAGCGTCGGCACCGGCGGCGAACACGGGCTGCGGCGCATGCTGACCGACCCCAGGACGCAAGCCCTCGTGGCTTTCGGCGAAGGGGGCCTGATCATGCGTTCGACGGACCAGGGACAAACCTGGCAGCGCGTGGAAAGCGGCACGACGGAAGAATTGCGCACCAGCGCCGTCGAGCCCGGCACGCGGAATCTGTTGCTGACCGGACGCCAGGGCACGCTACTGCGCAGCACCGACAGCGGACAGACCTGGCAGGCCATCGACACCCACACCCAGCGACATTTCCGCAGCATCGCCATCAACCCCGCCACGAAGACGCTGATGCTGGTGGGCGAACGCACGGTACGACTGGTGCCTGACGACGCAGCGCCCGCACCGTAGGCAAGCAACCGGCAAGTCCTCGACCCGTAACGGCAGACGATCCAGCGCGATCGCCTGCCGTTTTGCCGTCCAGTGCGTCTTCATGTTCTTGCGTTGCACACACGCATGCGATGTGCGGTGCATGCAAATGAACGGCATAACTGCGGGGTGCCACACCACGCTCGATCGGTCGCCGTATTGCGCAGCTTCGATCGGTCTCGACCGGGCATCGCACCTCATCAAGGCGCCGATACGCTGCCGCGACGAATCGGCATGGTTTTGCTCTGCTTGGGACGTGGGACGCAGGTGACGCGGCCGTGCGTGGCAATGAATCCTGTGGGCCTCGCCGGCAGACAGATACCCGGGCTTGATCTGCAGTCGCACGATCCAGCAATCGCCGGCCCAAAGAAAAACGCACGGCCATCGGCCGTGCGTTCAAACAAACAACAAACCAGGAAACAACAAATTACTGCAGTACGTATTCAACTTCCTGTTACACCGCACCGCCGAAGCGGTGCGGCTGACAAACCAACCAGTGATTCTTAGTAGTTGGTGTTGCCCGAGGACGTGCACTTCATCTTGCCGATGCACAGCGAGCCGGAGTTACGCAGGCGGCTGTTGGTCAGGCTGCCGGTGGAGCTGGAGCTGTCCGAACGGAACACGCCTTCGCCCAGGTTCGACAGTTGGCAACGGTCGATGTTGACCGTCATCTTGAAGGTCGTGCCGCCGTTCTGACGGATGACCTTGGCAACGCTGTCGACGATGCAGTTGGAGATGTTGACGGTACCAGCAGCGTTGACCTGACCGAACTTGTCTTCACCGTTGTAGCCCGACACGCCGCTGATGTTGATCGTGCCCGATTCCTTCAGCGTGAAGGCGTCTTCACCGATGTTGGTCCAGCGGAAGTTCTGCAGGTTGCCGTTGCCCTTGAAGTGAACACCGTCCACGCCGTTGTTGCCCAGGATGGCGTTCTTCAGGGTTGCGCCGCCGGAGATGATGAAGGCCGGATCCTGGCTTTCGTCCTGGCTGCCGTTACCCATCGAGCTGGAGGGGTTGAAGGTCTTGCAACCGCCGTCATAGGTGCCGCTGCTGACGTTGATGGTCGAAGAGATCGACTGGTTGCCGGTGGAGGAGCAGGTAGCGCCGGTGATGCCACCGCCGCTGCTGCCGCCCGACGAGCTGCTCGACGACGAGCTGGAGCTCGACGAGGAAGAGCTGGAGCTGCTGCTGGACGACGACGACGAGCTGGAGCTCGACGAGGTGGAGCCAGCGTACGAGCACCAGGCCGAAGCCGCGTAGCTGTTGCTCGGGAAGTTGCTGCTGGAGCAGGCAACGCTGTTGGTGAAGGTGCCGTACACGAAGTTGCCGGACTTGCCCAGGGCGACCGAACGGGTGCCGCTGAACGAGCAGGTGGCGCCGGTGTTCTGGGCGCACTTGGTGTAGCCGGACGGATAGTCAGTTGCGGCTTGGCTGCTGAAAGCCATGGCGGCCAGCAGGCCACCGACGACGAGCTTGAGTTTCATGAGATGTCTCCAAAAGAACCACGATTGGTGTCCGACCACGACGGCACTTTCGGTGACAGCCTGACCTCCTCCTGGCCGCACGAAATGCTCTTCGGTGCTATCTGCTTCTGCGTGGTCAGGCTGGAGATTGGTACCCGTTGAAACCCAAGTCAATTTGCAGCGCGACACAATTCGACAGAAGCGTCAATTCAGTCACACCGAAAAACGAATTTGAAGACGATCGTACGAATATGGTGATTTTTGGCCGCCAAAGCGTGCGTGCAAACACGTTGGCACCCGAATAAATCAGGCCTGCGTCTGCGTGTAGATGGCCTTGATGTCCTGGATGTTGCGACAGGTGCCATCCGCCAGCATGGCATCTCCGTGGATGTAGCCGCCGTAGCCGCGCAACACGGGCAGACCTTCGTCACAGCCTTGCAGCCGTGCCAGCATGAGCGCCAGCGCAAGGGGCTCGGGGTCATCCAGGCGGCAGTAGGTGTGGTGTTCGCTGGCGACGATGGCACCACGGTGGGCACGCTGCGCGAACATGCGCTCGCCCAGCTTCTGCGCGAGCTCCAGGTAGATTGCCGCACCGGTCGCGCGATGCACTTCCATCACCGCGCTGAGCAGCAACGCATCCACGTCCTGCGGCACCGCGATGCTGCGCGGCTGCGCCGGATCCTCCGGGTCCCAGTCGCCCAGGCCGAAGTTGCGCGCCATTGCGCACACGGTGGGCCACAGCGTCGCACGACGGCTGACTGCCCATGCGGTGGCGTAAGACAGGAAGACCATGCCGGTGATCGGACGGCGGATGAACGTCTTGCCCTTGGGGCCGTAGTAGCCGAAGCGCCGGAAGACTTCGCCGGTGAGATCGCGGCCGTCGGCGAACATCGGCTTGATCTCGTTGGATTCCGGCACGTACGCATAGCGCGCCCAGGCATCGAGGCCGTCGAGCGTCCAGTCGCGCAGGCGGCGCCCTTGCTCACCGAGCTCGCGCGCCATCAGCATCTGCGTCAAGGCACTCTCGCCGTAGATGCCCTCCGGTCCGTTGAGCGCCTCCTCGTCCATCTTGAACAGCACCCAGGCTTCCTTCGCCACGTCTCCGTACTCGGGACCGAACTGCCTATGGGCGCGATCGCCGAAGAAGGACCAGGTGAAGTTGTGGGCGTTCTCGTCGGTCGGCGGCTCTTCGCGCTTTTCCGGGCGGTTGAACTGATAGACGCCCAGGCCGGTCACCGGATGCCGGCTGCGCACGTACTGCCACGCCAGGAACTCACCCCAGGACAAGGCCTGCTCGTCGCCCTGCAACTTGAACAGCATGCAGGCGGCATAGATCAGGTCGCTGCCGATGTTGATGAAGGACAGGCCGCGCGCTTCCCGCAGCAGATCCAGGTCGGCACGTTGGGGCGCGCTCCACAAGCCCGGCTCGTCAAGCGAGCGGCCGTACTGGCCGTGACGGCTCAGTTCGAGGCTGTCCCAGTTGTCGATGTGGGCGTTCCACAGGCCCTTGATGAGACGCGCCGTGGCCTGCGGATCCACCTCGTGCATCAACTCGTAGTACGGGTAGTGATGCTTGAGTTCGTGTACCTGGTGCTTGTTCTCCGGCCCCACGGCACGCAGGGTGCGCAGGTCGATGAAGGAGTGCCCGCCCCAGGTCAGCAGGCCACCATGATCGACATGCTGGAAATGCCAGGCAATCGCGTCCCGCGCGGCCTGGGCGTAGCGCTCGTCGCCGGTGAGCCGGGCGAGGCATACCAGGAACCGGAAGAAATTCTGCTGCGATGCCAGGTTGGACGGCTCCCAGGGCGTGCCGTCAACGTTCCGCCACACCACCGGACGACCGGTGAAGGTATCGAAACCATCGAAGAAAAGCGGCGTGCCGTGGTAGGGGTCGCGATAGCGTTCCAGTACCAGATCGGCGTAGCGGCGCAGGTAATCAAGCACCGAATGCATCGTTGAATCAGCAGAACCAGGCAGGTGAAATAAACAAGTCAGCCGGAGTCTGTCCGGCCCTTGGGGTTAACCGCAAGCTTAGCTGTAAAGCTGACGAAACGCTTACGTGCTTATCGTGCAATGCGGCAGCAATGCACCATCGTGTCTTCAAAAGGCGATTTCAAGGGCTGGCAAGCGCGTGCGGAATCGCACGCCAGACACGCTATTTACGACTTTCCCGGACACTACCAGACCATGCTGGAAGCAGCGCAGCATCCGTTTTGGATAAACTGCGTTCCATTCCCGATCAAAAGCGTGGCTGGGCATGCCCGATACTCAATACCGGATCATTTTCCGCGGTGAATTGCTGGACGGATTCAATCGCGACGAGGTCAGCCAGACCGCAGCCCAGCGGCTGGGGCTGAAACCCGAGCAGATGGATACCATCTTTTCCGGCCAGGCGGTGGTTCTCCGCAAGGGCCTGGACAAGGCCAACGCCGCCCGTTACCTCGGCGAGCTGCGCAAGATCGGCATGCGGGCCAAGGTGCAGGAAATGACCGTCGTGCCACGGCCGGCAATCACACCTCCCCCGCAACCCGCCCCCCAGCCCGCTCCGGGCTTCGATCCCGAGAAGACCGACATCTACGTACCGGCCCGCCCGCTGTCGTCGGCGCTGGACGAGGCAGCCGACGCCCTGCCTGCCATTCCCGCGATACCGCCAGCAGCGCCGCGTCCGGCGCTGCCTGCGCAGTCCGAGAAGATCATGTGCCAGAAGTGCGGCGACCGGCAGACCAAGCGCAAGCTCTGTCGCAGCTGTGGCTTCGACATGGAAGCCTACGAGGCGGCGCAGCGCCAGCTGGAAAAGGACGAGATGGAAGCCGCGTCGCGGATGCGCCTGCCCGACATCAGCATCCTGGATTCTCAGGTTCCCGTGGCCATGACCCTGTCTCCGAGCTCGGACGACCTGCCCGAGGAAGACGCCGGCAAACGCTTCGGCGCCGGCCGCATCGGCCGCGGGCAATTGCTGGCCAACAGCCTGCTGGTGTTCTCCGCCGCGGCCCTGCTGATCCTCGCCGGCTCCAGCCTGGGTGAATTCGGCGCCATCGTCGGCGTGCTGTGCGCGCTCGGATTGACGATCTACGTGCTGGCCCCGCAATTCGTCCGCCGCCTGCACGACCTGGGACGCAATAGCTACGCAGCCGTGGTTGGGCTGGTGCCCTACGTGAATCTCGCCTTCCTGCTCTATTTGCTGGTGAAGCCGGGCTCGCCGCGTCACAACCGCTACGGCGCCCCGCCCGCCGGCCCCAGCAGCACCTTGTTAACCGCCGGCCTGGTTGCGGTGGTCGTCACGCTGACCGCGCTGTACACGCTGCCGTCCGAAGCCATGCAACGTCACATGGGCAATGCCGTGAGGCTGTTCACCGGCCTCCTGCCGTGACCACATCCCAGTCCTGCCAACACGATCCTGCCACCATGAAATACCTGCTCGTCGGCACCGGCAACATCAGCCGCACCTACATCGGCGCCATTGCGAAGATCCCCGGTAGCGAAGTCGTCGGATGCGTTTCACGCAGCGGCCGCCGCCCCGCCGTCGCGCCGGACATGCCGTGCTGGACCACGATCACGGCCGCCGCCGCGGCCACCGATTTCGAAGCGGTCATCCTGACCACGCCCAACAGCCTGCATCACGAAGGCGCCATCGAGGCCGCCGGCCTCGGCAAGCACGTGCTGACCGAGAAGCCGCTGGACATCACGCTGGCCAACATGGACCGCATGATTGCCGCGTGCGAGGCGGCCGGCGTCACGCTGGCCACCGCCTACCAGCGACGCACCAACCCCGACAATCTCGCCATCAAGCGCCTGATGGACGCCGGCGCCTTCGGCCGCGTCTTCGCCGCCGACCTCGCTGCCAAGTTCTGGCGCGAGAAGGCCTACTACGACACCAGCCCGTATCGCGGCGGCTGGGCGCTGGATGGCGGCGGCCCCTTCATCCAGCAGGCCTGCCACAACATCGACTACTACCTGTGGCTGTTCGGCATGCCGGACAAGGTGGTCAGCGAACTGGGCACCTTCGTCCACGACATCGAGACCGAGGACCACGGCGCGGCCCTGCTGCGCTACGCCAACGGCATGATCGGCACCATCATCGGCTCCACCGCCGCCCGTCCCGGCTTCTCGGCGCGTCTGGAAGTGCACTGCGAGAAGGGGAGCTTCGTGACCCTGGACGATCGCATCGTCACATGGGAAATCGACGGCATCCCCAACCCGGCCAACACCACCGACATCTACGACGACAAGGGCGCCAGCAGCGCAGCGGTGGCCGACACCTCGCGCCACGAGGCGGTCCTGCGCGACTTCGAGGAAGCGGTGCGCGACGGCCGCCCGCCGCTGGTCACGCCGCAGCAGGCACGACAGACCACCGCGTTCATCCTGCGCATCTACGGTCGCTGCTGAAGATACAGTCTGGACGCAGGCACCCGGTCCGGCAGCGGCAACGCCTCATCGCCTCCACCCGACCGCTCGCGCCTCCGCACGAGTCACGCTTGCCGGACTTCTGTGAAAGCCGGTACGGCGCAAACTGCACCGGCTTTTTCACGTTCGTGCCATGAACACCGTCAACGCCCTTCTCACCCTCTTCCTCGCCGCCCTGATCGCCGCGACGCTGCTGCCCACCTCGTCAGAGGCAGTACTGGCGGCCTTGCTGGCACAGGGCGACATCACGCCTGCGCTCCTGATCGCCGTCGCAGCGCTTGGCAACACCCTGGGCTCAATCATCAACTGGGCGCTTGGCCGCTTCCTGCTGCACTACCGTGAGCGGCGCTGGTTTCCGGTCAGTGCCGCGCAACTGGACAAGGCCACACATCACTACCGGCGCTGGGGCGACTGGAGCCTGTTGTTCTCGTGGGTGCCGGTGGTGGGTGATCCGCTGACCTTCGTGGCCGGCGTGCTGCGCGTGCCGTTCTGGCGCTTCCTGCTATTGGTCGCCACCGGAAAGACCGCGCGCTATCTCGCCGTGTGGTGGGCGGTGAGCACCGCCACGGCATAAGCAACAACCATTCAGGCGTAACGCGTCGCGCGGCCCTCGCGCACGAAAGCCCACAACTGCATGCCGCAGGCACGCGCCAGATCCACCGCAGCGGCGGTCGGGGCCGACACGGTTGCCATCGCAGAAACGTTCGCCATCATGCACTTCTGCACTAACTCCACCGAGGCACGCGAACTGAGCAGCGCCAGGGCGGGCGCGCTGCCCGCACGCAGGCAGGCGCCAATGGCCTTGTCGAGTGCGTTGTGGCGGCCAACGTCCTCGCGTGCTGCCAGCAGGGTGCCGGCCCCGTCGAACAGCAGCGCCGCATGCGCCGCGCCGGTCTGCGCATTGAGGCCTTGTTGGGCTTCGAGCTGGGCCCGTGCGCGCTGGATCGCATCGACGCTCACGTCCAGCGCCGTCACCCTGCGCGGCGGGCGCAAGGCGCTGCCGAGATTACGCGCGCCGCACAAGCCGCAACCGCTGGGTCCGGCCAGCGTGCGGCTGCGCTCGACAGCGCGTTGGCGACAGGCTTCATCGACGCTCAGGTAGAGATTGATTCCCGAGGGCTGGGCGTGAAGCTCGATGCCGTGGATCTCCGACACGGCGCCGACGAGGCCTTCGCTGAACAGCAGGCCCGCGGCGAAATCCTCCAGGTCGGTCGGCGTCGCCATCATCACGGCAAAGGACTCGCCAGCCAGCACGATGCCCACCGGCACCTCGGCCATCAGCATCTCGCGGGATTCATGCATGCCGATGTCGTACCGCAATGCATCCACCTGCCGCAATGCCTCGCCAGCGCGCGGCAGCAACATGCGTGCAGCCGCTTCGCCGGCGGCGGTCAACGACACCTTGCGTTGCAGGCTCAGCTCCGCGCCGTACGGCTCCAGCGCGATCCAGCCCAGGCCCCCATCCCTGTGATCACCCAGTGCATCCAGCTCGCGCAGCAGCACGCTCATCGACAGGTCCAGCTGCTTCGTCAGCGCCGCCAGCGGACGCCCGCCCTGTTCGGCCAGCACCTGCAGCACTGCGCATTGGAGTTCGGTCATGGACGCGCCACCGGCACCAGCCGCACCGGGATCGACTTGGACGCGGGCGTGCCGGCGCCGACCGCCACGTTGTCCAGCGCGACCAGCGCATTGGTCTCGGGGAAGTAGGCGGCCAGGCAGCCGCGCGGGATGTCGTGCGCCTGCAGGCGGAAGCCCGGCGCACGACGCACCGGCCCGTCCGTGTAGGCACTTTCGATATCGACACGGTCATCGGGTCGCAGGCCCAGGGCAGCGATGTCGTCTGCGTGGATGAAGAGCACGCGACGCTCGCCGCGGACGTCGCGGTAGCGGTCGTCCAGGCCGTAGATCGTGGTGTTGTACTGGTCGTGGCTGCGCACCGTCATCAGGTGGAAGACCTGCGCGTCCTCGCTCACCGCGCGGCGATAGGCCGTGTCGGCAGTCAGCGGCGCGACACGGAATTCCGCGAGCCCGCTGGCGGTTAGCCATTCGCGCTCGCGCGCCGCGTTGCGCAGGTGGAAGCCCAGGGGTTTCTCCACCCGTGCGTTGAAGTCGGTGAAGCCATCAATGGCCTGTTCGATCAGCGCACGGATGCTGCGGTAGTCACGCGCCAGCGCCAGCCAGTCCACCGGCCCGGGCGGCAAGGTGGCGGCCGCGAGTCGCGCGACGATCACCGGCTCGGACAACAGGTGCGGCGAAGCCGGCCGGTTGATGCCGGCGGACAGGTGCACCATGCTCATGGAATCCTCGACGGACACGCTCTGCGGCACGCCGTCCACCTCATCGCGTTCGGTGCGGCCCAGTGTCGGCAGGATCCACGCCTTGCGGCCTGTGACGAAATGGCTGCGGTTCGGCTTGGTGGACACATGCACCGTCATCTCGCAGCGCGACAGTGCCGCCCAGGTGCGCTCCGTGTCGGGCGTGGCAGCGGCGAAGTTGCCCCCGAGCGCGAAGAAGAACTTCGCACTGCCCTCTTCCATCGCGCGGATCGCGTCCACCGTATCGTGGCCATGCTTGCGCGGCATGCGGATGCCGGTGGCGGCCTCCATGCGGTCCAGGAAAGCCGGCGCAGGTTTCTCGTAGATGCCCATCGTGCGATCGCCCTGCACGTTGGAATGCCCACGTACCGGACACAGCCCGGCCCCCTGGCGGCCGATGTTGCCGCGCAGGCACATAAGCGCGGCGAACTGCTGGATGGTCTCCACCGCGCGCGGATGCTGGGTGATCCCCATGCCCCAGGTGAGGATGGTGGCGCGGCTCTTCAGGTACAGCTCGGCCGCTGCCTCGATGCTTTCCCACGTCAGCCCGGCCTCTTCCGCGAGTTGCGCCGGCTGCAGCGACTCGACGTGCGCGCGCCAGGCGTCGAAGCCGGTCGTGTGCGTGCGGATGAAGTCCTCGTCGATCAGGCCCGGCTCGCTGCGCGCACGCTTCAGCACGCAATGCGCGATGCCGAGCACGACGGCGATGTCGCCACCGATCTTCGGCTGAAAGTAGTGCGAGGCAATCCGCGTGCTGCTGCCGGACAGCATCTCGCCGGCCTGCTTCGGGTCGGTGAAGCGTTCCAGCCCGCGCTCGCGCAGCGGGTTGAAGACGACGATCTCCGCGCCGCGCTTGCTCGCTTCGCGCAGGGTGCCGAGCATGCGCGGATGGTTGGTGCCGGGGTTCTGACCGAAGATGAAGATGGCATCGGCATGATCGAAATCCGCCAGCGTCACCGTGCCCTTGCCGACCCCGATGGTGGCCTTGAGGCCGACGCCGGAAGGCTCGTGGCACATGTTCGAGCAGTCCGGCAGGTTGTTGGTGCCGAAGGCGCGCACGAACAACTGGTACAGGAAGGCCGCCTCGTTGGAGGTGCGACCCGACGTGTAGAAAAGCGCCTCGTCCGGCGACGCCAGGCCCTTCAACGTCGTGGCGATGTCGGCAAAAGCCTCGTCCCAGCCCGCGGCGACGTAACGGTCGGTGGCCGCGTCGTAGCGCATCGGCTCGGTGAGGCGCCCCAGGGCTTCCAGCTCGATGTCGTCGCGCTGTCGCCATTCGCTGACGGTACGCGCGGCCAGCACCTCCGGTGTCGCGCGGTGGCTGGTGGCCTCGTTCATCACCGCCTTCACGCCGTTCTCGCAGAACTCGAAGCTCGACGCGTGCTCCGGGTCCGGCCAGGCGCAGCCAGGGCAGTCGAAACCGGTGGGCTGGTTGACGTTGCGCAGGGTCAGCACGCCGCGGGCGGCCCCATGCTCGGCCAGCGTGTGGCCGACGGCGCGCAGGGCACCCCAGCCACCCGCAACCGGCCCCGTGGCGTCGGGGGCACTGCCTTGCTCGTGGGACGCGCTTGCCTTCTGGCTTTCTTTTTTCATGGCGGCGAGGGTGCCACGGCTGGCGCGCTCACTCAATGGAGGTTGCCGCCACCGCCTCTACGTCGATCGCCGTATTGCCGCGCGTATCAATACCGATTGAACCTTTCGCAGCGATGCGGCTCAATCGGCCCATGCCACGCAATGCCCTCTTCCGTTCCCTCCGCCCGCGCGCCGCCCTGGGCGCGCTGTGTGCGGCCGTTTTCATTCTGCTGGGCGCTACGGCTTGCCAGAGCGTCGACGGCTGGCAGCGCGGCCTGATCTATCGCCCCAGCGCCCAGCTGGAGCGCACACCTGACAACGCTGGCCTGGGTTACCAGGACGTGTGGATCGACGCGCCCGCCGCCGGCAGCTTCAACGACGGCAAGGTGCATGGCTGGTGGTTGCCGGCACGGGAGGCGGATGCGCCGGCCCTGCTGTTCCTGCACGGCAACGCCGGCAATCTCGGCTACAACCTGGGCATCGTGGAGCGGCTGGCGACGCTGGGCTACTCGGTGCTGGCCATCGACTACCGCGGCTTCGGCCGCAGCAGCCCGGGCGTGCCGGACGAGCCCGCCCTGTACGCCGACGCGCAGGCCGCCTGGAAGGAACTCGCGAAGCTGGCGCCGCGGGCCTCGCGCCGCGTCATCTACGGCCATTCGCTGGGTGGCGCGGTAGCGATCGACCTCGCCAGCCGCGTGCCGGATGCCGGCGCGCTGATCGTCGAGAGCAGCTTCACCTCGATGGCCGACATGGCGGAGGTGCGCGGCTACGGCTGGCTGCCGGTGTCCTTCATCCTGACCCAGCACTTCGCCTCCCGCGACAAGATCGCCAGGGTGAGCGTGCCCACGCTGTTCATCCACGGCGAGCGTGACGGCATGGTGCCGGCGACGATGAGCCGGCAGCTCTTCGAACTCGCCAAGGGACCGAAGGAGCTGTTGATCGTGCCCGGCGCGCGCCACGCCAACGCCGGCATGGTCGCGGGCGAGCAGTGGCGGCAGGCGATCCAGCAGGTGAGCACCCCCAGCACGCTGTCGGCCGCCGTGCCGGCGCTGCCGCTGGGCACCGTGCAGACGACGACCCTGCCCACCTCCGCCAGCGCAGCTGGCAACTGATCGACACTTCATCGACACCTGACTCCATCCGGCTTCGGCAAGCGGCATGGCAGCCGGAGCAGCCATACGCAGGTCGGTACAGATCCCGCCATCCTCCTGACAGAATGCTGTCAGCAGCAGGCGCGCAGCATGGCGACTCCTTCACCCCCCCAGAGGAGTCGATCATGTCCAGCACCCCGCAACTGAACGCCGTCAACTGGTTCGAAATCCCCGTCAGCGACCTGGGTCGCGCGCAGCAGTTCTACCAGACCCTGCTCGCCCGGCCGCTGGAGCGCATGAATTTCGCCGGCACGGACATGGTGTACATCAGCTTCTCGCAGGAAGGCATCGGTGGCGCGCTGGTCACCGACCAGAACCGCCCTTCGCTGGACGGCACCACCGTGTATCTCAACGCCAATCCGGAGCTCGACCCGGTGCTCGCCCGCGTGGCAGCGGCCGGCGGCAAGCTGCTGACGCCGCGCACCGAGCTGCCCGAGAACATGGGCGTCTTTGCAGTCATCCAGGACAGCGAGGGCAACCGTGTCGGTCTGCATGCTGATCGCTGACCGACCGGTACCGCCCGCAGCAACCGCAACGGCCGCCGTGACCAGCGTTTGCTACTACGTCGCCTGCAGCCTCGACGGCTTCATCGCCGCCGAGGACGGCGGCACCGACTGGCTGCCGCCCATCGACCCGGACGGCGAGGACTTCGGCTTCGGCGAATTCTTCGCCGGCATGGATGCGCTGGTGATGGGCCGCCACACCTGGGAGCAGTCGCTGACACTGGTCGGCCCGGATGCGCCGTGGCCGTACGGCGACAAGCCCTGCTGGGTGATGAGCCGCCGGCCGCTGAACCCGCCGCACGCCAGCGTGCGCGTCAGTGCGGCCACGCCGCGCAGCGTGCTGGCCGCCGCCCACGCGGCCGGCCAGCAGCGCGTATGGCTGATGGGCGGCGCGGCGCTGGCGCGCAGCTTCCGCGCGGAAGGGCTGATCACCGACTACATCCTCAGCATCGTGCCGGTGATCCTCGGCAAGGGCATTCCCCTGCTGCAGGCCGACGAGACGATGACCCACCTGGAATTGCTATCCTCCCGGCAGCTTGGCGGCGGGCTGGTCCAGTTGCACTACCGGCGCAAACTGCCTTCGGCACACTGACGAGAGAGTGAAGGAAAGACAGCCATGCCCATCCACCGCATCGGCGAATTCACCGCCCGCGAAGGCCAGGAGAGCGCCCTGCGCGGCTTCTTCATCGCCACGGTCCTGCCCTTCATCCGCGCCTCCGCCGGCAATCTGGGCTGCGAGCTGCTGCAGGACTGCGAGCAGGCGCGCCGCTTCGTCGTCATCGAGCAATGGGAAAGCGCAGCGGCACACGCCGCGTCGCTGGCCAGCGCGCCCCCGGAAGCCTTCGCCGCCGTCCTGCCGATGCTGGATGGCATGCCGGCGGGCGCCTGGTACCTGAAGCAGGAGAGCCGATGAACGACGGGGCACCGCGATGAGACGCGCCGACCGGCTGTTCCGCATCGTCGAACTGGTGCGTGGGCGACGCCTGTCTACCGCCGCCTGGCTGGCGGAACGCCTGGAGGTCAGCGAGCGGACCATCTATCGCGACGTGGCGGACCTGATCGCACAAGGCGTGCCCATCGAAGGCGAGGCCGGTGTCGGCTACCGCATGGGCGCCGGCTACGAACTGCCGCCACTGATGTTCAGCCGCGCCGAAGCGCAGGCGCTGGTGGCGGTGGTGCGCATGGCGCGTGACCGCATCGGCAGCATCCAGGCCCAGGCGGCGGAAAACGCACTGGGCAAGATCATGAGCGTGCTGCCGCCGGCGGAACGCGCGGCGGCCGAGCGCCTGCAACTCTACGCGCCGACCTACGGCTTCGACGACATGACGCGGCACATGCTGGACAGCGTGATGGCCGCCACCGAGATGCGCCGCAAGCTGCGCCTGCAGTACGAGACGGAAGGCGGCGATGGCAGCGAACGCATCGTGCGGCCGCTGGGCACGCTGTACTGGGGCCGCGCGTGGACGCTGGTGGCATGGTGCGAGTTGCGCAACGACTTCCGCAGCTTCCGCATCGACCGCATCCAGGCGCTCGACACCCTGGGCGAAACCTGGCGCGACGAGCCGGAGCAGACGCTGCAGGCCTACTTCCGCCGCGAGCGGGCACGCATGGAAGCCTGCGGCGAGTACGAGCCGGCGCTCGATCCGTCCAGTGTCCCCCGTGCCCCCAGGCCTGCCCCGGCTGGCGGCATGGCACGTGACATCGCACGCGACATCGCACGTGATACATCCAGCCACACATCGACCGGCCACGCTTCGAGCGAAGACGGCGGGCCGCAACACCGCCCGCAAGACTCTCGCCCTCCGGACGAGGACGATCCTTTCGGGCGATAATTACGGGATGCAAGGTCGCAATCCCGTCTTTCAGTACCCGTCATTCCTGCGTTTCTGGTTCGGTCGCGTGGCAACCACGATGGGCAACCAGATGATGATGGTGGCGGTGGGCTGGCAGATGTACGACCTCACCAACAGCGCCTGGGACCTCGGTCTCGTCGGCCTGTGCCAGTTCCTTCCCTCCCTCGCGCTCATCCTCGTCGTCGGCCAGGTGGCCGATCGCTATGACCGCCGCCGCATCCTGTCGCTGTGCGTCGCCGCCGAGGTGCTCATCTCGCTCGGCCTCGTGTGGGCCACGCTGGGCGGCTGGATCAACCGCGAGACCATCCTCATCGCGTCGGTGCTGCTCGGCGTGGCCAAGGCCTTCCAGATGCCGGCGCAGCAGGCGCTGTCGCCCTTGCTGGTGCCCGCCGCAGTGCTGCCGCGCGCGCTGGCCTTCAATTCCTCCGGTGCGCAGGCCGGCATCATCGTCGGGCCGGCCATCGGCGGCTTCATCTACGTGGCGGGCGCACAGGTGGTGTACCTGGTCGCCGGGGTGATGTTCCTCGCCGCCGCCCTGCTGTTCGCCAGCGTGCGCTACGAACACACGCCGACGACCACGCGCGAGCCGGTGTCGCTGACCAGCATCTTCGCCGGCATGACGTTCATCTGGCAGCGCAAGGCGGTGCTGGGCGCCATCTCGCTGGACCTCTTCGCGGTGCTGCTCGGCGGCGCCACCGCCCTGCTGCCGATCTTCGCCAAGGAGATCCTGCACGTCGGCCCCTGGGGCCTCGGCCTGTTGCGCTCGGCACCGGCCGTGGGCGCACTGGCCATGTCGCTGTGGCTGGTGCACAACCCCATCGAACGCCGCGTCGGCAAGGTGATGTTCGCCTCGGTGGCGGTCTTCGGCGTGTGCATGCTGGTGTTCGCGCTGTCCACGTCCTTCCTGCTGTCGCTGTTCGTGCTGCTGATCTCCGGCGCCGCCGACATGAACAGCGTGGTGATCCGCCAGTCGCTGGTGCAACTGGAAACGCCCAACGAGATGCGCGGCCGCGTCAGCGCGGTGAACTCCATCTTCATCGGTGCGTCGAACCAGCTCGGCGAGTTCGAGTCCGGCGCCACCGCCGCCTGGTGGGGCGTGGTCCCCTCCGTGGTGGTCGGCGGGCTCGGTACGCTGGCCGTTGTCGCCATCTGGATGAAACTCTTCCCCGACCTCACCCGGCGCGAGAAACTCGTGTCCGCGCCGCCCCCCACCGCCTGATTCGCTTCAACCCACGATTTCCATGCTGCACGACGCTTTCTCCCTCGCCCAGATCCTGGGTTACGCCGCCTTCGTCCTCGGCGTCGGCTCCTTCCTGCAGAAGAACGACCGCCACTTCAAGCTGTACATGACCGGCGAGTGCATCGCCTACGCGCTGCATTTCTACATGCTGGGCAACTACACTGCCACCGCCAGCTCCATCGTGTCGGTGGCACGCTCGGTGCTGTCGCTCTACACCCGCTCGCTGTGGATCGCGCTGACCATCGTCGCGATCAACATCGCATTGGGACTGGCGCTGGTGAAGACCTGGACCGACTGGTTGCCGCTGATCGCGTCCTGCACCGGCACGCTGGCGCTTTTCCTGCTGCAAGGCATTCCGATGCGCCTGCTGATGCTGGTCGGCACCCTGCTGTGGCTCGCCAACAACATCATCACCGGCTCGTACGGCGGCACGGCGCTGGAGATCGTGATCGCGATCGTGAACTGCACCACCATCTGGCGCCTGATGCGCGACCAGCGCCTGGCAGGCACGCCAGCGGAGACCCCACGCGATGTATAACCCCAGCCGCGACCAGGCCCGCGCTTTCTTCGCCGACGCCTGGCGCAAGTACAACGACAAGACCCCGCTGACGCCGATGGAAGACATCGGCGTGCGCATCGTCCTGCTGCATCCGGAGTACCACGCCCTGCTGGCGGACGAGGACTCGCTGCACCGCGACTTCTCGCCGGAAGACGGGCAGATCAATCCCTTCCTGCACCTGTCGCTGCACCTCGCCATCGAGGAGCAACTGAGCATCGACCAGCCCCCCGGCATACGCGCCGCTTTCGAAATGGCGATACAACGGCACGGTGGCGAACAGCACGACGCCCTGCACGACGTGCTGGAGTGCCTGGGCGAGACGATCTGGAAGGCCCAGCGCGAGGGCAAGCCGCTGGACGCCGTGACCTACGTGGAGTGCGTGCGGCGTCGCTCGCAGCAGGCCTGAAGCCAAGCTAGCGCGGCACGAGCCCCTTCACCGCGTTGGCCCGCGCCACGCAGGTGATCTGCCCGGAAGCGTCCTCGGCCGGCAAGCGGGCCTGCACCCGCGACCTGAGGACGGAAGTATCCTCGGCCCCCATTTTTGCCAGGATGAGCCCCACGCTCGGCGCACCCAGCGCCGTCGCCCAGAAGTCCTCGAAGCCCTGGAAGCTGCGATGCACGGTGATCTCGCGGGTCTCGATCGCCTCCAGCCCCGCACCGTCCCACAGCGCCTGCAGGACGTCGACGCGCGAAGCCTCCGGGCTCGGCGGTGCCGGCACTGCGAAGCCCAGGCCGCGCAATTCCGCGAGCAGCGCTTCATAGGGAAAGCCACCTCCGGTCATGTCCCAGCCGTAAGCCGTGACGGCGCCACCAGTACAGACCACGCGCTTCATTTCAGCCACGCCTCTGGCGGGCTCCGGCACGAAGAAAATCACCAGCGGCATCACGGCGATATCGAAGCTGCCGTCGGCGTAGGGCAAGGCCATGGCGTCTCCCTCGCGGAACCCGGCGGCAGCCAGCGCGGGTCGCGAGCGTGCGTAGGCGAGTTGCTCGGCGGAAGGATCGACACCGTGCAGGGAGGCAGGCGCGCAACGGTCGGCGAGCATCTCGGTGAAGGCGCCGTTGCCGCAACCGACGTCGAGCCATCGCAATCCCGGCGCCGGGGCCAGCCAGTCGAGGAAGGTCTCCCCCGCGAGCTGGCTCCACTTGCCCATGTATCGCTCATAGGCGCCACCATCCTTGAAGCGGATCGGGTCCGTCGTCATGCAGCATCACCTCCTCAGCACGTGCGCCCTGCGCGCAGAAAAGCAAAACGCAGCCCGAAGGCTGCGTTTCTGTATTCAAGGCGGCGAGCCTGACCCCCGGCACTTACAGTGAGTGGTTATGGCTGCTTCCTTCCGGACCTGACCAGGTTCCCACGCTGCAATGCGGGGAGACCCGCCGCCGTGCATTCTACCCCAAAAGCTGCGCGATCCAGCCGCCCCCGGGCAAGTCCGAAAACAGTCCCTTACTGCTTCGACGGAATGTTCAGCAGCGGTGCGACGCTCATGTTGGCCGGCACCACCACCGTGTTGGTGTTGCCCTTCTCGGCGAACTTCAGCAGGGCCTGGTTGGCCTCGTGCTGCAGGTATTCACGGGTCAGGCTGTCCGCGATGATCTTGTTGGCGCGCGAGATGCCTTCGGCTTCGGTGACGCGGATCTCGGATTCCTTCTTGGCGATCTCGGTCTGGATGGTCATCGCCTCCAGCTTCTTCTGGTTGGCCACCGCATTGCGGATCGACTCCTCGATGGACGGATCGGTCGCTACCGAGCGGATCACCACGCGGGTCACCTGGAAGACCTTCGGGTCGTTCTTCTCCAGCTCTGCCTGCACGTTGTCGCGGATCGCGCCGGCGATCGCATCGCGGCGCGTATGCATCACCAGGGAATCGACCTTCGCCACTTCCTCGTAGGCCGCATTGCGCACCACGCGATGCAGCAGGCCGAAGGCCGGCAGCCACTGCTTCGTCTCCCCGTCGTACTGCGACTGCCCGGAGTACTTGGACTGCAGCTCGGCGATCTGCCCCTGGTCCGCCTTGTAGTAGATGCTGATGTCCATGTCGCGCAGGCTGAGGTTGTCCTTGGCCTTGGGCGTCAGGTCCTGCAGGTCGATCACCACCTCCTTGGCGGTGAACTCGCGCACCGTCGAGATCAGTGGCCACTTGAGGTATACGCCGGGCGTCACTTCGTCCTGCGAGATGATGCCCAGCGTCTGGCGGATGCCGACGTTGCCGGTGCCGATGGTGCCGGCGGTGCCGATCAGCAGCGCGAGGCCCAGTCCGAGCAACACCACGAAGCCCAGCAGCTTTCCACGGTTGTGCATTCTTGTTCTCTCCCTGTTGTGCGGCCATCGTCGGCCTGCGCCGCGACGCTAGCACAGCTTTATGAGCGAGGCTGGCCTGCCCGCTGGCGGGCCGACGAATGCAGGCGTCTTACCTTGGACGGCTTTCCCAGATCTTCTGCAGCCGTTTGACACTCACCGGCATCGGCGTCTTCAGCTCCTGCGCGAACAGGCCGATGCGCAGCTCCTCCAGCATCCAGCGGAACTCCTCCAGCGACTCGTCATGCACGCCGGCCTTCTGCTTGGCGATCCACTCGCGCTCCCAGGGCTGGGCCAGCGACCGCCAGTCGCTCATCAACTGCGCGTCGCGATCCGCGTTGTTGCGCAGTTTGTCGAGGCGCACGCCGGCGCCCTTCAGGTAGCGCGTGAAGTTCGTGAGGCGCTCGTAGGGATGCGCGACGAGGAAGTTCTTCGGCATCAGCTTGCCGGTATGGGCGTGGAGGTCGGCGACTGCCTCCGGGAAAGTCTTCAGTCCCGACAGGCGCTTCTGGAGGCCGAGGTACTCCGTCATCAACTGGCCGGCCAGGCGCATCAGCTCCTGCGCCACCAGGCTCATGCGCGGCTTGGCGTCTTGTGCGCGCTGCGTGAACGAGGCCGCATCCTTCGGCAGCGGATCGAGCAGGCAGGTGCGGCCCAGCGTCGCCTCGACAAGTTGCGCCTTCAGTTCGGCCTCGGTGCCGAAGGGAATGAACTGCAGGGCCAGCTCGCGCAGGCCGGGCAGCTTCTCGATGGATTTCACCTGGTCCTTCAGCGCCAGCGCGAACAGGCGCGACAGCCCCTTGCGATGCACCCTGGCCGCCTCGTCCTCGGTGTCGTAGGGACGCAGGCTCACCGAGTCACCATCGTCATGCAGGGCCGGGAAGCCGATCAGGTTGCGGTTGCCAACCTTCACTTCCAGCAGTTCGGGCAGTTCGCCGAAGCTCCAACTGGTGATGCCGGTGAGCTGCGTGGGCGCTGTGCTGGCTGCTTGCTCCTTCGACGCAGATGCTTGCGGGGCCGGACTCGCCCTCCCCGCTTGGGACGACGCGGCAGGCGCGGCGGCCTCCTCGGTCGGGGCACGACCCGCAACATTCAGCGCCGCCAGCTGCGCACCCATCGAGCCTTCCACCTGCGCACTGCGGAATGCGGCCGCCACCTGGTCCTTCAGCTTGACGCGCAGCTCCGGCAGGTTGCGCGACTGCATCATCACGCGGCCATGCTCGTCGATGACGCGGAAGTTCATGAAGCAGTGCGGATTGATGTTCTCCAGGCGGAAAGCCGCCAGTTCCAGCTTCAACGACACGCGGTTCTCGACGAAGTGCTGCAGGCATTTCAGCAACGGTTCGTCGCGGTTGTGCTGACCTTCCTCCACCTCGGCCAGGAAGGCACGCGTACTCTCGCCGATGGGTTGCAGGCGATGGCGATGCTTCTGCGGCACGGTCTTCAGCAACGCGGTGACCTTCTCTTCCAGCAGGCCGGGCACCAGCCATTCGCAGCGGTTGGCGCTCACCTGGTTGAGCATCGCCAGCGGCACGGCCAGCGTCACGCCGTCGTCCGGCGCCGAGGGTTCGTGCACGTAGCTGAGCTTGAGCTTCTGCCCCATCACTTCCATCGAGCCGGGGAAGTTGTCGCTGTTCACGCCAGCGGCCTCGTGGCGCATCAACTGCTCGCGTTCGAGGTGCAGCGTCTTGCCGCCCGCGCGCTCGGCCTGCTTGCGCCAGGCTTCGAAGGCGCGCAGATCGGTCACGTCCGCGGGAACCTGCGCGTCGTAGAAGGCGTAGATCAGGTGCTCGTCGACCAGCAGGTCGGGCCGGCGCATCTTCTGCTCCAGGCGCTCGATCTCTGCGATCAACCGCCGGTTGTGCTGGAAGAAAGGCATGCCCTTCGCCGACGATTCCTCGATCTCGCCCTGCACCAGGCCGTCGCGGATCAGCAGCTCGCGGCACAGGGCCGGGTCGATGTGGTCGTAGCTGCAGGCGCGTCGCGCATACAGGGTGATGCCATGCAGCACCGCGCGCTCCCAGGCGCGCACCGCCCCCTTGCCCTTTTCCCAGTGCGGCTCGTACACGCTCTTGCGCAGCATGTGCGCACCGACTTCCTCCAGCCACTCGGGCTCGATCTTCGCGATGCAACGGGCATACAGGCGCGTGGTGTCGATCAGCTCCGCCGCCATCAGCCACTTGCCGACGCGCTTGCTCATGTAGCTGCCGGGATGCGGCCAGAATTTGATGCCGCGCGCGCCCTGGAAGGCGCCGACGTTCGGCCCCGTCGCATCCTCGATCTTCAGGCCGATGTGGCCCAGCAGGCCGGACAGCAAGGCCTTGTGGATGTCCTCGTAGCTGGCCGGCTTGTCGTTCTCCTTCCAGCCATGCTCGGCGCACAGCGCGTGCAACTGCCCATGCACGTCGCGCCATTCGCGCAGGCGCAACCAGGACAGGAAGTGCTGCTTGCACCAGGCCTTCTGCTTGCTGGAGCTCTCGTGCTTCCAGACCTGGTCGAACGCCTGCCACAGGTTCCAGAACCACAGGAACTCGCTGCGCGGCTCGCCTTTCTCCTCGGGCGCAAGGCGGAACTTCGCGTGCGCCTGGTCGGCGGTGCCGGGTTGCTCCGGCGGACGTTCTCGCGGGTCCTGCGTGGAAAGCGCGGCGGCGATGACCAGCACCTCGCGCAGGCAACCACGTTCGCGCGCAGCGAGGATCATGCGGCCGATCTTCGGGTCCAGCGGCATCTTCGCCAGTTCGCGGCCAACGTCGGTCAGGTCATTGTCGTCATCGACCGCGCCCAGCTCCTGCAGCAGCTGATAGCCGTCGTTGATCATGCGCGGGCTGGGCGCGTCGATGAAGGGAAATTCCTCCACCGCACCGAGCCGCAGGCCCTTCATGCGCAGGATGACGCCGGCCAGCGATGAGCGCAGGATTTCCGGCTCGGTGTGCGACAGGCGTGCGTTGAAATCGTCCTCGCCGTAGAGGCGAATGCACACCCCGTCCTGCACGCGGCCGCAGCGACCGGCGCGCTGGCGTGCGGCGCTCTGCGCGATCTTCTCGATCTGCAGCAGCTCCACCTTGTTGCGGTGGGAATAACGGTTGAGACGTGCCAGGCCCGTGTCGATGACGTAACGGATACCCGGCACCGTCAACGAGGTTTCGGCCACGTTGGTCGACAGCACGACGCGCCGGCCATTGCTACGGCCGAACACGCGCGCCTGCTCCTGTGCGGACTGGCGCGCGAACAGCGGCAGAATTTCCGCGCCCTGCGGGTGGTCCTTGCGTAGCGCCTCAGCCGCTTCGCGAATCTCGCGCTCACCCGGCAGGAAGACCAGCACGTCGCCGGGACCTTCGCGCTGTAGTTCGGCCACGGCATCGACGATGGCGTCGTTCAGTTCCTTCTTGGCGGACTGTGCGCGGCGGGCGTCGCTGCGGTCATCGCGGCGTTGCAGACGGCGGTCGGTGGCGGACTTTTGCGTCGGCTCCTCATCTTCGATCGGCCGGTAGCGCATCTCGATCGGATACAGGCGGCCCGATACCTCGATGACCGGCGCCGGCTTCTCCGGCGTGCCGAAGTGCTTCGCGAACCGATCGGCGTCCAGCGTCGCGGAGGTGATGATGACCTTCAGGTCCGGCCGCTTCGGCAGCAACGTGCGCAGGTAGCCGAGCAGGAAGTCGATGTTGAGGCTGCGCTCGTGCGCCTCGTCGATGATCAACGTGTCGTAGGCCGACAACGTCGGGTCACCCTGGGTCTCGGCCAGCAGGATGCCGTCGGTCATCAGCTTGATGTAGCTCTGCGCGCTGGTGTGATCGGTGAAGCGGATCTTGAAACCGACCGTCGTGCCCAGCTCGCTCTTCAGTTCCTCCGCGATACGCGTGGCGGTGGCCCGCGCGGCCAGCCGGCGCGGCTGGGTGTGGCCGATCAGGCCGGTCTCGCCGCGGCCGAGCTCCAGGCAGATCTTGGGTAGTTGCGTGGTCTTGCCGGAACCGGTCTCGCCACAGACGATGACCACCTGGTGCTGGCGGATCGCTTCTGCGATCTCGGCCCGCCGCTGGTTGACCGGCAACTCGTCGGGGAACGTCGGCTTCGGCAGGTTCTCGCGCCGTGTGGCGCGCGTAGCGATGGAGCGCTCGAACTTCTCGCGCAAGGCATCGGGCAGATCAGCGAGCGCACGCGCCGGCCGCTTCAGATCACGAAGCTGGCGACGCAGGCGGGGACGGTCGGCGGAGAGGACGAGATCGAGCAGATCGGGCACGGGGAGCAGCCGGGATGGCGCGGCAAACAAAGCGCGCGATTTTACCGCGCACGCTGCGTGTCATTGCGCCAGCCAGCCAGCGTCGCCAAAAGATTGCCGGCACAGAAGATTGCCGACACAGAGGTCGTTGGGCTTCGTTTCACTCAGCCCAACACGTCACTGTCCGCAGGACTCCAGCAGCTCAGACCTTCCGCCCGATCCGCGCCGTCAGCGGCCAGCTCACGCCGCGCGCTTCCTGCGGGTGCCCCCACAGCGGCAGCAGCTCGCGGGCCAGCGCCTCGACGGGGTCCACGTTGTACATGCCGACATAACGGCCGGTGGCGGACCAGCTGCGCAGGTAGCCCATCAACTGCGCGAGCGTCCAGTTCACGCTCAGCGTGTAGGGCGGCACGTCGATTTCCTCGAAAGGGAAATCCAGTTCGCGGTAACGGGTGTCGACGTGGCGGCGCTCCGGGTTCCACAGGCCGCCCAGCGTCTCGGTGCGGAAGCGCTGCACCAGCACGTCGATTTCCGGGTCGTCCATCTCGACCACGCCGTAGGTCCACGCCGCCAGCACGCCACCCGGCACCAGCACGCGCCGGGCCTCGGCATAGAACGCTTCCAGCGGGAACCAGTGCAGCGACTGCGCGCAGGTGATCAGGTCCACGCTGCCGGTTTCCAGCCCGCTCTGCTCCGCCGGTGCCACGCGCCACTCGACCTTCTGGCAGGGCGGCGCGGCGGCGATCTGGGCGGTGGAAAAGTCGCTGCCGATCACGTGATCGAAACGCCCGGCCAGGTCCAGCGTGGCCTGCCCGCTGCCGCAACCTGCGTCCCAGGCCAGCTTGCGATGCGGCACCCAAGCCAGCAGGTAGTCGTAGAGCGACTGCGGGTAGCGCGGACGGAACAGCACGTAGCCCTGCGCGAGGGTGGAGAAATCGTCTTTGCCAGTGGGCTGGCCGGGGGTCGAGGTCATGGCGGGCTCCTTCGCCAGCCAGATTACACGTTGCAGGCAAGCAGCCGCCAGCCCGGCCAGGGAATGATTCAGGAAAATTTGATTTGCATGTGCTATTGCGATCAACGATGATCTGGCCGGATTACCCGCAGTGCACAAGACAGGTGCCTGCTTCGCATCAGGGCTGGTTCTCGAAGGAGAGGTCATGCGCAAGTGGCGGAACGGATCGGGTGGCTGGGCAATGACAGCCGTGGCTGCAGCATTCCTGGCGCTGGTCCTCGGCGCATGTGAAAAAAAGGAGCCCGCCGCCAAGGGCCCACCCCCCGCCCCGGTGCGTGTCGCCACCGTCGTCCAGCAGACCATCCCCGCCACCACTGAGTTCGTCGGCCGCGCACAGGCCTATCGCTCCGTGGAAATCCTCGCCCGCGTGGAAGGCGTGCTGGAAAAGCGTCACTTCACCGAAGGCACCAACGTCCAGACCGGACAGCTCCTCTACACCATCGAGTCAGCCCCCTTCGAGGCGGCGCTGCGTGATGCGCAGGCCGTGCTGGCGCGGCAGGACGCCACCCTGGTCAATGCCCGCTCGCGCGAGGCACGGCTGGCGCCGCTGGTGAAGGAAAACGCGATCAGCCAGCAGGAGTACGACAACGCGGTGGCCTCGATGAAAGAGGCCGAGGCCTCGGTCGCCGCCTCGGCGGCGCAGGTCGAGACCGCCAAGCTGAATCTCGGCTACACGAAGATCTACGCCACCGAGAACGGACGCATCGGCCAGAGCCTGGTGCCGGAGGGCCGGCTGGTCGGGCGCGGTTCGCCGACGCCGCTGACCACCATCGACCGCATCCATCCCATTTACGTGAGCTTCACGGCGTCGGACAAGGACGTGTTCGAGTTCCGCCGCGCGCTGACCAGCGGCAAGATCAAGGAAGGCAAGGAGCAGACGGCGCAGGTGCTGTTGCCGGACGGCAGCATCTACGAGGAGTCCGGCCGCATCGATTTCGCCGACATCCAGATCGGCCAGGGCACCGGCACGATGACACTGCGCGCCGTCCTGCCCAACCCCAAGGCCGAACTGCTGCCGGGCATGTTCCTGAAGGTGGATGTGAACTCCGGCGAGATCCCGAACACCGTGCTGGTGCCGCAGAAGGCGGTCATCAAGTCGCCCACCGGCCACAACGCCTGGGTGGCTCGGCCCGACGGCAGCGCGGAGCGCCGCGACCTGCTGGTGGGCAAGTGGTACAAGGACCTGTGGATCGTCGACAAGGGCCTGCTGCCGGGCGAGAAGGTCATCGTCGACGGCTACCAGAAGCTGCAGCCGGGATCGAAGCTGGTGATCGTGCCCGACGGCGCGCCGATGCCCGGCGCTGCCGCAGCACCCGCCGCCGCGAAATAAGGGAGGCCCGCTATCATGGGTTTCTTCGTCACGCGGCCGGTGTTCGCCACCGTCATCGCCACCATCCTCGTGCTGCTCGGTCTTCTGTCGGTCAGCCAGCTCGCCATCGAACAGTACCCGGTGGTCGCGCCACCGCAGGTCAAGGTGACCGCCACCTATCCCGGCGCCAGCCCGGAGACGCTGGAACAGACCGTCGCCGCGCCCATCGAGCGCGAGATGAACGGCATCGAAGGCCTGCTGTACATGAGCTCCACCAGCTCGTCGAGCGGCCTCATGGAGCTGACCATCTCCTTCGAGCCGGGCACTGACCTAGACCTCGCGGAAGTGGAGGTCAACAACCGCGCCAAGCGCGTGGAGCCGCTGCTGCCGGAGATCGTGCTGCAACAGGGCCTGAAGGTGGACAAGACCAACCCGCAGATCCTGATGATCGTGGCGCTGAGTTCCGAAGACCCGCGCTACGGCCAGTTCTACCTGTCCAACATCGCCTACACCGCGCTGATCAACGAACTGAAGCGCCTGCCCGGCGCGGGTGACGTCACGTTGTTCGGCAACCCCTACTCCATGCGCCTGTGGGTGGACCCGGACGCGCTGGCCAAGTACAGCATGTCGGTCACCGACGTGATCAACGGCGTGAAGGAGCAGAACCAGAACTTCGCGGTCGGCGAGATCGGCCAGGCCCCTGCGCCGACCGGCCAGGTGCTGACCTTCCCGATCCAGACCGCCGGCAGCCTGGTGGAAGTGTCGGAGTTCGCCAACATCATCCTGCGCGCGCAGAGCGACGGCTCGGTGGTGCGCGTGCGCGACGTCGCGCGCGTGGAACTGGGCACCGAGGACTACCAGATCGTCTCCCGCCTGGACGGCAAGACCGCCTCGGCGATGGGCATCTACCTTCGCCCCGGCGCCAATGCGCTGAAGCTGGCCGAGGCGGTGAAGGCGCGCATGGAGACCTTCGGCAAGACGCTACCGCCGGAGATCAAGTGGTCCATCCCCTACGACACCACGCGCTTCGTCACCGCTTCCATCGAGCTGGTGCTGCACACCTTCGTGGAAGCCTTCGTGCTGGTGCTGATCGTGGTGTACCTCTTCCTCGGCAACCTGCGCGCGACGCTGGTGCCGATGATCGCCATCCCGGTGTCCATCATCGGCACCCTGGCCGGCATGCTGGTGATGGGCTTCTCGATCAACATGCTGACCCTGTTCGGCATGGTGCTGGCCATCGGCATCGTGGTGGACGACGCCATCGTGGTCGTCGAGTCGGTGGAAGAGATCATGCACCGCGAGCATCTCTCCGCCGTGGAAGCGACGAAAAAGGCCATGGCCGGCATCGGTGGCGCCATCGTCGGCGTCACCTCGGTGATCTGCGCGGTGTTCGTGCCCATCGCCTTCCTCGGCGGCGTCACCGGCACGCTGTACAAGCAGTTCGCCATCACCATCACCATCTCCACGCTGCTGTCGGCCATCACCGCGCTGACGCTGACGCCGGCGCTCTGCGCGCTGATCCTCAAGCCGGGCATGCACAAGCCGAAGCCGATCCAGGCTTTCGACAATTTCTTCGCGAAAGTGACGCAGCACTACACCACCGGCGTCGGCGGCGTCATCAAGCGCGCATTGCGCTTCGGCCTCATCTACCTGGTGCTGATCGGCGGGCTGGTCCTGCTGTTCAAGACCATTCCCACCGGCTTCGTGCCGGAAGAGGACAAGGGCACGGTAATGGTAGCCGTCGACCTGCCCGCGGGTGCCTCGCCGGAACGCACGCTGGAAGTAGTGAAGCAGGTGGAGGCCTACTTCCTGAAGGAACCCGCGGTGCAGAACGTGGTGGCCATCACCGGCTTCTCCATCTTCTACCGCTACGCCAACCAGGGCTTCCTGTACGTGACGCTGAAGGACTGGAAGGAGCGCGAGGACCCGGACCAGTTCGTGCTGAAGATCATCGAGCGCGCCAACCGCTCGCTGTATGCACTGCCCGAGGCGCGGGTCTACGTGCTGAACGAACCGCCGATCTCCGGCATGGGCAACATTGCCGGCTTCGACTTCCGGCTCGTGTCCACCGACGGCGATCGCGCCAAGCTGGACCAGGCCGCGCAGGACATGGCCGCCGCCGCAGCGCAGGAGCCCTCCCTGATCGGCGTGCGCAGCGTGGCGGCGCCGATGGTGCAAACGCTGTACCTGGACGTGGATCGCAACAAGGCCAAGGCGCTGGGCGTGAGCCTCGCGGAGCTGTACCAAGGCGTCGGCGCGCTGATGGGCTCCAGCTTCATCAACCAGTTCACCCAGTTCGGCACCAACCTCAAGGTGAAGCTGCAGGCCGAGCAGCAGTTCCGCTCCGACCCGTCCTTCCTCGGCCGTTTCTACCTGCGCAACATCGAAGGCAAGCTGGTGCCCTTCTCGTCGCTGATGAAGACCGAATGGCGCTTCGCGCCCATCGCGCTGAACCGCTACAACGGCTACGCGTCCGTGCAGCTCAACGGCACCTCGGCGCCCGGCCACAGCTCGGGTGAGGCCATCGCGGCCATGGAGCGCATCGCCGCCGAGAAGCTGCCCGAAGGCGTGACCTACGAATGGTCCGGCCAGTCCTTGCAGGAAAAGCAGTCCGGCGGCCAGCAGGGTTTCATCTTCGTGCTGTCGCTGATCTTCGTGTTCCTGTTCCTGTCCGCGCTGTACGAGAGCTTCTCGCTGCCGGTGGCGGTGTTCCTGGTGGTGCCGATCGGCATCCTCGGCGCGCTGGTCGCGCTGTTCCTGCGCGGCACGGCCAACGACGTGTTCTTCCAGGTCGGCCTCATCACCCTGATCGGCCTGGCGGGCAAGAACGGCATCCTCATCGTGGAGTTCGCCAAACAACGCTGGGAGGAAGGCCAGAGCACGCTGGACGCCGCCATCGAGGCCGCGCGGCTGCGGCTGCGGCCCATCGTCATGACCTCGCTGGCCTTCATCCTCGGCGTGCTGCCACTGGTGAAGGCCACCGGCGCCGGCGCCGCCACCCAGCACTCGGTGGGCACCGGCATCCTCGGCGGCATGCTGGCCGCCACGCTGATCGGCGTGTTCTTCACGCCGCTGTTCTTCTACGCGATGAACCACCGGCGCGACAAGCGACGGGCTTCGCCGCCGGCAGCCGATACGACCACCGGCGTCGACGTGGGTGGAAAGGCAGGCACGCCATGAGACGCGTCGTCCGTCGCATCCTGCCAGCGAGCCTGGGCCTTGCAATGCTCGCGGTGCTGGCCGCCTGTGCCAGCAAGCAGCAAGTGCCCCCGCCCGAGGTCGACATGCCGCCGGCCTGGCGCTACACGGCAGCAGGCGCCGACCCCGCCGCGCAACCGTGGATACCGCTGCTGACCGATCCGGAGCTGGACGAACTGGTCACCGCCGCCCTGCGCTACAACCGCGACCTGCGCGCTGCCGCCGCCCGCGTCGACCAGGCCCGCGCCCTGTGGGGCACGCAGGATGCCGGCCGCTGGCCCATGCTGAGCGCGGGTGGCAATGCCACGCGCGGCAAGCAGCCGGTTGCCGCCGGCGTCGACAACCGCATCGGCGAATCCGGCCAGGTCGCCGTGCTGGCCAACTGGGAGCTCGACCTGTGGGGGCGCATTGCCGACAGCTCGGAGTCTGCGCGCCAGAGCTGGCTGTCCACCGAAGAGAGCTACCGCGCCGCACGCGTCAGCCTGGTGTCGCAGGTGGCGCAAGGCTGGCTGCGCCTGCTGGAAGTCGACGAACAGGTGCTCATTGCCGAAAACACCGCGAAGGCACAGCGCGAATCGCTGCGGCTGGTGAACCTGCGTTTCCGCGGCGGCGTGGCCTCGCAGGTGGACGTCAGCCAGGCCGAGTCCGCGCTCAGCACCTCGGAGAGCTCGCTGGCCGAACTGAGGGCCAATCGCGTGCAGGTGGAGAATGCCCTGGCCGTGCTGGCCGGGCGGTCGCCACAGGCGCTGCAGCTGGCACGCACGCGCCAGATCGTGCAGTTGCCCGCCCCCGCCACGCTGGGCGCGGGCCTGCCGTCCGAACTGCTGCAGGCGCGGCCGGACATCCGTGCCGCGGAACGCAGCCTGGCCGCCACCCAGTTCGACGTCTCCGCCGCCCGCAAGGCCTTCCTGCCCAGCATCAGCCTCACCGGCCTGCTCGGCTTTGCCAGCTACGACCTGTCGCGGCTGCTGGACGCGGGCAGCGAGGCCTGGTCGGTCGGCGCCGGCATCACCCAGCCGCTGTTTACCGGTGGCGCCCTGCGTTCGCAACTCGACCTCGCCAACGCCCGCCAGCGCGAGGCCACCGAACGCTATGCCGCCGCCGTGCTGCAGGCCCTGCGTGAAGTCGAGGACGCGCTGGCCAGCTACCAGCACCTGCGCGACCAGGCGGCCGCCCAGGCGCGCGGCGTGGCCGCCAACCGCGAACGCCTGCGCCTGGCGGACCTGCGTTACCGCGGCGGCGTGACCGACTACTTCGAGGTGCTCAACGCCCAGCAGCAGCTCTTCGCCGTGGAGCTCAGCCGGGTGCAGAGCGAACGCGCGGTACGTGCCGCCCTGATCCAGCTATACGCCGCACTGGGCGGCGGCGAGGCTGCCACGGACACAGCCCCGACCGCCGAGGCGTCGCCTCCCGCGACGAATCGCTGAGCAAGCCAACCAGATACGCAAACCGGGCGCCCGGAACCGAGGCCCGGCGCACGGAAAGTCGACGCAGGGCAAAGCCGCGGCCCCACCGATGGCTACACTGTGCATCGGGCGCCGGTCAGCAGCCAGCAAGCTGCGGCCGGCACGATGGGAAGGCTGACCGGGTTTGCGCACGCAACATGGACGAAAAGCACTACCTCTCATCACTGTTCGACCCCCGCAGCGTGGCGATCATCGGCGCCACCGAGCGCGAAGGCGCGCTGGGCCGGGTGCTGGTGCAGAACATGCTGGATGCCGGCTACCAGGGCGGCCTCCACGCGGTCAATCCCAAGCATCGCACCGTGCTGGGGATCACCTGCCGTCGCCGCATCGGCGATGTGCCCGGCCCGGTGGATCTGGCCATCATCGCGACGCCGGCCCGCACCGTGCCCGACATCGTGAGCGAATGCGGCAAGGCCGGCGTCAAGGCAGCGGTCGTGTTGTCGGCGGGCTTCGGCGAGACCGGCGCCGCCGGTGCCCAGCTGGAAATGGAAACGGTGCGCAACGCCAAGCGCCACGGCCTGCGCCTGCTGGGGCCCAACAGCCTGGGGCTGGCGCGGCCCTCGCTCGGGCTCAACGCCACCTTTGCACTGGGCAAGCCCCTGCCCGGCAGCATCGGCTTCATCTCGCAGTCCGGCGCGCTGTGCGCCGCCATCCTCGACTACGCCCGACCCAACCAGGTGGGCTTCTCCAGCATCGTCGCGCTGGGCGTCGCCAGCGATATCGACTTCGGCGAAGTACTGGACTACATGGTCTGGGACAACCGCTGCGAATCCATCCTGCTGTACATCGAAGGCGTGCGCGACGCGCGACGTTTCCTGTCGGCCCTGCGCGCCGCTGCGCGCGCCAAGCCGGTGATGGTGCTGAAGAGCGGCCGCCATCCGGTCGGCCTGCGGGCGGCGCAGTCGCACACCCGCGTGACCGGTGGCGACGACGCGGTGTTCGACGCCGCCCTGCGCCGCGCCGGCGTGATCCGCCTGCAGAACCTGTCCCAGCTGTATGCCGCCAGCAAGGCGCTGTTCGCGCACTTCCGGCCGCGTGGCAACCGCCTGGCCATCGTGACCAATGGCGGTGGCCCGGGTGTGCTGGCCGCGGACTGCGCGGGTGATCTCGGCATTCCGCTGGCCGACCTGTCCACCGACACGCTGGTGCGGCTGGACCGCATCCTCCCGCCGGAGTGGTCGCGCGACAACCCGGTGGACCTCGTCGGCGATTCCGACCCCCAGCGCTACGCGCAGGCGCTGGCCGAACTGCTGACGGACAGCGGCGTGGACGGCGTGCTGTGCCTGCTGAGTCCGCAGGCGATGACCCGTCCGGTGGAAGTGGCCCAGCGCGTCATCGCGCTGGCGAAGAAAACCGACAAGCCCATCCTCACCTGCTGGCTGGGCGACGAACAGGCGCGCACCGCGCGCGACCTGCTGCAGGCCGCCGGCATACCGTCGTTGCGCACACCGGAGAATGCGGTGGAGCTGTTCTCCAACCTCAGCGCGTATTACCGCAACCAGCAGTTGCTGACGCAAGTGGCGGCCCCCATCGTGGAAGACCGCCCGCCCCTGCTGGAAGCCGCCCGCCTGATCATCGACACGGCGCTGCTGGCCCGCCGCACCACGCTCACGCGGCTGGAGTCCATGGCCCTGCTGACCGCCTTCCACATTCCCACGGTGCCGATGCAGGTGGCCTACCACGCCGACGAAGCGGAGACCGTCGCGGCTGCCCTCGGATTCCCGGTCACCCTGCGACCCAATGCACCGCTGCCGGTGCAGGGCGCGGGAGCCGTCAGGCCGCGCCACGACCTGCACAGCGCGGTGGCGGTGAACCTGGCCTGGGCGGAGATGAGTGCCGACATCGCCCGCAGCATGCCGGCCGCGGTACATGACGGCATCGTCATAGAACCGACGGAGCACGCGCTGAACGTGCGCCAGCTGATGCTGCGCGTATGGCGCGACCCGGTATTCGGCCCGGTCATCGGCGTGGGGGAGCGCAGCCTCGACCCCCAATACTGGCCTGATCGCGCCGTCGGCCTGCCGCCGCTCAATGCCTTCCTCGCCAATGACCTGCTGTCGCAGACGCGCGCAGCCCGGCGTATGCAGGCGCTGGACGGCCTGCCCGCCGCGAACGTCAAGGCCGTGGAGGACCTGCTGGAGAACGTCTCGGAGATCGTCTGCGAGCTGCCCTGGGTGCGTGCCGTCGAGCTGAACCCGCTGCTGGTGGACGACATTGCCGCCATGGTGATCGACGCCCGCATCGAGATCGGCAGCGTGGCGCACCTGGCGGGTCGCTACGATCACATGGCGATCCACCCCTACCCGGCCAACATGGTGCGGCACGCCAGCCTGCGCGACGGCAGTCCGGTCCTGCTGCGGCCGCTGAAGCCGGAGGATGCGGAACTGGAACAGGCCTTCGTCCGCCGCCTGTCACCGGAGACCAAGTACTTCCGCTTCATGAACGCGCTGCGCGAACTGCCGCAGAGCCTGCTGGCCAAGCTGACGCAGATCGACTACGACCGCGAGATGGCTTTCATCGCGACCGTCGAACGCGACGGACAGGAGTTCCAGATCGGCGTGTCGCGCTACGCCACCAATCCGGATGCCGACAGCTGCGAGTTCGCCATCGTCGTCGCCGACGAATACCAGCACAGCGGCCTGGGCCGCCAGTTGATGGCATTGATCATCGAAAGCGCGAAGGAGCGTGGCCTCAAGACCATGAAAGGCTCCTTCCTCGCCAGCAACGAACGGATGATCCGCTTCGTCGAAAGGCTGGGCTTCGTCGTCACGCGCGATGCCGAGGACCAGGGGCTGCGACACGGCGTGCTGGACCTGGAAACGGCCGCCCCGCCCCCGATGCCGTGAACGCGAACGCCCCGCCGGAGCGGGGCGTTCCTGTCAGCCTTGCACGAGGCAAGGCGCAGTACCGGCAAGGACGGACTTAGTCCGAATCCTGCTCCACCAGCACCGAGTTCTTCACCCGGCCGCTGGGGTCCAGCTCGACGTAGAGCTGTGCATCACCGATGCTGGAGCCCGCTGCCGGTGTTACTTCATACACCAGCGATTCACCTTGCGGGTTGCCCGGGATGTGGCCTGCCAGGGCCGGTCGGCCCAGCTGGCTGATCACTTCTTCCTTGGTCTGACCGTAGGAGACCATTCCGGCCTTCTCTTCGGTGATTTCCTTCGACAGCCAGTTCACTTCTGCTGCCATCACGCTACCGGCCATGAACGAACCGGCAACCAGGCCGGCCAGGATACGGGATCGAGTCTTCATGATTTCACTCCTTTTATCAGTTGCGAGGACAGCCTTCAGAAGAGCAGCCGTCAGGACCACTCTAGGCCCGCGCACCGGGCGCTCCCTGTAGGCATCGTCGGCAAGGACTGTAGGATTCGCGGAGGCATACCGGCGGCCGGTGTCTCACGTGTGCAACGGTGCTCCCGCCGGCATGCAGCATGATCCGGCTCAAGCTCCGCGGCGCCACTCGGCGCCGAGCTGTATGTAGAATGCTGTGACGCAAAAACACTCATCCGCGACCCGTCGGGGTCCGCACGCCATCCCCTGCACACATGAACACGCGACCCATCAACGTGATCATCATTGCCGAGGCCTTGCCTGCCCACCTGGAAGATGTCCACGCCATCATGGCCGAGGTTGCCAACCTCAGCCGCATGGAAGAGGGTTGCCTGCGCTATGACGTTTATTCAGACAGCGAGCATCCGACGCGCATGAACACCATCGAGCTGTGGCAAGACCAGGCCAGCCTGGACCGTCACCTCGCCTCGCCGCACGTGCGACGCGGTGTCATGCAGCTCATCGGCAAGATGGCCGGGTTGCCGCAATTGCGCATCCTGCGGCCGGCCGTCGAAGAGCTGAACTGAGCACCGTGGCCGATACCGCCCCCAAGCGCTGCACCTGGCCCGGCGAGGACCCGCTGTACGTCGCCTACCACGACGAAGAGTGGGGCGTGCCGGTGCATGACGACGGCAAGCTGTTCGAATTCATCACGCTGGAAGGTGCGCAGGCGGGCCTGTCGTGGATCACCATCCTGCGCAAGCGCGAGAACTACCGGCGCGCCTTCGCCGGCTTCGACGCCCGCAAGATTGCACAGTGGGACGACAGGCATGTCGAGAAACTGATGCAGGACGCCGGCATCGTGCGCAATCGCGCCAAGATCAACGCCACCATCGGCAACGCCCGCGCCTTCCTAGAACTGCAGGCGCGCCACGGCAGCTTCGCCGAATGGATGTGGGGCTTCGTGAATGGCAAACCCATCCAGAACCGCTGGAAGAGCACCAGCCAGGTGCCCGCCAGCACCCCTGTCTCGGATCTGCTGTCGAAGGAACTGAAGCGCGCGGGCTTCCGGTTCGTCGGCAGCACCATCATCTACGCACACATGCAGGCCGTCGGCATGGTGAATGATCACCTCACGACCTGCTTCCGCCATCGGGAACTCAGACCATGATCGATTTCAAGGGATTGCCTGCGGTACGCATCGTCGCACCGGACGGCGCAGAGGCAACCGTCCTGCTGCAGGGCGCACAGGTGTTGTCCTGGAAGCCGGCAGGCGGCCAGGAGCGCCTGTACCTGTCCGACCGCGCCATCTTCAAGCCGGGCGAACCGGTGCGCGGGGGCGTACCCATCTGCTTCCCGCAGTTCTCGCGTCGCGGCCCCCTGCCCCAGCACGGCTTCGCGCGCAACCTGCCGTGGGAATGCATCACCGAGCGCACCGGCGAGGACTACGCGATGACGGTGTTGCGCCTGGTCGACGACGAGACGACCCGCGAAGCCTGGCCCCATGCCTTCCAGTGCGAGCTGACCGTCAGCATCACCGGCCAGCGCCTGGACATGGAACTGGAGGTGCTGAACACCGACGATGAAGCCTTCAGCTTCACCGCGGCCCTCCACACCTACCTCGGCGTCCGCGAGGTGGAGGAAGCCACCCTCGAAGGCCTGCGCGGCCTGCGCTACTTCGACAACGTGCTGAAGCAGGAAGACTGCACCGAAACCGGCACCGAACTGGTGGTGGACCGCGAGCTCGACCGCATCTACTTCGACCTCCAGCGCCCGCTGCTGCTACGCGAACCCCGGCGCGCGCTGGGCATCAACGCCGAGAATTTCGCGGACGCGGTGGTGTGGAACCCGTGGGAGACCCGCACGCCGAGCATCGCTGACCTGCCTCCCGACGGCTTCCGCCGCTACCTGTGCGTGGAGGCAGGCGCCATCGGCCAGGCCGTCACGCTGACGCCGGAGCAGAGTTGGTGGGGGCGGCAGACCCTGGTGGCGCTGTAGCCGCCACGGCAGGGCCGACCGTCGCAGGCTGCGTCTGGCGGGTTCATTCCCGCTAGAATCCTTGTCTTCCGGGCGCCACGGGCGCCCTCCCCGCACCGAACCGGAACCACCGTGAGCACCCCCAAGGACACCGCGCCCGCCCAGGCCAGCAACTTCCTGAAGAACATCATCGAGCGCGACCTCGAGACCGGCACCTATGCCAGCCGCCGCTGGGCCGGCTCGCCCGGCGACGCTGCGCACCAGTCCGCCGGCCAGCCCGACCCGGCGAAGATCCGCACCCGTTTTCCGCCGGAGCCGAACGGCTACCTGCACATCGGCCACGCCAAGAGCATCTGCCTGAACTTCGGCCTCGCGCGCGACTATGGCGGCGTCTGCCACATGCGCTTCGACGACACCAACCCGGAGAAGGAAGAACAGGAATACGTCGACTCCATCGTCGACGCGGTGAAGTGGCTGGGTTTCGGCTGGGAAGCCAACAACGACTCGCACCTGTATTTCGCCAGCGACTACTTCGAGTTCATGTACCGCGCCGCGCAGTACCTGATCGAGGCGGGCCTCGCCTACGTGGACGCGCAGAGTGCGGAAGAGATGCGCGCCAATCGCGGCACGCTGACCGAACCGGGCAAGGACTCGCCCTGGCGCAACCGCCCCGCAGCGGAGAGCCTGCAACTCTTCGCCGAGATGCGCGAAGGCAAGCACGCCGACGGCAGCCTGATCCTGCGTGCGAAGATCGACATGGCGTCGCCCAACATCAACCTGCGCGACCCGGCGATCTATCGCATCCGCCACGCCGAGCACCACCGCACCGGCGACACCTGGTGCGTGTATCCGATGTACACCTTCGCGCACCCCATCGAGGATGCGCTGGAACAGATCACCCACTCCATCTGCACGCTGGAGTTCGAGGACCAACGCCCCTTCTACGACTGGCTGCTGGAGCGCCTGGC
Source organism: Uliginosibacterium sp. H1 (assembly GCF_036017065.1). Taxonomy (NCBI): domain Bacteria; kingdom Pseudomonadati; phylum Pseudomonadota; class Betaproteobacteria; order Rhodocyclales; family Zoogloeaceae; genus Uliginosibacterium; species Uliginosibacterium sp. H1. The sequence goes on from NZ_JAYXHR010000001.1 coordinate 763,240, forward strand.
CGATGGTGGCCTGCTGGCGAAGCCGCTGCCGCACCAGTACGAGTTCGCACGGCTGAACGTCACCTACGTGATCACCAGCAAGCGTAAGCTGAAGCAACTGGTGGACGAGAAGCACGTGGATGGCTGGGACGATCCGCGCATGCCCACCATCGTCGGCCTGCGCCGCCGCGGCTACACGCCCGAGGCCCTGCAGTTGTTCTGCGAACGCACCGGTACCACGAAGTCCAGCAGCCTCATCGACTACAGCAGCCTGGAGATCGCGCTGCGCGACGACCTCGAAGGCAAGGCCGCCCGCGCGATGGTGGTGCTGGACCCGGTGAAGCTGAAGCTCACCAACTGGAACGACGTATTCGGTGCGGGCCATGTCGAGCCCTGCAGTGCGCCGGTGCATCCGCACCACGAGGAAATGGGCAGGCGCCAGTTCAACCTCACGCCGGAAATCTGGATCGAGCGCGAGGACTTCATGGAAGAACCGCCCAAGGGTTATCACCGCCTCACTCCGCCGCGCACCGACGCGGCGGGCGTGGAAGTTGCCGGCAGCATGAGCCGCCTGAAGTACGGCTACGTCATCCGCTGCACCGGCTGCGAGAAGGATGCGGGTGGGCAGGTCACCGCAGTGCTGGCCGAGATCGTGCCGGACACCAAGAGCGGCACGCCCGGCGCGGACAGCGTCAAGGTGAAAGGCGTCCTCACCTGGGTGAGCGCGAGCGAAGGCACATCGGCCGAAGTGCGCCTGTACGACCGCCTGTTCAGCGAAGCCCATCCCGACGCCGGTGGCCGTGATTTCCTGGAGGCACTGAACCCGCAATCGAAACAGGTCGTCACGGCCTTCGTCGAACCGGGCCTGGCCGCGGCGCCCGCGGGCACCAGCTTCCAGTTCGAGCGGCACGGTTACTTCGTGGCCGACAGCCAGGATCACCAGCCGGGGCACATCGTGTTCAACCGCACGACCACGCTGAAGGACAGTTGGGCAAAATAGGCGTCACACACGAGATGGCAAGGCACACTCGCCGCAATTGCCACATTCTTGCCACACAGGCATCGCACGAAAGCCAGGGAGGCTGGCGCGAATGAGCATCTTCGACAAACTCAAGAACCTGCTGGGCCAGGGCAACGAAGCTGCGCCACCGCCTGCTGCACCGGTGGAAACGCCGGCCGGTCCTGCCACACAGATGGAGCGGCGGACCCGCGAGCGCGTGAATGCCCGGGAAGGCACACGCGCCCTCATCATCGACGACTCGCCGACGATCATCGCCGCACTCGCGAAGATCCTCCGCTCGGTGGGTTACGTGACACTGGAAGCGCCGGACGCCGAGCAAGGCATCGAGATCGCCCGCAGCCAGCAGCCCGACCTGATCTTCCTCGACATCGTGCTGCCCGGCATGAACGGCTTTGCCGCCCTGCGCCTGATGCGACGCGATCCGCTCACGCGCAACATTCCCATCGTGATGATGAGTGGTAACGAACAGGCGACCGAGCAGTTCTTCGGTACCCGGATCGGCGCCGACGACTTCATGAAAAAGCCTTTCTCCCGGCTGGAGGTTTTCGCACGCATCGAGCGCCTGCTGGACAGTGACCTGATGCCACGCCGGCGCATCACCGATGCAACCGCCGCCCCTCCACCGCCCCCCGCACCTCCTGTGGCCTGAGGCTAGGTCTCTCGCCATCGCTGCCAGACTCGTCTGACGGCAAACTCAGCTTCATCCGGCGCTTGCCGGCGCGCGCTGCGCGAACAATTCACCTGCAAACCCGTCCGCCTGGATTGCCCCGCAACGGGCAGTCACGCCGGCTCACGCAAGGAGGATTGTCATGCGTCACAAACAGATTTCGGGTACGGCGAATCGTCGCGCCCTCGCCAAGGCCAGCCTGCTGGCGATCGTAGTTTCCGCGTCTTCCCTCGCACACGCCGAATGGGCCAACACCCAGGGCGTGCAACACTTCTGCTCGGGCGTCAGCCTGGAGAGCCGTGATGCGATGAGCTCTGCCGGGGCAGCGAATGCCAAAGTCATGCTGACTGCCGGCAAGGAAGGGGGCTACCTCAGCGACGTGCAGCTCACCGTCTCCGGCGGCGGCCTGACCCAGCCGGTGAGCTGGCAGAGCCCCGGCCCCATCTGCCTGCTGAAGCTGCCCGCCGGCCGCTACAAGGTGGATGCCGAATTCGACGGCGAGCGCAGGACGGGCACCTTGAACGTTCCGCCTGTCCAGTCCTCCAACCCTCCGTCGTTGATGCTCAACTTTCCTGAAGAGTGAGCGTTAGACCCCTGCCGCAGCCACCTCACATCACTATTCCAGGTTGCGGCACGAAGCCCCCCCTGATCGATAAGAAATGGAGTTCGAACATGATCAAACAAGCCTTTTGCATCGGCCTGTCCGGCCTTCTCGTCATCTCCGGTTGTGCCAGCATGACCGAGACCCAACGCGGCACCGCTGTCGGTGCGGGCGTGGGCGCAGCTTCCGGCGCAGCCATCGGCGGCCTGACCGGTAGTGACCACGTAGGCCGTGACGCGGCGATCGGTGCTGCGGTTGGCGCACTCGGTGGCTACATCTGGTCCAACCGCATGGAGCAGCAGAAGCGCGCGATGGAGCAGGCAACAGCGGGTACCGGCGTCAATGTGACCCAGACCTCGGACAACCAGCTGAAGCTCGACATCCCGAGCGACGTGTCCTTCGACGTCGGCCGCGCCGACATCAAGAGCAACTTCCGTCCGGTGCTGGACAAGTTTGCCGACAGCCTGAAGAACAATCCGGCGACCAACGTGCGCATCATCGGCCACACCGACAGCACGGGTTCGGATGCGATCAACAATCCGCTGTCGGTGAATCGCGCCGCGAGCGTGCGCTCCTATCTGGGCGACCGCGGTATCGCCACCGGCCGGGTGGCCATCGACGGTCGCGGCTCACGCGAGCCCGTAGCTGACAATGGCAGCGAATCGGGGCGTGCGAAGAATCGCCGCGTGGAGATTTTCGTCGCCGAACGCGCGCCGGGCTGATCGCGCGTTCAGAACCGCGCGCCCAGCATGAAAAAGGCCGGTAGCACGAGCAGCACGACATAGGGATATCCGACAGTAGGCCGCCAGGCATTCCCCAGATACTCCCGTAACAACCTCGCTGCACCCGGCCTCGCGGCCAGCCATTCCGAATGCAACTGGAATGCGCTGGCCGCGCTGCTTTCATGCGACGTCGGCGGAGCGCGCAGGATGGTTTCGATGCGCAGGATGCGCGCGCCGAGACGTGCTTGCGAGGTACGCAGGATGGCTTCCTGCAGCCATAGCACCAGCACGGCGAACACACCCAGCCAGGACGCCCCCCACAGCATCGCCAGACTCAGCACCACCGCCGCCAGCTTCACCCACAGGCAGAGGCGCTCGTATTGCTCATGGTTGTTCTGCAGGCACAACCACTCGGCCGCGAAGGCGGACGGAGTTCCCGGAGTGCTTTCGATGTGCATGGTGATGGCCCTGTGTAGAGGCTGCGGACGATAGCAGAGTCGGCCAGCCGTGACCGGCATGGTTCATGTTGCTGGGTGCAGCGGGCACAATGGCATTCCACCCACAACAATATCCTTCGCCATGTACCTGCCCAGCCTGCTGGTCTTCCTGCACATTGCCGCCGCCATCGTCTGGATCGGCGGCATGGCCATCATGCACTTTGCCGTGCGCCCGGCCGTCGCGCAGCTCGAACCACCGAAACGCCTGCCTCTGATGCACGCCATCCTGGCCCGCTTCTTCACGATGGTGAGCATCGCGGTGCCGGTGTTGCTGATCAGCGGCATCTGGTTGATGAGCCTGATGATGGGCAGCGGTGGCCGTCCGCCGGTGTCGATTCACGTGATGGCGGGCGTCGGCATCCTGATGATGGCGATCTACGGCCATATCCGCTTCGCATTGTTTCCGCGCCTCCGGCGCGGCGTCACGGCACAGGACTGGGCATCCGCTGCGGCGGCACTCGGCGGCATCCGCAAACTGGTTGCCATCAATCTCGGGCTCGGTACGCTCACCGTCGCCATCGCGCTCTTGGGGCGGGCACTGTTCTGAGCCGCAGCACCCAACAACAAAGAAAAAGCCCACCTTCCGGTGGGCTTTTCTCTGAAGCGAAGAAGCGCGCTTACTGCGCAGCCGGTTCGGCCGGCGACTCTTCCAGCAGGGCCTTCATGGACAGCTTCATCTTGCCCTTCTCGTCCACTTCCAGCACCTTCACGCGCACGACCTGACCTTCCTTGAGGTAGTCGCCCACGTTGTTGACGCGTTCCTTGGCGATCTGCGAGACGTGCAGCAGACCATCGCGACCCGGCAGGATGTTCACGAAGGCACCGTACTCGGCCAGACGCACGACCGTACCTTCGTAGATGCGGCCCACTTCCACTTCGACGGTGATCTCTTCGATGCGGCGCTTCGCGTCGTCGGCCTTGTTCTGGTCGTTGGACGCGATGGTGATGGTGCCGTCGTCCTGGATGTCGATGACGCAGCCGGTCTCTTCGGTCAGCGCACGGATCACCGCACCGCCCTTGCCGATCACGTCACGGATCTTCTCCGGGTTGATCTTCATCGTGAACATGCGCGGCGCGAAGGTCGACAGCTCGGTACGCGCACCGCTGATGGCTTCACGCATGAAGCCCAGGATGTGCAGGCGGCCTTCCTTGGCCTGCTCCAGCGCGATGTTCATGATGGCCGGGCTGATCGAGTCGATCTTCAGGTCCATCTGCAGCGCGGTGATGCCGTTGGCGGTACCGGCCACCTTGAAGTCCATGTCACCCAGGTGATCTTCGTCACCCAGGATGTCGGTCAGCACGGCGAAACGACCGCCGTCCTTGATCAGGCCCATGGCGATACCGGCCACGTGGTCACCCAGCGGCACGCCGGCATCCATCATCGACAGCGAGCCACCGCAGACGGAAGCCATGGAGCTGGAACCGTTGGATTCGGTGATCTCGGACACGATGCGGATGGTGTAACCGAAGTCGGCAGCCTTCGGCAGCATCGCTGCCAGTGCGCGCTTGGCCAGACGACCGTGGCCCACTTCGCGACGCTTCGGCGCGCCCATGCGGCCCGTTTCGCCAGTGGCGTACGGGGGCATGTTGTAGTGGAGCATGAAGTTTTCTTTGTACTCGCCGGCGATGGCGTCGATGATCTGCTCGTCGCGGCCGGTACCCAGCGTGGTGACCACCAGCGCCTGGGTTTCGCCACGGGTGAACAGTGCCGAGCCGTGAACACGCGGCAGCACGCCGGTGCGGATGCTGATCGGACGCACGGTACGCGTGTCGCGGCCGTCGATACGGGCCTCGCCGGCCAGGATGCGGCTGCGGACGATCTCGGCTTCCAGCGCGAACAGGATGTCCTTCACGTCGGCGTCGGTCGGCGCACCTTCTTCGCCGGTGGCGATGGCGCTCACGGCCTTCTTCGTTGCGTCCTTCAGTGCCTGGCTGCGCTGCTGCTTCACGGTCAGGCCGAAAGCGGCCTGCAGGTCGGCTTGCACGAGGTCGCGCACGCGGGCGATCAGGCCTTCGTTCTTGGCCGGCGCGGTCCATTCCCATTCCGGCTTGCCGGCTTGTTCCACCAGCTCCAGGATGGCGTTGATGGCGGCCTGCATCTGCTGGTGACCATATACAACGGCGCCCAGCATCACTTCTTCGGACAGTTGCTGGGCTTCGGATTCCACCATCAGCACACCGGCCTGCGTACCGGCAACGACCAGGTTCATCTGGCTGTCAGCCAGCTCGGACACGGTCGGGTTCAGCAGGTACTGGCCGTCCTTGTAACCGATGCGCGCAGCGCCGATCGGGCCGTTGAACGGCACGCCGGACACGGCCAGCGCAGCCGACACGGCCAGCATGGCGGGGATGTCGCCATCGACTTCCGGGTTCAGCGACATGACGGTCGCGACGACCTGCACTTCGTTGAAGAAGCCTTCCGGGAAGAGCGGACGGATCGGACGGTCGATCAGGCGGGAGGTCAGCGTTTCCTTTTCGGTCGCACGGCCTTCGCGCTTGAAGAAGCCGCCGGGGATACGGCCGGCAGCGTAGAACTTCTCGACGTAGTCGACGGTGAGGGGGAAGAAATCCTGACCCGGCTTGGCGTCCTTGGCGGCCACGACGGTTGCGAGTACGACGGTGTCGTCGACGGTGACGATGACCGCGCCACCGGCTTGGCGAGCGACTTCGCCGGTTTCGAAGGTGACGGTCTGGTTACCGTACTGGAACGATTTCTTGATTGCGGTAGGCATGTGGATTCCTTTCAGCAGACGCGCGCCCGTACCGACGGACGGCGGTGATGCACGCGCTTTGATCTATCGAGCGCGCTGGCGCGGCTGGGGGCCAAGGGCCGATCCGGCACCAACCGGATCCCGATCGCCGGGGAGAAGCAAAAAGCGGAAAAAGCGAACTAAGAGCGAACCAAGCGAAACCAGGCAGAGCCTGGCGAACTACGAGAACTACGGAACAACAAAAACAAAGCCGGTGGCCACGAGGGCGAACCGGCTTTGCTTGCGGTCACTGGCGGATCACTGCGGCCCCGCCTGCTGGCAGGGCTTGCGCTGCAAAAGCGCCCATGACCACGAATTACTTGCGCAGACCCAGGCGCTCGATCAGACCGCGGTAGCGGTCGTAGCTCTTGCGCTTCAGGTAGTCCAGCAGCTTGCGACGCTGACTCACCATCTTCAGCAGGCCACGGCGGGAGTGGTGATCCTTGGTGTTGGCCTTGAAGTGGTCGGTCAGACCGTTGATGCGGGAGGTCAGCAGGGCGACCTGGACTTCCGGCGAACCGGTGTCACCTTGGGCCTGCTGGTAATCGGCAACGATCTGTGCCTTTTGTGCGGTGGTGATAGCCATCTGTGTCTCTAGTTAGTCGTTTCAACTCACGTAAGCACGCGATTTTACTCACATTCCCCGGTTTTACGCAAGACCCCGGATCAGCATGCTCAATGGCGGGCCAGTTCAGGGGCGGCACGGCGCAGGTAGTAAGCCATCGACCAGATGGTCAGGGCGGCCGCCAGAACAATCAGCACCTGGCCGATCAGGGCGATCGGCAGGCCCAGCAGGTCGTTGTGGAACAGCAGCATGGGGATCGCCACCATCTGCGCGGCGGTCTTCAGCTTGCCAATGTAGGAGACCGCCACGCTCTTGCTGGCGCCCACCTTGGCCATCCATTCGCGCAGGGCGGAGATGGTGATTTCGCGGCCGATGATGATGAAGGCGATGATCGCGTCGCAGCGGTCCAGCTGCACCAGCATCACCAGCGCAGCGCCCACCATCAGCTTGTCCGCCACCGGGTCGAGGAAGGCACCGAAGGCGGAGGTGACCTCCATGCGGCGCGCCAGGTAGCCATCCAGCCAGTCGGTGATCGCCGCCACCGTGAAGATCACGCAGGCGGTCAGGTTCTGCATGAACGGCGAAAGCCAGCTGTCGGGCAGGTAGAACACCCCCATCACGAGGGGTATGAGCAGGATGCGCGCCCAGGTCAGCAGGTTGGGAAGATTCTTCATGTAAGGGGAAAGCTGTCGGCTTCAGTGCAGGGCGTTATAGATTTGCTCGGCGATTTTACGGTTGATCCCCTCGACTCTGCACAGATCATCGACAGTCGCCGCGCGCACGCCATCCAGGCCACCGAAAGTCTCGATCAGTTTCTTGCGCCGCGTCGGCCCGATTCCGGGAATGTCGTCGAGCTTCGAACCGATGCGGGCCTTGCTGCGACGGGCGCGCATGCCAGTGATCGCAAACCGGTGTGCTTCGTCGCGCACGATCTGGATCAGGTGCAGCGCCGGATGGTCGCCGCCGAGGCGCACCGGCTCCCGGCCATCGGCCCAGATGAGCTGCTCCATGCCGGCCTTGCGCTCCTCTCCCTTGGCGACGCCCACCATGCAGATGCTCTCCAGGCCCAGTTCGGTGAGCACTTCATACGCCACGCCGACCTGCCCTTTGCCACCGTCGATAAGGATCACGTCCGGCCGCATGCCCTCGCCAGCCGCAACCTTCTCGTAACGCCGCGTCAGCGCCTGGCGCATGGCGGCGTAATCGTCGCCGGGCTCGATGCCCGCAATGTTGAAGCGGCGGTACTCGCCCTTCTTCATGCCTTCGCCTTCCCACACCACGCAGGACGCAACCGTCGCCTCGCCCTGGGTATGGCTGATGTCGAAGCATTCGATGCGCACGGGGCGCTCGCTCAGGCCCATGGCAGCCTGCAGCGCGTCGAGCTGCTCCCCCGCCCGGCTGGTGTCGCGCAGGCGCGCGGTGATGGCCAGCTGGGCGTTCTGCTCGGCCATCTCCACCCAGGCCTTCTCGCTGGCGAAACGCGCGGCGATGACGCCCGGTGGCTTCTCGCAGGCCTCTTCCAGCACAGCGCGGACGGCATCCAGATCCGCCCCGGCGACGACCAGGCGGGCCGGCGCAGGATGCTCCAGATAGTGCTGCTCCACGAAAGCCAGCAACGCGTCCGCCGCACTCATGCCCTCGCCGCCTTGCGGAAACTGCGGCCGGTCGCCGAGGTGACGACCGCCCCGCACCATGGCGAGATTGACGCACACCAGCGCGCCCTGCTCCACCGCGGCGACGATGTCGACGTCCTCGTCCTTGCCGGAGTCCACGTACTGCTTGTGCAGCACCTTCTGAACCGAGCGCAACTGGTCGCGGAACATCGCCGCCTGCTCGAAGGCCAGTCGTTCCGAGGCCTCGCCCATCTTGCCGGTGAGCGCATCGACGATGTCGTTGGTACGACCGGACAGGAAGAGATTCGCCAGGCGGATGTCTTCGGCATAGTCCTCCGCCGATACCAGCCCGACACAGGGCGCCGTGCAGCGCTTGATCTGGTGCAGCAGGCAGGGACGCGCACGATGCGCGAACACGGAGTCCTCACAGGTGCGCAACTGGAACAGGCGCTGCAGCAGCTGAATGGTTTCGCGCGCCGCCCAGCTGTTGGGGTACGGGCCGTAGTAGCGCACGCCCTTCTCGAAGGCGCCACGGTAATAGGTGACGCGCGGGAAGTCGCCCGCAGTCAGTGCGATGTAGGGATAGCTCTTGTCGTCGCGAAAGAGGATGTTGTAACGCGGACGCAGCGACTTGATGAGATTGTTCTCAAGGATCAGCGCCTCGGTTTCCGAACGCGTCGCGGTGATGTCCACGCGCAGCACCTTCTGCACCATCAGGCCGATGCGCGGTGACGACGGGGTACGCTGGAAATAGCTGGTGACCCGACGCTTGAGGTTCTTCGCCTTGCCGACGTAAAGCACTTCGTCGCCATCGCCGATCATGCGATAGACACCGGGTTGCTCGGTCAGAGTGGCCAGGAAGGCCTTGGCATCGAAACTCACGGCCCGCAGGCGCTCAGGCCAGAGCGCTCACCCAGTCGGCAACGACACGTTGCGCAGCCAGGTATGCCGTGTTGCCGGCAAGGAAATCGCGCCCCTCGCGTTGCGGCAACAGGCGTTCGATGCGCGCCGCGCTGGCAACCGGGAAAACCGGGTTCCAGCCCGCCAGCAGACGCGCCGTCTCGTCCGGTCGATTGCACACGAGCACCATGTCGCAGCCGGCATTCAGCGCCGCATCGGCACGCGCGACGATGTCGCCGACCACGGTGGCCCCCTCCATCGTCAGGTCGTCGCTGAAGATCACCCCATCGAAGCCGAGCCGACCACGCAACACGTCCTGCAACCAGAACGGCGAAAAGCCCGCAGGCCGATCGTCCACCTTGGGGTAGATGACGTGTGCCGGCATGATCCCGGCCAGTCGCCCGCCGAGTGCATGCCGGTAGGGCTGCAGGTCTTCGGCCCAGATCGTGTCGAAATCGCGTTCGTCGACCGGGATCGCAAAGTGCGAATCCGCCGCCACGAAACCGTGTCCGGGAAAGTGCTTGCCCACCGCGCCCATCCCGGCCTGGTTAAGGCCTTCGGTCAGCGCGGTGGCCAGTTCGGCAACGATGCGTGGATCGCGATGGAAAGCCCGATCGCCGATCACGCCACTGGTGCCGAAATCCAGGTCGAGCACGGGGGTGAAGGACAGATCCAGGCCCAAAGCCATCAACTCGCCGGCCAGCACCAGACCGACTTCACGGGCGCGCACGCGGGCCGCCTCTTCATCCTGTTGCCACAGCTCGCCCAGGGCACGCATCGTGGGCAAGCGGGTGAAACCACTGCGGAAGCGCTGTACGCGGCCGCCTTCGTGGTCCACCGCAATGACCAGATGCGGCGTCCGCAGGGCATGGATTTCCGCACAGAGCTCGGCGACCTGTACCGGATTCTCGTAGTTGCGGGAAAACAGGATGACGCCGCCCACGAGGGGATGACGCAAGACCTCGCGTTCCTCGTCCGTCAGCCTGGTGCCTGCGACATCGCACATGACCGGGCCCGGGGGCAGGTGAACGGGAACGGCTTTCATCGGGACTCCAGGATGGCAAACGCGACGACGTATTCCTTTTCGTCGCTGATGGAAAGGTGGCTGCTCAACGCGCGCTCGACCATCGCGGCCTGCATCACGTCGTTCAGCACATAGGAGGGCTTGCCCAGTTCGTCATGCCCCACCGCCACGGCATGAAGCGTCAGCGGCGCCCGCAGCCCCGTGCCATAGGCCTTGGCAAAGGCTTCCTTGGCGGCGAAGCGTTTGGCGAGAAAACGTGCAGCATCCGGTGCGCGCGCCATCTCTCCGCGCTCGGTATCGGTCAGGATGTGCTCGGCAAATCCGTTGCCATGACGCTCCAGCGCCTGACGCATGCGTGCCACCGACACGATGTCGGTGCCGATGCCGAAGATCATTGTGTCGCGGCCTCGCGCATCAGGCGCTTCATCTCCCGCACCGCCTCGCGCAGGCCGACGAATACCGAGCGGCTGACGATCGCATGCCCGATGTGCAGTTCGCGCACCTCGGGCAAGGCCGCCACCGGCTGCACGTTGAAGTAGTTCAGCGCATGGCCGGCGTTGAAGCGCATGCCAAGGTCGACGATTGCAGCCCCCGCGCGGCGGATCTTGTCCAGTTCCGCGAGCACGGCCGGACTACGCGCGTCACGCCCTTTCTCGTGGAACGCCGCCGCATAAGGCCCGGTGTGGATTTCGCAGACGCGGGCACCAATCCGGTTCGCAGCCTCCACCTGGGGCAGGTCGGCGTCGATGAACACACTGGTCATGATGCCGGCATCGGCCAGCCGGGCAACGATGTCGCGCAGACGGGACTCCTGCGACACGATGTCCAGCCCGCCTTCGGTGGTCACTTCCTGCCGCCCTTCCGGTACCAGCATGGCCATTTCCGGCTTCAACTCCACCGCGATGGCCACCATCTCCTCGGTGGCGCCCATCTCGAAATTCAGCTTGATCTGGGTCTGGTCGCGCAGCCGGCGTACGTCGTGATCCTGGATATGGCGGCGGTCCTCGCGCAGATGAACGGTGATGCCATCCGCCCCGCCCAGATGCGCCTCCACCGCGGCCCACACCGGGTCCGGCTCATAAGTACGACGGGCCTGACGCAACGTGGCCACATGGTCGATATTGACGCCCAGTTCGATCACAGTTCTTGCAGCTCCATGAAAATACGGCGGGACTCCAGCCCTTGCGTGCCGAGATAGTGTTGCAGCAGACGCCGCATCAGCGGACGTGCTGCCTGCTGGGTCTCGGCCGCGGAAAAATCGTCGCGCGCCATCGCCAGCAGGACATGGCCCGGCAGCACCGGCGCATCCTCCAGCCCTGTCGTCGCCTCGACGAGACCACGCTCGATTATAAAGAGGTAGCGCCCGTCTTCCCGAACAGGCTCGCCGCTGTCAGCCAGCGCATCCAGTGATGGCGCATAACCGAGTTCGCGCAGCAACTGCAGTTCGAAACTGCGCAACAGCGGCGGAATGCTGGCGGAGCCGGCAAGCTGCTTCAGCGTCTCGGCGTAAGCATCGAACAGGCGCGAATGGGCATCCTCCCGCGGCAGCAGGCGCAGCAGGAGTTCATTGAGGTAGTAGCCCGACAGCAAGGCGGCGCCCCCCAGCAAAGGCTGGCCGCCTCGCCACTGCGCGTCCATGAGTGTCTTCACCTCGCCACGCCCGCTCCAGCCGACCACCAGAGGCTGGAAGGCCATCAGCAGGCCACGCAGCGGGGAGGCCGGACGACGCGCACCCTTGGCCACCAGCGGCAAGCGACCATGGGCCCGGCTGAAGACCTCGACGATCAGGCTGGTTTCGCGCCAGGACGTGCTGTGCAGCACGTAGGCTGGCTGTTCGTCGATGCGCAGGCGGGTGCTCATGCGCGTGAAGCCAAGCGATCAGTCGTAGCCAAGACTCTTGAGCGCACGCTCGTCGTCCGCCCAGCCGCTCTTCACTTTGACCCAGACCTCGAGATAGACCTTGCCGTCGAAGAGCTTCTCGAGCTCGATGCGCGCCTCGGTGGAGATGCGCTTGAGGTGCTCGCCGCCCTTGCCGATCACGATGCCCTTGTGGCTGTCACGGTCGACGATGATGGCGGCGAAGATACGACGCAGCGCCCCTTCGGTCTCGAACTTCTCGATCTCGACCGTCATGCCGTAGGGCAACTCCTCGCCCAGCAGGCGGAAGAGCTTTTCGCGCAGGAACTCCGCAGCGAGGAAACGCTCGCTACGGTCGGTGATGTCGTCCTCGCCGTACATGTGCTCGCCTTCAGGCAGGTACTTGGCAAGCGCCTCCAGCAAATGAGTGGCGTTGTGCCCGCGCTGTGCGCTGATCGGCACGCTCTCGGCAAATTCGCGCTGGGCCGCCATCTTCTGCAGGAAGGGCAGGAGCTTCGCTTTGTCCTCCTCCAGATCGATCTTGTTGATCGCCAGCACCACGCGCGCGCTGTCCGGAATCAGCTCCATGACCTTGCGGTCCTCTTCGCCAAAGCGATCCGCCTCGATCACGAACAGCACGATGTCGACTTCCGCCAGCACCTGGGTGACGGTCCGGTTCATCGTACGGTTCAGCGCGTTGCGGTGCCGCGTCTGGAAGCCGGGCGTGTCGACGAACACGAACTGGTTCGCTCCTTCCGTGAGCACACCGGTGATGCGATGCCGGGTGGTCTGCGGCTTGCGCGAGACGATGCTGATCTTCTGCCCGACCAGACGGTTGAGCAGCGTCGACTTGCCGACGTTGGGGCGACCGACTATCGCGATGAAACCGGTACGGGATGAGGGACTGACGGGACTGTTCATTTTGCTTCCAGTGCTGCCAGTGCGGCCTCGGCTGCAGCCTGCTCCGCGGCGCGCCGGCTTACGCCGACACCTCGGGGAGACTCCTTCAACAGCGCGATCTGGCAACTGACTTCGAATTCCTGAGCGTGGGCCTCACCGCGCACTTCCACGAGGCTGTACTGCGGCAAGGGCAGACGACGCGCCTGCAGGAGCTCCTGCAACGTCGTTTTGGGGTCTTTCAGTTGCCTCGCGGGATCAAGCGACGCAAGACTGTCGGCGTACAGGCGGAGGATGACTTCACGTGCCGCCTCGAACCCTGAATCAAGATAGACCGCGCCGACAAGTGCTTCCACCGCATCCGCCAGAATCGAAGGACGACGATGCCCGCCGCTCTTCATCTCGCCATCCCCCAGGCGCAGGCATTCACCCACGCCAAGGCGCTCGGCGATTTTCTGCAGTGCATCCTGGCGAACCAGCTGGGCACGCAGGCGGGAGAGCTCGCCTTCCCGCAGGTCCGAGAAGCGTACATACAGAGCTTCGGCAATCACCATGTTGAGGATGCCGTCGCCGAGAAACTCCAGGCGCTCGTTGTGATCGGCGCTGAAGCTGCGGTGCGTCAGCGCTTGTTCAAGCAGCGCGGGGCGGCCAAAAGAGTGGCCAAGCCGGTTCTCGATGTCACGCCTCTGCACCACACCAACCAATGCGTGGGCTATTTGCCGGAGGAAACGTCGAATGCCAGAACCAGGCTGGCGTTCGCGACCAACGGCACACGGCGTTCGTACTCGACGCTGATGTCGACGCTACCAGCGGCCCGGTTGATGACCAGATCCTGTCCCCGGATGGACGAGATGTCGTCGATCGCGGCAAAACGATCGAACGCCTTGCGGAACTCTCCGATCGCAGAATCCGGCGGCACATCGCGCACGACGCTGTTCAGCGCCTTCTTGACCGAAAAGTACTCATTGAACACGGGTACGAGCTTCAGACCGAGCAGCAATACGGCCACGAGAAAAATCCCGACCAGCAAGGTCGAGATCAGGGTCAAACCACTCTGTCGCTTCATGAAACCTCCCTGGCCAGAAAAGCGGACTTAATTGAACTTGCCCAGCCGGTCGAACTTGATGCCCTTCGGCGGCAGGATGCTGTCGGCGTGGAACCAGATGAAGAACGCCTTGCCAACGATATTCCCTTCCGGCACGAAGCCCCAAACCCGGGAGTCGGCACTCTGGTCGCGGTTGTCGCCCATCACGAAATAGTGACCTGCCGGGACGGTGCAGCTCATGCCCTCCCCGGTGTGCGTGCAACTGGCCTGGTTGGCATGCGCAATGCGCTGCCCCTCCGGGATGAACGGCAGAGCATCCTTGTCATTGAGTACGGAGTGCTCCTTCTCACCGATCTTCTCGACGAATTTCTGCGAGTAGTACAGGCGCTCGGGATGCAGATACTCGCCGTCGTCACGCGTTTCCACGGCTTGGCCGTTGATGGTCAGGCGCTTGTTGATGTACTCCACCTTGTCGCCGGGCAGGCCGATGACGCGCTTGATGTAGTCCTGGCGGATGTCGTGCGGATAGCGGAAGACCATCACGTCACCGCGTTGCGGCTCCCCAACCTCGATGACCTTCTTGTTGATCACCGGCAGGCGCACACCGTACTCGTACTTGTTCACCAGGATGAAATCGCCGACGAGCAGGGTCGGGATCATCGAGCCGGACGGAATGCGGAACGGCTCCACCCAGAACGAACGCAGCATGAAAATCGGCAGGATCACGGGGAAGAAGCTCGCCCCGTATTCCACCCACCAGGGGTCGGGCGTCTGCTTGCTGCGCTTCTTGCGCGCCACCAGTACATCGTAGAACCAGAGCACGCCGGTCAGCACGCTCAGCACGAACAGAATCAGGGCGAAGTCCACTGCGTCTTCCAGTATGAGTTGTAGGAGCTTTGTTCTTTGTTACTTGGAATCGTCGACACGCAGCACGGCAAGGAAGGCTTCCTGCGGGATCTCCACATTACCCACTTGCTTCATGCGGCGCTTGCCTTCCTTCTGCTTCTCCAGCAGCTTCTTCTTGCGCGAGATGTCACCGCCGTAGCACTTTGCCAGCACGTTCTTGCGCAGCGCCTTGATCGTTTCGCGCGCAATGATGTGCGAACCGATCGCGGCCTGCACGGCGACGTCGAACATCTGGCGCGGGATCAGTTCACGCAGCTTGGCAGCCAGTTCGCGGCCGCGGTACTGGGCGCTGGCGCGGTGCACGATGACCGACAAGGCATCGACCTTCTCGCTGCTCACCAGCAGGTCCAGCTTCACCACGTCCGCGGCGCGGTATTCCTTGAAGTCGTAGTCCAGCGAGGCATAGCCACGCGACACCGACTTCAGCTTGTCAAAAAAGTCCATGACCACCTCGGCCATGGGCATGTCATAGACCAGCTTCACCTGGCGACCGTGGTAGTGCATGTCCACCTGGTTGCCGCGCTTCTGGTTGCACAAGGTGATGACCGGGCCAAGGTAGTCCTGCGGCACGAAGATGGTGGCCGTGATGATCGGCTCGCGCACTTCTTCGATCTTGCTGATCTCGGGCAGCTTGGACGGGTTCTCAATCTTGATGACTTCGCCTGAATTCAGCAGCACTTCATACACCACGGTCGGCGCCGTGGTGATCAGGTCCATGTCGAACTCACGCTCCAGGCGCTCCTGCACGATCTCCATGTGCAACAGGCCCAGGAAGCCGCAACGGAATCCAAAACCGAGCGCTTGCGAAACCTCCGGCTCGTACTGCAACGACGCGTCGTTGAGCTTCAGTTTTTCCAGCGAGTCACGCAGCTGGTCGTACTCGCTGGCCTCCACTGGATACAGGCCGGCGAAAACCTGCGGCTTGATTTCCTTGAAACCTTCCAGCGCCTCGCTGGCGGGCTTGCCTGCCAGGGTGATGGTGTCGCCCACCTTGGCCGAAGTCAGCTCCTTGATGCCCGCAATGACGAAACCCACCTCGCCGGCGTTGAGCGACTCGCGCTGCACCGACTTCGGACTGAACACGCCAGTCTGTTCGCACAGATGCTGCGCGCCAGTGCTCATGAACAACAATTTGTCCTTGGGACGCACGACGCCATCGACCACGCGCACCAGCATCACGACACCGACGTAGTTGTCGAACCAGGAGTCGATGATCAAGGCCTTCAGCGGGCCCTCCGCCTTGCCGCGCGGAGCCGGAATCTTGGCGATGATGGCTTCGAGAATTTCCTCGACGCCCATGCCTGTCTTGGCCGAACAGGGGATCGCGTCGGTGGCGTCGATACCGATCACGTCCTCCACTTCCTGGCGTGCCGTATCCGGGTCGGCCGACGGCAGGTCCATCTTGTTCAGCACCGGCACCACTTCCACGCCGAGCTCGATCGCGGTGTAGCAATTGGCAACCGTCTGCGCTTCGACGCCCTGCGACGCATCCACCACCAGCAACGCCCCCTCGCAGGCGGACAGGGAGCGGCTGACTTCATACGAGAAGTCGACGTGCCCCGGCGTGTCGATGAGGTTCAGGTTGTAGACCTGGCCGTCACGCGCGCGGTACTGCAGCGCGGCGGTCTGCGCCTTGATGGTGATGCCACGCTCACGCTCCAGATCCATCGAGTCGAGCACCTGGGCCTCCATCTCGCGTTCGGACAGGCCGCCACAGGTCTGAATGAGACGGTCCGCCAGCGTGGACTTGCCGTGGTCGATGTGGGCGATGATCGAGAAATTGCGAATGTGTTGCATGCGTGGCACAACAAAAAGGGTGCCGCGGCACCCTTCGTGGACTCAGAAAAGTAGGCGCGGATTATAGCTGAAGCAGCCTGCAAGCCCCAGCGCGCCGAGCTCAGGGCTGGCGGGCAGCGGTCCGCAGGCCAACGAAACTCAGGGTGTCGCCACGGCGCACCTGCAGGCTCACCGCAGCACCTGCCGACAAGCCATCGACCAGACGGTTGAAATGCTCGGCATTGCGTACGTCCTGTACCTGCCCGCGGCTCACGATGGCCACCACCACGTCACCGGGGCGCAGATCGGCGCGCGCAGCAGCCCCCGTTGCGCGGCGGATGGCTGCGCCGCGGTCCAGCTTCAGTTGCTTGCGTTGCTCGGCATTCAGATCCTGGGTCAGCAAACCCAGGCGGTTGCCGCCGCGCACATCGGCCGGCTTGCTGGCCGGGGCCTGACGGGCAGCCTCTTCTTCCGGCAGTTCGGCCACGCCCACCGACACGTCGATGAGCGCACGCTGGCGCCAGACCTGCATGCCGGCTTTCCTGCCCGGCTGCGTCGCGCCGACGATGCGCGGCAGCTCACTGGAGGTCTCCACCGGCTTGCCATCGAAGCGCAGGATGATGTCGCTGACCTTGATGCCGGCCTGATCAGCCGGACTTCCCGGCTCCACCGCACCCACGAGGGCCCCACGCGGCCGATCGAGGTCGAAGCTGTCGGAAATGTCGCGAGTGACTTCCTGGATGAGCACGCCGATGCGCCCGCGCCGCACCCGGCCCCGGTCACGCAACTGGGCCTGCACATCCATCGCCACGTCGATCGGAATGGAGAAGGACAGCCCCATGAATCCGCCGGTCCGGCTGTAGATCTGCGAGTTGATGCCGACCACTTCGCCGCGCAGGTTGAACAACGGCCCGCCGGAGTTGCCCGGATTCACCGCCACATCCGTCTGGATGAAGGGCACCAGTGAATCATCGGGAAACGAGCGCCCCTTGGCACTGACGATGCCGGCCGTCACCGAATTGTCGAAGCCGAAAGGCGAACCGATCGCCAGCACCCAGTCACCCACGCGAAGCTTCGAAGAATCGCCCAGCACGGCGCGTGGCAAACCGGTTGCGTCGATCTTGAGCAGGGCAATATCCGTGCGCCGGTCACTGCCGATCAGGCGTGCAGCAAACTCGCGTTTGTCCTGCAGGCGGACGAGGATTTCATCGGCACCCGCCACGACGTGCGCGTTGGTGATGATGTAGCCGTCCGCGCCGACGATGAGCCCGGAACCGACGGATTCATCCTCGTCTTCCGGAACCTGCTGGTCAGGCTGGCGCGGTGCGAAACGTCGCCACCATTCCGGTACCGACCCCATGTCTTCCTGCTGCAGGGGTGGCGTCGCGACGCCAGAGGTCGCGCGGTTGGCCGTGATGTTCACCACCACCGCTCCTTGCCGCTCGACCAGATTTGCGAAATCAGGCAACTCGCGCGCCTGCGCGAGCGACAGCATCCAGGAGATACATAGCGCGACCAGCAGGCCGCGCAAGGGGAAACGCAGGTTCATCCGCGCAGCTTAGCGCAGCGCGATGATGCGTGGGGCCATGCGTCGGCGCTCGGCCTGACCGACCCGCCAGACCGTCACCGCGAACCCCAGGCCGAGCATGCCGCCCAGCAGGGTTCCGGTGTCGGAATCGGCAGCCCAGAACCCCAGGACGGACCCGGCCAGCAAGGCGAGGATCGGCAGGAGCCAGGTTTTCGCCAGGCTGCCGCGGGGTGCGCCTTCCGGCATGTGGATCAGCACCTTCTCGCCGGGCTGCACGGCTTCGTCGCTGAGCACGGCGTACTCCACGCCCTGGTCACCAAACAACTGGTCGAGGGCGCTGTCCCCCGCCTCGACGACCCGCACGTAAGTCTGGTCGCCATCCACCCGCGACACGACAGCTTCCAACTGCATCAAGACTCCATCAGCGGATGCTGCGCGACGGCTTGCTGCGCAGGCTGACGCCATCTGCCGCGGCCTGCAGGGCAGCCATCGGCACTTCACCAATGGCAGTGATCATCTGGCTGGCGTACATGCGCTTGTAGATACCTATCGGTCCGCTGTTGCTGGGTTGCGGCGTCACGCCACGGGACTCCACGGCCGGCTCGACAAAGACCGAAATGCTGGCGAGACCATCGGAGAACACTGCGTGATAGGCCTCGGCACCATCCTTGCGCAAGGGACGGCGGATCGACGACACCTGGCGGAAGCCCGGCGGCACGCCCTTGAATGTCCACGACACGTCGTCCGGCCGGACATCGCCTCCACGCGCATTCACGACCACCCAATCGGTCTGGTCGGCATAGCGGGAGCGCACCTTTTCCTTGTCCGGCGTGATGTGGAGCGCGATTTCCGAGAACCCGAAGTGCTCCAGCACATCGCCTTTGGCATTGACCAGGCGCGCGCGCAGCAACAGCCCGGTTTCCTTGTCGGCCCACAGCTTGTAGCCGTAGCGGAACTCGTCGCGGGGGAACAGCGACAGCTGGATCGCGTCGCGCCCGGCAATGCGCACCGGGGCGCCGACGCGCATTTCGTAGTGCTCCGGCAAAGCGCTGACCATGGAAATCACGCGGCCGGGGAAGCGCACCGAACCGGCACGATCCAGCACCACCATCTTGTCATTGGGGAGGTAGCAGCGCACCTCATCCTTGATGCGGATCACTTCCCGCACCGGTCCATCCAGGGTTTCGAGCTTTTCCTGCTCGCCGGAGGCATCCGAAAAATGCGTAATGCGCGAAGTCTCGGTACGACCATTGACCTGATAGACGAACACGCCGCTGTAGTTCAGACCTCGTGCAGCCTGACTCATGCGCTGCAGCAGCGCCATGGCCTCGGCGGTGGACTGGGAAGACTCAGCAGCAAAAGCCTGCGCACCGCACACGAGCAGCAGTGCGGTCAGCCAGCGCGCACCGATCATCGAGCCATCCCTGAGGATTCGTCGGATACGGTACGGACATAGCCCGCCACCTCGGCCATGGGAGCGCCACCCGCATAAGCCTGGTGGGCGATGAGGTAGGCACGATCACCGCTCAGCAATACATCACTGGCAGGCGCCGCGACCAAGCGAGCCTGCGCGCCCGGGGCCGGGGATGCTGCCAGCATCGGCGTCGCCGTCGGCGCCACTGTGTCGGGGGCCAGCGAGAAGCCGGCCCAGGCAACCACCAGCACGGCACAGCTGGCCGCCGCCATGGCCATCCAGCGATTGGGTTCGAGCTTGCGTTGCGGCGCCACCGCCACAGGGGCCAGCACCACCGGCTCGCTCTTCAGCGCCTCCAGCACGCGTGCGCTGAAATCGACCGACAGTGCAGGCTCGCCACGCAGGGTATCGCCGATCAGCCAGTAGGTTTCGCAAGCGCGTCGTTCCGCCGGCTGGCGACGCAGACCTGCCGTCGCACGCGCCAGGGAGTCGGCATCCAGTTCGCCATCGAGCCACGCTGAAAGTTGTTCGTTCATTTCCTTACCACCTCGTTACCACCGCTGATCGGGGGACACATCCAGCAAAGGCTTCAAGCGCTCTGCAATCGCCTCTCGCGCACGGAAGATGCGGGAACGCACCGTGCCGATCGGGCAATCCATCACCGTCGCAATCTCTTCGTAACTCAAACCTTCCAGCTCGCGCAGCATGATTGCGGTGCGCAAATCTTCAGGCAGAGCCTCCATCGCTGCATTCACCGTTTCGCCGATCTGCTTGGTTACGAGCAGGCGTTCCGGCGTATCGATGTCACGCAGCTGATCGCCATCATCGAAGGTTTCAGCCTCCTCCGAAGCGATCTCCGTTGTCGTCGGGGCTCTGCGCCCTTGCGACACCAGATAGTTCTTGGCCGTGTTGACGCCAATCCGGTACAGCCACGTATAAAACGCGCTGTCTCCCCGAAATGACGGCAAGGCACGATAAGCCTTTATAAAGGCCTCCTGCGCCACGTCCTCGACCTCGGCTGGGTCTCGGATCATGCGGGATAGCAGGCGGGCAAGCTTGCGCTGGTATTTGGAAACCAGCAGGCCGAACGCCTGCTGGTCACCGCGCTGCGCGCGCTCGACCAACTGCTGGTCAATAGCTCTGTCGCTCATCGGCTGAGGGTGATTGTTCTTGTCGGGATGCTTCCCCGGGAAAACCGCCCGAGTATAGCCGAAGGCATCTCATTGCCTGCCCCTGTGACTGCGCCCCGCCACGGAAGTTCAGCCCGCAGAGCAAGGTGTATCAAGGGGGCGTGATATAGTCCCGCGGCCTTCGGATTCCCCCGGAACACCACAGCGTGCAGCAGTTCGACGTCCTCATCCTCGGCAGCGGCCTGGCCGGCCAGTCACTGGCCCTGCGTCTGGCCGACAGCCGGCGCGTAGCGATCGTCACAAAACGTCACATCGAGGACAGCGCAAGCGCCTGGGCCCAGGGCGGCATTGCCGCCGTCATCGACCCCGCCGATTCCACCAAGTCACATTTCGACGACACCATGGTCGCCGGCGCAGAGCTCTGCGATCCGGCCGCCACCCGCTTCGTGGTGGAGCATGGCAACGCCGCCATCCAGTGGTTGCGTGAACAGGGCGTCCCTTTCACGCCGGATGGCGACACGCCATGGGGCATGCACCTGACGCGCGAAGGTGGTCACAGCCATCGACGCATCGTGCACGTCGCCGACGCCACCGGCGCAGCGGTGCAGGAAACGCTGATCGACCGCGTGCGCCGCCATCCGAACATCCGAATCTTCGAACGCCACATCGCGGTCGACCTGATCGTCGGCAACAAGATCGGCAAGCCGGATGCCGGCTGTCTGGGTGCCTACCTTCTCGACATCGACAAGGGGCACATCCATCCGTTTGCAGCGGCGCATACCGTTCTGGCGACGGGCGGAACCGGCAAGGTCTATCTCTACACGACCAACCCTGACACCGCCACCGGCGACGGCGTGGCGATGGCCTGGCGCGCGGGCTGCAGCGTGGCGAACATGGAGTTCATCCAGTTCCACCCCACCTGCCTGTACCACCCGCAAGCAAAATCCTTCCTGATCTCGGAGGCCGTCCGCGGCGAGGGCGGCCTGCTGAAACTGCCCGACGGCACGCGCTTCATGCCGCAACACGACCCGCGCGCAGAACTGGCACCCCGCGATGTAGTAGCGCGCGCGATCGACTTCGAGATGAAGAAGCGCGGCCTGGACAGCGTGTTCCTGGACATCAGCCACAAGTCGCCCGAGTTCCTTCACGAGCACTTCCCGAACATTCTGGCGCGCTGCGCCGAGCTGGGCATCGACATCACCCGCCAGCCGATCCCGGTGGTGCCTGCCGCCCACTATTCCTGTGGCGGCGTGGCGGTAGACCTCAAGGCCCGGACGGATGTCCCCGGCCTGTATGCCATCGGGGAGACCGCCTACACCGGTCTGCACGGTGCCAACCGCCTTGCCAGCAACTCCCTGCTGGAGTGCGTCGTCTTCAGCGAGGCCGCTGCGCAGGACATCCTGAGCAATCCGCGCAAAGCCGTCGACATGCTGCCTGCCTGGGACGAGAGCCGGGTCTCCGATGCCGACGAGGAAGTGGTCATCGCCCACAACTGGGAAGAGCTGCGGCGCTTCATGTGGGACTACGTCGGCATCGTGCGCACCAACAAGCGACTGGAGCGCGCCCAACACCGCATACGCCTGCTCACGCGCGAAATCGACGAGTACTACGCCAACTTCCGCGTCAGCAACGACCTGATCGAGCTACGCAACCTCGTCGTCACCGCCGATCTCATCGTGCGCAGTGCCCTCAAGCGCAAGGAAAGCCGCGGCCTGCACTTCTCGCGCGACTATCCTCAAACCCTCAAGAGGAGCCGTCCCACCGTGCTGCGCAACCCACGCCGGCCGGGACGGCTACGCAGCTGGGTGTTCGGCTAGGCATCGCCGCAAGGGCAACGAACACCGCTCCCCTCAGGCTTTGCGGCGCCCCTCGGACGGGGATGCCTGCGCTACGTCCCAGCGCAATCTAGCGCGCAAACCGCGCCATGCCTCCTGCCCGACCCCGCCACGCGTCAGAACGCAGCGCCCGCGCCTGGTTTGCGGTGCGCCGCCCATCTGCTCCCACACCAGGACAAGACAAACCCCCAGATCCACGGAAGACTGGAGGACGTTCGCGTCTTGAGTTATCCCGGCGCGATGCAACCGCAGGCGCCTGCCGTTGAGCCACTCCAGCTCCAGTGCGTCAGCAGCACGAACCCTGCGCCAGACCATACTTGCTGACACCACGACAACCAGCCCGACGACCGCGCGCACCCAACCCGGCACGCCACTTCCCAGGCATGCCACGACGGGCAATATGTGCGCAACGCCGGCGACAGAACGCAAGCCAAATGAAAAACGCGCCGACACCCGCAGAGGCGGGAAATTCGGCGCGTGTCGGCTGACAGCCAAGCGGAGGTCAGACCTTGCGGAACACCAGCGTGCTGTTGGTGCCACCAAAACCGAAGGAATTGGACAAGGCTGCGCGGATCGGCATCGGACGTGCCACGAGCGGCACATAGTCCAGATCGCATTGCGGGTCGATCTCCCGCAGGTTGGCCGTCGGCGGCGCGATCTGGTTGTGCACGGCCAGGGCGGTGAATACCGCTTCGATCCCTGCAGCGGCCCCCAGCAGGTGGCCCGTCATCGACTTGGTGGAACTGATGGCGAGACGCTTCGCGTCGTCGCCGAACGCGCGCTTGACGGCCAGCGTCTCGGCAATGTCCCCCAGCGGGGTCGAAGTGCCATGCGCGTTGACGTAATCGATCTCATCGGCAGCTGTCTTGCCATTGCGCAACGCATTGACGATGCTGCGCGACGCCCCCTCACCACCCTCGCTCGGCGCGGTGATGTGGTAAGCATCCGAACTCATGCCGTAGCCGGCGACTTCGCAGTAAATCTTCGCGCCCCGTGCCTTGGCGTGCTCGTACTCTTCCAGCACCACGACGCCGGCGCCTTCACCCAGCACGAAACCATCGCGGCCGACATCCCAGGGGCGGCTTGCCGTCGCCGGATCGTCGTTGCGGGTCGAGAGGGCCTTGGCAGCACAGAAGCCGCCCATGCCCAGCATGGAAACAGTGGACTCGGCGCCGCCCGCGACCATGACGTCGGCATCGCCGTATTCGATCAGGCGCTGCGCTTCACCGATGGAGTGATTGCCCGTGGCACAGGCACTCACCGTCGCGAAGTTCGGCCCCTTGAAACCATAGTTGATCGAGAGGATGCCGGAGATCATGTTGATGATCGACCCCGGCACGAAGAACGGCGAGATCTTGCGCGGGCCGCCTGCAGCCACGTCATTGCCGGTCTCTTCGATCATCGGCAGGCCACCGATGCCGGAACCGATACAAACCCCCACCTGCTCGGCAAACGACGGGTTCGCGTCGATGCCCGCGTCCTTCAAGGCATCGATGGCGGCCGCCAGGCCGTAGTGGATGAAGGTGTCGTAGCGGCGCGCTTCCTTGGGAGAAAGGTAGGCCGCCACGTCGAAATCCTTGACCTCGCCGGCGATCTGGGTCGTCAGCGGGGTGGCGTCAAAACGCGTGATGCGCGTGATGCCGGAGCGAGCGTTAAGGATGTTGTCCCATGCGGTGGCGACGGTGTTTCCAACGGGCGAGATGATGCCCAACCCAGTGATGACTACGCGACGACGCGACAACGCTCGACTCCTGGCAATTTGACGGGTGAAGCAGCCTGATCAGGCCTTGTTCAGATGCGCATTGACGTAGTCAATGGCTTGCTGGACGGTGGTGATCTTTTCGGCTTCTTCGTCGGGGATCTCGCACTCGAACTCTTCTTCGAGAGCCATCACCAGCTCGACGGTGTCGAGCGAATCGGCGCCCAGATCGTCCACGAACGAGGACTCGTTCTTGATCTCCGCCTCGTTAACACCCAGTTGCTCGGCGACGATCTTACGTACTCGCTGCTCAACGTTCTCCATGAATCGCTCCTTCCCTGTAATCGGATAGTTCGAGAAAAACTCTCGCATTCTAGCAGAAACCCAAGGCCATCTTCAGGCAACTCCGGGCTTCTGCTCACTCACATACTGAGCGGCATGCCGCTCAGACCATGTACATGCCGCCATTCACGTGCAAGGTGGCGCCGGTCACGTAGCTTGCCGCCGGTGACGCGAGGAAAGCAACCACGGCGGCGATCTCTTCCGGACGACCGAGGCGACCGAGCGCAATCTGCCCCTGCAGGGCGTCACGCTGTGCATCCGGCAGTTCGCGGGTCATATCGGTATCGATGAAACCCGGGGCCACGCAGTTGACCGTAATGTTGCGGCTGCCCAGCTCACGCGCCAGTGCGCGCGTCATGCCGCCAACACCGGCCTTGGCGGCCGCGTAGTTGGCCTGACCGGCATTGCCGGAACTGCCCACCACCGAGGTGATGTTGATGATGCGGCCCGTGCGCGCCTTCATCATGCCGCGCATGACGAGGCGGGACATGCGGAAGACCGCCTTGAGATTGGTGTCCATCACCGCATCCCATTCGTCGTCCTTCATGCGCATGGCGATGTTGTCACGCGTGATACCGGCGTTGTTCACCAGCACACCGACCGTGCCGAACTCCTTTTCGATCCCGGCGATCGCCGCTTCACAGGCAGTCGCATCGGTGACATTCAGCATCAGGCCGCGGCCACTCACACCAGCCTCGGTCAGCGCAGCCGAAATGGCGGCCGCACCGCTTTCGCTCGTCGCCGTACCAATCACGGTCGCGCCGGCGCGACCCAGCACCAATGCGATTTCGCGGCCGATGCCGCGGCTTGCCCCGGTAACCAGGGCTACCTGGCCCTGCAGACTCGTTTGCATCGAATTCTCCCTGTTCTTGTTACAGCGCTTCGCGCAGGCGGCGAACCGACTCCGCGTCGATCAACGCATCGACTTCCAGCGAAGCTTCGATGCGCTTGACCAGACCCGCCAGCACCTTGCCCGGACCGCACTCGGCCACGCGCACGACGCCCTGCGCATGCATCGCCTGCACCGTCTCGATCCAGCGGACCGGGCCGTAAGCCTGGCGCACCAACGCATCGCGGATACGGGACGGGTCGCTCTCGATGGCGACGTCCACGTTGTTCAGCACCGGAATGGCCGGGGAACGGAACTCCACTTCGGCAAGGCGCGCAGCCAGACGTTCCGCGGCCGGACGCATCAGTTCGGAATGGAAAGGCGCACTCACCGGCAATGGCACGGCACGCTTGGCGCCACGCGCCTTGCAGGCTTCCATGGCACGCTCGACCGCTGCGGCATGACCCGCAATGACGATCTGCACCGGCGAATTCAGATTCGCCGCGGCGACCACCTGTCCCTGCGCCGCCTCGGCGCAGGCAGCGGCCACTTCTTCAGGCGCCAGGTTGAGAATGGCGGCCATGCCACCTTCGCCGGCCGGCACCGCTTCCTGCATGGCCTGCGCACGGAAACGCACCAGACCCACGGCATCCTTGAAATCGATCGCGCCCGCAGCAACCAGCGCAGCATACTCACCCAGGCTGTGCCCTGCCACAACGGCAGGGACAGGGCCGTCCAGAGACTGCCATGCACGCCACACGGCAACGCCGGCGGTCAGCATGATTGGTTGCGTATTGACGGTCTGCGCCAGCACTTCGGCCGGGCCATCGGCCACCATTGCCCACAGGTCGAAACCCAGCGCGGCGGAAGCCTCATCGAACGTTTCGCGCACGACGGCGAAATCGGCGTAGGCCGACATCATGCCGACCGCCTGCGAACCCTGTCCCGGGAAGACAAAAGCGAATTTCATTTCAGACATCCTTGTGACGAGTATGCCGAAGCTCAGACGCGAGCCAGCACCGCACCCCAGGTGAAGCCACCACCTACGCCCTGCAGCATGACGAGCTGCCCGGGGCGGATGCGACCGTCGCGCACGGCGACGTCCAGCGCCAGCGGCACGGAAGCCGCGGAAGTATTGCCATGCATGTCCACGGTCACGACCATACGCTCGGCCGGGATCTTCAGGCGCTTGGCCACGGATTGCATGATGCGGATATTGGCCTGGTGCGGAATCAGCCAGTCAAGCTCATCCAGCGACAGGCCTGCCAGATCCAGCACCTCCTGCCCGACGTCACCCAGCACCTTCACCGCCTGCTTGAACACAGCCTGACCGTCCATGCGCAGGAACGGCGAACCCACGATCTCACCGCCGGCGATCTGGCCCGTCGTGTTGAGGATCTGGTGCTGCGAACCATCCGCGTGCAATGCAGACGACAGGATGCCGGCCTTGTCGTCAGCCGCCAGCACGACGGCGCCAGCGCCGTCGCCGAACAGCACGCAGGTGGACCGGTCCTTCCAGTCGACGATGCGGGAAAGCGTTTCGGCCCCGATGACCAGCGCGCGCTTGTGCGAACCGGACCGGATGAACTTGTCTGCCACCGTCAGCGCATAGACGAAGCCACTACACACCGCCTGCACGTCGAAAGCCGTCGCGCCGGGCGGAATGCCCAGTTCGTTCTGGACAAGACAGGCCGTGCTCGGAAACACCATGTCCGGCGTCGTCGAAGCCAGCACCACAAGATCGATGTCCGTCGCGGCAATGCCAGCCGCATCCAGTGCTCGACGCGCCGCTTCGGCCGCCAGCGTGCTGGTACGGACATCCTTCTCGGCGATGTAGCGCGCACGGATACCGGTACGCTCGACGATCCAATCGTCGGAGGTATCGATACCACGCGCGACGAGATCATTGTTAGATACCGGCGCGCCAGGCACATAGCCGCCCGTACCAACGATTCGGGAAAAGATCATGCGGTCTCAGCGACGGCCCGGTGCTGGGCCATGTAATCGTTCATGCGATGTTCGATACGCGCGATGAGCTGGTTGCGCGCGGCTTCTGCCGCACGGCGCAAGGCCATCGTGAAGGCCATGGCGTCGGCCGAGCCGTGGCTCTTCACCACCACGCCGCGCAGCCCGAGCAGGCATGCGCCATTGTAGCGACGATGATCCACCCGACGCTTGAAGCGCTTGAGCGCCGGCAGGGCCACGAACGCCGCAACTTTCGCCAGCCAGTTGCGCGTGAATTCCTGGCGCAGGAAGGTCGCCATCATCTGGGCGATGCCCTCCGAGGCCTTCAGCGCAACGTTGCCCACGAAACCGTCGCAGACCACCACATCCGTCGTGCCTTTATAGATGTCGTTGCCTTCGACGTTTCCGTAGAAGTTCAGGCCGGAGTCACGCAGCAGTTCGGCGGCCTGCTTGACCACCTCATTGCCCTTGATGTCCTCTTCGCCGATGTTGAGCAGGCCGACGGTAGGCCGCTCACGATGCTCCACGGCTTCCACCAGCATCGCGCCCATGATGCCGAACTGCAGCAGATGTTCGGCAGAGCAATCCACGTTGGCGCCAAGGTCGAGCATGTAGGTCTGCCCGTGCATGGTCGGCATGATGGTCGCGATCGCCGGTCGGTCGATGCCGGGCAAGGTCTTGAGTACGAAGCGGGAAATCGCCATCAGTGCGCCGGTATTGCCGGCGGAGAGGGCCGCATGCGCTTCGCCAGCCTTGACCAGGTCAATCGCCACGCGCATGGATGAATCCTTCTTGCCGCGCAGCGCGGAAGCCGGGGGCTCATCCATTTCGACCACTTCGGAGGCGTGACGGATGGTCACGCGATCGCCGTAGGCAGCCAGGCGTGGAGCAATGTCGCCGGCAAAACTCTCCGGCTTGCCCACCAATATGGCGTGCACGGACGCATCTTCGTCGAGGAATCGCAAGGCAGCAGGAATCGTCACGGAGGGACCGTGATCGCCGCCCATGCAGTCAATCGCAAGAGTGATGTTCATCTTGCTCGCTTGCGCGCTGCAAAGGAAAAGGAATTCGGGGGAATTCTGGAAAGGGAGGAAATGGCGGCGGGCGCATTGTTCGCAGCCCGCCAGCACATGTCAGGACGATTATTCGCCCTTGGCCTTGACGACCTTCTTGCCACGGTAGAAACCGTTGGGCGAGATGTGGTGACGCAGGTGAGCCTCACCGGAAACCGGCTCCACGGCCAGCGCCGGGGCGGTCAGGAAATCGTGCGAGCGGTGCATGCCACGCTTCGACGGGGACTTTTTGTTTTGTTGAACGGCCATTTCTTCACTCCTTGGTTTACTTACTACCCTTGTCCGACTTCAACTGCGCCAGTACGGCAAAGGGCGAATCCTTCACTTTTGCAACAGCCGCCTCAGGCGTTTCGCAGGAATCGTGCATCGGCGATATGGGCAACGAGAGCAGGATCTCGTCTTCCACCGCCGCCAGCACGTCGAAGTTGTGACCGACGTTGATCGGATCGCAGCTATCGTCTTCCAGCGCTTCGTCCGGCAAGGCCTCACCTTCAGCAAGAAGCATCAGGCGGTTTTCGCTCTCCAGCACATGCGGAACGGCTTGCAGACAACGCTGGCAACCCAGACCGATCGCACCTTCGAGCTGCAGGACGATGAACAGCTTGTCATCCTGGCGCAGGCCCTGCAGGTGGTAGCGCACGCGCTGATCCAGCCCGGCGCCATCCTCCAGCACATCTGCCAGCCGCCCGAAACTCCGCGCATCCACCTCCCCGTCGACCACCGCGCCACGGCGGGCAAAGTCGAACGGGTCGGCAATCAGCACATCCTGAGAAGCGGGCAACTGTTGCGACATAAACGGTGAATGATATGATTTTCAGGCTTTTCTGTCAAAGCCGACGCTGCTTTCGCGACGCCGGCACCTGCTGCCCCCATGCCCACTCCCCTTGTCCTGGCCTCTACCTCGGTCTATCGCCGCGCCTTGCTTGAACGCCTGGGCCTCGATTTTGCAGTAGACCGCCCCGAAACCGACGAAACAGCCCTGCCGGACGAGGCGCCACGCGCCACGGCGGAACGCCTGGCGATCGCCAAGGCGCGGGCCGTGGCGCCACGCCATATGGGCAGCCTGATCATCGGCAGCGACCAGGTGGCGGCGCTCGGCGAACGGCATTTCGGCAAACCCGGCACCATCGAACGCGCCGTCGCGCAATTGCGCGAGATGAGCGGCAACACCGTGGTATTCCATACCGCGCTGTGCCTGCTGGACAGCCGCGACGGCAGCTACCAGATCGAAACGGTGCCCACCGAGGTCAGGTTCCGGGAGCTCGAAGAGACCGAGATCCGTCGCTATGTCGAACGCGAAATGCCGCTCGATTGCGCCGGCAGCGCCAAGTCCGAAGGACTGGGCATCAGCCTGCTGGAATACATGCGCGGCGACGATCCCAACGCGCTGGTCGGCCTTCCGCTGATCGCCCTGTGCCGCATGCTGCGCCAGGCCGGTGTGCAGGTTCCCTGATGGCCGGCAGCCTGTATCTTCTGCCGGTCCAGCTCGGCCCGGCCGACACGGTCATGACACACCCGCCCGGCGTGCTGGCAAGCACGCAGCGGCTGGATTACTTCATTGTTGAACGGGCCAAGACGGCTCGCGCCGACCTGCGCAAACTGGGCCATCCGGCCCAACTGGCCTCGCTCACCATCGAAGAGCTGCCTGCCCAAGCCGAAAAACTGGACCAGCGCGAACTCGACAGGTTGCTGGCACCGGTTCTCGCCGGCCGCGATGGCGGGCTGATGTCGGAAGCCGGCTGCCCGGCCGTGGCCGATCCCGGCGCACTGGTCGTGCGACGGGCTCATGAACGGGGCATCAGGGTCGTGCCACACGTCGGCCCGAGCTCCTTGCTGCTGGCGCTGATGGCCTCGGGCCTGAATGGTCAGTGCTTCCGTTTCCACGGCTATCTGCCAGTCCAGGCGGAAGCACGCCAACGCAGCATCGCGGAGATCGAAGCGGAATCCGCAAGGCGCAGCCAGACCGAGCTTTTCATCGAGACGCCCTATCGCAACATCGCCATGCTGGACGCCCTGCTGCTGCACCTCAAGGACAGCACGCAGCTTTGCGTAGCGAGCGGGCTGACCACCGCCGAAGAACGGATCACCACCCGCAACGTCGCCGACTGGAAGCTCGCAATAAAACAGGCTGGACAACCCGACCTGGATCGCCAGCCTGCGATTTTCCTGCTGCTTGCCATGAGCCGCGGCGACAAGCGCCGCTGAGGCCCCGGCCTTTTACTTCCAGCCGAAGCGCTCGACCGCCCCCAGGAAGCCGTTGGCGGTTTCCGCACCGAAGCGCTTGGCAAAACGCTCCGCGAAATTCTGACGCTGCGTGTAGTCGCGGATGTCTTCGGCCTTGATGATGTCGCGCGCTACGGTGTCCACGGTGCCGAAACCATCGGTCAGCCCCAGCTCGATGCTCTTCGCGCCGGTCCACACCAGCCCGGAGAACGTCTCCGGCGACTCCTTCAGGCGGGGGCCGCGCCCCTTGCGCACCACATCGATGAACTGCTGGTGGATCTCGCCCAGCATCTGGCGGGCGAAATCCTGCTGCTTCGGGTCCTGCGGCGAGAACGGATCCAGGAACCCCTTGTTCTCGCCCGCCGTCAGCAGCCGGCGCTCGACGCCCAGCTTCTGCATGGCTTCGGTGAAGCCGAAACCATCCATGCGCACGCCGATCGAGCCGACCAGGCTGGCCTTGTCGACGAAGATTTTGTCGGCCGCCACCGCCACGTAATAGCCACCCGAGGCACAGATGTCCTCGACCACCGCATACACCGGCACGTTGGCATGCTTGGCACGCAGACGGCGGATCTCGTCGTTGATCATGCCGGCCTGCACGGGACTGCCGCCCGGGCTGTTGATCCGCAGCACCACGCCACGCGTGCCGGCGTCGTCGAACGCCGCCTGCAGCGCGAGGATCACCTGTTCGGCATTCACCTCGTCACCGCCGCCGATCACGCCATCGAGCTGCACCAGCGCCGTGTGGGCGGCGCCATCCGAGGTAGCCACCTCGCCGCGGTCCCATCCCCACACCATCATCAGGATGAAGCCGACGTAACCGAAACCGAGAATCTTGAAGAAGATGCTCCAGCGGCGACGCCGGCGCTGTTCCTTGAGGCTTTCGAAGGCCAGTTGCTCGACCAGCTTGCGTTCCCAACCGGGTTCGTTCATGTCACTCATGCTCATGGAGGTAGATGTTGCCGTCCTGCTCCAGCACCTTCAAAGGAATCAAGGCACCGCCCCTGCAGGGACCACCGGCGCAATGGCCGGTATCGGCTTCGTAGAGAGCGCCGTGGGTGGCGCAAATCAAGTATAAGCCCGAATCGTCGAAGAACTTTCCGGGGTTCCAGTCGAGTTCGACGGCGACATGGGCGCAGCGGTTCAGGTAGGCGCGGGGCTTTCCATCGAAACGCACCACGAAGGCGGACTGTTCCCCGTCCTGCGTCGCGACGGCAAAGCGCACGCCATCACCTCCGTCAGCCAGCTCGGCGCTCGTGCAGATCAGCCGTTGCATGCCAGCCAGTCCTGCAACGCCGGAATGTCATGCACGATTGCCAGCGGCGCCTCCGCCTGCAGTACGGGCAGTGGATGGGCGCCATAGCTGACCGCCAGCCCCGCTGTACCCGCATTGCGCGCCATCTGCAGATCGTGCGTCGTGTCACCGATCATCAGCGTGCGCGACGGCTCGACCAGGCATTCGTCCATCAACTCCAGCAGCATGCCGGGATGCGGCTTGGAAAAGCTCTCGTCCGCGCAACGCGTGGCAACGAACAGGTGTTCGATGCCGGAGCCCAGCAGGACGCGGTCAAGCCCGCGCCGGGCCTTGCCGGTTGCCACGGCCAGTTGATGCCCGCGCGCATGCAGCGACGCGAGCAGCGCAGGCACGCCGTCGAAGAGCACCAGCGTGTCCGCATCGGTCAGGAAGTGATAGCGGTAGCGCTCGGCCACCTGCTGGTGCGCGCTGTCAGGCACGTCCGGCAGCAGATAGTGAATGGCATCTGCCAGGCTCAGGCCGATGACATGCGCAGCACGCACATCGTCCGGCACCGGCAGGCCAAGATCGGCACAGGCGGCCTGCAGGGACCGTACGATCAGCGCCGTGGAATCCATCAGCGTGCCGTCCCAGTCAAAGACGATCAGGTCGAACTGGCGGCTCATGCTCCAGGCGCTCCCTGCGGGTATTCAAGCTTCTGCGTCGCGGACACGTGCGTCACGTAGGCCACCAGCTCGGGCGGCAATGGCGCTTCGAGATCGATGAGGACTTGCGTCTGCGGATGATGGAAGCGCAGCTTCGCCGCATGCAGGAACATCCGCCCGAGGCCTTCCCGGACAAGCTGCTTGTTGAGCGCGAAGTCGCCGTACTTGTCGTCGCCCAGCAGGGCATGGCCGAGCGACTGCATGTGCACGCGGATCTGATGGGTACGCCCCGTCTTCAGCTCCACTTCCACCAGGCTGCAATCCTCCCAACGCCGCTGCAGGCGCACGATGCTGTGGGCAGGTTTGCCGTCGCGATTCACCGCCACGCGACGCTCGCCGTCTTCGGTCAGGTACTTCAACAATGGCACGCGCACATGCTGGAGCGGGTTCATCCAGCGGCCCTGCGCCATCGCCAGGTAGCGTTTCTCCACGCTGCCGGCACGCATCTGGTCCTGCAGCGCCGTCAGCGCGGCCCGGCGCTTGGCGATGATGAGCAGTCCGGACGTCTCGCGGTCGATGCGGTGCACCAGCTCCAGCAGGCGGGCCTGCGGACGCTGGGCGCGTAGCTGCTCGATGACGCCGAAGCTCACCCCGCTGCCACCATGCACAGCCACGCCGGACGGCTTGTCGATGACCAGCAGGGAATCGTCTTCATAGACCACCGGAAAGTCACGCGGAGGGGCGGCGGAAACCAGTCCTTCCGTCCGTTCTGCCACGCGCACCGGTGGAATACGGACTTCGTCGCCGGCATTCAGGCGATAAGTCTGGCTGATCCGCCCGCCATTCACCCGCACCTCGCCAGAGCGCAGGATCCGGTAGATGTGACTCTTCGGCACACCCTTGCATTCGCGGATCAGGAAGTTGTCGATGCGCTGGCCGGCGTCCTCCGCATCCACCCGGACTCGCCGCACTGCAGCAGGCTGACGCCCTGCCGTTGCCGCCCGGTCAGGCGGCGCTTTGCCTAAATTCATTCTCTTCCCATATACTGCGGCCTGTTTTCCCGGCTGCGTAGGCTGCGATCGTACTGCATCGCACAGCCCGCCCGCAGGTGGACTGCACTGCAACACCGACACCCCGCTGGTCCCCGGCTCCACGAAGCGCGAAGTCGCCCCGAAGAGCCCGGCTCCATGCCTCTGGCCTGAATGGTCTTCCAATCCCGCCAGTCCGTGCCCGTGCCTGCCCTGCCCGTCCATCCTCCGCGCTGGTCTTTGGTGCCTTCATGCGACCGACCGCAGAGCCACGCCGGAAAGACCATTGCCACGCGCCCCGCAGAACCAGAAGAACGGAGCGCGATGGTAGATGACACCCACTACACAAGCTACAAGCACGCAAGCCAGATTGCAGATTTCACGCGGCGACGCGCGGCCCGCGAGGCAGCGCGACGACGCAGCAGCGAACCCGAACACCGTTTGCCCACGAACACGATGGATTCATCCCGGTTCCCGACAAGCAGTCAGTAGCACGCTCCCGAAGCCGGGGGCGTGAGGTTCGCCGTGGTCTGCTTCTGCGTTGCGCGCAGGAGAAGAACCCAAAATGAAGCGCATGCTTTTCAACGCGACGCAGGCCGAAGAACTCCGCGTCGCCATCGTCGATGGTCAGAAGCTGATCGACCTCGACATCGAATCGGCCGCCAAGGAACAACGCAAGAGCAATATCTACAAGGCGGTCATCACCCGCATCGAGCCCAGCCTCGAAGCCGCCTTCGTCGATTACGGCGCCGAGCGCCACGGCTTCCTGCCGTTCAAGGAAATCTCCCGCTCCTACTTCAAGGAAGGCGTCGAAGCCTCCAAGGCACGCATCCAGGATGCGCTGTCGGTCGGCCAGGAACTGATCGTCCAGGTCGAGAAGGACGAGCGCGGCAACAAGGGCGCCGCCCTTACCACCTTCATCTCGCTAGCCGGCCGCTACCTCGTGCTGATGCCGAACAACCCGCGCGGCGGTGGTGTTTCGCGTCGTGTCGAAGGTGACGACCGTGCCGAACTGCGCGAGATCATGGATGCGCTGGAAGTCCCCGGCGGCATGAGCCTGATCGCCCGCACCGCCGCCATCGGCCGCAGCGCCGAAGAGCTGCAGTGGGACCTGAACTACCTGATGCAGTTGTGGACCGCCATCGACGGTGCCGCCAAGGGCCAGAGCGGCGCGTTCCTGATCTATCAGGAAGGCAGCCTGGTGATCCGCGCGATTCGCGACTACTTCCAGCCGGACATCGGCGAGATCCTCATCGACACCGACGAGATCTTCGAACAGGCCCAGCAGTTCATGGCCCACGTGATGCCGGGCAACGTGAGCCGCGTGAAGCGCTACCGCGACGACGTGCCGCTGTTCTCGCGCTTCCAGATCGAACACCAGATCGAATCCGCCTACTCGCGCCAGGTGAACCTCGGCTCGGGCGGCGCGATCGTCATCGACCACACCGAAGCACTGGTCTCCGTCGACGTTAACTCCGGCCGCGCCACCAAGGGCAGCGACATCGAGGAAACGGCGTTCAAGACCAACTGCGAAGCCGCCGACGAAATCGCCCGCCAGCTGCGCCTGCGCGACCTGGGCGGCCTGATCGTCATCGACTTCATCGACATGGAGAGCCAGCGCAACCAGCGCGAGGTGGAAAACCGCTTGCGCGACGCACTGCGCTACGACCGCGCCCGCGTGCAGACCGGCAAGATCAGCCGCTTCGGCCTGCTGGAACTGTCGCGCCAGCGACTGCGCCCGGCCCTGGCGGAAACCAGCTACATCACCTGCCCGCGCTGTACCGGTACCGGCCACATCCGCTCCACCGAGTCGGCCGCGCTGCACATCCTGCGCATCCTCGAAGAGGAGGCGATGAAGGAAAACACCGGCGCCATCCACACCCAGGTGCCGGTGGATGTCGCGACCTTCCTGCTTAACGAGAAGCGCGTCGACATCGCCAAGATCGAGATCCGCCACAAGGTCAACCTGCTGATCATCCCGAACCGTCACCTGGAAACGCCGGCGCACGAGATCATCCGCCTGCGCCACGACCAGCTGAACCAGGAAGACAGCCACCTGCCCAGCTACCGCATGGCCGAGGCGCCCACCGAGCCAAGCTACACGCCGCCGTCGGCGCAGACCGAAGCCCGCCCGGCCCGCCAGCAGGCTGCCATTCGCGGCATCACGCCGGAACAACCGGCACCGGTCGTCGAACCGCGCGCCGAAACCCCGCGCGCATCCCGCGCGCAGGCCGCCGCTCCGGCGGCTGCCGAGCCGCAAGGGCTGCTGCAGCGCATCTTCGGCTGGCTGCGTGGCGAGACCAAGGAAGAGGCGCCGGTCGTCGAAACCAAGCCGGCCAGCACCCGCCGCGAAGGCCGTGACGGTCGACGTGGCCGCGACGGCGAGCGCCGTGAGCGCGGTGACGGCGAACGTCGTGGCCGTGATGGTCAGCGTGACGCCAAGCCGCGCGATGAACAGGCACGCGGCGAAGGCCGTCGCCAGGACAAGCGTGAAGATGGTGCCCAGGGCGAACAACGCAAGGGCCGTGGCGAAGGCCGCCAGGACCGCAACCGCAAGGAAGAGGTAACGACGGCGCAGGCCGCGCAACCGGCCACCGCCAAGCCACAACGTGAGCCGCGCGAGCCCCGTGAAGGCAAGGAAGGCCGCGAACCGCGCGAGCGTCGCGAACGCCAACCGCGTGAGCCGCGTCCGGCTGCCACGCAGGCAACTGACGAGGTGATCGACCAGAGCCTCGTGCAGGCCGCCGTCACTGATGTGACGGCCATCGAGCAAGGTGCCGCCACCGGCGAACAGCGCGAAGGCAGCGGCCGTCGTCGCAACCGTCGCGGCCGCGGCGGCCGTGGTGGCGAGCGTCGTCAGGATGGCGAGGCCGGCGCTGTCGCCGCCGTCAGCTCCGAGCTCGACGTTCCGACCGAACTGGTATTGCCTGCCGAAGTCAGCAGTGCTGCCACGCAGGTGAACGAGCCCGCTCCGCTGGACGTCCCGCCTGTCGTGCCGGTCGAAGCAAGCCAGGAGGTCGCCGAGCCTGCGACCGAACCGAGCTTCCTCGAAGTCCTGCGTGAAACCGCACCGCCGGCCCTGCAGAAGGAAGCCGAGCTGGAGCCGGTAGCCGTGGAAACCGCCACCGCTGAAGAGCCCGTCGTCGCCCTCAACGAGGAAGTGCCGGCAGCATCGGCCACGTCGCTGAGCGCGTTCGAGAATACGGTGGTGCAGGCCGTGGAACGCCAGAGCGCTCCTCAAGCGCCGGCCGTCGAGGCGCCGCAAGCCCAGTTCGACTTCAGCGCGCTGCTGAAGGACGACAGCCTGCAGATGGTCGAAACCAAGGGCGGCAGCAGCATGGTCGTGGCGAGCGAAGAATCCACCACCGAACCGGCACGTCGCCGCCCGCGTCCCACCGTGACACCGGTCGCCGATGAGCCCCTGCAGCAGGTCGAAACACGCCGCGAGTAAGCATGCAGGAGTGTCCGATAAAGGACGCAAAGGAAAGGGGCCGCAACAGCGGCCCCCTTTTTTTTGGCCTGTGGCCCTTGGCACTCGGACTTGCCGGAAAGGGCGAGTCCTATTGAAACAGAGTTCAAGCGAATGCAGCGCGACTACCAGATGGAACTCGCCGATTGACCACTGGTGACGCGGGCGCATGCATGAACGGTTCCACTTGCTCAGACATGAAGGCTCCAATGCAATGTCGCGCGGTCATTGAAAGAATCTGAGGCCATCGCACCGCCCGAGGGCGGCCAATGTCGCTGTGGATGGTTGCTGCGCACCCCGCACGAAGAGCCTGTCCTCAAGCGCGGCACCCGACCCCGGGGGCGTATAGCAGGCGCGTCTCTGCCACCGAAACGCGAGCATCCATTCCCGCCGCCGTCCACCGAACAGTGCGGCAATGACCGGACGGCTGGCCTGCGTCAGACATCCCCCGTCGCAACTGACCTATCTCACCCGCTGGCGTCGCAGAAAGCAAAACGGGCACCTCGCGGTGCCCGTTCTTGCCTGTTCCAGGACGGCTTACTTCAGTTGCTCATACAGCAAGGACAGGATCTGGCGTGCGGAATCCGTCTTGACCACCACGCCTTCCTTGTTCAGCACGCGCACGGTCGACTGCGCCGCATCTCCGGCCACCGCAATCCGGTACTCGCCAGTAATGCTGTTGCCCTTGTCATCGCGCCAGAACGCCAGCTTGGACATGATGCCGCTGTCCTTACGTTCCACATCTTCCGGCATCACGTAACGCACGACGTAGTAGCCCTTTGCGCGGTCGCGGTCTTCAACGACGAGGCCGACGCGATCCAGCGACAGACCCACCTGGCGCCAGGCCCGATCGATCGGATCCTTCAGCAGCAGTTGCGAAGCGCCGTCAGCATCCTTGCCGAGCTGGGCACGATCCGAAGGCGCTGCCGCTGCAGCAGCCACCGTCTGCGTCGCCTCCTCCTTCTTCACACCCGCGAAGCGGGTCATCATGTTGACCAGCATCTCGGCTTCGAGATTCGGATCAGGCGGGCGCGACTGCCAGCGGGTCTGCGTGTTGCTCTCTTCGATGAAGACTTCATCGACACCGCGATGGCTGATGTAGATCTCGACCGTGCCGGGCTCTTGCCCCGGCTCCAGGCGGGTGCGGAATTTGTCGCGTTCCGAATTGCTCCACAGCGTGCCGATCACCGAACTCAATGCGCTGCGGACGATGTCCTGGGGAATGTTGGCGCGGTTTTCCGCCCAGTCGGTTTCCATGACCAGCGTGTTCGGCGATTCCGACTTCAGCGTGAAGCCGGAATCCAGCCAGAATTCGCGCGTCTTGGTCCACCATTCCGTGGTCGTCCCCGGTACGACCAGCCAGCGCTGCGTGCCGGCGCGCATGATGCGCATCTTGGCAGCGACTTCGGTCATGGACGATCGCACCGGCGACGCAGCCGCAGCCTCGGCAGGACGGCTGCTGTATGTCGACAGCGTGGCGCTGCCACGTGAGCTGTCGGGCATCGCGAAACGGCCGTCAGCGGTGGGCGCCATCAGATCGGGCGGAACTTCCAGCGTGCTCTTCTTGGCAGGAACGCTGGACTCGTAGCCAGTGGGATTCTTGTGGTCGCCGGTGCTGGAACAGGCGGCCAGTCCGAGTGCGCAGGCCAGCACGGCCCCGTTACGCACGAGTTTCATCATCAGACCTCGAATTCAGGAATGCGCCACGCCGGCAGCCGCCATGGCGGCACGCACGCGAGCGTGGAATTGATCGGAGAGACGGGTCAGCGGCAAACGCTGGCCGGGCCCTGTCAGGCCCATCTGCTCGACCGCCCACTTCACGGGAATCGGGTTGGCCTCCACGAAGAGATCGCGATTGAGCAGGAAGAGCTTTTCATTGATCGCACGGGCTTGCGCAAGTTCGCCGCTGCGCACGGCCACGCAGAGTTCGTGCATCAGACGCGGCGCCACGTTGGCCGTCACCGAGATGACACCGTGGCCACCGACCGCCATGAACGCCATGCCGGTCATGTCGTCGCCGCTGTACAGCGCGAAATCTTTCGGCGCACGCATCACCAGGTCGGTCACGCGCTCCAGGCTACCGGTGGCGTCCTTGATGCCGACGATGTTGTCGACCTGCGCCAGGCGCAGAACCGTGTCGTTAGACAGGTCCGCAACGGTACGGCCGGGTACGTTGTAGAGGATGACCGGCAGATCCACCGCCTCGGCGATCGCCTTGAAGTGCTGGTAGAGCCCTTCCTGGGTCGGCCGGTTGTAGTACGGCACCACCGACAGCGAGGCTTGCGCCCCGACCTGCTTGGCAAAGCGCGACAACTCAATGGCCTCGCTGGTGGAGTTGGCACCCGTTCCGGCGATGATCGGCAGGCGGCCGGCAGCATGTTCGACCGCCACGCGAATCAGATCGCAGTGCTCTTCCACATCAACCGTGGGCGACTCGCCGGTGGTGCCGACGATGACCAGACCGTCGGTGCCTTCCCTGGCGTGAAAATCAATCAGCGCGCGAAAACGCGGCATGTCGAGCTGACCGTCCGCCTGCATCGGCGTGACCAGCGCAACGAGAGAACCCGTAATCATGTCGGACCGTGACATCGAAATCTAAACGGCCATTGTACCCGAGCCGCCCGGCCAGACTGCGAGCTTTGCAAGCAGTCACACGCACTGGCGGGGTCACGGCCTAGATGCCGGCGAGCGCCTTGACATGGGCGACCACGCTGCGGCCCAGGGCCGAAAGCGCGTAGCCGCCTTCGAGCATCGAGACGATGCGCCCCTTGCAATGCTGGTCGGCAAACTCGCGCAGACGCGCCGTGATCCACGCATAGTCGGCTTCGACCAGTGCCATGGACGCCATGTCGTCCTCGTAGTGGGCGTCGAAGCCAGCTGAAATGACCAGCATCTCGGGCTGGAACATTTCCAGCGCCGGCAGCCATTTCTCCTCCACCAGCGCACGCACCGCATCGCCGCGCGTACCTGCCGGCAGCGGAGTATTGCGCATGTTGTCGTCCAGGGGCTTCGTGCCGCTGTATGGATAGAGCGGGTGCTGGAAGAAGCTGAGCATCATCGCCCGTGACTCACCAGCCAGAATGTCTTCCGTACCGTTGCCGTGGTGCACATCGAAATCGATCACGGCCACCCGCGCCAACCGATGATGTTCCAGCGCGTGGAGCGCAGCGATGGCAACGTTGTTGAAAAAGCAGAAGCCCATCGCGCGCATGCGTTCCGCATGGTGCCCGGGCGGGCGTACTGCGCAGAACACCGAGCGCACGTCGCCACCCATCACGAGGTCCACGGCTTTCACGCCAGCGCCTGCCGCCCGCAATGCGGCCTTCAGGGTTTGCGGACACATGGCAGTGTCCGGATCCAGGTGAGTGATGCCGCGTTCAGGTACGGCGGCATGGATGTCGTCGATGTACTCGTCGGTATGCGCGAGCAACAGGTTCTCGCGACTGGCTATCGGCGCCTCGACACTGTCGACGTACTGGTCCAGCCCGGAAGCGATCATCTGGTCGCGGATGGCCGACAGGCGATCCGGCGACTCCGGGTGCATGGCACCCATGTTGTGCTGCCAGCAATCGGGGTGCGTGATGAAGGCGGTGGGGGTCAAGAGAAACCTCCGCGATGCGACGCCGCCAACTCTGTCACGGTCGCCGCGACGACACAAGCCGGCGATGGTGGCCGGCAGCAGCCAAACGGCCGCCCGCCCCCTTAATCGGCGTGCCCGCTCCGGCGCGCCGGGCGCCAGGGCATGTTCATGTACACGTCGCCCCGCGCCAGTTCGTCGAGCATCTGTTCAAGCCGCCGTTGCTGGGTCTCTGGCAGGCGTGCGCGATTGATCCAGCCAAGGTAGTCATTCTGCTGGTAGCCCGGCCGCCCCCGGTAGGCGTCCAGCAGGCGCTGGTGTTCCAGCGCCTGGCGCACGAAATCCGGCATCGGATGGCGTTCGCGCTTGAGTCGGGCAAAAGCTTCGCTCATGACGTCCTTGCTTTGTGCAACGGTTGGCGATCAACGCTTGATGCCGAGGCGCGCCTCTTCGTACTGGGCCAGCAGGCCCCAGCTACGGCCGCGGCGACGCACCACTTCGAGAATGGCCAGGGGACGGATGCTGATCCGCGCAGGCCGGGCCGGCGGACAAGCCTGGGAGACGCGAGAAGACTGGGCGGGGACGACAGCGGCGAGATGACGGGCAAACATGGCGGACTCCTGTGATGCGTGCGGACAGCAAGGGGCGGGATGAACGGGCTCAGCGGGCGAAACCATCGCGGACCAGGCCGACGGCAAGACCTTCGATGGCCAGCGGGGTATGGGACGGGTCGACCAGGATCGGCGCGTAGTCCGGATTCTCGGCAATCAGTTCGACGATGCCGTCACTGCGCCGACGCAGCCGCTTGACGGTGACGTCATCCTCGACGCGGGCCACGACGATCTGGCCGTCGCGGGCCTCGGCAGTGTTGTGTACCGCCAGCAGGTCGCCGTCGAGAATGCCGACGCCAGTCATGGAGTTGCCCCGCACGCGCAGCAGGTAGTCGGCGCGCGGCATGAACATCGCCGGATCGATGGCGTGGCGGGATTCGATATGTTCCTGCGCGAGGATCGGCGAGCCGGCGGCGACCCGCCCCACCAGCGGCAGACTCAGGCGCTCGGTCACCGTGCGCAGGTGCGCATCGAGGCGTTCGCTGACCTGTTCGAGCATGCCTTCGGGCAGGCGGATACCGCGAGCCGAACCGGGCTCCAGGCGGATCGCGCCTTTCTGCGCCAGCGCCCTGAGATGGCTTTCAGCCGCATTGGGCGAGGCAAAGCCGAAGGCAGCGCCGATGTCGGCGCGGGTGGGCGGCATGCCCTGCTCCGCCATGTAACGGCGGATGAAATCGAGGATGGCTTGCTGGCGAGCGGTCAGGGACTGCATGCGGAATCCTTAAGCGGGCTACTGTTTTTTCATACAGTAATTGTATTTTTATACAGC
This sequence comes from Uliginosibacterium sp. H1, assembly GCF_036017065.1. Classification (NCBI taxonomy): domain Bacteria; kingdom Pseudomonadati; phylum Pseudomonadota; class Betaproteobacteria; order Rhodocyclales; family Zoogloeaceae; genus Uliginosibacterium; species Uliginosibacterium sp. H1. Next base: position 805,451 of record NZ_JAYXHR010000001.1, read on the forward strand.
TCCGCCACAGAACGCAAGCCCTTGCGTGAATAATCGCTCGCTGCTGGCTTTGCCGTGGTGCAGCGCGGTTTGTCGTGTCAGAAAAATTCGTACATGATTCCCGGAGCTGACGCTGCACACGAGATGCACGCGGCGCACGTGCAGTACAAGAAGAAACACATCCATCCCGGAGGAGACACCATGAAACTCAAGCACCTTGTGGGTGCTGTGGCAGCGTTCGGCCTGAGCGCCGCCGCACATGCCGCCACCGACTATCCCAGCGGCTACACCAAATGCGTCCAGAACACCGGCGCGACCTGCACGTTCAGCGGCACCCGCTCGGTGGCGCTCGGCAAGTCCGGCAGCTTCGTCTACGGCACCTTCACCAACAGCGTCGTCTGTAGCGGCAGCAACTTTCCGAGCAACAGCTTCAGCAGCTCGGCCTGGTGCTCGTACTCGAACAGCACGAGCAGCGGTTCCAGTTCCTCTTCGAGTTCCTCGAGCTCGTCGAGCAGCAGCTCCTCTTCAACGAGTTCATCGTCGAGCAGCTCCTCATCCAGCTCCAGCTCCAGCTCCAGTTCGACGTCGTCTTCCTCCTCGTCTTCTTCGAGCAGCAGCTCCAGCTCGACCTCATCCTCTTCCAGCAGCTCGTCGTCGAGCAGCTCCGGCGGCAGCACCAATGGCAAGCAGGTCGAGCGCCTGAACCGCGGCGCGGTGGCGGTGCAGACCAGCGGCGGCGTGTTCCTGTCCTGGCGCATGCTGGCCACCGATCCGGATGGCATCGGCTTCAACATCTACCGCAACAACAGCAAGCTGAACAGCAGCCCGATCACCACCGCGACCAGCTACCTGGATTCCGGTGGCTCGTCGAGCTCCAGCTACTGGGTGGTGCCGGTCGTCAATGGCACGGAGTGGACCGGTGAGAGCCCCGGCAGCGTCTGGAGCAACCAGTACAAGACGGTGAACCTGTCGCGTCCCTCCGGCGGCACCTCGCCCGACGGCGTGGCCTACACCTACTCGCCGAATGACATCAGCGTGGCCGACCTGGATGGCGACGGCGCGCTGGACATCGTGCTGAAGTGGGATCCGTCCAACGCCAAGGACAACTCGCAGTCGGGCTACACCGGCAACGTGTTTGTCGATGGCTACAAGATCGACGGCACCCGCCTGTGGCGCATCGACCTCGGTCGCAACATCCGCGCCGGCGCGCACTACACGCAGTTCCTCGCCTATGACTTCGACGGCGACGGCAAGGCAGAAGTGATGATGAAGACGGCCGACGGCACCAAGGACGGTACCGGCGCCATCATCGGCAGCAGCAGCGCCGACTACCGCAACAGCAGCGGCTACGTGCTGTCCGGCCCCGAGTACCTGACGGTGTTCAACGGCCAGACCGGCAAGGCCATGGCAAGCACCGACTACCTGCCGGGCCGTGGCACGGTCAGCAGCTGGGGGGACAGCTATGGCAACCGCGTGGACCGCTTCCTGGCCGGCGTGGCCTACCTGGATGGCAAGCGTCCGAGCGCGGTCTTCACGCGCGGCTACTACACCCGTGCGGTACTGGTGGCCTGGGACTACCGCAACGGTTCGCTGAGCCGCCGCTGGACCTTCGACAGCAACTCGTCGGGCAACAGCGCATACGCCGGCCAGGGTGCCCACAGCCTGTCCATCGCGGACGTCGACAACGACGGCAAGGATGAAATCATCTTCGGCGCGGCCGCCATCGACGACAACGGCTCCGGTCTGTACTCGACCGGCCGCGGCCACGGTGACGCGCTGCACGTCTCGGACTTCAACCCGGCCCGCTCCGGCCTGGAAGCCGTGATGCCGCACGAGTCGCCCAGCGCCTATGGCAGCCACGGCATCGAGATGCGTGACGCACGCACCGGCTCCATCATCGCCAGCATGTCGGGCGAGGGTGTGGACGTGGGTCGTGGCGTGGTCGGCGACATCGACAGCCGCTACGCCGGTGCCGAGTTCTGGGGCTCCAAGGGCACGCTGATGAGTGCCGCGGGCGTGTCTATCGGCTCCAAGCCGAGCCAGATCAACTTCATGGCCTGGTGGGACGGTGACCTGATGCGCGAGATCCTGGACGGCACCTCCATCTACAAGTGGAACCAGGGCTCAAGCAGCACCCTGCTGTCGGCCGGCAACAATGGCGCCGCGTCGAACAACGGCACCAAGTCCAACCCCGGCATTTCGGGTGACATCCTGGGTGACTGGCGCGAGGAAGTGATCTGGCGTCACAGCGACAACGACAAGCTGCTGATCTTCACCACCACGATCCCGACCAGCTACCGCTTCTTCACGCTGCTGCACGACCCGCAGTACCGCGTGGCGCTGTCCTGGCAGAACGTGGGCTACAACCAGCCCCCGCACCCGAGCTTCTACCTGGGTACGGGCATGAGCCAGCCGGTACGTCCCAACGTCTATACGCCGTAAGACGACAGGCAGGCTGAGCTGCAAATGAAACGGCCCGGTGCGTGAGCATCCGGGCCGTTTCACTTCAACCCACTCCGGGCAGCGGTCGTTCAGTCCGCCTCGTCTTGATGCAGGGCCATCAGGCGCTCGCGGTAGTACTCCGCCTTCTCGGTGTCGCCCCGTCTGGCATAGAACTCCCACGCCCGTTCGTTCGCGGCGAAGACGCACTCGCCGTCCTTGTCCATCGCAGCCTCCAGGTAGCGGATGCCTGATTCGTCATCCCGCTCGAGCAGCATGCGTCCGACGATGAAGGTGGCCCTTGCGGTGCTTTCACGGCTGTCCGCCACGCGCCGCAGCACTGCCAGCGCACGGTCCGGTTCGTCCAGCGTAAGCAGTGCGAGTCCGTAGCGCTCCCTGTCCTGCTCGGCCAACGCGCCTTCGTCCGGCCCCAGTTCCGCCAGCGTGCTGCGGGCGTCCTGGACATCCCCGTGGCGTTCGCGCCAGGCAGGCTGCGCCTGGCGCCACCAATCCTGGTCGAAGTGCTTCACGAGCTGCGGCAGGCGCTCCTCGAACAAGGCCTGCGCCGCAGACGGCGAAGCCGGCGGCGGAATGCGGGCCGGCTCGCCGAGGGCCTCCAGCCGATCACGCAGGGCCGGGTGGGTGTCATCCACGTCGGTACGCTGCGCCATCGCTTCTTTCAGCCAGGCGCTCTCGTCACCGGCAGTGATGCCGGCCTTCAATGCCGTCAGCATCGATGCATGCGGCATCAGTGCCGGCGCCGGGTGATTGTCCGCATCACGCCACAGCCGGTTCCAGAAACGCTCGCCGATGAAACGGCCCTTCAGCCGCACGCTGACCAGCGCATCCGCGGCCTCCCGCGCGCCGGCGATGCGGGCCGCGATGGCATCCGCTTCGTACTCCTGCTGCCTGGCCAGCACGAAGCTGTAGGCGCTGAAGAACGGCAGGTAGCGGCGGAAGAACCATTGCAGGCCACGGTCCACCGGCGAATCGGGGTCATCGAAATTCTGGTAGACGCGGTCCCAGGTCGTACGCAGGCGGTACAGCCAGGCCCCGAGCTTGCCGTGTGCGCCGGACAGATGGCCGTACTCGTGGGCGAGCACGGCGGTGAACTGCTTCTGGCTCAGGGCCTGCAGCAGCGGCAGGCCGATGACCAGGGTGTTGCGATGCCAGCCGAACATGCCGAGTCGCGGCGTCTGCCAGATCGAGGCATTCATCTCGTCGTTGAGCACCACCTCGTGGATAGGCGGTGCCTGCAGCTTGACGCGAAACTTCTCGATCAGACGGAACAGGCGTGGAGCCTGCTCGACCGTCAGGCGCTTGCCCGGCGGGCCTTCCAGGCGCACCCACAGGGCGCGGACGAGCAGGAAGGTCATCACACCGCCGATCAGGGCCAGCTTGCCGCCCACGAAGTACCGCTGCTCCGCGAGGAAGGCGGCCCCGGCGACGAGAAGCCCCAACCCCAGGCCAAGCGCCGCCAGCACGACGGCATAGCCCAGCAGGGCCAGCGCCAACACGCGGAGACGATAGCGTGGCGGCGATATTTCGCATTCGACTTCGAGTCGTGCAACCAGCTTGCGGAATTCCTGGTCGGTCATGCGCGGCACCCGGATATGACAATTTCGACAACATTATCAAAACAAACCAGGTCCGATATCAGCGCTGGACGAACGTGCCGTATTGCCGACCAGCGACAAGCAGATGCCCGGACCAAAAGAAAACGGCCGTCATGCGACGGCCGTTCGATCGGACAGGCAGTCCCTGTCAGGCGCTCAGGCTGCTCGCCCCGCCCATGTACGGACGCAGGGCTTCCGGGATGGTCACCGAGCCGTCCGCCTGCTGGTAGTTCTCCAGCACCGCCACCAGCGTGCGGCCCACGGCCAGGCCGGAGCCGTTGAGGGTGTGCACCAGTTCGTTCTTGCCCTGCTCGCTCTTGAAGCGGGCCTGCATGCGGCGCGCCTGGAAGCCCTCGCAGTTCGACACCGACGAGATCTCTCGATAGGCGTTCTGCGCCGGCAGCCAGACTTCGAGGTCGAAGGTCTTGCTGGCGCCGAAGCCCATGTCGCCGGTGCACAGCGACATCAGGCGATACGGCAGGCCCAGCTTCTGCAGGATGGCCTCGGCATGGCCGACCATCTCGTCCAGTGCAGCGTAGCTGGTCTCCGGGTGCACGATCTGCACCATCTCCACCTTGTCGAACTGGTGCTGGCGGATCATGCCGCGGGTGTCGCGGCCGTAGCTGCCGGCCTCGCTGCGGAAGCACGGCGTGTGGCCGGTCAGCTTGATCGGCAGGTCCTTCGCCGCGACGATCTCGTCGCGCACGGTGTTGGTCAGCGTGACTTCGGAAGTCGGGATCAGGTACAGCGCTTCGCCATCACCTTCCTGCCCGCCCTTCTTCGCCGCGAACAGGTCGGCCTCGAACTTGGGCAACTGGCCGGTACCCAGCAGCGAATCGGCATTCACGATGTAAGGCGTATAGCACTCGGTGTAGCCATGCTCGTTGGTCTGCGTGTCGAGCATGAATTGCGCGAGCGCGCGATGCAGGCGGGCGATGCCACCACGCATGAACGTGAAGCGCGAACCCGACAGCTTGGCGCCGGTGTCGAAGTCCAGACCCAGCGCGGAGCCGACGTCGACGTGATCGCGCACTTCGAAATCGAAGCTGCGGATCGTCCCCCACTTGCGTACCTCCACGTTGCCGGACTCGTCCTTGCCGACCGGCACGGACTCGTGCGGCAGGTTCGGGATGCGTTGCAGGAAGTCATTCAGCTTCGCCTGCAGTGCAGCCAGCGATTCCTCGTTGGCCTTCAGTTCGTCGCCCAGCCCGGCCACTTCGGCCATGACGGCGGAAGCATCTTCGCCCTTGCCCTTCAGCATGCCGATCTGCTTGGACAGGCTGTTGCGGCGCGACTGCGCTTCCTGCGTGCGGGTCTGCAGATGCTTGCGCTCGTTCTCCAGCGCGGTGAAGGTTTCAGTGTCCAGAACGAAGTTGCGCGACGCGAGGCGCTGGGCCACGGTGTCGAGCTGGGTGCGGAGTAGTTGGATGTCGAGCATGTTTGTTGTTGTACAACGCGACGGCGTCGGAAAGTCGAGATTCTAGCTTGCCATCCCGCACAGGCGAGCTACCTTGAAACATGAGTCTGGAACAGGAGTCGTGACCATGCTTTCTCTCAAGGACTGCACCGACTACTGCGATCTCACCGAGGAAGAGATCGCGCTCATTGCCGAGCATGAACATCTGCCCACGCATGTGGCCGCCACACTGGCGTGCGGGCTGGTGCAGACGGACGAGGGCGTGGTCATGATCGACCAGTGCCTGGAGGAAATGGTGTCGGCTGCCATGCGTGACGGGCAGCTCGACAAGGCAGAACACGTGTTGCACGTGTATGCGCAGTTTCGTGCTGCGCACCCGCTCGCTCAATGATCCCGCGCCTCCCGTGCGCGTCATCGCCCCTCTTCGGGATGCGAGCAACAAGATGACCTCCGGGTCGTCTTCCTCCCGCGGTCAGCCGGACGCCCCCGACTGACTGCGGGAATTTCTCGTCCGCAGCTCGTACTCATCCCGCGTGCAAGGCTGAACAGCCCGGCTAGCGCTTGCCGCCATCCTTTTTCGCGGCCTTGTCCAGGCTGCGCAGGTAAGCCAGCTTCTCCGCGATCTTGCCTTCCATGCCGCGGTCCGTCGGCCGGTACCAGCCCGGCTCGCGCATGCCCTCCGGCAGATAGTTCTCGCCAGCCGCGTAGGCCTCCGGCTCGTCGTGCGCGTAGCGGTAGGCCTTGCCGTAGTCCAGTTCCTTCATGAGCTTGGTCGGCGCATTACGCAGGTGCAGTGGCACCGGTCGGGTACCGTCCTGCTCCACGAAGCGGCGCGCCTCGTTGTAGGCCATGTACAGCGCGTTCGACTTTGGCGCGCAGGCCAGATACACCACGGCCTGCGCCAGCGCGAGTTCGCCCTCCGGCGAGCCAAGGCGCTCGTAGGTCTGGCAGGCCTCCAGCGTCATCGTCAGCGCGCGTGGGTCGGCCAGGCCGATGTCCTCCACCGCCATGCGCACCACGCGACGGCCGAGGTACAGCGGATCCGCGCCGCCGTCCAGCATGCGCACGAACCAGTACAGCGATGCGTCCGGATTGGACCCGCGCACCGATTTGTGAAGCGCGGAGATCTGGTCGTAGAAGGCCTCGCCGCCCTTGTCGAAGCGGCGCAGGTTCTGCGCCAGCGTGCTCTGCGCAAACTCGCCGCTGATCGTCTCGACACCCGCCGCATGTGCCGCCGTGCGCAGCGTGTCCAGGACGTTGAGGAAGCGGCGCGCGTCACCGTCCGCCCAGCCGATCAACCGCTCTCGCGCCTCCTCCTCGAACACGATGTCGGGAAAAGCGACGCGCTGCGCGCGCTCGAAGAGCTGCGCCATCTCTTCCGGCTTCAGGCTGTCCAGTACGTACACCGCCGCCCGCGACAGCAACGCGGAATTCACCTCGAAGGACGGGTTCTCGGTGGTCGCGCCGATGAAGGTCAGCAGGCCGGATTCCACGAAAGGGAGGAAGGCGTCCTGCTGCGACTTGTTGAAGCGATGCACCTCGTCGACGAACAGGATGGTGCTGCGCCCCTTCACGGCACGGATGGACTCCGCCTGCGCCACCGCCTCGCGGATGTCCTTGACGCCCGAGAACACCGCCGACAAGGCCACGAACTCCGCGTCGAAATGCGTCGCCATCAGGCGTGCCAGCGTGGTCTTGCCCACGCCAGGCGGCCCCCACAGGATCATCGAGTGCGGCTTGCCGGCCTCGATGGCCAGGCGCAGCGGCTTGCCCGGCCCCAGCAGGTGGGCCTGGCCCACCACCTCGTCCAGGCTCTTCGGGCGCAGGGATTCGGCCAGCGGCACGTTGGCGGCGGGTTGTTGATCGGCGAACAGGTCGTCCAAGGCAGGCTTCCGGCAGTGAAACGGCAAGGACGGATTGTAGCGACCCATAGACAACCTCGGCCGGGCGAAGGCGGCCGGCTATAATCCCGGGTTTCCCCGATTTGCCGGAACCGCGCCATGGAAGCCGAACGCCTCAACGCCATCACCAACCAGATCGCCGACCTGCGCGCCCGCGAGCAGGAACTGCGGAGGTATCTTTGACTACCCTGACAAGGCGGAAAAGCTAGAGGAAGTCTCCAAGCAGCTCGAAGACCCGAACATCTGGAACGACGCGCAACGCGCGCAGGAACTGGGCCGCGAGAAGAAGGCACTGGAGACCATCGTGCTGGCGCTGGACGGCATCGGCCAGGGCCTGACCGACACCGAGGAGCTGTTCGAGCTCGCCAGCATGGAAGAGGACGAGGACACCGTCGCGGCGGTGGAAGCGGACCTCACGCGCATTGCCGGGGAAATCGGCGGACTGGAATTCCGCCGCATGTTCAACAACCCGATGGACCCGCAGCCGGCGTTCATCGAAATCCAGTCCGGTGCCGGCGGTACCGAGGCGCAGGACTGGGCGCAGATGCTGGAGCGCATGTACCTGCGCTACTGCGAGAAAAAGGGGTTCACCGTCGAACTGATGGAAGAGTCCGAAGGCGAAGTTGCCGGCATCAAGAGCGCCACCATCAAGGTCACCGGCGACTATGCCTACGGCCACCTGCGCACCGAGACCGGCATCCACCGCCTGGTGCGCAAGTCGCCCTTCGACTCCAACGCCCGCCGCCACACCAGCTTCGTGTCGGTGTTCGTGTTTCCGGAGGTGGATGACTCGATCGAGATCGACATCAACCCTGCCGACGTGCGTACTGACACTTACCGCGCCTCCGGCGCCGGTGGTCAGCACATCAACAAGACCGACTCCGCCGTGCGTCTGACCCACGTGCCGACCGGCATCGTCGTGCAGTGCCAGAACGACCGTTCGCAACACCGCAACCGCGACGAAGCCTGGAGCATGCTGCGCGCCCGCCTGTACGAACTGGAACTGCGCAAGCGCCAGGCCGAACAGCAGAAGCTGGAAGACGCCAAGAGCGACATCGGCTGGGGCCATCAGATCCGCAGCTACGTGCTGGACCAGGGCCGCATCAAGGATTTGCGCACCAACCATGAAGTGGGGAATACCCAGGCTGTGCTCGACGGCGACCTGGATGGTTTCATCGAGGCCAGCCTGAAACAGGGCGTCTGAGCGGCGCATAGAACGCCCGCCCTCCCCGCTGCGTCGCGCCTCGCCAACCCCCTGATCGGGAGAACTCGCCATGGAAACCCGCACCGGTTCCTGCCATTGCGGCGCCGTCGTATTCACCCTGCAGTTGCCCGACGGCCTGCAGAACCTGCGCCGCTGCAATTGTTCGCTATGCCGGCGCAAGGGCGCGGTGATGGCGATGGTGGCGCTCGACGGCCTGAAGGTCATCCAGGGCGCGGACAAGCTGAGCCTGTACCAGTGGAACACCGGCATCGCGAAGCACTATTTCTGCAGCGTCTGCGGCATTTACACGCACCACCAGCGCCGCAGCAAGCCGGATGAATACGGCTTCAACGTAGCCTGCCTGGAAGGCGTGAATCCCTTCGAGCTGGGTGACATCCCGGTGGCCGACGGCGCCTCGCAAAGCCGAGTGGTGCCAAGCTGAGCGCGCTGGACCCAGCCACGCAACAACGACACATGAACCCGACCAATCCCGCCTCGATACTGGCTGCGAATCTCGCCGTATTCCTCGCGCCGGGCTTCCAGCTCGACGACGTGCCCGCGCTGTGGTCGCTGGCGCGCTCGCATGCGCTGATCGACGCCTTCATCACGCTGTTCCGCGGTGGCGACGAAGAGGTGTACGCGCGCCTGCACGTGCTGCGCGAACTCGGCATCCAGGCCGAGGCCACGCGCTGGGAGCCGGACGCCCTGCGCCGCCACTTCAGCTACCTCGACACCGTCAAGCTGGAGACCGTGCTCAAGCGCCTGCGCGAAAACGGCCTGATGGTCTTCGGCGAGGACGGCACCTACTCACTGACCGACGCCGGCCGCAACGCGCTGGCTGCCATCTCCGCCCTGCTGCGCTTCGGCGAGAGCGAGGACGCGGAACTGGGCTTCCTCACCACGCAACTCGCCGGCATGCAGGCCACCGGCAGCGTGTCGCCGGAGATGCTGCAGCACTTGCTGGCGAAGTTGAACGCGCTGACCGAGAGCTTCGAGGACGCCATCGCTTCCGGCTCCGAGTTCCGCATCCTGGAAGCCCGTTCGCGCCTGTCGGCCAACGTGCGCTGGCTGGACAAGGGCACCAGCATCCTGCGCGAACTGCTCTCCGACGACGAGATCAGCGCGGAGACCGGCCGCATCGCCCACTCCATCGGCCTTGCGCAGAGCCGTCTGGCGCGCGTCGACGCTGCCTTCCAGCGGGCGCTGAACAAGATCGAATCGCAGCGCGTGACGCTGGGCGCCTCCGGCGTGTCCTCCTCGGATGCAGCCGCCTGGCTGCGCAGACTGAGCATCACGCAGATCGTCGCGCTGGGCCACGGCGCCATGCGTGGCGGCGTGCGCACCCAGTACCTCGCCGGCGGCCACGAACTGCTGGACCGCGCCGAGAGCGCGCTGTCGGAAGAAGTACAACGCATCGAGGCCGACACCGCCCTGCCCCCGCCGGGCTCGGCCGACATGAACATTTCGCCGGAGACCGACGACCTGTCGCTGCTGATCCGCCTCACCGACAAGCTCGCCGCCGTCGAACAGGAAGCGCCCGCCCACAAGCTGGTGCTGGGCGGCGGCTTCGGCCCGGCCAGCTATCGCCTGTCGCTGCTGTCCCTGTTGGGCGGCGTCGAGGCGCAGGCCGAAGGCCCGGTCGCCAGCTTCACCCAGATGCCCTACGACCTGATGCTGGAAGCCACGCTGCTGACCCTGCGCGAAGACGAGATCGAACAAATGTCAGCCGGCCAGGTGGTACGCAGCGGCGCACCGGCCAGCACCAGCAAGGACGACAGCCCCCGCCCGGGCACCACGGACACCACGACGGCTACCCCCGTCTCTCCCTGAGCGAACATGGACCAAGACATCACCTCCCTCACCGCGCGCCTGCTCGCCCATCGCTGGCTGCCGCGCAACGACAGCCAGGTGCGCCGCGCGCTGGTGGACGAAAGCTTCCGCAGCGAACTGGAAGCGCGCCTCGCCGCCGTCGGCCTCGTGCTGCTCGACAACCCCTTCGCGGAACATGTGGCCGTCGGCCTGCAAGGCGAGGTCATGGATGCCGTGCTGGGCGGCCGCGAATACCAGGCCAGCACCATGGGCCTGACCCGCGACGAGATCGCGCTGCTGATCGTCATCTGGGCGCTGATCGTGCTGCCCAAGCGCGAACGCCAGCTCGGCCGCCGCCAGGTGGCGGACGATGGCCAGAACGACATGTTCGGCCAGGACAAGCCGATCGAACACGGCGAAACCGTGTCCGGCGCGGTGTCCGAGGCCTCGCTGCTGGCCGACTTCGGCACGCAACTCGGCGGCCGTACCCGCATCCGCAACTTCGCGCTCGGCAAGCTGGCCCGCCTGGGCTTCATCGAGCGTCGCAACAACTACATCTACGAGGGCCCGCTGCTCGACGTGCTGCTGGACTACCGCGTGCTGGCCGACCGCATCATCAACGGCACCCTGGCCGACGTGCTGGCCAGCGCCGGTCACGCACTGCCGACGCAGAGCGAACTCGACGAGGACGTGCTGGATGTCTACGAGGACGACGTGCCGCCGGACGCCCCGGCTGGCGTCCGTCCCACGCCTGACACGACGCTGACCGCGACGCCGGATGACGACGGCGGCGAAACACACGTCGTAGACGAAATCGACGACATCGAAGCGCGCCGCTGAGCCGCGCCCACGACAGAGACACTGACACCCGATGTTCCACATCCGCGAAATCGAACTCGTCCACTGGGATTTCTGGCGCCGCTTCACGGTGCCGCTGGACGCCCAGATCATCACCATCGTCGGCCCCAACGGCTCCGGCAAGACCACCCTGCTGGACGCGATGCGCACGCTGTTCGCGCTCAAGTGCTCCGGCAAGCGCGACTACCGCCGCTATGTGCGCCGCTCCAACCACGGCTTCGCATGGATCCGCGCCACCGTCGCCAACACGCCCTCGTCCACCGGCAAGCGGCCGTTCTTCCCCTGCATGAAGGACGTCGTCACCCTGGCTTGCCGCATCAAGCGCGCCGGCGGTGACTGGACGCGCGAGTACTGCATCGAGGACGGCCTGGTCAGCGTCGAGGAGCTGGAAGAGAAAGCCAGCTTCGCCGGCCTGCGCGACTACCAGCACCGCCTGGCCTTCGCCGGCCTGTCGCCGGCCATCGCCAAGGTGCTGTCGCTGGAACAGGGCGACACCGACAAGCTGTGCGAATACTCGCCACGCCACCTGCTGGACCTCGTCTTCGACGTGTTCGGCGACAAGGAGGTGCTGGACAACTACGAGACCGCGCGGCAGGAGCAGAAAGGCGCGCAGCGCGAGCTGGACGCGCTGGCGCTCGACCTGGAGAAGCTGCGTGCGCAGGCCGAGGCCAAGCGCCTGGAAGCGGATCGCTACGCTGAATGGAAAGGCCTCGCCAGCGAAGTACAGGCGCTGGACACCGACGTCATTCCGCGCCTGGAAGTCGGCGAGTTGCGCGAACAGGTCGCAGCCGAACGCGAGCAACTGGCCGGTGCCCGCAAGGACCTTGCGAAGAATCGCGACGGGCTGGACGCCGCACGCAGCCGCCTCGCCGGCGTGAAGGAAGAAAAGGGCAGCGCCGAATCCGCCGTTGAACAGGCGCGCATCGCCGCCCGTGAGGCCGACGCCGCCTGGCAGCAGGCGCGCGACGCGGTGCGCGACCTGGAAAAGGTGCTGGAAGAACGCAACCGCCTGCGCGAGCAACTGGCGCGCGAACACGGCGAGGATGCCGTCGCGCTGGAAAAGGAACACGAGCAGCTCGACAGCCGCCGCCAGGCCTTGCGCAACGAAGTGCGCACGCTGGAAACGAAGTTCGAGGACGTCGCCGGCTCGCTGCGCGCCGCCCGTTCGCTGTCCGGCCCGCCGGGCGAGCCGGAGGTGAACCGCTTCCGCCAGACGCTGCGCGACGAAGGCATCGCCCACGCCGGCCTGGCCGAGATCGTCAACGTGCGTGATGCACGCTGGCAAGGCGCGGTGGAGGCCATCCTGCGTCCCTATCGTCACCTGGTGCTGCTGGAGGACGAAGGCGATCGTCATATGGCCTGGGCCATGGGCGAGCGCGAGCGTTTCCGTCACTTCATCGTCGCCGAACGCGCACCCGCGCCGAAGGGCGACCGCGACTCGCTGCTGGCGGTCGTCGAATTCACCGCCGACCCGCCGCGCTGGCTGGCCGACCTGCTGGGCCGCATCCAGCGCGTGGAGGACGCCGCGGAAGGCGCCAGTATGCCGCGCGAACAGGAATGGATCACCCGCGAGGGCTACCACCGCGAACGCCGCGGAGCACGCCACTTGGGCGTGCCCACCGACTTCTGGTTCGGCGAACTCGCCAAGCAGGCTCGCGTCGATGCGCTGGACAAGCAGGTGGCGGAACTCGACGCCGCCCTGCGCAGCAAGCGCCCGCAACTGGAAGAAGCGGAAGCCGCGTTGCGGGCACTGCGTGGCCGGCTGATCGGCCTGCAGGCCGCGCAATTGCTGGCCACCAATGCGGAGCGCTACAACGAGGCCGACGCCGCCCTGCCCGCCGCGCGCGAAAAGCTCAACACCCTGGAAGCGCAGCGCAGCACCGCCAACACCGAATCGGAACGCCGGGCCGACATGCTGCGCGGCGTCACCATCGAGATCGACCGTCGCGAGCGCGACCTGCGCGATGTCGAACAGCACCTCGGCCGCCTGCGCAGCGAATCCGCACCGCGCCGCCATGAACAGGCACAGCGCCTCCTGAAGCTGCGCCGCCTGCAGCACGGCATCCCCGCGGACTGGCTGGACGCCGACACGGTGCACGCGCTGTCCGAGCAGTACGCCGGCGCACACGGCGCGCGCAACGAGCTCTCACGCCTGAAGCGCCGCCTCGCCGACGGCGACTGGGTGACCGACGACAGCGTGGTGGCGGTGCGCGACAAGCTGGCGCTGGAGCTGACGCAGCGCGAACGCGATGCCGGCGAGCGCCTGGCCTATTGCGAACGCACCCGCGTGCTGGTGGACGAAGCCCGCGCCGCCTATATCGCCAAGCTGCGTGCCACCGTGCGCCAGTACGGCAAGAACCTGCGCGCGCTGGGCGAACTGGCCGGCGTCAATGTCGAATGCCCGCTGCCGGTGCTGGACAACGACGACGCCACGCTGCATTCGGCCGGCCTGGAAGTGCAGTTCGACTTCGACCAGAAGGGCGCGCAAAGCCTCAACGACGGCGAGGCCTCCGGCGGCCAGCAGGTCATGAAGTCGTTGATCCTGCTGATCGGCCTGCTGATGGACGAAGCCCGCCCCGGCGGCTTCGTGTTCATCGACGAACCCTTCGCCCACCTGGACGTGGCCAACATCGACAAGGTGGGCGCCTTCCTGCGCGCCACCCGCGCCCAGTACCTCATCACCACCCCGGTGACCCATAACGCCAACGTATTCCAGCCGGCCCAGCTAACACTGGTGACACGCAAGAAACGACCTTCGGAAGACTGGGCGCCAGCCATCGGCGTGCTCAAACGCCAGATCGACTGAGCGGTCGCTTTCGCGCCACGGGTGGCGCTTTGAGGCGTCAAACGCCACCCGCGTAACAAAAAGCCACGAAATGCCTGAAAGATCAGTGCTTCCCTCGTGGATTCCCACACGCCCGAGGCCTTCAGCAAAGCGTCATGAGGGCCGATACTCGCTGACAAGCTGAACCGCCCACGCTGCGCCCGTTTTTTGCTGCGCCCCGTTTTTGCTGCGCCCCTTTTCATAGCCAAGGCCAACGCGCTCGTTCTCATGCAAGCCGACACCCTGCTGCACCTGCTGGAGCACATGGATGAAATGACTGCCTCGCGCGATCGCGAGCGTCTGGCCGAGCATGTTGCCAGCGGCGGACGCGAGCTGATCGACGCGCAGTTCGCATTGCTGCACCGCGTGCAGATCACCCCGCAAGGCTACGCACTGACGCCGGCCGCCTGGTCGGTGGAGGGCGTGGGTTCGTCGACGGCTGACGTGGACCGCCTCGAAGCGGAGAACGAATCGCTCTCTGCCGACCCCCTCCTGGAAGAATGTCTGGCCACACCGGAAGGCTTCGCCTGCGAGGAATACGGCAGCGACATCCGCCTGGCGTTCTCAGTGGGCGGTGTCGGCAACGCCGCGGCGGTGTTCGATGCCCGCACGCCGCAGATGCCGGATGCCGGTGCCATGGATTGCCTGCGCCATTTCCTGCGCATCTACGAGCAGCAGCTCAAGATGCTGGACTACGCCGAACTGGACACGCTGACCCGGCTGAACAACCGCAAGACCTTCGACGAGAACTTCGACCGCTTCATCTCGATTGCGGAGCAGGCCAGGCGCGTGAAGAACGGCGACCGTCGCGAGGACGAGGACAAGACCGCCCGCCCCTGCTGGCTGGGCGTGGTCGACATCGACAAGTTCAAGCGCATCAACGACAACTTCGGCCACCTCTTCGGCGACGAAGTGCTGCTGCGCGTGGCCGAGATCATGAAGAAGACCTTCCGCACCAGCGACAAGCTGTTCCGCTTCGGCGGGGAGGAATTCGTGATCCTGCTGCGCCACGTTTCGCAGGACAAGGCCGCGATGGTGTTCGACCGCTTCCGCCAGGCGGTGGAAGAGTACGAGTTTCCACAGGTCGGCCGCGTCACCTGCTCGCTGGGTTATCTCCAGATCGACGCCACCCTGACGCCGGCCGACATGCTGGGCCGCGCCGACGAGGCCTTGTACTTCTGCAAGGAAAACGGCCGCAACCAGATTGCCTGCTACGAAGACCTCGTGGCGCAAGGCCTGGTCGATGCGCCGGTGGAAACCTCCAACGCGGATCTGCAAGCCGACGTCGACGCATTGTTCGACTAGGAAAATCCTGCAAAGTGGTTCTGGCGTCCTTGCGCCTCCTGGCCGTACCAATCGTACTGTCTGCGTCGGCGCGCCTGGCCACTCATTTTCCCGAAGCGGTTGCGCTCCGCTCCACTCCACTTTGCAGGCTTTTCCCGTTCTGACAGGGGCAGAAACCCCGCAGCGCATGTGACAGCCCTGCACCGATCGGTCAAAATGTCAGGCTCTCGCGCCGATGGCGCACGATTCCAGCCTTGATTGCATCCCTTGACCATGTCAGACCAGCCGAACGCATCCACCAGCAACGCCGCCGAGCCCGCGCAAGACGAGAACCACATCATCGCGGAGCGCCGCGCCAAACTGGCGAAATGGCGCGAGGCAGGCAACGCCTACCCCAACGACTTCCGCCGCGAGAACACCGCCGCGAAGCTGCACGAGGGTTACGACGACAAGGAAACGGAAGCACTGGAAGCGACGCCGGTCAGCGTCACCGTCGCCGGTCGCGTTATGCTCCGCCGCATCATGGGCAAGGCCACCTTCCTGACCATCCAGGACCTGTCCGGCCGCATCCAGCTCTACGTCACGCGCGACGCCGTCGGCGAGGACGTGTATGCCGACTTCAAGACCTGGGACATCGGCGACATCGTCGGCACCACCGGCACCCTGTTCAAGACCAAGACCGGCGAGCTGTCGGTCAAGAGCGAATCCATCCGCCTGCTCTCCAAGTGCCTGCGCCCGCTGCCGGACAAGTTCCATGGCATGGCCGACGTGGAGCAAAGCTACCGCCAGCGCCACCTCGACCTGATCACCAGCGAGGAGTCCAAGGCCACCTTCATCGCGCGCAGCAAGCTGGTGTCCGCGGTGCGCCAGTACATGGACACACACGGCTTCCTGGAAGTGGAAACGCCGATGATGCATCCCATCCCCGGTGGCGCATCGGCCAAGCCCTTCATCACGCACCACAACGCGCTGGACATGCAGATGTTCCTGCGCATCGCACCGGAGCTGTACCTCAAGCGCCTGGTCGTCGGTGGTCTGGAGAAGGTGTACGAGATCAACCGCAACTTCCGCAACGAAGGGGTGAGCACGCGTCACAACCCCGAGTTCACGATGATGGAGTTCTACGAGGCCTACGCCGACTACAACCTCCTCATGAACTTCGTGGAAGGCCTGCTGCGCCACGCCGCACGCCAGGCGCTGGGCACCGAGGTGTTCCAGTACCAGGGCCGCGAGCTGGACATCTCCCGCCCCTTCGACCGCCTGACCATGGTGCAGGCCGTGCTGAAGTACTGCCCGGAATTCACCGAAGCGCAACTCGCCGACGAAGCCTGGCTGCGCGAGCAGCTCGCCGCCCGCAAGGCACTGCCGAAGGGTGAAGTCGGAATCGGCTCGCTGCAACTGGCCTTCTTCGAAGAGACGGCAGAAGCGCAACTGTGGAACCCCACCTTCATCATCGACTACCCGGTGGAGACCAGCCCGCTGGCCCGCGCTTCCGACAAGAACCGCGAGATCACCGAGCGCTTCGAGCTCTTCATCGTCGGCCGCGAGATCGCCAACGGCTTCTCCGAGCTGAACGATCCGGAAGACCAGGCCGAGCGTTTCCTGTCGCAGGCCAAGGCCAAGGATGCCGGTGACGAGGAAGCGATGTACTACGACGCCGACTACGTGCGCGCGCTGGAGTACGGCCTGCCCCCGACGGGTGGATGTGGCATCGGCATCGACCGGTTGATCATGCTGCTGACGGACAGTCCGGCCATTCGGGACGTGATCCTCTTCCCCCACCTCCGCCCTGAATGACACGACACGGCCTACTGCGCGGGCCGATCTTGAAACTGTGGTGCTCAACGTACATCACGTACGTCTCCGCTCCGCGTTTCAACCTCGACCCGCTCGCTACGGCCGCCTCGCGTCATTCCCCTCCAGCGGGCTTCTGATATCCGAAGCCGTCGTTCCCGCGAAAGCGGGAACCCAGTGTCGTTGAGTTCTTTTTCCGGCAACTGACACTGCCGCGCCGCCCCGGGTTGTTAAAATCCCGCCTCCCCCGCCGCGCGAGAAAATCCCTGTGTCCGCCGCCCAGCCCCGCTTCAGCGAAGCCGAGATCGCCGCCCATACGCCGATGATGCAGCAGTATCTGCGCATCAAGGTGCAGCACCCGGACACGCTGCTGTTCTACCGCATGGGCGACTTCTACGAGTTGTTCTTCGAGGACGCGGAACGTGCCGCGCAGTTGCTCGACATCACGCTCACCACGCGTGGTGCGTCGGGCGGGCAGCCGATCCGCATGGCGGGCGTGCCCTTCCATGCGCTGGAGCCGTATCTCGCCAAGCTGGTGAAGCTGGGCGAGTCGGCGGTGATCGCAGAGCAGGTTGGCGAGCCCGGCGCGACCAAGGGGCCGATGGAGCGTGCCGTGGCGCGTATCGTCACCCCTGGCACGCTGACCGACGCCGGCCTGCTGGACGACCGTGCCGACGCACCGCTGATCGCCCTGTCATTGAACCGGGGCACGTTGGGCCTGGCCTGGCTGAACCTCGCCAACGGTGACTTCCGCCTGCTGGAGACCGACCCGGAAAAACTGCCGGCGCAACTCGAACGCCTGCGCCCGGCCGAAGCGCTGATCCCCGACAGCCTGCGCCTGCCGATCCTCGAAGCGCGCGTGCCGGCGCTGCGCCGCCTGGCTGACTGGCAGTTCGATACCGACACCGCGCAGAAGCTGCTGACCGAACACTTCGGCACCCGCGACCTCGGCGGTTTCGGTGCCGACCGCATGCCGGTGGCACTGGCCGCCGCCGGTGCACTGTTCGACTACGCGCGGGCCACGCAACGCCACAGCCTGGGCCACATCACCGGCCTGCGCATTGAACGCGACGACGACTACCTGCGGCTGGATGCGCACACCCGCCGCAACCTGGAAATCTCCGAGACCTTGCGCGGCGAAGCTTCGCCCACGCTGCTGTCGCTGCTGGACCGCTGCGAGACGACGATGGGCGCGCGCTGGCTGCGCCACTGCCTGCACCACCCGCTCGCCAACCGCGCCGCGTGCTCGGCCCGTCACGAAGCCGTCGCAGAGTTGCTCGGCAACAACGGCAATGGCCCGATGCTGGCAGTCGCCGCGGCGCTGAAGCCGATCGCCGACGTGGAGCGCATCGCCACCCGCATTGCACTGGCCAGCGTTCGCCCGCGCGAACTGTCCAGCCTTCGCCTGAGCCTGGAAGCACTGCCTGCGCTGCGTGCTGCACTCGGCCCGGTATCCAGCGGCCTGCTGCATGACATCTGTCGCCAGATCGAACCGCCTGCGGACATCCTCCGGGCATTGCAGACAGCCATTGCCGACGAACCCGGCGTACAGGTACGCGATGGCGGCGTGATGCGCGATGGCTTCGATGCCGACCTGGACGAACTGCGCGCCATCCAGAACAACTGCGGCGAGTTCCTCGTCGCGCTGGAAACACGCGAGCGCGAGCGCACCGGCATCGCCAACCTGAAGGTCGAGTTCAACCGGGTGCACGGCTTCTACATCGAGGTCACCCACGCCAACACGGACAAGGTGCCGGACGACTACCGCCGGCGCCAGACCATGAAGAACGCCGAGCGCTACATCACGCCGGAACTGAAGACCTTCGAGGACAAGGCGCTGTCCGCGCAGGACCGCGCGCTGGCCCGCGAGAAGCTGCTCTACGAAACGCTGGTCGCCCAGCTCGCACCTGCCGTGCCGTTGCTGCAACGCATTGCCCACGCGCTGTCCCTGCTCGACGGTCTGAACGCCTTCGCCGACACCGCGGCGCGCTACAACTACAGCCGCCCGCAACTGGTGGACGAAGCGCTGATCGACATCCGCGGCGGTCGCCACCCGGTAGTCGAACGTCAGGTCGACAGCTTCATCAGCAACGACGTGCTGCTGTCGCCGACCCGCCGCATGCTGCTGGTGACCGGCCCGAACATGGGCGGTAAATCGACCTACATGCGACAGGTCGCGCTCATCGTGCTGCTGGCGCACTGCGGCGCCTTCGTGCCCGCCGCGTCGGCGCGCATCGGCCCGGTGGATGCGATCTTCACCCGCATCGGCGCCTCCGACGACCTGGCCTCCGGCCGCTCCACCTTCATGGTGGAGATGACCGAGGCCGCCGCCATCCTCAACGGCGCCACGGAACGCAGCCTGGTGCTGATGGACGAGATCGGCCGCGGCACGTCCACCTTCGACGGCATGGCGCTGGCCTACTCCATCGCCCGCAGCCTGCTGGACAAGAACCGCAGCTATGCACTGTTCGCCACCCATTACTTCGAGCTGACGCGGCTGGCGCAGGAAACACCGGAATGCGCCAACGTGCACCTCGGCGCGGTGGAACATGCCCATCGCATCGTCTTCCTGCACGCAGTGGAAGAAGGCCCGGCCTCGCAGAGCTACGGGATAGAGGTCGCCGCGCTGGCCGGCATTCCCGCGCCGGTGGTGCGCGACGCCAAGCGCCGCCTGCGCGCGCTGGAGAACCGCGAGATCGCGGCGGGCCCGCAGGAAGACCTGTTCGCGACCCTGCCCGAAGTCGAGACCACGACCTCGCACCCCGCACTGACACAACTGTTCGAGCTGGACCCCGACAGCATGAGCCCGCGTGAGGCGCTGGAAGCCCTGTACGCGCTGAAGAAGGCGCTGTAGACGCTCTTCATGCGGGAGACATGGCCTTCATGCCGCCGTGCGCATGAGGCCGCAACAGGACAGTGACTTTTCCCGCTTAGAATCGATCGTCCATCTGTTTCAAGAGCTGCATCCGATGTCCGATACCGTCTCCATCCGTTTCAAAGGCGAGTTGCTGCCCGGGCATTCGCTGGACGCCGTCAAGGCGCAGGCCATCACGCTCTTCAAGCTGACACCGGAAAACTGCAACGCCTTTTTCTCCGGCCGGGAGATCACTCTTCGCAAGGGATTGCCGACCTCGGAGCTGGCCCGTTACCTGGAACGCCTGCATGCCGCCGGCCTGCGTGTGGACATCGTCCCCGACGCAGCCGTGACACCTGCGGCTTCCCCTGCAGGCACGCAGCCCGCAGTCATGCCGGCTCTTGCCATGACGTCCGGATCGGCCCCCTCCCTGGCAACCGGCCCGGTATCGGTGCCAGCGCCCGGCGCCGACACCGTCACCTGTCCGCGCTGCCAGGAAGTGCAACCCAGGCGCACGCTATGTCGCAATTGCTCGCTGGACATACCCGGCTTCCTTGAAGCACAGGCACGCGAGCAGCAGGAAGCCCGGGCAGCGGCGGCGGCCGCTCGGGACGAAGCCCGCCTCGGCACCCATGGCGCGTATGACGAAGAGGTTTCACTCGCGAGCTTCTCATTCGAAGGACGAGTGGGACGGCGCACTTATCTCGTGGCCTCCGTGCTGTCGATCGCGCTGTTCGTGGCGCTGGGCCTGTGGATGCTGAAAGCGGGCGTATCGACGCCCTGGGTTGCCGTCACCCTCATCTCGGCCATTCTCAACATCGTGTGGGGTTTCCGGATGGCGGCGCTGCGCCTCCACGATGTCGGCGTAACGGGCTGGGCTTGTCTCGCGCTGCTGATTCCCTATGTCGGCGCCGTGGCCTGGCTGGCACTGCTAGTATGGCCCGGTAGCAAGGAGGGGAACGATTACGGTGAGCGCTCCCGACCGGTCAATCCCCTGGGCGTGCTGGGATCGATCCTGCTTACGGCCATCCTCGGGGCCATGCTGTTCAGCCAGTTCAAGGCCATGGGTCCGGAAGGAATCATGGAGCTGCTCCAGGACAGCGAGTTCATGGAAGGCGATTACGAGGCGACGAATGCGGACGATACGGACGAACTGGATGTGTTCGACGGCTACGATTCTTCGCGCAACACATTGGTGATGTATTCGCTGTCCACCTGCCCCTACTGCGCGGAAAAACGGCAGCAGTTCCGGGCGGCCGGGGTGCGTTTCACCGAGTACTTCATCGACACTGACGAGCGCGCCTCGGAAGACTTCACGGCCAGGCTCCAGGCGCACAACATTCCCAGCGGATCGATCGGCTTGCCGACCATCGAGATCAACGGGGTGTTGCTGCCGAACAATCCATCGCTGTCGAAGATCGCGCAGCACATCCGGCGCCCGCGAAGCTGATGCTCAGGTCGGTTCGATTCAGATGAATACGCTGTCGGCAATCGCGCCGTCCTTCCATGCAATCAGGATAGTCGTGTGACCGGGTCGTCCGTTTTCACCATTTCCCGCCTGGTACGCGCGCGCATCGCCACCAAGGCCCACTTCTTCATCAGCGGCCTGCTCTTCGCTACCTGGGGCGTGCACGTGCCCACGGTGAAGACGCAGTTCGGGCTCAGCGAGGCGGAGCTGGCCTGGCTGATGCTCGCCGGTGGGGTGGGTGCGTTGATCGCGCTGACCCGCGTCGGGGGTTGGGTCGCGCGTCATGGGGCACGGCCGGTGGTACTGGCGGGTGCCGCGGCAGTAGCGGCCAGCCTGGCCTTGTTCCTGTTCGCACCGGGTTACGCGGCGCTGATGGTGCTGCTCTTCGTGTTCGGCCTCGGCAGCGGTGGCTTCGATGTCGCCATGAATGCGGAGGCCGTGGCGGTGGAGCGCGAACTCGCAAAGCCCATCATGTCGTCCTTCCACGGCTTCTTCAGCCTGGGTGGACTGGCGGGCGCGCTGGTCGGCAGCCTGGTGGCGCGTCTCGCCATCGCGCCTTGGCTGCACATCCTGACGATGAGCCTCGCCGGCTTCGCGCTGGTGTGGATCGCCGCGCGCGCCATGCTGCCGGAATCCGCAACCCATTCGCCGGACGAAGCGCACCACGGCTTCAGCCTGCCGCGTGGCACCATCCTGCTCATCGGCCTGCTGGCCGCCTTCGGCCTCGTCAGCGAGGGGGCGATGTACGACTGGAGCACGCTGTACATGGCCGACACGCTGGGCAGTCCGGCGGACGTGGCGGCACTGGGATACGCCGCGTTTTCCGGTGCCATGGCGCTCGGGCGGTTCGGGGGCGACTGGCTGCGTGGCAGGCTGGGCGCGACGCGCACCCTGCGCATTTCGGCCTGGCTCACCAGCATCGCGATGCTGGTCACCTTGCTGATCGGCGAACGCTGGGCCGGCATCGTCGGCTTCGCACTGGTCGGCCTTGGATTGTCCAACGTGATTCCCGTGTTGTTCTCGGCGGCGGCACGCGTACCCGGCGTGTCGCCAGCGCGCGGCATCGCGGGCGTGTCGGGCGTCGGTTACCTGGGCTTCATGGCCGGGCCGCCGCTGATCGGCGCCATTGCGGAAGTCAGCAGCCTCACACACGGCCTGCTGGTCGTGGCGGCCTTTGCCGCCGCCGTCGCATTGCTGACGCGGCGTGCGATGCGCGACTGCACGGAGTGAGCCCACATTGAATTCCACGCTTCGCATCGAGCGCATCGACCTGGGTCGGGAGGATCACACCGCCATCCTGCGCAGGCTGCTGGACATCTACGCGCGCGACCCCATGGGCGGCGGTCATGCCCTGTCCGGAGATGTGTTGCAGTCGTTGCCGGAACGTCTGCGCGACTGGCCTGGCTACGTGGGCTTGATCGCCTTCGAGCATGATGTGGCGGTCGGGCTGCTCAACGCTTTCACCGGCTTCTCCACTTTCGCGGCGCGACCGTTGCTGAACGTGCACGACATCGCGGTGCTCCCCGATCACCGGCGGCGCGGCGTGGGCCAGGCACTGCTTGCAGCGCTGGAGCGCATCGCCCACGACATGGGTTGCTGCAAGCTGACGCTGGAAGTGCTTTCCAACAACGAAGGGGCGCTGGCGAGCTATGCGCGCTTCGGCTTCGCGCCCTACCAGCTCGACCCGCAGGCAGGACAGGCGCTGTTCCTGCAGAAGTGGCTCGATCGGCAGGACGACGCACCGCAAGACAAGGATCAACCACCGGCATGAGTTTTGGCGACATCGACATCAGCGAAGAAAGCGGCGTCCGCTACCTGCACTTCGGCTCCGAGTGGGTGCAGGGCGCGATGCGCATCCGCCGCCCGTATGACCTGGAACTGGCCTACACACGGGAGATGATGGCGGGACTGCTGATGCGCGACGATGCGCTGGCCAGCGGCCCCACGCATTCGCCGCGCTGGCCGCGCAACGCGCTGCTGATCGGCCTGGGTGCCGGCTCGCTCACCAAGTTCATGCACCGCCACCTGCCGCAGACGAAACTCACCGTCGTGGAGATCAACCCGGCGGTATGGGCGGCGGCCCAGCAGTTCTTCAAGCTGCCGGAGGAAGACGCGCGGCTGCGCATCGAGGTTGCGGACGGAGTGGACTTCATCGCACAGGGTCGCGGCTACTACGACTACATCCTCGTCGACGGCTACGACGAGGATGCGAAAGTGGGTCTGCTCGACAGCCTGCCCTTCTACCAGGCCTGCTGGTCACGCCTGTCGGAAAGCGGCCTGCTGGTGGCCAACATGTTCGGGCGCTCGCGCAAATACGGGCCGTCGCTGTCCCGCCTGGCCGAAGCCTTCGACCAGCGGGTCTTCGCCTTCCCGCCCTGCGACAGCGGCAACGTCGTGGCCTTCGCGGCACGCGGCGAGGCGGTCAATGTCCCGCTGCCCGTCCTTCGCGAACGGGCAGCCATCCTCCGCGCAAATACCGGCCTGGATCTGCGGACTACCGTCACCCAGCTGGAAAAGGCAGGAAAGCTCACCAGCAACGCACTCGTCTTCTGAACACAGGGAGACGACGTGCCGCCAGACACGGCGGCGTCATGGATCGCAAACCCGCCGACGCTGCTCCAGCAAGGAAAAGAACCGGGAGTATCGGCCTGACCTGGCGCCTCGTTACCACGCCTGACCGACACTCCCGCAAGACCGGTACTGCCGCGCTGGACACCACCGGCCCAAAGGAGCCCATGACGTTCATGAGCGGCGGCCATTTGAGCCCGATCGCGCTGTCGGTGCCAGTGTCCCTCAGGGCAGCAGCGCGACGGGCAGGTAGAATCCAGCCGCCCCCGTACCTGCGGATCCGAACACAGCCATGCCTCGCAACATGACGAAAGCGGCCATCGCCGAGGCTTTCCGCCGCTGGCATGCCGCCAACCCCGAGCCGACGACCGAGCTGGAATACGGCTCGCCCTTCCAGTTGCTCGTGGCGGTCGTGCTGTCTGCCCAGGCCACCGACAAGGGCGTGAACATCGCCACCCGCAAGCTGTTTCCCGCGGCGCCCACGCCAGAGGCCATGGCGACGCTGGGCGAGGCTGGCATCGCGGAGTACGTCAAGACCATCGGCCTGTACCGCACCAAGGCGAAGAACGTCGCCATGCTGTGCCGCCAGCTGCTGGAGCGTCATGGTGGTGAAGTGCCGGATGACCGCGAGGCGCTGGAGGCCCTGCCGGGCGTCGGCCGCAAGACCGCCAACGTGGTGCTCAACACCATCTTCCGGCAGCCGACCATGGCGGTGGACACCCATATCTTCCGCGTCGCCAACCGCATGGGGCTGGCACCGGGAAAGGACGTGGTAGCCGTGGAAAAGGCGCTGCTGCGCCGCGTACCGAAGGAGTACCTGCTGGACGCGCACCACTGGCTGATCCTGCACGGTCGCTACGTGTGCGTGGCGCGCAGTCCGAAATGTGCGGGTTGCCTGGTGTATGACCTGTGCGAGGCCAGCGACAAAACCGTATAAGCGCGGTTTGAGGCAGGCCGCGCAAACCGGCGCAGTGGCGCCCTACTCCAGCGCCTGGTAGTTGTCGGTCAGGAAACGCGGCGTGCAGATGGCGAGGAACACCAGGTCGCCCTGACCATCATTGCGGATGCGCTGCGGCTCGCCCGCGGGAATGACGACGACATCCCCGGCCGATACCGGCATCGGCGGCAGCTTGCCGGCCTCGACGACGCCACGTCCTTCCAGGATCACGTACCGCTCGGTGGTGTCGCGCAGGCTGTGCCAATGCGTCGTCACGCCCACCGGCACGCGGGCGCGCGCTACGGAAGCTGCGGCATCGTCCGGCGAGTTCCACCACTCCGTGATGTGGCAACCCTCCGCGAAGTAGTACTCCGGCGTGGTGGCGTTGAAGACGATGCGTGGCTTGGCGCTCACTCCGGACTCACCCCAGTGCGTTGCCGGCGGACACGACCGGCACGACCTTGACGATCGCGACCGAGATGTTGTCGCCGGCACCGGCGCCCCGCTCACGCGCCGCGTTGATCAGTACCTTGGCGGCGGCACGCGGGTCCAGCTCGTCGAGCGTGGTGCCCAGCTCGTAATCGCTGAAATAGGCCCACAGGCCGTCCGAACACAGCAGGAAGACGTCGCCTGCCTGCAGGGCCGGCGTGGCGCCGAAATCGATGCGCGGTTCGCGCTCCGCCCCCAGGCAGGACAGCAGCAGGTTGCGTTGCGGATGCGTCTCCGCCTGCGCTTCCGTGATGCGACCGGAACGGACCAGTTCGCCGACCAGCGAATGATCCGGCGAACGGCTGACCAGCCCGCCACGGCGGAAGTGATAGATGCGCGAATCGCCGCAATGCGCCCAGTCGGCATGGCCGGGGCGCAGCACGAACACGCAGGCGGTGCTGTGCGGGTCGGCTTCGCTGGTGAAGCGGGTCAGCTTGATGACCACGTGGGCCTCGTCGATGACCGACTTCAGGAACTCCTGGATGTCCTCCACGCCGGGCGTGAAGTGACTGAAATTCTGGCGCGCCTTCAGCACGACCTGCTCGGCCGCAATGGACCCGCCGGTATGGCCGCCCATGCCGTCGGAAAGGACGGCGAGCAGGCATCCAGGCTTGGTGGGATGCGGAAAGATGCCGACGCGATCCTGCTGTTCGCCCCGGTCGCCGATGTGCATCGCTGCGCAGGTTTCAATGCTGATGGACATGAGAGAGTATTGTTGTATTTATCGTATTTTACAAATTAATCGGATTTTGGCCACGCTGCGTTGCAGAAAATCGACTTCCGGGAACGTCTGGCGGGCGTGCGTTTCGTGCCGCGGAACTCTGCCAGCGTAAGGGCGGGCGTGCGGTGGGCAAACCGGAAAAAACGTCAATATTTCACGGCTTCCCGCAAGCCTGGAAAAAGTGGCACGTGCGTGTCGTCATTTATCCGACAGTGGAACGGGCAGAGCAGGACAGTTTCGGCACATTGCCGCCTGACAGGAGGCCGGATGCACGACGCCCGTCCCTGGTTAACGTCTTGCGAGCGGGTGACTTTACGTCGGCAGGCAGTCGGCCAGCCACTCTATCCAGTGACGAACCGGCAGGTTCGTATCACCGGCAAGATGGGTGATACAGCCGATATTCGCACTGGCGATACCGGAGGGCACACCGGCCTGCAAGGCGTCCAGCTTGCGGCGGCGTAGCGCGCCGGCCAGCGTCGGTTGCAGCAGCGAATAAGCGCCGGCAGAGCCGCAACACAGGTGACTGTCGGCTACCGGGGTCAAACGATAGCCCGCCCCTTCCAGCAGACGCTCCACGCCGCCCTTGATGCCCTGCCAGTGCTGCAGGGTACAGGGCGAATGCCAGGCCAGGCTGCGGCCTGCCGCACGACCGGCCACCCGCGGCAACAGCCGGTCGATCTCCTGCAGCAGCACCTCGGCGATGTCGCGGGTGTGGCCCGCGAGTTCGGCGGCGGCGGGATCGTCCGGCAACAGATGCGCATAGTCGCGCACGAAAGCCCCGCAGCCGGACGCGGTCATGACGAATGCTTCATGCCCGGCCGTCGCAGCCTGTGCGGCCAGCGTGCGGGCATCGGCTCGTCCGCCCGCCATGTCGTCGGTATGGAAGCGCAGCGCGCCGCAGCACTGCCCCGTCAGCTCGACGAGCGAGATGCCGATCGCATCCAGCACGCGCGCCGCGGCAAGGTTGATGGCGGGACGCATCACCGGCTGCACGCAGCCCCCCAGCACCAGCATGCGCCGCGCGTGACGCGGGGCTGGCCACGCTCCGCCAGCCGGCTCCGGCAGCTTCGCACGCAGGCTGCGTGGCAGCAGCGGCGCTGCCAGACGGCCGACGTCCAGCACGCGGCGGAAAACGCCGGGTCGCGTCAGCGTCTCGCGCAGGAGGCTGCGCAGCGCCGTCGCCGGCGCACTGCGCGGCGCCTGGGCCAAGGCCTCCTTGCGACCGATGTCGAGCAGGTGGCCATAGTCGACGCCCGACGGACAGGTCGTCTCGCAGGCATGGCAGCTCAGGCAGCGGTCGAGGTGTTCGCGCGTGCGTGCCGTGACGGGCGTGCCCTCCAGCATCTGCTTGATGAGGTAGATGCGCCCGCGCGGGCTGTCCAGCTCATCGCCCAGCACCTGGTAGGTCGGACAGGTCGCCAGGCAGAAACCGCAGTGCACGCAGCGTTGCAGGATGTCCTGCGCCTCGTCCCCCTGCGCGGTGTCGCGGATGAAGCCGGCCAGCTGGACACGCATCAGAACTCCCCGCCCATGCGGCCGGGGTTGAACACGCCTTGCGGATCGAAGGCACGCCGCAAGCGGCGATGCAGGGCGGCCATCGGGCCCTGCAGTGGCTCGAAGCTCGCCACCCCCGGCGCACGGTTGCGCCAGCACTGCGCGTGCCCACCCACCGCGCTCACCGCAGCGCGCAGCGCAGCCGCCGGCATGTCGCTGCGCAACCATCGCAGGCCACCGTGCCATTCCATGAGCATTTCCCCCTGCAGCGGCAATGATGCCGTCGTGCCCGGCACGGCCAAGCGCCACAGTGCCTGCGTGCCGCCCGCGAAGAAAGGCAGGCGCTGGTCGCGTAGCGCCTGCCAGTAGCCTGCCGCCTCCACCTCTCCCACGACCTCTCCGCCCGTCACGGCCTGTGCCGCGCGCAGCGAAGCCTCCGTCCCGGACAGGCGCAGGTGTGCCAGGCCAGCCTGCCAGGCCGTGGCGGACAGCGGCAAGGGCTGGCCTGCAAGGCGGTTGAAGCGCTCGATCGCCGCGGCTTCCGTCAGCTCCAGCCTCAGGGTCAGCTCCAGCGGCGGGCGTGGCATCGTCCGTACCGACACCTGCGCAATCAAGCCCAGCGTCCCCCAGGCCCCTGCCATCAGGCGCGAGACATCGAAGCCGGCCACGTTCTTCATGACGCGACCACCGAACTGCAGCCACTGGCCTTGGCCGTCGATCAGGCCGATGCCCAGCAGGTGGTCACGCACGGCGCCCGCCTGCACGCGACGCGGACCGGACAACCCGCTGGCGACCATGCCACCGATGGTGGCGCCGGGAAACGCAGGCGGCTCGAACGCCAGCATCTGCCCATGCGCCGCCAGCAGCGTGGTGACCTCGTCCAGCGAGGTGCCGGCACGCACGCTGATCACCAGTTCGGCCGGATCGTAGTCGATGACGCCGGCGTACCCGCGGGTGTCCAGCAGGTCGCCCTGCAACACGTCGCCGAGGAAGCTCTTGCTGCCACCGCCGACGATGCGCATCGCGCGACCGCTCCTTGCGGCTTCGCGCACCTGCTCGCACCAGCGCCGTGGCAAGGATTCCATCAGAACCTCGGCAGGCCGGGATGGGTGACGGCATCACCGCGCACATGCTGCATGCCGTACTCGGCACAGCGGTTCAGCGTGGGGATGGCCTTGCCGGGATTCAGCAGGCCCTGTCCGTCGAAGGCCAGCTTCACGCGGAAGAAGCTCTCCAGCTCCGCCTCGTTGAACTGCGCGCACATCGCGCCCAGCTTCTCGACGCCGACGCCGTGCTCGCCACTGACCGTGCCGCCGAGTTCGACGGAGTGACGCAGGATGGCCTCGCCGAATTCCTCGGCCCGCCCCTGCTCACCCGGCTGGCTGGCATCGAAGAGGATCAGCGGATGCAGGTTGCCATCACCCGCATGGAACACGTTGAGACAGCGCAGCCCGTAGCGTTGCGCCATGAGGGCGATGCTCTCCAGCATCTCGCCCAGGCGCTTGCGCGGGATCGTGCCGTCCATGCAGTAGTAATCCGCCGCCAGCCGGCCGGCGGCCGGGAAGGCTGCCTTGCGTCCGGCCCAGAAGCGCAGGCGCTCGGCTTCGTCGCGCGACACCCGGATGTCATGGGCACCATGCGCCTGCAGCACCTGGCGGATCTGCGCGATCTCGTCCTCCACCGCCTCCGGCGTGCCGTCGGACTCGACCAGCAGGATCGCCTCGGCATCCAGCGGGTATCCGGCATGCACGAATTCCTCCACTGCCGCGGTGGCCGCCTTGTCCATCATCTCCATGCCGGCCGGGATGATGCCGGCGGAAATCACGCCGGCCACCGCTTCGCCCGCACGCACCACGGAGCCGAAGCTGGCGAGCACGCAGCGCGCGGTCTGCGGCAAGGGCAGCAGGCGCACCGTCACCTCGGTGACCACTGCCAGCATGCCCTCCGAGCCGATCACCAGCGCCAGCAGGTCCAGCCCGGGCGAATCCAGCGCGTGGCTGCCGAACTCCAGCACTTCGCCGTCGATGGACAGCGCGCGCACCCGCATCACGTTGTGCAGGGTCAGGCCGTATTTCAGGCAATGCACGCCGCCGGCGTTCTCCGCCACGTTGCCGCCGATGGTGCAGGCGATCTGCGAACTGGGGTCCGGCGCGTAGTACAGGCCGTGCGGCTTCGCGGCCTCGGAGATCGACAGGTTGCGCACGCCGGGCTGCACGACCGCCAGTCGCGCCAGCGGGTCCAGGCTGACGATGCGGTTGAGCCGCGCCAGCGACATCAGCACGCCCTGTGCGTGAGGCATCGCACCGCCGGACAGGCCGGTGCCCGCGCCGCGCGCCACCACCGGCACGCCGAGTTCGGCGCAGATGCGCAGCACTGCCTGTACCTGCGCCTCGTCCTGCGGGAGCACCACCGCCAGCGGCATCCGCCTGTACGTGGCGAGGCCGTCGCATTCGTATGGCCGTACCGACTCGTCGTCGACCAGCACGGCATCGGCCGGGAGCGCGCGGCGCAGGCGTTGCGCCAGCAGCGCGCGGTCCACCGCGGCAAATTCCCGACTGGCGCGCAGGCTGTCCGGGTTCATGGCGGTTGCGTGATGGCGATTACGTCAGAGCGCCGCCACCATCAGGCGGAAGCAGGCCAGCGTGCCGATGCCCCACACCAGCGAACGCAGGGCATGAACGTCGGCGAGGTAGCAGATCACGTAAGCCACGCGCGCAGCCACGAAGACCAGTGCCCAGGTGTCGATGGTCGCTTGCGGTACGCCGGCCTGGGTCGCCATCAGCACGCCGGCGAGGATCAGCGGCAAGGCCTCCCAGCTGTTCTGCTGCGCCCAGTTGGCACGCTTCGGCCACCCGTCGAGCTGGGCCAGGCCTTCGCGTGGCTTGCGGTTGTTGTAGCGCTGGCCCAGCACCTGCCCGCCCGCCTTGGCAGCGAGGGTCAGCAGCAGGGGACTGAGCGCGGCGAATATGAGGCAGGCGTAGGCAATGTTCATGGGCGTCCGGCGTGGCGGTCAGGAAATGACAGCCAGCTTACGTCCAGCCACCCTGCCCTGTCAGCCGGACAAGCCCGCATTTGCACGCAGGCAAACCACTACACGTCAGAGAGCGTCGGGCAACGTCTCGATGGCGGGCGTGCTGCCCAGCAGGCTGGCGATGGATTGCGCCGTCTGCTGCGGATCACCCGAAGTCCATACCCGCAGCGGCGCGGCTACCTGCGTGGCGGGCGCCAGCAGGTCGGCCGACAGCAGACGGCGCTGCAGATGCGCCGCCACGGCGCCACCGGTGTCGATGACGGCCACCGAAGGCCCCACGATGGCCTCGACCTGCTCGCGCAGGAAGACGTAATGCGTGCAGCCCAGCACCACGACATCCGCACCATCGTCCAGCAAGGGTTGCAGGTGGGAATGGAGCAGCGTGCGAAGGGCCGGGCTGTCGAAGTCGCCGCGCTCGACGAACTCCACCAGGCCGACACCGGGCCGCGTCACCACCTTCACATCGTGCGCGAAGTTGTCCAGCAAGGCGGCGAAGCGCGCGCTCGCCAGCGTACCGGTGGTGGCCAGCACACCGACCACGCCGCCACGCGTCGCCGCGGCAGCCGGTTTGACGGCCGGCTCCATGGCGATCAGCGGCACATCGGGCCAGCGTTCGCGCAGAGTGGCCGCAGCCGCAGCGGTGGCGGTATTGCAGGCCAGCACTAGCGCCTTGGCGCCCTGCTCCAGTAAGAAATGCGCAATCTTCAGCGAGCGCTCGCGGATGAAGTCCTGCGATTTTTCGCCGTAGGGGGCGAAGCCGGAATCCGCCACGTAGAGCATGGACTCCTGCGGCAGGCGGGCGCCGATCTCGCGCAGCACGGACAGACCGCCGAGACCGGAGTCGAAGACGCCGATGGGGCGCGGGTCGCTCATCGGGCTATCACCACGCCGGTGAAGACGCACTCAGAACAGAAGAAGAACGCGGTCGGACATCCCCTGCCACGACGCCCAAAGTCACTGGGCTCCTGCTTCCGCAGGAGCGACGGATTCGTGAGGAGCACGGACAGGGTTTTTCCTCGTCAGATAGCTTTGGCCAGCTTCACCGCGTCGCCGACGTAGCTCGCCGGCGTCATCTGCATCAGGCGCTGCTTGTCGGCCTCCGGAATCTCCAGGGTCAGCACGAAGGCCTGCAGCGCTTCCTTGCTGATGCCGGCACCGCGCGTCAGGGCCTTGAGCTTCTCGTACGGCTCCTCGATGGCGAAGCGGCGCATCACCGTCTGGATCGGCTCGGCCAGCACTTCCCAGGCGGCGTCGATGTCTTCCGCCACGCGGGCCGGGTTGGCTTCCAGCTTGTTGAGGCCACGCAGGCAGGACTCGAAGCCGAGCACGGTATGACCGAAGGCCACGCCCATGTTGCGCAGGACGGTGGAGTCGGTCAGGTCGCGCTGCATGCGCGAGATGGGCAGCTTTTCGCTGAAGTGACGCAGCGTGGCGTTCGCGACGCCGAAGTTGCCTTCGGCATTCTCGAAGTCGATCGGGTTCACCTTGTGCGGCATCGTCGAGCTGCCGACTTCGCCGGCCTTCAGCTTCTGCTTGAAAAAGCCCAGCGAGATGTACATCCAGATGTCGCGGCAGGCGTCGATCAGCATGGTGTTGGCGCGGGCGATGGCGTCGAACAGCTCGGCCATCGCGTCATGCGGCTCGATCTGGATGGTGTACGGGTTGAAGGTGAGGCCCAGCGACTCGATGAAGCGCTGGTTGTTGGCCGCCCAGTCGATGTCCGGGTAGGCGGACAGGTGGGCGTTGTAGTTGCCGACCGCGCCGTTGAACTTGGCGGTCATCTCCACGGCGGCGATGCTCTTGCGGGCGCGCTTCAGGCGGTAGGCGATGTTGGCCATCTCCTTGCCCAGCGTGGTCGGGCTGGCCGGCTGGCCGTGGGTGCGCGACAGCATGGGGATCTCGGCTAGCTGGTGGGCGAGTTCGACAAAACGGGCGATGACCTTGTCCAGTGCCGGCAGCAGGGCCACGTCGCGGCCATCGCGCAGCATCAGCGCATGCGAGACGTTGTTGATGTCTTCCGAGGTGCAGGCGAAGTGGATGAACTCGCTGACCTTCACCACTTCCGCGTTGTCGGCGAAGCGGCGCTTCAGCCAGTACTCCATGGCCTTCACGTCGTGGTTGGTGGTGGCCTCGATATCCTTCACGGCCTGCGCGTCGGCTTCCGAGAAGCCGGCGATCACCGCATCGATCTCGGCCAGCGTGGCGGCGGAGAACGGCGCCACTTCCGGCACGGCCTTTTCGGCCGCCAGCGCCTTGAGCCACTCCAGCTCGACGCGGATGCGGTGGCGGATCAGGCCGTACTCGCTGAAATAGGGGCGCAGGCTGTCGCCCTTGCTGGCGTAACGGCCGTCCAGCGGCGACAGGGCGGTGAGGGCATTCAGGCTCATGGTTCTTCTCGTGGAGCACCGGAAACGGCGCGCATGAAAACAGGAAAGGGCAGAATTATACGCTCCGGCACCGCCCAGACCTGAGTACTGGCCGGGCCCCACTGCACCCCTTCAGCCTGCACGGAATGCTGGACGACATGCCGAACCGTCTGTTGCGCTATACCTGCCTGCTCCCTCCGCTGGCCTCGCGCCCGGCCGCCCTGCTCCTGCTGGCCCTGTGCAGCCTGACCAGCGCCTGCACCCTGGTGCGCCTGCGCGAGGAGGCTGCCGCCATCGACACGGCCACCGTGCTGGTGGGCACCGTCCAGCCCGTCCATTCATGCGCCGGACCGATCCAGGTGCTGGCGCTCGACATGGACGACAGGACGCAGTCCGTCCCGCCCGGCCCACACATCGCCCACCACACCCGCCTGTTCGCGCCCGGCGGCTACGAGCTGATCGTGCCGAGGGGGCGCTACACCGTGCTGGCTTTCTGCGACGCCAACGACAACCTGCGCCACGACCCGGGCGAGGACGCAGGCTGGACCGATCCCGCCAGCCCGCTGGCAGCCTCCGGCGACGGCGTGATCATCGGCAACGACCTTACGCTCGCCTACAAGCTGCTGCCCACCGCCTGGGCGGGCCTGCAGGTGCCGCCCTCGCCGTTCGGCACGCACAGCGCGCGGGCCGGTGCCATCGCCGCGCTGGACACGCCGGCCTTCTCTGCGGAACAGGGGGTGCGTGGCTACTGGGCGCCACTGAGCTTCTACCGCGAGCTGGGCGGCAACATCTATTTCCTGGAACCCTACGACCCGAAGCGCATCCCGGTGCTGTTCATCCACGGCGCAGCCGGCTCGCCGCAGGACTGGCGCGACTTCTTCTCGCGGCTGGACCGCAGCCGCTACCAGGCCTGGTTCTTCTACTACCCGTCCGGCACCTCGCTGGAATCCACCTCCAACCTGCTGTACTGGAAGCTCTACAACCTGCAGGCGGAGTACAGCTTCCAGCAGGTGGTGTTCACCGCGCACAGCATGGGCGGCCTGGTGGCGCGCGATTTCCTGACGCGTCACGCGACGCAGCTGCCGTTCAGCATCCCGCTGTTCGTCAGCCTGTCCACGCCCTGGGCCGGCGAGGCGCGCGCGGAATCCGGCGTGCGCAATTCGCCCGCCGCGGTGCCGTCCTGGTACGACATGCGCCCCGAAGGCCCTTTCCTGCAGGGCCTGTTCCAGCGCCCCCTGCCCGACAACACCCGCTACTACCTGTTCTTCGGCCACCAGGGCAGCCCCGGCCTGTTCCGCCCGAACAACGACGGCGCGGTGACACTGGAAAGCCAGTTGCGCACCAGCGCGCAGGACGAGGCGCGCATGACCTTCGGCTTCAACGAGGACCACACCAGCATCCTGCGTTCGGCGGCGGTCTTCGAGCGCTATGCCGCAGTGCTGAAGAACGCGACCGGCGCGCAGCAGGACGGCAACCAGGGGAACGTCCAGGTCACCCTGCTGGATGCGGCCGGCACGCCGTTCGTGCCGGCGGAAGCACTGTTGCAACTGGAGCCGGAGGGTGCCGGCGGCGAGCGGCTCACGCTGTCGATCGGCCGCCTCAGCAATGCGAAGGTGCTCGGGCCGATCCCCACAGGCCGCTATCGCGCGCGTGCCTTCTCCTATGGCTATGCGACCGACACCCCGTCGCAGAGCATCGAAGTCCGCGCCGACCAGACCCTGGCGCTGCAATTCCGGATGCGGCCACAAGGCGTGCTGTGGGGCTTCATCGGCAGGCCGGTGCAGGCCGCGCAACGCACACCCGCCGGCTACCTTCGCCCGGCCGACACGACGGTGAGCATCCGTCGCATCACCTTGAGCGGCGCGGGCGTCCAGCGCGTCCTCACGCCGAGCAGCACGACGACGGCCGACAGCGTGGAGCGCTACCTGGCCGGGCAGGACGAAGCGCAAGGACCGCACTTCTCCTTCGTCGGCCTGCCGGCGGGTGACTACGAATTGCTGATCGAGGCGGAAGGCTACGCGCCGTCGCGCACCCGGCACCGCGTCACACCGGGGCAGGTTTCGCAGAACGCGATGATCCTGCTCAACCGTTCGTAGGCGCGGCCGGCGTTCCCAGCCTGGCAAGGATGTCGGCGAAGCGCGCGGCCTGCTGCGTCAGGTCGTAACGCTCCAGCACGCGTGCCCTGGCAGCGGCCCCACGCGTGGAACGCTCGGCCAGCGCGGTCGCCATGGCGGTGCCCATCGCCACCTCGTCATCCACAGAGACGACGAAACCGGTGTCAGCGACGATCTCGCGTGCATCGCCCACATCGGTGCTCACCACCGGCGTACCGCAGGACATGGCCTCCACCAGCACGTTGGGGAATGCCTCGCTGCTGGACGACAGCACCGCCACATCGAAGGCGGCATTCCAGCGCTCCACATCACGCTGCGCGCCGACCAGATGGAAACGGTCACGCATGCCGGCAGCATCCAGCAGGTCGAGCAGGTCGAAGTTGGCCGTCTCGCAGCCCTCGCCGACCAGCACGAACTGCGCGGCCGGAATCGCCTGCACGCAGCGCGCGGCCGCACGCACGAAGAGCGCATGGTTCTTCACCGGATGCCAGCGCGCCACCATGCCGAACAGCGGCGTGGCCGGCGACAGGCCCAGCTCGGCGCGCACGACGGCACGCGCCAGCGCCTGCGGCGCGAAGCGCGCGGTGTCGACACCGTTGGGCAACACCACCGTGCGTGCCGCCGGGTAGCCGTAGCGCGACTGCATCAGCGCGGCGCTGCGCGACGAGACGTTGAGGATCAAATCGACCTTGCGCAGGAACAGGCGCGAAGCCTGGATGACGCCGCCGGTGAACAGGCTGTGCGAATGCGCATGGTCCGGCGTGGCGCGGATCGCCCAGGCCAGCGGCAGCTTCGGGCTTCGCGGCAGCGCGCCGGCCAGCACTGCGGCGGCAAGATTGCCGTGGTACATCCAGCCCAGCAGCAGGTCCGGTGCCATCTCGCGCATGGCGGCTCGCGCTGCGCTCAACTGGCCCAGCGGCCAGCGGCCAGGGCGCATGCCCAATGCACGCACCGGAATGCCCGCCGTGCGATACCGCGCGGCCATCGCGCCCTCTCCCCCCAGGCACAGCACGGCCGGTGAAAAGGCTCCGCGGTCCAGCCGCGACAACAGGTTCAACAGCGCATGCTCCGCACCGCCATTGCCAAGGCTGGCCACGACGACCAGCAGCTTTTTTGCAGGACCGCTCAAACACCCTCCTTGTCACGCTTGCCGATCACACCACGCTCGCGCCAGGCACGGTGGTGGTGCAGCGCGAAGACCACGCAGGCCGTCGCCCAGGCCATGAACAGGGCGCCGTTGCGCGCGCCGCTACGCCACAACACGTACATCGCCACCGCCACGAAGATTGCCAGGCCCCAGGCGAACAGCACCACCATGCCGGGCGAACGACCCTGCGCCAGCAGCAGATGATGGAAATGGCGCCGGTCCGCCGCGAAAGGGCTTTGCCCGCAACGCAGGCGCAGTGCCGCCACCGCGAGCAGGTCGGCCATCGGCATCCAGCAGGCGGCGAGCAACGCACTCCAGTGGATCTTCGGCGCCGGCCCGCCACCGAGCTGCAGCATGAACCACAGCACCAGCATGCCGACCCCGAACGCTCCGGCGTCCCCGAGGAACACGCGCGCCCGGCCCTGCCAGGGCAGCCGTGCGTTGAGCAACAGGAAACCCGTCACGGCCGCCTGCAGCAGCAGGACAATGCGCTGCAGGCTTCCCATGCCGGCGGCATCCGCCATCGCCGCGAGCAGGAACAGGCCGATGACCAGCAAGCCGCCGCAGAGGCCATCCACGCCGTCGATGGTGTTGATCGCGTTCAACAGCCCGACCCCCAGCACGACGCTGAAGGGCGTGGCGAACACGCCGAGCTCGATGCTCCCCAGGCCCGGCAGCGCGAAGGTCTCGAAGCTCAGGCCCGAGGTCTTCAGCAACAGCCAGACGGCGGCGATCTGCGCCCACAGCTTGTGCCGGGCCGGCACGTCGTAGATGTCATCCAGCAGACCCACCAGCACGGCCAGGCCGACCGGCACTGCCACGGCAGCAAAGTTGCCGGCGATGCCCGCCATCCTGGCCGACAGCACGAAGCCGAGGAGGATGGCCAACCCACCCACCAGCGGCACGGCCCCCTCGTGCTGCTTGCGGGCGTCCGGCTGGTCGACCAGGCGCAGGCGCGGCGCGAGCGCGGCCAGTATCCAGGCAGACATTGCCGAGACAAGCAACGCGGTGAGCCAGGCTTTCATCGAACGGCGTCAGGCGGGAGCAGAGGCAGGCGCGGCGTACACGGCCAGCGTCTGGGCA
Source organism: Uliginosibacterium sp. H1 (assembly GCF_036017065.1). NCBI lineage: Bacteria > Pseudomonadati > Pseudomonadota > Betaproteobacteria > Rhodocyclales > Zoogloeaceae > Uliginosibacterium > Uliginosibacterium sp. H1. The sequence goes on from NZ_JAYXHR010000001.1 coordinate 842,848, forward strand.
ATGTTGTGGGCATCGTCATAGTAGCGCTCGGCGTCCGCCCTTGCCGCCAGCCCCATGCGTCGCGCCGTCACCGGATCATCGACCAGGCGCAGCACGGACGCGGCGAACGCAGCCGCGTCACCACGGGGAAACAGCAGACCGTTCTCGCCATGCCGCACGATGTCGCGACAGCCCGGCACGTCGCTGGCGAGCAGCGGCCGCGCGCTGGCAGCAGCTTCGATCAAGGTGCGCGGCAGGCCTTCGCCATGACTGGGCAGCGCGGCGAGGCTGGCGCGCGCGTTCAGTTGCGGGATGTCCTCGCGATGACCCAGGAAGCGCACCGCTCCCTCGCTGGCCCAGCGCTCGACCTGTGCCTGCGGAATGCAGTCCGGGTTGCTGTCGTCGCGATCGCCCACCAGCCAGAATTCGATTTCCGCGCGCTGCCGCCGCACGCTTGCAGCCGCCTCCACGAAGGTGGCGATGCCCTTCGCCCACAGCAGGCGCGCCACCATCAGCACGACGGGCGGCTGGTCCGCAGGAGGCGGCGCCATATCGAAACGCGCGAGGTTCACGCCGGACCCCGGCACCAGGTGCGCGCGTGCGCGCCGCAGCACGCCGAGTTTCTGGAACAGCGCCAGGTTGTCGCGGTTCTGGAACACGATGTCGCAGCCGGCGAACAGCACGCGGTACACGGTGAGAATGATCGGCCGCAGCAGCCGCGCCTTCCATGATGAAGACATCATCACATGGCCCAGCCCGGTGATCGCATTCACCACCTTGCGCACGCCGGCGCACCGCGCGGCGACGGTGCCGTAGAGCACGCACTTGATGGTGAAGTGATGCACCACGTCCGGCTGCAACGCGCGGTAGAGCCGCCACAGGCGCCACAGCACGGCCAGTTCGGCGAGCGGATTCAGGCCGTGACGCGCGAACGGAAACACCCGCCAGTCATGGCCCGCCGCGCGCAAGCGCTCGCCCCACTCGCCCTGCGGGCTCAGCAATACCACCTCGTGCCCCGCCGCCTTCAACGCATCGGCCAGCGCGAGGCGAAAGTTGTAGAGGTACCAGTCGGTATTGGCGAACAGGACGATGCGCATCATGCGCCCCGGGCTCGGTGCCCCGAGCCTGTTGTGCTCTCGTGCCTTGGGCCTGTCGAAGGGCCTACCACCAACCGCCAACTGTCACGTTTACGGCTTCGGCGAGTTGGCTTCGACGGGCTCAGCCAACGGGCTGTGCCGCGCCCTGAGCTTGTCGAAGGGCGGCGCTCGAAGCGCAGAGGGCAACCGGACGCGCAATACACACGGCGAAGGCCAACCGGCTTCGCCCCCGTGGACAAGCTCAGGGACCGCAGCCAAGCGAAGGCCCGTGCCCTGAGCCCGTCGAAGGGCAAGCAACGCACGAACCAGGCTGACGTCAGACAGACGCTCACCGCGCCGCCCCGGCGACACGTTCGCGGTATTGCTCATACCACTGCTGGAACATCAGCACGTCCCACAGGTGGTAGTGCCAGTCGCTGCGGCCGCTCAGATGCTCGGCCCACTTCCGGCGCACCGGCTGCGGGTCGAGCATGCCGCTGGCAAGCAGCCTGTCCGGCGCCAGCAATGCCTCCGCCCAGTCGCGCAGCGGGCCACGCAGCCAGGGGCCCAGCGGGATGCCGAAACCCTGCTTGGGGCGTTCGAACAACGGGCGCGGCACGTGGCGGGCCAGCAGCTCGCGCATCAGGTACTTGCCCGCAGTCTTCCCCGAGCCGCCGCGCAGCTTCAGCGACAGCGGCACCGTCCACGCGAACTCCACCAGGCGGCTGTCGAGGAAGGGCGTACGTGTCTCCAGGCTGACCGCCATCGCCGCGCGGTCCACCTTCACCATGATGTCGTCCGGCAAGTAGGCCAGGGTGTCGTGCGCCTGCATGTACTCGATGTCGTTGGCGCCGACGCCGGCCGCGGCGCGCGCCATCTCCAGTGGGTGCAGGCGTGCGCCCGGCACCAGCACCGACGGATCCTTCCAGTGCGAGATGAGCTCGTCGTAGAAGCCGACGGGCGACTTCGCGCGCAGGATGCGCGCCACGCGGCCGATCTTCTCGCCCGGTGATGCGCGCAGCAGGCGCGGTGCCGCATTGCCCAACGCGCGTCCGGCGGCGTCCCACGCCCTGGCCGGCACCGCATCCAGCCCCAGCGCCGCCGCGCGACGCAAGCCCAGCGGCATGCCCTGCACGCGCTTCCAAAGACCATCGCCGACGATGTAGCGCGTGTAACCCGCGAACATCTCGTCACCGCCGTCGCCCGACAGCGCCACGGTGACGTGCTGGCGTGCGAAGCGTGACACCAGGCTCGTCGGCAACTGCGAGCTGTCGGAGAAAGGCTCGTCGTACAGGCTCGCCACCTGCGGCACGAGGTCCAGCGCGTCCTGGCCGGTGAGGTACAGCTCGTGGTGCTCGGTGCCGAGGTGCGCCGCCACCTCGCGCGCGAAGCGACCTTCGTCGAAGCTGTCTTCCTTGAAACCGATGGTGAAGGTCTTCACCGGCCGCGACGCGCGCTTCTGCATCATCGCCACGACCAGCGAGGAGTCGATACCACCGGACAGGAAGGCCCCCAGCGGCACGTCGGAAATCATCTGCTCGCCGATCACCTCGCCGAGCACGGCATCCAGCCGGTCGACCCACTGCGACTCGTCGGCGACGCTGCCGGCGCGCGTGGCCTCGCCGGCACGCATGGCGTCCTCCAGACGCCAGTACGGCCGGGGCGTACCGACGCGCCCTTCGTGGATTTCCAGCACATGTCCCGGCAGCAGCTTCTGGACGTGACGGAACACGCTCTGTGGCGCGGGGATGCAGTTGTAGTGCATCAGCGCCCCGACGGCATCACGATCCAGTTCGCCGTACCAGGACGGATGCGGATACAGCGCGCGCAGTTCGGAGCCGAACAGCAGTGCGCCGTCCGGCATGCGCCCCCAGTACAGCGGCTTCTCGCCAAGGCGATCACGCGCCAGCAGCAGGCGCCGCTCGCCAGCATGCCAGGCGGCCAGCGCGAACATGCCGCTGCAGCGTTGCACGGCGGCATCCACGCCCCACAGGTCGATGGCCTCCGCCAGCACCTCGGAGTCCGAATGGCCGCGCCACGCGAAGCCGCCGCCGTGTGCGGCCTCCACCTCGCGACGCAGCGACTGGAAGTTGTAGATCTCGCCGTTGAACACCAGCATCCAGCGGCCTGAGCGGCAGGCCATCGGTTGCGCGCCGGCCTCGGTCAGGTCGAGGATCGCCAGGCGGCGGTGCGACAACGCCAGCCCCGCGCCAGGGTCTGCCCATTCACCATGCGCATCCGGGCCGCGATGCCGGATGGCATCGCCCATCGCGCGTGCGACGGCGGTCAGGCGCGCAACGTCCCATCCGGGTTGGGGGTTCAGATAGCCGGCAATACCGCACATGATTTCGTTCTTCTGATGGGGTGTTGTGGGGAGATGGACCGAGGAGTCGTCACGCGTTCAGGCCGCCACCTGTTCAGGCTGCGGCCTCGCGCAGGATCGCCGCGAGCCTGGGCACGATGACCTCAGCGGAGTAATGCTGCTGCACGACCCGCCTGCCATTGTCGCCGAGACGGCGGGACAGCATGTCGTCACGCAACAGCGCGATCGCCGCATCCACCCACTCGCCTGCATCGCGCGCGCCCTGCCCGACTTCATCGTGTGCCAGCACCTCGGCATTCATGCCCCAGGGCGACACCAGCACCGGCAGACCGCAGGCCATGTAGGTCAGCATCTTGAAGCTGCATTTGCCGCGCGTCCACGCCGTGTCGGGCATGGGCATGAGGCCCAGGTGGGCAGTCTGCAGGGCTGTCACCTCGGTGGCCGGGTCCCAGGGCCAGTGGTCGACCCGTTCCTGCGGCAGGCCACGCAACTGCGGTGGCTGATTGCACACGACGCGCAGGCGCACGTCCGGCAGGCTGGCCATGATGCGGGCCAGGGCGGGCACGATGTCCTGCAGGTAGGGCAGGCCGCTGGCGCTGCCGGACCACACCATCACTCTTGCGCCGGCGTCGCGGGCCAGTGAAGCGGCGGGCCGGTAGTGCGCGGTATCCACCGCCGTCGGCAGCACCCAGACTTTCGCGTGACGGGAAAAGTGCTCGGCAATGTAGGCGTTGCCGCAGATGACGCGGCCCAGGCGCTGCGCAATCCGGTCGATGCCGCCAAAGCGCTGGTTGAGCCAGATGGCATCGTCCACGTCGAACACGGCGGGCCCCCGCCAGCGATCCTCGATGGTGTGCAGGGTGGATAACAACTCACGCTGGAACAGGGCGACATCGCTTCGCCCCGCCTCCCGCAAGGCCACGGCGCGCTCCGCCAGGGCGTGCGGTGCCCATTTCACGCGCGCGATCAGGCCCGGAGGCGGGTACGCGCCATGACGTGCAGGCCATTCGCGCACGGCAATCCCCTCTTCCGCCAGCAAGGGAATCAGCGCCCGCACGCGAAAACGCGCGGAGGGTACGTCGTCGCCCTGCGTAAACGCTGCAACCTGAAGGGGCCGGATGCCGGTGGCTGGCAGGTTCATGTCATGCCGCTCCTCGCGCGCCACCAATCCGCCAGCCAGCCCCGACAACCGGCGCCATCCAGCACCAGCATGCAGCTGCCATACACGGCAACGCCGCACAGCCCCTGCATTGCGAGTGCCGCGACGCCGTGCCCATCCAGCCGCGCAACCACCACGGCCATCACCAGGGTGCTGAGGACAGGCGCAGCCCAGGTCTTGTCCGGCCAACCCCAGCCCAAAGTCCTGCGCCCCGACCACATGGACAAGGCCAGGCAGAAGGCCTGCGCCACCACGGCGGCCCAGGCCGAGCCCAGTGCGCTATGTACAGGTGCCCACCACAGGTTGAGCGTCACGCCCAGCGCCGCCGACAGCCCGACGTTGCGCAACTGCAGGCCCATGCGGCCGGCAAGATAGAGGCCGATATCGGCGAAGAACATGCGGGTGCAGGCCAGCGCGATCGCCAGCGTGAGCCAGGGCCACACCGCCAGCGCAACGGACTCGTAGGCCGCGCCGAAGAACACCGACGACAAGGCGCGGGCCACCAGCGCAAAGCCCGCCACGGCGGGCAACAGGACGGCCAGCGCCAGCAAGGCGTAACGGCGGGCAAGGCGGTGACGTTCGACGAGATCACCGGCTTCATGCGCACGCACCAGACGCGGATACCAGGCCAGGTACAAGGCCCCGAACAGGAAGCCCAGGCTCTGCTGGGTCAGGTCGCCCACCGCCGCGTAGGCGCCCAGCACCTCCGGCGGCACCGCGGCCGCCAGCATGAAACGGTCAGCCCACTGCAGCACTGCCGTCATCAGCAGCGTGGCGCCGAGCGGCAGGCAGAAGCTGCGCAGCCGCCCGCGCCAGAGGGCGGTGTCCACATCCGCCCCACACGCTGGCCGCTGGGCGAACAAGCCGGTCCAGTCGCTGCGCGCAACGAGGACGACGGCCAGTACGGCCGCCAGCCCATAGGCAGCGACGACCCCCGGCACGCCCGCGCTTACCGCGAGCGCGGCGGCACCGATCGCCACGAGCAGCAAGGCCTTCGACACGAACATGCCGGCATAGCGCCGGCTCTGCCCCGTCGCCGTCGCATGCTGTGCCGAGAAGTCGAACAGCCCCTGGCTGGCGCCCAGCACCCACGCGGCCGAGGCCAGCCCCAACGGCCAGGCCCCCGACAGGCCTGCGACCAGTTCCGCAATAGCGGCGCACAGTGCCAGTGCAAGGCTCACACCGACCAACAGCCGGCCGAGCACGACACGCGCTGCCGCCTCCGCCACCACGAAGCGGCTCAGGGCGTGCTGCAAGGGTTGCAGGAACACGGCCACCGCCACCGCCGCCACGCTGCTCGCCAACGCCACCCAGCCATAACCGGCCGGCCCCAGCCCGCGCGCGAACAACCCCACCGCCACCAGCGAGACCAGCCCCGCCGTGGCGCGTGCCGCCATGTAGATTGCGCTGGCCCGCAGGCTCATGCGGTGCGAACCTGCCGCGGGGCATCTGTTGCGGCACCGCCAAACGGATACGAAGAGCTCGACCAACCAGCGTGCGAAAGGAGCTGATTACTGCGCCAACGCCTGCCTTCGGTGCACTCGATTGATGACAGCACCGTGCCCTGGGCCTGTCGAAGGGCACGCGCATCATGCGGCTGCACGGCGGACGACCAGGACTTCACAAACGCCTCAACACGTAGCGCAGCTGGTAGCACGGCAGCAGGTAGCAGAGGTTCTCCTCGTGGAATTCCTGCAGCCAGCGCGAAGCGTTGAACAGCTTGCCCATGGCCCGGCGAACAAGGCCGCGCAACGGGAACGGCGAATCGAAATCCAGCCGCACGTCCATCAGCTCGAACGCCGGCTCGCGGCCGTACTGCGGGACACCCCGGCGAAACAGGCTTGACCTCGCCAGATAGGAAAAGGTGTAGAGACCGAAGAACCGGCTGTGCGTCGGGTCGGAATAGAAATAGGGATTGGCGAAATGCGGCACCTCGACGTCCAGCATCGCGCCCGGCGTCATCACCCGCGCCACTTCGGCCAGCAGACGATCAAGATCCGCGACGTGCTCGAAGAAGTGGTAGGCATGCACCGCCGACACGCTTGCCGCGGGCAAGGCCGCCAGCACGCTGAAGACATCCCCGACGAGATCCACGCCGGGATAGTCCAGCGCATCGACACCGATCGCCTCGGCATGGCGTTTACGCGACCCACAGCCGAGTTCCAGCGCCAGCCGCTGCCCGGCCGCTAACCGCGCCATCACGCCCGATCTGTCCGCAAACCCCGCACGGTTCTCCGTCGCCTCAGTCACCGCTCGCGCCCTGTTCTGCAAAGCATCGGAGTATAGCGGCGCGGGCCAGTGCGCTTGTCCGCAAAGCAGATCGCTTATGAAGTGGGGGAGTCGCCTGCATTGCGCACAGCGTCCCGCGCCGAGCCGGATAGTGGCCAGCCAGCATCGTGCCGTGTCACCCCTGCTGGCATGCATTCCGGCATCAACGCTTCATCTGGATTGGTGTCTGCCAACACCACATGCACCGTCCGCGAACACGAGGGGTTGATGGTGGTTTCGCCCCTGCCCTGCGCAAAATCGCTCGGTCACTCCGGCGAAAGTAGAAGCCAGCGTTCGTCCTACAACCTGCACGTCAGCAGCGCGTGCCCCTCGGCCGCCAGGCTGGCAACCCGGCGCCTGACATCTCCGTGATAGATCACCGGATAGGCGCCACAGATCACATCCACGTAGTGCTGCGCATCCGCGTCGCGTCCGCTCCAGGCATATGCCGTCACGCAACGCTCCAACACCTCCAGGGAAGGCTTCGCGCGCGCTGCCGTATCGCACAACCCCGCCACGGTCGCGGCCTGTGCGCGGTCCGTCTCCACCCAGTTGCGGATGCGCAGGATGCCGGCATGCGGTGCAAACATCGAACGTCGGTCCACCTGCAAGGCCAGCGACTCCACATGACGCACATCGCGCTGCGCGTCATCAATCACCGCATAGCCCTCCTCCAGCACCCGGTAGTCACGCAAGGTCCACCCCAGCATGAACACGCCAACCGCCACCGGCAGCAGTAACCAGCGGGAACTGAAACTGACCGTCCGCAAACCCTCGTCCTGCGCGTCCGCCAGCCCGATCGCGAGAAAGAACGGAATGATGAAATAGGTGTACCAGAGTGGATACTCCACCAGGCTGTGCAGCCCGATGATCGACACAATCGCCAGGCACCACCACCGCTCCGGCGTCGGCGGCAGTCGCAATTGCCTGATGAACCACCACACGAACAAACCAACGATCACCAGCGCCGGCACCAAGCCCAGCTCCGCCGCCAGATGCAGGGGCGTGTTGTGGGCGTTCTCGCCGATGCGCACGAAAGTGGTCGGCGGCAACTTCGCTGCATGCTCGGCGGTCTGCCATGCGAACGTGCCGATGCCCGAGCCGGTAAACGGGTGCTCCAGCGCCGTCTTCAGCGCCACCTCCCAGTCGAACAGCCGCTGGCCATTCGACCCGCCCTCATCGATGCGGGAAGCCGCCGACACCACCTTGCTGCCGCTCAATACCCCGCTCGACACCAGCCCCTGCGCCAACACCGAAAGCACCGCCACCAGCAGCGCCCCGGCACGTAATCTTCGGCCCACCTCATCGCCGGCCCGCCCGACGATCCAGGCAAGCACCGGCAAAGCCAGCATGAACAGGAACACCGAGCGCGACGCCGATAGCGACGCCGCCATCGTCAGCATCGCCGCCGGCAAGACGAGCCAGCTCACCGGACGGGGCGAGCGCGCCCACAGATACAGAAGCGAGGCCAACCCCAGCCACAGAAGATTGGCGTAGTGGTTGGGCTGGGCAATGTTTCCGTACACGGCGGAATACAGCCGCGGCATCAGCCATCCCCCCCCCCCAACTCCCAGCAACTGGCAAAAACCCAACACCGCTTGCAGCAGAGCACAAACCAGCAGCGTCATTGCGCAAACAACCACGGGCCTATGTCCCGCGCCCGTCCAAGAGAGCAGCCCATGCCTTGGCAATACCCCGTCCCCGGAGCCCTTCAGAAAAAGTATCCCAGAACCTCGTAGGAAACCTCCATGGCTTGCGAAGGCAGCCCCACCCAGCCCCCACGCCAATGCCCCCAGCGCCGCATACGCCGGCCAACCACCAGCGCGGCCCGCCAGCACCAATAGAGCCAACCCGATCACCACACAGCCTAAGCCCACGACACCTGCACGCAAACGTCCTGCAAACATCACTAACCCCGCCACTACCAAAATCGCTGCCGCATTACACCACTCCTGCCAGAACACAGTCTGGGGATGGCGATGAAACGGTAAAAGCGTCGGCAAGGCCAAGGCAGCGATCAGGCACAAGCTGAGCAACGATTTCATGGGATTGGGCGGCAATAAAGAAGGGGCTGCATTGTGCCGAGAAATCCAATGCCTAACACACGATGCAAAGCCTAGCCTCGCAGCCAGCTGGTTAGAAGTTGGAAACCTCCGGGCTCAAGCGCAATAGAAGAAGTACTGCGACGCGACGATCGATGTAAAAACACACACCCGCTGACGCGTACCAAATAAACCCCGCCTTTTTGGCAGATCGTTTCCGATAAATTAACCGAGACACCAAGTTCAGCGCAAATCCATCCCTGCGCTTAAACAGGAAACAACACGCATCAGTATCAGGTTTTTAAGGCGTACGTACGGACAGGGGCCGGTCACAACAGTTTTGCTGAGATACTCTGACGGAGTCCAGCGTATTTTGACGGGCCTTATTGCGCTTGCTTCGCAAATTCCTAAGCGCTTAGGAACTCTTAAAACCTTCGGTTCAATGCCTGACGAGCCCGGATATGCTTAACACGCTCGTGGTTTGTACTGGGCATCAACGGTCGATGTACAGGACCATTGTCCTTGGTCAGTCCTAGCCAACGTATGAATGCGGCCGCTGAGCAATGCAACTGCTTCGCCATCGAACGTAAATGTCAGGCTGGCCTGCCCATCCGCCCCAAAGGTACCGGCGACCGTACCCAGATTGCTGGCACTAGCCGTAATGCCCAACTGGCCAATATCTGCCGGAACCCCTCCGCTCGTATAGATATCTTCCGTCACTGTTTTCAATGCCGAAAGCGTAGCAAAAGCAGAGGTTGCCTGCGATTTCGCCGCGTAGCCCTGATAAGCCGGCAGCGCAATTGCCGCGAGAATGCCGATGACGGCCACCACGATCATCAGCTCTATCAAGGTAAATCCGGAGTGTCTGGAAGTCATGACTTCTCCTTCTCAATCAGCAGACCAAAAAAAACCGCTGACACAGCGACAGCGGTTTTCTTTGCATCAGGGGAATGCGGAACAGAACCCGCTCCCCTGTAGGAGACTGACGTATCAGCCTTGGCAAGTCCGCGGCGCGAACTTCAGCTTATCGGCCGCCGCAAGGGTGGTCGAACAAGCCCAAACACCATTGGCGCCTCGGGTCCAGACGATATCGAAGCCGTTAACTTGCTGCGGTGCATTAATAATATCGCACGTGATCGTGCCGGTACCCGCAGACTGAGTCCCCGAGGCCGTGATGTTGCAGTTGCCCGTGGCGGTGGCCGACAGACCAATGTCAGTCTGGGCGGCGACGTCCTGACCGTTATTGAAGCGATCTTCGAAAGCAGTCTTGCCGGCAGAGATTTCGGCCAGACCCGCAGCGACCTTAGACTTTGCTTGGTACTCGGAGTAAGCCGGCAGTGCAATAGCTGCCAGAATACCGATGATGGCCACCACGATCATCAGTTCGATCAGGGTGAAGCCTTGTTGAACGCGTTTCTGCATGGTCATTTTGTATATCTCCAATGTTCAGGGTGTCGCGGATACGAGTCCGATCCGCACGCCGGACTATGAGCCAGACACATGCCATTGACGGACACCGCTCGTCGATGTCCGATCTAGTTCATCAAAAACAACACCTTACAAAACTTGAATCCATTCGTCGCTTAAGACCTTCGTAGCAAACACTGACGTTTTTCGGCAGTTGACCGTCAACGCCTGTCAGCACAGAGGGTTAACCACAGGTCCTGCGGGAAATATCTTCCTTGAAATCCCCAGCGTGTGCCTAAGCCAGCAGCGTGCGCTGGCGCCTGGCTGCAAAGAAACTGGACAGCAGCTGTCCGCATTCCTCGGCCAGCACACCGCCCTCTATCTGCGCATGGTGATTCAGACGGGTCTCGGCATAGAGGTCAAAGACGCTACCGGCCACGCCGGTCTTGGGATCCCGTGCGCCATAGACGACACGCGCGATCCGGCCATGGAAGATTGCCCCGCTGCACATGACGCAGGGCTCCAACGTGACGTAGAGCGTGGCGCTTGGCATGCGGTAGTTGCCCAATCGCTGGCCCGCGTCGCGCAGGGCCATGACTTCGGCGTGCGCAGTCGGATCGTTGCGGAAGATGGGCTGGTTACAGCCGCGGCCAATGATCTCGTCGTTCAGCACGACCACCGCGCCGACCGGCACTTCGTCGAAGCTACCGGCCTCTCTCGCAAGCGAGAGCGCTTCGCGCATGAAGAACTCGTCGCGCTCCTTCATGACGCACTGCCTTGATCGTCGTCGCCACCGCGTCGCTTCCACGCGGCGAGCGCCAGCGTTGCCAGCGCCAGCAGCAGTTCATCCAGCAGGGGAATGAAGTCCGGCACGATCAGGTTGATGACCAACAGGGCCAGCATCAGCAGGAACAACTGCGGAAAGCGCAGTCGCCGCGCGAAGCCCAATAGAGCGGCAGGCAGGAAACGCGCGATCAATCGGGAGATTGCCATCGCGCTAGGTCCTCATTCCCACTCGATGGTGGCGGGCGGCTTGCCGGAGACGTCGTAGACCACGCGGTTGATGCCACGCACCTCGTTGATGATGCGGTTGCTGACGCGGCCGAGCAGGTCGTGCGGCAGATGCGCCCAGTGTGCGGTCATGAAATCCTGCGTCTGCACGGCGCGCAACGCCACAACGTATTCATAGGTGCGGCCGTCGCCCATGACGCCAACGCTCTTCACGGGTAGGAACACAGCAAAGGCCTGGCTGGTGAGGTCGTACCAGGTCTTGCCCGAATTTTCATCGACTGTCTTCCGCAGCTCTTCGATGAAGATGGCGTCGGCACGGCGCAGCAGGTCGGCGAAGTCCTTCTTCACTTCACCAAGAATGCGGACGCCAAGGCCTGGACCCGGGAAGGGATGGCGATAGACCATGCCGGCAGGCAAGCCTAGGGCGACACCCAGTTCGCGCACTTCGTCCTTGAACAGTTCACGCAGCGGCTCCAGCAGCTTGAGGCCCAGTTGCTCGGGCAGGCCACCGACGTTGTGGTGGCTCTTGATGGTCGTGGCTTTCTTGGTCTTGGTGCCGCCACTCTCCACCACGTCAGGATAGATGGTGCCTTGCGCGAGGAACGTGGCGCCCTTGTGCCCTGATCCGCTCCGCTTGAGCTTTTCAGCCTCGGCCTTGAAGACGTCGACGAACAGGCGGCCGATGATCTTGCGTTTCTGCTCAGGATCGCTGACACCGGCCAGCTCTCCCATGAAGAGATCGGCGGCATCAACACGGATGACCTTGGCGTGCAGCTTGCCGGCAAACATCTCCATCACCAGATCGCCTTCGTTCAGCCGCAGAAGGCCGTGGTCCACAAAGACGCAGGTGAGCTGTTCGCCGATGGCACGGTGGATCAGTGCGGCAGCCACCGAGGAATCCACGCCGCCGGACAAGCCGAGGATGACCTCTTCGTCACCGACCTGCTCGCGGATTCTCGCGACGGCCTCCTCGATGTAGTTGCCCATGATCCAGTCGCCCGAGCAACCGGCAATCTCGCGCACGAAACGATTGAGCATCGCAGCGCCCTGCAGGGTGTGCGTCACCTCGGGGTGGAACTGGACGGCGTAGTAACCCTTCTCTTCGTTGGCCATGCCGGCGATCGGGCAACTGGGCGTGGAAGCCATCAGCTTGAAGCCCGGCGGCAGCGCGGTGACCTTGTCGCCGTGGCTCATCCACACCTTGAGCATGCCGTGGCCTTCCGTTGTGGCGAAGTCCTGGACGCCCTGCAGGAGCCGGGTATGTCCATGCGCACGCACCTCAGCGTAGCCGAATTCGCGCGTGTCGCTCCAGCTCACCTCGCCGCCCAGTTGCACGGCCATGGTCTGCATGCCGTAGCAGATGCCCAGCACTGGTACGCCGAGATCCCAAACGGCTTGCGGCGCGCGTAGCGCGTGGTCCTCGTAGGTCGATGCATGGCTGCCCGACAGGATGATGCCCTTGGGTGCGAAGCTACGGATGAAATCATCCGACACGTCGTTGGGATGGATCTCGCAATAGACATGCGCTTCGCGCACCCGGCGCGCGATGAGCTGGGTGACCTGGGAGCCGAAATCGAGGATGAGGATCTTGTCGTGCATGCTGTATGTCGTGCTTGGGGAATGAACCGGATGAGCCAAAAGAGAAAGGCGTCCGGAAGGGACGCCTTGATCCACTCGACGGCCGATCAATCCTGGTGGTAGTTGGGTGCTTCCTTGGTGATCTGGACGTCATGCACATGCGATTCACGCATGCCTGCCGAAGTAATCTCGACAAACTGGGCGCGCGTACGCATGGCTTCGATGGAGCCACAACCGACGTAACCCATCGATGCCCGCAGGCCGCCCATCAGTTGATGGATCACAGCAGAAACCGGGCCCTTGTAAGGCACGCGGCCTTCGATGCCTTCGGGCACCAGCTTGTCCGCATTGTTCTCGGCATCCTGGAAATAGCGGTCCGCCGCACCTTGCTGCATGGCGCCCAGGCTGCCCATGCCGCGATAGCTCTTGTAGCTGCGGCCCTGGAACAGCACGGTCTCGCCCGGCGCCTCTTCGGTGCCGGCAAACAGACCACCCAGCATCACGGCGTAGGCACCGGCGGCGATGGCCTTGGAGATGTCACCCGAATAGCGGATGCCACCGTCGGCAATGAACGGCACACCGCTGCCATCCAGCGCCTTGGCCACATTGTCGATGGCCGTGATCTGCGGCACGCCGACGCCGGCCACGATACGAGTGGTGCAGATGGAGCCAGGGCCGATGCCGACCTTCACTGCATCCGCCCCGGCTTCGACCAGCGCAAGCGCCGCGTCACCCGTGGCAATGTTGCCGCCGATGACCTCGACTTGCGGGAAGTTCTTCTTCACCCAGCTCACACGGTCGATGACGCCTTGTGAATGGCCGTGAGCAGTATCCACGACGATGACGTCGACACCAGCCTCCGCCAGCAACTCGACGCGCTCTTCGGTACCCGCACCGACACCAACCGCCGCACCGACGCGCAGGCGACCCTGTGCGTCCTTTGCGGCCAGCGGGTGCTCAGTGGATTTCAGAATGTCCTTGACCGTCACCAGACCGTACAGCTCGCCACTGCTCTTCAGCACCAGGACGCGCTCCAGGCGGTGCTTGTGCATCAGCGCCTTGGCGTCTTCCAGCGAAGTGCCTTCCGGCACGGTCACCAAGCGGTTACCCGGCGTCATGATGGCGGAAACAGGCTGGTCGAGATTGGTCTCGAACCGCAGGTCACGGTTGGTAACGATGCCCACCACCCGTCCGCCATCCACCACCGGCAGGCCGGAGATTTTGTGCTGGCGGGTCAGCGCCAGCACCTGCCGTACACTCAGCGTAGGCGGAATCGTGATCGGGTCGCGCAGTACGCCCGATTCGAAACGCTTCACGCGAGCGACTTCCTGAGCCTGCTGCTTGGCGGGAAAGTTCTTGTGGATGATGCCCATCCCGCCCTCTTGCGCCAAGGCAATCGCCAGGCGCGACTCGGTCACCGTATCCATTGCGGCGGAGACCAAGGGGATGTTCAGGGAGACGTTGCGAGTCAGCTTCGAGGCGAGGCTGACATCCTTCGGCAGCACGTCTGAATGGGCGGGAACGAGCAGGACGTCGTCAAACGTCAGGGCCTTCTGAATCAGGCGCATATCTACTATCCTTGCACGCAAAGACGCATTATACGGATCGCGCCGGCTTGCTGCAAAACCGGTGGAAAGCGTCACCTGGAGAACACATGTCCCGTAACAGCCTGACCGCTTTTGCCCTAGTCCTGTTTGCCGGCGCCACCAGCGCCCAGATCTACACCTGGAAAGACGCCAGTGGTCGCGTGCATTACGCGGACAGCCCGCCTGCGGGCGTAAACGCGCAGCCTGTACGCGGCGGCGGAACCGTCAGCACGACTGCTCCGACAAGCCAGTCAAAACCGGCCGCGACTGCTTCAAGCCCCAAGTCCTGGGCGGAGAAAGACCTTGAGTACCGGCAACGCAAGGCGGATCAAGCCGCAAGCGATGAAGCAAAGCGCAAAGCCGACGCACAGAAGGCGGAGAAATCCGCCTATTGCAACGACCTGCAGCGCAACATCACCATGCTCGACCAAGGCGGCAGGATCACGCAAGCCGGGCCGAACGGAGAACGGGACTACATGAGTGACGACGCGATCCGCGCCGAGGCTGACCGGCTCCGCGCGCAGCACGCCCGCGACTGCCGCTGATTCCCGCCAGCGTCCCAAGTCAGGCGGCGGCTTTAGGCCCGCCGCCTTTTTTCATGGCCTTGCCTTCTTCCGCCCTCCTGCGGCGAACCTCCTTCGGGTCGGCCAGCAACGGGCGATAGATTTCCACGCGATCACCATCGTGAAGGACGTCTTCGGGCCTTGCCAGCTTCCCGAACACCCCCAACTGGTTGACGCTGCCTAGTGATATCTCGGGAAACATCCGCAGCAAACCTGATGCGGACACCGCGTCCTCCGCCGTGCTGCCCAACTCCAGGTGCAAGCTCACAACCTGCTGCGCCTGCGGCGTGGCGGCATAGCTGACTTCGACGGCGATCATGCGCGGCGCGGCCATCACCCCACCTGCTGCGCGCGCTTCACGAAGGCATCGACGAAGGTGGTGGCGATGTGATGGAACACCGGTCCCACCACCTTTTCCAGCAGCTTGTTCGAGAATTCGTAGTAAAGGCGGAACTCGATCTTGCAGGCGGCTTCTCCCAACGGGATGAATCGCCACTCCCCTTCCAGATGACGGAAAGGGCCATCACGCAGGGCGATCCGCATTTCTCCGGGCGGCACCTTGGTATTGGCCGTCGTGAATTGGGATTTGATGCCGTGATAGTTGATGTGCAAGGTCGCCACCGTCAGCGTCTCCGTTCGCTCGACGACTTCTCCACCGGCACACCAGGGCAGGAACTGCGGATACGCTTCCACCCGGTCCACGAGTTCGAACATGTGCGCGGGGGTGCGCTCTATCAGCACGGTTTTTCTGACTTCGGCCATGAGCGTTTTTGCGGCAGACGGAGGCGGGCAGTTAGAATGTCCGATTCTAGCCGATGGTCCGCCAGATGGGCCCGCGCGCGACACTGACGACACAATGAGCATCATCGACAACCGCAAGGCCTTCCACGAGTACTTCATCGAAGAACGCTTCGAGGCCGGCCTTGCGCTCGAGGGCTGGGAGGTCAAGGCGATCCGAGACGGTCGCGCGCAGATCAAGGAAGCCTACGTGGTGCTGCGCGATGCCCAGGTGTATGTGATCGGCATGCATATTTCGCCGTTGCCGACCGCATCGACGCACATCAAGCCGGACCCGGTGCGCACCCGCAAGTTGCTGCTGCATGCGGAAGAAATCAGCAAGCTGATCGGCAAGGTGGAGCGTGCCGGCTTCACCCTTGTCCCGCTGGATCTGCACTACACCCGCGGCCGGGTGAAGATGGAAATCGGCCTCGCCAAGGGCAAGAAGCAGTACGACAAACGCGACACCGAGAAACAGCGGGACTGGGATCGCGAAAAGCAACGCCTCATGCGCGACAAGGTGCGCTGAGCCCTTCTGGACTCAGCGGCAGCGCGACAACCAGAACAGTCAGCTCACGGTTTGCGCATCGCGCCGACTGCGCGGGCGACAGCTTCCTGCAGATCGCCGGGCAACATCACGATCTTGCTGTTCGGCGAATGGGCCAGCTTGTCCAGGGCGTTGATGTACTTCTCGCCAAGGATGTACATCACCGGCGTCGTGTCGTCGCCCACCGCGTCCTTCACCCGACGGATCGCCTCGGCGGACGAAGCCGCCAACGCGACCTGTGCATTCGCGTCACGCTTGGCCGCTTCCAGGCGCGCCTCCGCCTCCAGGATCGCCGACTGCTTGTCACCTTCGGCACGCGTGACCATCGCCTTGCGTTCGCGCTCGGCAGCCGCCTGCATTTCCATGGCTTTCTGCATCGACTCCGAAGGCTTGATGTCCTGGATCTCCACGGACTTGATGCCGATGCCCCAGTCGATCGCTTCGTCCGCGATGCTCTCGCGCAGGCGGGCCTTGATCTTGTCGCGCGACGACAGCGCCTCGTCCAGCTCCATCTCACCGACGATGGACCGAAGCGTGGTCATCACCAGGTTGCGGATCGCCTCCTGGAAATCGGTCACGCCATACACCGCCTTCACCGGGTCGGTCACCTTGATGAAGGCCAGCGCATTGGTCAGGATCACCGCGTTGTCGCGCGTGATCACCTCCTGCTGCTGCACATCGAGAATCAGGTCCTTGGTGACGACCTTGTAGGCCACCGCGTCCAGATAGGGAATCAGGATCGACAGGCCGGGCATGATGGTGCGCTGGTAACGCCCCAGCCGCTCGACCACCCACTCCTGCCCCTGCGGCACGATGCGCACCCCCTTGGCAATCGTAATGACGACGAAGGCGGCAAACGCGATGACAACAATCAAACCTTCCATGCTGGCTCCCGGATGATGCGGATCAGGCGCCGCGCTGGCGCCGTGCTTCGAACAGACAGAT
Organism: Uliginosibacterium sp. H1; assembly: GCF_036017065.1. Taxonomy (NCBI): domain Bacteria; kingdom Pseudomonadati; phylum Pseudomonadota; class Betaproteobacteria; order Rhodocyclales; family Zoogloeaceae; genus Uliginosibacterium; species Uliginosibacterium sp. H1. The sequence goes on from NZ_JAYXHR010000001.1 coordinate 860,109, forward strand.
ACCACTGGCGACTGACACGTTGAGGCTCTCCACCGTCCCCACCATCGGAATCTTCGCGAGCTCGTCACAGGTCTCGCGCGTCAGGCGACGCATGCCGTCGCCCTCGGCCCCCAGCACCCAGGCTGTCGGCCCGCGCTGGTCGATCGCATGGATGGTCTTTTCCGCCTCGCCTGCAGCGCCGATTACCCACACCCCCGCCTCCTGCATTTCCCGCAGGCTTCGCGCCAGATTGGTCACAGTGATATAGGGCACCGTATCTGCCGCACCGCTGGCCACCTTGATGGCAGTGGCATTGAGCCCTGCCGCGCGATCCTTCGGCGCGATCACCGCGTGCGCGCCCGCCGCATCGGCCACTCGCAAGCAAGCGCCGAGGTTGTGGGGGTCCTGCACGCCGTCCAGCACCAGTAGCAAGGCCGGTTCGCTCAGGTTCTCCAGCACGTCGTCGAGCTTCAGCTCGCGGCGACGCGCATCCACCTTCGCGACCACGCCCTGGTGCCGCTGGCCACCAGCCATGCCATCCAGCCGCGCCGCATCGGAGGGAATCACCCGGACGCCGGCCGCTTCCGCACGCACCAGCAAATCGCGCGCGCGCGCATCCTGGCGCTGCGCAGCGACATGGATTTCCAGCACACCCTCGGGGTCGTTACGCAGCTTTGCTGCAACGGCATGAAAGCCATAGATGAAACGGGTTTCAGCCACGCCGTTTTGCCTTTCCGCGAGTAGCTTCGCTCGCCTTGGTCGTTCGAGGAGCGGATTTTGCCTTGCTCGCGCCTGTCTTGCTTGGCGTTCTGGCGGGCCGCTCTGCACCACCACGCGTACCTCCAGCATCGCGCAGGGCCTTCACCATGCCGTCTGCAGGCAGGCCGGCCAGTTCGCGCCAGCTCACCGGCTCTTCTTCTTTCACGGGGGGCTTCACCGCCCTGGCGGCGCGTTTTGGTGGGCTGGCATCGACGTCATTTTCGATCGGAGGCTTCGCTGCCACCTTCACCTGCTTCCCGGGCACTTTCTTCTCGCCAGCCTTTCCGGATTCTTCGCCCGGTTTTTCCTCAACCAGGCGGAAGTCGATCTTGCGACTCTCCAGATCCACTCTCACCACCTGCACGCGCACCCGGTCGGACAAGCGGAAACGCCTGCCCGTGCGCTCGCCCACCAGTTCGTGACGTGCCTCATCGAAATGGAAGTAGTCGGCACCAAGGTCGGAGATGTGCACCAGGCCTTCGACGAACAGCTCATCCAGGGTCACGAAGATGCCGAAGGAAGTCGCCGCCGAGATGCTGCCGGAGAATTCCGAGCCCACGTGATCCTGCATGTAGAAGCACTTCAACCAGGTCTGCACGTCGCGGCTGGCCTCGTCGGCACGGCGCTCGGTCATCGAACAATGGACCCCGATGGACTCCCACAGCCCTTGCTTGGCCGCCTTGCGCTGCTGCGGTTGTTCGCTCTTCCCGTCCTCGTTGCGCACCCGCTTCACACGGCGCGTGTCGGGCATCAGTTCGACGCCCTCGACCATCGGAACGTACTGCGCGCGATTGAGCACGGCCTTGATGGCGCGATGCACCAGCAGGTCCGGGTAGCGACGGATGGGCGAGGTGAAGTGCGCATACGCGTCGTAAGCGAGGCCGAAGTGGCCCACGTTGTCGGGGCTGTACATGGCCTGCTGGAGGGAGCGCAGCATCACCGTCTGGATCAATCCGAAATCCGGACGCTCACGGATCTCGTCGATGACCCTGGCAAAATCCGCAGCCTTTGGCTCCTCACCGCCGCCCAGCGTCAGGCCGAACTCGGACAGGAAGGCGCGCAGCTTCTCCAGCTTCTCCGGCGTCGGCCGCTCGTGGATACGGTACAGCGTCGGGTGTTCGTGCCTGGCAAGAAAGTCCGATGCACACACATTGGCCGCCAGCATGCACTCCTCGATGACGCGATGCGCATCGTTGCGCGACTCGGGCACGATGCGTTCGATCTTGCCGTGCTCGTTGAAGATCATGCGCGTCTCGACCGTCTCGAAATCGATGGCGCCACGTTTTGCGCGCGCCTTGAGCAGGATGCGGAACACCGCATCGAGGCTTTCAAGTTGCGGCATCAGCGCACCGATGCGCTCCTGCTCGGCAGCATCCTTGTCGTACAGCGCGGCCGCCACGCGGTTGTAGGTCAGGCGGGCATGCGAGTACATGACAGCCGGGTAGAAGCGATACTGCTTGATCTCACCGGTCGTCGAGATCGACATGTCGCAGACCATGCACAGACGGTCGACCTCCGGGTTCAGCGAGCACAGTCCGTTGGACAGCTTCTCCGGCAGCATCGGAATCACGCGACGCGGGAAATACACGGAATTGCCGCGATTCAGGCCTTCACGATCCAGCGCCGAGCCCGGCGTCACATAGTGGCTGACGTCGGCAATGGCCACCAGCAGGCGCCAACCGCGCCCCTGCTTTTCGGCGTACACGGCGTCGTCGAAATCCTTGGCCGTTTCGCCGTCAATCGTGACCAGTGGCAAGTGACGAAGGTCTTCGCGCCCCGTCAGGTCCTTCTTGCGCACGACGTCAGGCAGCTTGCGCGCCTCGGCTTTCACGTCGGCCGGAAACTCGAAAGGCAGATCGTGCTTGCGCAGCGCAATCTCGATCTCCATGCCGTCGTCGGCATAGTTGCCCAGCGTCTCCACGATGCGCCCGATCGGCTTGCTGTGCGGGCCTGGCTGCTGGGTGAGCTCGACGGTCACGACCTGACCGGGTTGCGGCCTCGTCTTGCCGCCCGGCGCCAGCAGGATGTCCTGGCTGATGCGACGGTTCTCCGGCGCCACGATCGCCACACCCTGCTCCATCACCACTCGACCGATGACGCGGGTGTTGGCGCGATCAAGCACCTCGACGATCTTGCCTTCCGGGCGTCCGCGCTGGTCCTTGCCAATCACCTGCACCAGCACGCGATCACCATGCAGGACTTCACGCATCGCCCGCGGCCCGAGGAAGATGTGGTCGCCGTCGTCTTCCGGAATCAGGAAGCCAAAGCCATCCGGATGCCCTTCGACACGACCGCGGATCAGTGCAGCTTTCTCCGGCAGGATGTAATCGCCACGCCGGTTGCGCAACAACTGGCCGGCACGCTCCATGGCAGAAAGACGGCGCGCGAAGTGCTGCTCTTCTTCGGTGGTGATGGCAAAGAAGGCGCGCAAGGCATCGAAGTCCATCGGGCGTGATTGCTCGGCCAGGACCTGCTCGATGTACTCGCGGCTGGGCAGCGGTTCGTCATATTTCTCCGACTCGCGCGCAAAGAAGGGGTCGGCACGGCGGACGGCGGGGAGTCGGGTGTTTTTCTTTTTTGATGTTGACATTCAGTATTGGTCACTTATAATGGCGGTCTTCGTTGCCCAGGTGGCGAAATTGGTAGACGCGCTAGTTTCAGGTACTAGTGCCGCAAGGTGTGGAGGTTCGAGTCCTCTCCTGGGCACCAAATTTCGCAAGGAAGCCGACCCAAAAGGTCGGCTTTTTTGTTTTCTGCTTTTCCGTTGAACAAGAACGGCGCGTTCCGGTAGCGCCGAAAACAGCGAGGCGCAAACAACACGACCGCTTTGCCGTGTTGTTTGCGCCTCGCATGGACAGATCACTGGAACGGGTGGCGCAGGACAATCGTTTCTTCGCGGTCCGGTCCGGTCGAGATCATGTCCACCGGAATCTCGCACAGTTCCTCGATACGCTTGATGTACGCACGGGCATTGGCGGGCAGGTCCTCGACACGCTTGGCGCCCACCGACGACTCCGTCCAGCCGGGCATGGTCTCGTAGATAGGCTCACACGCGCCGACGCTCTCCGACCCTACCGGCAGCAGATCCGACACGCCACCATCGACACGGTAGCCGGTGCAGATCTGCAGTTCTTCGATACCGTCCAGCACGTCGAGCTTGGTGAGGCACAGGCCGGTAACACCGTTGATCTGGATCGAGCGACGCAGCGCTGCCGCATCGAACCAGCCGCAACGACGCACGCGGCCCGTCACCGTGCCGCGCTCATGGCCGATCGTCGACAGGTGATGGCCCACGCTGCCCTCTTCCTCGATAGGCAGCTCGCTCGGGAAGGGGCCGGAACCCACGCGGGTCGTGTAGGCCTTGGTGATGCCCAGCACGTAGTGCAGCATGCCCGGGCCCACGCCTGCACCGGCACTGGCGGCACCCGCCACGCAGTTGCTGGAAGTCACGTACGGATAGGTGCCGTGATCCACGTCCAGCAGCGTGCCTTGTGCGCCCTCGAACAGCAGGTTCTCGCCACGCTTGTGCGCGACGTGCAGCGCAGCCGACACGTCGGCCACCAGCGGGCGGATACGCGGGACCAGGGCCAGTGCCTCATCCAGCGTCTGCTGGTAGTCGACCGGCTTTCCGCCCAACTGCTTTTCCAGCATGAAGTTGTGGAAGTCCATCGTCGCGCGCAGCTTTTCCGCAAAGCGCTCCGGGTGGAACAGGTCGAGTACACGCAGTGCACGGCGTGCCACCTTGTCCTCGTAGGCCGGGCCGATGCCCTTGCCGGTGGTGCCGATCTTGGCGCCACCACGGGCCTCTTCGCGCGCGAGGTCCACCGCACTGTGGAACGGTAGGATCAGCGGGCAGGCCTCGCTGATCTTCAGGCGCGAACGCACCTCGATGCCGCCCGCTTCCAGCTTGTCGATTTCGGACAGCAGATGCGAAGCGGACAACACCACACCGTTGCCGATGTAGCAGGCCACGCCGTCGCGCATGATGCCGGACGGAATCAGGTTCAGCGCGTACTTCTTGCCCTTGATGACAAGGGTATGGCCGGCATTGTGGCCGCCCTGGAAGCGCACCACGCCCTGAGCGTGATCGGTCAACCAGTCGACGACCTTGCCCTTGCCTTCGTCGCCCCACTGGGTACCGACTACGACTACGTTCTTTGCCATTCCCATCAATCTCCAAGCAGGGGCTCGACGCGCCATGCGTCGTCCCGCAAAACCAGTCGGCGGTCGCAACCCGCCTCACGCCAGGTACCTTCGTGGCCCGGCAACTCGATGACGATCACTTCGCCGTCTGCGCGCAAGGCAGCGACCGCATCGGCCAGCCCCGCATCGCCAGCCACGGGCGCGAGGATCGCGCTTGCAACCGGAGCCGTCGCGGACGATGCGCTGACCAGATCACGCAGATCCAGGCTGAAACCCGTTGCCGGCCGGGCCCGGCCGAAGGCCTGCCCCGATTCGTTATAGCGCCCGCCCAGCGCCACCGCTGCAGCCGAATTGCCGCAGTAGGCGGCGAACACCAGCCCTGTGTGGTAGTGGTAGCCACGCAGATCGGCCAGATCGAAGCTGATCGGCAGGTCGTGCAGGCGCTTGGCGAGGTGCAGCAACTCATCCAGGGCGATGCGGACATCCGGCACCGCCGAGAGCTGCTCGTAGGCTTTCACCAGGACGTCGGCGCCACCGTAGAGACTGGGCAAGGCCAGCAAGGGCGCGCGCACGGTCTCCGGCAGGTCCGCGGCGAATTCGCGCAGGGCCGGTACGTCCTTGGACTGCAGGATGTCGAACAAAAGCTCCTCGGCCGCATCGTCCAGCTCCGCCATGCGCGACAGGGCGCGGAAGATGCCGACATGTCCCAGATCGATACGCAGGCCACTCAGGCCGGCAATGTCGAGCCCACGCGCGAGCAGGCGCAGGATTTCTTCGTCCGCCTCGATGCCGGCATGGCCGTACAGCTCGGCACCGATCTGGATCGGCTCCCGGCTCGCTGTCAGCGCCCGCGGCAAGGTATGCACGACGCTACCGCAGTAACACAGGCGCGCCACGCCCCGACGATTCAGCAGGTGGGCGTCAATGCGCGTCACCTGCGGCGTGATGTCTGCACGCAGGCCCAGCGTGCGGCCGGACAACTGGTCCGCCAGCTTGAAGGTGCTGTCGGCCATGTCCTGGCCGGTACCGGAGACGAGCGAATCCAGGTGCTCCACCATCGGCGGCACGACGAGCTGATAGCCGTGAAGGCGGAACTCGTCCAGCAAGGCACGACGCAAACCCTCGACGCGCAAGGCGTCGAAAGGCAGTACATCCTCGAAATGTTCGGGCAGGGCCCAGCGCGGCAAAGCCATTGAAATCAGTGCAACAGGATGAGAAGCACCAAGCCGACGATCATGGATGTCAGCCCGATGAAGCGGACCTGACCATCCGCCATCGCGGTGATGCGTTTGAAGGTTTCGCGCCATACGCCAGGCGCGAGAAAGGGCAACAAGCCTTCGAGCACCAGCATCAGTGCGAAGGCTGTCAGCAGGTACGACAGCATTTTACTTGGTGCCCTGCGCCCCGCCGCTGCCCTTCAGATACCGGAAGAACTCGGTATTCGGCTCGACCACCAGCACGTCGTTCTTGCTGCGGAAGCTCTGCTTGTAGGCTTCCAGGCTGCGGTAGAACCGGTAGAACTCGGGGCTGCGACCGAAAGCTTCGGAATAGATGGCGGCCGCCTTGGCGTCGCCCTCACCCTTCAGCTTCTGGGCATCGCGGTAGGCCTCGGCCACGATGACCTCGCGCTGACGGTCGGCATCGGCCTTGATCTTCTCGGCTTCCGCAGAACCCGTGGAGCGCAATTCGTTGGCGACCCGCTTGCGCTCGGCTTCCATGCGGCGATAGACGGAATCGCTGACGGCATCGGGCAGATCGACACGCTTCAGACGAACATCAACGATCTGCATGCCGAAACGGCGGGCATCGTCATCAGCCTTCTTGCGCACTACATCCATGATGGCGCCGCGTTCGCCGGACACCACCTCGTGCACGGTACGGCGACCGAACTCTTCGCGCAGGCCGGAGTTCACGGTCTGTTCGAGGCGGTTACGGGCGCGCGACTCTTCGCCACTGAACGAGCGGTAGTACAAGGCCGGGTCGGCGATGCGCCACTTCACGAAGAGGTCGACCAGCACGTTCTTCTTTTCCGCGGTCTGGAAGAGCTCCGGCTCGACGGTATCCGACGTCAGGATGCGGCGGTCGTAGTAGCGGACGTTCTGGATCAACGGCCATTTGAATTTCAGGCCGGGCTCGGAAACGGTTCTCTTGATTTCACCCAGCTGGAACACGAGCGCGTACTGGCGCTGGTCCACAGTGAAGAGGGACATCGACAGCAGCACGACCACGAACAGCAGCAGGCCGACGAAAACGGGCAGACGATCACGCATCTCAGCGATCTCCCCGGTCACGGTTGCGCAGCGCTTCGCGACGATCCACCGGCTGTGGTGTCGGTGGCGGCACCGTGGCAGTGGGCTCCGGGGCGCGCGTCGCATCGGCAGCAGTTGCCGCGCCGGCCGCCTGCATGATCTTGTCCAGCGGCAGATAGAGCAGATTACCGCTGCCGCTGGTGTCGACCATGATCTTCGTCGTGTTGTTGTAGACCTGCTGCATGGTGTCCAGATACATCCGGTTGCGGGTAACTTCAGGGGCCTTGGCGTACTCGGTGTAGACCTGCTTGAAGCGGCTGCCATCACCTTCGGCCTGCGAGACGACGCGGGCCGCATAGCCCTGCGCCTCTTCCATCAGGCGCGAAGCCGTACCCTTGGCTTTGGGAATGACGTCGTTGGCATACGCTTCGCCTTCGTTCTTGAGGCGCTCGCGATCCTGACCGGCCTTCACGGCGTCGTTGAACGCTTCCTGCACCTGCTCCGGCGGCTGGGCGTTCTGCATCGTGACCTTGTTGATCTGGATGCCGATCTCATAACGGTTGAGGATTTCCTGCATCAGCACCTGGGCGTTCTTGGCGATCGCTTCGCGGCCTTCATACAGGACGAAATCCATCTTGCTCTTGCCGACGATCTCGCGCATGGCGGTTTCGGCGGCCTGCTTGACGGCGTCATCCGGGTCGCGGCTGTTGAACACGAAGGCACGGGCATCGCTCAGCGTGTACTGCACGGCGAACTGGATATTGATGATGTTCTCGTCGTCGGTGAGCATCAGCGCTTCGCGCAGATCCTTCGCACGCTCGTTGCCGCGATAACCCACCTCCACGGTGCGCACGCCGGTGACGTTCACCAGTTCATGCGTCTCGAAGGGGAACGGCAAACGCCATTGCAGACCTTCATCCGTGATTTCCTTGAACTTGCCGAAGCGCAGGACCACACCCTTCTGGCTGGCATCGACACTGTAGAAACCACTCCCCAGCCATAGCAGTACCACGACGCCGATCACCAGACCGAGGCCACCGCCAAGCTGACGCGGAGAGAAGTTGTTGTCACCGCCACCGCTGCTGCCACCGTTACCACCGGAACCACCCGGGGTCTTGCGGCCGAAAATGCCGGACAGACGACGATTCAGGTCGCGCCACACTTCTTCCAGATCAGGCGGTCCTTGATCACCGCCGCCGCGATTGCCGCCCTGGTTGTTGTTTCCCCAGCGTGGGTCGTTCAATGACATGAAGATTCCAGTAATCACGGGTGCAATCATGCTTAGTAGGTGAGCCCGGAAGGGGCGAACTGGGCTTCCGGCGGGGGCAGGCTGGGGAACAACGTGGCGACCAGCGCCTCCCTCAACAACTCCAGGCCCGCGCCGGTGCGGGCGCTGAGCGAAACCCGCGCGATATTACCATAGGGTGCAAGGTCGTCGCCCCGCTCCAGCCCGGGCTGTCCATGGGTGGCGTCGATCTTGTTCCAGACTATCAACTGCGGTACGTCACCGGCGCCAATCTCTCGCAACACGCCGTTTACGACTTCGATCTGCTCGTCGCGTTCCGGACTGGATGCATCGACGACATGCAACAGCAGGTCGGCCGACGCGGTTTCCTCGAGCGTGGCATGGAAAGCGGCCACCACCGAGTGTGGCAGATCGCGGATGAAGCCGACCGTATCCGAAAGGATGATGTGCCGGTCCGCATCCTGCAGGTAGACGCGACGGCTGGTGGTATCCAGCGTCGCGAACAACTGGTCGGCCGCGTAGGCACCCGCCTTGGTCAGTGCATTGAACAGCGTGGACTTGCCGGCGTTGGTATAGCCGACCAAAGAGACGGTCGGCACCTCCTTGCGCTCGCGTGCGCGACGCCGCACCCGGCGCTGCTTTTCGAGCTGGCGAAGGCGTTCCTTCAGCAGCTTGACGCGGTTGCCGAGCAGACGACGGTCCGTCTCCAGCTGGGTTTCACCGGGACCACGCAGGCCGATGCCACCCTTCTGCCGTTCAAGGTGAGTCCAGCCGCGGACAAGTCGCGTGGCCATGTGCTCAAGTTGCGCAAGTTCGACCTGGAGCTTGCCCTCGTGGCTCTTGGCGCGCAGCGCAAAGATATCGAGGATCAGCGAATTGCGGTCGACCACACGCAGCTTGAAGCGCCCTTCCAGGTTGCGCTGCTGGGCCGGTGACAGTTCGTGATTGAAGATGACGATTTCCGCGCCGAGCGCGATGGCCGTCTCTGCAATTTCATCGGCCTTGCCTTTGCCGACAAACAGCGCCGGATCGGGCGCAGCACGCCTGGCCTGCACCACGCCGAGCGTCTCGGCCCCGGCGGAGCCGGCCAGCAGCTTGAGCTCTTCCAGGCGCTCGGCAACGCCGCCGGCACCAAAATCAATCTGAACGAGTAGTGCGCGATTGCCTGAACCCGGCCTGTCAAACACGGCAGGCCTTGTTCAGGCGGTACAGCCTGGAAGACAACACCACGCGCTCAGGATTCCTTGGCGTCGGCGTTGTCGTGCGGAATGCTGACAGCGCGTGCCGGCACGACCGTGGAGATCGCGTGCTTGTACACCATCTGGGTGACGGTGTTCTTCAGCAGCACGACGTACTGGTCGAAGGACTCGATATGGCCTTGCAGCTTGATGCCATTGACGAGGTAGATGGAAACGGGGATGTGCTCGCGACGCAGGGTATTGAGAAAGGGATCCTGCAGGAGTTGGCCTTTGTTGCTCATGTTGTGGCCCTCAATGTTGTTATTTGGAATGAAAAGTAGTTACCGCAGACTGTCACGCCGCCCCACGCTTGTCAATTTTGACACCCGGCGCCGCACCAAGGTACAGGGCAGGCCTTACGCGTCTTTGACGAAAGGATTGCGCGTACTACGGAATTCGATGCGCAATGGCGTGCCTTGCAGTTTGAACGCCTCTACAAAGGAACGTTCCAGAAATCTCTGATACGAAGCGGGTACATGCTCGAGCGCATTGCCGTGAATCACAACGACCGGCGGATTCTGTCCGCCCTGGTGGGCGTAACGCATCTTCGGACGGAAAGCGCCGTGACGCGGTGGCGCCTGCTTCACGAGCGCCAGTTGCAACACCCGTGTGAGCTTCGGGGTCGGCAGCTTGACCATCGCGGCAGCATAGGCGCCATCCACGGATTTCATCAGACCATTGATGCCCTGTGACTGCAAAGCGGAGATGTAATGATGTCGCGCAAAGTCCAGGAAGTGCAGCTTGCGCGCGATGTCCTGCTTGATGCGTTCCCGGTGGTAGTCGTCGACGTCGTCCCACTTGTTGACGGCAACCACGAGCGCCCGACCGGCTTCCATGACGAAGCCGGCGATATGGGCATCCTGGTCGGACACATCCTGGCTGGCATCCAGCACCAGCACCACGACGTTCGCTTCTTCGACCGCCTGCAGCGTCTTGATCACCGAGAATTTCTCGATGGCTTCGAAGACCTTGCCGCGGCGACGCAGCCCCGCGGTATCGATCAAGGTGTAGTGACGGCCATCGCGCTCGAAGGGCACGGAAATGGCATCCCGCGTGGTCCCGGGCATGTCGAAGGCGATGACCCGCTCCTCGCCGAGCAAGGCATTGATCAGCGTGGACTTGCCGACATTGGGACGCCCGACGATCGCGACACGCGGGCCACGACTGTCATCGTCGTTCTCGCTTTCAGGTGCCGGGAAAGTCTCCAGCACCATTTCCACGAAGGGGCGCACGCCCTCGCCGTGCGCTGACGAGATCACGTGCGGTTCGCCACAGGCCAGCTCGTGGAACTCGGCCGAAAAAACCGCTCGGTCCACGCCCTCACCCTTGTTCACGGCCAGGAAGATCGGTCGCCCGCTGCGGCGCAGGCGCTCGGCGATCTGCTTGTCGTGCGGGGTCAGGCCGGTGCGGCCATCGACAATGAACAGCAGCGCATCAGCCTCGGCGATCGCCGCCTCCGCCTGGCGGGCCATCTCGGCGACGATGCCTTCCTTGGCAAGCGGTTCGAAGCCACCGGTATCCACGACCAGGAACTCGCGCTCGCCAAGGCGGCCAAGACCATAGTGGCGATCGCGGGTCAGGCCGGGCATGTCCGCCACCAGCGCATCGCGGGTACGGGTCAGGCGGTTGAACAGCGTGGACTTGCCCACATTGGGGCGTCCGACGAGGACCAGCGTAGGCTTCACGGCAGCGTCAGATCAGAGGTTCTTGAGATTGATGACATAAACGTAGCCGCGACGCGACTGCGCAACGATACGTCCATCATAGGCGAGCAGCGGCGCCGAGACGCCGGAACTGTCGAGTTCCAGACGGCCGACGAACTGGCCATCGCTGCGGTTCATCACATGCAGCCAGCCCAGCGAGTCCGCCACGGCGACATGGTCACCCATCACCAGCGGGCGGCCGCTACCGCGATTGAGCAGTTTGTCCTGGCGCCAGTTGGTGGCGCCGGTACGTACGTCCAGCGCAGTCACCGCGCCGAGGTCTTCGGTGACGTAGACCTGACGGTCGTCCAGGTCGAGCCCCGCAGAAGAGCCGATGTCACGCGTCCACTGCACTACACCGCGCTGCGTTTCGACGCAGGCAACCCGCCCCTGGTAAGCCGCCACGCAGACGCTTTCGCCACGCACCACCGGATCAGCCACCAGGTCGGCGAGGCGTTCGATCTCGTTGGAACCGCGCGGAATCGCCACCGAGGCTTCCCAGCGCGGCATGCCGGCCGCAAGCGTCACCGCCACCAGCTTGCCGCCAGAGAAGCCTGCAATCAGCAGATCGCCCACGCGGGTCATGCCGATCTGGCCCCGCAATGACAGTGCGGCCTGGCTGCGCTGGTAGATCCAGCGGCGCTTGCCATCCGCTAGCGCATGCGCAATCAGCTGGTTGTCGCCGACGCGGGTAATCACCATGCCATCGGCGATCAGGGGAGCGCCGATCGGCTCGCCGGTCACCGGAGCCTTCCACAACGGCTTGCCGGTCTTGGCGTCGAAAGCCAGCACTTCGCCATCGCCGCTGCCGACGATGACGCGCTCGTCATCCGCCGCAACACCGGCGGTCACCCGCTTGGCAGCCCGGATGCGCCAGGTCTCTCGGCCGAATTCGGTGCGCGCCAGCGTTCCTTCCGCACCCGCGGCGTAGAGGGCGTCTCCGACCAGCGCAGGACGCAAGGCCGCGTCCGCTGTCTCGCCAACACTGCCGCGCCACAACTGCTTGACCTCGACAGAGGGCTTCAGGGTCTGCAGCGGCGTCGGCTCGACGGTTTTCTTGGACGAGAACAGCGAACAGCCGGATAGACCGACCGCCAGCGCGACGCCCCACAGCAATTGCTTCATCAGGCTTCTCCGAGCGCCTCGAGCTTGAGTTCCACGAAGGACTTGTATTGCGCCATGCCCTGCTCCTCCTTGGCCAGCAGATCCAGCGCCTGCTTGTAGGCGGTGCGCGCATCGGCAACGCTGCCCTTGGCCACGTGGATGTCGCCACGCAGATCGGCAAACCGTGCCGCGAAAGCGTCGGAAGGCGCCGCTTCAATGGCCTTCAGCGCGTCGTCGTAGGCCTTTTCGTCCAGCAGCAGACCTGCCAGGCGCAGGCGGGCCAGGTCGCGCAGGGCCGGCTCCGCAGCATGCGCAACCACCCACTCCAGTTTGGTACGCGCAGCCTTGGGCTCATTCGCTTCGATTTCGGCCTTGGACGCCAGCAGCGCGCCCAGGTCCGCCTGCAGGGTGCCGTCGTAACCAGCCAGCAGTTCGCCGGAAGCCTGACGGACCTTGGCCACGTCCTTGGCATTGCTGGCCTGTACCAGGGCGCCATAAACGGCGGAAGCCTGGGCCGCCCGACTGGCCTGGTACCAACGCCATCCCGTCGTGCCCACCACGGCAACGGCCAGAATCACCACGCCGGCGGTCACCAGCGTGCCGTACTTGCGCCACCAGTCCTTAAGCTCGTCGAGCTGTTCCTGTTCCTGCAGGTCGAATGCAGCCATGTTCGTGTCCTTTTTGGATTGTCTCGTTTGCTTGTCACGACCCGGTCAGGGTCTTGTCGCTTTGCGCTTGCTGATCAGCCGTCGCTTTCGTTGTCGCTGAACAAGGCCTCGGCCAGTTCTTCGGCCAGCGACTCCACGGACAGCCGGCGTTGCTCGCCTTGCTCGCGCAAGGGCTTCAGCGTCACCTGCTCAGCCGCCACTTCTTCGTCGCCGATGATCACGGCGTAATTGGCACCACTGCCATCCGCCTTCTTCATCTGCGACTTGAAACTGCCACCACCGCAGTGGAACACCGCGGAAAACCCGGCGCCACGCAGCATTTCACCGATGCGGAAGGCGAATTTCTGGGTCCCTTCGCCCTGATGCACGAGATACACGTCGGGACGCGTCAAGGCGCCCTCCTCCTGCCCCTCGAGCCACAGCAACATCACCCGCTCGATACCCATGCCGAAACCGCAGGCGGGCGCAGGTTTTCCACCAAGCTGCTCGACGAGCCCGTCGTAGCGGCCACCGGCGCAGATGGTCGCCTGCGCGCCGAGACGCGTGGTCACCCACTCGAACACCGTGCGGTTGTAATAGTCCAGCCCGCGCACGAGGCGCGGGTTGATGCGATAGGGGACTACGGCTTCGCGCAACAACGCCTGGACCTCCTCGAAATGCTTCAGCGACGCTTCGCCGAGGAAATCCATCAGCTTCGGCGCAGCCTCGATGATCGGCAGCATGTCCGGGTTCTTGGAGTCCAGCACCCGCAGCGGATTGGTGTGAAGGCGGCGGCGGCCGTCTTCGTCCAGCTTCGACTCATGGCCCTGCAGGTAGGTGATCAACTCCGTGCGATGCCGGGCGCGCTCGTCCGCCTCGCCCAGCGAGTTGATCTCCAGCGTCACATCCTCCAGCCCGAGGTCGTCCCACAGACGCGCACACATTACGATGTGCTCCGCATCGATGTCGGGGCCGGTAAAGCCCAGCGCTTCCACGCCCACCTGGTGGAACTGGCGGTAGCGGCCCTTCTGCGGCCGCTCGTGACGGAACATCGGGCCGGTGTAGTACAGGCGCTGCGGCGCGGCGTACAGCAGGTTGTGCTCGACCACCGCACGCACGCACGAGGCCGTGCCCTCGGGGCGCAGCGTCAGGTGCTCGCCATTGAGGCGATCTTCGAAGGAGTACATCTCCTTCTCGACGATGTCGGTGTGTTCGCCGACACCACGGGAGAACAGCGGCGTGTGCTCGACGATGGGCGTGCGGATCGGGCGGTAGCCGTAGCTCTTGAGCCAGTCGCGCACGATGTCCTCGAACGCTTCCCAGCGCTCCGCCTCGTCCGGCAGCAGGTCGTTCATGCCGCGGACGGCCTGGATCTTGTTGCTCATTCTGGTCGGTTCTTGTGTCGTCGCCGATGCGCCTGCGCGCTCAGCGGATCTTCTTCGGGTATTTGGTGGCGACGTAGTTGTCGAGGATGTCGCGGAACTCCAGCGCGATGTTGTCGCCGCGCAGGGTGGTCACCTTCTGGCCATCCACGAACACCGGCGCCGCCGGCGTCTCGCCGGTGCCGGGCAGCGAGATGCCGATGTTGGCATGCTTGCTTTCACCGGGACCATTGACGATGCAGCCCATCACCGCGAGGGTCAGGTTTTCCACGCCGTCGTACTGCAGGCGCCATTCGGGCATCTTGTCGCGCACGTAGTCCTGCACGCTGCCAGCCAGCTCCTGGAAGAAAGTGCTCGTTGTGCGTCCGCAACCCGGACAGGCCGTCACCATCGGCGTGAAGGCGCGCAGGCCCATGCTCTGCAGGATTTCCTGCGCGACCACCACTTCCTGCGTGCGCGAGCCATTGGGCTCCGGTGTCAGAGAGATGCGGATGGTGTCGCCGATGCCTTCCTGCAGCAGCACGGACAAAGCGGCGGTGGACGCCACGATGCCCTTGCTGCCGATGCCGGCTTCGGTCAGGCCGAGGTGCAGCGGGTAATCGCTGCGACGGGCCAGTTCGCGATAGGTCGCGATCAGGTCCTGCACGCTGGACACCTTGCAGGACAGGATGATGCGGTTGCCGGCAAGGCCGACGTCCTCTGCCGCCTTCGCCGACTCCAGCGCGGACACGATGAGCGCTTCGCGCATCACCGCACCGGCGTCCCAAGGTTCGGCACGCCTGGCGTTTTCGTCCATCATGCGCGCCATCACGGACTGGTCGAGGCTGCCCCAGTTCACACCGATGCGCACGGGTTTGTCGTACTTGCAGGCCATTTCCACGATCTGCGCGAACTGCGTGTCGCGCTTGTGGCCGTGGCCGACGTTGCCGGGGTTGATGCGGTACTTGTCCAGCGTCGCGGCGCAGTCCGGATTGTCGGCAAGCAGCTTGTGGCCGTTGTAGTGGAAGTCGCCGATCAGCGGGACATCCTGGTTCATCTTCAACAGCTGCTCGCGGATGCGCGGCACGGCCTTGGCGGACTCGTCGTTGTTGACGGTGATGCGCACCAGCTCCGAGCCGGCACGGGCCAACTGGGCCACCTGGATCGCGGTCGAGATGTGGTCGGCCGTGTCGGTGTTGGTCATCGACTGCACGACGACGGGCGCGCGCGCGCCGACCAGCACCTTGCCGATGCTGACCTGGCGCGTACCGTGACGAGGAGAGGCCGAAGCGATGGATTCAGTCATACAACGAACTACCGGTCATTCGATGTTGATGCGCGCCACGTCCACCTTGATGTGGGGCTGCAGGTCGAAGGGCTTGCCCTCGACGGAAACACTGACTTCACGCGCGTTGCCGATCACCAGCGCAAACGGCGGCTTGCCCTGGACCTCCTGGCTGCTGCCCGCGGCGTTCAGACGCGACAACAACACGTTGCCGTCGGCATCACGAACCTCCACCCAGCTTTCACCCTTGAAGCTGAGCAGCACCCGCTTCTGGCCGGATACGGCAACCAGCGCGCGCGGTGCGCTCTGCGCCAGCGGCGCGCTCTGGGCGGTGGGTGCGATTTGCGTCGCGGACAAGCCCTGCTCAACGGGAGCGCTCTGCGCGGCAACGGGTGCGGATGCCGACAAGGGCGCGCTTGCGCTCGCCTGCGGAGCGGATTCGGCTGCAAGCGGTTCGCTGCCCGTGACCGGGAACGGCTCCGGTGTCGCTTCCAGCACTTCCGCGACAGGAGCGCCTTCCGCCACCAACTGCTCATCACGCGCTTCGAACCAACCGAAATACCAGCCCGCCGCCACGAGGCCCAGCAAGCCGGCGCTGATCAGCATGGCGCGCAGCGAAGAACGATCCAGGCTCCTGATGCGCGGCATCGGCCCGAGTGCCGGCGGCTGGGTAGGAATCCCCTCGAAGGTGGTGGGCGCCGCGCCCATGCTTGCCAGAAAAGTCTGCGGATCCAGTTGCAGGAAGCGCGCGTAGTTGCGCACGAAACCACGCGCAAACGCCGCGCCCGGCAAATGATCCAGCGCCCCGGCCTCCATCGCTTCGATCTGCTTGGGCGTGAACTTCAGATGCTGCGCCACCTCGGAGATCGACAGGCCGCGCGCCTCACGCGCTTCGCGCAAAAGGTGCCATACCAGTCCGGACGCCTCCTCGGGCGCCGGCGTCTGAAGCAGATCGTCGCTCAATCGAACTTCCCTTGCGTCAAGGCGGCGTACTCATCGGATGAAGGGAAATCACGCTTCAGCTGTGCGGCATAACGTGCCTCACCCTCCCGATTGCCAAGTTTGCGTTCGATGCGCAACCCTAACCACAGTGTTTCCGCAGCGGGAGCAGCCATACGTGCCTGCAGCTCTGTCAGCCACTGACGGGCACGTGCAGCATTGCCTTCGCGATAGGCGATGCTCGCCAACTGGTACAGCACCTGCGGATTGTTGCGGTCGATCTGGATCGAGCGCTGGAAGTAGGACTCGGCCGCCTTGTCGTTACGACGGTTCAGTTCGCACAGGCCGGCATTGGCGAGGGAGCGTGCCGGGAAACGGTAGTACGGGTTGCGCGCTGCCTGCTCCAGCTTCACAAGGCCTTCCGCCTGGCGACCACGGTTGCAGAGGTACCAGCCGTAGGCATTTGCCACTTCGGGGTCGTATGGCGCCAGACGCTCGGCCTGCTGGAACGAAGCCGTCGCCAGTTCATGCTGCTCCAGGAAGCTATACACCAGCCCCATCAGGAGATGGCCGGGTGCGTAGTTGCGGTCATACGCCTGGGCGATCTTGGCCTCGTCAAGCGCTACGCCATAACGACCCGCGTCCAGATAGGCGTTGCCAAGCTCGACGTGCGTTCTGGCCTTGCCCTGGAGCTCGCTCGTGACAGGTTTTTCGGATGTCGCCCGATCGATACCACCTTCGGCCTCCGCCGTGACACCTCCTGTCGATGCACAGCCTGCCAGCGCCATTGCCAGCAACCCGGCCATCCATGCTCGCATCATGTTCTTACCTCGGTGACCGGAATCACGTTCCGGGTGGACTTGCTGGTCCTGCGGGTCTTGTCCTGCACCTGGCCTGCGAGCTGGCCACATGCCGCGTCAACATCATCGCCGCGCGTCTTGCGCGTGGTGGTGACGATGCCGGCATCGATGAGGATCTGCGAGAAACGCCGGATGCGCGGCGCGGGTGAGCGCAGGAAGCCGGAGTTCGGAAATGGATTGAACGGAATCAGGTTGAACTTGCAGGGCACGTCGCGGGTGAGAGCGACGAGTTCGCGGGCATGTTCGTCCTGGTCGTTCACACCGTCGAGCATCACGTACTCGAAGGTGATGAAGTCGCGCGGCGCCTTGTCGAGGTAACGCTGACAGGCCGCCATCAGTTCGCGCAGCGGGTACTTCTTGTTGATCGGCACCAGCACGTCGCGCAGCGCATCGTTCGGCGCATGCAGCGAAACCGCGAGCGCCACCGGGCAGGCATCGCGCAGACGATCCATCGCCGGCACGATGCCGGAGGTGGACACCGTGACGCGGCGGCGCGACAGGCCGTAGGCGTGGTCGTCCAGCATCAGCTTGAGGGCGGACACGACGTTGTCGAAGTTCGCCAGCGGCTCGCCCATGCCCATCATGACGACGTTGCTGACCACCCGCTCGCCGGTTTCGTCGGCACCCAGCATCCGGTTGGCCAGCCAGAGCTGGCCGATGATCTCGGCGGCCGTCAGGTTCCGGTTGAAGCCCTGCTTGCCGGTCGAGCAGAACGCGCAATCCAGCGCGCAACCGGCCTGCGAGGAGATACACAGCGTGCCGCGCGTGGTCTCGGGAATGAAGACCGTCTCCACGGCATTGCCATTGCCGACATCCAGCAGCCACTTGCGGGTGCCGTCGGTCGAAACGCTGTCGCGTACCGGCACCGGCGGCTTGACGCAGGCGGTTTCCGACAGCTTGGCGCGCAAGGACTTGGCCACGTCGGTCATCTGCTCGAAGTCGGTGGCACCGAAGCGGTGCACCCAGCGCAGCACCTGGCGGGCACGGAACGGCTTCTCGCCCTGTTGTTCGAACCAGGCGATCAGGGCTTCGGCGTCGAAATCGAGCAGATTGATCATTTGCAGCATTACGGAGCGGGTAACCGGAAAGGCACCCGCTCCCGACCGATTAACGGCTGTAGACGTTCAGGCCCGCGAAGAAGAACGACACTTCCACGGCGGCGGTTTCCGGGGCATCGGAGCCATGGACAGCGTTGGCGTCGATGGATTCCGCGAAATCGGCGCGGATGGTGCCGGGGGCGGCCTTCTTCGGATCGGTGGCACCCATCAGTTCGCGGTTCTTGGCGATGGCGCCTTCACCTTCCAGCACCTGGATCATCACCGGGCCGGAGATCATGAAGCTCACCAGGTCCTTGAAGAAGGGGCGCTCCTTGTGCACGGCGTAGAACTGGCCGGCTTCCACTTCGGACAGGTGTACCAGCTTGGCGGCGATGACCTTCAGGCCGGCGTCTTCGAAACGCTGGTAGATCTTGCCGATGACGTTCTTGGCGACTGCATCCGGCTTGATGATGGAAAGGGTGCGTTCGATAGCCATGAAAACTCCGAAAATTCGTGTTGGAACAAGGGGGTAATTGACATCAGGTCAATCGCGGATTGTAGCATGGACAAGCTTCAAGCCTAGCCCGTCCGTACCGCCGGACTCCCCGCCAAGGGCACGAAAACACAGGGCCGCGGCCGGAAACACACGTCGTGACACGTTCGTTTCCGTCGCGGCCCATCCGGAGCGCACCAGAATCGGGCCTTCCCGGCGTTCAACCGGTTCCGCCCCGCATCCTGGCGCTTTTCACGGTTCCTCCTGGAATGCCTCCTCGCGCTTCTTGCGCAGCGCAGGGCTCAACACCACGACCAGCGCCAGCACGGCGGTGACCAGCAGGGTCAGGCTGATCGGCCGCTCGAGGAAGACCATCGGGTCGCCGCGCGAGATGATCATCGCGCGACGCAGGTTCTCCTCCATCAACTCGCCCAGCACGAAGGCCAGCAACAGCGGCGCCGGCTCGCTGCCCAGCTTGGAGAACACGTAGCCGAGTACGCCGAACAGCGCCATCAGCCAGACGTCGTACTCGCTGTTGTTCACGCTCATCACGCCGATGGCGCAGAACACCAGGATGACCGGGAACAGCAGGTGGTACGGCACGGTGATGAGCCGCACCCACACGCCGATCATGGGCAGGTTGAGCACCACCAGGAACAGGTTGCCGGCCCACATCGAGGCGATGATTCCCCAGAACAGCGCCGGCTGCTCCGTCATCACCGTCGGGCCGGGCTGGATGCCCTGGATGATCAGCGCACCGATCATCAGCGCCATCACCGGGTTGGACGGGATGCCCAGCGTCAGCATCGGGATGAAGGACGTCTGCGCGCCGGCATTGTTGGCCGACTCCGGCGCCGCCACCCCCTCGATCGCCCCCTTGCCGAACTGGGCGCGGTTGGGCGACACCTTCTTCTCGATGGAATAGGACGCGAAGGACGCGAGCATGGCCCCGCCGCCCGGCAGGATGCCCAGCGCCGAGCCCAGCACGGTGCCGCGCAGGGTCGGGGCGATGATGCGCTTGAGGTCCTCCTTGTCCGGCAGCAGGCCGCTGACGGACTTCATCATCAGCTCGCGTTTCTCGTCGTGTTCGAGGTTGCGGATGATCTCGCCCACCCCGTACATGCCCATCGCCAGCACCACGAAGTGGATGCCGTCCGCCAGCCAGGGCTGGTCGAAGGTGTAGCGCGGCGCGCCGGAAATGACGTCGGTACCCACCTGGCTCAGCAGCAGGCCGAGCAGGATCATGCCGAAGGCGTGCAACAACGAGCCGCTTGCCAGCACGATGGACGCCACCAGGCCCAGCACCATCAGCGAGAAGTACTCCGGCGCACCGAACTTCAGCGCCAGGTCGGCCAGCGGCGGCGCGGCCAGCGCGATCAGGAAGGTCGCCACCGTGCCGGCGAAGAACGAGGCCAGCGCAGCGGTGGCCAGCGCCTTGCCGGCCTTGCCCTGGCGTGCCATCTGATGGCCATCCAGGGCAGTCACCACCGAGGACGTCTCGCCCGGCAGGTTCACCAGGATGGCTGTCGTGGAACCGCCGTACTGCGCGCCGTAGTAGATGCCGGCGAGCATGATCAGCGCCGACTCCGGCGGCAGGTTGAAGGTCATCGGCAGCAGCATCGCGATGGTTGCCACCGGTCCCAGGCCGGGCAGCACGCCCACCAGGGTGCCGAGGATGACCCCGGCCAGGCAGTACATCAGGTTGCTGAAGGTCCACGCCGTGCTGATGCCCAGCGCGAGATTGGAGAGAAGACCGGAATCCATGTGCCCTCCTCCTCAGAAACCGAACCAGGCGCCGAACGCCTGCAGGGGCACGCCAAGCCCCTTGGTGAACAACAGCCAGGAGGCAACGGACGAGACCACCGCCAGCAGCAACACCGGCAAGGGCCGCGACAGCTGGCTGCCCCAGGCGGACACCGCCACCAGCACGACCACCGCGGGCACCAGCCCCGCACCGCGCGCCAGCACCCCGAACGCGACCACCGCAACCGTCACCAGCAGCATCGCCTTCACCGCGAAAGGCATGATGCGGTCGCCATGGCGCAGGAAGGCGCGCACCACCGAGATCAGCCCCACGCCACACAGGGCGTAGCCCAGCACCGTCGGCACATAGCCGGGCCCCATGCGCAGCAGGCTTCCGCGCTCGTAGTCGGCGGCAATGAATACCGCGGCGGTGCCGATCACAAGATAGATCAGGCCGCCCCAGAAGTCCCGTGGCGCCTGAGTAATGTTGAGTTGCAAGACAGCTCCTCTACGCGGGTCACCCGCGTTGCTTTCCAGGTTCATGCATTCCAGGCTCGCACCTGCTTGTCCCCGCACGTCCGTCCTTGAACGTCCTTGACCGTGCAGGTGGCCGTTCCGCGGGCGTGGCGACGACGCCATGCCCGCGGAACATCAGGCCCCGGCCTGCTCAGTCTGCGTAGACGCCGGCCTTCTTGATGACCGGGCTCCACTTGTCGATCTCCGCCTTCAGGTGCGTCCGCAGCGCATCCGGGGTGGCGCGGTTCTGCGGCACCGGCTCGGTTCCCAGCTCGGCCAGGCGGGCCACTACGTTCGGGTCCTTCAGCGCGGTCTGCAGGGCAGCGGTCAGCTTGTCGAGCACGGGCTTCGGCGTGCCCTTGGGCGCGTACAGGCCGTGCCACACCGCCACCTCGAAGCCGGGCAGGCCGGACTCGGCCATCGTCGGCAGCTCCTTCAGCGACGGCACATGGGCCTTCGTGGTCACGGCATAGGCCTTCACCTTGCCGCCCTTGATCTGGCCGGTGGTGTTGGTGGTCTGATCGCACATCAGGTCGACCTCGCCGCCCAGCATTGCGGTCATGGCCGGGCCGGTGCCGCCGTAGGGCACGGTGGTGAGGTCGGTCTGGATCGTGCTCATGAACAGCAGGCCGCACAGGTGCGAGGCGGAGCCGACGCCGGCATGCGCGTACAGCACCTTCTCCTTGTTGGCCTTCAGGTAAGGCAGCAGCTCCTTCATGTCCTTCGGCGGCAACGCCTGCTTGGCGATCATGGTCATGGGCACGTCGGCCACCAGGCCGACCGGCTCGAAGTCGTTGATCGGGTCGAACGCCAGTTTGCGGTACAGGGCGGGCGCCGTGGACATGCCGATGTGATGGAGCAGCAGCGTGTAGCCGTCACCCCCGGCCCGCGCGACGCGGCCGGCGCCCAGCGTGCCGCCGGCCCCGCCGACGTTCTCCACGATGATCTGCTGCTTCAGGTTTGTGGTCATGGACTGCGCCACCAGGCGCGCCACGGTGTCGGTCGGGCCACCCGCGGCAAAGGGCACCACGATGGTGACGGCCTTGTTGGGGTAGTCCTGCGCATGCGCAAAGGTACCCGCCGTGGCGATGGCGGTGATGGCGGCCAGCCCGAGGCGGCGAAGGATCTGGTGTTTCATGTCGTGCTCCTTTGGTGATACGGAGGCGTGGGCCTCGTTGTTTATTGGTGACTGCTACTGCTTTCCCCCGGCATGCCCGGCTTGTTGCGGCTCGATTTCGTGTCTCGTGTCGCGTGTCTCGCGTCTCGTGTCTCGTTTCATTTCCTGGCCGGATCGAATCCCGTCTCGCGGTAGATGGCCTGGATCAGTTCGCCCCCTACCCGCGAAGCCTGGCTCTTGTGCACATCCACGAGCGCACGCTTGAGTGCGGCGCGCTCCGCCGTGGTCGGCACGATGATCTGTGTCTTGCCGGAGCGGTGCACCGCCTCCAGCGCCTGCGCGTTGTCGCGCTCCGCAATCGCATTGGCGAATTCGGTGGCCTCGCGCATGGCCAGCTGCAGCTCGCGGCGCACCGGGCCGGGCAGGTCGTCCCAGAACCGCTTGTTCACGATCACCGCGTAGCCCAGGTAGCCGTGGCTGCTGCGCAGCAGGTACTTCTGCACCTCGTGCATGCCCTGGGTGTAGAAGTTGGAAGGCGGGTTCTCGGTGCCGTCCACCATGCCGGTACGCAAGGCGTCATGCACGTCGGAGAAGGCCATCACCTCCGGCCGCGTACCGAGGGCGCGCATCTGCGCATCGATGACGGCGGAGGACTGGATGCGCATCTTCAGACCGCGGAAATCCTCCGGCTTGCGCAGCGGCCGGTTGGCGGAAAAATCCTTGAAGCCGTTGTCCCAGTAGGCCAGGCCGACGATGCCCTTGTCCTCCAGCTTGTCGAGCAAACGGGCGCCGATGGGGCCGCCGGTAATGCGGTGCACCGCGCGGTAGTCGTCGAACAGGTACGGCAGGTCGAAGACCTCGAACTCGCGGATGCCCAGCGGGCTGAACTTCGCCAGCGACGGCGCCAGCATCTGCACCACGCCCAGCTGCAGCGCCTCCAGCTCTTCACGGTCCTTGTACAGCGTGCTGTTGGGATACACCTCCACCCGCACGCGGCTGCCCAGGCGTGCCGCCACGCGGCTGCGGAAGAACTCCGCCGCCCGCCCCTTCGGCGAATCCGGCGCCACGACGTGGCTGAACTTGATGACGATGGGGCCCTGCGCAATACCCAGGGTGGCCGACACCATCAGGCAGGCAGCAGCAATGGCGACACGCAGGGGCTTGAACATGAATCGGGGACGCAGATCGGGAGCGCGGATCGTGAGTGGAAGCAGCGCGGGTGAAGGCAGCTGCGCCCATTCAACCCTCTGCCCGGACTGCAAACCATTGTGGAACTCCCGTAAACCCTGAGGGGAACTGCACGGATCCCGACAGCACGGCAGGCACGCGGCGCGCTACCATCGCGGCCACTATGCGAGTTGCCCGTACCGCCCTCACCGCCCCCACCCTGCCGCCGGAGACGCGCATGCAGGCCTGGTACTGGCGCCTGCCCTACCTGTCCATGGCCCTGCTGGCGGCCTGCCTGCTGGTCTTCGTGTGGCTGGGCCTGCGCGCCGAGCGCGAGGAACTCCGCTCCAAGCTGATCAGCGACGTGCTGTGGATGGAGCAGAACCTGCACCGCCACTTCGAGTCGGTGGAATCGTTGCTGTCGCCCATGGCCACGGCCCTGATGTCCGACGACCAGCTGAGCGACGACAGCCGCGCGCGCGTGCGCCAGTTGCTGCAGAGCGACACCGGCCTCACCTCCGCCACCTGGCTGGACATCGCGGGCGCGCAGCGCCTGGCCGTTCCGCCGCGCGGCGAGAACAACTCCGTGCCGGCCGTCGAAGAGGCTGTGCGGCGGGCCCGCACCCTGTCCAAAACGGCCTACTCCACGCCCTTCCGCTCTGACGACGGCTCCTGGGCACTCGCCACCGTGGTGCCGGGCTACGACGACAACCGGCTGACCGGCTTCGTGGTGGCCGAGTACTCGCTGGCGAAGGTGCTGGCCCAGCAGGTGCCCTGGTGGTTCGCCGAGCGCTATCGCATCAGCATCCACGACGGTCGCGGCAACGAGCTGGCGAGCCGTTCCAAGGTGGACGCCATCGACCGTTCGCTGACCTACGACGTGACGATGGAGCCACCCGGTGGCGAAGTGACGCTGCACGTGGAGGCCTACGAGGTACCCAGCGAGACGACTCCCAACCTGCTGGTCGGCGGAATCGCCGTGTTCGGCGTCGTCATGCTATGGAGCCTGTGGATGCTGCGGCGCCAGCTGATCCGCCTCAACACCACCCAGACCGAACTGCGCGCCGAGCACGCCTTCCGCCTCGCCATGGAAGACTCCATGCTCGTCGGCATCCGCGCCCGTGACCTCGGCGGCCGCATCACCTACGTGAACGCCGCCTTCTGCAAGATGGTCGGCTACAGCACCGAGGAGCTCATCGGCATGCAGGCGCCGATGGCCTACTGGGTGCCCGAGGAAATGGAATACACCCAGGCGGTGCACGACCGCATCCTCGCCGGCAAGGAAGCAGTGGATGCCGTCGAGGTGCGCTACCGCCGCAAGGACGGCACCATCCTGGACATCCTGCTCGTCGAGTCCCCGCTGATCGACGCCAATGGCAAGCACGCCGGCTGGATGGGTTCGGTGCTCGACGTCACCGAGCGCCGCCGTGCCGAGGCGCTGGCACGCAGCCAGCAGGAACGCCTGGAGGCCACCGGCCGCCTCGTCACCATGGGCGAGATGGCCTCGTCGCTCGCCCACGAGATCAACCAGCCGCTGTCCGCCATCTCCAGCTACAGCGCCGGCTGCCTCAACGCGCTGGAGTCCGGCCGCGGCAGCCTGTCGGAAATCGGCACCGTGCTCGGCAAGATCAACCACCAGGCACAGCGCGCCGGCCGCATCATCCGCCGCGTGTACGCCTTCGTCCGCCGCAGCGAACCGAAGCGCGAACGGGTGGACGCCAACCAGATCATGGTCGAGGCCAGCGGCCTGGTGGAGACCGACGCCCGCAAGCGCAGCGTGCGCCTGCAACTGGAGCTCGCCACCACCCTGCCCCCCATCGAGGCCGACCCGGTGATGATCGAGCAGTTGCTGGTGAACCTCATCCGCAACGGCATGGACGCCATGCAGGAACTGCCGGTCAACGACCGCGTGCTCACCCTGCGCAGCGAGCAGATCGAGGACCGCGTGCGCATGACCGTCATCGACCGCGGCAGCGGCGTGCCGGCCGAGATCGCCGACAAGCTGTTCGACTCCTTCTTCACCACCAAGTCGGACGGTATGGGCATGGGGCTCAAGATCTGCCGCTCCATTGCCGAACAACATCATGGGCGCCTGTGGTTCGAAGCCGTCGAACCGCATGGCACCGCCTTCCACCTGCAGATCCCGGTCGCCCCGGACGCAGAACCCCAAGCAGAAGACGAAGCACTTGCCGTAGCGGAGGACGACAGGAATGGCCGACACAATGACTGAAGCGATGGTGCACCTCATCGACGACGATGAAGCGATCCGGGATGCACTGGGCTGGCTGTTCAAGTCGCGCAGCATCGCCACCGGCCAGTGGGCCAGCGCCGAGGATTTCCTCGCCGACTACAACAACCACATGAGTGGTTGCATCGTGCTCGACATCCGCATGGAAGGCATGAACGGCCTCACCTGCTTCGAGCAGCTGCGCAGCCGCGAATGCAGCATGCCGGTCATCTTCCTCACCGGCCACGGAGACGTACCGATGGCGGTGGCCGCCCTGCGCCAGGGCGCCTACCACTTCATCGAGAAGCCGTTCAACGACAACGAACTGGTGGACGTCGTCATCGGCGCCATGGACATGCACGCCCGCCACCGCGCCAGCCAGGCGCTGGAAGCCGGCGTGCAGGCCCGGCTGGAAACGCTGACCCCGCGCGAACGCGAGGTCATGGACCTCATCCTCGAAGGCCGCCTCAACAAACAGATCGCCGACGACCTCGACATCTCCATGCGCACCGTGGAAGTCCACCGCGCCCGCATCTTCGACAAGATGGGCGTGCGCTCGGCAGTGGATCTGTCGCAACTGCTGGCGCATTACAAGCCGGGGCAGTAGACCTGCATGCGTTGCCGGTCGCTGACTCGGCGGCGCAGTCGCTGATGCAATAGCAGCGCGTCGCTGGTTGAAACCGTACGGAAGAAACAGGGAAGGGGGAATGCCGCCCGCCTTGGTTTAGGCAGCCGAAGGGCACGAATGCCAGACCTGCTTTACGGCCAAGGTCAGCCAGCCCACTGCGAGTTGAGGACTGCTTCCAGCGAAGAGCGGACGCCTAGTTATCTGACTTCGGTGGTTCCAGAACGGCTGACTCAGCGGACTCAACCTGAATTTGTTCCTTGCGAAACTGTTCGACCCTAGCCTCAATAGCTTCCTCTGCCGACATTGTCATCATCATGTTTAGAGGAATGACTACCTCGCAATCGATGGGCTCGAAATCGCCGCAAGTCAGTTCGGCAATACCATTGCCAAACACCCTGAAGAAGAACGTTGCGTAGGCTCGCACATCATTTTCATCAGGCTTATCTTCCCCATATAGCAGTCCGCCGTCTTCAAGGTTCGTATGAATCCGGCCGCTCCGATAGTCCAGCCAAAACACTAGCAACACAGTCCGCCGTTCGTTTAGCAGGACTATGCGAACCACGCCGTTTTCCACAGCATCTGCATGCATAGTCATTCGTGCCAAGCCGAGAATCGGACCGTCTGGCCAGATTCCGATCGCCACTATGAGTCCATTGAGCGCTGAAACATCCTCCGGCGTTCCACCACTCCTAAGCGTGGTCAGAGTGTCCTCACTGAGCAGCTCGTCCCAAGGCACCAGTCGATCCCTAGTGCGATACTGCGACCGTGAGTCTGGAACCTTCAACTCATCGCGGATGTAGATGCGCGCTAGCTCTTCAATGACTACAAGATCCGCGGAGAGGCGCTTCCGATCCGCAGGAATATCTGGATCCACAATCTCGCCATCAAGCGAGGCATGCGCAACCGCGCAGCGGCCGCTGTCAAAGAGATGCTCGCTTACGTCGACACCGGCAGCACGCAGCTCCGCAACACGCTCTCCCGCTCTATCGGTAAGTTGGTCAATGTGATCCGTGATCCATTTTCCACGTCCGCGCCCATCACGAAACTGCGATTCGATGACTTTGTAGAAGCTGAGAAATGCGTAGCTATCGTGGATTTCGTCAAGTCGCTTTCCTTCGCGCCAAAACGCGAGAGCCTTCCGAACGTTCTCGTCCTCAATAACCGGCATGTGGTTGCAGTTGAAGGACTTGGAGCCAGCGATACCCATGGACGAGAAGACTGTGCGCCCCCCGTACAACACTGGATGACTGCTCCACAGGTAGCCGGACACGTCAACGTAGCCACCTGCAAACCAGCTTAGGATTGACGTGAACCGGTAAACCTTGCCGATCGCCGCATCTATGTCTTTGTCCCCATTGCATGCGATGGTGATGCAGGGGGGTGACGCTTTCCCATCGAGCTCTGATCCGCGCAGGAAATACTCATCACCTGCGTACTCAATACACACATCGAACGACGGCCACGGGATAGAAGATGCAACGCCCGCAGTCAACCAGCCCCTGCTACTGCGGAGCTTCGTGGCAACCGCATCGCCAAACGTGTGGCGGATATAAGGGCTCTTCATGCGGGGACTTCTACCGTGGGGACGGCCACATTCTACTGCCGGCACATCCCCAATCTGGACAGGAATCTCGGTGCTGGCAACGGTCTGCAGTCTCCATCTGAAGTGGCTGCTGCGGCAGCGATGATTCACCTCACGCTTTGGCCGAACAACTGCCAAAACGTATCGCCTTCGAGCAAGCGCCCTCCGTACTTCAGGCGTACCGCTGCCGCGCCACCACCGCCAGCCCGCAACCCACAGCACCTTCCAGGTCACCTTCCACCGCACGCGCAGCCGGGAACTGGCGGGCCAGCGCCTGGCGCAGCGCCGGCACGGCGGAGGAGCCGCCGGTGAAGAACAGGGTGTCGAGCTTGTCGGCTGAGACGCCGGCCTGATCCAGGCACTGTTGCGCGGACGCGCAGACGCGTGCCACTTCGTTGTCGATGGCGGCTTCGAAGTCGCTGCGGGACAGGGCGATGCGCAAGCCCTCCTCGGCTTCGTCCAGCGCCAGCATGGCCTGCGGCACGGCGGAGAGTTCGATCTTGGCGGCCTCTACCTGCATGGCCAGCTGGTGGCCAGCGTGCTTGTTCACTACGCTCAGCAGGCGGTCGAAGCGGCGGCCGTCGGCGACGCTGGGCGCGATGTCCAGGAAGCTGCGCCAGAACTTGCGGGCGTACACCTGGTTGATGGTGTGCCAGGTGGCGAGCAGGAAGAACACGCTGTTGGGGAAGGACGCGCCGTTCTTCAGCAGGCTGCCCATGCCCAGCTCCGGCATGACGCCGGCCAGCGACAGGCGCTTGTCGAAGTCGGTGCCACCCACGTGCACACCGCTGTTGCCCAGCAGGTCGCTGCTGCGGTCGGCTTGCCCACGCCGTTCCGGCGACAGGCGGATCAGCGAGAAGTCAGACGTGCCGCCGCCGATGTCCACCACCAGCACCAGCTCTTCGCGTTCGATGCCCTGTTCGTAGGCGTGCGCCGCGGCCAGCGGCTCGAACTGGAAGCTCACTTCGCGGAAGCCGAGACCCGCCACGATTTCCCGCAGCGTGTCTTCGGCCAGTTGGTCGGCCTCGCTGTCGTCATCCACGAAGCGCACCGGGCGCCCCACCACCACCGCATCGAAGCTGCGCTGCACCTCGCGTTCGGCACGCTTCTTCACTTCGCCGATGAAGCAGCCGATCAGGTTGCGGAAAGACAGGTGGCGGCCGCCGACCTCGGTGCCGGCATCCATCAGGCCACTGCCGAGCAGGCTCTTCATCGCCCGCATCAGGCGGCCGTCATAGCCTTCCAGGTATTCCGCCAACGCGGCGCGGCCGAAGCTCAGCGAATCTTCGTCGAGGTTGAAGAACACGGCCGAGGGCAACGTGTATTTGCCGTCTTCCAGCGGCAGCAGGTGCGCGTGCGCATCGCCGGCATCGCGGATGGCAACGGTGGAATTGGAGGTACCGAAGTCGATACCGCAGGCGGACAGACTCATGATCGAAAGGGGGAGGATCCGGACAACTGCCGGCGGCCGTACGGGCGCCCGCAGAAAAAGGGCGGCAAGCTTAAGGGCGGGCCGGCACGGGGGTCAATCGGAAAAATCGGGGAACGGACAACATCGCAAGCGGCGCCGGCAGCGCTCAGCGAAGGCTCGCGCCG
The DNA here is from genome assembly GCF_036017065.1 of Uliginosibacterium sp. H1. NCBI lineage: Bacteria > Pseudomonadati > Pseudomonadota > Betaproteobacteria > Rhodocyclales > Zoogloeaceae > Uliginosibacterium > Uliginosibacterium sp. H1. The sequence goes on from NZ_JAYXHR010000001.1 coordinate 889,728, forward strand.
GCCACCGTGGCGCCGGGCCAGCCGAACAACTCGGCAATCGCCTCGCGGTACATGCCATGGCCGATGGTGTTGGTGCTGTGGTGCGAGCCGCCCTCGACCAGCAACCACTTCTTGCGCGCGGGCGCGGCGTCGTACAGGGCCTGCCCCAGCGCCGGGGCGATAAGGCTGTCGTTGCCGCCATGCACGATGAGGACCGGCGCCTTGACCTTGGCGATCTTGCTGGCGGAGTCGAAGCGCTGCGTGATCAGCGGCGACACCGGCAGCCAGCCCCATTTGAAGGAGCTGACCACGGCCGGGATCGAGGTGAAGGTGCCTTCCACGATGAGGCCATCGAGATCCGCCACGTTCGCCGCGAGGTCGATGGCGATGGCCCCGCCCAGCGAATGCCCAAACACGTAGCGCGGGCGGTCCGGGTGATTCTTCGCCAGCCAGGCCCAAGCCTGTCGTGCGTCCTCGTAGGCGGTGTCCTCGGAGGGCAGCTCGCCACTGCTGCGGCCGAAACCGCGGTAGTCGACACCCAGCACGGAGAAGCCGAGCTCCTGCATGCGGCGCATGCGTCCGGCACTGCCGCGCACGTCCCAGCGGGCGCCGTGCAGGTACAACAGCACAGGCGCGTCGGCGCGGTCCGCCGGGTGCCACAGGGCGTGCAGCTTCGCCGGCGCGTTGTCTACGCGCGAATCGAACTCGATCCACACGTCCTGCATGCCCTCGGCAGCCATCATGCCGCCGCGCCAGGCGTCGCGGCTGGGCTGGAAGATCCATTTGCGCTGCTGTTCCTCCAAGCTCACGCAACCGGCGGAAATGGCAGCAGCGAGCCCCAGCAATACCGTCAGGCGGAACAGGGACAGGCGTCGGAACAGGGCACGTGCGAAAGGAACGCGTGTGAAAGGGGCGCGGGAAAAACGCATGTGCGGCAGACCGGCAGCGGGCAGAAAAAGTTCAGGCGAGGCGATGTCCGGCATGGTGGCAGGAGCGGCGGCACCGCCCGATGCAGCCTGCAACCAATCGCATGACACGGGAGCTGCGACGCCCCGCGGCGGCGTTGGTGTCGACTGGCCCTGGCCGCGACCTACAGCACCAGCGGGCGGTTGCCCAGCTCGTCCGGATTATTCCGGTCGCCCGCCGGGAAGTGCGTCGCGAGCAAGGCGGTGATCGCATCGATCAGCTGCACCAGCCCGGCCTCGCCACGGCCGGCGCGGAAGTGCCCGGTGGCATCGCTGACCAGCCGTTGCCAGGCGTCGGCAGGCACATGCGCATCGATGCCGCGATCCGCCAGCACCTCCAGGCGATGCTCCGCCATCAGCAGGTAGATCAGCACGCCGGAGTTCTCCTGCGTGTCCCATACGCCCGTCTGGCCGAACACCGCCAGCGCACGGGCGCGCGCATCCACGCCGCGGGCGCCGGCCCAGCCCAGGCCGCCTTCGATCACCACCCGCAACTCGCCGCGATGCTGGCGCTCGGACGCGGCGACATGCGCCTCCACCTCGCTGAGCACCTGAGGCGAAAACAACCTGCGCGCTTCCCGTTCGCCGCCCCACAGGTGGCGATAGAGACGTTGCAGCCCGTTCATCCTTGCCATCTCACCAGCCTCCCGACGCGCCGCCGCCACCAAAACCACCGCCGCCACCGCCCCAGCCTCCACCCCCGCCGAAGCCACCTCCGCCGCCGCGATGGCGGGCCGTCTGCGACAGCACGTCCAGCAACACGCCGGTGGCCACGCCCTTGCCGAAGCCGCCACCCTGCGACGCGTAGTAGCTGCGCCGCCGCGCACCGCGAAGCGCCAGCACGATGACGACGATGATGAAGAACAGCGCCGACAGCGACATGGACAGCCCGGCCTGACCGCCCTGCGCCCGGCGATCCGGTGGCGGCAGGGCCTCGCCGCCGATGCGCGCGGCAATCCGCTCGATGCCGGCCGCAATGCCGGCGTGGAAATCGCCGCGCTGGAAATGTGGGGCGATGGTCTCGGCGATGATGCGCTTGGCAATCGCATCCGGAATCGCCCCTTCCAGGCCGCGGCCCACTTCGAGGCGCAGCTTGCGGTCCTGGGTCGCGACGATGAGGATCACCCCGTCGTCGACGTTCTTGCGCCCCACCTTCCAGGCATCCGCAACGCGGATGCCATAGGCCGCGATGTCCTCCGGCTGCGTGGTCGGCACCAGCAACACCGCCACCTGGCTGCCGCCCTGCTGCTCGATGGCCGCGAGTCGCGCCTCCAGGTCGTTGCGCTCGTCAGGCTTCAGCGTTCCGCTGGTGTCGGTGACGCGGGCGCTCAGCGGCGGAATGGCCGCAAGGTCCTGCGCCCGGGCCTGACCCTGAGTCAGTGCGAGCAAACCCGGCAGCAGGCCAAACGCGGCGAACACGGCGACCCGCAGGCCGCGCCAGATGGACATGGCTTACTTGTTACCGCTGTTGCTGCCGCCGAAATCGACCTTGGGCGCGTCGGAAATCGCCTTCTCGTTCTCCACCGTGAAGCTGGGCTTCACGTCGTAGCCGAACATCTTGGCCGTCAGGTTGGTGGGGAAGCTGCGCACATGCACGTTGTAGGTCTGCACCGTCTGGATGTAGCGGTTGCGCGCCACGGTGATGCGGTTCTCCGTCCCTTCCAGTTGCGCCTGCAGGTCACGGAAGTTGGCGTCCGCCTTCAGGTTCGGATAGTTCTCGGACACCACCAGCAGTCGCGACAGCGCGCTGCTGAGCGAAGCCTGGGCCTGCTGGAAGCGCTCCATCGCGGCCGGGTCGTTCAACGTCTCGGGCGTCACCTGCAGGCTGCCGACACTGGCACGCGCCTCGGTGACCCGGGTCAGCACTTCCTTTTCGTGGTCGGCGTAACCCTTCACCACGTTCACCAGATTGGGCACCAGGTCGGCACGTCGCTTGTATTGGTTGAGCACCTCGGCCCAGGCGGACTTCACCGCCTCGTCGTTGGCCTGGATCTGGTTGTAACCGCAACCGCTGAGCAGCGCTGACAGGCAGACAGCGGCCAGCAGCGAACGGAACATCGACAGGCTTGGGAAGGAAGGCATGCGCATGACATCTCCTGGACAGGGTGCGTGTGACATCGCGTGTGGAAGCCGCGTGTAGGATCTTCTTTCGCTGGCACCACGAGCGTGCCAGCAGGGCAAGCGCGATTCTGGCCCCGAAAGCCTGCAGGGGGAAGTCAGCCGGGTCTGATAAATCAGGCCAGGCGGGCCAGCAGGCGATCGAGCTGGTTGGCGAAGGCCTGGCGGTCGGCCTGCGAGAACGGCGGCGGCCCGCCGGTCTGCACGCCGCTGCTGCGCAGGCCTTCCATGAAGTCGCGCATGGACAGGCTCTCGCGGATGTTGGCGGCGGAATACAGCTCGCCGCGCGGATTGAGCGCCGTCCCGCCGCGCTCGATGACCATCGCCGCCAGCGGAATGTCGGCCGTGATGACCAGGTCGCCCGCCTGCACCTGGGCGGCGAGGTGGTGGTCGGCCACGTCGAAGCCGGCCGGCACCTGCACCGCGCGCACGTATTGCGAGGGCGGCACGCGCAGCATCTGGTTGGCCACCAGTGTGGTCATGATCCGCTTGCGCTCGGCGGCGCGGAAGAGAATGTCCTTGATGACGGCCGGACAGGCGTCGGCATCGACCCAGATGTTCATTACCGCAGTGTCTCACTTCCCCTGCGTACAGGGGGTATGCCGCGGGGGCGGACACCGCTAGAGTTGCGGGGTTTTTGCTTGCTGCATCACTGGATAGTTCCGGCGATCAAGGCTGCATGGCGCCGGCCCCGACACCCCTGCAAGGAAGCGTCGCCATGACCGGCCTCACCGCCACCCCGCCCGCAGCCGTCCCCCGCTACGCCGCACGCGCGCTGTTCGCGGGAACCATCTTCTCCAGCGCCTTCCTTCTTTTCCTCGTCCAGCCGCTGATCGCCAAGCAGATCCTGCCGTGGTTCGGCGGGTCGGCCACGGTGTGGACGATCTGCATGGTGTTCTTCCAGGTCGTGCTGCTGGCGGGCTATGCCTACGCCGACTGGCTGTCGCGCAAGCTGGCGGCGCGCTGGCAGGTCGTCGCCCACGTCGCCTTGCTGGCCTGCAGCCTGCTGTTCCTGCCCATCGTGGCGGACCCGCAGTGGAAGCCGGTGGCCGGGGGCGACCCCAGCCTGCACATCCTGGGGCTGCTGCTGGCCACCATCGGCCTGCCGTATTTCCTGCTCTCCACCACCGGGCCGCTGATCCAGTCCTGGGTGTCCAGCAGTGCGGTGGGGGCGCAGGTGTATCGCTACTTCTCCCTCTCGAACTTCGCATCGCTGGTGGCGCTGGTGGCCTACCCGTTCGTCATCGAGCCCTACACCGCCCTGCGCGTGCAGGCCGTCGGCTGGTCCTGGGGCTATGCAGTGTTCGCCCTGCTGTGCAGCGGCAGCGCGCTGTACTTCCTGCGCTTTCTTGCCGCCGCCGGCGGGGCTTCGGCGCAGGCGGCCGCGCAGGCCCGCACCGACACGTCGAACGCCGACGGCACCGCCCCGACGCTCGGCACCAGCCTGCTGTGGCTGTCGCTGTCGGCCATGGGCTCCTGGCTGTTGCTGGGAATCACCAACCACCTGACCCACAACGTCTCGTCGATTCCCTTCCTGTGGATCCTGCCGCTGTCGGCCTACCTGTTCACCTTCGTGCTGGCCTTCGAGAGCGACCGCTGGTATCGCCGCCGCCTCTTCCTGCCGCCGGCCGCCGTGTTGCTGGTGCTGTGCGCCTACGGCCTGCAGCACGGCATCGGTGCCAGCCTGCAGGACGACCTGCCGCTGTACGTGCTGGGGCTGTTCCTGTTCTGCATGTTCTTCCACGGCGAACTGGCCCGCATGCGGCCGGCCCCCCGCTACCTGACGCGCTTCTACCTGATGCTGTCGCTGGGCGGCGCGCTGGGCGGCATCGCCGTGGGTCTGGTGGCGCCGCATGTGCTGCCGGCCTACTACGAGCTGGGCATCGGCCTGGTGATCACCGCCGTGCTGATCGTCGTGGTGTTCCGCCAGCACAGGCCGATGGCGCTGGCGGGCGTATGCCTGTGCCTGGTGTGCAGCTACTTCCTGGCGATGCAGGTCTACAACGACTTCAGTGGTGCCCGCCGGGTGGTGCGCAATTTCTACGGCTCGCTGCTGACCTACGACCAGGCGCGTGACCAGCCGGACGACAACGTGCGCGCCCTGCTGCACGGCTCGATCAAGCATGGCGAGCAGTACCTGGTGAGCGCACGCAAGCGCGAGCCCACCAGCTACTACGGCCCCGGCTCCGGCGTGGCGCTGGCCATCGCCAGCAAGGAAGGCGACGGCCTGTCGGGCAGCCTGCGGGTCGGCGTCATCGGCCTGGGCGCGGGCTGCCTTGCGGCCTACAGTCGCCCGGGCGACCTGTACCGCTTCTACGAGATCAACCCGCAGGTGGTGGAGCTGGCGCAGAGCGAGTTCAGCTTCATGCGCGACAGCCCGGCGCAGATCGAGACCGTGCTGGGCGACGCGCGCCTGTCGATGGAGCGCGAGCCGCCGCAGGACTTCAACGTGCTGGCCATCGACGCCTTCTCCGGCGGCTCGGTCCCGGTTCACCTGCTGACCGTCGAGGCCATGGAGGTCTATCTGCGCCACATGAAGGCCGATGGCATCGTGGCCTTCCACGTCACCAACGGACATCTGTCACTGGCACCGGTGGTGGAGCGCATCGCCCTCGCGCACGGCGTGCACGCGCGGCTGGTCCATGACGACGCCACCGACACGCCGCTGCGGCGGACCGACTGGGTACTGGTGAGTCGCGACGCCGCCAGCCTGGGCCGCGGCGCCCTGCGCAACGCCACGGCGCCGATCGACGACATTGCCGGCCTGCAGGCCTGGACGGACGACTTCAACGACCTGTTCCGGGTCATGAAGTAGCCGCCCGACTGGCATCCTTCCGCTGTCGGCGCCCTCTGACAGCGGAAGGGGATTCTGCTGACAAGGGGGTGTCCGGCCTTACCGGATGATTCGCTCACCGTTGCGACATGAGGTCGCACAGATCAAGTGGGAGAGCGAACATGAAAAAAACCAACTCACGCCTGTTGCTCAGCGTGCTGGCTGCCGCCAGCCTGACACTGGGACTGGCTGCCTGCGAGAAGGAAGGGCCGGCCGAACGCGCCGGCAAGTCCATCGACGAAACACTGGGGACCAAGAAGGAACCCGAGACCCTGGGCGAAAAAGCCGCCGAGACCGGCGAGGCGATCGGCCAGAAGGTCGAGGACGCTGGCGAGAAGATCCAGGACAGCGCCGACAAGAAATAACCAGAATAACTACCAAAGCAGGCGGGAGGAGACAAACCCCAGCACTGCACCGGACGGCCCCGCCCTGCGGGGCCGTCCATCTTCTGGCGTCCGGAAAACGTGGGGGCCGAGCGTTTGGTTGAACCTGCAGCTGAACCTGCGGCCGGACGTGCGGCAGAGGGCGCGTTGCGGCGCATGCGCGCCGTTGCTCAAAGCGACGCCGCCCCTGGCGGAGCCCGGGGAACCACGGCACGAATGACGTGCCGCCCCAAGTGCCGCCCCACATGCCGTCCCGGGAAGCGCGCGGATCAGACCGCCGCCGTGCTCCCCGCTTGCTCCGTCACCTCGGCCTCTTCGGCCTCTTCCGCCTCCTCGCCAAGGAAGCCGCCACTCTGGTGTGCCCACAGGCGCGCATAGAGCCCGCCCTTCGCAAGCAGGCTGCGGTGGTCGCCCTCTTCCACGATGCGCCCGTGGTCCAGCACGATCAGCCGGTCCATCGCCGCGATGGTGGACAGGCGGTGAGCGATCGCCACCACCGTCTTGCCCTCCATCAGGCGATACAGGCTGCCCTGGATGGCGGCCTCCACCTCGGAGTCCAGCGCGCTGGTGGCTTCGTCCAGCAGCAGGATGGGCGCATCCTTCAGCATCACGCGCGCGATCGCCACGCGCTGGCGCTGACCGCCGGAGAGCTTCACGCCACGTTCGCCGACGTGCGCGTCATACGACCTGCGGCCCGCCGGATCGGTCAGGCCCTGTACGAATTCATGCGTCTCGGCGCGCTCGGCGGCGGCCATCATGTCTTGGTCATTCGCGTCCGGTCGGCCGTACAGGATGTTCTCGCGCACCGAGCGATGCAGCAGCGAAGTGTCCTGGGTCACCATGCCGATGCTGGCGCGCAGGCTGTCTTGCGTCACCTGCGAGACGTCCTGGCCGTCGATCGTCACCCGGCCGGCTTCCACGTCGTAGAAACGCAGCAGCAGGTTGACGATGGTGGACTTGCCGGCGCCAGAGCGTCCCACGAGGCCGATCTTCTCGCCGGGACGGATCGTCAGGTTGAGGTGGTCGATGACCTTCTTCTCGCCACCGTAGGCAAAGCTGACGTCCTCGAAGCGGATCTCGCCACGGCTGACCTCCAGCCGCTTCGCATCGGCACGGTCCACGATGGCATGCGGGCGCGACAGGGTATTGATGCCGTCCTGCACGGTGCCGATGTGCTCGAACAGCATCGCCATTTCCCACATGATCCAGTGGGCGATGCCGTTCAGGCGCAAGGCCAGCGCGGTGGCCGCCGCCACCGCACCCACGCCGATCTGCCCCTGCGCCCACAGCCACAACGACAGGCCGGCGGTGGACACCACCAGCAGCATGTTGAGCGCGTGGTTGGTGATCTCGAAGGCGCTGACCAGGCGCATCTGGCCATGCACGGTGACGAGGAAGTCCTGCATGGCGGCGCGTGCGTAACCGGCCTCGCGGCGGGCATGCGAGAACAACTTCACCGTCGCGATGTTGGTGTAGGCATCGGTGATGCGCCCCGTCATCAGCGAGCGCGCATCCGCCTGCGACTTGGCGGCCTGCCCGAGTCGCGGCACGAAGATGCGCATCGCCAGCAGGTACAGCGCCAGCCATGCCAGGAAAGGCGGCAGCAGCCAGAGGTCGAAGCTGCCGACCACCACCACCATGGTGACGAAATAGATCACCACGTAGACCAGGATGTCCGTGATGATCAGCACCGTGTCGCGCACCGCCAATGCCGTCTGCATCACCTTGGTGGCGATGCGGCCGGCGAATTCGTCCTGGTAGAAGCTCATGCTCTGGCCGAGCATCAGGCGGTGGAAGTTCCAGCGCAGGCGCATCGGGAAGTTGCCCGCCAGCGCCTGGTGCTTGATGAAGGTCTGTACCGCGACGACCAGGGGGCTGGCCAGCAGGATGACGGCAAGCAGGGCCAGCGTGCCGGCCTCGTCCTGCCACAGCGTCGCGGGCTGGATGCGCCCCAGCCAGTCCACCATGCGCGCCAGCGCGCTGTAGAGCAAGGCTTCGAAGGCACCGATGGCCGCCGTGCACAGGGCCATGGCGAACACATAGCCGCGCAGGCCCTGGGTACAGGCCCACAGGAAGCCGGCAAAGCTGCGCGGTGCCGTCTTGGGCGCACCGTCGGGATAGGGATGGACGAGTTTTTCGAACCAGGTGAACACGCGGGGTCTCCGTTGACACGCGGTGAGGGAACACCAGAAAGAGCAACGCCGCACTGCGGATCACGCAGCGCGGCGCACACCTCTGTAAGGGACCGTCATTCTCCCAGCAAGTGCCGCGCATCGCAAAAAGCAGGCCGTCGCCTGCTGCCACAACGCTGTCAGCGGTGGAAGTGATGCACCAGCCAGGGCACGGCCATTGCGGTGAGCGCGCCGTTCAGGCCGATGGCCAGACCGGCGAACGCCCCCATGATCTCGCGCTCCTGGAACGCCCGCGCAGTGCCGATGCCATGCGCCGTCACGCCCATCGAGAACCCCCTCGCCACCGGATGATGGATGCCCAGCGCAGCATGGATGGGATTGGCCAGCATCGCGCCGAGGATGCCGGTGAGAATGACCAGCACGACCGTGAGCGAGGGCAGGCCACCGACGTGCTCCGACACGCCCATGGCGATCGGCGTGGTCACCGATTTCGGAATCAATGACAGCAAGGTTTCAGCGCTCGCTCCCAGCATCCAGCCGATGAGCACGGCCGAGCCCGCCGCCGCGAACGAACCGACGAGCAGGCCCGCGGCCAGCGGCAAGGCGTGGCGCCGCAACACGTGGCGCTGCTGGTACAGCGGCAGCCCGAGTGCCACCGTCGCCGGCCCCAGCGCGAAGTGGATGAACTGCGCCCCTTCGAAGTAACGCGCATAGGGCGTGCCGGTGGCGAACAACACGCTCACCAGCAGCACCACCGAGATGGCCACCGGGTTGGCCGCCGGGTGGTGGCAGAAACGCTCGCTCACCAGGCCGCCGAAGATGAAGGCGGCAAGGGTCAGCATCAGCCAGGTCAGCGGCGAGGCGTCGAGGTACACCCACAGCGCGGCCAGCGAGGCATTCAGGGGATCGGGCAGGACCGGCGTCATGGCTGGACACCGCCTTGCGAAGCTTCCTTGCGCTCCTGCCTCGCCACCAGCCATTGCACCACGCCGGCCGTGACGGCCAGGCCGATGGCCGTGCTTAGCACCAGCGCCACAAGGATCGGCAGCCATTCGTCACGCAGGCGATGCAGATGCAGCATGACCCCGACCGCCGCCGGCACGAACAGCAGGGAGAGGTTGCCCAGCAAGGCCGAACAGGTCTGCTGGAGCGCCGTGCCGCGCGCACTGTCGAGGCCGCGCCAGCCCAGCCAGCAGGCCAGCATCAGCATGCCGATGACCGGCCCAGGCAAGGGCAGGTTGAAGGCCCGCGCCAGGCTCTCCCCGGCAAGCTGGAGCGCCAGCAACAGGCAACACGCGATCAGGATATTCATGTGCTTCAGGGCAGCCGCAGCTGCGGGGACGGCATCAGCCTGTCATCTTCGCCGACCACCGCGCTTGCGCCAAGGCGGCGGCCTGATATGGATCAGTCGGCAAGGCAAATACCGGCTCTACCAGCCGGCACCCGCAGGCCGTCGCCAGTCCAGCGCCCAGCCCGCCTCGCCGGGTTCGCAGCGGGCACCAGCGTCGGCGCCGATCGCGCCGATCCACACGGCCTTGCCGTCGGCCGCCCGCAGCACCGGCAGACGATCCCGCCACCAGGGCGGCACGCCGCGCTCCTGCGCGAGTTGCCTGAACGCCCGTGAAGGGCCGCCCTGGTGTTCGCGCAGGCGGTCGTCAGCGCGACGCAGGCCGATGGAGAACGCCTGTTGCGGGTCGATGCGCAGCGCATCCGGGCCGTTTGCAGGCGAGAAGGCGAGTTCGCCACCGCACCAGGGCCATTGTGTTTCTCCTTGCCACACGCCGGCATGCTCGCCCGCCGTTGCCGGCATGTCGGCCTCCAGCCAGAAGGCGTCTCGATAGGCGCATAGCGCCGTGGCGCCGTGCACCTGGCGGATCGCCCGCACACCCACCAGCTGGCGCAGGCTCTCCTGCAGGTGTCGCGTATCCGGCATGCGCTCGCCATGCAAGGCCAGCAAGGCGCGCAACACGTGGCGGGCGCGGGCCTCCGGCAAGGCGGCAAGACGCGAACGCGCGCCAGCCGTGCCGGGCAGCACCGTCGCGATGTCCTGCTCTGCCAGCTCTGCCAGCAGTTGCGCCGCGTCGCCGAAATGCGCCGCCGCGCGCGCCAGCGTGGTGGCCGCACCCGGCCAATGCGCCGTGAGCGCCGGCACCACCGCGTGACGCAGGTGATTGCGTGCGTAGCTCGTGTCCGAGTTGCTGTCGTCCTCGATCCAGCGCCAGCCTTCCGCCTGCGCGCACGCCAGCAGCTCGGCACGCGACACGTCGAGCAAGGGCCGCCACAAGCGCCGCGCCGGGTCGAGCGCACGCATCGCCGCCATGCCTTCGACGCCGGCGCCACGCAGCAGGCGCATCAGCACCGTTTCAGCCTGGTCGTCGCGATGATGCGCAAGCGCGATCCAGTCCGCATCCTGTGCCGCCAACACCGCATGCCGCGCATCGCGCGCCGCCGACTCGACACCACGCGGATCGTCGCGCGACACCACCACGCGCGCCACGTGCAGCGGCACGCCCAGCGACGCACACACCGCCTCGCAATGCGCCGCCCAGTCGTCCGCCTTCGGATTCAGGCCGTGATGCACATGCACGGCCTGCAACTGCGCCGCGTGCTCGGCCGCAATGGCGCGCAACAGATGCAGCAGCACCGTCGAGTCCAGCCCGCCGCTGAACGCGACGCATACCCGCCGCCCCTGCTTCGGCAGCTGTCCGCTCACCACATCAGGAAGATTCATCCTGCCCGCCACGCCAATCCCGTCCCACAAAAGAAAAAGGCCGCATTGTCTGCAGCCTTCGGGTGAGGATGGGAGAAATCGTAGCGAGCGGTTCAAGGCCGGAACGAGGCGCGGAGTCGTACTGAAGTACGACGAGCACCGGAGTTCCGGGATTGGACCGCGCAGTAGATTTATCCCGTCCTCAGGTGGCGAGTTCTTTGAACTTGCCGTAACTCATCAGCCGCTCGAAACGCTTCTCGATGAGTTCATCCGCCGACAGCTCCGACAACTGCTTGAGGCTGTCCTGCAGGCCACGCTTGAGGCTTTGCGCCGTGGCGCGGTGGTCGCGATGCGCGCCGCCCACCGGCTCGTTGATGATCTTGTCGACCAGGCCCAGGGACTTCAGGCGCGCCGCCGTGATGCCCATGGTCTCGGCCGCCTCCGACGCCTTCTCGGCGCTCTTCCACAGGATGGAGGCGCAGCCTTCCGGCGAGATGACCGAGTAGGTGGAGAACTGCAGCATCATCAGCTGGTCGGCCACGGCGATCGCCAGCGCGCCACCGGAACCGCCTTCACCGATGATGGTGGAGATGATGGGCACGCGCAGCTCGGCCATCACGTACAGGTTGTGGCCGATGGCCTCGGACTGGCCGCGCTCTTCGGCGTCGATGCCGGGATAGGCACCGGGCGTGTCGACGAAGGTGAAGACGGGAATCGCGAACTTCTCGGCCAGGCGCATCAGGCGCAGGGCCTTGCGGTAACCCTCCGGACGCGGCATGCCGAAGTTGCGGATGATCTTTTCCTTGGTGTCGCGGCCCTTCTGGTGGCCGATGACGATGCAGCTCTGACCGTTGAAACGGGCCAGGCCGCCGATGATGGCGCGGTCGTCGGCGAAGGCGCGGTCGCCATGCAGCTCTTCGAAGTCGGTGAAGATGTGCTGGAAGTAGTCCAGCGAATACGGACGCTGTGGATGGCGCGCCACCTGGGCGATCTGCCAGGGCGTCAGCTTGCCGTATACCTCCTTGGTCAGCGCCTGGCGCTTGACCTCGAGGCGGGAGATCTCCTCCGAGATGTCGACGGCGGAATCGTCCTGGACGAAGCGCAGCTCCTCGATCTTGGTTTCCAGATCGGCAATGGGCTGCTCGAATTCGAGAAAAGTGGTCTTCACTGAGACAGGCTGGCGTGACAGAGGGCGCGATTGTACCGCAAGCGCCACGGGTGCCGATCGGCTTCGATCAAGCCCGCATCAACCCGCCTACGGGCGCACTACGGGTGGCTTTCCCGCCCGTCGCCGGCCCGTGCCCGGGGCCTTACGGGGCAAACAGATAGGCGCGTATTTCATAGTCGCTGCCACGGTCGAGTACCGACAAGGGGACGAGCTTGGCCGTCCGGCCGTGATCCAGCAGGTACAGCGGCACCCCGTCGCGCGGGCCGGGCAGCGGCACGGCGATGCGCACGGTGGCACCGCGCTTGAGCGGATCGAGCACCAGCACCCGGACCGCGCAGGAGCCGTCGTCGGCCGAGGCGGCCATCGGCGAGCCTTCCAGCAGCTCCACGCCGACATGGCCACGGTTTTCCGCCGTCCGCCACAGGCGCTTGATCTTGCCGACCCGCCAGCGGTCCCCGTCCAGCGAGTGCATGCCGACCAGGGCTCCGACCCGGACTTCGTCCTGGCCGTCCAGCGGCGCCACGGCGCCCACCCCCTGCCGGCTGGCATCGCGCAGCTCCCAGGTGCGCGGCACGATGACTTCACCGTCGCCCGCCAGTCGCCCGAGGAAACGCATCAGGCCGCTGATGACCATCATCTGGCCGGGCAAGGCATGGCGGCGGTGGCGACGCACCGGGGCCTCGCTGGACCAGGCCTTGACCATATGGCCCAGCACCAGGGCCAGCCGCGCCCGCGAGGCGTCGTCGTCCGCCGCCAGGCTGGCCGGTGCATTGCCAGCCAGCAGCAGGTCGTGCAGCTGCTGGAGGGCTGGCAGGGCTTCCAGCCCGCTGAAGAACCGCGGCAGGCTGGCGTGCTCGGGTGTCCGCACCAGGCGGGCCGGTGGCAGCGACTGCGCGGCCTCCACCCAGTAGGTGCTGCCGGCGGCCGGGGCGGCGACCAGTTGCAGGTGCGGCCAGACGTAGGTGATGAGGCGCGCAGCCAGTTCCAGCTGGGGCGGATCGAGCTGGTCGGCGCCCACCGCGTGCAGGGCCACGCAGCGCAGGTATTCGCGCTCTACCGAGGTTTCCAGGCGGCGGTCGGCACGCAGCTGGACCGGCAGCCTGTCCTGGCCGGCGCCGACGGCCAGCCGGTAGGCCAGATTGGCGCGCGCCCACAGGGTCTCGTCATGCGGGCCGTGGCGGAAGGCGTCCCACTTGGCACGCTGGCAGGCGGTGCGGATCGCGCGGGCGGCAAGTTCAGCGAACACCGGGGTGGCACGCGCACGTTCTTCCGCCGCGGCCGCGGTGATCAGGCATTCGCCGTAAGCGTCGAGCAGCATCGCCAGGAAGCCGCGCGTACGGTTCCACAGGTTGCGCCGCACGCTGCCCTCGCTGGCGGGCGCCGCGAGGTAGAGCTCGGACAGCTGCCGGACATGCGGCTGGGTGGCCTCGTCCAGCGCGAAGATCAGGCGGTGGCGGTCGGCATCGTTGAGGTCGGGGTTGCCGAGCAGGGATTCGACCCAGGAGGCGGCCTCGCCGAGCGCCTCGGCAGGTTCGGCCCCCCGCAGTTCGGCCAGGGCCTGCTGGAGTGCGCGGTTTGCTGCGAGCGGATGACTTCTGGACAGCAGGGACAACATGCGCACCCCCGGGGAATCAACAATTTCGCCGGCCATCCGGCGGATTCCGGCAGATTCTAGCCAGAGTCGCCAGAAACAAACAGCCGACCATCGGACCAAGGGCGACCCCTCAAGTAGAATCCCCGGAGTTTCTCCTCCGCGCCACTTCCCCTCAGCTCCCATGCGCCAATACCTGGATCTCATGCGTCACGTGCTCGAGCACGGCCACGCCAAGTCCGACCGCACCGGCACCGGCACCCTGTCGGTGTTCGGCTACCAGATGCGTTTCGATTTGTCCGAAGGTTTTCCGGTCACCACCACCAAGAAGCTGCACCTGCGCTCCATCATTCACGAGCTGCTGTGGTTCCTGCAGGGCGATACGAACATTCGTTACCTGAAGGAAAACAAGGTCTCGATCTGGGATGAATGGGCGGATGAATCCGGCGAGCTGGGGCCGGTATATGGCAAGCAATGGCGGCGCTGGCAGACCGCCGATGGCCGCGAGATTGACCAGATCAGGCAATTGGTCGAGGGCCTGAAAAGGAACCCGGATTCGCGCCGCCACCTGGTGAGCGCCTGGAACCCGGGCGACGTGGACAAGATGGCCCTGCCACCCTGCCACGCGCTGTTCCAGTTCTACGTCGCCGACGGCAAGCTGTCCTGCCAGCTCTACCAGCGCAGCGCCGACATCTTCCTCGGCGTGCCCTTCAATATTGCGAGCTACGCACTGCTGACGCTGATGATCGCGCAGGTCTGCGGGCTGAAGCCGGGCGATTTCGTGCATACGCTGGGCGACGCGCACCTCTACAGCAACCACCTGGAGCAGACGCGCCTGCAACTGTCGCGCGAAACGCGTCCGCTGCCGGTGATGAAGCTGAACCCGGAGGTCACCGACCTGTTCGCGTTCCGGTTCGAGGACTTCACCCTGGAAGGCTACGACCCGCATCCGCACATCTCCGCACCGGTGGCGGTATGAGCCAGCCGAAGATCGCGCTGATCGCCGCGGTGGCGAAGAACGGCGTCATCGGTCGCGACAACACCCTGCCCTGGCGTCTGCCGGAAGACCTGAAGCGCTTCAAGGCACTCACGCTCGGGCACCCGATCATCATGGGCCGCAAGACCTGGGACTCGCTGGGCCGTCCCCTGCCCGGCCGCGAGAACATCGTCATCACGCGCCAGCAAGGCCTGGACGCCGCCGGCGCACGTGTCGTCCACAGCCTGCAGGACGCCATCGACGCCTGCGCCGGCAAGGACACCGTGTTCGTCATCGGCGGCGCCCAGCTCTACACGCAGGCCCTGGCGCAGGCCGACCTGCTGTATCTCACCGAGGTCGACGCCGAGGTGGAAGGCGATGCCTTGTTCCCGCCTTTCGACCGGCTGGCGTTCAGCGAAACGGCACGCGCGTTCCATCCCGCCGACGAGCGCCACGACCACGCCTACAGCTTCGTGGACTACGCGCGCATCCCTGCCTGAAGCGCCGAAAAAGTCAGACAGCCTTCGACGAAAGGCGGCATATCGCCCACGGGCGACGTCATTGTTTTTGGCGGAAAATAGCGATTCCGGAATTTGCGGGACCTTTGTCACGCTTCCCTTTCGATCTGTCGTCACCTGTGCATGCAAGCATGCTCGTGCGACGTAGCGAGCCCAGCCGGATCCATTCCGGATCCGGACCTACCCCCGGGGCGAGGCGCAGAGAGAGGATGCAAGCATGGACAGGAAGATTCGGGTACTCGTCACCGGCTGTGACGGGCAGATTGGCCGCGTACTGGTACCGGCGCTGAGAGAGCGCCACGGCGAACCGGCAGTCGTCGCAAGCGACTTGCGCGAACCGGACATCGACGGCCCCACCGCAAAGCTCGACGTCACCGACGCGGATGCGGTGCGCGCACTGATCGCCCGCGAAAAACCCGACCATGTCTATCACCTTGCCGGCGTCCTGTCCGCCGTGGGCGAGCGTGATCCCGGCCGCGCCTGGCAGGTCAACCTCAACGGATTCCTCAACGTGCTGGAGGCCTGTCGCGAACACGGCGTCAGCCGCGTGTTCTTCCCCTCCACCATCGCGGTCTACGGCCCGGACGCGGCCAGCAACGCCACGCCGGACGACGCTCCGACCCGGCCGACCACTGTGTACGGCATCGCCAAGGCCGCGGGGGAAAACCTCGCCGCCTGGTATCGCCGCCGCTTCAACCTGGACGTTCGCGTGCTGCGCTACCCCGGCGTCATCGGTTGGGAAAGCCTGCCCGGTGGCGGCACCACCGACTACGCCGTTGAGATCTACCACGCAGCCGTCGCGGGCGAGACCTACCGCTGCCCGCTGTCGGCCGAGCGCGCCCTGCCGATGCTGGCGATGGCCGACGCCATCCGCGGCACCATCGACTTCATGGCCGCCCCGGCCGAACAGATCCGCCAGAGCACCGGCTACAACCTGGGCGGCTTCTCCGGCGCCCCGCAGGATTTCGTCGCCGCCATCACCAGGCTGATGCCGGCGTTCAAGGTGCAGTACCAGCCGGACCATCGCGACCAGATCGCCGCCAGCTGGCCGGCTGGCCTGGACGACAGCGCCGCCCGCCAGGATTGGGGCTGGGCGCCGCAGTTCGACATCGACAGCCTGTCGGAGGAAATGCTGGCGCAATGCGCAGCGCAACTGGCAGCGCGTGCCGCGGCACAGGCGGCCGAGATCGCCAGCCAGCGCTACGACAACCTGGAGCGCCTGCAACGCAAGGCCAGCTGAAGCTGACGCTCCGCGTGCGAAGGGCCGGCCACGGAATGTGGCCGGCCCTTCGTCGTTTGTGGTCGTATCTTCCTCTTTGTCCTTCCGTTTTCCACTGGCGCCACGGGGCCTGCCGCCATGACTATCCGCAGCGCTGCACACGGTAAAATCGCCACCAGTGCATCACGCAGGGCAGTCCCATGTGCCAGCTTCTCGGCATGAATTGCAATACGCCGACCGACATCGTCTTTTCCTTCGAAGGCTTCAGCCGCCGCGGCGGGCTGACGGGGGAACACGTGGATGGCTGGGGAATCGCCTTCTTCGAGGATGACGGCTGCCGGATCTTCCTGGACTACCTGCCCTCGGTGTCCTCACCGATCGCAGATCTCGTGCGGCAATACCCGATCAAGAGCCGCAACGTGATCGCCCACATCCGCAAGGCCACGCAGGGCCGCGTGAGCCTGGCCAACACCCACCCGTTCCGCCGCGAACTGTGGGGCCGCGACTGGATCTTCGCGCACAACGGCAACCTGGCCGACCTGCCCGCTATGAACGGCAACCGCTTCACGCCGGTGGGCACCACCGACAGCGAATGGGCGTTCTGCTGGTTGATGAACGAACTGTCGGTGCGCTTCGCGCAGATGCCGTCGCACGACTTGCTGTACGCGAACCTGAAGAGCCTGCTGGCCGAGCTGACCGGCCGCGGCACGTTCAACTTCCTGCTCGGCAGCGGCAAGCTGCTGTTCGCGCACTGCGCGACGGATCTGCACTACATCGTCCGGCAGGCGCCCTTCACCTCGGCCCACCTCGCCGATGCCGACCTGAGCGTGGACTTTGCCCAGCTCACGACGAACGAAGACCGGGTTGCCGTCATCGCCACGCATCCGCTGACCGACAACGAAACCTGGACCCGCATGCAACCGGGGGAATTCGCGCTGCTGGAGGGCGGGGAGCGCGTGTACTGAGGTCCGGCTGAGGCCGGGCCACCCTAGCCCCGGTTGTTGCGTCGTGCCAGCGCGATGCCGAACAGCACCAGCACACAGCCGAGCACCTGCATCACGGCCATCGTCTCGCCGAATATCAGCACGGCCAGCCAGGCCGCGGTGACCGGCTGGATCAACAGGCCGATGGACGCCATGTTGGCGCGGATGTGGCCGACCGCCCAGGTGATCAGGCCCTGCCCCAGCACCTGACACACCAGCGCGATGCCGACGACCGCCCCCCAGCCCTGCGCAGAGCGCGGCCAGAAGGTCTCGTCCAGCGCGACCACCACCGGCAGCAGCGATATGGCAGCCACCGAAGCCGTGCCCGCCAGGATCGTCCAGGTCGAGAAGTAACGACGGCAGTACTTCACCGTCAGTTGATACCCCGCGTAGAACACCGCCGCCAGCAAGGCCACCATGTCGCCCCGCAAGGCCTCCCCGGTACCGAAGCTCGCCCGCACCAGCAAGGCGGCACCGGCAATGGCGCAGACGAGCGCCAGCACGAACCCAGACCCCACGCGCTCCGACAGGAACCACCAGGCCCCGAGGGTCACGAACAGCGGCGCGAGGTTGATGAGGAAGGTGGAATTCGCCACCGAGGTCATGTGGATGGCGATGTGCCACAGCGCGAGATCCGCGCCCAGCATCAGGCCGGACACCACCAGCCACAGCCAGGCCTGGGGTGAGGCCTCGCGTACCGCGCGGCTGCCTTCGTTCCAGGCCAGCGCCAGGACGAAGGGAATCGACAGGCCCATCCGCCAGACCACGACCGAGACCGGCCCGGTATCGGCCAGGCGCACGAAGATCGGCGCGAACGCAATGCAGATGCCGCCCGCCAGCAAAGCGAGCAACGACCAGCGCGCCGTGGCCGGCGAGTTTCCGTGGGAGCTCATGGGTTGCCGAAAGAAAGCGCCCGACCGTGAAGCCTGTCGTGCACCGATATTGTTATGGGTTGACTGCCCGGCATTCTATCTGCAATCCACGCGTTTCCGTTGCCCTGCATCAATGCCAGTGGCAAGCCGGCACCCCGCAATGGCAGGCTGTGAGTGATGGTCACCGGAGGGCTGTCGGGCAACGTAAAATGCCGGCCATGACTGCCGCACTCCTGCCCCACGCTCCCGCCTTCGTCCATCTTCGCCTGCACAGTGAGTTCTCGGTCGAGGACGGCATCGTGCGGATCGACGATGCGATCGCCGCCGCCGCGGCGGAAGGCATGCCGGCGCTGGGCATCTCCGACCTCGCCAACCTCTTCGGCATGGTCAAGCACTACAAGGGCTGCCGCGGCAAGGGCATCAAGCCGATCATCGGCGTGGACGCCTGGATCACCAACGAGCTCGACCGCGACAAACCCTGGCGCGTGCTGCTGATCTGCCTGCACCGCGAAGGCTATCGCCAGATCTGCGAGCTGCTGACGCGCGGCTTCCTGGAGAACAAGCATCGCGGCCGGGCCGAGCTGCGCAAGGAGTGGCTGGACACGACCACCACCGCCGGCCTGATCTGCCTGTCCGGCGCCATGCAGGGTGACATCGCCGGTGCGCTGGCGGCCGGCAACCTGGAACGCGCCACGGAGCTTGCGCGCGACTGGGCGCAGCGCTTCCCCGATCGCTTCTACATCGAAGTGCAGCGCGCCGGCCACGCCGGCACCGAGCAGTATGTGCAGCAGGCCCTGCACCTCGCCGGCGAGCTGGAACTGCCGGTGGTAGCCACCCACCCGGTGCAGTTCCTCAAGCGCGAGGACTTCATGGCCCACGAGGCGCGGGTGTGCATCGCGCAGGGCCATGTGCTGGCCGACACGCGCCGCCCGAAGCGCTTCACCGAGGAGCAGTACTTCAAGAGCCAGGCCGCGATGGTCGAGCTCTTCGCCGACATTCCGGAAGCGCTGGAAAACGCCGTCGAGATCGCGAAGCGCGCCTCGCTGTCGGTGACGCTGGGCAAGAACTACCTGCCGCTGTTCCCGACACCCGACGGCATGAGCCTGGACGACTTCCTGGTGCTGGAAGCGCAGCGCGGCCTGGAAGAGCGCCTGGTGCAGCTCTACCCGCATCCGGAAGAACGCGAGAAGCAGCGCCCGCGCTACGACGAACGCCTGAAGATCGAGACCGACACCATCATCAAGATGGGCTTCCCCGGCTACTTCCTGATCGTGGCGGACTTCATCCAGTGGGGGAAGAACAATGGCGTGCCCGTCGGCCCCGGCCGCGGTTCGGGCGCCGGCTCGCTGGTCGCCTACTCGCTGAAGATCACCGACCTCGATCCGCTGGAATACGCGTTGCTGTTCGAGCGCTTCCTGAACCCGGAACGGGTGTCGATGCCCGACTTCGACATCGACTTCTGCCAGGACAACCGCTACCGCGTCATCGAATACGTGCGTGGCCGCTACGGCGCGGACGCGGTGAGCCAGATCGCCACCTTCGGCACCATGGCCTCCAAGGCCGTGGTGCGCGACGTCGGTCGTGTGCTGGATCTCTCGTACGGCATGTGCGACCGCCTGTCCAAGCTCATCCCTGTGGTGCAGAACAAGCCGCTGGGGCTGGAGGAAGCACGCGAGCAGGAGCCCGGCATCGGCGACATGATGAACGACGCCAACGACGGCGAGTCCATCACCGAATTGTGGAACCTGGCGCTGCCGCTGGAAGGCATGACCCGCGGTGTCGGCATGCACGCGGGCGGCGTGCTGATCGCGCCCGGCAGGCTCACCGACTTTTGCCCGCTCTACATCGCCGACGGCGAGGACGCCACGCCGGTTTCACAGTTCGACAAGGACGACGTGGAGGCCATCGGCCTGGTGAAGTTCGACTTCCTCGGCCTGCGCAACCTCACCATCATCGAACTCGCGCTGCAGTACGTGGAGCGCGAGACCGGCGCGCGGCCGGACCTGATGTCGCTGGGCTTCGGCGACCCGGCCGCCTACCAGATCCTGAAGGACGCCAACACCACGGCGATCTTCCAGGTTGAATCGGACGGCATGAAGAAGCTTCTCAAGAAGCTGGGGCCGGACCGCTTCGAGGACATCATCGCCGTGCTGGCGCTCTACCGTCCGGGCCCGCTGGGCTCGGGGATGGTGGACGACTTCATCCTGCGCAAACAGGGCAAGCAGGAGATCGACTATTTCCACCCGGACCTGAAAGCCTGCCTGGAGCCGACCTACGGCGTGATCGTGTATCAGGAACAGGTGATGCAGATCTCGCAGATCATCGGCGGCTACACGCTGGGCGGTGCCGACATGCTGCGCCGGGCGATGGGCAAGAAGAAGCCGGAGGAGATGGCCGCCCACCGCGCCACCATCGCGGACGGCGCGAAGAATCTCGGCTACGACCCCGCGCTCGCCGAACAGCTCTTCGACCTGATGACCAAGTTCGCGGAGTACGGCTTCAACAAGTCGCACACTGCCGCGTATGCCGTCGTCACCTACCACACCGCCTGGCTGAAGGCGCATCACTGCGCGGCCTTCATGGCCGCCACCATGTCCTCGGACATGGACAACACCGACACGGTGAAGATCTTCTTCGAGGACACCGTCGCCAACAAGGTGAAGGTCCTGCCGCCGGACGTGAACCACTCGAACTACCGCTTCGAGCCGACCGACCCGAAGACCATCCGCTACGGCCTGGGCGCGGTGAAGGGCGTCGGCGAGCCGGCGGTGAACTCCATCCTCGCCGCGCGCCAGGATGGCCCCTTCAAGGATCTGTTCGACTTCTGCGGCCGCGTTGATCGCCGCACCGTCAACCGCCGTGCCGTCGAGGCACTGGTACGTGCCGGTGCACTGGATGCCATCGCGCCGCTGACACCGGACGGCAAGGCCCATCGCAACAAGTTGCTGATGAGCGTTGGCATCGCCATGGAAGCCGCCGAACAGGCCGCCGCCAGCGCCGGCCAGGGCGGGCTGTTCGACGCGCCCGGCGAAGTGTCCGCCATCGCCCCGGAATACATCGACGCCAAGCCCTGGAGCGAGAAGGTGCAGCTCGCGGAAGAGAAGACCGCCATCGGTTTCTTCCTGTCCGGCCACCCCTTCAACACCTACAAGGAAGAGGTGCGCCGCTTCGTGCGTACCCCGCTGTCCAGGGTCGAGCCGCGCCGCGAGCCGCAACAGGTCGCCGGCGTGGTGTCCGCCGTGCGCATCAAGATGGGCCAGCGCGGCAAGATGGCTTTCGTGACGCTGGACGACGGCAGCGCGCCGCTGGACGTGACCGTCTATGCCGAAGTGCTGGACGCCAACAAGAACAAGATCCAGGCCGACGAGGTGCTGATCATCGAAGCCAAGGTCAGCCCGGACGATTTCTCCGGCGGCCTGCGCGTGGTCGCCGACAAGGTGATGAGCCTGGGCGAAGCCCGCGGCCGCTTCGCCCGCGGCCTGGCCCTGCGCATCAACGGCGAGGTGGCGAAGACCGGTGGCCCGCGCAAGGCCGCCGACCACCTGCAGGGCCTGCTATCCGCCCATGCCGCCCCGCGCGACCAGGGCGCCTGCCCGGTACGGGTGCGCTACCGCAACGGTAGCGCCGAGGGCGACCTGCCACTGTCCGACCGCTGGACCGTCCGCCTGGACGAGCCACTGCTGGAAAACCTGCGGGAGTGGTTGAGCCAGGACGGCGTGGAGATCATCTACAACTAGCCGGGCCGTGCGCGGGCGTGGCGCCGCTGCGCCCCGCCGGCCGCTTCGACGGTTGATGCTACAGTTGCGTGCCCGAATGCCGTTCAGGTATCCGTTGGCCCACAGACAACGAGGAGACATCACCATGAAGCTGTCCCGTACCCGCGTCATATATGCCGGCACGCTGATGCTGGCCTTGTCTGCCACCGCCCCCGCACACGCGGCGGGTGCCGGCGTCCGTATCGGCACCACCGGCCTGGGCGGCGACGTCGCCTTTGAACTCATTCCGACGCTGTCGGCCCGCCTCGGTTACTCCTACGCTACCTACAACACGACGCTGGACGACACGGACGTCAGCTACGACGCCGACATCCGCCTGTCCAACTTCAATGCCTTCCTGGACTGGAGCCCGCTGCCCGGGCCGTTCCGCCTGACCGCAGGCCTGATCCCCAACGGCAACCGCATAAAGGTGAATGGCCGCCCCACCAACGGGAATTACGTCATCAACGGGCAGACCTACTCGGCCAGCCAGATCGGCTCGCTGGACGGTGAGATCAAGTCCGGCAACTCCGTGGCGCCGTACCTGGGCATCGGCTGGGGCACCGTCGCTGGCGCGGGGGTGAACTTCTATGCAGACCTGGGGGTGATGTACATGGGCACACCCAGCAGCAGCCTGAACGTCGCCTGCGGCGCCGGCCTGTCCGCCTCGGACTGCCAGACCCTGCGCTCGAATGTCGCCGCCGAGCAACAGAAGCTGCAGGACGACCTGAAGAACGCCAAGTGGTACCCGGTGCTCAACATCGGCATCACCATCGGCTTCTGAGCCCCGGGCCGGCGCGCATGACAAGTGGCGGGAAACCCGGGATATTCCGCCTTCCGCCCGCCGGCCTGCGCGATCTATGATTCATACAGGTACCCGGTATGTTTCCCCCCATGCGCACGCCTGCCCTCCTTCTCCTGATCGCCGCATTCTCCGGCCTGGCCCACGGCCAGGGCCTGCGTGTGCCGGTCGACAGCAAGGAGGGTGAAAGCCGCTTCGAACTGGGTAGCGGGGGCGTTCCCGGGGTCAGCCAGGGCGAGGACGGCAATGCTCTGGGTTCGTCCTGGCTGGCGGCTTCCTGGAAACCCTTCGGCGAAGGCCTGCGGACGTCGCTCGGCATGGTCTGGCGCGACCGGCAGGAACACCTCTACCGCGCGCCCGGCGAATCCGACCTGTTCGGCCGCCTCTCCACCCCCTACGTGGGCGTCGGCTGGAGCGGCGCTGTCACGGAAAACAGCCGTTGGCGGCTGTCGGCCGAGATGGGCACCATGCTGCTGGGAAGCGGCAACTGCTCGGCCGATGTCAGCTGCCTGAGCGTGCCCTCGGTCGGCCTCAAGCCCGACAGCCAGGGCGGCGGCATGCGCTTCAACCCCTACGTCACCTTCGGCGCGACCTTCAGTTACTGATCGCCAGGCCTGGCGCTTTCCACAGCTGCGCCGGCAGTGACAACCTGCAACAGCCTCCACTTGCCCGCCTTCTTCGATCGCGACCTGCTTGATGCGCTGAGTACAGCGGCCGCTGGCTCGCCACGCCTGCGCAGCCATCGCAACCTGCACGCCAGCATGGATGAACCGGTCCAGCGCCTGCTGATCGGTATCGAGCCCGGCTCCTACGTCATGCCGCATCGCCACCTCACGCCCGGCTATGACGAAACCCTGCTGATCCTGCGTGGCAGCGTCGGCGTGCTGGTGTTCGACGATGCCGGGCACGTCGAACACTGCGTGAGGCTGGACGCCGGCGGCTCGACCACGGGCTACCACCTGCCGTGCAACACCTGGCACAGCATCTGCGCCCTGCAGGCCGGCACCATCTGTTTCGAGGTGAAGCTGGGGCCATACCGGCCCCTGGTGGACGCGGAGCGAGCGACCTGGGCACCGACGGAAGGCAGCGAAGGCGTTACAAGCTATCTGGCCGGCCTGCAGGCGCACTTCGCGGCCTGAGCCGCACGACCAAGCTCAGGCCAGCATGCCGGTGGCGTTGAGGTCGGCGGTGCGCGACGCCATGCCTTTGGTCAGCACAGCCATGAACACCTCGTGCGTGACCGGCGGGCAGAAATAGTAGCCCTGCGCCTCGCGACAGCCCTCCCGCACCAGGAAGTCCACCTGCGCACGCGCCTCCGCGCCTTCGGCGATGACATCCAGCTTCAGGCTGCGGCCGAGCTGGATGATGGCGCGCACGATGGCGGCGTCATCCGGGTCGTCCACCACGTCGCGCACGAAACTCTGGTCGATCTTGAGGCGGTCCACGTCGAAGCGCTTGAGGTAGGACAGCGAGGAATAGCCCGTACCGAAATCGTCGATCGACAGGCGCACGCCCAGCGCCTTGAGGCGCTCCACGGTTTCCAGCACCTCCTCCGCGTGCTGCATCAGCAGGGACTCGGTGAGTTCGAGTTCCAGCCAGCGCGGATCGAGGCCGGTCTCGTTCAAAACGCTGCGCACGCTCTCGACGATGTCATCGCGGCGGAACTGCAGGGCCGAGATGTTCACCGCCACCGCTACCGGCGGCAGGCCGGCCTGCTGCCATTCCTTCGCGTGCATGCAGGCTTGCCGCAACACCCAGCGGCCGATGGGCACGATGAGCCCTGACTCCTCGGCAATCGAGATGAAACGCCCCGGCGGCACGAAGCCCAGGGCCTCGCTCTGCCAGCGGATCAGCGCCTCCGCCCCCACCACGTCACCTGTCACCAGGTCGACCTGCGGCTGGTAGTTCAGCAGCAATTCGCCACGGTCCAGGGCCTGGCGCAACTGGTTCTCCAGTTGCAGGCGCTCCAGCGCATTGGCATTCATCGCTTCGGTGAAGAAACGGTAGGTGTTCCGCCCGCTCTCCTTGGCGTGATACATCGCCGTGTCGGCGTTCTTCATCAACGCATCGGTATCGCGGCCGTCGTTCGGGAACACGGCGATGCCGATGGAGAAAGAAGTGCCCAGCACGTGACCATCGATCTCGAAGGGCTCGGACAGGCGTCGCAGGATCTTCTCCGCCACCCGTGCCGGCACATCCGTGTCGCCGATGTCGGTCAGCACGATGAGGAACTCGTCGCCACCCTGGCGACACACGGTATCGGTGTCGCGCACGCACTGGGTCAGGCGCTCGGCCACCGCCTGCAACAGGCGATCGCCGGCAAGGTGGCCAAGCGAGTCGTTGATGGTCTTGAAGCGGTCGAGGTCCAGGAACAGCAGCGCCGCGATCTGCCCGTTGCGCTCGGCGCGGCCCAGCGCCTGTTCCAGGCGATCCTGGAACAGCGTGCGGTTGGGCAGCGTCGTCAGCGGGTCGTGGTGGGCCAGGAAGGCGATGCGCGCCTCGGAAGCCTTGCGCTCGGTGATGTCGGTGAACACCGCGACGAAGTGGGTCACGATGTCCGCGTGGTCGCGCACCACGCTGATCGACAGCCACTCCGGGAACTCGGTGCCGTCGCGACGGCGCTGCCAGATCTCGCCCTGCCAGGAGCCACGCCGGCGCGCCTCCCCCCACACGGTTTCGTACTGTTCGGTTTCGAAGCGCGCCGAAGACAGCATGTCCGGCGTGTTGCCGATGACCTCGGAGGAGCCAAAGCCGGTGAGGTCGCTGAAGGCCCGGTTCACCGACAGGATGCGCAGTTGCGCATCGGTGATCATGATGGCCTCCACGCTACTGTCGAACACGGTCGCGGCCAGGCGCAACTCTTCCTCGGCACGGCGCTGCGCGGTGATGTCGGACAGGGTCAGCACCACCGGATGCAGGCCGCTCTGCGAATCGCGAGGCAGCGGCTCGGCACGCGACACGAACCACACCTTGCTGCCGTCGCGGCGCTCGACGCCGACCACCGACGAGGCCGCACGACCCAGGCGCATGGCCCGCGAGCTGGGCAGCTCGTCGATGGAGCCCGGCGAACCATCCTCGTGCAGATACTTCACGATCACCGAGTCGTACAACGGCGGGAACGGTTCCTCCGGCCCCAGTCCGTAGATCTGGCGCGCGGCGGCGTTGGCGATCATCACCCGGCCACCGGCGTCGCGCATGATGACGCCCTCGCGCATCGCCGACAGCACCGTGCGCAGGCGCCCTTCGCTCTCGCGCAGTTCGTTCTCGGCCTGCCGCCGCGCGGTCACGTCCTCGATGACTTCCATGAACTGGCCCGCGGCACGGTTGCGGGCCTTCACCAGCGACATCGTGAGCCGGACCCACACCACCTCGCCGTTGGCGCGGATCATCCGCTTCTCGACGGAATAGGTTTCACGATTGCCGAGCACCAGCTCATCGAGCAGCCGCTCGTTGGGCTCGACGTCGTCACTGTGGGTGATGTCGCGGAAGTCGCGCTGCTGCAGCAGCGCCGCCGGGTAGCCGGTGATCTCGCAGTAGCGCTGGTTGACCCGCACGTAACGTCCGGTCAGCTCGCAAAGGCCCACGCCCACCGCGGCCTGTTCGAACATGCTGCGGAAGCGCGCCTCGCTTTCCTCCAGCGCCGCCTCGGAAGCCTTGTGCGAAGTGATGTCGACGAAGATGCCGCGCATGCCGACCGCATGACTGCGGGAGCCGACGATGGGCGTACGCAGGTCGCGCACGAAGACTTCACGGCCATCGGCATGCAGCAGGCGGTATTCGCATTCGTGGGCGGCATCCGGCCGGGACTGGTCCCGCAGGAAGGCCATGGCCTGTGCCACGTCCTCGGGATGGATACGCGAACGCCAGAAGCCGGACTGGTACCACTGGGTGAGCTGGAAGCCCAGCAGGCCCTCGCCCGGGGCCGACACGTAGGTGAAGCAGTCGGCGCCCACGTCGTACTCCCAGGCCACCACGCTGGTGCCCTCGACGATGACCCGGTAGCGCTCCTCGGACAACTGGAGCGCACGCAGCCGGCGCGAAGCGAGGGAGAGCTGGCGGCGATACATCAGCGACGCCACGGCCAGCAGGACCAGGGACGTCCCGATGAAGAAGGCCGACCAGCCGCTGTCCGACAGCTCGCGCCAGGAGCCCTGCGCGAACGCCGTCGCCGGGGCGGCCGCCAGCACGGTCAGGGCGTGTTTCAGCCCACCGTATCGCCCTGCCCCCCGCGCGCACTCCGCTGACAGTTTGTGCCCCTGCATGCGTCTCAGCTACCTGTGCAAATCAGGCAGGACACTAACACGTCACCGGGTCCGGAGCGACCCCACAAAAGTCCTTGGGGAGGGCATTCTGCGCGCTCGGCGCACGAGGCCGGAACGGCATGGCCGCCGGTCGTGAAAAACGCCCTGCCGATGACGACCGCCTAAGCTTCGCACGGAAGCTGTGCAGCCACGGCCGGCAGTGCTTCAGGCGGTATCTCGCTGCACGAACTGCAGGCGGAATTCGGGTGTGGCCGGCGCCGGGGAGTCCTCCACGGTCACCTGCTCCACCCGCGCACCCGGCGGGCCGTTGCGTGCCCAGTCGATCAGGGCCGCGATCTCGATGTGCGGCCCGTGGATCAGGGCCTCCACGCTGCCATCGCGACGGTTGCGCACCCAGCCGGACACGCCCAGCCGTTGCGCCGCCTGCACCATGCTCCAGCGGAAGCCGACCCCCTGCACCAGGCCGCGGATGCTCAGGTGCCGGGTCACCATGGCATCCGGCGGCGCCTTGTCCGTTTCAGTCCGAGGTGACATGCAGATCCTCCTTCGCCCGCGCCAGCGCTGCGGGCAGGTCAGGCAGCAAGCGGTCGCCGCCGAGCTGCGCGGCAAAACCGGACCGCTGCAGCAGGGACTGCACCTGGCGACCCGCCGCGCACACCACCAGACCGATGCCACGCCGGGCCAGGCCCCTGCGCAGGGCATTGAGCCAATCCACCCCCGAGGTATCGATGTTGAGCACCTCGTGCAGGTCCAGCACCAGCACGCGGCCCGCTATCCGTCCCGGGTCGAGCTGGGCATCCAGCCTGGCAATCGCGCCGAAGAACAACGAGCCACGCAGGGACACCAGTTGCACCCCGGCCGGCACGCCACCCGGGATGTCGGCCGCCGGACGCATGTCCACGCTGGTCAGGTCCTGCATGCGGTAGATGAAGAACAGGCAGGCCAGGATCATGCCGATCTCCACCGCGATGGTCAGGTCGAACAGCACCGTGAACACGAAGGCGGAGAGCACCACGGTGCGATAGTTCCACGAGAAGTGTTTCAGGCGTGCGAACTCGTGCCACTCGCCCATGCGCACCGCCGTCACCACCACGATGGCCGCCAGCACCGGGATCGGCACGTAGCCGGCGAGCGGCGCCGCCACCAGCACGATCAGCAACAGGAGCAGCGCATGCACGATGCCGGCCACCGGCGTACGCGCCCCGGCGCGAACGTTGGTCGCCGTGCGGGCCATCGCGCCGGTGGCCGCGAAACCGCCGAAGAGCGGCGCGGCCAGGTTGGCGATGCCCTGCCCCACCAGTTCCTGGTTGGGATCATGGCGGTCGTCGATGGCCGTGTCCGCCACCCTCGCCGACAGCAGGGATTCGATGGCCCCCAGCAAGGCGATTGCCAGAGCCGGTGACAACAGGCTGCCGAGCGAGGTGATGGAGAACGCCGGCAAGCCGGGCATAGGCACGCCCTGCGGGATACCACCGAAGCGCGCCTCGATGGTCTCCACCGGCAGGTTCAGCAGGACACTGGCAAGGGTGCCCAACACCAGCGCCACCAGCTGGCTGGGAAACCGCGCGAGCAGCCGCCAGCGTTTCGCCGCGCGCTCCCACAACAGGATGCAGGCCACCGCGGCGAGGCCGAGTGCGAAAGTCGGCCAGTGCGTCGTGTGCAGCGCCTGGCCGAGCGCCTGCATGCGCGCGAAGAACTCGGCCGGCAGTTCCCCCTGCAGGCCGAGGAAATCACGGATCTGCGACAGGAAGATGACGACCGCGATCCCGTTGGTGAAGCCGATCACCACGCCGATGGGAATCATCCGCACCAGGTTGCCCAGCCGCGCCAGCCCCATCGCCAGCAACAGGACGCCTGCCAGCATGGTGGCCACCAGCATGTTGTCGACACCGTGGGCCGCCACGACGCCATACACGATGGGGATGAAGGCGCCCGTCGGCCCGCCGATCTGCACCCGCGAACCACCAAGCAGGGAGATGAGCAGGCCGCCGACGATGCCGGTCCAGATGCCTGCGGTGGGGCTCATGCCGCTGGCGATCGCGAAGGCCATCGCCAGCGGCAAGGCCAGCACGCCTACCGTGATGCCCGCCGCGACATCCTGGCCGAATTGCTCGCGCGTATAACCGTGCAGCGATTCGATCAGCTTGGGTCGGAAGCGATGCATCACCCTGTGCGTCACCTAGATGGAAGGAGGCCGTCCGGCATCATGCGCGCCACTCATGACGGTGGCGCTGTGTGGTTGGCCGAGGCTGCCAGCAGCTTTGCCACGGCCTGCAGCATCAGGCCGAAGCCCAGCACCACGCAGACGATCGCACCGAATGTACCGCCCGGCCAACCCTCGATCAGCAGGGCTTTGTCGTAGAACAACCAGTAGCCGCCAGAAGCCAGCAGCAACATGCCGAAAGCATCCAGCACCAGCCACACCACCATGCCGGGCGTGGGGGTCATGCGGCGGCGACCGGGGCCCAGCATGGGGCGCTTACTTCACACGCATGCCGGGCTGTGCGCCGGAGTCGGGCGACAGCACGAACAGGCCGGGCACTTCGCCGCTTTCATCCGATGCGGCGAGGACCATGCCCTCGCTGATGCCGAACTTCATCTTGCGCGGCGCGAGATTCGCCACCATCACGGTCAGGCGACCGACCAGCGTGGCCGGATCGTAGGCGCTCTTGATGCCGGCAAAGACCTGGCGCACGCGCGGCTGGCCGTCCACCACCTCGCCGATGTCCAGTTGCAGCTTGATCAGCTTGGCCGCGCCTTCGACATGCTCGGCAGAGACGATCTTCGCCACGCGCAGATCGATCTTGCCGAAGTCGTCGATGTTGATCTCCGGCGCGACCTCCACGCCGGCCTTGGCGGCAACGGTTTCAATGGCGGCGGTTTCCGCGGTCTTCGGTGCTTCGCTCACGAGCGACTCCTTGTTGGCTTCCAGCAGCGCATCGACCTGCTTGCGTTCGATGCGCGTCATGAGGTGTTGATAGGTGTTGATGGCGTGGCCGGCCGGCAACGCCTGCGACAGGTCGTCCCAACCGAAGGCCGCGACGCCGAAGAAGCTCTCCACCTGCGCGGCCAGCGCCGGCAGCACCGGCTTGAGCAGCACGGTGAGCACGCGGAACTGGTTCAGCGCCGTGCTGCATACGCGGTGCAGGCGCTCGACTTGCGCCGGGTCCTTGGCCAGCTCCCAGGGCTTCTCGTCGTTCACGTAGACGTTGGCGAGGTCCGCCAGGCGCATGATCTCGCGCAGCGCCAGGCTGAAGTCGCGGTTGTCATACGCCTGCGTCACCGCTGCCACGGCGTCCGCACCGAACGGCGCCAGCGCAGCCGCGTCGCTCTCGCCCAGCTTGCCGTCGAAACGCTTGGCGATGAAACCAGCGCAGCGGCTGGCGATGTTCACGAACTTGCCGACCAGGTCCGAATTCACCTTGGCGATGAAGTCGTCCAGCGACAGGTCCAGATCCTCGATGTTGGCGTTCAGCTTGGCGGCGTAGTAATAGCGCAGCCATTCCGGGTTGAGGCCCTGCTCGGTGAAGCTGCGCGCGGTGATGAAGGTGCCGCGGCTCTTGCTCATCTTGGCGCCGTCCACGGTCAGGAAGCCGTTGACGCACAGCTGCGTGGGCGTGCGGTAGCCAGCGAAGTGCAGCATCGCCGGCCAGAACAGCGCATGGAAGTACAGGATGTCCTTGCCGATGAAGTGGACCATCTCGGTCCCTTCGGCAGCGGCCTTCGCCGGATCGGTGAAGCGCGACACATCGATGCCGCCGTGCTTGCCGGCGAAGTTCACGAAGCTGGCGAGGTAGCCGATCGGCGCGTCCAGCCAGACGTAGAAGTACTTGCCCGGCGCGTCCGGAATCTCGAAGCCGAAGTACGGCGCGTCGCGGGAGATGTCCCAGTCCGACAGCTTGTTCTCGCCGTCGCCACCGATCCACTCCTGCATCTTGTTGGCGGCGGACGCGGGCATCACCGAGCCGGCGGTCCACTGGCGCAGGAAGTCCACCGCGCGCGGGTCGGACAGCTTGAAGAAATAGTGCTCCGACTGGCGCAGCTCCGGCGTCGCGCCGCTGACCGCCGAGTACGGGTTCTTCAGCTCGGTCGGTGCGTACGCAGCGCCGCAGACCTCGCAGTTGTCGCCGTACTGGTCCGGCGAGGAACACTTCGGACACGTGCCCTTGATGAAGCGGTCCGGCAGGAACATCTGGCGCACCGGGTCGTAGAACTGCTCGATGGCGCGCGTGGCGATGAAGCCGGCCTGCTTCAGGCGGCCGTAGAACTCGCCGGCCAGCTGCTGGTTTTCCGGGCTGTGCGTGGAGTGGTAGTTGTCGAAGGCGACGCCGAAGTCGGCGAAGTCGCGCGCATGCTCGCCGTGGGCGCGGGCGATCAGCTGCTCCGGCGTGATGCCTTCCTTCTCGGCACGCAGCATGATGGGCGTGCCGTGGGTGTCGTCGGCGCACACGTAATGCACCGTGTTGCCACGCATGCGCTGGAAGCGCACCCAGATGTCGGCCTGGATGTAACCCACCAGGTGGCCGAGGTGGATGTCGCCGTTGGCATACGGCAGGGCATTGGTAACGAAGATCTCGCGTTTTTTCGCGGGCGTGCTCATGGGGGGATGTTCTGCAGAAGACTGCGGCAAAGCGGGAAGCCGCGATTTTAGCCCGCCGACCCCTTGCGGGTCACGGACACTGATGCCGACAGGCAGTTTCCAGCGGAGCGTCAGGCAAGCGTCAAGGCCACCAGCGGCGGCAGGCCGATGCCCGCCCGCGCCGCGTTACAGCGGGGATTCACGCTGCCATCCGGCTCGCGCGCATCGAACTCACGACAGGTGCTGGAGCGTTGCGTGTAGATGCGACAACTCACGCAACTGCCCGGCTCGCCCCCCAGCGCCACGCAGCGCTGGCTCACCGGATCGCGTCGCATCGCACGCATCGTGGGGCTCACCTGCTCGGTCAGCGCGACCGGCACCGTGCCGCCCGGCGCGTCATCCGCCTCGCCCCAGTAGAAGGAGACGCGGAAGCGCGTACAGCAGGCGCCGCAAGCCGTGCAGGGGTTTGGGGCTGCACCCGGGATTTCGACTGTGCTCATAACCAGAGGTGAAAAGGCGTCCAGGGACCCCGTGATAAGCTTGACTAAATCAATCAAGTATTACGTCAGACAGCCATGAGTCTAACCAACGACGCCCTGCTCGCCCTCGTCGGCGCGCTCATCGACCCCAACACCGGCAAGGCTTTCGCCGACGCACGCGCCATCAGATCGGTACGCATCGCCGACGGTCGTGCTGAAGTCGCGGTAGAGCTCGGCTACCCGGCGCGCAGCCAGCACGACGCCATCGCCGCGCAGATCGAAACCGCTGCGCGAGCAGCCGGCGCCACGTCTGCCAGCGTGACTGTCAGCTCGAAGGTCGTCGCCCATGCCGTACAGGGCAACAACAAGCTGCTGCCGGGCGTGCGCAACATCATCGTGGTGGCCTCCGGCAAGGGCGGCGTCGGCAAGAGCACCACCGCGGTGAACCTCGCGCTCGCGCTGTCGCAGGAAGGCGCGCGCGTCGGCATCCTGGACGCCGACATCTACGGCCCCAGCCAGCCGCAGATGCTCGGCATCGCCGGTGCCCAGCCGCAGAGCGAGGACGGCAAGACCATGCAGCCGCTGCAGGCCCACGCCCTGCAGGCCAACTCCATCGGCTTCCTGGTCGACACCGAGCAACCCATGGTCTGGCGCGGGCCGATGGTCACCCAGGCGCTGCGCCAGTTGCTCAACGAAACCCGCTGGGACGACCTCGACTACCTGGTGATCGACATGCCGCCCGGCACCGGCGACATCCAGCTGACCCTGGCGCAGACCGTGCCGGTCACCGGCGCGGTGATCGTCACCACCCCGCAGGACATCGCCCTGCTCGACGCCCGCAAGGGCCTGAAGATGTTCGAGAAGGTCGGCATCCCCATCCTCGGCATCGTCGAGAACATGAGCATCCACATCTGCTCCCACTGCGGCCATGCCGAACACATCTTCGGACAGGGCGGCGGCGAGAAGATGTGCGCCGACTACGGCGTGCCCTTCCTCGGCGCCCTGCCGCTGGACATCGCCATCCGCAGCCAGGCGGATTCCGGCACCCCGACGGTGGTGGCCGAGCCGGACAGCCAGGTGGCCGCCATCTACCGCCTGATCGCCCGCAAGGTGGCGATCGCCATCGGCGACAAGCAGCGCGACCTGCGTCACAAGTTCCCGAACATCGTGGTGCAGAACACCTGACGAGTAACAGGCCGCGAGGCGAAACAACCCTGTAATATCGCGGCTTTTCAGGCACTTCCGGGCAGAACAGCGTGAGTATCAAATCCGACAAGTGGATCCGCCGCATGGCGGAACAGCACGGCATGATCGAGCCCTTCGAGCCGCATCTCGTGCGCGAGGCGAATGGCCACAAGATCGTGTCCTACGGCACCTCCAGCTACGGCTACGACATCCGCTGCGCCGACGAATTCCGGGTGTTCACCAACATCAATTCGACGATCGTCGACCCGAAGAACTTCGATCCGCAGTCCTTCGTGGAAGTCTCCGGCAAGGGCTACTGCGTGATCCCGCCGAACTCCTTCGCGCTGGCCCGCACGGTGGAATACTTCCGCATCCCGCGCTCGGTGCTCACCGTGTGCCTGGGCAAGAGCACCTACGCGCGCTGCGGCATCATCGTGAACGTGACGCCCTTCGAGCCGGAGTGGGAGGGCTACGTGACGCTGGAGTTCAGCAACACCACGCCCCTGCCCGCCAAGATCTACGCGGGTGAAGGCTGCGCCCAGGTGCTGTTCTTCGAGTCCGACGAGATCTGCGAGACCTCGTACAAGGACCGTGGCGGCAAGTACCAGGGCCAGGTCGGCGTCACCCTGCCGAAGATCTGATCCGCAGGGCCTCGTGAGCGTACGAAACGGGCTGGCGCTCGCCGGCCTGCTCTGTCTTGGCCTCCTGCCGGGTTGTGCGTCGTTGTCTGAAAAGGAATGCCGCACGGCCGACTGGCAGCAGATCGGCTACCGTGACGGCAGCAACGGCTACCCGCGCAGCCGCGCGGCCGATCACGTCCAGGCCTGTCGCAAGTCCGGCGTGACAGTCGACGAGCCGCGCTATTTCGCCGGCCACGCCGAAGGCCTTCAACGCTACTGCACGCCGGACAACGGCCTGCGGGCCGGCCTGTCCGGCCAGGGCTACGCCGGCGTCTGCCCGGCCGACCTGGCGGTGGCCTTCGAGGAGCGCTACATCGCCGGCCGCGAGGTGTGGCGCCAGCGCCAGCGCATCGACGAGATCGACAATGAGCGCCGTAACCTGGAATACCAGCTGGGCCGGGCCAAGACCGACGACGACCGCCGCTACCTGCGCAACAGCCTGCGTTCGCTGGATTTCGAAGCACGCCGGGAGCGCGACATCCTGTACATGCTGGAACGCCGCCTGCGGGTGCCTGTAGGCGGATTCTGAGCGTCACATCCCTGTCCGCCTTTGCGCGGTATCATCCGCCCTTGTTTCCGAGCCGGCCCCGCGCCGGCCTTCTTCTTTTCCGGGAGTACCCGCCATGCGTTTCCACTTTCCGATCATCATCATCGACGAGGACTTCCGTTCGGAAAACACTTCCGGCTTCGGTATCCGGGCGCTGGCGAAGGCAATCGAGGAAGAAGGCATGGAGGTGCTGGGCGTCACCAGCTACGGTGACCTGACGTCCTTCGCGCAACAACAGAGCCGCGCGTCCTGCTTCATCCTGTCCATCGACGACGAAGAGTTCTTCGCCGACGAGGCGGAAGACACCATCGAAGAGCTGCGCGCCTTCGTGAAGGAGATCCGCTTCCGCAACGCGGAGATCCCCATCTTCCTGTACGGCGAGACCAAGACCTCGCGCCACATCCCGAACGACGTGCTGCGCGAGCTGCACGGCTTCATCCACATGTTCGAGGACACGCCTGAGTTCATCGCCCGCTACGTGGTGCGCGAGTCCAAGGCCTACATGGACAGCCTGCCGCCGCCCTTCTTCCGCGCGCTGACCCACTACGCGTCCGACGGCTCCTACTCCTGGCACTGTCCCGGTCACTCCGGCGGCGTCGCCTTCCTGAAGAGTCCGGTCGGCCACATGTTCCACCAGTTCTTCGGCGAGAACATGTTGCGCGCCGACGTCTGCAACGCGGTGGACGAGCTCGGCCAGTTGCTGGACCACACCGGACCGGTGGCGGCCTCCGAGCGCAATGCCGCCCGCATCTGCCACAGCGACCACCTGTTCTTCGTCACCAACGGCACCTCGACCTCCAACAAGATCGTGTGGAACTCGACGGTGGCGCCGGGCGACATCGTGGTGGTGGACCGCAACTGCCACAAGTCCATCCTGCACTCGATCATCATGACCGGGGCGATCCCCGTGTTCCTGATGCCCACGCGCAACCACTACGGCATCATCGGTCCGATCCCGAAGAGCGAATTCAAGTGGGAGAACATCCAGAAGAAGATCGAGAAGAACCCCTTCGCGACCGACAAGAATGCCAAGCCGCGCGTGCTCACCATCACCCAGAGCACCTATGACGGCGTGCTGTACAACGTCGAGGAAATCAAGGAAGAGCTGGACGGCAAGATCGACACCCTGCACTTCGACGAAGCCTGGCTGCCGCACGCCGCCTTCCACGACTTCTACGGCGACTACCACGCCATCGGCGAAGGCCGTCCGCGCTGCAAGGACTCGCTGGTGTTCTCGACCCAGTCGACCCACAAGCTGCTGGCCGGGCTGTCGCAGGCCTCGCAGATCCTGGTGCAGGACTCCGAGTCGCGCCAGCTCGACAAGCACACCTTCAACGAGGCTTACC
Source organism: Uliginosibacterium sp. H1 (assembly GCF_036017065.1). Taxonomy (NCBI): domain Bacteria; kingdom Pseudomonadati; phylum Pseudomonadota; class Betaproteobacteria; order Rhodocyclales; family Zoogloeaceae; genus Uliginosibacterium; species Uliginosibacterium sp. H1. The sequence goes on from NZ_JAYXHR010000001.1 coordinate 925,810, forward strand.
TGATGCACACCTCCACCTCGCCGCAATACGCGATCATCGCGTCCTGCGACGTGGCGGCGGCCATGATGGAGCCTCCGGGCGGTACCGCGCTGGTCGAGGAGTCCATCTCCGAAGCCATGGAATTCCGCCGCGCTATGCGCAAGGTGGACGAGGAATGGGGTGCCGACTGGTGGTTCAAGGTGTGGGGGCCGGAGTACCTCGCCGAAGAAGGCATGGGCACCCGCGAGGACTGGACGCTGAAGGCCAACGAGCGCTGGCACGGCTTCGGCAACCTGGCCGAAGGCTTCAACATGCTGGACCCGATCAAGGCCACCATCATCACGCCGGGACTGGACGTGGATGGCGACTTCGACGATGAAGGCATCCCGGCATTGATCCTCACCAAGTACCTCGCCGAGCACGGCATCGTCGTGGAGAAGTGCGGCCTGTACTCCTTCTTCATCATGTTCACCATCGGCATCACCAAGGGCCGCTGGAACACGCTGGTGACCGAGCTGCAGCAGTTCAAGGACGACTACGACCGCAACCAGCCGCTGTGGCGGATCATGCCGGAGTTCGTCGCCAAGCATCCGCGCTACGAGCGCGTCGGCCTGCGCGACCTGTGCCTCCAGATCCACAACGTGTACAAGGCCCATGACATCGCCCGCCTCACCACCGACATGTACCTGTCGGAAATGGAACCGGCGATGCGCCCGACCGACGCCTGGTCGATGATGGCCCACCGCAAGATCGAGCGCGTATCCATCGACGAACTGGAAGGCCGCGTCACCGCCATGCTGGTGACGCCCTACCCGCCCGGCATTCCGCTGTTGATTCCCGGCGAGCGCTTCAACAAGACGATCGTGGATTACCTGAAGTTCGCCCGCGTCTTCAACGAGCAGTTCCCCGGCTTCGAAACGGACATCCACGGGCTGGTGAAGGAAGACCGGGGCGGCGAGGTGCGCTACTGCGTGGACTGCGTGCAGCAGTAACTGAAGCCGCATGGAAAAGGGCCGCCGGTGAGTACCGGGCGGCCCTTTTCTTTTTGATACGGCTGGTGTGCCGGCTAGCGGCCCGACCTGTCCTGGCGGGCCTCGCGCAATTGCCACTGCAACAACAGGTTCTCGGCCCGCAGGCGCAGGTTCTCCGCCTGGTCCAGGGACTGCCGCTCGCCATGCGCCAGGGCACGCACCAGGGCGCTGACCGACTGCGCGCGCAGGTCGCTGTACTGCATCAGCATCTGCTTGCGCTCGGCATCGCCGTCCAGCCCGCTCAGCATGCCTTCGACCTGCTGCCAGCCGGGCAGGACTTCGTTCTCCAGGCGGGTGGCGGCCTCAGTCGCCGAGATCTGGCGGGTCTGCAGCGCGCCCAGAACCTGTTGCGTCCTTTGCGTGAGGCTCATGTCCTGCAAGGCAAGATTGCGCAGCAGTTGCTGGTCCTGGCTCGCCTCGGCCGGCTGCGTCGGGTGGTTTGCCGCAAGCCACAGGCCCAGGCCTGCCAGTGCCACCAGCAATACGGCAGCCCAGCTGAGCGGCCTCAGCCATACCGTACGCAGTGGCTGGGCCACGGAAACCGCCATCCCCGCCCCCAGCACCACACCTGCCAGCAATCCGCCGACGTGGGCGGCGTTGTCGACACCCGGCACCATGAAGCCTGCAAACAGCGAATAGCCGATGAACGCAACGACACCGCTGCGCACTTCGCGCAGCATGGCCAGCGGCATTTCGCCGCGACGTACCAGCAGCCAACCCGCCAGCGCGCCGGTAAGTCCGAACACGGCACCGGACGCCCCCACGCTGACCGGCCCCGGTTGCCACCACAGGCTGGTGAGCGCTCCCAACAGGCCCGACATCAGGTAGATCAGCAGCAGGCCGGCGCGCCCGTGGAGCCGCTCCACGAAGGCGCCAACCTGCCACAGGGCAAGCATGTTGAGGCCGAGGTGGATCAGGCCGCCGTGCAGGAAGATCGACGCGGGCAGGCGCCAGAACTGGCCGTCCAGCACCAGCCTCGCCTGGTTGCCGCCCAGGCGCACCAGCCATTCCGCCGGAATGTGCCACAGCGCACCCGCCGTGGCGGCCTGCACCGAGAAGACCAACGCGGTAAGGACCACGAGGCCGTGGCTCCAGCGCGCGCGGGGCACGCGGCCAAAAAGCAGGTCGAGGAATCGCTGTTCGTCCAAGGGCGTATCGGTGGCCGGTCAGTGGCCTGAGTGGGCTTGCAGCAGACGGGTTGTGAAGTGTCGCACCGCCGGTGCGAAGAAGAAGATCATAGGGCAGGCCACGGCATAGGCAATGACAAAGGCCTTCAACCAGTGAAAGACGAAATCGGGCACGAAGCCGATGTTCACGAAGGTCACCACGAAAGTCATGACCGGCACCATCACGGCGGCCATGAGGGCCGAGAACAGCAGGTGGGCACGGGTATCGGGTCTGTCCAAAGGCGCCTCGTCGCAGAGCTGCTACTTGCTACGGGCAGCCTTCTGGGCGTCAGCCAGGGCCTGGCGATAGCGCTGGTCCGCGTCGCGGATGCGCTGCTTCTGGTCGTCGTTCAACGGGCGGCGCAGATCATTTTCCAGCCCCGCGATGAGACGCGCCACCGGGTCGGTGATGCGGCCCTGGCTGGGCATCGCGCGGCGCACCGTCATGGCGGGAATATTCAGCGACATGGCCACGTCGCGGATGAAGCCTTCGTCGGCCTTGCGTGTCTCCGCCTTCAGGTAGGCCACCTGGGCGGGCGACAGCGACGGCCCTGCCGCAAAGGCGGACGTCCCTCCCAGCAGGCACGCGACGACACACAGGCAGAAGGCTCTCTTCATCATGCAGGGACTGTATCAGGCTTGGGCCTGTCCGAAGGCAGGCATGCCCGAACCGGGCGATGTCAGGGAAGCAGGATCGTCGATCCCGTGGTGCGGCGCGCCTCCAGCTCGATGTGCGCCTGCGCCACATCCGCTAACGCATGGCGCTGGCGGATGTTGACACGCACGGCGCCCGACAGCACCTGCTCGAACAGATCGGCAGAAGCCGCCAGAAGGTCTTCGCGTCGGGCCACGTAGTGCGCCAGGATCGGGCGCGTCAGGAACAGCGAGCCCATGCGCGCCAGCGCTCCCGGCTCGATGGCCGGCGCGGGCCCGGACGCATTGCCGAAGGTGACCATCATGCCCAGCGGACGCAGGCAGCTCAGGGAATCGAGGAAGGTGTCGCGGCCGATCGAGTCGTACACCACCGGCAGGCCTTCCCCGCCGGTGATCTCGCGCACCCGCTCGGCGAATTTCTCGCGGGTGTAGACGATGGTGTGGTCACAACCGTGTGCGCGCGCCAGTTCGGCCTTCTCGTCGCTGCCGACAGTACCGATGACCGTGGCCCCCAGCGCCTTGGCCCACTGGCACACGATCAGCCCGACGCCACCCGCCGCCGCGTGGATGAGGATGGTGTCGCCCGGCTGCACGCGATAGGTCCTGCGCAGCAGGTACTGCGCCGTCAGGCCCTGCAGCATGATGGACGCCGCCGCTTCGCACGATATCTGCGGTGGCAGCTTGACCAGGCGGTCGGCCGCCACGTTGCGCGCGGAGGAGTACGCGCCCAGCGTCGCGTTGCCATAGGCCACGCGATCGCCCGCCGCGACCTCGGTGACTTCGCTGCCCACGGCCTCCACGACACCGGCGCCCTCCTGGCCGAGACCGCTCGGCAAGGGCAGCGGATAAAGACCGGAGCGCTGGTAGACGTCGATGAAATTCAGGCCGATCGCTTCGTGGCGGACCCGCACCTCGCGCGGCGAAGGCGGTGGCAGCTCCACCGATTCCAGTTGCATGACCTCGGGGCCGCCGTGCTGGTGGATGCGTACGAAGGTTTCCATGCTGAGTCCTCGCGACTGTGGTCGTCCGTGGCAGCGCCTGGTCAGGGCAGGCGGAATTTCACCTGGCCCACGAAGGCGCCGTCCACATAGGGTTTGATCGAAGGCACGACGAAGAACTGCAGGCCGGTCACGCTGCCGCGCCATTCCAGCGTCGGTGCCAGCAGGGGCGCCACCTCGGTCTCGTTGTAACCGGTCAGCGCGCCGACGGTAGCACCGACCCGCCAGCCTTCCGACAGGCGCCACGGATAGTAGTTGCCCACCGCGTAGAAGGTCGGCTTCGACAGGCTGTTCTTGTAGTAGCCGACGGCCCAGGAGATCTGCTCGTTCCAGTCGCGCTCGTAGCCGATGCCGGGATTGAATTCGTTGTGGCCGAGATCGCGCTCGAAATGGTACGAACCGCCACCGATGTTGATGAACTGGTCGGCCGCAGCGCTACCGGCCATCGCGGTACAAAGCGCCGCCAGCGCAAGCCTGCAATGCAATTGCAACATGTACTCCAGGGGTCGGACATGAGGAATGCGCAGTCTAGCGCGAGGGCAGCGGCAGGGATGGCACAAAGGTCGTCGGCCAGCTTCACGCTACCCGGCCCGGCGGGCATAATGCACCGCAGCATTCCAGCCTCGGGAGAGTGATCGTGAAGCGCGTGGTGTTCAACCAGAAGGGCGGCGTCGGCAAGTCCACCATCACCTGCAACCTCGCGGCCATCGCTGCCTCGCAGGGTCTGCGCACCCTCGTGGTCGACCTCGACCCGCAGTGCAACTCCAGCCACTACCTGCTGGGCAAGGCCGCCGATGACGCTGAACCTACGGTGGCCGACCTGCTCGAACAGACGCTCACCGTGCGTTTCGAGCACAAGCCCGCACGCGACCACGTGCTGCCCACGCCCTTCGACAACCTGTGGGTGATGGCGGCCTCCCCGCGACTGGAAGAACTCATCACCAAGCTGGAATCTCGCTACAAGCTCTTCAAGCTGCGCGAGGCTTTCGAGGAGCTATCGACAGACTTCGACCGCATCTACGTCGACACCCCGCCCGCACTCAACTTCTACACCCGCTCCGCGCTGATCGCCGCCGACCGCTGCCTGATCCCCTTCGACTGCGACGACTTCTCCCGCCGTGCGCTGTACGCGCTGCTGGAGAACGTCAACGAAATCCGCGGCGACCACAACGAAGCCCTCGCGGTGGAAGGCATCGTGGTCAACCAGTTCCAGCCCCGCGCCAGCCTGCCGCAGAAGATCGTCGACGAGTTGCTCGAAGAGAAGCTGCCGGTATTGCCGACCTATCTCTCTTCATCGGTGAAGATCCGCGAGTCGCACCAGCTTGCGAAGCCGATGATCCACCTCGACGCACGCCACAAGCTGACGCAGGAATTCATCGCCCTGCACGACGCGCTGGAGCGCTGAATCCGTCGGGGGTGTGCCCTTTCGTCGCGATGATCCGACCGTCTGGCCGCCTGTAAGCTTTGAGGTCACCTACCACTCGGCATCGCATACGTCATGACGAAGGATTGCACCAAATATGATCCTCTCGTCCCGGACAGCCCTGCCGACGTAGCAGAAGCCTCTGCTGCGCCCTCGCGCGCGGGGCCACTGCCCTGGTCAACACGCTGGCTTGCGGTCGGCCTCACCGCGCTCGTCATGGGCACGATGGCCTGGATGCTGGACTTCCTGACCGACATCGAACTGGTCGACCAGCTCACCAAACGCGCCGTCGCGCGCTTCGTCGTGCCGGTCCAGGGCTTCTTCTACGGAGAAGGCTCCCGCAGGAACATCGTCGTCGTGCACATCGACGCACAGAGCCTGGCGGAGTCGGGCAGCGCGTCGGTCCTCCCCTACCGCTATCACGCGCGCGTCCTGCGGCAGATCGCCGCAAGGCAGCCGAAGGCAATCTTCGTCGACATCCAGTTCGAACAGACACGCGACGATCCGTCCATCGATCTCCTGGTGGACACCCTGTGCGAAATCAAGACGCAGGGCATCCAGGTTTTCATGGCCGCAGGCGGCGACCCCCAGGGCGGTCGCCTGAGAGCGGAACTGGAGGTTGCCCGCGCAGAAGGCTGCTTCAGGAAGGTGTCGGTTTTCCAGACGCCTGACAGCTTCGACCGGCTTGCGTGGACGTATCCACTGACTGAACGGATCGTCGAAGACCACTACGACTCGGCGGCCCTCGCCCTCTACAACTCGCTTCACCGATCACCCCTCACGAGCGACACGAACAGCAGCATGGCACTGGTGTGGGGGACACGGAGCAGTGCCATGGGCCTCGGCTGGGCAGAGGGAAGAAGCGGTCGGCAGTACTGTCGCGACCGCCAGCTGGAAGATCTTCTGCCCTTCGCCGCCGTGCTGGGGTCTGTGCAGGAAGTCGACTCCCGTCCCCAATGCGTCTTCCACGAAAGCCTGCCAGCCCGGCGACTGCTGCGCGCCACCGATGCGGCAGACAGCGAACGGATTGGCGCCGCCATCCGGGACAAGGCCGTTCTCTACGGCCTCTCATCCAATCCATATGACATGGTGGCGTCGCTCGCGCATGGCGAAATCCCCGGCGTCTACTTTCACGCCATGGCGCTGGACAACCTGATGACCTACGGAAGAAAGTGGAAACGGGCATCCGACGAAAAATCCGGCGGGGCGCTGCTTTACGGCGGCTTCGTGATCGTCAGCCTCGCTTACCTGCTGGCCACGCTGGCAGTGCTCGGCCATGCACGACACCTGCGACAGTGGTCCGGAACGCGATCGATGACCGCCATCGTCGCGCGCCTGCGCGACCGCATCCATGCCGGGGAGCGGCAAAGCGGGCCGCTCGACCGTTATCCGAGAATGCGCGCGACCGGCGTCGCCATGGCAGGTTTCCTGTGGCGGCCGATTCCCGGCCTGCTCATGTCCGCGTTGCGCTTCGTGCTGCTCGCCGCCGGCCCCGGCCTGGTCGTCGCCGTCATCGCCCACCAGTGGCTCGACCTCGGCCTGCTGACATATATCCCCGTTATCGTCATGTGTGCCGGCAGCGAAGCGCTGCAGTCTTCGCGGGAGGTTCTTGCGGCCATGACGGCATCGCTCGCCACACCCGTCCCGCCTGCTCCATCGCCGCCACCCGCTTCGCCCCAGGAGATGCTTCCATGATGAAACCCAAGGTCCGCCTGTACCTGCTCGTCGTGCCCTGCATGCTGTTCGGGTTCTGCATGAACGCCTTTGCCCAGCATCCGCCCATCGTCGGCATCACCAAGGGGGTGAAGGAGTTGCCGCTGTACGCATCGGTCGACGACCTGAAGCCGTCGATGAAGATCGCCGCCTCCGCGCTGCCCCTGCCGCTGGAAGTCATCGCCGTGCAGGGCGATTTCCTAAAGGTCCGCCTGCAACAAGGCGAGCTCTGGCTGGAGGGCGCCGACGTCATCGTCGAACGGCGCGCAACGATTGTCTGCGCCCCCGCGGCGAACAAGCCCCGCCTCACCGCGGCAACCCAGAACGCAGGCAACAACTGCATCTAGACGGGAGGCACCATGCGCAACCCGTTGATCATGGCGCTCGTCGTGCTGACGCTCGGCGCCTGCGCCACGCCCGCCACCCTGATGACGGCCGGCACGACGTCCACGCCGGCGGAGGCGTCCGCCGCCACGGAGGCGGAGCTGGCGAAGGAGCGTGCGGAGGACGTCAACCGGCAGCAGGTCACCGGCGCCGGCCTCGCACGCATCGAGCCCGTTTCCGCGCACCTCAACGCGCTGCTGGACAGGATCCGCAGCGCCGGCCCGCAGCCTGCCCACCCCGCCCAGGTGTTCATCCGCAACGACCCGGGATACATCGCGTTCACCTCGCCCTCGGGGAACATCTACGTCAGTCTCGGCTGGCTGGCGAGCGTCGGCAGCGAGGACGAACTGGTCGCGCTGCTGGCGCATGAGTACGGCCACGCGGCCTCCTCGCACCTGTCGCGGAACTGGATCGGCGCGTCGGGCTACTTCGGGCTGCTCGGCACGGCGGTGGGCGCCATCTCGCGCAACAAGCAGATGCCGCTATCCGTCCCGCTCGCGGTGTCGGTATGGGGTGCGGTGGTGAGCCCGTCCTGGTCACGCTCTCAGGAACTGGAAGCCGACGCCATCGCGCTCGATGTCTCCACATCGCTCGGCTATTCCTACACGCAGGGGCCGAAGGCCTTCCTGGAACGTATCGCCCGGCTTTCGATCTCGCTCGCGCAGAGCGACAAGGCCACGGCAGGCAACAACCTTTTCGCGTTCTCCGAAAGCCATCCCGACCCGGCCGATCGCCTGAGCGCCCTCGACACCCGTTACCGCGAAAAGGCCCAGCGCAACCGCAGCCAGCGCGGCGATGACCCCTGGCTGGCGCTGATGGGCCGCGCAGACGTGAAGGCGCTGTTCCAGGCTTACCAGCAGGCCGCAGACATCCCGAAGATGCTGGTGGATAAGCAGGGCCAGACCAAGGCCATGCAGAGGGTGACCGCCCTCAGGCAAGGACCGGCAAGGGATCATCCCTTCATCCTCACCAACGCGGCGACCGTGTACTGGGCGGCCAACCGGACCCCCGAAATGCTTGCCGCACTCAACCAGGCAACGACCGCCACGGACAGTCAATGGACGCCGTACTTCATGCTGGGCCGTCACTGGCTGGGGCAGCGTCGTTTCGACGATGCAACGACCGTCATGGAAGCGGGCTACCAGCGTTTCGGCAAGCCTGCCGCGCTTTACCCCGCGATGATCGAGCACTACCGCATCGTGCGCGACGCCTCCGCCAAGAACTCGTCCCAGCAACTCAACGCCAACCTGCAACTGCTGGCGCTGCAGTCCCAGTGCATCCTGCAGCCGGACTTCTCGGAGGAATGCACCCAGGCATCGATGACCGACGCACAGCGTGCCCAGGCCAAGCGGCAGGAGGAAGCGTTGAAACGGCAGAACGACCAGAAGCTCCAGGCCCAGATCGAGAAACTCATCAAGGACGGCTTCAAGTAGCCACGGAGGTTGCCCGGGAAATGCGGACGCCGGCTCAGCCGCGCGTCCGCAGGTACTCGCGGAACGCCGCGATGAAGGCCTTGGATTTCGCCGGCACATGGCGGCCCGGCGGATACACCGCGTAGATGCCGGCGGCGGGCAACTGCCAGTCCGCCAGCACGCGCACCAGCCGCCCCGCTTCCACGTCCTCCCGCACCACCATGTCGGCGCTCGCCGTGACGCCTGCGCCTTCGCAGGCAAGCGCGTTCAGCGTGGTGGGCGAATCGGTGCGCAGGGCGGCGCGCATGCGCACGGTGAGGTCCTCGCTCTGCTCATCACCATGCCGGCTGAAGCGCCAGGACAAGGGCGCGGGCAGCAGGCTCAAGGCAATCCAGCGGTGCTCCGCGAGTTGTGACGGGTGGTCGATCGGTCCGTGCGAAGCAAGGTAATCCGGCGTGCATACCACCCATTGCTGCACCTCTCCCAGCATGACCGCGCGCTGTGTCGAATCGCGCAGCCAGCCCATGCGGAAAGCGATGTCGATGCGCGCGGCCACCATGTCCAGCACGGTGTCGGCGGCGACAAGATCGAACTGCATGTCGGGATGCGCGGCGGCGAAGCGCGCGAGCGCCGGCGCCACCATGCCGGCCGCGAAGTCCACCGGCGCGGTGATGCGCAAGGTGCCGCGCAGCGCTTCGCCCCCCTGCGCGACTCGCGCCAGCGCGGACTCGGCTTGAGCGATCAGCGGCGCACTGTCCGCGAACAGTTCGGTGCCGGCCTCGGTCAGCGTCACGCGACGCGTGGTGCGCGAGAACAGCATGACCCCCAGCTCCGCCTCCAGCCGCGCGACCTGCTGGCTGACCAGCGCCTTGGTGCTGCCGAGGCGTTCCGCTGCGGCCGTGAAACCACCTGCGTCCGCCACTGCCACGAAAACCCGCAGGCGATTGAGATCCATCCGCATACCGTCAACAAATCGATAACAATCAATTATTGATCGGCGCGTTTATGTAATCAATTGCGGCGCGCATGATGGCGCCACCTCAACGCACATCGGAGTCCTGACATGAACATCGTCCTCATCGGCGCCACCGGTTTCGTCGGCAGCGCCCTGCTCACCGAGCTGCTATCCCGCGACCACATCGTGACCGTCGCCGGCCGCAGCGCCGACAAGCTGCCCACCCACAAGAACCTGCGTTTCGTGCAGGCCGACGCCTACGACGCCGGCCAGGTCGCCGCCGCGGTGCGCGGGCAGGACGCCGTCATCAGCGCCTTCAACCCCGGCTGGGGCAAGGCGGACATCCATAACCTGTTCCTGAAGGGACACGACGCCATCGTGGCCGGCGTGAAGCAGGCTGGCGTGAAGCGCTTCCTGGAAATCGGCGGTGCCGGCAGCCTGTTCGTCGCACCCGGCGTACAGGCGGTGGACCTGCCCAGCTTCCCGGCCGAGTGGAAGGATGGCGCCCTGGCCGCACGCGAGGCGCTGAACCGCCTGCGCAAGGAAGACTCGCTGGAGTGGAGCTTCATCTCACCGGCCGCGCACCTGGTGCCGGGCGAGCGCACCGGCAAGTTCCGCCTCGGCAGGGACGAGATGCTGATGAGTGGCGATGAGCCCGGCAGCATCTCCACCGCCGACCTCGCGGTGGCCATCGTGAATGAAGTGGAGCTGCCGCAGCACATCCGCCAGCGCTTCACGGCAGCGTACTGAACAGTGCCTGAGCCGCAGCCCGCCACGGCAGGTTGCGGCGAACCCACGACACCTCGAACCCGTCGGCTTGCCGGCAGGGCGACGAGGCACGGCGCATCGTCTCCAGGTCGGTGTGTTTCATCTTCGCCGGCACCTCTCAAGGCATCACCGGCGCTGCCGACCGGCTACACCTCGCGCACCATCCGCACATCCACCTCGCGCTCGACGTAGTTCCACTCCGGCGAAGCACGCAGCGCGGCCACCAGCTCTTCAAAGGCGGCGAGGTCCTGCGCGGAGTACTCGAACCAGGTGAGGAAATCGAAAGGCTCGCTCGTGCCGAGGTCCCGGCAGTGATGCAGGCGGCGGGCAATCGCCGGCAGGTAGCGCAGGCCGATACGGATGTGCTGCGACTGCGCTTCCAGCACGTCGCGGCGTTCGTCCTGCGTCATGGCCCACCAGGCCGCTGACTTGCGGATCGGGATCAGTGCGGCATGCGTCGAACCGGTGCGGCCCAGGCCTTCCTGCCGTGCGACCAGTTCGGTCTTCTCGGGCCGGGTGACGTAGCGTTCATTGCTGGTGATGCCGCGCAGATGCCAGCCCTGCGGCGGCGCACTGAGCGTGCCGCCCACCATGCTCAGGCACGGCACCGCGGGAAGCGTCTCGCCGACCACGGGCGCCACCCGGATCACGCGCCAGTTGCCGATATCCGCACCGATGAAATTGAACAGACGATCCGCTGGAGGAGGCGCAGACATGGCAAGGCCCTTGCATATTGAAACCGCATTCAATCCAGCAAGGATTGCGCCATTCCGGGCGGTGCCGGCACGCGCGGCACGGGACGAGTCAGCGCCGCGGTGGACGCGGATAGCCCTGGGCCAGGATGCGCTCCCAGATCTTCTCCTTCTGCTCCGGGGTGTAGGTGACCCATTGCGCCACCTCATCGATGGTGCGGCCACATCCCTTGCAGATCTCGTCGAAGGTGGCGGTGGAACAGATCGACACGCAGGGCGAGTCGGGACGATCGAAAAGACTATTGCCGCTCATGATGTGCTCGATAATCCTGTGTTGCGTTGAGCGAAGCGGAGCGTAGGCCCGGCGTCGTGGTGCCGGATCTTGTTGGGTGTGGGCTACTCGCCGACGACGTCTGCGCCCTTCGGTGGTACGAACCTGAACAGGTCGGCGCCCAGCGAAGGATTGCGTTCGAACTTCTCGAAGCGTAGTTGCGTGAGCTGGCCGAAGTTGTCCTGCACTTCCATGGCCTGCGGCAGGCCGCCCTTGAAACCGATACGCACCCTCTGGAAGCCGGCCTCCTGCGTCTTCGGCAGCGCCTCCAGCCATTCCAGCTCGCCGTCGGCGCCATCGTTCTTCAGGGTGAAGTTGCGCTCCAGCGCGTTGTCGCCGGCCAGCAGCGCGGCGGGGCTGGCGCCCAGCGAGTCGCCCATCGGCTTGACCACCACCTGGTTGAGGTCCTTGTCGTAGGACCACAACCTGGCGCCGTCACCGACGATGAGCTGGTTGTAGGGCTTGATGTACTCCCAGCGGAACTTGCCGGGGCGCGAGATCAGCATGGTGCCGGATGCGCTCTGCCCGGGCCGGCCGGACTTCGTGGTGACCACCTGCGAGAAGCTGGCGCGCGCGGTGCGCGTCTCGGTGAGGAACTGCTTGAGCTGATCGAGCGACGCGGCCATCGAGCCAGGCGACATGAGCGCAGGCACGGCAGCGGCGATGAGGGTGAGGAGTGTCTTGCGCATGAGTCCGTCGTATCCGTTGGTGGCGGGGTCGCGGCGTATCGCCTGCGACGCCGCGTGCATCATTCTTCGCGTGCCGGTACCAGCACGTCGCGGTTGCCGCTGGGGCCCATCGCGGACACCAGGCCGGCCTTTTCCATCTGCTCGATGAGGCGCGCGGCGCGGTTGTAGCCGATGCGCAGGTGACGCTGCACCAGCGAGATGCTGGGGCGACGCGTCTTGAGCACGACTTCCACGGCCTTGTCGTAGAGCTCGTCGGCTTCGCCGCCTTCACCGCCCTCGCCGAAGTTGTCGCCGTTGAGGCTGCCGCCCCCCTCGCCTTCCTCGCCGCCTGCACCGGTAAGAATGCCTTCGATGTAGTCCGGTTCCCCGGTGGTCTTCAGATGCTCCACGACCTTGTGGACTTCATGGTCGGCCACGAAGGCGCCGTGCATGCGCAGCGGCAGGCCGGTGCCGGGCGCCAGGTAGAGCATGTCGCCCATGCCCAGCAGGGCTTCGGCGCCCATCTGGTCGAGGATGGTGCGCGAGTCGATCTTGCTGCTGACCTGGAAGGCGATGCGCGTCGGGATGTTGGCCTTGATGAGGCCGGTGATGACGTCCACGCTCGGGCGCTGGGTGGCGAGGATGAGGTGGATGCCAGCCGCGCGCGCCTTCTGCGCCAGGCGGGCGATCAGCTCCTCGATCTTCTTGCCGACCACCATCATCAGGTCGGCCAGCTCGTCGATGATCACCACGATCATCGGCATGTTCTCCAGCGGCTCGGGATTGTCCGGGGTGATGGAGAACGGGTTGGTCAGCGGCTTGCCGGCCTTCTGCGCGTCGGCCACCTGCTTGTTGTAGCCGGCCAGGTTGCGCACGCCCAGTGCGGACATCAGCTTGTAGCGGCGCTCCATCTCGCCGACGCACCAGTTGAGCGCGTGGGCGGCATGGCGCATGTCGGTGACCACCGGCGCCAGCAGGTGCGGAATGCCTTCGTACACCGACAGTTCCAGCATCTTCGGGTCGACCATGATCAGTCGCACCTTGTCGGGGCCGGATTTGTAGAGCAGCGACAGGATGATGGCGTTGATCGCCACCGACTTGCCGGAGCCGGTGGTACCGGCCACCAGCACGTGCGGCATCTTGGCGAGGTCGGCCACCGTCGGCACGCCGGAGATGTCCTTGCCGAGCACCATGGTGAGCGGCGAATTCATGTCGTGGTAGGCCTTGGAGCCGAGGATCTCCGACATGCGCACCGTCTGGCGCTTCGGGTTCGGGATCTCCAGGCCCATGCAGGTCTTGCCGGGGATGGTCTCCACCACGCGGATGCTCATCACCGACAGCGCGCGCGCCAGGTCCTTCACGAGGTTGACGATCTGCGCGCCCTTCACGCCCACTGCGGGTTCGATCTCGAAGCGGGTGATGACCGGGCCGGGATAGGCCGCCAGCACCTTCACCTCGACACCGAAGTCGGCGAGCTTGCGTTCGATGAGGCGCGAGGTGTACTCCAGCGACTCCACCGAGGGCGGCTCGACATCGTTGGACGGCGCATCCAGCAAGGTGATGCTGGGCAGCTCGCCGGACGCATCCGCGAACAGGCCCAGCTGCACGCGCGCCTTCTCGACGGCGGGCGCCTGCTCGATGGTGATCTTCGGCGGCTCGATGTGCAGCGGCGGCGGCGGCGCCTCTTCCCGCTTCTTGCGCTCGCGCTTGGCCTTCTCTTCCCGCTTGACTGCCACTTCCTTGCCGGCGCGGCGGTCCTGGCGGGCCTGCCACATCCTTTGCGCGGCCAGCCACGACTGCTCCAGCAAGTGGCCGGTGCGTTCGAAGACGTTGATCCACGAGAAGCCGCCGAACAGGCACAGCCCGCCCGCCCAGGCCGCCAGCAGCAGCAGCGTGCCGCCAGCGAAGCCCAGGTAGCGCTGGGTCAGTTCGCCGACCTCTTCGCCGATGACCCCGCCCGGCTCGCCCGGCAACAGCGCGGTACTGGTGTGGAAGCGCAGGGCCTCAAGGCCGCAACTGGTGAGCAGTACGACCAGGAAGCCGAACAGCACGATGAACAGCGAGCGACGGTCACCTTCCAGGTCTTCGCGGAAACGGCGGCCGCCGATCAGCAGGCCCCAGAACATCAGCGCGACCCACCACCAGGTGGAGCTGCCGAACAGCAGCAGCAGCATGTCCGACAGCCAGGCGCCGAAGCGGCCGCCGGGGTTCTGCACCTGGCTGACCTCCACCGCGTGCGACCAGCCGGGGTCGGCCTTGTCGTAGCCGAACAGGATGATCGCCAGATAGACGCCCAGCGCGGCCAGCACCACCCAGCGCGCCTCGCGCACCAGGCCGGCGATCTTTTCGGGCAGGGGTTGGGCAGGGGTGGAACGGGACAGGGCGCGGAAGAGCATGTGGCAGGAGGTGTGGCAGGCGTAGCGGGCCGGCGGAGGGAATGGCGGCGATTATACCTGTCGGCCCCTGCCCGCCTCACCGCAGCGGATGGCCAGCGGGCACACGCCCCAGCCACACGCGAATACCGGCCAGCGTGCCTCAGGGCTGCGACGACACCCCGTCATGCGCCGCTGCCGACAGGATGGGAAGGCGTGCCACGAAGCGGGTGCCCGCCTCCGCCGTGGACCGGACGTCGAGGCGCCCGCCATGCGCCGCGACGATCTGGGCGCAGATATACAGGCCCAGCCCGAGGCCTTCGCCGCGATGGGGGCTGGCCCGCCGCCAGTAGGGCTCGAAGATGCGTTGCAGGCTGCCCGGATCGATCGGCTCGCCGGCGTTGTGCACCTCCAGCAGCAGCGCATCGTCCTCCACCCAGGCGCTCACCCGCACCGGCTCGTCGGCGGAGCCGTGGGCCAGCGCATTGGCAAGAAGGTTGGAGGCCAGTTGCTGGATGCGCGGCGCGTCGCACCAGGTCGTCTGCGGCACCACCGTCCGGCACACCACCTGGCGGTCGGGGTGCGCATCGCGCAGCTCGTCGACCACCGCTTCCAGCGCCTCGCCGAGTGCGTCGGTGCGGGCAAGCTCCACGCCCAGCCCGCCACCCAGGCGCCCGCGCGCCAGATCCATGGTGTCGGCAATCAGCCCCGCCATGCGACGCGAATTGGCCGCGATGCGCGCGCCCAGGCCCGACACGGTGCCATCCACATGGCGCTGCAGCGCCCCGGCGCAGGCGGCGATGGCCGACAGGGGGTTGCGCAGGTCGTGCCCCAGCACGGCGATGAATTGTTCGCGCAGCTCGCTGCTCTGGCGTTCATTGAGCAGCACGGCCCGCTCCTGCTCGCGCTCGCGCTCGGTGTCGAGCTGCAGGCCGATCAGTTCGGCGAAACGCTCGAACATCGCCAGGGTGCGCGGGTCCGACACCTTGGCCGGCAGCGGGTCGATGGCGCAGAGGTTGCCGAAGTACTCGCCGCTGCTGAGCACCACCGGCACCGACACATAGCTCTCGATGCCGTAGATGCGCGGCGTGTGGTGGGTGCAGTAGGTGGCGTTGCGGCTGGCGTGGTCGATCAGGATCGGCTCGTGCGCGGCCCGCACCTCCTTGCACAGCGTGGTGTGCACATCGAGCTGGCCGCCGGCCTTGAGCCCGAACGCGATCTCGTCATGCACCGCGCACGCCGTCCAGCTGTCGTCGGTCACCCGCGCCACTGCCGCAAAACGCATGCCGGTGGCCTCGCAGATGATGCGCAGGATCGAGGGCACGCAGTCGATGCGACTGACGGTCAGCACGTCCGAAAGAACGGCAGGCGGCAGTGTCGGGACGGCGGCGTGGGGGGCGTCACCGGGGACGTGGATATCAGTCATGCAGAGCGTGGAATACGGAAAGCGGCAAGGTTCCGGCACAGGCGCCTGGCAGCGCCTTCGCCAGACTGGATCATAGGCCGGCCACCCGGCGAAACGCCGCCGGCCGCGCATATTCCATTTACTGATAAAGAACGCAATTATTAGTCGTTATCAAGATAAACGGGCGCATCTACAGTGCGGACACCTTCCTACAACAAGTGATGGAGTCACACCATGCGTACCAAGCTGTTCTCTCGCCTGATCGCCGCCAGCCTGTTCTCGGCTGCGTTCGCAACTCTCCCCGCGCTGGCGCAGACGACGCTGCTCAACGTGTCCTACGACCCGACCCGCGAGCTGTACGAGGATTTCAACAAGGCCTTCGCCGCCAACTGGAAGGCCAAGACCGGCGAGACCGTCACCATCAAGCAATCCCACGGTGGCTCCGGCAAGCAGGCCCGCTCGGTCATCGACGGCCTGGAAGCCGACGTGGTGACCCTGGCCCTGGCCTACGACATCGACGAGATCAACACCATCGGCAAGCTGATCCCGGCTGACTGGCAGAAGCGCCTGCCGCACAACTCCGCGCCCTACACCTCGACCATCGTGTTCCTGGTGCGCAAGGGCAACCCCAAGAAGATCCTGGACTGGAACGACCTGACCCGCAGCGGCGTGGAAGTCATCACCCCGAACCCCAAGACATCCGGCGGCGCCCGCTGGAACTACCTGGCAGCCTGGGCCTACGCCCTCAAGCAACCGGGCGGCAACGACACCACCGCGCAGGCCTTCGTGAAGAAGATCTTCGCCAACGTGAAGGTGCTGGACTCCGGCGCACGCGGCTCCACCACCACTTTCACCGAGCGCGGCATCGGCGACGTGCTGCTGGCTTGGGAAAACGAAGCCTTCCTGGCCGTGAAGGAACTCGGTCCGGACAAGTACGACATCGTCGTGCCCTCGCTGTCCATCCTGGCCGAGCCGCCGGTCACCGTGGTCGACAAGGTGGTCGACAAGAAGAAGACCCGCAAGCAGGCCGAAGCCTACCTGCAGTACCTGTACTCGCCGGAAGGCCAGGAACTGGCGGCCAAGAACTACTACCGCCCGATCGACCCGAAGGTGGCCGAGAAGTACGCCAAGCAGTTCCCCAAGGTCAACCTGGTGACCATCGACAGCTCCTTCGGCGGCTGGACCAAGGCCCAGGCCACCCACTTCGCCGACGGCGGCGTGTTCGACAAGATCTACGGTCAGTAAGCGACACACTGCTGGCGACAGGCCCCTCTCCTCGCAAGAGGGAGGGGCTTTGTCTTTCAGCCACACCTACACTTCATTCGGGCATCAAGCAGGACTCCCATCATGAGCACCACCCTCATCGTCCCCGGTCTTCACGGCAGCGGCCCGACCCACTGGCAGAGCTGGTTCGAGGGTCTCATCCCCGACGCGGTGCGCGTCGAGCAGAGCGACTGGATCGACCCGCACCTGCCACGCTGGGCGGGTGCCGTGCGGTGCGAGATCGAACGCGCACGCGGCCCGGTGTGGATCGTCGCGCACAGCTTCGGCAGCCTTGCCGCCGCGCACGCGGCCTGGGAGTACCGCGACCGGGTGGCGGGCGCGATGTTCGTGGCGCCGGCTGACCCGGACAAGTTCGGCATCGCCGACACCCTGCCCGACCAGCCCTTCGGTTTCCCGAGCGTGGTGGTGGCCAGTACCAACGACCCCTGGGTGCGCCTCACCAAGGCCGCGCTGTGGGCGGAGCGCTGGGGCAGCCGCTTCGTGAACCTCGGTGCTGCGGGACACATCAACGTCGACTCCGGCCACGGCCCCTGGCCGGAAGGACTGGAGCTGTTCAAGCAGTTGCAGCGCACCCAGTCCGACGTCCCGCTCGGCTCGCTGGATACCGACGCCTTGCGCGTGCCGGTGAGCAAGCCTTTCGACTGGGGCAGCTACCTGCGCGACCGCTGATGCGTATCGCTGACGCACCGATGGCGTTTCGATGGCGTGCTCCGCGGCACCATCATCGGCGCTGCCGGCGTAGGCTGGGCTGAGCAAAGCGACTTGTGCCGAGCTTGCCGAAGCAAGCCCAGCACTCTGCGCAACCTGCCCGCCGCGCCTCCTGATCGCAGCCTGCCCGCAGCCCACACCCCATCCCGGAAAGACCCGCCACGCGCGGGTCTTTTCTTTCCCCGCACCCGCCGCAAACCCCTGCATTCCAAGTAGACGCTTATCAAGCGCGCCGCGATAAGCACAGCAGGATTTCATCGTTCCCCTGTTATGACAGCTCCCCTACAGTGCGCCACACAGTCGCACCGCGGCAGGAATGCGGATCGCATACAACCATATTGACTGAGCGCACCATGAGCATCCTCTTCATTTCCGGCAGCCCCACCGAACAGTCGCGCAGCGCACGCCTGCTGGACGCCGCGCGTGAGCGCATCAGCAAGCAGGGTTTCGCCACCGACTGGATCCAGGTCCGCGACCTGCCGGCGCAGGCGCTGCTGCATGCCGACTTCAAGGACACGGTGCTGAGCGAGGCCATCGGCCGCGTGGAATCCGCGCAGGCCGTCGTGCTGTCGTCGCCGGTCTACAAGGCCGCCTACGCCGGTGTCCTGAAGGCCTTCCTGGACCTGCTGCCGCAGACCGGACTGGCCGGCAAGCTGGTGCTGCCGCTGGCCACCGCGGGCAGCCCGGCGCACACGCTGGCGCTGGATTACTCGCTGCGTCCGGTACTCGCCGCGCTGGGCGCACGCGATGTGGTGGCCGGCGTGTTCGCCGTCGACACCCAGGTGCAATGGTGGCCGGACACCGGCCTGCACCTGGACCCGAACATCGAGGCGCGCCTGGACTCGGCCGTCAGCCACCTCATCGAAGGCCTGCGCCGCGCCGAGCGCGAAGCCCTGCACCAACGCAACCTGGACGCGCCGAAGGTGCCATTCGGCAGCGTGCGCGTCAGCACCTGACACAGCTCACCGCCACTGAGCCGCGTTCATCACCACAGAAGTCCCACACATCCGGATACGGAGAGAAAAAATGCACAACCAGAAAACCCGTCGTCACCTGCTTGCAGGTCTCGTAGCCAGCGCCGCCGCTGCGCTGTTCCCGTTCGCCGCGCAGGCGGACTACAACCCCAAGCTGCTGCGCATCGGCTACCAGAAGTCGGCCAGCACCCTGGTGCTCATCAAGTCGCAAGGCACGCTGGAAAAGCAGCTGGCGCCCAAGGGCATCGAAGTGAAGTGGGTGGAATTCCCCGCCGGCCCGCAGCTGCTGGAAGGCCTGAACGTCGGCTCCATCGACTTCGGCTACGTCGGCGAAGCTCCGCCCATCGTAGCGCAGGCTGCCGGTGCCGAGTTCTACTACGTCGGCTATGAACTGCCAGCGCCGAAGGCCGAGGCCATCCTGGTGCCGAAGGATTCGCCGATCAAGTCGGTGGCCGAGCTGAAGGGCAAGCGCGTCGCGCTGAACAAGGGCTCCAACGTGCACTACCTGCTGGCCAAGGCGCTGGAAAAGAACGGCGTGAAATACAGCGAGATCACCCCGAGCTTCCTCGCGCCCGCCGATGCACGTGCCGCATTTGAAAAAGGTGCGGTCGACGCCTGGGTGATCTGGGACCCCTTCACCGCCGCCGCCGAAAAGCAGATCGGCGCCCGCGTGCTGGTCAATGGCGAAGGCATCGTCAACAACCACCAGTTCTACCTGGCCGAGCGCGAGTTCGCTGCCAAGCGTCCGGACGTCGTGAAGCTGCTGCTCGACGAGAGCAACAAGCAGGCGCAATGGGTGGAAAAGAACATCAAGGCCGCCGCCGCGCAACTGGCTCCGATCCAGGGCCTGCCGGTGGAAGTGCTGGAACTGTCGCTGTCGCGCTACCCCGCCGGCACGCACCCGATCACCGAAGCGGTGCTGGGCGAGCAGCAGAAGATCGCCGACGTCTTCAACGAACTGAAGATCATCCCGAAGGCGATCAAGACGCGCGACGCGCAGGTGCCGAAGCCCTGACCGGCTGAAGCGCGATCAGCACAACACCGGCGCGGCGCAGGTCGCCGTGCCGGTGTCACAACAAGCAGAACGCTAACGATAGCGACATCACTCCCGAGCACATGAAACGCCGCCAGGCCATGCGCAGGCATGCAGCCGCCGGCACGCAAGACCGGAGACCGACATGAAAGTACTGTGGTTCCTGCCCACCCATGGCGACAGCCGCTACCTGGGTACCAGCGAAGGCGCACGTGAAGTGAGCCTGGACTACCTGCGCCAGATCGCGCAGGCCGCCGACAATCTCGGCTACTACGGCGTGCTCACGCCCACCGGCCGCTCCTGCGAAGACCCGTGGGTCACCACGTCCAGCCTCATCGGCGCCACCCGCAACCTGCGCTTCCTGGTCGCGCTGCGTCCCGGTCTCACGCTGCCCAGCATCGCCGCGCGCATGGCCGCAACCTTTGATCGCCTCTCCGGCGGCCGCCTGCTGGTGAATCTCGTCACCGGCGGCGACCCCAACGAACTGGCCGGCGACGGCGTGTTCGGCACGCATGCCGAGCGCTACGAAGCCTCCGCAGAATTCATCCGCATCTGGCGCGAGATCATCGCCCACAGCCACACCAGTGAATCCTTCGACTACGAAGGCAAGCACCTGCAGGTGAAGGGCGCCAAGCTGCTCTACCCGCCGATCCAGCAACCCTACCCACCGGTGTGGTTCGGTGGCTCGTCGGAGGCCGCGCACGAACTCGCCGCAGAGCAGGTGGACACCTACCTGACCTGGGGCGAACCGCCCGAGGAAGTCGCCAAGAAGATCGCAGACGTGCGCGCCCGCGCTGCCGCCCGTGGTCGCAAGATCGAGTTCGGCGTACGCCTGCACGTCATCGTGCGCCCCACCGAACAGGAAGCCTGGGCCGCCGCCGACGAACTCATCAGCCGCCTGGACGACGAGACCGTGTCCCGCGCGCAGGCCGCCTTCGCCAAGATGGATTCCGAAGGCCAGCGCCGCATGGCCGCACTGCACGCCGGTGGTGTGAAGCGCACGCGTGCCGACCTGGAGATCAGCCCCAACCTGTGGGCCGGCGTCGGCCTGGTGCGCGGCGGTGCCGGCACGGCACTGGTCGGCAGCCCGGAACAGGTCGCCGCCAAGCTGCGCGAGTACCAGGCCGCTGGTGCGGACAACTTCATCCTGTCCGGCTACCCGCACCTGGAAGAGGCCTACCGCTTCGCCGAACTGGTGTTCCCGCTGCTGAAGCTGGACCACGGCACGCAGCAGGCCAGCCTGCCGGGCCAGAAGCTGTCCGGCCCCTTCGGCGAAGTGGTGGCCAACCACTTCGTGCCCAAGGCCGCGCCGGCTCCGGCACAGGCCTCCGCAAGCTGAGGTCGCATGCCATGAGCAAACCCTCCTCCGCGATCGCCAGCCGCGCCCTGCCCTGGCTGGTGCCCATCACCCTGCTGGTGGTGTGGCAGCTCGCCGCCAACCTCGGCTGGCTGTCGGTGCGCGTGCTGCCGGCGCCGTACAACATCGCCAAGGCGGCGTGGACGCTGGCCGCCTCCGGCGAGTTGTGGACCCACTTGGTGGTCAGCTCGCGCCGCGCGCTGACCGGCTTCGCCATCGGTGGTGGTGCCGGCCTGCTGCTGGGGCTGGCTACCGGTTCCTTCCGCAAGATCGAGACGCTGCTGGACACCACGCTGCAGATGCTGCGCAACATCCCGCCGCTGGCGCTCATCCCGCTGATCATCCTGTGGTTCGGCATCGACGAGACGGCCAAGGTCTTCCTGGTCTCCATCGGCGTGTTCTTCCCGGTGTATCTCAATACCTTCCACGGCATCCGCTCGGTGGACCCGGCGCTGATCGAGATGGCGAAGAGCTACGGCCTGTCCGGCTGGTCGCTGTATCGCGATGTCATCCTGCCCGGCGCGCTGGCGAACATACTCGTCGGCGTGCGCTTCGCGCTGGGCTTCATGTGGGTGCTGCTGATCGTGGCCGAGACCATCTCCGCCACCGAGGGCATCGGCTACATGACGATGAACGCCCGCGAGTTCCTGCTTACCGACATCGTGCTGGTCGGCATCCTGCTCTACGCCCTGCTCGGCAAGCTGGCCGACGTGGCCGCGCGTGCCCTCGAACGTGCCTGGCTGCGCTGGCACCCCAACTACCAGCCCGGCGCTTGACGTAGGTCGAAAGCGAACTGACATGAACAATCATCCGAACGAGACAGCCGCCGTCGCCGCCAGTACGCCAAGCAATGGCACTGCCCTGCACATCGCCGACGTGGTGAAGCGCTACGGCGAGCGCGAGGTGTTGAAGCAGATCAGCCTCGACATCGCTCCCGGCGAGTTCGTCGCCATCGTCGGTCGCAGCGGCTGCGGCAAGAGCACCCTGCTGCGCCTGATCGCCGCGCTGGAGAGCTTCCAGTCCGGCGTGCTGCACTACGACGGCGAGGCCAGCGACAGCCGACACGACACGCGCATCATGTTCCAGGACTCGCGCCTGCTGCCGTGGAAGCGCGTGCTGGACAACGTGGCGCTCGGCCTGCCGCGCGACGCGAAGGACAACGCGCAGCGCGTGCTGGGCGAAGTCGGCCTGGCCGACCGTGGCCGCGAGTGGCCTACGCGCCTGTCCGGCGGCCAGCGCCAGCGCGTGGCCCTGGCCCGCGCCCTGGTGCACAAGCCGCGCCTGCTGCTGCTGGACGAACCGCTGGGCGCGCTGGACGCGCTGACGCGCATCGAGATGCACACGCTGATCGAGCGCCTGTGGCGCGAGCATGGTTTCACCGCCCTGCTGGTCACCCACGACGTCGGCGAGGCCATCGCGCTGGCCGACCGCGTGGTGCTGATCGACGAAGGCCGCATCACGCTGGACCTGCGCATCGACCTGCCCCGCCCGCGCGCCCGCGGCTCGGCCGCCTTCGCCGCGCTGGAAGAACGCGTGCTGGCCGAAGTGCTGAAGCAGCACGGCGGCGCACCCGCCAGCAATCCGCAGGAGCCCGGCGAAGAGCCGGGTGACCACAGCCTGTGGCGCACCGTCGACCAGGTGCGCTGGGCCGTCTGATCACATTCGAACCGACTGCCCTTCCCATTCCCATTCCCCTCCCCCTCGCCAGACCCACTCAACAAGACAGGAGCAACACCATGAGCATCCAGGCCATCAACGTCCGTAACCAGTTCCGCGGCAAGGTCCGCGAAATCGTCCGTGGCGACGTCGTCAGCGAAGTCGACATCGACACGCCCGCCGGCATCGTCACCTCCGTCATCACCACGCGCTCGGTGGACAACCTCGGCCTCAAGGTCGGCAGCGAAGTGGTGGCCCTGATCAAGTCGACCGAAGTCTCGATCGCCACGCTGTAAGCGCGCAGGCCCTGCACTCCCGACGGGCCCGTCACGTACGGGCCCGTGGTGCTTCCGCGCCCGCAAGGAGGCGCGGCACCCGCATACGTCAACGCGCATGACCGCCACGCGACATCGCTCCGCCTGACGGGCGTAGCATGCGCAATACCCCTGAACGAAGCCACGTCGCCGCAGTCGCATCGTGACGACCGCCCACCCACGCAGCAGGAGCACACGCATGCAGTACCGCAAGCTGGGCCACACCGGCCTGGACGTCAGCATCATCACCCTGGGCACGATGACCTGGGGCCAGCAGAACACCGAGGCCGAAGCGCACAGCCAGATCGACCTGGCGCTGGAAGCCGGCATCAACCTGATCGACACCGCCGAGATGTACCCGGTGCCGCCCATGCCTGAAACGCAGGGCCGCACCGAGGAATACATCGGCGCCTGGCTGGCGAAGGGCGGCCGGCGCGACAAGGCGTTGATCGCCACCAAGGCAGCCGGCCCGTCGCGCCAGAAGCACAACCCCGGCTTCATCCGTGGCGGCAAGGCCCAGCACGACCGCCAGAACCTCACCGAGGCCCTGCACGCCAGCCTGCGTCGCCTGCGCACCGACTACGTCGACCTCTACCAGTTGCACTGGCCGGACCGCACGACCAACACCTTCGGCATGCTGAGCTACCCCTGGGTGGACGACGAATACACGGTGCCCATCCGCGAGACGCTGGAAGTGCTGGCCGACTTCGTGAAGCAGGGACTGGTACGCCACGTCGGCGTGTCCAACGAGACGCCCTGGGGGGTCGCGCAATTCCTGCAACTGGCGAAGGAGCACGACCTGCCGCGCATCGCCAGCATCCAGAATCCCTACAGCCTGCTCAACCGCAGCTACGAGATCGGCCTCGCCGAATTCAGCCACCGTGACGGCCTGGCGCTGCTGGGCTACTCGCCGCTGGGCTTCGGCGTGCTGAGTGGCAAGTATCTCGATGGTGCCAGGCCGGCAGGTGCGCGCCTCACGCTGTTCGACCGCTTCGTGCGCTACACCAACCCGCATGCCCAGGCGGCGACCGCCGAATACGTGGCGCTGGCGCACAAGCACGGCCTCGACCCGTCGCAGATGGCCACCGCATTCGCCCTCAGCCGTCGCTTCATGACCAGCTCGATCATCGGCGCCACCACGCTGGAGCAACTACGCAGCAACATCGCGAGCGTCGACGTCACGCTGGGCGACGAGGTGATTGCCGGCATCAACGCCATCCACGCGCGCTGGTCGAATCCGGTGCAATAGGACACGCGGCACGCCTACACGGACAGGACCAATCCGGCCACCGATGGAATGCCATCCGCATTCCATCGGTGGCCGCCCCGCCCGATCCGTTTGCTCCGCCGGCTCCATCCGACGTGCAGCACGCAGCCCCGGTTACTGGCTCGATCCGTTCGCCAACAACCGCCCAGACATTGCTGCTCTGAATACATCTCCCGTTCGGCCGACCCGGCTTTTCGCGGTCGTCATCGCGCCTCCTGTCGTGCCATTGCGACAGAACGACGCCACCTGTTTCGTGCATTCCTACAGGCGCGTCGGCCCGCAGGACATAGGCATGTAGGCCTCTTCCTACGAACCGTCGAACCCATTTACATGCCCTTCCCGGAGGTGCATTTTTCCCTTGCACATCAATGCGCTGCGCACTGGAACGCTTGTTGCTGGATAAACCTTAGTCGTAGAGGCCACGCAGATGGGCCCGCCGCGACCAACCCCAACAAGGAGCAATAAAAAATGCGCATGCTTCGACCCCTGCTGGCAGTCGTCTCGTCCACGCTGATCAGTGTCGCCCCCCTCACCGCTTCCGCTGCCGCCGTCTCTCTCGGCGCCTTCACCGGCACGTGGATCAACGCCACGCCCGCCGCTGTCGCCAGCAACGCCGGCGCAAGCCTCAACTGGGGCCTGCCTGCCGATGGCTCGACGCAGAGTGGCTACGACTTCCTCGCCGCCGCGGGCGTGAACAACTTCGAGATCCCGCCGTCGCCGGACCCTTTCCTCATCGGCAACTTCGTCCACCGCAACATCGCGGTCTTCGGCGAGTCGCTCAGCAGCGCGCAGTTGCAGCTCACCACCAGCATCTATGTCGATGGCGTATCGATCGGCGAGCGCTCCTTCCTGTTCGGCTTCTCGCACCTGGAGTCGCTCAACGTCAATGGCACCTGCGCCGATGGCGGACAGTCGGGTGCCGGCGTGAATGCGAACGGCTGCGCGGACAATGTGCAGATCAGTTCGTTGAACGCGTCCGACACCTTCGTGATCGACGGTGAC
Source organism: Uliginosibacterium sp. H1 (assembly GCF_036017065.1). NCBI lineage: Bacteria > Pseudomonadati > Pseudomonadota > Betaproteobacteria > Rhodocyclales > Zoogloeaceae > Uliginosibacterium > Uliginosibacterium sp. H1. The sequence continues at coordinate 951,356 of NZ_JAYXHR010000001.1, forward strand.
GAATGGACGCTGGACCTGCTGGGCTTCAGCCGCAACGGCGGGGCCGACATCGACCTGTCCTACTGGACGATGGAAAACCAGTCGAACACGGCCGGCCTGTACGCCACGGTGTCACGCTCTGGCCCGGTCAGACAGGTGCCGGCACCGGATGGGCTGAGCCTGCTGGGCATCTCCCTGCTGGGCATGACGCTCATCCACAAGCGACGCAGGTAAGAACGGCACGCATCAGCCCCGCCAATGAAAAAACCCGCCGATGGCGGGCTTTTTCATTCTCGTTCTTCGCGTCGGCGTCCGGCTCAGCGGCTCACCACGCTGCGCGCATGCGGCGACAGCCAGTCGCTGTGCGAGCGGAATGCCGTCGTATCAAGGCGGTCGTTCAGCAGCGCCAGGTACCGCTGGCGGGCCATCGGGTTGTAGAAGTGCGGGCGCTCACGTACGCCGCGCACGAACTCCACCGTCGACAGGCCGGCCAGTTTGTCCAGCTCGTGGATGAAGTGGGATTGATCGAAGAACCCTGCATCCAGGGCGCTGCTGCCGGCCGTGCAGTCCGGCTCCAGCGCCAGCTTGCGGGCCACCTGCTGCAGGCGCGCGACGCGGGCGAAGAACTTGGGCGTCACGCCGTAGGTACTGGCGAACATGCGCTCGAAGTGACGCATGCTCCAGCCCGCACCGGCAGCCAGGTCGGCAATGCGCATGCTGGGCGACAGGTACAGCAGGTCCAGCATCAGGTCGAGCCGCGCCTCACCCGGACGCGGCAGCATCGCGGACAGGAAGGCGGACAGGCGCAGGCGACAGGCTTCCAGGTCCACCGCCTCTTCAAGCTGCTCGGCCATCAGCGACGCCGAGCTGCCCCACAGGTCGGCCGCGTCGGTGATGTGATCCTGCAGCTCCGCGAAGCTCGCCGGGCTGAAGTAGCGCAGGCGGCCGGGGCGGAAGCTCACCAGCACCAGGCGCGACGGGCCCGTGGCGGCGAGGTCCAGCACATGATGGCGATTGCACAGCAGGAAGGCGCGGCTGAGGTGGCGATGCTCGGCGCTGTGAACGTCGTCCACCGCCAGCGGCGCGCCGGACACGAAGCAGCACAGCGCACCGGTGCCCGGCAACAGGCGCGGCAGCGGGCCGGCGGCGGTGATCTCCAGCAGCTGGAAGTTGTCGATGAAAGGCGCCAGGACCGGCGGCGGCAGGCAGCGCTGCAAGGAATTGCAGATCGACTGCTCCGGTGCATCCGGCGAATGCGGGTGGGTCGTCGACAAGGTGGCGCCTGCTGGTCAGGGCGTGCATCCGGCGCCAGCGCCGGGCGAACGCGATTGGATCGAAGCACATCGGGCGGCCTGCACTGCCCGCCTGCGGCTTCGCAAATATATAGATATTGGCGATCCGGGTGAAGGACTCTGCCACGACAACGGCCAAACCCTCGGCCATGCAAGCCTTTGTTGCAGCGCGGAAAAACAAAGCCCCGCCATCGTTGGATGGCGGGGCTCGTCAGTTCGGATGCCGGGCACTGCTACGGGACCATGGCAGCAGCACCAAGGCGGCAGGCACCAGGCCGCAGACCCTAGGCCGGCAGGTCCGCGAGATACACCGCGGGCTCGCCTTCGAAGTCGGAGCTGAACAGCACCTGCTTCTCGTCCGGCGTGAAGCCCGGATGCGGGTGGGTGACCTGGCGGTTCTCGCGGTACTCGCGCCACGACGAGTTGTGCGCGGCGATACGCGTGGTGGTCTTCTTCTTCAGGTCGAACAGGTACAGGAAGGGATCGCTCTCGCGCTTGAAGCCTTCGGTGCTGGCCATGTCCTGCGGCGTGCCGGAACCGTCGGCCACGGCCTTGCTGCCGTCGAAGTTGCTCATCAGGTGCGAGCAGGCCGGCATCGGCATGATGACTTCGTTTTGCAGCGTTTCCGGATCGGCCACGCAGATCCAGCGGTCGTGCCCGTCGCGTTGCTTGTAGCTCACGTACATCATCTTCGAGCCATCCGGCACCCAGAACTCGTGCGTGCAACGCTCGCCGTCCTCGTGGTCCTTGATCTTGCGGCGATTCGTACCGTCCTCGTCCACCAGCCACATGCGGGCATCGACGAGGTCCAGCGGACCTTCGTGGCAATAGCCCACGGTGTTGTCGTCGAAGGGGCGGTAGATCGGGTGGCCGGTCCACTTGGCCTGCTCGAACAGCGTGGTGGCCTTGCCCGATTCGATGTCGATCGAGATCAGGCGGCAACGCGGATTGCGCAGGAACTGCTCGCGGAATTCTTCCCAGGTCGCCAGCGCCATCAGGTCGCCATCGACGACCTCGATGCCCACCAGCTTGGTGCAGGCGGAATTCACACCCCAGGTGCCGTAGCCCTTGTAGCCGGCCGGCACGGTGTAGATGACCTGCTCTTCCAGGGTGTCGAGCGCAACGCGACGCAGCTCGCGGCCGCGCTTCACGTAGTACAGGTATTTGTCGTCCGGCGACAGGAAACAGCCGAACGTGTTGTCACCGCTACCCTCGGTGAGCTGGCGCGCGGTCTGCGTGTCCAGGTCCATGAGGTAGCAGTTCCAGTCATTGTCGAACCAGGCACCGAACAACAGCTTGCGGCCGTCGTTGGTGAAACACTTCTGGTAGAAGTAATTGCGGTGGCAGGTGACGTCAGGCGGCGTCAGCCGCGTGACGCGCACGCCAGTGGTCGGGTCGGTGAATTCGTGAAACTTCAGTTGGATCGTGCTGCCTTTTGCCACGGGAATCTTTCTCTGCTCTGTGTTGGCTGCCCGGCTCCGCATCTCGGCTCTGCATCTCGGCATTGGCTTCGAGGCCTCTGCGTCGATGCCAATGCGTCGATATACCTGCTTCGATGCGTCTGCTTCGGCGTGCTTCAGTGTTGCGCTCGACCCTTGCTACAGACTGACACCGTCAGGGTCGCGACGGTGAGGAAGCCCCCGGGGCCGGAGGACGCCAACCCCGGGGCTCCCGGCTCCCACCTACTTCGCGTAGAACCACGTTTGCAGCAGGCTCGGTCCAGGCGTAGGCCAGGACCAACCCGCCGGCATCTTTTCATACACGTTCTTCAGGTTCGTCTTGCGGATGGCGTTGTCACGCGGCGGGCGCACCACACCGATGACTTCGAACTCGTCCGCCGCCAGTTCCAGGATCTGCTTGAAGATCTTGTCGGCTTCGGCCGCGGACTTGGCGGCACGCCATTCTTCGTACAGCGCGATGCGCTTCTTCATCGACGCCGTCGGCTCTTCACCCTGCTTGCCGTTGGAGGCATACCAGCGATACCACAGCACGCTCTGGCGCGACTCCGGGTGCATGGTCAGGAAGCTGCGCGGGTTCTGCGTGGCATCCAGGCCGCCGGGGGCGACGTCGACCGACATGTCGTAGTCATTGTTGTTGGCACGCTCGAAGGTCAGCGAACGTTCGCCGGCGCGGATCACCAGCTCGATGCCGATCTTGCTCCACTGCTTGCGCACCAGCTCCATGGCTTCCAGTTGCTGCTGCAGCTGGATGGCGACGATGGTGTTGATGGCGATGCGGCCGCCGTCCGGATACTGGCGATAGCCGTCCTTGTCACGCGTGGTCAGGCCCAGCTTGTCCAGCATGGCGTTGGCCTTGGCGACGTCGAGCTCCAGGTACTGCTTGCCCATCTTCTCGATGTACCACTTGGACTCCGGCACCGGCCCGGTCTGCCACGGCTGTGCCTGGCCCAGGTAGACGATGTCGGCCACTTCCTTGCGGTCGATACCGTGCGACAGCGCGATGCGGAAGTCCTTCTGCTGCACCAGCTTGCGCAGCTTCGGGTTGGGCGTGCTCAGGTTGACGTACATGCCCACCGAGTTGGCGTTCAGCGAGCTGAGGCTCATCAGCGAGTAGCCACCCTTGACCGCGTTCTCGGCCAGCACCGGACGGTTCTGGATCGGGAAGATGTGGCGGTGCTGGAAGTCCAGGCGGCCACCGATGGAAGCCAGCACCATCGATTCCACTTCGTTGATGATCGGCATGTTCAGCGTGTCGATGTACGGCAGCTGGTTGCCCGCCGTGTCGACCTGCCAGAAGTACGGGTTACGTTGCAGCACCACCTGGGTGGCGGCGCCACCGTAAGGCTGCTGGATCACCCACGGGTCCAGCGTCGGCTTCTCCGGGTTGCCCCAGCGGGTCGGCACTTCGATGTCGCCGCACTTCACGCGGAACAGCGTCGGCCAGTCCTTCACGCTTGCAGCGGTCAGCTGCTCGTTGATCTTCGGGTTGTACTTCGGGTGGAACTGCGAGCAGTACTTCTTCTGGTACATCACCGGGTACTGGCCCAGCGGGTGTGCCAGCGTGTCCAGCAGCGCGGCGTAGGGGCCGGCGAATTTCATGCGCACGGTGTAGTCGTCGACCTTGGTCGTGGTCACCAGCTTGTTGCCCACGACGAAGTTCTCCGGCGGCGTGCCGAGGAATTGCGAGTTGCCGACGATGTCGTTCATCGCGAACAGCACGTCTTCCGCGGTGAAGGGCGTGCCGTCACTCCACTTGGTGCCCTTGCGCAGCTTGAAGGTGTACTCGCTGGCGTCTGCCGACACCGTCCAGCTCTCGGCCAGGTTCGGCACCGTGCCGTTGAAGTCCATGGTCCAGCGCACCAGGCCCTGGTTGCCGACCAGGCGCAGGATGGCGTGGTAATCGTTATTGCCGCGAAGGGCGGAGCGCAGCGTGCCGCCATAGGTGCCGACACGTTCGATCGGCTTCACGACTTCGGGCTTCTCCGGCAGGCGTTGATCTACCGGCGGCAGCTCCTTGGCCTTGACCTTCTGCGCCAGCACGGGCGCTTCATGGTGGGCGTGGGCAAAGGCGGATGCCAGCGCAAGGCTTGCGCCCAGCATCAGCACGTGAGGTTTGCGAAGCATGAATAAGTCTCCTGATAGCCCGTCTCGGTGCAGCGGGGTTTGCGCAGTCTCTGGAAACATCATGGGGGTGTCTTGTAAAAATGCGACATGGCGGCAAGCCCGGATACATGTCGTATCAATAACTCTAGACCACGGGTAAACCCCATGAACACGGGCTTCCAAGCGATTCGCTCCAGACCGCGGCGCAGCAAACCGCGTGCTTCCGGCAGCGTCACCCGGCAGCACCGTTACGAGAAAAGCTGATCCTGATCAGGACAGCGTGCGGCGCAGGTCCGGGCGGTCGTCCTTGTGCGGCGCGTCGTCCTGGAGTTCCTCCGCAGGCACCGCCACCCTGCCCGCCACCGCCATCGGTTTCGCCGATGGCTCGCCCATGTCGTGCGAGGCCTCCGGCAGGAAGCCGCCGGCCTGCCGGCTCCACAGCCGCCAGTAGGCACCGCCCTTCGCCAGCAGGGCGTCGTGCGGCCCGTCCTCCACGATGCGGCCGTTGTCGAACACGAGGATGCGGTCCAGGTGCGCGATGGTCGACAGACGGTGCGCCACCACGATCACCGTCTTGCCGCGCATCACCTCCTCCAGCGTGTCCTGGATCACCTTCTCGGTAATCGAGTCCAGCGCCGAGGTGGCCTCGTCGAGGATCAGCACCGGCGCATCCTTGAGGATCACCCGCGCAATCGCGATGCGCTGGCGCTGGCCGCCGGACAGCTTGATGCCGCGCTCGCCCACCATCGCGTCGTAGCCTTCCTTGATCTGCGCGATAAACTCGTGCGCATGCGCCTTGCGCGCGGCCTCCGCCACCTCCTCGTCGGTCGCGGCGGTGCGGCCGTAGCGGATGTTGTCGCGCAGGCTGCGGTGGAACAGGCTGGGGTCCTGCGGAATCAGCGCGAGCTGCTCGTGCAGGGATTCCTGCGTCATCGCGCGCACGTCCTGCCCGTCGATCAGGATCTGCCCGCCCTGCGGGTCGTACAACCGCAGCAGCAGGCTGACGAAGGTGGACTTGCCGGAGCCCGACAGCCCCACCAGGCCCACGCTCTGCCCCGCCGGGATATGCACATTGAGCTGCTCGAACACGCGCTTGTCCGGCGCGTAGCCGAAGTCCACGTTCTCGAAGCGGATGTCGCCCTGCGTCACCTTCAGCGCCGCCGCGCTGGCGGTGTCCACCAGCTCGTGCGAACGCACGATGGTGTGCACCCCGTTGGCCACGTTGCCGATGTACTCGAAGAATTCCAGGAAGCGGCGGCTCAGGTTGCGCGCCTCGTTGATGATCAGCAGCGACAGGCTCACCGCCATGACGAACTCACCCACGCCGATGAGACCCTTGCCCCACAGCGTCAGCGCGTAATACAGCAAGCCCACCTTGAGGATCGCCGCGGCAGAGAACTGGAACCAGCGCACCCGCTCGTTGTAGCCATTGGAGCGGCGCACCGCCTTCAGCTCGCGCTTCAAGGTCTCGTCCAGGTTCTGGCGCTCGAAGCCCAGGCGCGCGAACAGGCGCGCGCTGGTCAGGTTGGTGACCGAGTCCACCACCACGCCGGTAGTCTCGCTGCGTGCCGACGCCGCGTCGAAGGCGTAGGGCTGCGCACGCTTCGCCAGCCAGAAGGACACGCCGATGAAGCACACAGACCACGCCAGCGCGAACAACCCCAGTTGCAGGTGCGCGCTGAACAGCAGCACCACCGACACGCCGATGACGATGGCTACCGGCCAGAATTCGGTGAGCAGCGACCACAGCGTCTGCACCGTGCCCATCGAGGTCTCGGAGATGCGGTGCGCCAGCGCGCCCGCGAAGTTGTTGCTCAGGTAGCGGTGCGAGTGTTCCTGCAGGTAGTGGTACAGGTGGCGCGTCACGTTCTGGCGCTGCCGCGGCCCCAGGCGGATCTGGATGCCGCCCGCCATGCGGCCGAACACCAGCTCCGCCACCGCGAGACCCATGAACAGCATCAGCGGCCCGTGCAGCGCCTCCACCATCGCCATCGAATGGCCCTGCGCGCCGGTCACCGCCTTCATGATCTTCGACAGCGCGTAGGGAATCAGGATGCCACTGGCCGCGCCCAATGTTTCGCACACGAACATGCCCGCGTACCACCAGCGGAACTGCGCAACGAAGTACAGGATGAAGCGGAAGGGCGTGTCGGGCAGCGCCGGCGTGCCGGGCGCGCGCTGTTCAGGAGTCATGGCGACAGTCTGGCGAAAACGCGCAGCCTTGGTGCCGGAGCAACGACATTGCAGCTCCGCGGGCTGCGTCAGAGGCAGGATCGTGCCACATTCAGTTGCTGCGCGCGGCACCGCCACCCGAAACGCCGCCTGCCGGCGTATCCGCGCCACGCCTTGCGCTGGCCGTGTTGCCGCCCTCGGTGCGCGGCGCGTCGGCCACGCTCTCATGCGCGGCCCCGAGCACGCTTTCCAGCACCTGCAACTGCCAGTCGAAGTACGGGTTCCAGGTCAGCCGCGCGTGGATCTTGCCGTCCTCGCGGTAGCCCCAGTCGGAGTACCACACCTCTTCGCCCGCCTCGCAACGCGGCACCGTGTCCGGCGCCTGCCCGTTCCAGCACAGCCGCAGCGTGCCCGCCTCGCCATACAGCGGGTTGTCCGGCGCGAACAACAGGCCCATATGCGAAAACTGGCTGATGCGCCGCTCCGGCAGCCGGTCCGTGCGCACCAGCACCCGTGGCGGCGCGCGGTCCGTCCCCACGTCGGCCGGCAGGTCGCCGTACCACACCAACCGGCTGGCCGGATGCGTGAAGGATTGCTGGAAAGCCAGCAACGTGAAACCCACGTCCACCACCGAATCGTTCGCCGTCGTCACCAGCAGGGCCGGCCGGTCGAAGGGCTTGTCCGCGAGGCGGCTGCGCACCGCGTAGCTGCTGCGCCAGAACAGCGAGAAACCGTTGGTGGGCGTGATGAGGTAGCGCACCGGCGACTGCTCCGGTCGCCCCGGGTCGCGCTCGCGCAGCCACGGCCGCGCCCAGGCCACCCACGGCGCCAGCCAGTCTATGTCCGTGTCCGAACGGAATGCCGGCGAGAACAGCAGCAGCCCCGCGATGGCATCGTCATCCAGCGCATACTCCGTCACCAGGTTCGCACCGGTGGAGAAGCCCCCCAGCCACACCTGCCCGCCTTGTTGTCCATGCCCATCCAGCTCACGTTTCAACAAGGCCACCTGCGTGCGCACCAGGAAACCGCGCTCCGCCAGTCGCTGGCCCAGGTCATGGAAGGACCAGGGAGAATCCCCCAACCCATGCACCAGCAGGACCCCGCGCGTCGGCGTGGCGGCTGCGCTCGCAGACACCGCCCGCCAGCCCGCCGGCCGCCACTCCTGCGGACTGTTCCACTCCAGCTCCGCCTGCATGTCCTTGCCCTCCTTCGCCAGGAAAGCACGCCGCTGCTCGATCAATGCGCGCGTCTGCGTGCGGTACTCGTCGAAGCTGCTGTACGACGGGCCGGGCGTCGTGCAGGCGGCGAGGCCAAAGGTGGTGAGGACAGTGAAGAGGAAGCGGACGGCGCGCATTCAGGAACACCCAGGTACGCAGGACGAACCGCATTCTGACTGGACGAAGCGGGAAAGGATTCCCGCAGATAGTGTGCGATGGGAAGAACGACTACAACGATGCCAGCAGGCGCTGGATCTGTCCTTGCAGGACCGGCAGATCAACCTCGATGGTTCTCCACACCAATCCAAAATCAACCTTGAAGTAGCCGTGCGCTACACGGTTGCGCATCGTGTGGAGCAGGCTCCAGGGTATGTCGTCATGTTCAGCCGCGAACGCTGGATGATGGCGCTCGATATTGCGCGCCGCCTCGCCGATGACCTCGAAGTTGCGGACAACCGCATCCTGGGTCTTTTCGTCGCAGAGGAATCCGGCCTCGTCCATGTCGCCGATGTAACGCTGGATGCGCTCCACCGCCTCGACGATATGTTGAAGTTAATCAGGGACGCGGAGTGCGTCAGTCCGGCTCATACCGGCTGTGCTTCCGCCAGCACGTGCTGACGGAAATGCTCCGGCAACGCTCCCGGCGTCAGCACATCCACCGGCACGTCGAGCAAGCGCCGCAACGCCAGCTCGATGCGCGCAATGTCCATCAAGGTCGTGTCCGCGGTCGGCTCGACCAGCAGATCCAGATCGCTGCCCTCGGTGTCGTCGCCATGCAGCACAGAACCGAACACGCGCACGCTCGCCACCCGATTGCTCAGTGCAATGGCGCGAACAGCATCGCCATGGTTCTGCAAAGCAACGGAAGGACGCATGAAAAACTCCCGAGGGGATCAGTGCCGGATGATCGGCGAGCCAGGGCAATGCGTCAAATCGCGCACAGCATCCGTAGCCCGGATGCAGGCCACGGCCCGTATCCGGGGCGCGACCTTGTCACGAGACTTCCCGGATTCCGCTTCGCTTCATCCAGGCTACGTCGGGAATGCGGACTCACGCCTGCGCAAACGCCGCCAGCGCCGTCGCCACGTCCTCGGCGCTCACACCCTCCGCCAGCGTCGCCGGCACATCCGCCAAAGCCGCCGCACCATCCGCCTTCAAACGGCCCACCCACTGCCCGGCCTCGCGGCCCTGCTCGAAGCCCTGGCTCTGCAGCAGCAAGCGGCCATCCGCCGCGCTCAGCTTGAAGTAGAACTTGCCGTCGGCCTCGCGGTACTGCTTGAACACCGGCAGCGCGGCGCCGGCATCGGCCTTCTTCTCCACCGCCTTCGCCTCAACCTTGCGGAAGTGACGCAGGCCCACCGCCTCGCGCAGTTCGGCCAGCAGCGGTGCGGCGGTCGCGCGCGCCTTGCGCGCCCCCTCCAGCAGTTCTTCCTCGATCTCTTCCGGCTTCGCCATCAGCTCGTCGTAGCGCGCGCGCATCGGCGCGAGGTCGCGTTCCAGCACTTCCAGGAAGCGCTGCTTCGCTTCACCCCAGGCCAGGCCGGCACGCAGGTCGGCACGGAACTGTTCGCGCTCCGCGGGCTGCGCGAAGGCATCGAACAGCGTCACCAGGTGGCTGTTGTCCGGGTCCTTCGGCTCGCCCGGCAGACGCGAGTCGGTGACGATGCGCGCCACCGCGCTCTTCAATGCCTTGGCACCACCTTCGAACAGCGGAATCGTGTTGTCGTAGCTCTTCGACATCTTGCGGCCGTCCAGCCCCGGCAGCGTCGCCACGCCTTCCTCCACCGCCGCCTCGGGCAGCACGAACAATTCCTTGCCCGCGCCGAACAGGTGGTTGAAGCGCTGCGCCACGTCGCGCGCCATCTCGATGTGCTGGATCTGGTCGCGACCCACCGGCACCTTGTGCGCCTTGAACATCAGGATGTCCGCCGCCATCAGGATCGGGTAGGAATACAGCCCCATCGTCACGCCCGCATCCGGCTCCTCACCCGCCGCCTCGTTCGCATCGGTCGACGCCTTGTAGGCATGCGCGCGGTTCATCAGCCCCTTGCTGGTCACGCAGGTCAGCAGCCAGGTCAGCTCCGGAATCTCCGGGATATCGCTCTGCCGGTAGAACACCACGCGCGACGTATCCAGCCCCGCCGCCAACCAGGTCGCCGCAATCTCCAGCCGCGAACGCTCGATACGCGCCGGGTCATCGCACTTGATCAGCGCGTGGTAGTCGGCGAGAAAGAAGAAACTCTCGACGCCGGGCTGGCGACTCGCCTGGATGGCCGGGCGGATCGCGCCCGCGTAGTTGCCGAGGTGGGGAGTGCCCGTGGTGGTGATGCCGGTGAGGACGCGGTGAGGCATGGTAAGTGAGGTCGGTACGCTGTTATCAGGCAAGGGCAGAGTCTACCTTGGCAATCGCGCTACGATCACACGCTGGCAAACCTCCCTTCACAACTCGGACGTTTGACGATGCGCACACTGATCTGGCTCTTGCTTTCTGCTGCGCTCTGCGGATGCGCAACCACGCCGCCTTCTCCATCAGAAATTCTTCCTGCGCCAGACGCGCAGATTTTCTTCAAAGGCGCCGTACGCTCTTCCACCACAGCAAGAATTATCGTCATACGCGACGGAGGCGTCTTTGGCAGCGCCAACTACATGCATTTCTACGTGAACGAGCAGAAGGCCGCATCTCTGGATCCGCGTCAAAAAATTGAATTAGATCTGCAGGCCGGCGAGTACGCCTTGGGCGTCAAGCCAACAGATCCATTTGGCGTCCATTCTCTTTACTCAATAGATCAGATGCTGCAGGCAGGCCGGACCTACCACTATCGAATCATCTATGACGCTCAGACGGGTGCCCGCATCCAGCGAGTAAGCACCACGCCACGCCAGCCTTGATCACCAAGGGGTCAAATATCCGGGTAACGCTTTTGACAGATGTTATCGGCAGGAGCAAACTAGTCATCAATCTAGTCAGAAGGATATGATCATGCATTCTTGGCCGGTACAAGACGCGAAGGCGCGGTTCAGCGAATTCCTCGATGCCTGTCTTTCGGAGGGTCCGCAGATCGTGACGCGGCGCGGGGCCGAGGCTGCCGTACTGGTGCCGGTGCAGGAGTGGCGCCGATTGCAGGCAGCGGCAAGACCTTCGCTGAAGCAGTTGCTGCTCGCCGACGAAGCACGGGCCGAGGTGATCGTGCCGGCGCGTGGTCGCGCGAAACGGCGGCCGGCCGAGCCGCTGCGGTGAGCGGGCTGTTCCTGCTCGACACCAACGTGGTGTCGGAGCTGCGCAAACCGCGCCCGCACGGCGGTGTGGTGGCCTGGCTGCAGGCGCTGGACGACACGCAGTTGTTCCTGTCAGCGGTCACGCTGGGGGAAATCCAGGCCGGCATTGAGCTGACCCGCGAACAGGACGCTGCCAAGGCAGCCGAGATCGAGGCCTGGTTGGAGTTGCTGGCGGATGCATACAACATACTGCCGTTGGACGCGAAGGCCTTTCGCCAATGGGCGCGACTGATGCATCGCAAGTCCGACACGCTGTACGAAGACGCCATGATCGCGGCCACTGCGCAAGCGCACGGGCTGACCGTCGCGACGCGCAACGTGGCGGATTTCGAGGCGCTGGGGGTTCAGGTTTTCAATCCGTTCTCCGCGACGGCGGCGTAACCACATTTCCCGGGCACGTTCCTGCCCCGCCTTTTGGCTTACCGAAGCCATGGCGACGTTGGGTGTTGGGCTTCGCTGTGCTCAGCCCAACCTACCGCTTCTGTGTGGCATCACGCTGTGGACGTAGGTTGGGTTGAGTGAAGCGAAGCCCAACAGCGGGTGCGCGTTCAAGCACCTTGGCAAAAGGGAAACGCGTCACCTCGACACGAATGTCGCGCGTGGGCTCACCGAGCCCACCCTACGGTGGGTCAGCCCCCTGCCCTTAGCAGACGGGCCGGACTCACCCGCAACTGCCGTAGCAACCACGCCGCGCCCAGCCCGAGGCTTGCGCTGCTGACTAATACCGCCGTCGCGGCGCCGGCCCACAGCAGGCCGGTCATGTCGAGTTGCAGGCGGAAGTGCAGCAGCACGAAAGCCAGCGCGCTGCCGACGAGGATGGCGAACAGCGATGTGAGCACGGCGAGCAGCGCGTATTCCGCCTGCAGGGCGCGGCGGATGGTGGCGATGCGGGCGCCGATGGCGTTGAGCAGGCTGGCTTCGTACACCTGGCGGCTGCGGCTGGCGGCCATGACGCTGGCGAGTACGAGCAGGCTGGCGATGAGGCTGACACCGGCTACGACGGCGAGCCCTGCACTGGCGCGGGCCAGCAGCGTGCGGGCTTCGTCCAGCATGCCGGCGGTGCGCACGCTGACGATGTTGGGCGCGAGTGCGGCGATGCGGTCCTGCGCGGCCATGGCCTCTTGCGCATCGAGATACGCGGCGCCGACGTGGCGGGTGATGAAGGGGTCGAGCACGCCGTCGGAGAACATGGCCTCCAGCCACAGGCGCGCCTGGTAGCGGCGCTGGCTGTAGATGGCGGCGAGCTTCGCTTCCACCGGCGTGCCGAGGATGTCGAATCGCAGCGTGTCGCCGACCTGCAGGCCCAGCTCGTCGGCCTCGCGGTCCTCCATCGCCACCAGCGGCGGGCCGCGGTAGTCGTCCGGCCACCAGGCGCCGCGCGCGATGATGACGTCGTCGAAGTTGCCGGCGCGGGTGGACAGTTTCTGTTCGTCGCGGGCTTCCAGCGCGCGGCCGGCGTCACCGCTGTCGCGCAGCGCCACGCCGTTCACCGCCTGGATGCGGCCGAGCACCAGCGGTGCGAGCTGCAATTGCTGCAGGCTGGGGCTGCGCGCGAGTTCATCGCGCACGATGTCCTGCTGCGCGTTCTGCACGTCGTAAAACACGAGGGCCGGTGCGCGCTCGGGCACGGTCTCGTTCACCGTGCGCAGCAGTGCGGCGACCACCAGCGTGGACGCCACCAGCAGCGTGAGCGCGGAGCCGAGCGACAGCAGCGCGGCACGCAATGGCGCGCCGGGGCGGTGCAGGCTGGCGAGCGCGAGGCGCCAGGTGAAGTCTTCGACAAGCCTTGTGCGCATGAGCGCGCGCGAAGCGCTTTGCAACACACGGACCAACAACTCCAGCAAGCCAAGGACGAGCAGTGTGGCGACGACGAAGCCTGCGCCGAAGCGGCGGTCCGGCATGGCCAGCACCAGCAGCGTGGCGACGCACAGGCCCGCCAGCGCGGTGAGCCACCACCAGCCGCGCGAGGTGCGCGTCACCGCGCCATCCAGCCCGCGGAACAGCGCGGCAGGCGACACCGACAGCGCGCGGCCGAGTGCGGGTAGCGCGAAGGTGAGCGCGGTGAGCACGCCGAACAGCCAGGCGAGCGACAGCGGCGCGACAAGGCCGATCAATGCGGGCGCGAGCGGCAGGCGGTCCGCCGCCATCGCCGCGCCGGCGAGTGCGAGCACACCGCCGAGCAAGGCGCCGACCAAGCTCGCCAATGCCGCGAGCATCAGCAGTTGCAGCAGGTACAGCGCGGCGAGCCGGCCGTCGCGCAGGCCCAGCGCGCGCAGCGTGGCGAGTGTGCCGAGCTTGCCCTGCAGGTAGGCCTGCACGCTGTTGAACACGCCCAGCCCGCCAATGAAGAGCGCGCTGAAACCGATGAGCAGCAGGCCGGAGCCGATCTGCGCCAGCACCTCGGCCACGCGCTCGCTGCGCTGGGAGAAGGTGCGCACGTCCCAGTCGCCTTGCGGGAAGGCGGCGACCAGTTGATCGCGGAAGGCCTCCGGCGGCGTGTCGGTCTTGATGCGGTAGTTGTATTCGACGCGGCTGCCGGGCTGGATGAGGCCGGTAGCGGCGAGCGCGTCGGCGGACAGCAGCACCGGCAGGCCGCTCCAGTCGGCGCGCAGGCTGCGGTCCGGCTGGCGCAGGGTGATGGCGCGCACGGCGAGCGTGGTCTCGCCCAGCGTGACCTCGTCACCCGGCTTCAGGCCAAGGCGTTGCGCGAGGGCACGGTCGATGGCGATGCCCCAGCGGCCGTCGCGCTCGGCCAGGGCGTCACGTAACGGTGCAGGTGGCGACATTTCGACACTGCCGTACAGCGGGTAATGCTCGTCGAAGCTCTGCAGCTCCACCAGTTGCGCGCGCTCGTCGGCGGTAAGCAGCATGCTGCGCAGTTCGACCAGCAAGGACACCTCGCCGCGTGCACGCAGCCAGGCGAGTTCGTCGTCCTGCAGCGGGCGGTCGTGCTGCACTTCCACGTCGCCACCGAAGAGTGCGCGCGCATCCGCCTGCAGGCTGTCACCGACCTGGCGGAACAGGCCGCCTCCGGCCGCCACCAGCGTGACGCCGAGGACGAGGCAGGCGCAGAACACCCACAGGCTGCGGCCACCGCCGCGCAGGTCGCGCCAGGCGAGATCAAGCAGGAAGCGCATGGCCCGGATACCGCACGTGAGTGGAGCGAACGCAAAAGTCGCTGGGCTCTGCCCGGTCCCCGAGCCCGCCGAGGGGCAGGAGCGACGGGTTGGGGGTTGTGTGGCTGAAAGTTGCTTCCGTCCGCAGCGGCGCTCTCCCGCGACGTCCTATCGCTCCGTCATTCCTGCGGAGGCAGGAATCCAGCGTCGTCGGGTTGTACGCGGGAGCGTGGGCCGTGCGACTGGTTGGCGCTGTCATTGGCATGTCCGGGACTCCACCGCGACATCCACATCAGCACCACCGCCCTGCTCCGCCATCGGCTTCCATTCGTGCAGTTGCCCGTCATGCAGGCGCAGCACGCGGTCGCAGCGCGCGGCGAAGTCGAGGTCGTGGGTCACCAGCACCATCGTCGTGCCGATCTCGCGGTTGAGATCCAGCAGCAGTTTTCGCACGCCCTCGCCGGTGTGGTCGTCGAGGTTGCCGGTGGGCTCGTCGGCGAGCAGCAGCTTCGGCTTGTGCACCAGCGCGCGGGCAATCGCCACGCGTTGCTGTTCGCCACCGGAGAGCTGCGCCGGATAGTGATCCAGCCGCGCACCGAGGCCGACGCGTTCCAGCTGGGCGCGGGCACGCGCGGCGGCGTCACGCTGGCCGGCGATCTGCAGCGGCAGCGCCACGTTGTCCAGCGCGGTGAGGCTGGCGACGAGGTGGAAGGACTGGAAGACGATGCCGACGTGATCGCGCCGCAGGTCGGCCAGCGCGTCGCGGTCCAGCGCATCCAGTGGCTGGCCGTCCAGCACGATGCGCCCCGCCGCCGGCCGCTCCAGCCCGGCGAGCAGCAGGAGCAGCGATGTCTTGCCGGAACCGGACGGCCCGGCGATGGCGAGGCTCTGCCCGCGCGGAATGTGGAGGCTCACCTCGCGCAGCACGTCGATGCGTGCCGCGCCCAGGCTGTAGTGCATGGAAACGCCGTGGAGATCGATCATGGTCGGGGGACTGGTCTGGGCACTTGTCTGAAGGCACTTTGGCTCGTGAGGGAGCCGTGTCTGGGTGTTTTCTGAGGGGCGCGGGCATAAGTGCTGCGGCGTTGCGCGGAGTCACGCTCGCACCCTGTGGCGCGTGGTTCGACTCATGGCGGCAAGGCGAGTTCGTGGCCGTACACAGCTTTACATGGCAGCAACATCACGGAATGCGGCGCGGCGGGCATCGGCGCGCATCGGGCGCAGGTGCGAAAGTCGAAAGTCGCTGGATTCCCGCTTTGCGAGCTTCCGGCATACGCCGGAATGCCTGCTTACCCCTCTGCGCGGGAATGACGGGATCGACGGGTAGTGCCTCTTCTGTCGTTCCCGCGCGGTCCCTGAGCGTGTCGAAGGGCGGAACCCGGTGACGTCGATGCTGGAACGTTCGTCCCGAACTTAGCGCTTGCGCGCCAGCAACAACTGCTCTGCCAGATCGGTGACCACCCATTCCTGCACGATGAGGCCGTCGCGGATTTCGCTGGTCACCATATCGCACCAGCGGAGTTTTTTATCGCTGGCCGGGAAGCCCTTGAAGCTGCCGGTCTGCGTGCCGCTCGCGGTGCGCAGCCAGGCGATGCGGTCGCCGGATTCGACGAGGACGTCCACCTCCAGCGTGATGTCGGAGAAGGCATTGCGGATCGCGGTGATGACGCGTCGCACGGCGTCGTGGCCGCCAGCGAGATCACTGCCGGTGAAGTGCGCGACGTAGTCCGGCGAGAAGAATTCATTGATGGCGTCGAGCCGGCCTTCGACGATGAGCGCCTGGTTGGCGGCATGCACGAGCGATGCGGGAGAACGGCTCATGTCGGTCCTCGTCGTGGTGACGCGGTCAGCGCTGCAGGATGAGCTTTCCCGACTCGTGATCGGCGGGCGCCGAGGTGTGCTCGTGCACGATCTTCAACCCGTCGTCATCGCGCTGCACGACCCAGCTCAGGCGGTTGGTCATGGCGCGGATCTTCTCGCCCTTGTCCGTCATCGCGGTGTAGGTCAGGAAGGCGAGCACGGACAGGGCGTCGCCGAACTGGCGGGCCTGCAGTTCGTCCCAGGTGACGACCACGCACTCCGTGGCAGGCAGCGCGGCGAACCATTCCCGCGCCATGCCGGCCCAGGCTTGCGCGTCGCTGTAGCTCCACACACCCCAGGTGTCGAAGATGCAGGCGTCCGGGTGGTAGAGACTGATGAAGGCCTGCACGTCCTTGTCGAGGACGGCACGGGCGTAGGCCTGCAGCAACAACTGTGCAGCTTCGACGGGCGTCTGCATGCTCGTTCCTTCGCTCATTTCTTCACGTTGCTTGCTGGCTTCCTTGCGGTTTTCTTCGCGGCCTTGCTGGCGACATTGAGCGCGACCGCCTCACGCACCAGCGCCTTGAACGCAGCCTCGTCCACCTGCCCGCCTTCGGGGATGTCGATGGCGCGGCGTGCGTTGCCTTCGAGGCTGGCGTTGAACACCTGCGAGGGGTCGGGCAGGGACGCGCCCTTGGCGAAGGTCAGCTTCACTACGCTCTTGTAGGTCTCGCCAGTGCAGAGGATGCCGTCGTGCGACCACACCGGGGTGCCGCCCCACTTCACTTCCTCCACCACCTCGGGGTCGGCTTCGTGGATCAGCTTGCGCATGCGCGCCAGCGTGGTGCCGCGCCAGTCGCCGAGGCTGGCGATCTTCTCCGAGATGAGTTCCGGTGCCGCTGGCCCGGGCGCTGCGTCTGGCTTGCTCATGCGTCGATCCTCCTGTGGGCGCTCCGGCAAGGATGATCCGGCCGGGTTTGACGAGCGCCAAGCCTACGCCACGCAACTTGTATGGCAGCAGGGAGGTTGCTGTCTTACAATTGCGGGGATGCAACTCAGCCGCAACCAGATCCAGCTCTTTTCCCTGATCGCCGTCTCCATGCTCGCCCACGTGACGATGGGCGGCGGTCGCATCACCGCTTCGCTGTTCATGCTGAAGCACAACAATTCCCAGTTGCTGGCCGGCCTGGCCTACAGCGCCTACAGCGTGCTGCCGGTGCTGCTGTCGCTGGCGATGGGCAAGTGGATCGACCGGGTGGGCGCGCGCTACGTGATGCGTGTCAGCCAGGCGCTGATGATCGTCGGCCTGGCCGCCCCCGCCGTGGTGCCGGACGCCTGGGTGGTGATGGTGACCTCTACCATCTGCGGCCTGGGCTTTGCCAGCTACCTGCTGGCGGCCAACGTGGCGGTGAGCCTGATGCCCTTCGAGACGCACGGGGAACGCGTCGGCATGCTGGGCTGGCTGGCGATGGGCAACTCGGTGGCGGCCGTCGGCGGCCCGGCCATCGCCGGACTGATGATCGACTGGTCGGGCTTCCGCGCGGCTTACCTCGCGCTGGCGCTGATCGTCGCGGCCAGCCTGGTGGTGTCGTTCTGCGTCGATGTGCCGGGTGGCGCGGGCGCGCCGCGCAAGGACAAGGCGAACGACGGCCACAGCGTGGTGCGCATGGTGTTCTCCGACCCGGCCCTGCTGCGCATCTACCTGCTGGCGATGGGCATCTCGGTGAGCTTCGACTGCTTCTCCTTCATGACGCCGGTGCTGGGCCACGAGCGCGGCTTCTCGGCCACCACCATCGGCATGATCATGTCCGCCTTCGCGGTGGGCAGCTTCGCGGTGCGCGCGCTGCTGCCGCTGCTGTCGCGGCACATGACGGAATGGCAGATGCTGACCAGCGCCTACGGCATCCTCGCCACCGGCTTCCTGCTGCTGCCCTTCGCGCACAACAGCTATGTGCACGCCAGCATCGGTTTCTTCCTCGGCTTCGCGGCCGGTGCGGGCCAGCCGAACATCCTGAGCCTGATCTACCGCGCCATGCCGCCGGAGAAAGCGGGTGAAGGCGCGGGCCTGCGCTCGGCGATGGGCAACACCATGGGCCTGACGGCGCCGTCGGCCTTCGGCGCGGTGTCCGGCATGTTCGGCGCGGTGCCGGTGTTCATCGGCGTGGGCGGCATTGCCTGCGTGGCAGCCTGGCAGTCGCACCTGGGTGGCTTGCTCAGCCGGCTGGGTGGATCGCCGGCGAAGCCTGGCTGATCGACTGACCGCCACCGCGGTGGCTTGCGCTGGGTCAGTCATGCCGCGCTGACACTGGCCTGGCAGGCGGCATGACGAATGGGAACACCGCATTTGTCTTACAATCAGACCAATGCAGCTCTCGCGTAACCAGATCCAGCTCTTTTCGCTGATCGCGGTGTCGATGCTCGCCCACATCACGATGGGCGGCGGCCGCATCACCGCGTCCCTCTTCATGCTGAAGACCAGCGACTCGGCCCTGCTCGCCGGCCTGGCCTACAGCGCCTATGCCTTGCTGCCGGCCTTCCTGTCGCTGCTGATGGGGCGCTGGATCGACCGCGTCGGCGCGCGCTTCGTCATGCGCGTCAGCCAGGCCATGATGGTCGGCGGCCTGGTGATTCCCGCCGTGCTGCCCCACATGGGCACCGTGTTGTTCAGCGCCATGCTGTGCGGGCTGGGCTTCGCCAGCTACATGCTGGCCGCCAACGTGGCGGTGAGCATGATGCCCTTCGAGCGTGACGGCGACCGCGTGGGCATGCTGGCCTGGCTGTCGATGGGCAACTCGGTGGCCGCCGTGGGCGGGCCGACGGTGGCCGGCTACATGATCGACCACCACGGCTTTGGCGCCGCCTACGCGACGATGGCCGTCATCGTCGGCTGCAGCCTGGTGGTGTCGTTCTGCGTCGACGTACCCGGCGATGCCGGCGGGCCGCGCAAGGACAAGGCGCAGGGCGAGAGCGTGGTGCGCATGGTGTTCCGCGACCCCCGCGTGCTGCGCATCTACCTGCTGGCCATGGTGCTATCGATGGCGCACGACGGCTTCACTTTCATGATGCCGGTGCTGGGCCACGAGCGCGGCTTCTCGGCCACCGCCATCGGCATGGTGATGTCGGCGCTGGCGGTGGGCACCTTCGGCATGCGGACGATCCTCCCCTGGCTGTCGCGCCAGTTGAGCGAGTGGCAGTTGCTGGTGCTGGCCTACGGGGTGATCGGCAGCGCCTTCCTGCTGTTGCCGCTGGCATACAGCGTGTACTTCCTGGCGGCGCTCGGCTGCGCGCTGGGCATGGCGCAGGCCACCGGCCAGCCCAGCGTGCTGAGCCTGATCTATCGCGCGATGCCGGAAGGCAAGGCCGGCGAAGGCGCGGGCCTTCGCTCGATGATGGGCAACACCGTGGGCCTCACCGCGCCTTCCCTGTACGGCAGTGTTGCCGGCGTGTTCGGCGCGGTGCCGGTGTTCATCGGCGTGGGCTGCGTGGCCTGCGTGGCGAGCTGGCAGGCCTGGGTGGGCTGGCTGGGCAGCCGGGCACCGCAGGCGCGCTGAGGGGCACGATTTAGTGGTGGGTGTCGGGCTTTCGCTTGTTCAGCCCGACCTGCGCCTTCCTCATACCCCGCTCAGGCGCGATAGCGCGGGCTAAGCGCAGCGAAGCCCGACACCTGCTCCCACGGCCGGCATCGCCTCCAGCACCGCCACTCCGCTTATCCACATTAAGAATAAGAACCTTAGTTTTTATTCCTTTTTTGCGGATAAGCATCTAAATAGACTGCACGCTTTCCTTATAAGAAGAGCGACAGCATGTCTTCCGCGTCTTACGCGATTCCTGCTCCCGAGGCGCCGGCGGCCAACAGCCGGCCCCGCCGCAGCAAGCCTTTCCGGGTATTGCCGGGTTTCGGCCTGACCCTGGGCTACACCCTGGTCTACCTGTCGTTGATCGTGCTGATCCCCCTCGGCGGCGTGTTCCTGAAGGCCAGCGGCCTGGGCTGGGAGGCGTTCTGGAACGTGATCTCCGCGCCGCGCATGGTGGCGTCCTACAAGCTGTCCTTCGGCGCTTCGCTGCTGGCGGCCGGCATCAACACGGTGTTCGGCTTCCTGCTGGCGTGGGCGCTGGTGCGCTATGACTTCTTCGGCAAGCGCGTGGTCGATGCGCTGGTCGACCTGCCCTTCGCCCTGCCCACCGCCGTGGCCGGCATCGCGCTGGCCACCGTGTATTCGCCCAAGGGCTGGATCGGCTCCGCGCTGGAGCCGCTGGGCATCAAGGTGGCCTACACGCCGCTGGGCGTGCTGGTGGCGCTGGTGTTCATCGGCCTGCCCTTCGTGGTGCGCACGGTGCAGCCCATCCTGGAAGACCTGGAGACCGAGCTGGAAGAAGCCGCCGCCAGCCTGGGGGCACAGCGCTGGACGACCTTCCGCCTGGTCATCTTCCCGCTGCTGCTGCCGGCGATCCTCACCGGCTTCGCGCTGTCCTTCGCGCGTGCCGTAGGTGAGTACGGCTCGGTGATCTTCGTGGCCGGCAACATCCCGATGGTGTCGGAAATCACCCCGCTGATGATCATCACCAAGCTGGAGCAGTTCGACTACCGCGGCGCCACGGCGATTGCCACCGTCATGCTGGTCGCATCCTTCGTCCTGCTGTTCGCCATCAACGGGCTGCAGGCCTGGAGCGCGCGTCGTATCGGGAGGGCCGTGTAATGGCCGGCTCTACCACCATGCAGGTGCACCGCCAGGCGGCGCACTACGAAGGCAACCCGGCCACGAGCGAGGCAGCGTGGATCAAGTGGAGCATCGTCGGCGTGTCGCTGGCGTTCTTCGCCCTCTTCCTGCTGGTGCCCCTGGCAGCGGTGTTCGCCGAGGCGCTGAAGAAAGGCTGGGTGGTCTACTTCGAGTCGCTGGTTGACCCGGACGCGCTGGCAGCGGTGAAGCTGACGCTGATCGCCGCGCTCATCGCGGTGCCGCTGAACCTGGTATTCGGCGTGAGTGCGGCCTGGGCCATCGCGCGCTTCGAGTTCCGCGGCAAGCAGTTGCTCACCACGCTGATCGACCTGCCGTTCTCGGTGTCGCCAGTCATCGCGGGCCTGATCTACATCCTGATGTTCGGTGCCCAGGGTTACTTCGGCCCCTGGCTGCGCGAGCACGACCTGAAGATCGTCTTCGCCGTGCCGGGCATCGTGCTGGCCACCGTGTTCGTGACCTTCCCCTTCGTGGCGCGTGAGCTGATTCCGCTGATGCAGGCACAGGGCAAGGAGGAAGAGGAAGCCGCCATCGTGCTGGGCGCCAACGGCTGGCAGACCTTCTGGCACGTGACCCTGCCGAACATCAAGTGGGGCCTCATCTACGGCGTGGTGCTGTGCAACGCGCGGGCGATGGGCGAATTCGGCGCGGTGAGCGTGGTGTCCGGCCACATCCGTGGCGAGACCAACACGATGCCGCTGCACATCGAGATCCTCTACAACGAGTACCAGTTCGCTGCCGCCTTCGCCGTGGCATCCCTGCTGGCCCTGCTGGCGCTGGTCACGCTGGTCATCAAGACGTTTGTGGAATGGCAAGTTGCGAACAGCAACAAGAACGTGAAAGGTGAAACGTGAAATGTGATGCCCCCTCCCTGCCCTCCCCCCGCCGGGGGAGGAAAGCGCGCCATGCGCGACGTGCATTCCGTTTCACCTTTCACGTTTCACATTTCACCGGGTCAGCAAAATGAGCATCAAGGTCGAGAACATCCACAAGCAGTTCGGCAACTTCGTCGCGCTCAACAACGTGTCGCTGGACTTTCCCGGCGGCGAGCTGGTCGCCCTGCTGGGCCCGTCCGGCTGCGGCAAGACCACCCTGCTGCGCATCATCGCCGGCCTGGAACGCGCCGACAGCGGCCGCGTGCTGCTGGACGGCGAGGACGCCTCCGAGACCCACATCCGCGAACGCCAGGTCGGCTTCGTGTTCCAGCACTACGCACTGTTCCGCCACATGAGCGTGTTCGACAACGTGGCCTTCGGCCTGCGCGTGAAGCCGCGCAAGGAGCGCCCGAGCGAGGACGTCATCCGCCGCAAGGTGAAGGAATTGCTGGAACTGGTGCAGCTGGACTGGCTGGCCGACCGCTTCCCGTCGCAACTGTCCGGCGGCCAGCGCCAGCGCATCGCGCTGGCCCGTGCGCTGGCGGTGGAACCCAAGGTGCTGCTGCTCGACGAGCCCTTCGGCGCGCTGGACGCCAAGGTGCGCAAGGAGCTGCGCCGCTGGCTGCGCCGCCTGCACGACGAACTGCACATCACCAGCATCTTCGTGACCCACGACCAGGAAGAGGCGATGGAAGTGTCCGACCGCGTGGTACTGATGAACCACGGCAACGTGGAGCAGATCGGCAGCCCGAACGAGGTGTACCAGTCGCCGGCCACGCCCTTCGTGTATGGCTTCCTCGGTGCGGTGAACCTGTTCCACGGGCGCGTCGACGGCGGCCACGTGCAACTGGGCGATCACCTGCACCCGCACGCCCACCCCCACGCCGACCCGCTGCCGCACGGCGCCGAAGTGATTGCCTTCGCCCGCCCGCATGAGCTGCAGATCGTCACCGACGCCGGCGAGACGCGCGGCATCGGCGCCACTGTGTCGCGCGTGCTGAGCTTCGGCGCCAGCACCCGCGTGGAACTGGAAAGCGAGCTGCGGGAAGGCGACGCCCACAAAGGCACGCCGCGCCACATCGAAGTCGAGCTCAGCCGCGAACAGAGCGCACTGCTGGCGCTCGCCAGCGGCCAGCGCGTGCGCGTGCTGCCGGCGCAGCTGCGGGTGTTCCCGCGCAACGCCTGACCCCCCGATAACAAAGTGCCTACTACCCCAGCACGGAGAAACGTCTCATGAACTTCCAGCAACTGCGCATCATCCGCGAGACGGTGCGCCAGAACTTCAACCTGACCGAAGTCGCCAACGCGCTGTTCACCTCGCAGCCGGGCGTGTCCAAGCACATCAAGGACCTGGAGGACGAACTGGGCGTGGAGCTCTTCGTCCGCCGCGGCAAGCGCCTGCTGGGCCTCACCGAGCCGGGCAAGGAACTGGTGGTCATCGTCGAGCGCATGCTGCTGGACGCGAAGAACATCAAGCATCTGGCCGAGCAGTTCACCCAGCGCGACCAGGGCCAGCTGACCGTGGTGACCACGCACACGCAGGCACGCTACGCGCTGCCGCAGGTGGTGGCGGCGTTCAAGAAGGAATTCCCCAAGGTGCACCTGGCGCTGCATCAGGGCAGCCCGCAGGAGATCGTCGACCTGCTGCTGTCCGGCGAGGCCGACATCGGCATCGCCACCGAAGCGCTGGACACGCAATCCGAGCTGGTGAGCTTCCCGTACTACGACTGGCACCACGCGCTGATCGTGCCGCCGGACCATGCCCTGCTGGAAACCAGGCCGCTGACCCTGGCGGCTATCGCCGAGCATCCGGTGATCACCTACCACGAGGGCTTTACCGGCCGCGCCCGCATCGACCGCGCATTCGCCGAGGCCGGACTGGTGCCGGACGTGGTGATGTCCGCGCTGGACGCCGACGTCATCAAGACTTACGTGGAGCTGGGCCTGGGCGTGGGCATCGTGGCCAGCATGGCCTACCAGCCCAAGCGCGACCCGGAGCTGCGCCTGATCGAATGCGACGCGCTGTTCGGCAACAACACCACGCGCATCGCGGTGCGCCGCGGCCACTACCTGCGCGGCTTCGCCTACCGCTTCATCGAGCTGGCCACGCCGTCGCTCACCGAAGCCACGGTGCGCGCCGAAGTGAACCCCTCGCGCGACGCAGCGCTGGTCTGATCGACGCGAAAAAAACGCTCTGCCACCGCAAGGTGGCAGAGCGGAGACACCCGACCAAAGGGAAACGCGGGCGTATGCGCAAACCGGACGTGCAGATACGTCCATGCGCATCTTCGTTTCCCTGCGTTGCAGCAAGATGATGGACGGCCGACAGGCCGGATCAGCCTGCGGCGCACATGTCACAGCCCGCATGTCGCCCACCGCCCGCGTTATGCGGAATCGGCATAAGCAATTCACCTGATCGCCACATTCCTGATCGTTCCGGCTGAG
This sequence comes from Uliginosibacterium sp. H1, assembly GCF_036017065.1. Lineage (NCBI taxonomy): Bacteria > Pseudomonadati > Pseudomonadota > Betaproteobacteria > Rhodocyclales > Zoogloeaceae > Uliginosibacterium > Uliginosibacterium sp. H1. The sequence goes on from NZ_JAYXHR010000001.1 coordinate 975,827, forward strand.
AGAATCCGGCGCGCTCGCCCGAGCACGCCCATCGCAGACGATCATGAAAATCCGCCACCCGGACCTGCAGGACCAGGCCATCAACCCCGAACACGCCGCTCTGGGCCTGCCGCCCGTGGAGTACGCCGTCACCCACGCGTACGACCATCCGCTGCTGCGCATCGCCCATTACATCGTGGGCGCGGTGCTGGTCACCCTGCTGGCCTACCTGGCCTATCGCCTGTTCTGGGCCAATGGCAGTGCGAAGTCGGGCACCGAACTGATCGCCGAGGCGTTAAGCAACCCGGCCTTCTGGAGCGCGGTGGGTGTCGGCCTGCTGGCCCAGGTCATCGACGGCGCTTTGGGCATGGCCTACGGCATCACCTCCACCAGCTTCCTGCTGGCAGCGGGTGCGCCGCCGGCGATGGCCAGTGGCGCCACCCACCTCGCGGAAGTCTTCACCACCGGCGTTTCCGGCGTCGCCCACCTCAAGCTGGGCAACGTGAACCGCCGCCTGTTCTTCAGCCTGCTGCTGCCGGGCATCATCGGGGCGCTGCTGGGCACCTGGGTGCTCACCAGCGTGGACGGCAAGGCCCTGCGCCCCTGGGTGAACGGCTACCTGTTGCTGATGGGCCTGTACGTACTCAGCAAGGCCTTCCGCAAGCATCGCCGCACGGCCTCCATCGAACCGAAGCGCATTGCACCGCTGGCCATGTTCGGCGGCTTCATGGACACCACCGGCGGGGGCGGCTGGGGGCCCATCGTCACCACCTCACTGGTCGGCGCCGGGCACGACCCGCGCACCACCATCGGCTCGGTGAATCTGGCCGAGTTCTTCCTCACCGTCAGCGTGGCCACGGCCTTCTTCACCATCCTCGACGACACGGTGTGGGTGCTGGTGGCGGGGCTGGCCATCGGCGGCCTTTTCGCGGCACCGCTGGCGGCCTACCTGACGCGCCACCTGCAGGCCCGCACGCTGCTGATCCTGGTGGGCTGCCTGATCAGCGCGGTCAGCGTGTTCAACCTGAGTCGCTGAGGGGTTCCGAGGTACGACGACAGGGGCGCTGACAAAACGATTCAGGCCAGGCGCGCCGACGAAGACAGTACAAGTCGTACGGCGAGGAGGTGCAACAACGCCAGAATCGTTTTTGTCAGCGCCGCCCGTGGAGTGCGAAGGGATGGCAAACGGGGTACCCTTACACCCCTTCGCCCCAATTTTTCCCCGTTTCCGCAGTATGAGCATTGTCATCAAGACGCCGGAAGACATCGAGAAGATGCGCGTCGCCGGCCGTCTGGCCTCCGAAGTGCTGGACTACATCACGCCGCACGTCCAGCCCGGCGTCACCACCGAGGAACTCGACCGCCTGTGTCATGAATACATGGTGAAGGAACAGGGCTCTATCCCCGCGCCGCTGAACTACCAGCCGCCCGGCTACACGCCCTACCCCAAGGCCATCTGCACGTCGGTGAACCACGTGGTGTGCCACGGCATCCCCGGCCCCAAGCCGCTGAAGCGTGGCGACTCGGTGAATCTCGACATCACGATCATCAAGGACGGCTACCACGGCGACAACAGCCGCATGTTCCTGGTGGGTGGCGAAGCCGCGGCCACCATCCAGTCCCGCCGCCTGGCGCAGATCACCTACGAATGCATGTGGCTGGGCATCGCCAAGGTGCGCCCGGGTGCACGCCTGGGCGACATCGGCCACGTGATCCAGCGTCACGCCGAGAACGCCGGCTACTCGGTGGTGCGCGAATTCTGCGGCCACGGCATCGGCAAGAAATTCCACGAGGAACCGCAGGTGGTGCACTACGGCCGCCCCGGCACCGGCGTGGAGCTGCGCGAAGGCATGATCTTCACCATCGAGCCGATGATCAACGCCGGCAAGGCCGCCATCTCCGAGCTGCCCGACGGCTGGACCATCATCACCAAGGACCGCTCGCTGTCCGCCCAGTGGGAACACACCGTGCTCGTCACTGCCGACGGCTACGAAGTGCTCACGGTTTCCGCAGGGTCGCCCGCCCCCTACCTCCCGGCCCAGGCCTGATCTCCGCATGGAAGTCGCGCGCGAAGTCCTCGACGCGCTGCGCAAGGTCCTGACCGAGGGCCGCACGCAGCTCCGCCTCGCCTACGAGGAAGATGCCCGCCCGCAGCGCCTGCTGGCCGGCCGCGCGAAGCTGGTGGACCACGTGCTCACCACGCTGTGGCAGGCCTGCTACCTCCCCTCCTCCGCCACGCTGGTGGCCGTGGGTGGCTATGGCCGCGGCGAGCTGTACCCGCAGTCGGACGTCGACATCCTCGTGCTGCTGGCAGAGGAAGCCGACGACGCCCTGCAGGCCACCATCACCGGTTTCGTCGGCTACCTGTGGGACCTCGGGCTGGACATCGGCCACAGCGTGCGCACGGTGGACGAGTGCCTGGCCGAGGCCGAGCACGACATCACCGTGCAGACCACCTTGCTGGAGTCGCGCCGCCTCACCGGCAACCGGGATCTCTATAGCGGCTTCGTGCAGCGCGTGGCGATCGCGATGGACCCGGCCGCCTTCTTCCACGCCAAGCGTGCGGAGCAGGAGCAACGCTACAACCGCTTCCAGGACACGCCCTTCGCGCTGGAACCCAACTGCAAGGAAAGCCCCGGCGGCCTGCGCGACCTGCAGACCATCGTGTGGCTGGCGCTGGCCTGCGGCCTGGGCACGCGCTGGAACGACCTGGCACGCCACGGCCTCATCACCGAGGAAGAGGTCGCCGAGCTGAAGAGCGCCGAGCGCTTCATGCAGCACGTGCGCATCCGCCTGCACCACATCGCCGGCCGCCGCGAAGACCGCATCATCTTCGACCTGCAGGAAACCCTGGCGAAGGCCTTCGGCTTCAGCGCCACGCGCAACCGCCGCGCGTCCGAAGTGCTGATGCAGCACTACTACCGCACGGCCAAGAAGATCGTCCAGCTCAACACCATCCTGCTGCAGAACATCGCAGTGCGCTTCCAGTCGCTGGCCGATGCCACGCCGCGGCCACTCGACGGGCGCTTCCGCATCCTCGGCGACACGCTGGACATCACCCACGACCAGCTCTTTGAACGCGACCCGCACGCCCTGCTCGAATGCTTCCTGCTGATGATGGAGCACCCCGAGCTGAAGAACATGAGCGCCCGCACGCTGCGTGCGCTGTGGCGTGCCCGCAAGCTGGTGGACGCGCAATTCCGTCGCGACCCGGTCAACCGCAAGAACTTCCTGGAGCTGTTCAAGCAGCCGCGCGGCCAGACCCACGAGTTCCGGCGGATGAACCAGTACGGCATCCTCGGCGCCTACCTGCCCGCCTTCGGCCGCATCGTCGGCCAGATGCAGCACGACCTCTTCCACGTCTACACCGTGGACCAGCACATCCTGCAGGTGCTGCGCAACGCGCGCCGCTTCTCGCTGGACGAGCACGCGCACGAGTACCCGCTGATGACGCGCCTGATGAGCGCCTTCGACGCGCCCTGGCTCATCTACGTCGCGGCGCTGTTCCACGACATCGCCAAGGGCCGCGGTGGCGACCACTCCAAGCTGGGCATGAACGACGCCCGCCGCTTCGCGCGCGACCACGGCCTGTCGAAGGAAGATGCCGACCTGCTGGTGTGGCTGGTCGAACACCACCTCACCATGTCGCAGGTCGCGCAGAAGCAGGACCTCAGCGACCCGGACGTCATACGCGGCTTCGCCACCCTGGTCGGCGACGAACGCCACCTCACCGCGCTGTACCTGCTGACCCACGCCGACATCCGCGGCACCAGCCCGAAGGTGTGGAACGGCTGGAAGGCCAAGCTGCTGGAAGACCTCTTCCTCGCCACCCGCCGCCTGCTGCACGGCGACCTGCCTGAAGCCGCGCTCGGCGTCACCGAACGCCAGGAGAACGCCCGCGAGCGCCTGCGCTACTACGGCCTCATGCCCGGCTCGGAAGACGCGCTGTGGAAGGAGCTGGACACCGTCTACTTCATGCGCCACGACAGCGAGGAAATCGCCTGGCATACGCGCATGCTGTACTACCGTCCCGAGTCCGACGAACCCATCGTGCGTGCCCGCCCCCACCAGGTGGAGCAAGGCCTGCAGGTCATGGTCTACACCCGCGACCAGCGCGACCTCTTCGCACGCATCTGCGGCTACTTCAGCCGCATGGGCTTCAGCATCCTGGACGCGAAGATCCACACCACCAGCCACGGCTACGCGCTGGACAGCTTCGTCGTGCTCGACCCGGCCAGCAACACCGGCGACTATCGCGACGTCATCGGCCTGATCGAACACGAACTCACCGAACGCCTCACCACCCAGGCCCCACTCGACACGCCCAGCGCCGGCCGCCTGTCACGCCTGATCAAGCACTTCCCCGTCACGCCCAGCATCACCCTGATGCCCGACGAACGCGGCCAGCGCTACATCCTCTCCATCATCGCCACCGACCGCCCCGGCCTGCTCTACACCGTGGCCCGCACGCTGGCGGAACACGACGTGAACCTGCACACCGCAAAGATCGCCACGCTGGGCGAGCGGGCTGAGGACACGTTCCTGGTGAGCGGCCCGAACCTCGGGCACAGCGGGAAGACGGTGCAGCTGGAATCGGATCTGATCGAACGCCTACGGGTTTGACGTAGGGCGTACGGTGGGCTATAGACAAACCCACGCGCCCACCACACTCTTCAGCCTATCGAGCCAGCACCTACCAAGGCTCCGTCATTCCTGCGAAGGCAGGAATCCAGTGTCGTTGGTGCTGCCTTGAATGTCCTGCCGGCTCCCGCTGTGAGTTTTGAACTCACTCGTTACGCTTGGCCGGGAGTTCGCCCCGGCGGGCGACATACTCTCTGCTGCGCGGCAGAGAGTATGCAGAGAACGCGCCCCGCTTCCGCCGCCGTGCTTCTAGGTCGTATTATTCGGCGCGCTGCGCTTCGCTTGATTGTTCAGCGCAAATGCCGAACGATTCGATATACGGGCTCTAAAGTTGCATGGAATGAACATTCTGCTTCTCATCCTTTCGACTGTTTTTGCGGCCATTGCCTGGCATGCAGACACCACGCCCTTGACATCATTTCCACAGGAGCGTGTTCGGGTTCAGTCGATCACCAGAGCAATGCATGGTGTAACGGAGACAGTTTTCGTTGCAGATGACGGAAGCCAGTTCTCTTGTCATCAAGATAAAACTGGTGGATGTGCCGCTGATTCGATGCTCGCAATTCAGTCAAGAAACGAGTACGTCAACATCTGGCACGATGACGATGAAGTTGTCGGGATTGCCCACAGCAACAAACTTCTGTGGTCTCAAGTCGGCGGCAATGTATCTGCCAAGGCTTTTGCAACCAGCATGTCTATCGCCTTGCTTCTGATTGCTGCTATCCGTATCGCCATTCGTAGCGGGGCTATTAACAGATCGAGGAAGGATGGCGCTTCACTCGAACCGCCCCTCACTCGGCTTTCAGGTAAGGCCGACGAATCTGCACGGCCCCATTCCCCTCTGCAGCCGCCGAGCAGCACAGCCGTGACGAGGGATCGCGCGTAGCGCGACGGCGAGGACTGTCTGAGCGCGTAAGCGCGAGTTCCGCAGCCGCTCGGCATGGCGCGCAGCGCAGGGGACCACACGAAGCGTGGCGACGGAAGCGGGGCGCGTTTTTGGGCTACCTTTTGCCGCGCAGCAAAAGGTAGCTCGCCCGCCGGGGCGAACTCCCGGCCAAGCGTAACGAGTGACCACCCCGCTCACGGCGGGAGCCGGCAAGTAACCAAAGACGAAACCAACGACACTGGATTCCTGCCTTCGCAGGAATGACGGAGCGATACTGCGTACAGACGCGACAACCGTGTCCCCTCCGTTGAGTCGACAAGGTCTATCAAGCAAACAGCCCGCAATCGCGGGCTGTTTTTTCTACGAACGACCGGTTATCCCGGCCGCGTACTCATCAGTTACGGAACGAGCACTTGTTCGGGTTGCCACCCGGGTCGCGACCGAAGGCGGCCACGGTACAGGCGACGCTGTTGCCCACGCCGACGTACTTCAGCTCCCAGTTGCCCTTGCGGCCGAAGGCCACCCAGCCGGTGCCGCGACGCACCGTGCAGGTCTCGCCGGCGTCCGAGCACTTGGAGAAGTTGTTCGGATAATCACCCGTCCCGGACAGGACCGGCGGCGTGCCGCCAGACGAGCTGGTGGACGACGAGCTCGACGAACTGCTGGAGGACGAGCTGGAGCTGCTCGACGAGGAGCTGGAGGAAGAGGACGACGAGGAGCTGCTGGAAGAGCTGCTCGACGAACCGCTACCCGACGAGGACGAGGAAGACGACGAGGAGCTCGACGAGCTGCCGGCACCGGACGAGGACGAGCTGGACGACGAGCTCGACGTGCTGCCGCAGGCCGAGGCCGTCAGTTGCGCACCGTTCTTGCCCACGCCGGCGTAGTTGGCCAGCTTGTCCTTCACGCACTGCGGGGAGACCGGCTCGTAGGTGTAGGGCAGCGTCTTGGTGAACACGCCGGTGGTGGTCCAGGTGTTGGCGTTGATGCCACCGCTGCCCGGGTCATCCCAGGAGATGCCATAGGTGGCGTTGTCGGCCGCGCTGGTGGCGTTGTTGCCGCGCAGGTCCCACTTGCCGCAGTTCACGGTGTCGAAACGGCAGGTCACCGGGTTCAGCGAGTTCTGGAACCAGTTCTTCTCGATCAGGGCCGAGCCGCCGGTACGCACGTTGATGCCGGAGCCGGTGATCTGGTCGTAGAAGTTGTTGTAGGCGTGCACCCAGCCACCACGTTGCAGCGGCAGGCGGCCGTCCACGTTGCGGTAGATGTTGTGGTGGAAGGTCAGCTCGCGACCGTTGGCGATGTCGCTGGCGGAAGAACCATCCAGGCCGACCTTCTTGCTATCGTGGATGTAGTTGTACGAGACGGTGATGTTGTGCGAATCCTTCTTGATGTCCAGCGCGGCTTCGAAGGTCAGGTCGCCGTCGGGCGAGCCCTTGCACTCGTTGTTCACGGCGAACAGCTCGTTGTGGTCGATCCACACGTTGGAGCCGCTGTCGATGCGGATCATGTCGGCGTCGTTCGCAGCACCGGCCAGCGCGCCGATCTTCATGTTGCGCACGACGACGTTGTTGGAGCCGCCGTTGATGACGATGCCGAAGTTGGCCGACGAGCCGTTGGCACCTTCGATGGTCACGCCGGCGGTGAAGTTCTTCACTTCAACCTTGCGGTAGGCCTCGCTCCAGCGCGGCTTCGGGCAGTTGCCGGAGGCGTCGACAGTGTGGTCGCGTACGACCGATGCGATCAGCGCATCTTCGTTGCCGGTGTAGGTGATGTGCACCGGGTAGGCACCGGTCGAGACCTTGGTGCCTGCGTCGTTGATGCGTGCGTTGTCGATGATGCCCTGGATCTGTTCCAGGCTGGACGCGGTGAACTTGCGGGCGCTGCCGATGTTGCCGTCGGCAGTCGAGAAACCGCCGGTCGGGGCCGCGAAGGCCGTCGTACAGGCGAGTAAGGACAATGCCGCAGCCAGCGGCTTTAGCTTGAATTGCATGGTGACCTCTCTCCGAGAAGGATTTTCTTGTATTGGGGTAGCGCGCCGGCGGTGGTGTCCATACCGCCGACCACCCGCTGCGCAGATCTGGCAACAGGCGACATTAGTCTGACAAGCGCGCCATCCTTCTTTCAAGGTTGCCGATCCAGACCGGTGGATGCCAGCCGATGTACGGCGGAGCCGCGGATCCGCGCCTGGCAGCTTGTCGTCAGACTGTCACACGGGCTGTCGTCCGCCAGCGTCGGTGCCCTGCTCCCGCGCCCCGGAAAAGCAGACAGCCCGCTGATGCGGGCTGTCCTGTCTGGCTCGGTGCGGCACGCCAGTGCGCGCCGCAACCAGCCCGGCGCAACCTTATGGCGTGCGACTCACTCCAGCGCCTGGGCCAGTTGCTGCAGCCATTCGTTGACGCCCGTTGCCGGCACGTTGAGCGTGTGGCGCGTCATCGTTGCCGTCGGATAGCCGCCCACCTCGCTCTGGCTGTTGACCAGGGCACCCTTGCGCTGGCGGAAGTTGTCGACGATGCGCGTGTCCACCGCGTCGCGGTCACGCGGGCGGGCGCCGGCATGCTGCAGCACCTGCTCGGTCACCGAGCCCACCGGCAATGCGGACAGGCCGGTAGGCCACACCGGTGCCGCGCTCAGCTGCCTGATGCCAGTGCCGAATGTTTGCGGCACGCTGGCGCCGTTGCGGTCGTAGGCAAGGTTGTCGGTCATCCACACGTCGCCACCGGTGGTGTTGCTGCCCACCAGGCCGAGGCCGGACTTGGTGTTCACGCCGTGGTGCATGACGTTGCCGACGATGGCCACGCGCGGGTTGGGCGGCAGCGTGCGGCCGGACCATTCGCTCTCGATGGTGCCCATGCGGATGGCCCACACGCCGGGGTTGTAGATCAGGTTGTTGACGATGACGCCGGTGGCGCCGCCCTTGTACCAGGGGTTGCGTTCATCGTTGTGGGCGTACAGGTTGCCGATGACGGCCACGTCGGTGACGTTGTCGTGGATCAGCGAGCCCATGGAGTGGGTGCCCTTGGCGTGCGAGGAGTCGTGCAGTGCTTCGGCCACGATGTTGTTCGACAGCGTGACGCGGCGTGCGGTGCCGTTCGGGCCGTCATAGCGCGGGCCGGACACGGACAGGTTCTCGTCCGTCCCCCAGGCGAAGCTGCAATGGTCGACGACGATGTTGTAGGCACTGGCGCCCTCGATCGCCACGTCCTTCTCGAAGCCGCTGCCCTTCGCTGCGCCGGCGTCGCCGATGCGGAAGCGGATGTGCTGCATCAGCACGTCGTGGGTGTTGATCTTCATGCCGGCGCGGATCAGCGTGATGCCGGGCGACGGCGCGGTCTGGCCGGCGATGGTCACGAAGGGCTCGGTGATCTTGAGGTCGCTCTTGTTGAGGTCGATTACGCCGCCCACTTCGAACACGATGATGCGCGGGCCGCTCGCGGCCAGGGCTTCGCGGAAGGAGCCGGCGCCGGTGGAGGCCAGCGTGGTGACGCGGATGATGCGCCCACCACTGCCGGCCACCGTCTCGGTGCCGAAGCCCTTCAACGCGGGCGCCGCGGGGCCGCTGCCGGAGGAGGACGAGCCGGAAGACGACGAGGACGACGACGAAGAGCTGGATGACGAGCTGCTCGAAGATGAACTGGAGCTGCTGGAAGAAGAACTGCTCGAGCTCGATGAGCTGGAGGAGGAGCTGGAAGACGAACTCGATGAGGAGCTCGAAGAAGAACTCGACGAAGAGCTGGATGAAGACCCGGGGCTCGACGGCACCGAGCATTCATTGACGCCCCCGCCGATGCGACCGCCGAAGGTAGCCTCGGTGCATGACAGCACCCCCGCCGCCAGCGTCTTGTAGATGAACTGGTCGGCACGGCCGAAGGCAACGTTCGCCGCACTGCCCAGCGTGCAGGTCGCGCCTTCCTTGCACACCGTCACGTAGCCACTCGGGCGGTTGGCCGCGCTGGCCGTGCCGGCCAGGCTCAGGGCCAGCAGGCCCAGGCCGATCCATGTCTTTCTCATCGTTTGTCTCTCCTCGTTGTTGTGGTGATGCAGCCCGCAGACTGCCACATCGATAAAGCGCGGGCCAAAAAAAACCTGCCACCGGGGTGGCAGGTTTCTGTGTCGCCGGTCAGGCCGCGGCGCTCAGTTCTGGATGGAGCACTTGTTCGGGCTGCCGCCAGGATCGCTGCCGAAGGCGGACACGGTACAGGCGACGCTGTTGCCCACGCCGACGTACTTGCTCACCCACTTGCCCTTGCGGCCGAAGGCCACCCAGCCCGTGCCCTTGGACACGTTGCAGGTACCACCCAGTTCGGCGCACTTCGAGAAGCCGCTCGGGTAGTCACCCGTGCCACCCAGCACCGGTGCCGAGCCGCCCGAGGACGAGCTGCTGGAGGAAGAAGAACTGGAGCTGGAGCTGGAGCTGGAGCTGCTGCTCGACGAGGAGGAGCTCGACGAACTGCTCGAGGACGACGACGAGCTGGAGCTGCTGCTCGAAGAAGACGAGGACGACGAACTCGACGAGCTGCTCGACGAAGAGCTGCTACCACCCGACGAGGACGAGGAGCTGGACGACGACGAAGTGCCGCAAGCAGAGGCCGTCAGTTGCGCGCCGTTCTTGCCCACACCGGCGTAGTTGGCCAGCTTGTCCTTCACGCACTGCGGGGTGACCGGTTCGTAGGTGTAGGTCAGCGTCTTCGGGAAGGCGCCCGTGGTGGTCCAGGTGTCAGCATTCACGCCACCACCGGAATCGGTCCAGGTGATGTTGTAGGTTGCGTTGCTGGCTGCACTGGTGACGTTGTTGCCACGCAGGTCCCACTTGCCGCAGTTGACCACGTCGTAGCGGCAGGTCACCGGGTTCACAGCGTTCTGGAACCAGTTCTTCTCGATCAGCGCGTAACCACCGGTGCGGACGTTGATGCCCGACTCGGTGATCTGGTCGTAGAAGTTGTTGTACACGTGGATCCAGCCACCGCGTTGCAGCGGCAGGCGGCCGTTCACGTTGCGGTAGATGTTGTGGTGGAAGGTGATCTCGCGGCCACCACCGATGTCGGAGGACGACGAACCATCCAGGCCGACTTTCTTGCTGTCGCGGATGACGTTGTACGAGACGGTGATGTTGTGCGAGTCCTTCTTGATGTCGATCGCGCTCTCGAAGGTCAGGTCGCCGTCGGGCGAGCCAGCACATTCGTTGTTCACCGCGAACAGCTCGTTGTGGTCGACCCACACGTTGGAGCCGCTGTCGATGCGGATCATGTCGGCGTCGTTGGACGCGCCGCCCAGGGCACCGATCTTCATGTTGCGCACGACGACGTTGTTCGAGCCGCCGCTGATGACGATACCGAAGTTGGCCGACGAGCCGTTGGCGCCTTCAATGGTCACGCCAGCGGTGTAGTTCTTGATCTCGACCTTGCGGTAGGTGTCGCTCCAGTGCGGCTTCGGGCACTTGCCCGAGGCATCCACGGTGTGGTCGCGCACGATGGTGGCGATCAGCGAATCTTCGTTGCCGGTGTAGGTGATGTGCAGCGGGTAGGCACCGGTGGAAACCTTCTTGCCGGCATCGTCGTAACGCGCGGCGTCGATGATGGCCTGCATCTGTTCGAAGGTGGACGCGCTGAACTTGCGGGCGCTGCCGATGTTGCCGTCAGCGGTGGAGAAGCCACCGGTGGGCGCAGCGAAGGACGACTGGGCAGCAACCAACAACAGCCCTGCAACCACAGGGTTGAGCTTGAACTTCATGACTTGTTGTCTCCTGTTGGAATTATGTTCCGGCCACTCTCGCCCGCTTTGCCGCGTAGCTGAGGTGGTCGGGTCACAGCCCGGTCGTGACTGCAGAAACCCGTCTGTAACACTGACAGTCTGACAAGTCTCCCTAGATAGTTCAAGCATCAAACTTCAAAAACCGTGAATGCTGCACACCGCTCTACGTCTGGCTTTGCGCCGAAACGCAGTGCAGCATCCGCTAAACCAAAGTCTTACAAAGACTTATCCGGAGCCTCTTGCGCGACACGGAAAATCGGCAAAATCGACCCGCCAGCGTCGCAAGCCTGCAGAAACTACAGAGCGGACGGCCGTATTGGTTTACCCGAAAAACCAAAATGCTTGAAACGGCCTTGTGCCAGGCCTGACGCGAGCCTTTCGGGGAGGCTACGGTCAGGGGCGCCAAGGGTTCAGGCAGGCCGGTGAGCCTCGGCCAGGTAGGCGTGCGAGCGCATCTCGACCAGCCGCGACACCGTGCGCGGAAACTCCTGCGCGTTGGGCCCCTCGCGATACAAGGTGTGGGCTTCGGCCTCGGCACTGGCGATCAGCTTGGTGCGGGAGTCGTACAGCACGTCGATGAGCCAGGTGAAGCGCCGCGCCTCGTTGCTCTGGTCGCGGCCCATGACGGGAATGTCGGAGACCACCAGGGTGTGGTGCTCGCGGGCGATTTCCAGGTAGTCGTTCTGCGAACGCGGCCCGCCGCACAGCATGGCGAAACTGAACCAAGCGACGCCGGGCGCGAGCCGCACAGCCGGGATCTCGCGTTCCAGCACGTTCAGGCTGCCGGCGCGGCCCTCCACGCCCGCAATGCGTTCGAAGTGCGCTTCCAGCACGCTGTCAGCCTCCGTCCCGGCCGGCACCAGGAAGATGTTCATCTGCTGCAGCTCACGCAGACGGTAGTCGGTGCCGTCGTCCACTTCCTTCACATCGAAGTGGGCCTTGAGGTATTCGATGGCCGGCAGGAAGTTCTGCCGTTGCAGGCCGCCGGGGTAGAGGCCATCCGGCGGATAGTTGGATGTCATCACGAAGATGACGCCACGACTCATCAGCGCTTCCAGCAAGCGGCCCAGGATCATCGCCTCGGCGATGTGCGAGACGTGGAACTCGTCGAAGCACAGCAACCGCGTCTGCTGGGCCACTTCGTCCGCCACCTGCGACAGCGGGTCCTCGTTGCCGGCATGCGCACGCAGCCGGCCGTGTACCTCCTGCATGAAGGCATGGAAGTGCACGCGACGCTTGCGGGTGTAGGGCACGGCCTCGAAGAAGCAGTCCATGATGAAGCTCTTGCCCCGCCCCACGCCGCCCCAGAGGTACACGCTCTTCGGCGGCTCGGGATGGATGAACAGCTTGCGCAGCGCGTTGCGCCGCCGCGCCTTGAAGTCGAGCAGTTGCGTGTAGAGCTGCTGCAGGCGGTTCACCGCCCCACGCTGCGCCGGATCGGACTTGTAGCCGCGCAGCTTGAGCTGCGTTTCGTAGGCGTCGATGACGCCGTTCTCGGGGACGTTGAGGATGCGGTAGGACATGTCTCTGGAAGGACGAAGGGAGAAGGAGCAGGGCAGCCTTTACAGGCCGGGCGCATTGCCCTCCCCTCCTCCTTCTCCCTTCCTTGCTACAGGCAATGACGATCGGTCAGAAGTGCAGCGAGCGCTTCTCCACCGCCAGCATGGCCTCGTGCATGACTTCCGACAGCGTCGGGTGCGCGTGGCTGATGCGGGCGATGTCCTCGGACGACGCAGCGAACTCCATGGCGGTCACGGCTTCGGCGATCAGCTCCGAAGCATTGGTGCCGATGATGTGCACGCCCAGGATGGTGTCGGTCTCGGCATGCGCCAGCACCTTCACGAAACCGGTGCTGTCGCCCTGGCTCAGTGCGCGGCCGTTGGCCAGGAAGGGGATCTTGCCTTCCTTGAACGGCACGTTGGCGGCCTTGAGCTCCTGCTCGGTCTTGCCCACCCAGGCGATTTCCGGATGTGTGTAGATGACCCAGGGAATGGTGTCGTAGTTGATGTGGCCCGCCTGGCCGGCGATCACCTCGGCAACCATCACGCCCTCTTCCATGCCCTTGTGCGCCAGCATCGGGCCGGGCACCACGTCACCCACGGCCCACACGTTGCGCAGGTTGGTCGAGCAGTGCTCGTCCACCTTCACACGGCCGCGCTCGTCGAGCTGCAGGCCGATAGCGTTGGCGTTGAGGCCATCGGTGTTGGGCACGCGGCCCACGGCGACGATCAGCTTGTCGAATTCCTGGGTCTGCTCGCCTTCCTCGGTCTCGTACTTCACGACGACCGAATTCTTCTTGGCGGTGACTTCCTTCAGCTTGATGCCCAGGCTGATCTTCATGCCCTGCTTGGTGGTGAAGATCTTCCAGGCTTCCTTGGCAACGGCGCTGTCGGCGGCAGCCAGGAAGTCCGGCATGGCTTCGAGGACCGTGACTTCGGAACCCAGGCGCTTCCACACCGAGCCCATCTCCAGGCCGATCACACCGGCGCCGATGACGCCCAGCTTCTTCGGCACGTCGGCGATGTCCAGCGCGCCGACGTTGTCGACGATCAGCTTCTGGTCGACCGGGATGCCCGGCAGGTGACGCGGGCTGGAGCCGGTGGCGATGATGACGTGCTTGGCACGCACTTCCTCTTCGCCGATCTTCACGCGCCAGGTGCCGTTGTCGTCGGCCAGGAAGCTGCCGTGGCCGGGCAGGAAGGTGACCTTGTACTTCTTGAACAGACCCTTGATGCCGGTGACCAGCTGCGTGACGATGTTGTCCTTACGTTTGATCATCGTCGGCACGTCGATCGACACGCCTTCGGTCTTGATGCCGTGCATGACGAAGGAATGGTTGGCCTGGTCGTACAGCTCGGACGAGTGCAGCAGCGCCTTGGACGGGATGCAACCCACGTTCAGGCAGGTGCCGCCCAGACGCGGCTCACCCTTCGGATCGGCATAGGGCTGGGATTCGCAGCAAGCGGTCTTCAGGCCCAGTTGCGAGGCACGGATGGCCGCCACGTAGCCGGCGGGGCCGCCGCCGATGACGACGACGTCGAATTCTTGACTCATGTCTCTTTCCTTTGGTGAAAGGTGAAATGTGAAGCGTGATGCCCCCTCTCCGGCCCTCCCCCTGCCGGGGGAGGGAGGAGCGCAGACGCCGCGCTACGTTTCACCTTTCACTTTTCACGTTTCACTTCGTCCGGTCAGACTTCCAGCAGCAGGCGCGCCGGGTCTTCCAGCGCTTCCTTCATCGTCACCAGACCCAGCACGGCCTCGCGACCGTCGATGATGCGGTGGTCGTAGGACATGGCCAGGTAGTTGATCGGGCGGATGACGATCTGGCCGTTCTCCACCACCGGGCGGTCCTTGGTGGCGTGGATGCCGAGGATCGCGGATTGCGGCGGGTTGATGATCGGCGTCGACAGCATGGAGCCGAAGATGCCGCCGTTGGAGATCGAGAACGTGCCGCCGGTGAGCTCTTCGATGCTGAGCTTCCCGTCGCGGGCCTTGGCGCCGTACTCGGCGATCTTCTTCTCGATGTCGGCCAGGGTCATCTGGTCGGCATTGCGCAGGATCGGCACCACCAGGCCGCGCGGCGAGCCGACGGCGATGCCGATGTCGAAGTAGCCGTGGTAGACGATGTCATTGCCGTCGACCGAGGCGTTCAGCACCGGGTACTTCTTCAGCGCGGCGACGGCGGCCTTCACGAAGAACGACATGAAGCCCAGCTTGACGCCGTGCTCCTTCTCGAACTTCTCCTGGTACTTCTTGCGCATCTCCATCACCGGCGCCATGTTCACTTCGTTGAACGTGGTCAGGATGGCGTTGGTGGCTTGCGACTGCAGCAGGCGCTCGGCCACGCGGGCACGCAGGCGGCTCATCGGCACGCGCTGTTCCGGGCGGTCACCCAGCACGGACTCGACAGCCACCGGGGCCGGCGGTTGCGGCAGCGGCTGGCCGGCACCGACAGTCACCGGCACCACGGCGGCAGCATTGACGCTGCTGCCAGCGGCCGGCTTGGACACGCCCAGCGCATCCGCCTTGGTGATGCGGCCGCCAGGGCCGCTGCCCTGCACGGTGGAGGGATCGACGCCCTTCTCGGCGAGGATCTTCTTGGCGGCCGGGCCGGAGCCGGCAGCGCCGGTACCTGCACTGGCAGCGGCAGCCGGTGCTGCAGCGGGAGCAGCCGCGGCCGGCTTGGCGTCAGCGGCCGGCGCAGCAGCACCCGCCTTGGCTTCGGTGTCGATGTGGGCGATGACTTCACCGCTCGTCACGGTGGAGCCGTTGCCCTTGATGATCTTGACGATCACGCCATCGGCCGGCGCCGGGGTTTCCAGCACGACCTTGTCGGTCTCGATGTCGATCAGGTTCTGGTCGCGCCCAACGGCTTCGCCTTCCTGCTTGTGCCAGGAGACCAGCGTTGCCTCCGACACGGATTCCGACAGCTGCGGAACTTTCACTTCGATCAGCATGTTGTTATTCCTCTGCTTCCTTTGGGCGGACGGCTACTTTGCCGGCGCCGAGTCCTGATTGAGCGCACCGAGCGCGCCTTCGATGACGGCCTTCTGCTGCACGTTGTGCTTGGCGTAGTACCCCACCGCCGGCGAGGCGGAAGCGGGACGGCAGATCAGGTGCAGGGTCTGATCCTTGCGCAGACATTTCGCGAGGTGCTGACGCGACACGAACCAGTACCAGCTGCCCTGGTTGCGCGGCTCTTCCTGACACCACACCACTTCCTTGGCATTCGGGTACTTGTTGATCTCGGCGTCGAACGCAGCTTCGGGGAACGGATAGAGCTGCTCGATGCGCACGATGGCAATGTCCTTCAGCCCCTTCGCGCGGCGCTCGGCCAGCAGTTCATAGTAGATCTTGCCGCTGCACAGCACGATGCGCTTCACCTTCTTGGCATCGAGCGGGTCCACTTCGCTGATGACGGTCTGGAACTGGCCATTGGCGAGTTCTTCCAGCGTCGACACGGCGTCCTTGTGGCGCAGCAGCGACTTGGGCGTCATGACCACCAGCGGCTTGCGGAACGGGCGCTTCTGCTGGCGACGCAGCAGGTGGAAGATCTGCGCCGGCGTGCTGGGCACGCAGACCTGCCAGTTGTCTTCCGCGCACAGCTGCATGTAGCGCTCCAGGCGGGCGGAGGAGTGCTCCGGACCTTGGCCTTCGTAGCCGTGCGGCAGCAGCATGGTGATGCCGCACTTGCGGCCCCACTTGGCTTCGCCAGAGCTGATGAACTGGTCGATGACGACCTGCGCACCGTTGCCGAAGTCGCCGAACTGCGCCTCCCACACGGTCAGCTGGTTGGGTTCGGTGGTGGCATAGCCGTAGTCGAAACCGAGCACGCCG
This sequence comes from Uliginosibacterium sp. H1, assembly GCF_036017065.1. NCBI lineage: Bacteria > Pseudomonadati > Pseudomonadota > Betaproteobacteria > Rhodocyclales > Zoogloeaceae > Uliginosibacterium > Uliginosibacterium sp. H1. The sequence goes on from NZ_JAYXHR010000001.1 coordinate 992,421, forward strand.
GCTTCCGACAGCACCGAGTCGAACAGCTGGAACGGGGCCTGGCCATCCTGCACGTGCTGCAGCGGAATGTAGCTGCCAGCGTCCCAGCGCTCGCGGTTCTGGTCGTGGAACACGGCATGGCGGTGGAAGAAGGTGCCACGACCGACGTCCTGGCCGGAGATGCGCACGCCATAACCTTCGGCCAGCAGCGTGGCGTAGGCCAGGTTCTCGCCCATGCCCCAGTCCAGCGGCTGGTTGCCATCGCCCATGGCCTTGCGGGCCTCGACGATGTTGGCCACGCGGGAATGCAGCGTGAAGCCTTCCGGCAGGTCGGTCAGGCGCTTGGCCAGACGCTTCAGTTCGTTGAGCGGCACACTGGTGTTGGATTCATCGGTGTACTCGTGGCCGATGAAAGGCGTCCAGTCCACCGCGAACTTGCGGTTGTGGCCGGCCAGCGCCGGGTTGTACAGCAGCTCGCCGCGATCCAGGTGCGCGCGGTAGTCGGCGATGATCTGGTCCGGCTCGCCACCGGTACACACGCCCTGACCCACCAGCTTGTCCGCGTACAGCTTGCGGGTGCCGGGGTGCTGGGCGATCTTCTTGTACATCAGCGGCTGCGTGACCATCGGCTCGTCCTGCTCGTTGTGGCCGAGCTTGCGGAAACACAGCAGGTCGATGACGACGTCCTTCTTGAAAGTCTGGCGGAACTCGACGGCGATCTGGCAGGCCAGCGCCACAGCTTCGGGATCGTCGCCATTGACGTGGAACACCGGTGCATCAGCCATCTTGAAGATGTCCGTGCAGTACATCGAGCTGCGCGCATCGCGCGGGTCCGACGTGGTGAAGCCGATCTGGTTGTTGACGACCAGGTGGATCGCACCGCCGACGCCGTAACCGCGCGTCTGGCTGAAATTCAGGATTTCCTGGTTGATGCCCTGGCCCGCCACCGCGGCGTCGCCGTGGATCAGGATCGGCATGACCTGGCTCATCTCGGTGTCGTTGCGGCGCTTCTGGCGCGCATACACCGAACCCAGCACCACCGGATTGACGATCTCGAGGTGGGACGGGTTGAACGCCAGCGACAGGTGCACCGGACCACCCGGGGTGGTGACGTCACTGGAGAAACCGTTGTGGTACTTCACGTCACCGGCGGACAGGTCGTCGGCATGCTTGCCTTCGAACTCGGAGAACAGCGTCGCGGGGCTCTTGCCCAGCGTGTTCACCAGCACGTTCAGACGGCCGCGGTGGGCCATGCCGATGACGATTTCCTGCACGCCCAGCTTGCCGGCGGTGTTGATGAAGTTGTCCATCGCGACGATGGCGGAGTCACCACCTTCCAGCGAGAAGCGCTTCTGGCCGACGTACTTGGTGTGCAGGTACTTCTCCAGCGTCTCGGCGGCGGTCAGGCGCTCCAGCACGCGCTTCTTGGTCGTGACGTCGAAGCCCGGCGTGGAGCGGATCGGTTCCAGGCGGGCCTGGATCCAGCGCTTCTGGGCGATGTCGCTGATGTACATGTACTCGGCGCCGATCGAGCCGCAGTAGGTCTGGCGCAGCGCTTCCAGGATCTCGCGCAGGGTGGCCTGCGGGTTCTGCTGGAACTGGAACGAGCCGATGTTGAACGGCGCCGACAGGTCGGCTTCAGTGAAGCCGTAGTGCGACGGCTCCAGCTCGGCGATCGCCGGGCGCTCCTGGCGCTTCAGCGGATCGATCTGCGCCCAGCGGTTACCGAGGAAGCGGTAGGCGTTGATGATCTGCAGCACGCCGACCTGGCGCTTGTCGGCCACGCCGGTTGCGGCGCCGCTGGCGCGACTCTGCTTGGCAGCCTGTGCGAAGGACGCGATGACGGGCGCATGCGCCACGTCGCGGCCGGCGCCGGGCAGGTTCTGCAGTGAATCGAAATAGTCGCGCCACTGGTCGGGCACGGCTGCCGGGTTTTCCAGGTAGGCCTCGTACAGTTCCTCCACGAACGGCGCGTTGCTGCCGAAGAGGTACGAGTTGCCCAGGTATTGGTTCATCATGAGATGTGGCCTCTGATGGTCGTCGGGGTAGTCGTTGTGGATACGGAGAGGGGCAGCGCAGCTGCCCCTTCTTCCATGGTGTTCTGGTTCAGCGTTGAGCGATCGGCTTGACGTCGCGTTGGGCAGCACCGGTGTACAGCTGACGCGGACGGCCGATCTTCTGCTCCGGGTCACCGATCATTTCGTGCCACTGGGCGATCCAGCCGATGGTGCGAGCCAGTGCGAAGATGCCAGTGAACAGCGGCACCGGAATGCCCATGGCCTTCTGCACGATGCCGGAGTAGAAGTCGACGTTCGGGTAGAGCTTGCGGGACACGAAGTACTCGTCTTCCAGCGCGATCTTTTCCAGTGCCATCGCCAGCTTGAACATCGGGTCGTCCTGCAGGCCCAGCTCGTTCAGCACTTCGTGGCAGGTCTCGCGCATCAGCGTGGCGCGCGGGTCGTAGTTCTTGTAGACGCGGTGACCGAAGCCCATCAGCTTCACGCCGGAGTTCTTGTCCTTCACCTTGTCGATGAATTCGCCGATCTTGGCCACGCCGCCCTGCTTCATGATGTCGTCCAGCATCACCAGGCAGGCCTCGTTGGCGCCACCGTGCGCCGGGCCCCACAGGCAGGCGATGCCGGCGGCGATACAGGCGAAGGGGTTGGCACCGGAGGAACCGGACAGGCGCACGGTCGAGGTGGAGGCGTTCTGCTCGTGGTCGGCGTGCAGGATCAGGATGCGGTCCAGCGCGCGGGCCAGCACCGGGTTCGGCTTGTACTCCTCGCACGGCGTCGCGAACATCATGTGCAGGAAGTTCTCGGCGTAGTTCAGGTCGTTACGCGGGAACATGAACGGCTGGCCTTGCGTGTACTTGTAGGCCATGGCCACGATGGTCGGCATCTTCGCGATCAGGCGGATCGCGGCGATCATGCGGTGCTCGGGATTGTTGATGTCCAGCGAGTCCTGATAGTAGGCGGACAGCGCGCCGACCACACCGACCAGAATGGCCATCGGGTGCGCGTCGCGGCGGAAGCCCTGGTACAGGCGGGTCAGCTGCTCGTGCACCATGGTGTGCTTGCGCACGGTGCTCTCGAACACGTCGTACTCGGCCTGGTTAGGCAGCTCGCCGTTCTTCAGCAGGTAGCAGGTCTCGAGGAAGTTGGCGTTCTTGGCCAGCTGCTCGATGGGGTAGCCACGGTACATCAGCTCGCCCTTGTCGCCGTCGATGTAGGTGATCGACGACTTGCAGGCGGCGGTGGACATGAACCCCGGGTCGAAGGTGAAGGCACCGGACTTCGCATACAGCGAACGGATGTCGATGACGTCCGGACCGATGGTGCCCGACAGCACCGGGAACTCATAGGACTGGCCGTCGAGGCTCAGCGTGGCGTTCTTTTGCGTAGTCATACCGGTTCCTTACCTTTCTTTAGGAAACTTCCTTCACAGCACCATCGATGCGCGGCCCGCTCTCACGCAGCAGCGCCACCATGTCTCTCCAGCGCTCGACTTCGCATTCGCGACTCCCGTTGACCATGGCCCACAGGTCATGGTCGTCCGCGGTCAGCAGGTCGAGCAGGTTTTCCAGTTGGGCTTCGTCGAGCCCTTCCAGTCTTTCGTTGATGAAGCGCGTGAAGAAAAGGTCCAGTTCCAGCAGACCCCGGCGGCTTCGCCACTTCACACGCTCACGCAACTCATACATAGCTACAACTTCTTTCCTGCGTCATCCCCCTTGCGGACGATGACGCGATTGGGATCACGCTCAGACCGAGCGGGCCAGCATCATTTCCTTGATCTTGCCGATGGCCTTGGTCGGGTTCAGCGACTTCGGGCAGACATCGACGCAGTTCATGATGGTGTGGCAACGGAACAGGCGATACGGATCTTCCAGGTTGTCCAGACGATCGTTGGTCGTCTCGTCGCGGGTGTCCGCGATGAAACGGTAGGCCGCCAGCAGGCCGGCCGGGCCGACGAACTTGTCCGGATTCCACCAGAAGCTCGGGCAGCTCGTGGAGCAGCACGCGCACAGGATGCATTCGTACAGGCCGTTGAGCTCCTCGCGATCTTCCGGCGACTGCAGGCGTTCGCGCTCCGGCGCCGGCGTGTTGTTCACCACGTACGGCTTGATCGAGTGGTACTGCTTGAAGAACTGGGTCATATCCACGATCAGGTCGCGGATGACCGGCAGGCCGGGCAGCGGACGCAGGGTCACGGTGTCGCCCAGCGCTTCGATATCGGTCAGGCAGGCCAGGCCGTTCTTGCCGTTGATGTTCATCGCGTCGGAGCCGCACACGCCTTCGCGGCAGGAACGGCGGTAGGACAGCGAATCATCCTTGGCCTTCAGCTTGGTCAGCGCGTCCAGCAGCTTGCGCTCGGTGCCGTCCAGCTCCAGCGAGATGTCCTGCATGTACGGCGCGGCGTCCTTGTCCGGGTCGTAGCGGTAGATCTTGAAATGCAGAGTCCGTTTGCTCATGTCTTCTGTGCTCCGGCGATCAATAAGTACGCTTCTTGAGCGCAACGGTTTCAACGGTCAGCGGCTTGAGATTCACCGCCTTGTAGTCGAGGCGGTTGCCGTCGCGGTACCACAGCGTGTGCTTGAGCCAGTTCACATCGTCACGGCCGTTCGGCGTCTCCGGTGTATCCAGAGCGTCGTCGCGAACGTGGGCGCCGCGTGATTCGGTACGCGCGTCGGCGGAGATCATCGTGGCCTTGGCGACTTCGATGAGGTTCTCCAGCTCCAGCGCTTCGATACGCGCGGTATTCCAGACCTTGGACTTGTCCTTGATCTCGGTCTGCACGACCTGCTTCTCGATCTCGAGAATCTTGCTGACGCCTTCGGACAGCAGATCCTTGAAGCGGAACACACCGGCGTGCGCTTGCATCGTGCGCTGCATCGCCAGGCGTGCCTCGTCGACGTTGGCGCCGTTGGTCTGGGTGTCCAGGCGATTGACGCGGGCCAGCGAACGGTCGATCTCGCTCTGCGGAACGTCAGGCAGCGCGGACGGTTCGCTCTTGATGAACTCGATCATCGACTCGCCGGAGCTCTTGCCGAAGACCAGCAGGTCCAGCAGCGAGTTGGTGCCGAGGCGGTTGGCGCCGTGCACCGAGGCACAGGCCACTTCGCCGGCGGCGTAGAAGCCTTCCACGCGCTGACCGCCGACCACGACTTCGCCGTGGTAGTTGGTCGGCACGCCACCCATCTGGTAGTGACAGGTCGGCACCACCGGGATCGGCGCCTTGATCGGATCGACACCGGCGAACTGGATCGAGATCTCGCGGATGCCCGGGAGGCGCGACAGGATAACCTTGGGGTCCAGGTGGGTGATGTCCAGCAGCACATGGTCCTTGTTGGGACCACAGCCGCGACCTTCGTTGATCTCGGTGACCATCGCGCGGGAGACGACGTCACGCGAGGCGAGATCCTTGGCGTTCGGTGCGTAGCGCTCCATGAAGGCTTCGCCCGAGCTGTTGCGCAGGATGCCGCCTTCGCCGCGTACGCCTTCGGTGATCAGCACGCCGGCACCGGCCACGCCGGTCGGATGGAACTGCCAGAACTCCATGTCTTCCAACGGGATGCCGGCACGCGCCGCCATGCCCAGGCCGTCACCGGTGTTGATGAAGGCGTTGGTCGAGGAGTAGTAGATGCGGCCCGAGCCGCCGGAAGCGAACAGCGTGGCCTTGGCCTGGAACACGGTGATTTCACCGGTTTCCATTTCCATGGCGATCACGCCCAGCACGCGGCCGTCGACGCCACGCAGCAGGTCCAGCGCCATCCATTCCACGAAGAACTGGGTGTTGGCGCGCACGTTGCGCTGGTACAGCGCGTGCAGCATGGCGTGACCGGTACGGTCAGCCGCGGCACAGGCGCGGCGAACCGGCTTGCCTTCGCCGAAGTGCGACAGGTGCCCACCGAAGGGGCGCTGGTAGATCTTGCCGTTGTCCAGTCGGTCGAAGGGCATGCCGTAGTGCTCCAGCTCCACGACGACCTCGACGGCCTTCTTGCACATGAACTCGATCGCGTCCTGATCGCCGAGCCAGTCGGAACCCTTGACGGTGTCATACATGTGCCAGTGCCAATTGTCCGGCTCGGAATTGCCGAGCGAGGCGGACACGCCGCCCTGCGCCGCCACGGTGTGCGAGCGGGTCGGGAATACCTTGGACAGCACGGCAGTCTTCATGCCGGCTTCGGCCAGCTGCACGGCGGCGCGCATGCCGGCACCACCGGCACCGACGATCACCGCATCGAAATTACGCTTGGCGATGTTCACTCTTAGAGCCTCCAGAGGATCTGGGCTGCCCAGCCGGCATAGCCGAGGAGCACGAAAATGGTTACGCAATGCAGGGCCAGGCGGATGCTGGTCGGCTTGACGTAGTCCATCCAGATGTCACGGATGCCCACCCACGCGTGATAGAACAACGCGAGGAAGAACAGGAAGGTCACGAATTTCATGAGGCCGCCCGAGAACAGGGCGCGCCAGGATTCCAGCGAATGGTTCGGCAGGCCGATCAGGCAGATCGCCAGCAGGACGGTGTAGAGCGCCATGACGATGGCCGTCACGCGCTGGGCCAGCCAGTCGCGGAAGCCATAGTGGGCGCCGACGGTCGTACGCCTCACCATGTCAGCACCCCCAGGATCACGGTCAGCGTGAGGCTCACGGCCAGCACGATGTACGAAGACTTGCGGGCGGTCGGCAGATCGATGCCGACGTGTACGTCCAGCAACAGGAAGCGGATGCCGGCGCAGAAGTGGTGCAGGTAGGCCCACAGCAGGCCCAGCAGCAGCAGCTTGACCAGCCAGAAGCCGGCGACCGCACGGAAGGCATCGGCCTGGTCGGCGTTGACGCTGGCACCGAACAGCCACAACAGCAACGGCAGCATCAGGAACAGGCCCGCACCGCTGACGCGATGCAGGATCGACACGATGCCCGGAATGGGCAGTCGTATGACGAACAGGTTCAAGTGCTTCGGCCTGTCCTTTCTTACGCTCGCTTCCATCTTCACCTCTTCTTATATTCCGCGACTTGCGCCGCGACCATCATCCTGACGTGTGGCGAGGCACGTCAGCCAAACTCATTCTGGATTCAGTTCAACTCGTTCTGATAGTAGTGCCCGGCCGTGGAGTACAGACCACGGCGCCACTCCACGGGCCTGTCTCCGTAGGTGTAGGTCACACGCTCTACCGACAGCAACGGTGTGTGTTCGGCAACCGAAAGCAGTTCGGCTGAATTGCGGTCAGCCGCCACAGCGCGAATCTTTTCCCTGGCCCGGATCATACGGACGCCGAAGCGCGTCTCGAACAGGCTGTACAGCGAGCCCTGCCAGTCCTGGAGCATCTCTAGCGTCAGGGCCCCGAAGAATTCTCCCGGCAAGTAGATTTCATCCACTACCGCGGGCTTGTTTTCCAGTTTCAACAGCCGGCGCACGATGCTGATGGGACTTCCCGGCTCTACAGCCAGGTTGCGGGAGGCCTCCTGGCCCGCCTTTGCGCGCCAACACTCCAGGGGTATGCTTTGCGGCTGCGCAGCACTCCCGTCCAGTGCCGTCATGCGCAGGAAACGCACATGCGCACGGGGATCATCATGCGACGCAACAAATGTACCCTTCCCCTGCCGGCGCACCAACAGGTTTTCGGCGGCCAGTTCATCGACCGCCTTGCGCACCGTCCCCTGGCTCACGCCGAAGCGCAACGCCAGATCCTGCTCGCTCGGAATCGCCTGGCCCGGACGCCACTCGCCCCCTTCAAGCGCTTGAACGATCAAGCTCTTGATCTGGCGGTACAACGGGCTGAAAGTCGGCGATTCGTGTGCCATAACGGGAGTTATTCAAGCACAAAAAAACCAAGTCGTCCATGACCTGTTATATGTCTTATATAAGACATAAGATGTACGTTGACGTATCCTGACGAAGCCGCGTACACTCCGCACACGGTTTCATCCCGGATTTCAGCACTGCCGACCGATGCAGGCGGCAGGCCCCACCACCGCTGGCGCCACCCCTCGTGGCCTCCGAACTACTGACAGGAGTTTTTGCATGTCCAAGTCGCCCATTCGCGTCACCGTCACCGGCGCTGCCGGCCAGATCGGCTACAGCCTGCTGTTCCGCATCGCCAGCGGCGAAATGCTCGGCAAGGATCAACCCGTCATCCTGCAACTGCTGGATCTGCCGCAAGCCCAGAAGGCCGTGAAGGGCGTGATGATGGAGCTGGAAGACTGCGCCTTCCCGCTGCTGGCCGGCATGATCGCCACCGACGACCCGAACGTCGCCTTCAAGGACTCGCAGGCAGCCCTGCTGGTCGGCGCCCGCCCCCGCGGCCCCGGCATGGAACGAAAGGACCTGCTGGCCGAGAACGCCAAGATCTTCACCGTGCAGGGCGCCGCCATCGGCCAGTACGCCGCGCCGGATTGCCGCGTGCTGGTGGTGGGCAACCCCTGCAACACCAATGCCTACATCGCCAAGGAAACCGCCAAGAAGTTCGGTCGCGTGCCGGCCAAGAACTTCACCGCGATGCTGCGCCTGGACCACAACCGCGCCCTGTCGCAACTGGCTTCCAAGTCGGGCCGCGACGTCGCCTCGCTGAAGAACCTGGTCGTGTGGGGCAACCACTCGCCCACCATGTACGCCGACTACCGCTTCGTCACCAGCAACGGCGACAGCGTGAAGAACCTGATCAACGACGAGGCCTGGAACCGCGAAGTCTTCCTGCCCACCGTCGGCAAGCGCGGCGCCGCCATCATCGAGGCGCGCGGCCTGTCCTCCGCTGCGTCGGCCGCCAACGCCGCCATCGATCACATGCGTGACTGGTTCCTCGGCTCCAACGGCGAGTGGGTCACCATGGGCATCGAGTCCGACGGCTCCTACGGCATCCCCGCCGGCATCATCTACGGCGTGCCGGTGATCACCGCCAACGGCGAATACAAGCGTGTCGAAGGCCTGGAGATCGACGAGTTCTCCCGCGAGAAGATGAACTTCACGCTGAAGGAACTGGAAGAAGAGCGCGCCGGCGTTGCCGACCTGCTGGCCTGAACCCCGGCCCGACAGCTGCAACGGCAAGGGATGGATGCACCGCGCATGAGCTCACCGCAAGGCGCCCCGCTCCATCCCGACGCCGTGTTGTACGAGGAAGGCGCCGGCCTTCCCCGGTTGCCCGCGGTGGAACACTTCGCCGGCAACGAGAAGTTGATGCGCAAGGCCATGACCCTGCAGGCCGAACGCGGACCGCTCTTTGACATTACGTTCGATTGCGAAGACGGCGCGGCCGCCGATGCCGAACGGGCCCACGCCGAAATGGTGGGCTCGCTGATCGCGGGCGAAGACAACCGCCATGGCCGCATCGGCGCACGCATCCATGACCTGACGCACCCGGCCTGGCGCGACGACCTTGAACGGATCGTCGGCCTGTGTGGTGATCGCATCGCCTACCTGACGCTGCCGAAGCCGCGTGGCCTCTCCGACGTGGCGCGCGTGCTGGCACAGCTGCGCGACACCGAGGCCCGCCTCGGCCTGCAGTGCAGGATTCCGCTGCACGTGCTGATCGAGACGCACGGCGCGTTGCATGAGGTGTGGCAGATCGCCGCCCTGCCCGGCGTCGAAACGCTGGACTTCGGCCTGATGGATTTCGTCAGTGCGCATCACGGCGCGATTTCCGCCAGCGCGATGAAGAGTCCCGGCCAGTTCACACACCCGCTGGTGCTGCGTGCCAAGACGGAGATCGCTGCCGCCGCACTGGCGCATGGCGTGGTCCCGTCGCACAACGTCAGCACCGAGCTGGTCGACCTGGCCGCCATCGAGGATGACGGCCGCCGTGCCCGCGAGCAGTTCGGCTACCTGCGCATGTGGAGCATTCATCCCGCGCAGATCGACCCGCTGCTGCGCGCGATGCGCCCAGCCCTGGATGACGTGGTGGATGCCGGTGAAATCCTCGCCAGCGCACAGGAAGCCCACTGGGGCCCGACCCGTCATCGCGACCGGCTGCACGACCGTGCCTCTTATCGCTACTACTGGCACGTACTGAAACGCGCCCACGCCACCGGCATGACGCTGGATGACGCGGTCGTACGAAGATTTTTTGCTTGAACTGCTGCCGGGGTGCGGCAGTCGCCACCGGGCGAAGCACCCCGAAAGAACCTCGGAAACCACGGGAGAAAACCAACCATGCTGCAAGCCTATCGCCAACACGTCGCCGAGCGCGCTGCGCTGGGTATCCCGCCGCTCGCGCTGGACGCGAAGCAGACGGCCGATCTGATCGAGCTGCTGAAGGCGCCGCCCGCCGGCGAGGAAGCCTACCTGCTCGACCTGATCACCCACCGCGTCCCGCCGGGCGTGGACGACGCCGCCAAAGTGAAGGCCTCCTTCCTCGCCGCCGTGGCGCACGGTGACGTGCCCTGCCCGCTGATCGACAAGGCCAAGGCCACCGAGCTGCTGGGCACCATGGTCGGCGGCTACAACGTCAAGCCCTTGATCGACCTGCTGGACGAAGCCGCACTGGCGCCCATCGCCGCCGCCGCGCTGAAGAAGACGCTGCTGATGTTCGACTACTTCCACGACGTGGCCGAGAAGGCCAAGGCCGGCAACGCCGCCGCCAAGGAAGTGATCCAGAGCTGGGCTGATGCCGAGTGGTTCACCTCGCGTCCGGAATTCCCGAGCAGCATCAAGCTGACCGTGCTGAAGGTGACCGGCGAGACCAATACCGACGACCTGTCCCCGGCGCCGGACGCCTGGAGCCGCCCCGACATCCCGCTGCACGCGCTGGCCATGCTGAAGAACACCCGCGCCGGCATCACCCCGGAAGAAGACGGCAAGCGCGGCCCGATCAAGATGATCCAGGACCTCGCCGCCAAGGGGAACCTCGTCGCCTACGTCGGCGACGTGGTGGGTACCGGCTCCTCGCGCAAGTCCGCCACCAACTCCGTGCTGTGGTGGACCGGTGAAGACATTCCCTTCGTGCCGAACAAGAAGTTCGGTGGCGTCTGCCTCGGCGGCAAGATCGCTCCGATCTTCTTCAACACGCAGGAAGATGCCGGCGCACTGCCGATCGAGATCGACGTCGCCAAGATGGACATGGGTGACGAGATCACCCTGAACGTCGACCACACCACCGGCAAGGTCAGCGCCACCAAGGGCGGTGCCACCATTGCCGAATCGCAGCTCAAGACGCTCGTGCTGCTGGACGAAGTGCGCGCCGGCGGCCGCATCAACCTGATCATCGGCCGCAGCCTCACCAGCAAGGCCCGCGAGTTCCTCGGCCTCGCCGCTTCCACCCTGTTCCGCCTGCCGCAGAACCCGGCCGATTCCGGCAAGGGCTTCACGCTGGCGCAGAAGATGGTCGGCCGCGCCGTCGGCCTGCCGGAAGGCCAGGGCGTGCGCCCCGGCACCTACTGCGAACCGAAGATGACCTCGGTGGGCTCGCAAGACACCACCGGCCCGATGACTCGCGACGAACTGAAGGACCTCGCCTGCCTCGGCTTCTCCGCCGACCTGGTGATGCAGTCCTTCTGCCACACCGCCGCGTATCCGAAGCCGGTCGACGTCAAGACGCACCGCGAACTGCCCAAGTTCATCAGCAACCGTGGCGGCATCTCGCTGCGCCCTGGCGACGGCGTGATCCACTCTTGGCTCAACCGCATGCTGCTGCCCGACACCGTCGGCACCGGCGGCGACTCGCACACCCGCTTCCCGGTCGGCATCAGCTTCCCGGCTGGCTCCGGCTTGGTGGCCTTCGCGGCCGCCACCGGCGTGATGCCGCTGGACATGCCGGAATCGGTGCTGGTGCGCTTCAAGGGCTCGCTGGACGAAGCGCAGAAGCGCGGCGTCACCCTGCGCGACCTCGTGCATGCCATCCCGCTGTATGCCATCAAGCAAGGCCTGCTGACCGTCGCCAAAGCCGGCAAGATCAACGAGTTCTCCGGCCGTATCCTGGAAATCGAAGGCCTGCCTGATCTGAAGGTTGAGCAAGCCTTCGAACTGTCCGACGCCTCCGCCGAACGCTCCGCCGCCGGTTGCACGGTGCAGCTGAACAAGGCGCCGATCGTCGAGTACATGCGCTCCAACATCGTGCTGCTGAAGAACATGATCGCCGACGGCTACGCCGACAAGCGCACGCTGGAACGCCGCATCCAGAAGATGGAAGACTGGATCGCCAACGGCGAACTGCTGCAGCCGGACGCCAATGCCGAATACGCGTATGTCATCGAGATCGATCTGGCCGACATCCAGGAACCCATCCTGTGTTGCCCGAACGATCCGGACGATGCCAAGGTCCTGTCGGAAGTGCAGAACACGCCGATCGACGAAGTGTTCATCGGCTCCTGCATGACCAACATCGGCCACTTCCGCGCCGCCTCCAAGCTGCTGGAAGGCAAGCGCGACATCCCGGTGAAGCTGTGGGTCGCGCCGCCGACCAAGATGGATGCATCCGAGCTGACCAAGGAAGGCCACTACGGCGTGTTCGGCACCGCCGGTGCACGTACCGAGATGCCCGGTTGCTCGCTGTGCATGGGCAACCAGGCACAGGTGCGCGAAGGCGCGACGGTGGTTTCCACCTCCACGCGTAACTTCCCGAATCGTCTGGGCAAGAACACCAACGTGTTCCTGTCCTCCGCCGAGGTCGCCGCCATCGCCTCGAAGCTCGGTCGTCTGCCGACCGTGGCGGAGTATCAGGCCGACATGGGCGTCATCAACGCCGACGCCGGCAAGATCTACCGCTATATGAACTTCGACCAGATCGCCGAGTACAAGGGAATCGCGGACGAAGTGCAGGTTTGATCGCACACATCTCGTGAATGAAAACGGCCCGCGGAAGCGGGCCGTTTTTCTTGGGGTTGGTTCGTAGGTCGGAAAAGCGCAGCGCCTTCCGACACGCCACGTTACACAACGAGCAATAGCATTCGCTACGGCAGGAATGTCGGAAGGCGCTGCGCTTTTCCGACCTACGCGTCACGCCTTCTTTTTCGCCGACGCCGCCTCGCGCACCTTCTTCGCCTGCTCCAGCAGATACACTTGGTAGTCGTCCAGATCGCCGTCGAAGGGGCGGATACCACCATCGGCCACCAGCCAGAATTCGTCGCACACCGAGCGCAGCAGCGCGCGGTCGTGGCTGACCAGCATCACCGTGCCTTCGAATTCATTGAGCGCCACGCCGAGCGCCTCGCGGGTCGACAAGTCGAGGTGGTTGGTCGGCTCATCCAGCAGCAGCAGGTTGGGGCATTGCCACACGATCATGCACAGCACGAGACGCGCCTTCTCGCCACCGCTCATGCTGCCCACCTGCTGGTGCAGCATGTCGCCACCGAAGTTGAAGGTGCCAAGGTAGTTGCGCAGGCCCTGCTCGCGCCAGTCCATGCCGCTCGGGCGGGCGTTGACCGGCGTGTCCTTCACCAGGCGGATCATGTGTTCCAGCGGCGTGGAACCGGGGTCCAGCACGTCGAGTTCCTGCTGGGCGAAGTAGCCGATGGTCAGGCCCTTGCCCTTGGTGATCTCGCCGTGGATCGGTGACAACGCGGCGGCAATCGTCTTCACCAGCGTGGACTTGCCCTGGCCGTTGGCGCCGAGGATGCCGACGCGCTGCCCGGCGAGCACCGAGCGGTTGATGTTGTTCACGATCACCGTCGGCGGCGTGCCGGCGGGCGCGTCCGGCAGCGGCGGGTAGCCGAAGCTCGCATCCAGCATCGACAGCATGGGATTGGGCACGCTGGCCGGCTCGCGGAACTCGAACTGGAATTCGGAATCGACCAGTACCGGCGCGATCTTCTCCATGCGCTCCAGCGCCTTGACGCGGCTCTGCGCCTGTTTGGCCTTGGCGGCGGATGCCTTGAAACGGTCGATGAATTTCTGCAGGTGGGCGATCTTGTCCTGCTGCTTGGCCAGCGCCGCGGTCTGCAGGGCCATCTGCTCGGCGCGCATGTCTTCGAAGCGGCTGTAGTTGCCGCCGTAGCGCACGAGTTTCGCGTTGTCGATGTGCACCGTCACGGTGGTGACGGCGTCGAGGAATTCGCGGTCGTGGCTGATCACCACCATCGTGCCCTCGTAGCGCTTCAGCCAGGCTTCCAGCCACACCAGTGCGTCGAGGTCCAGGTGGTTGGTCGGCTCGTCGAGCAGCAACAAATCGGACGGGCACATCAGCGCGCGGGCGAGTTGCAGGCGCATGCGCCAGCCGCCGGAAAAGCTGTTCACCGGCTGGTCGAGTTGCGCCGTGCCGAAGCCGAGGCCGAGGATCAGCGCCTGCGCGCGCGCCGCGGCGTCATGCGCGCCGGCATCGTGCAGCGCCATGTAGGCGTGGGCCATGCGCATGCCGTCGTCGCTGGCTTCCGCCGCCGCCACTTCGGCCTGCGCCGCCAGCAGCACGGTGTCGCCTTCGATGACGAAATCGGTCGCGCTCTGCTCCGTCTCCGGCATGTCCTGCGCGACCTGCGCCATCTGCCAGGCGGCGGGAATCGAGAACTCGCCGCTGTCTTCATGCAGCGTGCCGTTGAGCAGCGCGAACAGCGAGGATTTGCCGGCGCCGTTGCGGCCGACCAGACCGACCTTCTCGCCGGGGTTGAGCGTGGCGGAGCAACGGTCGAGCACGACCTTGGTGCCGCGACGCAGCGTTACGTTCCGGATGGAGATCATGATGGTGAGGCGGTGAGGTACGGCGGGAGGGCTGCGCATGATACCCCTGCGCAGACGCGGTTCCTTCGCTGTTTGCGCGCTTGCGGGGCCTGGACGGGGCTTATGTGGCTTGCGGGGCTTGGCGGCCGGCACCAGGGGTTACCATGCGGGACACCAATCCCCGGGGAGCCCCCATGTCATCCGATCGCTTCGTTGCCCTGTTCATCGACGCAGACAACGCGCCGGCCTCCCACATCGACGTGATCCTCGCCGAGCTGGCCAGTCATGGCACGGTGAGCATCCGCCGCGCCTACGGCAACTGGAAGGGCGAACGCCTGACCTCCTGGGAACGCCTGCTGCATGAGTACGCCATCCAGCCCATCCAGCAGTTCGACCTGACCAAGGGCAAGAATGCCACCGACATCGCGCTGGTCATCGACGCGATGGATGCGCTGTACGGCCGCAAGGTGGATGTCTTCGCGCTGGTCTCGTCCGACTCCGACTTCACGCCGCTGGCCACGCGCCTGCAGGCCGACGGCAAGCTGGTCGTGGGCTTCGGCGAACGCAAGTCCCCCGCCCCCTTCGTCAATGCCTGCTCCAAGTTCCTGTACCTGGACATGGAGGACAAGGCCGAGCAGGAATCCAGCAGCGGCAGCGGTGGCAAGCTGGAAGTGAAGCGCAAGTCCGGCGCCGAACTGAAAGGCGACAGCAAGCTGATGAACCTGCTGCGCAACGCAGTGCAGGCTACCGAAGGCGACGACGGCTGGTCGCACCTCGGGCGAGTCGGCTCCACCATTGGAAACCAGGCCTCGTTCGATTCGCGCAACTACGGCTACAAGAAGCTGGTGGATCTCTTCAAGGCCATCGACCGCTTTGAAGTGCAGAACCGCGAAGGCAGTGGCGTGCACGTGCGCGACAAGCGCCGCGCCAACACGCCTGCGGCCGGCAGCAACGGCAACGGCTGACGCCAGTCGGCGGGCGGCGCCTTGCCGCGTTGTGCAGCGTGACTTGCCGAAGCCCCCGGATATGTCTTACAAAGAATGGCCGACACGTTCTGTAACAGGACGGTCGCCAGCAGGCCATGGCGCATCCATGGCCTGCCGACAAACCAATAACGGAGACAAACATGCACAAGACGCAACTCGCGCTCGGGCTCGCGGCCCTGGCGCTGGTTGGTACGGCCTCGGCCGCCAACCGGCCTGCCGGCTACACGACCATCTGCACCGAGAACAAGACCTGCTCGGTCGCCACGACGACCAACGTGGCCTTCGGCCGCGCCGACCAGTTCTTCTACAAGTCACTGACCGGCAGCTTCGTGTGTAACGAAGCCACCTTCGGCGGACGCATCGGTGGCGGCACCAACGAATGCTCGGTGCCGGGCAGTTCGGGTGGCGGTTCGTCCTCGTCGAGCTCCTCCTCCAGCTCTTCATCGAGTTCTTCGTCGAGTTCCTCCTCTTCGACGTCCTCTTCCAGCTCATCGAGCAGTTCTTCGTCGAGTTCGTCCTCGAGCTCGTCGTCGAGCTCCTCCAGCTCCTCGGGCACCGGCTCTTCCAGTTCAAGCTCCAGCTCCGGCGGCCCCGTGCCGCAGGGCCTGATGGGCTGGGCCGCGGTCGCCCCCGGCGGCGCGCCCACCGGCGGCGCCGGCGGCCAGTCCTGCACGGCCTCCAGCATGGCCGAGCTGACCGCCTGCGTCAGCACCGCCAGCAGCGGCAACAACAAGTCGATTCCCTGGACGATCTACGTCAAGGGCTTCATCAACGGCGCCACCAACGCGGACGGCACCGGCTTCACGCAGCAGCGCATCTCGCGCCCCAACACCTCGCTGATCGGCGTGGTGGAGAACGGCGTGATCCCGACGCTGAACGCGGTGTGGATCAACATCAGCGGCCAGTCGAACATCATCATCCGCAACGTGCGCTTCGTCGCCGGCAAGGACACCGGCTGGTCTTACGAGAACTTCGGTAGCTGCACCTACACCGACAAGGACTACTGCCCGTCCAACGCCGAGCCGGACAGCGTCACCCTGCAGGGCGTGACGCGTGCGTGGGTGGACCACAACGAGTTCACCGACGGTGCGAGCTTCGGCGAAGTGAACGCCAACAAGGCGCACTACAAGATGTACGACGGCCTGCTCGACATCAAGAAGGGCTCGGACTACATCACGGTGTCGAACAACAAGTTCAGCAGCCATGACAAGACCATCCTGATCGGTGCCAACGATTCGGCCGACGGCGAGTACCGCGTCACCTTCGCGCAGAACTGGTTCCAGTTCATCGGCCAGCGCGCGCCGCGCGTGCGTAACGGTCACGTTCACATCCTGAACAACCTGTACGACAACGTGAAGAAGACCACCGAGACCCGTCCGTATCACATGAACTATGCGATCGGCCTGGGCTTCAACGGCAAGGCCTACTCGGAGCGCAACGCCTTCGACGTGAGCGGCGCGGTGGCCACCGATCTGCTGTCGGCCAACTTCGACGCGTGGAGCCAGTACTTCACCGACGTGGGCTCTTGGCTCAACGGCAGCCCGGTGGACCTGAACGCCGCAGCCGCCACGGTGGTGAATGCGAAGAACGCGCTCGAGAAGGACAGCAAGCCCTTCCTCGGCCCGGTGAGCTGGAACCCGGCAGCGAACTACAGCTACACGCCGCTGACCACGCCGGACGCGGTGCGCAACACGGTGAAGGCCAACGCGGGCGTGGGCAAGATCGCACCCTGATCGCCCGGGACATCACCGTGCCGCAGCAAGGCCGGTGATGTCGTCATCCGCGAACCCCGCCAGGGCAACCTGGCGGGGTTTTCTTTTGCCCGGCGCCGCCCTCCGCGAAGCCCTGCGCCCGCAGTATCCTCTGGGCGTCACCACGTCCCTGCCCCGCACGCCCGTTCGATGTTGCCCCCGCACCGCCTGCGCCGGCCTCACGCCGCGCCGTCCCATCGCCCACCACTGCTGATCCTGCTGCATGGCAAGGGCAGCAGCGAGGTGGACCTGTTCCAGCTTGCCGACCTGTTCGATCCGCGCTTCATCGTCCTGTCGCTGCGGGCGCCCTTCCAGAACGCATCGGGCCTGTATCGCTGGTACGAGCGTCAGGACACGGCGGACGGATCGGTCTACAACGAAGAGGAAGTGCGGGCCTCGCGGCTCTATCTCGTCCAGGCCATCAACGACAGCGTGATGGCGCTGGGCGCCGATCCACAGCAGGTGTATCTCTTCGGCTTCAGCCAGGGGGCTGCGATGGCGATGTCCGTGGCATTGACGGCGCCGCGCCGCATCCGCGGCCTGGTGGCGATTGCCGGGCGCCTGCTGCCGGCCATTGCGCCGTTCGGTGCGCCCGCGGAATCGATGAGCCACCTGCGCGTGCTGCTGCAGCATGGGCTGAAGGACGAGGTGGTGCCTTTCGCTGAATCCGCCACGGCGTGCCAGTTGTTTGCAGAACTGAGTGTGAAACAAGGTATCCGCGAATACGCGGCCGGCCACACCATTACGCCCGCGATGCTGCGCGATGCGCGGCAATTCCTGCGTGTGCAACTCGACACGACACTCGTCAAAGACCAGGATGGCGCCGCTCAGGATTGAGGCGCGCCACCCGATATAGGGCTGGTCCCCACGACTCTCCGCCCCTTCCTCCTTCCGTCCCCGGCTTCCACCCCTTTCACCCATGTCCAGCCCTTCCCCTCACCCTCCACGCAGCCGGCGGCCCCGCCATCGCAGCCTGCGGTGCGTGGCGGCAGCTGTGGTGATGGGCGCCGTCTGCTTGCTGGGCGCGACGACCGCCGCGGTGGCGCAAGGACAGTTCGACGCGGCCGGCAGGGAGATCCTCGTGGTGGTCAGCCGCCAGAGTGCGGTGCAGACCCTGGACA
Source organism: Uliginosibacterium sp. H1 (assembly GCF_036017065.1). Lineage (NCBI taxonomy): Bacteria > Pseudomonadati > Pseudomonadota > Betaproteobacteria > Rhodocyclales > Zoogloeaceae > Uliginosibacterium > Uliginosibacterium sp. H1. The sequence continues at coordinate 1,010,841 of NZ_JAYXHR010000001.1, forward strand.
ACGACACGGTGGCAGACCTGTTCCTCGGCGCGATCAGCCGCTTTCCCGACGGGCGCGGCGCGCACGTCATCGACCAGAGCGACCGCCAGGACATCAAGCGCCGCTTCTACGCGCAGGTGGCCGACATGAGCCTGCAGCAGCTGCGCTCGCACCAGGCACGCCTGCTGTTCTCGGGCCGCGCAACCCCGCCACGCCAGGCCGAGAACAGCAGCCTCGTGGCCGAACTGGTCACGCGCGACCCCACCGCCATCGGCTACATCGAACCGGCAGCACTGGACGACCGCCTGCGGGTGGTACTGAGGATCAGCCCATGACACGCACCACCCGGCCGCGCAACACGCTGGTGGCATTCATCCTGGCCGCCTTCGCTGCGCCATCGATGGCGGTGGACTTCAGCTACCAGGGCTTCGGCACGGTGGCGGCAGGTCGCACGCTCGGCGCGGGCCAGCAGGCGCTGGTGGACGGCGCCAACTTCGCCGCCTACGACAACGAGTGGAGCGCCGCGACGGAATCCCGCCTCGGCGTGCGTGCCAGGGCAAGCCTCGACGACACCTGGTCCGCCACGCTGCAAGGCACCAGCTACGCGTCCGAGCAGGGGCGCATCAGCGTGCAGAGCGCCTATGTCGGCTACATGCTGAACCCCGACTGGGAGCTCACGCTCGGCCGCCGCCAGAATGCGCTGTACTACTACTCCGATTTCCTGCCGGTGGGCTACGCCTATCACTGGATCCGCCCACCCACCGAGGTGTATGGTATCTCGCCCTTCACCACCTACGACGGGCTGGGCCTGCAGGGCAAGGCGGTGCTGGGAGGCTGGCGCTGGCAACTGAGCCTGGCCCTGGGACAGAGCAGCAACGTACGCTACAGCGACGACGCCAAGCGCTACACCTCGCGCGTATCCCGCGGCGCCTACGACACGGTGGAAGATCGCGCCGAACAGCGCATCGCTGCCCAGTTGCTGGCCAGCGACGGCCCGTGGACCTTCGGTGCGACGATAACGTCGCTGGACCTGGTGCGCGAGCCGCAGAACCCCACCAACGGCGCCCGGACGGAAGAAGCGCCGGTGCGCTACTACGGCCTCATCGCACGCTGGGATGGCCGTCAGGCTTTCGTCATCGGCGAAGGCGCCTACGTGGAGGCAGTCGAGGGGCGCCGGGCCAATTCCATCTATGCCGGCTACATTTCGGCGGGCCTCAAGCTGGGCATCTGGACGCCGCACTTCACCTACGGTGCCTACGGCGAGCGGCAGGAAGTCTCCACCCGTGTCGCCCGCTCCCACAGCGAGACCATCGGCCTGCGTGTAGAACTCGGCGCCCATGCCGCGCTGAAGATGGACTACAACCGTGTCCATCCGCAGGGCAGCTACCAGAACGCCCAGTTCATCAGCGCCACCGGCCGGCGCAACGCCGAGCTGTTCTCCGCCGCGCTCGACTTCACCTTCTAGCTTTTCAGCCTCCGGCTTCCGGCGTCCACAGGACAGCGGCGGCGAAGCAGTTCAGCGCTCCACCAGCGGCGCCTCCTGCGGCAGGTCCAGCACGATGCTGGTGCCCCGCTCCGGCTGGCTGTCCACCCGCACGCGGCCGCCCAGCAACTGGGTGACCACGCTGTAGACGATGTGGAGGCCCAGCCCGGTGCCACCGCGCCCCAGGCGCGTGGTGAAGAAGGGATCGAAGATGCGCCCCATGTGCGTCGGGTCGATGCCGCGGCCGTCGTCGCTGACGCTCAGCGCGACCCAGCCAGCCTCCACGACACGGGCACTGACCTGGATGCTGCCACTCTGGCGTCCTTCGAAGCCATGCATCTCGGCGTTGATCAGCAGATTGCTGACCACCTGGCCGAGCGCACCGGGGTAGCCGTCGAGTTCCAGCCCGGCCGGCACGTCCAGCGTCAACGCGATGTTGCGCAAGGCGAAGCGCGGGGCCAGCACCTCGGCAACATCCTGCAGGCAGTCACGCAGCGCAAAGCGGCCACGCTGCGCGCTGCGCTGCTCCACCACCACCTGCTTGAAACTGCCCACCAGTTCGGCGGCCTGTTCCACCGCCCGCTGGCACAGCGAGAGTGCCTGCTGTGCTTCGTCCAGCCCGTGCGTGAGCGATGACTTGCGCAGGTTCGGCTGCTCGAGGCTGCGCCGCAGGCGAGTCAGGTCATCGCGCAGGGTCGTCACCATCAACAATGCATTGCCGATCGGCGTGTTGAGCTCGTGGGCCACGCCGGCGACGATGCGCCCCATGGCACCGATGCGCTCGCTCATCACCAGTTCGTGCTGCGTGCGCGCCAGGGTGTCCAGCGTCTCGCGCAGCTTGTCGTTGGCCGCGCTCAACTCGCGGGTGCGTTCCTCCACCCGCAGCTCCAGCGCCTGCGCATGGCCGGCCAGTTCGTCCTCGGCACGACGACGGACCTCCACCTCGATGGACAGCGCCGTATTGGCATGCCTGAGATCGTCGATCATGCCGTTGAGGGCCTGCCGGGTGTGCTCCAGGCTCTGCCCGAGGCGGCCGATCTCGTCGCCGCGCTGCCACGCGAAGGGCTGCGTCACCGCCCCCTGGGCCAGCCGCTGCGACTGCCGCAGCAGGCGGTCGATGGGCCGCACCAGCCGCCAGTGCAGGAACAGCCAGATGAAACCCAGCGCCCCCAGCAGGGACAGGGCGGTCCGCCAGCGGTCGCTCTGCTGTCGCTCGGCCAGCAACTGGACGATGCCCTGCGCGCTGATCTCCACGCTGACGAGCAAGGTCGACTGCCCCGGCCGGCGCAGTTCGCGGGACTCGGTGAGCAGGGGCGGCATGGGTTGAGGGCTGCGCAGGCGGTCGATCAGGTAGGCGCCGGAGTTCAGGTCCAGCACCGACACCCGGGCCACGCGATCGTCCAGCATCACCGCGCTGACGATGGCCGACACCGCGCGCGGGTCACCCGCGATGGCTGCGTCGCGCAGCGCCTCCACCAGCATGTCGGCCAGCAGGCGTTGCTGGTCCTGCAAGGCGTCGTACAGGTAGTCGCGGGTCTCTTCCAGGTTGGCGCGCTGGGCGAAGAAGGCAGGCAGCGCGAGGCCCAGCATCAGGGCCAGCACGATGCCGCCGCGCACCGACACGCGGGTCACCGCGCCGTGCAGGCGCTGCCACAGTCCGGCCAGTGACGCGGCTGCCTTCAAGCTCCCCCCTTTTTTTCGTGTGCGCGCCGCCTGATGGCAGCGCGTGCCAGCTTCTCCGTGCCTACCGGCATTTACGGCAGCCCGGCGTACAACTGCAACGCCGGCCGGGCCGCCGGTCAGGCGGGCGGTGCCTCACCGGCGGCGGTGGCATCGGGGCGGCTGGCCGGTGCGGCATACCATTGCTCGCGCGCGACGAGCTTGGGTTGCTCGGGGTCGCCCTCGTAGTTCGGCGACATGATCTGCACGCCGTATTCGTTGAACACGTCCTGGATGTTGCCATGCAGGACGGTGAGCACCTCGGCACGCGGCTGGCGCTGGGCAGGCAGTGCCATGCAGGACAGGCGGTACTCGACGTAGAAATCCGACAGCGCCGTCTGGTGGATCTGCGGCGGTGACTCCTGGGCGATGGCCGGCGTGCGCTTCGCGGCCTCCAGCAACATCGCGTGCACCTGCCGCCAGGAGGTGTCGTAGCCGATGGTGACCGATGTATCGATCACGAAGCCCTGCTTGCCGGAACCACGCAGGCCGCGCGAATAGTTCTTGACCGCCGTGCCGACGATGGAGGCGTTCGGGATGGACACTTCCAGACCCGTGCCGGTGCGGATGCGGGTGGCGAAGGCGCCCATCTCCAGCACCGTGCCCTGGGTGCCGTCCACCTCCACGTACTCACCGACGCGGATCGTGCGGGCGTACATGAGGATCAGGCCGGAGGCGGCCTGGCCGACGAGGCTGGAAGCGCCCAGCGACAGCATCAGGCCGAGGATCACGGACACCCCCTTGAACGCGTCGGTCTGCGCCCCGGGCAGGTAGGGGTAGGCCATGACCAGCGCGAAGACCCAGATGGCGACGATGAGCAGGCGTCGCGTAGGGCGCACCAGCTCGGCGTCCAGCCACACGACCTCCAGCACGCCCTGTTCGATGCGCTCGAAGATCGACTGCGCGGCGCGCATGAACAGCCAGGCGACAAAGAAGATCAGCAGCGCGGCGCCGAGGTCCGGCAGCTCGCCGAGGATGGCCAGGCCGATGCCGGCCAACGCGTCCAGCAGGTGGCTGTTGAGCTGCTGGCCCCAGGGCCGCGTGTAGGGAATGGTGCTCAGCACGAGGCTCAGCCATTCGTAGACCATCAGCGCGACGAGCAGCCAGTAGGCAAGCTTCAGCGCGCTCTGCGCCATGCGGGCGATGGTGCCGGCATTCACCAGCGTCTTGCCGCCCAGGGTGAGGCGGTCGAGCTGGCGCGCGGTGATCGCTTCCAGCCCCGTCGCCACGCGGCGCCGAAGCCGGCCCAGCCCATACAGCAGCGCAAGCAGGATGGCCGTGGCCACCAGCAGGATGCCTGCTGCGCGCAGCACGAAGCCCTGGTTGCGGCTGGCGCGGCTGGCGTCGATCGCCTCCTGCAGGGCGGCGACCGTGGCGGTCGTGGTGGCCACCAGATCCTGCGTGCCCAGCGGGTCTACGTCACCCGGCTGCAGGATGAACACCATGCTGCCATCGACGCGGATCACGCGGCCCAGCTCATGGGACACGGCATCGACGCGGCCCGCGCTGATCTGCCCCGTCAGGCGCTCAATCTCGCGCTCGGCACGCACCACGCGCTGGGCCGGGCTGATGCCGAACAGGTCCGCACGCAGCACCGTCACCTCGCGATTGAACACCCGCAACGGGGCTTCCGTCGGCACCGGGACGGCCTGTGCCGACGGCGGGGCCAGCGGCTGAGCAGCAGAAGGCTGGGGCGCGGGCATCGACTGCGCCGCCGCCAGCACCGCGAGGGCTGACAGGTACACGCCCAACATCCACCGCCGCAACCACTTCGCCATGTCGTGCTCCCCTCGTCCAGACAACGCGAATGCTAGCCCGGAAGCCCGCATCGATGGCATGTCGGCCAGCCAATGGCGATCGGGCCACCACTGGAGGCGGTCCAGCTTCCGCTTGTCGGACAGCGCGCAGGAAGCATGTTGGAAACCGTCCGACATGGCGTGAAAGAGGGTGAAACCTGACAGCAATCGCCATCCACTGTCGCTGGATTGCGACAAGCGCGAATCGGCCTGTCACAAGGCGCGCGGCAGGATCAGGCGTTTCGCGAGCCGGAACTGTCGCTATATGGCGACACCAGAAAATCCGTGAATGGCTGAATCGTTCGCTAACTACATGATTTCCATGGAGCGCGGTTCTGGTCCGCAGTTTGCATACAAGGCTGCATAGAGGACCTCAGTCCGCATCAAGGCCAGCAAAGGAACATTTCGTCATGACGCCATCGAACCCGCTCAGCCGCCCCCTGCCCTCGCCCCGCCCCTCGCGGCTGTCGACCCCGGTGCGTCACGCAGGCCAGTACGTAGATCGCGATGGCCTCATCGAGCCCCTGCGCCGCCTGGCCCGCGAGCAGCATTACCAGAGCGGTGGTCGCGGTTTCCGCCTCGGCCTGGCCGAAAGCGACTGGCAACGCGCCCAGGCCGCCGAACTCGTGTCCCGTCAGCAGCCGGGCATGCCCTGGCAGGCGCCCGCACGCAGCGGACTGCCCGGCGAGGACCACGCCATCGTGCTGGCGCTGAGCACCACGCCGCCGGCGCCGGACAGCCACGCCCATGCCGCGTGGGCCCTTGGCACCGTGAGCTTGCGTCGCGACGGCCTGGACGGCCTGCTGATCGACCCGCGTTTCGAAGACGCCCTGCTCGAACTGGCCACCGGCAACACCCGCGTCGTGTCCCTGCAGGGCCTCGCCCTCGCGCCGACCATGCTGTATGCGCCGGTACTGCAGGCCCTGCTCGACATCGTGATCGCCATCGCGGTGGACGAGTGGCAGGCCACCGACCTGCTGGTGGCCTGCGACGCCCGCAGCGCCACCTTCTATGGACGTGCCCTCGGCTTGGCGCGCTGTGGCCTGGTGGAGGAATCCGTCGGCAACCAGCCGGAGCGCACCGTGCTGCTGCACGCCAAGGCCAGTGCCCTGGGCGCCGCCGATGACGGCTTCGACCTGCACGGCGCCGCCAGAAATGACCCGCTGACCGATGTGCTGCCGCTGGCGACCCGCACCTGGCAGCGCGCCGCGCAGGAAGCCGCCGCGCTGGTCCCGGCCCAGGCCTGACGCGCCCGAGCCCGCTCCCGGTAGCCACAGGCAGGCCGGGACGGGTGGCATCATTCCGGCATGCGCGTCCGATACCCGGGTTCCTTCCTCAAACTCCTGCTGCTCGGCTTCACCCTTGTCATCGCCCCCATGGCGGTGGCCGTGGTGGACGCCTGGTTCTCGCTCGACGGTCTGTCGCGTCGCACCGAGACCGCCATCACCCGCGCCGTCCAGACCACTCGCGACAGCCGGGCCCTGGGCGCACAACTCATCACGCTCGAACGGGCCGCGCGCCAGCAACTGGTGCTGCGCGACCCCGACGCCCTGAAGGCCTACGAAACCCGTCGCGGCCAGTTTCTGGAAGTGGTGGACAGGCTCGATCGCGAAACGCCCGACCCCGCCATCCGTGAGGGGCTGGAAAGCCTGCGCCACCGCGAGGAACGCATCTTCGCGCTGCTGCAGATGGCGGGCCCGTCGCCAGCCAATGCGCTGGAGGCGGCGGACGGCGTGGCCGGCGACTTCGTGGCGATGCTCGGCATCGGCGACGAAGTGCTGCGCAAGGTGGACGCCCGCATCGAGGCGGACAGCGCCGACCTGCGCCAGCGTGCGGAAGCCGCGCGTCATGGCCTGCTGAACCGCCTGCTCGCGCTTATTCCTGTCGGCCTGGTCATCATCGTGGCGATGACCGTATTGATCCGCCGCCCGATCCGCCGACTGGGCGAAGCCATCGACCGCCTGGGCGAAGGCCGCCTCAGCGAGCCGGTCGACGTGCGGGGCCCCGCCGACCTGCAGGCCCTGGGCCGGCGACTCGACTGGCTGCGCGTGCGGCTGGAGGAGGTGGACACCCAGAAGACGCGCTTCCTGCAGCACGTGTCGCATGAGCTGAAGACACCGCTGACGGCCATCCACGAAGGCAGCCAGCTGCTGTCCGACGCGGTCGCCGGGCCGCTCAACGAAGGCCAGCGCGAGATCGTCTACATCCTGCGCGAAAACGTCACCAAGCTGCGCAAGCACATCGAGAACCTGCTCGACTACAGCGGCCTGCGCTTCGGTTCCTCCACGCTGCATCGCTCAGCCGTGCCGCTGGCCACCCTGTTCGCGCAGGTGGCGGAGGACCAGAAACTGGCCCTCACCGCACGTCGCGTGCAACTCAAGGCGGGGGGCGAAGGTCTGACCGTTTCCGCCGATCGCGACAAGCTGCGCGTCGTGCTCGACAACCTGGTGTCCAACGCCGTCAAATATGCGCCCGAAGACAGCGTCATCGACCTGTCCGCTCACCTGGTCGGGCGCGGAAGCGATACGCGCGCCATCATCGAGGTGTCGGACGAAGGGCCCGGCCTACCGGAGACCGAGGGCGAGATCGAACAGCTCTTCGAACCATTCGTACAAGGCCCTGCACCGCAGGGCGTCGGCATCAAGGGAACCGGCCTGGGGCTCTCTATCGTGAGGGAGCTGGTCGGCGCCCATGGTGGTGACGTCGCCCTGCTACGCAACCGGCCGCGCGGAACCCGGGTACGCGTCAGCCTGCCTCAAGCCACCGGCTGAAGGCCTCTTCCGCAGCCAGCGCTGCGGCAACCGACGAGACAACAAGAACTCACGTGAAGCGTTCTGCTCCCCTGTTCATTCGACACCCGTTGCGACTCCGGTTGCGACGTCAGTTGCAACGCCTTGTGCAACTTTCGCTACGGTCTCCTTTCCGGTCACACACGCATGTCGCTGGCCGACCTGACACCTCACGGCGCTCCACCCAGGTTTTCGCATGCATCGGAGTCGTGGCCTTGCTGCTCGGCGGATGCACCGCCCTCAACACCACCCAGCCGGTTCATCCGGCGTCGATCACCATCAGCCAGCTCGACCAGCTGGCGAACTATGCCTCCGGGCTGCGCGGGCGCAGCGCGGCGGAACTCGCCGATGACGGTGAAGCACTGGCCCGTGCCTACGCCCAGCAGCGCAGCGAGGAAAACCGCCTGCGCCTCGCCGTCTTCCTGGCACTCGCGCCGCCACCGGCCGGCGACCGCAGCCGTGCCCTCGGCCTGCTGGATGTCCCCCCCGGTGAAACATGGGGACGCGGACGCAACCACCCCCTGGCCATCCTGCTGCTTCCCCCGCTGCAGGAACACCGCCGCATGGAAGAAAGTCTCAACGTCACACAAAGCCGCCTGCGTGAGGAACAGAAACGCAGTGAAGGGCTCCAACAGAAGCTCGACGCGATACGCGACATAGAAAAAAAGATGCTCGAGCGCAGCCCCCCCGATAAAACACGCTGAGAGTCGCACGATGAATCCACGCATCCTCCTGGTCGACGACGATCCAGACCTGCTCCGTCTCCTGTCCATCCGCCTGAAGGCCACCGGTTTCGAAGTCATCCCCGCCGACAACGGCGAAGCCGCACTCGCCACCCTTGCCGCCCACCGACCGGACGTGGTGGTGACCGACCTGCGCATGCCGGGCCTGGACGGCATGGCCCTCTTCGATGCCCTGCGCCAGTCCCACCCTACGCTGCCGGTCATCGTGCTGACGGCCAACGGCAGCATTCCCGACGCGGTGGACGCCGTGCGCCGCGGCGTCTTCGGCTACCTCACCAAGCCTTACGACGCGGCCGAACTGATCGAGCAGATCCGCCGCGCGGTGGATCTCTCCGGCAGCGAGAAGCAAGGCAGCCGCTCCAACGAAAGCGAAAGCTGGCGCGCCGACATCATCACGCGCAGCCCGCCGATGGAGGATTTCCTGCAGCAGGCGAAGCTGGTCGCGGCCAGCGAAGTCAGCGTCTTCATCACCGGCCCCAGTGGTGCCGGCAAGGAACTCGCCGCCCGTGCCATCCACAAGGCCAGCGCACGCGCCAACGGCCCCTTCGTCGCCATCAACTGCGGCGCGATTCCCGAACCGCTGCTGGAATCCGAGCTGTTCGGCCACGTGAAGGGCGCCTTCACCGGCGCGCACCGCGACCATGAAGGCCTGTTTCAGTCAGCCCGCGGCGGTACGCTCTTCCTCGACGAAATCGGCGACATGCCGCTGCCGCTGCAGGTCAAGCTGCTGCGCGTGCTGGAGGAGCGCGAGGTGCGCCCGGTCGGCGCCACACGCAGCGTGCCGGTGGATGTGCGTGTCATTTCGGCGACACACCGCAACCTTGAGGAGGCCCGTGACGAAGGCCGCTTCCGCGAGGACCTTTACTACCGCCTCAACGTGGTGTCCCTCACCCTTCCGCCGCTGTCCGAACGGCGTGAGGACATCCCGCTGCTGACCCGGCACTTCCTGCAGCGTCTCGCCGGCCGCTACCAGCGCGACGTGAACAACATCGCGCCCGATGCCATGGCCTTGCTGGTCTCCGCGCCCTGGCCGGGCAATGTGCGCCAGTTGCACAACGTGGTGGAACAGGTGGTGGCGTTGTCCACCACGCCCGTGATTCCGGCCAGCCTGGTACAGCGCGCCCTGCAGGGCGACTATCCGGCCATCGAGTCATTCGAGGAAGCACGCCGCCGCTTCGAGCGTGACTACGTCATCCGCCTGCTGCGCATGACCGAGGGCAACGTCACCCAGGCCGCCCGGCTCGCCAAGCGCAACCGCACGGAGTTCTACCGCCTGCTTGCCCGCCACAACCTGGAAGCGGCGGCGTTCAAGCTCGGTCGCGAATCGGTCCAGAGCGCGTAGGGACTGTCCTTGGCCGTGTCGGCGCGTTCCCTCAGCCCGACACGGCAAATACCTGTTGGCAAAAGGAATTCCCGCCAGGGCCACGGCGGATGTCGCATTCTGGCGACAACCTCATGTTGCGGGAAAATCTCAAGCTGTTGATTTTTAACGACTAAGCTTCCTGGCACGGGATCTGCAAAGGATGGGGGAGTCTGGCCTGGCAAGCCAGCCTTCCAACCACAGAGGAGATACCGATGAAGTCCAGTATCCACCCCCGCGTGTTGCAAGCCTTTCTGGCCGCCTCCGCTTTCAGCCTCGGCCTGGCTCACGCAGCCGACCCCCAACCCACGCCACCGGCCGGCAGCGAACTGCGTTTCGTGGCGTTCGACCTCAACCGTGACGGCTACATCGATGGCAAGGAAGCCACCGGCTTTCCGGAAGTCAGTCGCCTGCTGAGCAGTGGCGACGCCAACAGCGACGGCAGGCTCTCAGAAAAGGAATTCGTCGGCGCGCTCCGCCAATCGGCGCGCTGACACTGTCCCCCGGCTGCTTCGGCAGCCTGGCGCGGTCGGGATTGTCCTCCCTTGACCGACCGCGCCACCTCTTTTCCCCCCACACCCTCCCGCTTTCCTCGCCTCATCGACGGGGGCTGAGTTATCGTCCCAGAGCCTTCCGCCACGGATTCGGGCTGGCCGTTCCCGTACAATCGGCCCGCCATGGAAGTTGCCGCCGCACCCCCACCCGTCTCGCTGACCGCCTACCCGCGCCACCGTCCCGACCTGAAACCCGCGCCCATCCTGCCGATGAGCCGGGCCGAGATGGACAGGCTGGGCTGGGATGCCTGCGACATCATCATCGTGACGGGCGACGCCTACATCGACCATCCCAGCTTCGGCATGGCGCTGGTGGGTCGCGCGCTGGAGGCCCAGGGCTTCCGCGTCGGCATCATCAGCCAACCGGACTGGCAATCCGCGGCGCCTTTCCGCGAGCTGGGACAGCCGCGCCTGTTCTTCGGCATCACCGCCGGCAACATGGACTCGCTGATCAACCGCTACACGGCGGACCGCAAGATCCGCAGCGACGATGCCTACACCGCGGGTGGCGAGGCCGGCAAGCGGCCGGACCGCGCCGTCACCGTGTATGCGCAGCGCGCCCGCGAGGCCTTTCCGCAAGCCAACATCATCATCGGCAGCATCGAGGCCAGCCTGCGCCGCATCGCGCACTACGACTACTGGTCGGACAAGGTGCGCCGTTCCGTGCTGCCGGACTCCAAGGCCGATCTGCTGATCTTCGGCAACGCCGAGCGCGCCATCGTCGACCTCGCCCACCGCCTCGCTGCCGGCGAACCCATCGAGCATATCCGCGACCTGCGCGGCACCGCCTTCATGGTGAAGCGCGGCTGGTTGCCGGGCGAGGACTGGACCGAGGCCGACTCGGTGACGGTGGATCGCCCGGGCCGCATCGACCCGCATCCCGACCCCTACGCGATGGAGCCGCAGGACACGGCCAATGCGCCGAACGCCGACGGCTCGCAGCCGGTGCGCATCATGCCGGCCGCGCAGCGCGTGGCCACCCGCAAGGCACAGCGCGCCAGGACCGTCGTGCGCCTGCCTTCCTACGAGACCGTGGCGACGGACCCGGTGATGTACGCGCATGCCTCGCGCACCTTCCACCTGGAGTCCAACCCCGGCAACGCCCGCGCGCTGGTGCAGGCGCATGGCGAGCGTGACGTGTGGCTCAACCCGCCGCCGATTCCGCTGTCCACCGAGGAAATGGACTGGGTGTTCGACGCGCCCTACGCCCGCATGCCGCACCCGTCCTACGGCGACGCGCGCATCCCGGCCTGGGAGATGATCCGCTTCTCGGTGAACATCATGCGCGGCTGCTTCGGCGGCTGCACCTTCTGCTCCATCACCGAGCACGAAGGCCGCATCATCCAGAGCCGCTCGCACGAATCGATCATCAAGGAGATCGAGGACATCCGCGACAAGGTGCCGGAATTCAAGGGGCATATCAGCGACCTGGGCGGCCCCACCGCCAACATGTACCGCATGGCCTGCAAGGACCCGAAGATCGAGGAGTCCTGTCGCCGCCTGTCCTGCGTGTATCCCGGCATCTGCGAGAACCTGAACACCGACCACAGCTCGCTGATCGAGCTGTACCGCAAGGCCCGCGCCATTCCCGGCGTCAAGAAGATCACCGTCGGCTCCGGCCTGCGTTACGACCTGGCCGCAACATCGCCCGAGTACGTGAAGGAACTGGTCACCCACCACGTGTCCGGCCTGCTGAAGATCGCGCCGGAACACACCGAGGACGCCCCGCTGTCGAAGATGATGAAGCCGGGCATCGGCAGCTTCGACAAGTTCAAGCGCCTGTTCGACAAGTACTCGCGCGAAGCCGGCAAGAAGCAGCACCTGGTGCCCTACTTCATCGCCGCCCACCCCGGCACACGCGACGAGGACATGCTCAACCTCGCCCTGTGGCTGAAGCGCAACGACTTCCGCCCGGACCAGGTACAGACCTTCACGCCGACGCCACTGGCCATGGCCACCGCCATGTATCACTCGCGCAAGAACCCGCTGCGCAAGGTCACCACCGAGTCAGAGGGCGTCGACACCCCGCGCAGCGGCCGCCAGCGCAAACTGCACAAAGCCTTCCTGCGTTACCACGATCCGGACAACTGGCCGCTGCTGCGCGAGGCGCTGCGCGAGATGGGGCGCGAGGACCTGATCGGCAACAAGCCGGAGCATCTGGTGCCGCGTGAGGGTGGCTTCGCGGGACGTGGCGCACATGCCGGACAACGTGCCACCGGCGCGCGTCCAGGCACGGCACCGGGTGTACGCCCCGGCACACGACCAGCCATCGCGCCACGCCGGCCGAGCCCTTCGCGCAAGCGCTGACCTTCCGGGCAATCCATCGGTGCGGGCAGTGAACGGCGGTAGCAGCCCGCTATAGTCGCGCCTCCGTTCTCCACAGGCTTTCACGTATGCCTTCTGCATTCAGCCGGGCAAGGAAGATCATCCTCGCCTGTGGCGTTCTTGCGTCCGTCACCGCACATGCACAGACCGACGAAGCACTCTGCGAGAAAGACCTCGCTTACCTGCCGGATTTCCTGTTGCGGAATGATGCGGGGGTGCTGACGCTGGACTCGGCCCGCCAACGCGCAGCTGTCGAAAGTGCCATCAAGGCAGCCCGCTCTCGCAGCGTGGAGATATCGGACCGGGACTCCTGCCTAGAGCTCCTGAACGTCTTCCTGAAGACCTATCGCAGGGGACATCTGTGGATCCAGGACAGCCAGAGGTCCAAGGCGGCTACGCCCTCAAGTCCCGGCACAGCATCTGACAACAAACCGGACCCGCAGATACCGACGTTCAGACTGCTATCTGCGCACACGGCCTTGCTCGTGGTGCCGTCCTTCTACATCCAGTACCGTGAGCCGCTCATTGGATTGCTTAAGAAGCACGCCGAGGACATCTCTACGCGCCGGAACCTCCTGATCGACGTACGCCTCAATGGCGGCGGGTCGGATGCGACCTACTACGCACTGATGCCGCGGATCGTCGCCAACGCTGCAACCAATATCGGCGTGGAGTTCCTGGCCACCGAAGACAACGCAAAAGGTATCGAATACTGGATCCGGCAACAGAAGAGTGAGCCATTGCAGGACGCTGTCAGGCGCATACAAAACGCGATGCGAGCGCATCCCGCTGGTTCATTCGTTCGCGTTCCGGGCATAGGAGAGTCGGGACAAACCAGTCAGCCTGAGGCTGTGACGCACCCCGCACGCATTGGCATCCTGATTGGCCAGCGATGTGGCAGCAGCTGCGAGCAGTTCCTGCTTGAAGCGCGTCAGAGCTACAAGACCAAGCTGTTCGGTCGCAATACGGCGGGCGCGCTCGACTACTCCAATATGGCCGAGCACGGATTGCCGTCCGGACAGCGAACCTTGTTCTATGCGACCTCCCGCTCGGCAAGACTGCCACTCTTTCCTGTCGATGCATCGGGCATCCAGCCCGACCAGTTCTTCCCCGCGCCCGCAAATGCGGAAGAATATGAAGCGGAGATCGCGAAGGTGCAGGCGATCCTGGAAGCGATGCCCGGACACTGATAACGGAAGCATCTGGCGTAGGTTGGAAAAGCAAAGCGCCTTCCGACACCCATTCTCACGCCACAGCTTCTACGCTCAAGCTCGAACGACAAGGGCGCGCCTCAGTCGCGCCCTTGCATCCTGCTCAGCTCTTCGCCACCGCCAACCCGTCTGCCCTGAACATCGCCTTGATCCCGCGTACGGCCTGCCGGATGCGTGACTCGTTCTCGATCAGTGCAAACCGCACGTGATCGTCGCCGTGGTCGCCGAAGCCGACACCCGGTGACACTGAAACCTTTGCGCGCGCCAGCAACTGCTTGGCGAACTCCAGCGAACCCAGCGCGCGGTAGTGCTCGGGGATCTGCGCCCAGACGTACATCGACGCCTTCGGCAGCTCCACGTCCCAGCCGGCTTCGCGCAGGCCTTTCACCAGCACGTCGCGGCGGCTGCGGTATTGCTCGGCGATGTCGCGCACGCATTGCTGGTCACCTTCCAGTGCGGCGATGGCGGCGATCTGCAGCGGCGTGAAGGTGCCGTAGTCGTGGTAGCTCTTCATGCGTGCCAGCGCGGCAACGAGGTCGGGGTTGCCGACCATGAAGCCGATGCGCCAGCCGGCCATGTTGTAGCTCTTGGACAGGGTGAAGAACTCCACCGCGATGTCCTTGGCGCCGGGCACCTGCATGATGGAAGGCGCCTTCCAGCCATCGAAGACGATGTCGGCGTAGGCGAGGTCATGCACGACCAGGATGTCGTGCTTGCGCGCCAGCGCGATGACGCGCTCGAAGAAATCCAGCTCCACGCATTGTGCGGTGGGATTCGACGGAAATCCCAGCACCATCATCTTCGGCTTGGGGTAGCTGCCGCGGATGGCCTTCTCCAGTTCCTCGAAGAAGTTCACCCCGGGCACCAGCGGCACCGAGCGGATGTCGGCGCCGGCGATGACCGCGCCGTAGATGTGGATCGGATAGCTCGGGTCCGGCACCAGCACCGTGTCACCGCGGTCCAGGGTGGCGAGCATCAGGTGCGCCAGGCCTTCTTTGGAGCCGATGGTGACGATGGCCTCACTGTCCGATTCGATCTCCACGGCGTAGCGGTCCGCGTACCAGCGCGAGATGGCGCGGCGCAGGCGCGGGATGCCGCGTGACGCCGAGTAGCCGTGCGTGTCGCCGCGCTGCGCGGCTTCGGTGAGTTTGGCGACGATGTGCGCCGGCGTGGCCCCGTCGGGGTTGCCCATGCTCATGTCGATGATGTCTTCGCCACGGCGGCGGGCGGCAAGCTTCAGCTCGGCCGTGATGTTGAAGACGTAGGGAGGGAGACGATCGATGCGCGCAAAGCGGCGCTTGCCCACCGGGGAGGAGGCAGAAGACATGCGGAGTTCCTTTACGTGAGCGCCCGGAACCGTCCGAGCGACGTGGGCGGCGCTGTCTCGCCACCCGGGTCAATCCTAACGCAAAGGGACGCGCGGCACAGCCATCGTCGTCACTGCAGGCGGAAGCTGTAGTGGTAGGTCCGGGGGCTGCTGTTGACGATGACGTTGGTGATCGCCACGTTGTAGTCGACGTTGTTCTGCAGCCCCGCCACCTTCCACTGCAGGTTGTTCGCAAGGCCGTAGCCGTTGTAGTCCGCGGACTGTTCGCTGATGCCCAGCGTGCCGCCCGGGCCGCTGACCGTGACGGTCGCCGTCGCGTAACTCACCTGGCTGCCGCCGTTGGCACCCGCGCTGGTCTTGCTGGCGATGGCGCTGAAGGACAGGAACCAGCTCTTGCCGAATTCGCTCGCCGAGTAGTTTCCCTGCGGATAGGCCACGTAGTCATTGGTCATGGCGCTGACGTTGCCACGTCCGTTGCCGATCACCTTCAGCACCGACGAGGAATAGACGCTGCTGGTGCCATTGGGTACACCGTCGACGCGGCCGTAGGTGGTCTTGCCCAGGAAGGGGTCGAGCATCCAGCGGCGATGCCCCAGCGAGGGCACGTCGTCGTCGATCAGGAAACCCACCAGGCTGCTGGTGCTGGCGAGGCCATCGTAGTTTGTCCCGCTGGACTTCCAGCCGAGGTGCAGGTTGCCGGTGCTCGCCAGGTTGTAGGCATTGGTCGAATAGCACAGGCCGCTGGCGGAAGGCGTATGCGTCAGCAGGCGATTGGCGACCATGTACAGCGCCGCTTCGGCTGCAGCCACGTCGTGTGCAGCCTCGTAGGTCACCGCCAGCAGTCCGTGACGGGCACGGATTTCGTTCAGCTTGCCCAGCACGGCCTGCCGCTCGCTGTCCTTCAATTCTCCGGGGTCGCAGCTTGCGATGTTCGCTCGGCGATTGAACGGCCCGTCGGCAGCACCACCGCCTGAGGTCGATCCGGAAGATGAAAACGTCGAAGAGGACGACTGCGTCGCCTGCCCGCCAGCGCCATCGCCGCCCCCACCTCCACAAGCTGCAAGACAGATGAGCAACGAAGCAGACAGGAGCGAACGATGAGGGAACATGGCGCGGACTTCCTAGGGAACAAAACAGCGGCGGGAACGACAGAGATTGTGAGGGCTGGCGCGGGCCCCTGGCCCGGGGCGCCGTCAGTCCGCGATGAACGTAGCGACGCCCGCGCGGGCGCCTGCCCAAGCAGCCTCTCATCGGCGATACTTGTGACTCCCTCCCTAGCCTGCCATCAAGAACATGAGCCCGACACGACACGCAAGTTGGCAACAACTACGCGCGCTGGCTGATACCTGGCGCAAGAAACACCTCCGACAAGTCTTCGAGCACGACCCCGGTCGCGCGGCCAGCATGACGGCGGCTGCCTCGGGAATCCATCTCGACTACTCCAAGAACAGCCTGGACAGCGAAGTGCTGGCCCTGCTGATCGAGCTGGCCAGGGATTGCGACCTGGCGGGCCAGCGCGAAGCGATGTTCAGCGGACAGCGCTACAACCTGACCGAGGGCCGGGCGGTACTGCATACCGCCTTGCGCCAGCAGGTCGACACGCCGGTAAAGCTCGATGGCGAGGACGTCATTCCCGGCGTGCGTGAAGTCCGTGCGCGGTGCTACGACTTCGCCGAACGCGTGCGCAGCGGCGCCTGGCGCGGCCACACCGGCCAGACGATTACCGACGTGGTGAACATCGGCATCGGCGGCTCGGACCTCGGCCCGTTGATGGTCTGCGAAGCGCTCTCGCCACTCGCCGACGGCCCGCGGGTGCACTTCGTTTCCAACGTGGACGGCACCCACCTGTCACAGACGCTGCGCCGCCTCGACGCGTCCCGCACGCTGTTCGTCGTGGCGTCGAAGACCTTCACCACCATCGAAACGCTGTCCAATGCGCGCAGCGCGCGGGCCTGGCTGGTGGAGGCGCTGGGCAGCGAGACTGCCGTCGCACGTCATTTCGTGGCGGTGTCGACCAATCGCGAGAAGGTCACCGCCTTCGGCATCGATGCCGAGAACATGTTCGGCTTCTGGGACTGGGTGGGCGGCCGCTATTCGCTGTGGTCGGCCATCGGCCTGCCCATCATGCTGTCGCTGGGGGGTGCGCGCTTCGACGAGTTGTTGGCCGGCGCCGCCGAGATGGACGAACACTTCCGCGCCGCGCCGGCGGAGCGCAACCTGCCGGTGCTGCTGGGCCTGATCGGCATCTGGTACGTGAACTTCCAGGGCTACGGCTCCCACCTGCTGGCGCCGTACAACAACACCCTGCGCCGCCTGCCCGCCTGGCTGCAGCAACTCGACATGGAGTCCAACGGCAAATCGGTGCACCGCGACGGTAGCGCGACCGACCACGCCACCGGCCCGATCGTGTGGGGCGAGCCCGGCATCAACGGGCAGCACGCCTATTTCCAGTTGCTGCACCAGGGCAGCCAGATCGTCCCGGTGGACTTCATCCTCGCGCTGGCGCAGCGCGGCCAGATCGACAGTCACCTGCCGACCCTGGTGGCGAACTGTCTGGCACAAAGCGCGGCGATGATGCGTGGCAAGACCGCCGACGAGGTGCGCGCCGAGCTCACTGCGCGCGGCATGGCGGCTGCCGACGTCGAGACCGCCATCCCGCATCGCGTATTCCCGGGCAACCGCCCCAGCAACACCCTGCTGATCGACAACCTGTCGCCACATCGCCTGGGTGCCTTGCTGGCACTGTATGAGCACAAAGTGTTCGTACAGGCTGCCGTGTGGAACATCAACGCCTTCGACCAGTGGGGAGTGGAGTTGGGCAAGCAGCTGGCCAGCGACATCGAGAACAGGCTGAAGGGTGCCGATGGCAAGCCATACGACGCCTCGACGGAGGCCTTGATCGCCCTGGCTGCCGCCGGCATAGGCCGACACTGACGCCCTCTGCACGCCAATGAAAAAGCCCGGCCGAAGCCGGGCTTTTTTTGCTACTGACTCGCTGCTTGAATTGCTTACAGCTTGCCAGCTCCCGCATTGTTCATCACCTTCGCCTTGACCGCGCTGGCGGCGTCCGGCGTGTAGGTGTAGTTGGTCACGGGCGTCCAGAAGGTGCTGGTGTTTTCCAGCGCCGGCTTGGACATGCTTGCTGCCATCGTGTTGGCGGATGCGAACAGGTTGGTCGCCGCGCCGTTCAGCAGGGTGCCGGCATCGTAGAAGTAGGTCTTCTGCAGATAGTCCAGCTTGGCGGTATCGCCTGCACCACTCGGCGAAGCCTTGTGCCAGGTGTAGAACGTCACCGTGTCATCCACCACAGCCGGGTTGCCGGCCGGCGGATTGGCAATGTCGAACACGTTGTTCTCGGAATAGATCTTCGCGAGATACCCGATGCCGATGCCATACAGGTGGCGGTTGGTCGGCACGGGAGTGTTATCGACCGGTGCATAGGCACCCAGGTAACCGATCTGACCACTGTAGTAGTTGTTGTAGACGTGCACCTTGCCGAGACGCACGCGCGGCAGACGCTGCCCGGCGTTCTCGTAGTAGTTGTGGTGCAGGGTCACCGACAGCGCACCCCAGCCATTGGCAACGCTCACCGTGTCCGAGCTACCGATCAGGTGAGTCTTGTCGTGGTTCTTGATGTGGTTGTACGACAGGGTCACGAAGTCGGACTTGTTGGTGACATCGATTGCGCCGTCGTGATGCTGGACGAAGTAGTCGATGCCCACATGCGGCGCTTCGAACGGCGACGGGAAGGTGTGATCTTCGCGGTTGCCATCATTGAAGGTGCAGTGGTCGATCCAGACACGCTTGCCACCGTTCAGGGTGATCAGGTCGTAGTTGGAGTTCCAGCGACCGCCAGGGCACTTCTGCGGACCGGTGTTGGCGTCCACGTAGGCCACCTGGCAACCGGCCTGGGCAGGCGTGGTCAGCGAGAAGGAGTCCGTCGGCGACCATACCGGGAAGTAGTCGAACGCATCTTCGAAGGTGATGTTGCGGATCACGACGTTGTCGGCGCCGTCACCCAGCGACAGTTGGCCACGGATGATCTTGGCATCCGCCCCGATGCCGAGCAGCGAAGTATTGGCGCCGACCGGAATCTTGACGATCTTGCCCTGGTTGGTCGAGGCTGCGGCACGTGCCGTTTCCTGGGCACCGCTCACGGCCTTCGGACGGTTGTTCGGCGTGTCCCAATTTGCCGGATCGGCGTTCCACACGCTCGGCTTGTAGGCTGCGACGTAGGCGTTGAAGTCGTAGCTGGACGCGGCCACGCTGGCGGCCTTGTAGTGGGCCTCCGTCAGCTCCATCAGCGCCTTGTTCATCGACAGGTTGATGGTGCCCTTGATGTAGATGATCTTCTTGGTGGTATCCAGCGTGCCGCTGAAACTGCCGTCGTCGTTGATGGTGGCAGCGCCGCCATACAGCGCCTGGATCAACTCGTTGCGGTTGGTCACCGTGTAGGTATGAGCAGCGTCAGCGCCGTCCCCACCCGTCACCTTGTCGGTCTGGCTGTTGGCCCAGCCGTCCGCACCCAGCGAGCTCGGCAGGACCACACCTGCACCGCTGGACGAACTCGAGGAACTGGAAGAGCTGGAGCTGCTGCCGGCGCCAGAACTAGAGCTGGAGCTGCTGGAAGTGGAACCGCCGCTTGCCGGGGGGGTGTCGTCGCTGCCGCCGCAGGCGGCCAGACCCATGGTGGCCAGCAAAACTGCCAAGCCAGTCATTCGGATGGACATCAGGAATCTCCTCCTTTGATAAAACAGAAGAAGCCTGACAAATTCTTGTACTTAGTTCAGATATTTGTCTTTTGGCTTCCAAGGATTGCAGCAAACACGCCTCAGACAGCCTGAAACTGAAAGACAACCGTTTACCGCAGGCCTGATTATAAGTCCACAAAACAAACGAAATTGACTAGGGGCAAGTATGTATTACAACTATCGCGATAAGCTGGTAAATGTGGCGAAGGGTTTCACCTGAGTAAGTCCATCAGTACCGGAATCCCTCCCCCAACGGACGACAGGCGCGCGCATTTTGCGTGCGTCATACCTCCAGATTGTCGATGAGCCGCGTATTGCCCAGCCGCGCCGCGGCCAGCACGACCATCGGATCGCCGACCTGAGCGGGCTGCAGATCCGACCGGCGTCGGATCGCAACGTAGTCCGGCTGCCAGCCATGCGCTGACAGCGCTCCGACAGCCCCCTGCTCCAGCGCAGCAAAATCACTTCGACCTGCGCGCAGGGCTTCCACTACCTTACCCAGCTCCTCGGCAAGCCGCGGCGCCTCAGCGCGCTCCATCGGCGACAGGTAGCCGTTGCGCGAAGACAGCGCGAGGCCGTCGTCGGCGCGCACGGTGTCGCAGCCGACGATCTCGATCGGGAAATCCAGCTCCCGCACCATGTTGCGGATGACCATCAGCTGCTGGTAGTCCTTCTTGCCGAACAGGGCCACCTGCGGCTGCACGATGTTGAAGAGCTTGGCCACCACGGTCGCCACACCGCGGAAATGGCCGTGTCGCGATGCGCCCTCCAGGATGCCTTCGTGCGCATCCGCCGGATAAACCTGGTACTGCTGCGGCACCGGATACAGCTCGGTTTCGTCCGGCGCAAACAGGTGGGCCACGCCTGCCGCCTCCAGCAGGGAGCAATCCTGCGCGAAGGTGCGCGGGTACTTGTCGAAATCCTCGCGGGGCCCGAACTGCAGACGGTTGACGAAGATGCTGGCGACCACCACGTCGCCCAGGGACCGGGCCTGCTGCATCAGGCTGATGTGCCCGGCATGCAGGTTGCCCATGGTCGGCGCGAAGGCTACCCGGCCTGCGCCGCCAAGCGCGGCGCGCAGGCTGGCAATGGTGTTGTGGACGATCATGGACATGGCCTCCGGAAATTTGCGGGGCGAGCATGCCCCAAGTGCCCATCGCGCGCAAATGCCGACTCTGCGCAAACCCTTACTCCACGTGGCCGCAGTCTGACCTGATAATCCGCTCAGCCCCGCCCGCTCCGGCTCCATAAATCCGGCATGACGATTCCTCGCACACTCCTGAACGCCACCCTGTCCGCCACGCGCTCGGTACTCCTGCTGTGCGACGATGACTGGCGGATCGTCGAATCCTTCACCCCGAGCATCGAGGACGTATTCGATCGCGCCGTGCCCGGCACGCGCCTGCCGGAATCCATGGAAGCACGCCTGCGCGCCAGCCCGGAGACGGACGTGGAAGTGGTGCTGGACGGCGCACGCGGCCCGCAGTGGTACCAGGTCACCCGCCTGCCGCCCGACCCGTCTGCCCGACCTGCGCACCAGCACGTGCTGATGGTGCGCGACATCACGCGACAGAAGCGCCAGGAGCTCAGCCTGGTGAACGATGCGGAGTTCTCCCAGCGCCTGATCGACAGCCTGCCGGGGCTCGTCTTCCTGTTCCGTCCGGACGGCCAGCTGCTGCTGTGGAACGCCGGCCTGGAGGAAGCCACCGGCTACCGCCGCGAGGAGATCGCGCAATACTCGGTGCTCGACTACTTCCACGATCAGGCCCGCGAGACCGTGCGGGAGCAGATCGACCATGTGCTGCGCCACGGCCAGGGCCAGAACGAAGGCCTGCTGCGCCACCGCGGCGGTTCGCTTCAGCCGGTGTACTTCCGCACGCGGCTGTTCGCCTACCGGGGGCAGACATGCTTGCTGGGTGTTGGCACCGACATGAGCCCCTTCAAGGAAGCGGCGGCGCGCCTGGAGGAAAGCGAGCGGCGCTTCCGGGCCATCTTCGAGCAGATCCCCAATATCGCCGTGCAGGGCTACAACCGCCAGCGGGAGGTCATCTACTGGAACCCGGCTTCACATGCACTCTACGGCTATCGCCGCGAGGAAGCACTGGGGCGCAAGCTGGAAGACCTGATCATCCCCGAGCCGATGCGCGAGGACGTGGTCCGCTTCATCACCGGGTGGACCAATGGCGGCCCGGCCATCCCCGCCAGCGAACTGGACCTGCAGCGGAAGGACGGCAGCGTGGCGCCGGTGTTCTCCAGCCACGTGATGATCCGCAACACCCGCAACGAGCTGGAGATGTACTGCCTGGACGTGGATCTCAGCGAACTGCGCCGCACCCAGCGCCAGCTGCACCTCACCGACACGATGTTCCGCGACATCCGCGCCGGCATCATGATCACCGACCCGGACAACCGGATCATCACGCTGAATCCCGCATTCACCGACATCCTCGGCTACGGCGTCGAGGAGGTGGCGGGCGAGGACCCGCGCATTTTCGCGTCCGGCCGTCACGACGACGCGTTCTTCCACGGCATGTGGCAGACCCTGCAAAGCGAAGGCATCTGGCAGGGAGAGATCTGGAACCGGCACCGCAACGGTGAATCAGTGCCGTTATGGATGAGCATCAGCGCCGTTCGCGAAGGGGCTGCCCCCGCGTCGCATTACATCGCCATATTTACCGACATCAGCCCTCGCTCCGATGCCCAGCCCGGACTCCATGCGCTTCACGACAGCCTG
This sequence comes from Uliginosibacterium sp. H1, assembly GCF_036017065.1. Taxonomy (NCBI): domain Bacteria; kingdom Pseudomonadati; phylum Pseudomonadota; class Betaproteobacteria; order Rhodocyclales; family Zoogloeaceae; genus Uliginosibacterium; species Uliginosibacterium sp. H1. Next base: position 1,033,612 of record NZ_JAYXHR010000001.1, read on the forward strand.
ACAGGCTTGCCCAGCCGCGCGCTGGCCTCGGACCGCCTGGAGCGGTCCCTCGCCCACGGTGAACACTCCCTGGCCGCGCTGATGCTGCTGGACCTGGATCGTTTCGCAGAGGTCAATCAACGTCTCGGCCATGTCTTCGGCGACCGCCTGTTGCAGGCGGCGGTGGCCCGCATCCAGGACTGCATCGGCCATGCAGCCACGCTCAGCCGGCGCGACGGTGACGCGTTCGTCCTGGTCCTGCCCGACCTCCGCCACCACAACGAAGTGTCCGCAATTGCCGAGAGCATCCTTGGGCGCATGGCCGAGCCGATCAGCATCGACGAGCACATACTGATCTCCAGCTTCTCGATCGGCGTCGCCTTGTACCCGGAGGACGGCCGCGATTTCGACGAACTGCTTGCGAGTGCCGACACCGCGTTGCGTCGTGCCAAGGACGCCGGGCGGAACACCTATCGCTTCCTCGCCGACAGCATGAACGCCGACGCGCGGGAACGCCTGAGCCTGCAGAACGAATTGCGGGCGGGGATGCGCCGGGGCGAACTGGTCCTGCATTTCCAGCCCCAGATCGACATGATCAGCGGGCTCATCGTCGGTGCCGAGGCCCTCGTGCGCTGGGACAGTCCGGAGCATGGGCTGGTATCGCCTGCCCGCCTCATTCCCGCTGCGGAAGAAAGCGGGCTCATCATCCCGCTCGGCGAATGGGTACTGCGCGAGGCCTGCCGCCAGGCCCAGGAATGGCGCGCACAAGGCCTGCCCGACCTGACCGTCGCCGTGAACATGTCCGCCGTGCAGTTCCAGCACAGCGATCCGGTGGACACCGTCACCCGCGTGCTGATCGAGACCGGCCTGCCTGCCGGTTGCCTGGAGCTCGAGCTTACCGAGAGCATGCTGGCGGAAGACTCCGGGCAGCTTCTTGCAAGCCTGCATCGGCTGAAGGCACTGGGGCTGCAACTCGCGATCGACGACTTCGGCACCGGCCACAGCAATCTCGCCTACCTGAAGAAATTCCCCATCGACAAACTGAAGATCGACCAGTCGTTCGTGCGGGACATCGGCACCGACGCGGACGACTCGGCCGTCCTGCGCGCCGTCATCCAGCTCGGCTCCAGCCTGCAGCTGTCGACGATCGCCGAGGGCGTGGAGACCGCCACCCAGCTGGAATACCTGCGTAGCCACGGCTGCTCGCAAGTACAGGGCTACCTGATGGGCAGACCGATGACGGCAGAGGCCTTCGCCACCCTGATGCGCGAATCCCTGGGCGTATTGAAGGCCACCGCATGACGGAAACACTTGATCAGCTGAGCTACGCGCTGGCCCGCCGCCGGGACGGCAGCCTCTCGCCCGCCGACTTCGCCCGCCTGCTGCGTGACACGGCGAGCCCGCTATGCACGCAGCTCCCACCACGCTTCGCCGAGGTGCTCGAAGACCTGTGCATGCGCCTGGAGTCCAGCCAGCTTTTCAGTGGCGACAGCTGCTCGTTCAGCGATCGCGAGCTGCTCGACGGCGTCGGCTTCTGGATCGAGCGCGCCCGGCTGCGCATGACAAAAACATAATTGCAGGCAAGAAAAAAGGCAGGGTTTGCACCCTGCCTTCCTGCATCAGGCCTGCTGGATTACAGCGGCTTGATGGTGGAAGCCTGACGACCCTTCGGGCCCTGCTTCACTTCGAATTCCACGCGTTGGCCTTCCTTCAGCGAACGGAAACCGCCAGCCTGGATTTCAGAGAAATGGGCAAACAGGTCATCGCCACCGCCGTCCGGAGTGATGAAGCCAAAGCCCTTGGAATCGTTGAACCACTTGACAATACCGGTTGCCATTCTGACGTCCTTACTTACAAGAGATGTACTCAATGATCCGAAGCGGATCGTTCGCAGCAATCCGAACAGGACAGCGGTGAAGACACTACATGGCGGTCCGTCGCGAGACGGGGTCAAGGCGTTCAACAACACACTACCAATCGACTGCTGGCGGCAAGATAAGCCATTCATTTGCACCGCACAAGCGAGAGAATAGAACACTCGCCCTTTTGGGCATACGCGTAGACCCGCAGCCTGCAAGGCTCTCCGCGATGCGCCCCCGGATATGAATCTCTACTACGCCGAACAGTTCGTCCTCCCCCTCCCTGCAGGACATCGCTTCCCGATGGCGAAGTACCGCTTGCTGCGTGAAGCACTGATTCACAGCAAACTATTCTCCGATAAGGATTTTCATGTGCCACCGGCGGCCACTGATACGCAGATCATGCGTACCCATACGGCGGCGTACCTGCAGCGTGCAGTGGACGGAGCACTCGATCCCGATGAAATCCGGCGCATCGGATTTCCCTGGACGCCACAAATGATCGAACGCTCCCGCCGTTCGTCGGGAGCCACGATAGAGGCTGCACGCAGCGCACTACGCGATGGATGTGCAGCGAATCTCGCCGGTGGTACGCATCACGCACACGCCGATTTTGGTAGCGGTTTTTGCGTTTTTAATGACGCTGCCATTGCTGCTCGCGCGATGCAGGCGGAGGAAGGTATCGGCCGGGTAGCGATCATCGACTGCGACGTCCATCAGGGTGACGGCACGGCCGCCATCCTCGCCGGCGACGCCAGCGTGTTCACCTTCAGCATGCACGGCGCGAAGAACTTTCCCTTTCGCAAGCAGCTGAGCGATCTCGACATCGAGTTGCCGGACGGCACGGAAGACGTCGCGTATCTCGCTGCGCTGGAGGGCGGCCTCGACGAGGTTTTCAGCCGCAGCCAGCCTGAGCTGGTCATCTACCTGGCGGGGGCCGACCCCTTCGAAGGCGATCGACTCGGACGCCTGTCGCTGAGCTTCGAGGGCCTGCGCAGGCGTGACGACATGGTGCTCGCAGCCTGCCAGAGTCGCGGCGTAGCGGTGGTCATCGCCATGGCAGGCGGATATGCCGAGAACATTGCCGACACGGTGGCGATCCACGCCGCCACCATCACCCTCGCACGTCAGCGCTTCGCATGAGGCTCTACGGCGTCGATTTCACTTCCGCCCCACGGCGGCGCAAGACGATCACGATTGCGTGCGGTGTGCTGAAGGACGGTCGCGTAAGGCTGGAGGACTTCGAGCACTGCGCGGACTGGCCCCGCTTCGAACACTTCCTGCACACACCCGGCCCCTGGTGCGGAGCCTTCGACTTTCCCTTCGGCCTGCCGCGGGAACTGGTGCACACGCTGGGATGGCCGACAGACTGGGCTGCGCTCGTCGCGCATGTTGCGGCACTCGGCAAGGAGAACTTCCGCGCGGCGTTGAACGCGGCGCGTGAGGCCCGCCCTGCAGGCCAGCGCTATGTGCATCGCCAGACCGACATTCCGGCGCGTTCGCACAGCCCGATGAAACTGGTCAATCCACCGGTCGGGCTGATGTTCCTGGCCGGCGCACCACGCCTGCTCGCCGCAGGCTTGCACCTCCCGGGCATGCACGCCGGCGATGGTGACCGCGTCGCGCTGGAGGCTTATCCAGGCCTGCTCGCACGCGCCATCACCAAGGCGTCCTACAAGAATGACAACGCGACGAAGCACACGCCAGCACGACAACTCGCACGCAGCCAGATCGTGGAAGCCCTGCGTGCTGGCAGCCATCCGCTGGGCCTGCCGCTGGAGACGACGGCACCACAGGTCGCGGCGATATTGGAAGAGGGTTCCGGCGATCTGCTCGACGCCACGCTCGCCTTGGTGCAGGCCGCGTGGGCCACGCAGCGTGCGGGTGCGCGTTGGGGGCTGCCGGAGGATTTCGATCCACTTGAAGGCTGGATCGTCACCGCTTGATGCTTCGCCTCAGCGCAGGCTGTCGATCAGACCACGCACCGCGTCTTCGCAAAGATCGAGCACGGAGTCGAAACCCGCCTCTTCACCATAGTAGGGGTCGGGCACATCGCCCGGTGCGCGCGTGAAATCCAGGAACATCTTCACCCGCTCCTGCAGCGCGGGCGGACACTCGCGACGCAGCCAAACGTAGTGGCCGCGGTCCATCGCAAGGATCAGGTCGAAGCGCTCGAAATCCTGCGGCAGCACCGGCCGGGCGCGCAGCCTCGACAGGTCGTAGCCACGCCTCGACGCAGCTCTCTGGGCACGCGGATCAGGCGCCTCGCCGTCGTGCCAGGCATGCGTGCCGGCCGAGTCCACCTCGACCTCGCCATCCAGGCCAGTACGCAGGATCCAGTGGCGCGCCACGCCTTCCGCGGTGGGCGATCTGCAGATGTTGCCGGTGCAGACGAACAGGATGCGTTTGATGCTTTTTGCCTTCATGCACTTCAGGGCGCCGCATGATCGGCAGGCGGATGAGTCGCACGCGCCGACCGGAGGCTTTCAGGAATACCGGTAGTGGCGGCATAGTATCGGAATCGGCGTAACCGGTTCCGACCGATCAGCAGACGATGAGGACATCCAGGCCCATCCACCTGACCAGCGAGCGGCGCATCATTACGGGACTCGCGGTTGCCACCGTGCTGTTCATCTTCGTCACCGTTGCCTCCCTGGCGAGTATCCGCCGGCTGGAGGCCGATGTCGCCTCGGTACGCCATACCGAAGAAGTCATCGCGACAGCGCAGACCGTCCTCTCCCACATCACCGAAGCGGAGTCAGCCGGGCGTGGCTACAGCCTCACCGGGGACACTTCCTTCCTCGACCCTTACACGGTCGCGGCCAGCCGGCTCTCGGACGAGCTCAGCGATCTGCAATTGCTGGTGGTCGACAACCCGCAGCAGCTGCAACGCAGCCTTGCCATCCAGCAACGCGTGATGGAGCGCCTCAGCCTGGTTGCGCATCTCATCAAGATACGCAGCGAGGAGGGACTGCTGGGAGCCCAGAAGCAGGTTGCCTCCCGCCGTGGCAAGGACGTCCAGGATGCCATCCGGCAGGACATCGACACCTTCATCGCGGCAGAGCGGGCCTTGTTCGTGGAGCGGACGGAGGCCACCCATCGCTCCACGCTGCGGGCAAAGATCGCTGCGGGCACCGGAACCGCATTGTCGATCGTCATGTTCCTGGTATCCGCGTTTCTGGTCGTACGCGACTACCGCAGGAGCCATCGTGCCCACGCCCGCGTCTCCGCCGACAACCTGGCGTTGAACGACCACGTGCAGAAGGCGCAGACGGCGCTGAGCACCGCGATGTCGCAACTCCACATGACCGATGCCGCATTCCAGAATGCACAGGAGGGCCTGGTCGTCACCGACGGCGATGGACGGATACTCAGCGTGAACCGCGCATTCGTGCGCATCACTGAATTTCCGGCAGAGGCATGCGTCGGACAGTCGATGAACCAGCATCGCTCCGACAGGCATGACGATGGCTTCTATCAGGCGATGTGGCTGCAGCTACGGGAGAAGGCCGAATGGGCCGGCGCCATCTGGAACAAACGGCGCAGCGGCGAGACATACCAAGCATGGCTCTCCATCAACGCCGTGCGGGACGACACAGGGGCCGTGCAGAACTACATCGGCGTGCTGACGGACATGAGCCGGATGCAACGGGTCGAGACCGATCTGGAACGTCTCGCCCTGCACGATGCGCTCACCGGCCTGCCCAACCGCACGCTGCTGAAGTCGCGCCTGTCCCAGGCGCTGGAACAGGCCCGCCTGGATGGCACGCACTGCGCAGTGCTCTACCAGGATCTCGACCGCTTCAAGGCCGTCAACGACACACTGGGCCATGCCGCAGGCGACGCCTTGCTGCGTGAGGTTGCGCGACGCATCCAGTCGCTGCTGCGTGACGGGGATACCGTTGCGCGCCTTGGCGGGGACGAGTTCGTGATCCTGCTGAAAGGGCTGACCCAGACGGGTGCTGCCGGCAAGGTCGCGCAGAAGATCATCGTCGCGCTGAACGAGGCATTCGACCTGGACGGTCAGCCCGCGAGCATAGGCGCCAGCGTGGGCATCAGCCTGTCCGGCGTGGATGGCTCCACCGGGGAAGAGCTGCTGGCAAAAGCCGACGCTGCGCTCTACGAGGCCAAGCGCAGCGGGCGCAACACCTGGCGCTCGGCGTCCCCGCTGGATAGGACCCAGGCCACGTCCTGACGCAGCGCAGGCCTGCGCCGACACCGCTCAGTGATGATCGGCGCCAAAGGCTCGCTGGCGTAGCTTGAACAGCGCATCGCGGGCCGCCGCCGCCTTCTCGAATTCGAGATTGCGTGCATGCTCCTGCATGGCCTTCTCGAGCTTCTTGATCTCCTTGGCCAGCGCCTTCTCGTCCATGGCGGCATAGTCGACGCCGGGCTCCCCGGCGACCAGGGCACTGCCCTGCGCATCCGGCTGGTACACGCCGTCGATGATGTCCTTGATGCGCTTGTTCACCGAGCGCGGCACGATGCCATGCGCTTCATTGTGAGCGATCTGCTTGTTGCGACGGCGCTCGGTCTCGTCGATGGCGCGACGCATCGAATCGGTGATGCGGTCGGCATACAGGATGGCGGTGCCGTGCAGATGGCGCGCCGCGCGGCCGATGGTCTGGATCAGGCTGCGCTCGCTGCGCAGGAAGCCCTCCTTGTCGGCGTCCAGGATGGTCACCAGCGACACCTCGGGAATGTCCAGGCCCTCACGCAGCAGGTTGATGCCGATCAGCACGTCGAACTCGCCCAGGCGCAGGTCGCGGATGATCTCCACGCGCTCCACGGTGTCGATGTCGCTGTGCAGGTAGCGCACGCGGATGCCGTTTTCCTGCAGGTAGTCGGTCAGGTCCTCGGCCATGCGCTTGGTGAGCACCGTCACCAGCACGCGCTCTTCCACGGCGACACGATGGCGGATCTGCATCAGCAGGTCGTCCACCTGCGTGCTGGCCGGCTTGATTTCGACAATCGGGTCGACCAGACCGGTGGGGCGTACCAGTTGCTCCACCACCTGCCCCTGGTTCTTCTTCTCGTAGTCCGCCGGCGTGGCGGAGACGAACACGGTCTGCGGCAGCAGGCGCTCGAATTCCTCGAACTTCAGCGGCCGGTTGTCTGCTGCGGAAGGCAGGCGGAAACCGTAGTCGACGAGGTTCAGCTTGCGCGCGCGGTCGCCGTTGTACATGCCGCCCACCTGCGGAATGGCGACGTGGCTCTCGTCGACGAACATCAGCGAGTCCGACGGCATGTAGTCGATCAGCGTCGGCGGCGGTTCGCCCGGCGCACGGCCCGACAGGTGCCGCGAGTAGTTCTCGATACCCTTGCAGAAGCCCAACTCGGTCAGCATTTCCAGATCGAAGCGGGTGCGCTGCTCGATGCGCTGCGCCTCCACCAGCTTGCCGCCGTGCTGGTAGAAGGAAATGCGGTCCTTCAGTTCCTCCTTGATCGCCTCGATGGCGCGCAGCACGGTGGCGCGCGGCGTCACGTAATGGCTGGAGGGAAACACAGTGAAGCGGCCGAGTTTCTGCTTCATGTGGCCGGTGAGCGGATCGAACAGCGTCAGGTGCTCGATCTCGTCGTCGAACAGTTCGATGCGCAACGCCAGTTCCGCGTTCTCGGCCGGGAATACATCGATGATGTCACCACGCACCCGGAACTTGCCGCGCGTGAAGTCGATGTCGCCGCGCTCGTACTGCATGCCCACCAGGCGCGCGATGAGGTCGCGATGCGCCACCTTCTCACCCTCGCGCAGGTGCAGGATCATGCTGTGGTAATCCACCGGATCACCGATACCGTAGATGCAGGACACGGTGGCGACGATCACCACGTCGCGCCGTTCCAGCAGGCTCTTGGTGGCCGACAGGCGCATCTGCTCGATGTGTTCGTTGATCGAACTGTCCTTCTCGATGAACAGGTCGCGCGAGGGCACGTAGGCCTCGGGCTGGTAGTAGTCGTAGTACGAGACGAAGTACTCGACGGCGTTCTCCGGGAAGAACTCGCGGAATTCGGCGTAGAGCTGCGCGGCCAGCGTCTTGTTCGGTGCCAGCACCAGCGCCGGCTTGCCGGTGCGCGCGATGACGTTGGCCATCGTGTAGGTCTTGCCGGAGCCGGTCACGCCCAGCAAGGTCTGGAACAGCAGGCCGTCGTCGATGCCACCCACCAGTTGCTCGATCGCAGCCGGCTGGTCACCGGCGGGCGGAAACGGCTGATGCAGGCGGAAGGGGCTACCCTCGAAGGTGACGACGGTCGTTCGGTTGTCGTTCTCTGACATGCTAAAATTCAAGGCCTTACGAAGGTTTGTCCCGTTAGCGTCAACCCGCCGGGCAAGCTGGACATTATTCCGCAAACCCTGCGGTAAAACACCCCTGACAAGCCCCCTGCCGACACTCTCCTGACATGTTCAGCGGATGCCGGTTCAACCTGGAGTTGTAATGAGCGCCTCGATCTTCGCTGCGGTGGAAATGGCTCCCCGCGATCCCATCCTTGGTCTGAACGAAGCTTTCAACGCTGACAGCCGTACCACCAAGGTCAACCTCGGTGTGGGCGTGTACTTCACCGACGAAGGCAAGATCCCGCTGCTGGGCGCCGTGAAAGCCGCCGAAGAAGTCCGCCTGAAGGCCGCTCCCGCGCGCGGCTACCAGCCGATCGAAGGCGCCGCCGCCTACAACACCGCTGTTGCCCACCTGCTGTTCGGCAAGGAGTCGCCGCTGATCACCGAGGGCAAGACCCTGACCGTCGAGGCCCTGGGCGGCACCGGCGCGCTGAAGGTCGGCGCCGACTACCTGAAGCGCCTGGTCCCCAACGCCACGGTCTACATCTCCGACCCGAGCTGGGAAAACCACCGCGCCCTGTTCGAGTCCGCCGGCTTCCCGGTCGCGACCTACGCCTACTACGACGCCGCCACCCGCGGCGTGAACTTCGAAGGCATGCTCGCCGACCTGCGCAAGGCGCCGGCCCAGTCCGTCATCGTGCTGCATGCCTGCTGCCATAACCCGACCGGCGCCGACCTGACCGCCGCCCAGTGGGAACAAGTCGTTGCCGCGGTGAAGGAGCGCAACCTCATCGCCTTCATCGACATGGCCTACCAGGGCTTCGCCGATGGCATCGCCGAAGACGCCGTGGCGCTGAACCTGTTCGCCGCCTCCGGCCTGCAGTTCCTGGTGTCCAGCAGCTTCTCCAAGTCCTTCTCGCTGTACGGCGAGCGCGTCGGCGCGCTGACCGTGGTCACGGCCAGCAAGGAAGAAGCCGGCCGCGTCATGTCGCAAGTGAAGCGCGTCGTGCGCACCAACTATTCCAACCCGCCCACCCACGGCGGTGCCGTCGTGGCCGCCGTGCTGTCCTCGCCGGAACTGCGCAAGCAGTGGGAAGACGAACTGGCCGGCATGCGCGTGCGCATCCGCGAAATGCGTACCGGTCTGGTCGAAAAGCTGGCCGCCCGTGGCGTGAAGCAGGACTTCAGCTTCGTCATCAAGCAGCGCGGCATGTTCAGCTACACCGGGCTGACCGCAGACCAGGTCGAGAAGCTGAAGAACGACTACGGCATCTACGCCGTGTCGACCGGCCGCATCTGCCTGGCTGCGCTGAACAGCAAGAACATCGACTACGTGGCCGATGCGATTGCCGCTGTGCTGAAGTAAGCGTGTCGATGCCGGCCACCGCGCCGGCAAGATGAACAAAGGGCCCTGACGGGCCCTTTGTTTTTGGATTGCTGCCTCCTCGGCCTGGGCTCGAACCAGCGGCACACCGCTCCGTCGTCGTCCATTCGCTCAAGAATGCCCTACACGCCCAGACGCCCACGTACATCCGCCTCACCCTGCCAGGCCAGCCGCTGCGGATTGCCGCGCGCATAAGCGCGAGACTGCTCCGGCGTCTGTTCCATCATGCTTTCAAGCAGGCGGCGCAGGATACCCGCCTCGGGCAGCATGGCCCCACAGAACAACACGTCGTGTTCGCGCTGGATCACCAGCATCGGGAAATTGTCGACCTCGATGTCGCCGGCAATCTCGGACTGGTCTTCGATATCCACCCATGCGAAAGCCACTTCGGGGTGAGCCTCGCGCAGTGCCTCGAAGGCTGGCTGGTATTCCCTGCAACTGCCGCACCATGCCGCGCACAGGCAGGCCACGAAAAACTCCTTCTTCGGCATGGTGGATGCTGCGGCAGGCTCAATCGCGCGTGGACAGCTGTGGTGCATCTGCCTTGCCGCCAAGCGCGAAGCTGCGGCTCAGGGTCGCGCCGCTGGGCAGGCGCATGCTGGCCGCGAAACCGCCCTTGAGCACACCGTCCTGCATCACGACAAAGTTGCCCGATCCCTGCAGCGGACCGCTATCCAGTCGTTGCACCGTCACCGATGCGACCTGCCCCGTCTTGCCGTTGAAGGTGCCATTCATGCGTTCGAAGCGCGTGTTGCCGCCACCGGCCGGCCCTGCGCTCTCGCGCTGCATGCCGGAAGCGATGCCGAAGCGGTCGATAGCCCCCTTGTTGATCACGTAAGTGCCGGAAGCAGCCAGGTTCGAGGCGAGGTCCGTAAACTGCTCACCGCTCGCGGTGAGCTTCACCACGCCATTGAGCGCACCACTCACGGTGGTACCAGCCCGCAGCCGCCCCAGCACATCCGCTGCGCGCATGCTGGCCAGCGTCAGCTCACCATCCATCACGAAATTGCCGTCAACGGCCAGACGCAGCGTGCCGGCCAGCGAACCACCGTCCGCATTGCCGCCAATCTTGTGGAAAGACAGGCCGAAGTCGGTCAGGTCGCCTTGGGCAGTCACGTTCTCGAAGCGTAGCGCCGGCAGTGCGTCCCAGCGCCAGTTGGCCATCTGCACCAGCAGGGCAAGCTTGCCGCTGTTGGGCGTCGCATCGAAGTTCACCCCCTCGATACTCAGGCGGATGTGGGACAGCGTGCCATCGGGTGCGAACTCCATTTCGCCGGCAGGCAGATTGACCTCGCGGGTACCCATCAGCAGCTTCAGCCGCTCGAAGCGCATATGGGTGATCCGGCGGGTCGACTTGCCGTCGCTGAGACCGAGGCGCGCCAGTGCAGCCGGACGGGCCACGATCTCGTCGGCGTCGACGCGGATCGCATTGGTGTTGCCGCCCTGGATCCACTGCGCCCAGTCCGGCCGGACCCATGCGCGGTTCATCGTGATGGCGTCGGAGGTCATGATGCGCACCGACTTCAGTTCGATGGCCGGCCAGGGACGGAAGGTGTAGCTGCGCTCGGCGTAACTGACCGGCAGGCCGAGCCAGGACTCCGGTGCGTCCGCCGCAAGTGCCGGCGCCCCCAGCGACAGCCCCAGCCACCAGGTGGCCAGCACGGCGCATGCGCGCCAGACGAACGAAGCTTGAGATTTCATCGAGATCATGGACTCTTTCCAGTGTGGGCGGGAATGTACCCGAGCCCGGTAAAGGCCGAAAGCCATTCTTGACATTGCGTTCTTCTGCATCTATAGTTCGCGCCTCTGTTCCTCGATAGCTCAGTCGGTAGAGCGCCGGACTGTTAATCCGTAGGTCCCTGGTTCGAGCCCAGGTCGAGGAGCCAGAATTCCAAAAAGCCAGAAGCCCAGCTTCTGGCTTTTTTACTTTCTGCGCTGTACGAGTCCGTCCGACAGCGGCGCATGCTCAGGCGGATCATTCCTCTCTATGACGCCGCATGCAAGCAGGGTGCGGCTTGGCGCGGAGCGGACCGCGACGAACGGGTTGCCGCTGCCGCGCTTGTCCTGCTTGCCCTTCAGCGCCAGCGCCCGATAATGCAGTCATGACGTCGCACCCCACGCATCTCCATCCTGTCTCGCTGGACCGCCTGCGCACCGCACCGGCGCATGCCGGCGAAGCGCCGCCGGATCGGCTGGGCAGAGCAATGCGGGACCTGCGGATCTCGGTGACGGACCGCTGCAACTTCCGCTGCAGCTATTGCATGCCGCGCGATCAGTTCGGCCGCGACCACGCCTTCTTGCCGCGCGAAGCGTTGCTGCGCTTCGAGGAGATCACGCAGATCGCCCGCGTGTTTGCAGGACTGGGCGTCCGGAAAATCCGCCTCACCGGTGGCGAGCCGCTGCTGCGCAAGAATCTGCCCGATCTCGTCGCGATGCTTGCGGAGATTCCCGACGTGGAACTGACGCTCACCACCAACGGCGCCCTCCTCGCCCGCCACGCCCGTGCGTTGCGCGAGGCTGGCCTGCGGCGGGTGACGGTCAGCCTGGACGCGCTGGACGATGCCGTCTTCCGCCAGATGAACGACATGGATTTCCCGGTGGCTGACGTGCTGGCCGGCATCGATGCCGCCGCCGCGGAGGGACTCGGACCCGTCAAGGTCAACGCAGTGATCCGCCGCGGCCTCAATGACGGACAGATACTGCCGCTGGTGCGGCACTTCCGTAACAGTGGCCACATCCTGCGTTTCATCGAATACATGGACGTCGGCAGCACCAACGGTTGGCGGCTGGATGACGTGCTCCCCGCACAGGCCATCCTCGACCACATCCACGCCGTGCATCCTCTGCAGGCACTGGAACCCGGTTACGGTGGCGAGGTCGCGGAGCGCTGGCGCTACGCGGATGGCGCCGGCGAGATCGGCGTCATCGCTTCCGTCACCCGGGCGTTCTGCCGCGACTGCACGCGTATGCGGCTATCGCCGGAAGGCAGGCTGTTTACCTGCCTGTTCGCCAGCCAGGGATACGATCTGCGCGAGCATCTTCGCGCCGGGGACAGCCCTGCCCAACTCGCTGGCAGGATCGCCGCCATCTGGGCTGCCCGCAGCGACCGTTACTCGGAACTGCGCAGCGAGGCCACGCCAGGCACACGCAGGATCGAGATGTCCTACATCGGTGGCTGACCCATGGACGCCACCGCCAGCCCCCGACGCAATGCCTGTTCTGCCCGTGCCATCACGGGCGTCATCCTGGCCGGCGGTGCCGGGGCCCGCATGGGCGGGCAGGACAAAGGCCTGATGACGTTGCACGACCGCCCTTTGGCCGCCTGGGCAGTGGAGAGGCTCGCGCCACAGGTCAGCGAACTGCTCATCGTCGCCAATCGCAATCTGGGCATCTATCGCGAACTCGGCCACCCGGTCGTGCAGGATCTGCGCGCCGGTCACCTCGGCCCGCTGGCAGGCATCGAAGCCGCGCTGGCCGCCGCACGCAGGAGCTGGATCATCACCTGCCCGGTCGACGCGCCATTGCTGCCGATGGACTACGTGCAGCGCATGAGCATCGCGGCAGCCGGACGCGCGGCCGTGGCCTGTGTAGACGGCCATCCGCAACCCGTATATGCGCTGCTCCCGCGCAACAGCCTGCCGTCTCTGCGGGCGTTCCTTACGGCCGGCGGCCGCAAGACGATGCTCTGGCTGCAATCACTGGGGGCTGTAACGGTGGACCTGAGTGAGCATGCGCAGGGGTTCGCCGATGCAGACACGCCGCAGGATCTGCGGGCACTGCATGAACGGGCGACACCCGCCGCCAGCGAAGAGCTGGAAGAGTGATCGTTACAACAGGACGTCGCGCGACACACCGCGACGCTTGAGGATGCGCCGCAACTGGGCCAGCGCTTCGAGCTGGATCTGGCGAACCCGCTCCCGGGTGAGGCCGAGCTGCGCAGCCAGGTCTTCCAGGGTCAGGACTTCCACGTCGTCCAGGCCGTAACGGTACTGGATCACCAGACGCTGCTTGTCGGTCAGCTGGTTGGTCCATTCACGGATCAGCGATTCGACTTCCGTGTTCTGGATGGAAACATCCGGCGTCTCGCTCTGCTCGTCGGCCAGCGACTCGCCGATCGACAGGTTCGGGTCGATATCCAGCGGCGCGTCCAGCGAAGCCGTGTGCTCGTTCAGCGCCAGCACCGCCCGCACATCCTCCAAGGGACGGTTCAGTTTCTGCGCGATTTCTTCCAGCGAGGCGCTGACGCCTTGCGAGGCCTCGAGCTGCCGCTGCGCGCGCAGCACCTGGTTGAGCTCCTTCACCACGTGCACCGGCAGCCGGATGGTGCGCGACTGGTTCATGATCGCGCGCTCGATGTTCTGGCGGATCCACCAGGTCGCGTAGGTGGAGAAACGGAAGCCGCGCTCCGGGTCGAACTTCTCGAGGGCGTGGATCAGGCCGAGATTGCCCTCCTCCACGAGGTCCAGCAGCGGGATGCCGCGGTTGAGGTAGTGCTTGGCGATGTTCACAACCAGGCGCAGGTTGTGTTCGATCATCTTCTGCCGCGCCTCGAAATCACCCTTGCGCACGCGGCGTGCCAGCGCGGCCTCCTGCTCGGCCGTCAGCAGGGGATTGATACCGATCTCGTTGAGATAGATCTGGGTGACGTCGTTGAGGAATTCGTTTTCCGGCACGACGGGCGCCGGCTCGGAAAACGCCTCGAGCTCGGGCGGCACATCCGGCTCTTCTTTGTCCTCTTCGTCGTCAAGGAATGCCGGATCGTACATAGTTCAGCGCGCGGGAAGATACTTCATGGGATCCACCGGCTTGCCTTCTCGCCGGATCTCGAAGTGCAGCTTCGGCCGATCGCTGTCACTGGAGCCCAGCGCCGCGATCCTCTGCCCTTTCTGCACCTGCTGCTGTTCCTTCACGTAAATCTCGCTGTTGTGCGCGTACGCACTCAGGTAATTGCCGTCGTGCTTGATGATGACGAGGTTTCCGTAGCCACGCAAGCCACTGCCGACGTACACCACACGTCCGGAACCGGCGGCGAAGATCGGCTCGCCGAGCGTCCCGCCGATGTCCAATCCCTTGTTGGTGCTGTCATTGAAGGATGCCAGCACCTTCCCGGCAGCCGGCCATGCCCACTCCATGCCGGCGTCATTGGCAGCGGCAGCCTTGGGGGTTTCCACAGGTGCCGAAGCGGCAGGTCTGGGGGCGGTCGCCGGGGCTGAAACCGCCGCGGCCGGGGCACTCGTCCCCGCAGCCACCGGCGCGGACGATGCCGCTGGCGGCACTGCAGGCTGCGCCTGCAGGTTCTTCCAAGCCTCTTCGCTATAGGCAATGCGCCCGCCGCGGGGCTCCTGCTTCACGGCGGCGCCGCCGGCAGGGCTGGGCGTGGGAGGTGCAATCGGAACGGGGGCCGCGCTGACAGGTGCTTCGATCCGACGCGGTCCCATGTCGATCGGACGCGCTTCGACGGTCGGGGAAACCTCGGCGCTTGCCACCACGTCGGCTTCCGGCGCCCTCACCCGCAGCTCCTGGCCGACCAGGATCAGGTTGGGATTGTCGAGCTTGTTCCAGGCAGCAACGTCGCGATAGTCCTGCCCGTTCTCCAGCGCGATGCTGTACAGGGTGTCACCACGTTTGACCACGTAGTACCCGGGACGGGCCTGGGAGGGTACTGCGGCGGGCGTGGGCGTCGTGCCGGCCGGACTGCGCGACTCCACTGGCGCAGGCGCCTCCTGCGTGGTGGAACATGCGGCAAGCAGTGCCGTCATGGCACAAACAATCGTCAGGCGGGCCTTCATCTGCACAGGGGTCATTCGGTTCCAGGCAACAAGGGTACAAAGCGTACCGCATCCAGTCGGGTTTCCTTGAGGCTGCCATTGGACAGGCGCTCGACGAGGAGGATGACCTGATCCGTCGCACCCAGCGGCAATGCCATTTTTCCCCCGACAGCCAGTTGATCGACCAGCGCCTGCGGCACACGCGTAGCCGCCGCAGCAAGGATGATCGAATCGAACGGCGCCACGGCGGCGAGACCGAGGCTGCCATCCGCATGTTTCAACCGGACATTGGGCAAGCGCAACGGGCGCAAGTTCGCACGGGCGCGCTCCAGCAGCTTGGCGATGCGCTCGATCGCATAGACGTCGCTCGCCATGTGCGACAACACGGCGGCCTGGTAACCGCACCCGGCACCGACCTCCAGTGTCTTGCCGAGCGTGTCGCGGCCGGCCAGCAACAGCTCGGCCATGCGTGCGACGACAAAAGGCTGGGAGATCGTCTGCTGGAAACCGAGCGGTAGTGCCGTGTCTTCGTAAGCGCGCGACGACAGCGCCTCTTCGACGAACGCATGCCTGGGCACCGCATTCATCGCAGCCAGCACGCGTTCGTCGCGTATGCCTTCGGCACGCAGTCGCTCGATCATGCGCGCCCGCGCACGCGCCGACGTCAATCCGCTGCCTTGCAGGCGATCACTCATTCGCCCAACCACTCGGCCACGCGGCTGATCTGCTTCGTGTGGGTCAGGTCCAGCTGCAACGGCGTGACCGAAACATAGCCCTGTGCCACCGCATGAAAATCAGTCCCCTCTCCGCAATCTGCCGCCTCACCCGCCGGACCGACCCAGTAGATCGTTTCGCCGCGCGGGTTCTGATCGCGGATCACCGGCGCAGCCCGATGGCGCTTGCCCAGGCGAGTGCTGACAAAGCCACGCACCTGCTCGAACGGCAGGTCAGGAACATTGACATTCAGGAGTGCGGGCTGCTGCCAGGGCTGCGCGATGAAACGCTCGACCAGCTGCCGGGCCATGCGTGCCCCGGTGTCGAAGTGGGTCGCATTCTTGCCGACCAGCGACACGGCCACCGACGGCACGCCCAGCAGGAAACCTTCGGTCGCCGCAGCCACCGTGCCGGAGTACACCGTGTCGTCGCCCATGTTGGCGCCATGATTGACACCGGAGACAACCATGTCGGGAAGTTCTTCCAGCATGCCCGTGACAGCCAGATGGACACAGTCGGTCGGCGTGCCATTGACGTAGTAGAAGCCACTGGGCGCGCGACGCAACTGGAGCGGCCGATCGAGCGTCAGCGAATTGCTGGCGCCACTGCGGTCGCGCTCTGGCGCCACCACGGTTACATCGGCAATCTGGGAAAGTTCGGCTGCCAGTGCAGCGATACCCGGGGCAAAGTAACCGTCGTCGTTACTCAGGAGGATTCGCAAGCGGGGCATGGACGTTCCGGCTTCGGAAAGAAGAGAAACGGGGAGAAGATTTGGTCGGGGCGGCGGGATTCGAACTCGCGACCCCTTGCACCCCATGCAAGTGCGCTACCAGGCTGCGCTACGCCCCGACACGGCCAGCATAATAGCAGAGAGCATGCTGCCCTGCCAGAAGATCCGGGCTTTTTTGTTCAGACCTTCAGGCACGCAGTGCGTCGAGCAACCCTTGTAGTTCCGCACGCACTTCGCTGATCGATGCGCGACTGCGACGAACCTCGTCCACCACTTCGCGATTCAGTTCGGCGAGATCTTCAAGCTTGTTGCGCGCACCGCTGATGGTGAATCCGTCGCGATACAGCAGGTCGCGAATGCGGCGTACGAGGAGTACTTCGTGATGCTGGTAGTAGCGCCGATTGCCGCGTCGCTTCACCGGTTTGAGTTGCGTGAACTCCTGCTCCCAGTAGCGCAACACATGCGGCTTCACGCCGCACAACTCGCTCACTTCACCGATGGTGAAGTAACGCTTGGCCGGGATGGGAGGGAGCGCGATCGGCTTAGGACTGCTTTGCATCACT
This sequence comes from Uliginosibacterium sp. H1, assembly GCF_036017065.1. Classification (NCBI taxonomy): domain Bacteria; kingdom Pseudomonadati; phylum Pseudomonadota; class Betaproteobacteria; order Rhodocyclales; family Zoogloeaceae; genus Uliginosibacterium; species Uliginosibacterium sp. H1. Next base: position 1,050,880 of record NZ_JAYXHR010000001.1, read on the forward strand.
CAGCTGTTCGACGGCTGATTTGAGTTTCTGGCTGGCATGGAAGGTCACGACACGGCGCGCGGTAATCGGGATTTCTTCCCCCGTCTTCGGGTTGCGCCCCGGCCGCTGCGGCTTTTCACGCAGTTGGAAGTTGCCGAAGCCAGAAAGTTTCACTTCCTCGCCACGCTCCAGCGCGTTGCGGATCTCTTCGAAGAAGCCTTCCACCATGTCTTTGGCTTCACGCTTGTTGAGACCGACCTTTTCGAACAGCAGGTCGGCCAGCTCGGCCTTGGTCAGCGTCATCATTCTCTTTTTCTCACGCACGCAGGTGGGCGCCGAACAGCTCGGTCGCACGCGCCACCAGACCTCCCACCACGGAATCCGCCTCGGCGTCCTCCAGGGTGCGGTCAGTATGCTGAAGCACTATACGCAGTGCAACACTCTTGAAACCGGGCTCGATTCCCTTGCCCGAGTAGACGTCGAAGACCTCGACGGACCGCAGCACGGCGTCCGCCTGGGCCCGCAGACCTGCCAGCATTTCCCCCACGGAACGTTTGGCATCCACCACCAGCGCGATGTCCCGCTCTACCGCCGGGAAGCGCGCAATCTCCCTGAATTGAGGGAAGCGTAGCGACAGGGCTTCGTCCAGTTCAAGCTCGAACACGACGGGTGGCGTGATCAATTCGTACTTTTGCACCAGCGCCGGGTGCAATTCCCCCAGGACGCCGATGACTTTGCCGTCACGGAGGATTTCGGCGCAGCGCCCGGGGTGCAGTGCCGGATGAGCGGCGGCCCGGCATTCGACCTCACCCCCCAACAGGGCTTCGACATCGGCCTTCACGTCGTAGAAGTCGACCTTACGTGCAGCAGTACCCCACTGTTCGCTGGTGGCACCGCCCCAAGCCAAGGCCGCGACGCGCTGCGGCTGGCGATAACCGGCAACGGCCTGCGAGGCGTCACCGCTCAGGAAGCAACGCCCCACCTCGAAGAGGCGCACGCGCACGGCACGATGGCGGATATTGGAGGCCAGGGCACCGACGAGGCCGCCGATGAGGCTGGAGCGCATCACGCTCATCTGGCTGGCAATCGGGTTGACCAGCTTGATGGGCGCCACATTGCCGGCAAAATCCCGCTCCCAGGCTTCTTCCACAAAGGCGTAGCTGATCACCTCCTGGTAGTCGCGGCCGGCCAGCAGATGACGCAGCGCGGTGACCGGGCGCTTGCGTTCGACGGCCGGCAGCATGGTGATCGGACCTTGCGGCGGCAGCGGCGGAATGTTGTCGTAGCCGACGACGCGTGCGATTTCCTCGATCAGGTCTTCTTCGATAGCGATATCGAAGCGATAGCTCGGCGCCGTCACCTGCCAAGCTTCGGCAGTCATCTCGACCTTCAAGGCGAGTCGTTCGAAGGCGGCCTTCATGTCTGCATCGGCGACGGCTACGCCCAGAACGCGACGAGCACGTTGCGGGCGGAAGCGCACTGGCGCACGCGTCGGCAACCGGGTTGCGTCGACGGCCTCCACCAACGCACCAGCCTCGCCACCGCAGATCTCCAGGATCAACGCCGTGGCGCGTTCGATGGCACGTACCGCGAGTTCGGGGTCCACGCCCCGCTCGAAACGATGCGAAGCGTCTGAAGAGAAGTTGAGTGCACGGGCACGCCCGACGATCCAGTCCGGCTGGAAGAAGGCGCTCTCGAGAAAGACGTTGCGCGTTTCACCGGCCTGCACGCCGCTGTCGGCACCGCCCATCACGCCGGCCAGCGCCAAGGCGCGAGCTTCGTCAGCGATCAGCAACATGTCGGCGGCAGGCTCGATCTCCTGACCGTTCAACAGCGTAAGGCGCTCACCCTGTTTCGGCAGGCGGACATGGATTGCCCCCTGAAGCTTGTCGTCGTCGAAAGCATGCAACGGCTGCCCGAGCTCCAGCATGACGTAGTTGGTGACATCGACGGCGATGCTGATGGAACGCAGGCCACAACGCTCCAGGCGCTGACGCATCCAGTCCGGCGTCGCCGCGGCAGTGTTTACGCTCTTCAGCACACGGCCGAAATAACGCGGGCAGGCTTGCGGGGCATCCAGCACGACGCTGCGGCGCGCATCACTTGTTGCCGGAACCGCGTCGATCTTCGGTAGCTCCAGCGGCGTATCCGTCAGCGCGGAAAGTTCGCGTGCGATACCGGCCAGGCTCAGGCAATCCGGACGGTTCGGCGTCAGCTTGATGACGATGGCGTTGTCGTCCAGTGCCAGGTACTGGCGGATATCCTGACCCACCGGCGCATCGGCAGGCAGCACCAGCAGGCCGTCATGCGCCTGGGTCATGCCCAGCTCGTCGGCCGAGCACATCATGCCGAAGGACTCGACGCCGCGCAGCTTGGCAGGCTTGATCTCGAAACCAGGCAGCTTCGCGCCGACCAGCGCACAAGGCGCCTTCATGCCCACCTCGACATTCGGCGCACCGCAGACGATCTGCAGCGGCGTGCTCTGCCCGGCATCGACCGTGCAGACACGCAGACGATCTGCATTCGGGTGTTGCTCGAAAGCCAGGATCTGCGCGACCACGACGCCGGTGAAAGGCGGCGCCACGGCGTGGACTTCCTCCACCTCCAGGCCGGCCATGGTCAGCAGATGGCACAGCGCCGCGCTGTCCAGCGAGGGATTGCAAAGCGAACGCAACCAGTTTTCGGAGAACTGCATGGTATCCGGTGAGCCTGAGAGCTTTAGTCGTTGAACTGGCGCAGGAAGCGCACGTCGTTATCGAAGAACAGGCGCAGGTCGTTCACGCCATAACGCAGCATGGTGAGGCGATCCAGGCCCATGCCGAAGGCGAAGCCGGTGTAACGGTCGGCATCGATGCCACCATTGGCCAGCACCTTGGGATGAACCATGCCGCAGCCGGCGATCTCCAGCCAGCGCCCCTTGTTCGGGCCGCTCATGAAAGCGAAGTCGATTTCGGCGCTCGGTTCGGTGAACGGGAAAAAAGACGGGCGGAAACGCACCTGCATCTCGTCCGTCTCGAAGAAGCGCTGCAGGAAGTCGATCACCACGCCCTTGAGACCGGCGAAGCTGATCTGCTCACCGATCCAGAGGCCTTCGACCTGGTGGAACATCGGCGAGTGGGTGGCATCGGAATCGACGCGGTACACCCGGCCCGGCGCAATGATGCGCAGCTCGGGCATCGCGCCGCCTGCGTACTTCGCGGCATGCGCCTGCATGGTGCGGATCTGTACGGGGCTGGTATGCGTGCGCAGCAGCACCTCGCTGGCACCTTCCAGATAGAAGGTGTCGTGCATGGAGCGCGCCGGGTGATTGTCCGGCGTGTTCAGTGCAGTGAAGTTGTGCCAGTCGGTCTCGATCTCCGGACCGTCCGCCACTTCGAAACCGATGGAGCGGAAAAGCGTTTCCACGCGCTCCAGCGTGCGGTTGACCGGATGAATGCCGCCCTGGCGCAAGCCACGCCCGGGCAGCGTCACATCCAGCGCTTCAGCAGCCAGCTGTGCCTGCAGCTGCGCGTCGCGCAGCGCATCCCGGCGGGTTTCCAGCGCGGCTTCGATCGCGCTCTTCACGCGGTTGATTTCGGCACCAGCCGTGCGGCGGGCGTCGGCATCCAGTTTGCCCAGCCCCTTGAGCAGCTCGGTCACGCTACCGCTCTTGCCGAGGAAGCGCGCCTTGGCCTGCTCCAGCGCATTGACGTCCGGCGCAGCAGAAAATGCCCTCTGCGCCTCGGTAATCAGTTGATCCAGTTGGTCCACGAACGATCCTGCGACGGGAATTCTGTAGAGCAAAAAAAAGGAGGCGAGGCCTCCTTTTTTTCTGGCTGATGGTGCTTAGACAGCCAGCTTGGCCTTGGCTTGCTCAGCGAGCGCCGCAAAAGCGGGCTTGTCGAACACGGCCAGATCGGCCAGCACCTTGCGGTCCACTTCGATCGCAGCCTTCTTCAGGCCGTTCATGAAGCGGCTGTAGGTCAGACCCAGCTCACGCGCAGCGGCGTTGATACGGGCGATCCACAGGGCGCGGAACTGACGCTTGCGCTGACGACGGTCGCGGTAAGCGTACTGACCAGCCTTCATCACCGCCTGCTTGGCGATGCGATAGACATTCTTGCGACGGCCGCGGTAACCCTTGGCCTGAGCGAGGACTTTCTTGTGACGGGCGCGAGCCGTTACACCACGTTTTACGCGAGACATTGTTCTTCTCCTTCTCTATCAGGCGTAAGGCATCATGGCATGGACGCGCTTGGTGTCGGTCTCATGCACACCGGTCGTGCCACGCAGCTGGCGCTTGTTCTTGGTGGTCTTCTTGGTGAGGATGTGGCGCTTGAAACCTTGCGAGCGCTTGATGCTCCCACCAGCGCGGACCTTGAACCGCTTGGCGGCTCCGCTCTTGGTCTTCATCTTCGGCATTGCGAAAACTCCGTTCTTGTCATGGCGCCGGGTGACCTGAACATCCAGGTGCTTTGACGACCCGCAACCACTTCTTCTACAGGCTGTTCAACTGAACGGGCTGCCTGTGTCCCGCGAAACCTTGCCGCTCGAAGCGGCTCAGTGTTTCTTCTTGATCGGCGCGATGACCATGATCATCTGCCGGCCTTCCAGCTTGGGAAACTGCTCCACCTGCCCGTAGGCTTCCAGATCAGCCTTGATGCGCTCCAGCTGGCGGACACCGAATTCCTGGTGAGCCATTTCGCGACCGCGGAAGCGGAGGGTCACCTTGACCTTGTCCTCGTCCTGCAGGAAGCGAACCATGTTACGCAGCTTGATCTGGTAGTCGTTCTCGTCGGTACCGGGTCGGAACTTGACTTCCTTGACCTGCACTTGCTTCTGCTTGAGCTTCGCTTCGTGCGCCTTTTTCGATTCCTGGTACTTGAACTTGCCGTAATCCATGAGCCGGGCAACCGGCGGCTTGGCTTGCGGCGCGATCTCGACCAGATCGATCTCGGCTTCTTCGGCCATGGCGAGCGCCTGATGCGTCGGCACGACGCCGATCGGCTCGCCATCCTCCCCTACCAACCGCACTTCCGGTACGTTGATTTCCCGGTTGATGCGGTGCGACTTGTCCTGAGCGATGTTTCAATCTCCAAAAAATAAAAGATCAAGCCTCGGCGCCACGGCTGTGGGTTTCTTGACGCCAACGCTCGATCAGAGCGTCGAGGGACATTTGTCCAAGGTCTTGCCCACCCCGGGCACGCACGGCAACCAGGCCGGCTTCCTTTTCCTTGTCCCCGACGACCAGCAGATAAGGTAGCTTCTGCAAGCTATGTTCGCGGATTTTATAGGTAATTTTCTCGTTCCGCAAATCCGCGTCGACCCGGAAGCCTTCCATGCGCAGCTTTTTCACCACTTCTGCGGTGTAGTCGGCCTGCCCTTCCGAGATGTTCATGACCACGGCCTGGTTGGGCGCCAGCCAGAACGGGAAGCTACCGGCATGGTTCTCGATGAGGATGCCGATGAAGCGCTCCAGCGAACCGAGGATGGCGCGATGCAGCATCACCGGGCGATGGCGGGCGTTGTCTTCGGCCACGTATTCGGCACCGAGACGCTCTGGCAGCACGAAATCCAGCTGTAGCGTGCCGCACTGCCAGGAACGGCCGAGTGCGTCCTTGATGTGGTACTCGATTTTCGGACCATAGAAGGCGCCTTCACCGGGCAGTTCTTCCCAGCTATTGCCAGTGGCTTTCAGCGCCGCGCGCAGGCCGGTTTCGGCCCTGTCCCAAACCTCATCGTTGCCGGCGCGCTTCTCGGGACGCAGCGCCAGCTTGACGGCGACGTCGGTGAAGCCGAAGTCCTTGTACACGCTGACCAGCAGGTCATTGAAGGCGATGGCTTCGGCTTCGACCTGGTCTTCCGTACAGAAGATGTGGGCATCGTCCTGCACGAAGCCGCGCACGCGCATCAGGCCATGCAGCGCGCCGGAAGGCTCGTTGCGATGGCAGGCGCCGAACTCGGCCAGGCGCAGCGGCAGGTCGCGGTACGAGCGCAGGCCGTGGTTGAAGATCTGCACATGGCCCGGGCAGTTCATCGGTTTCACGGCGTAGTCGCGCTTCTCGGACTCGGTCGTGAACATGTTGTCGCGGTAGTTCTCCCAGTGGCCGGAACGCTCCCACAGCGTGCGATCCATCACCAGCGGGGTGCGGACCTCATCGTAGCCGGCACGACGCAGGCGACCGCGCATGTACTGCTCGATCTCCTGGTACAGGGTCCAGCCCTTGGGGTGCCAGAACACCATGCCCGGCGCTTCTTCCTGCAGGTGGAACAGGTCGAGTTGCTTGCCGACGCGACGGTGGTCGCGCTTCTCGGCCTCCTCCAGCATGTGCAGGTAGGCGTCGAGATCTTCCTTCTTCGTCCAGGCCGTGCCGTAGATGCGCTGCAACTGCTCGTTCTTCGCGTCGCCACGCCAGTAGGCGCCGGCGACCTTCATCAGCTTGAAGTGCTTCAGCTTGCCGGTGGACGGCACGTGCGGGCCGCGGCAGAGGTCGATGAAATCACCTTCGCGGTACAGGCCGATCGGCTCGCTGGCCGGAATCGACGCGATGATTTCGGCCTTGTACTGTTCGCCGATCGACTTGAAGAAATCGACGGCAGTGTCGCGCTCCCAGACCTCGCGCGTCACCGGGATGTCACGCTTGGACAACTCGCCCATGCGCTTCTCGATCGCCGCCAGGTCTTCCGGCGTGAAAGGACGCGAATAGGCGAAATCGTAGTAGAAGCCGTTCTCGATGACCGGGCCGATGGTGACCTGCGCTTCCGGGAACAGCTCCTTCACCGCATAGGCCAGCAAGTGGGCTGTGGAGTGACGGATGATATCCAGGCCGTCAGCGTCCTTGTCCGTCACGATGGCAAGCCTGGCGTCGCCATCGATGAGGTAGGAAGTATCGACCAGGCGACCATCCACCTTGCCGGCCAGAGCGGCCTTGGCGAGACCGGCACCGATGGAGGCGGCCACGCCACCCACCGTCACCGGAGCATCGAAACTGCGGACCGAACCGTCAGGAAGCGTGATGTTGGGCATAAGAGGCCTCGGGCAAACGCGATCAATCAGTCAGGGCAAAAAAAAAGTGCGGCCAAGCCGCACTTTTCTTCTTCAGGAACGAAGTAAATCAAACCGGCTTGGTCAGGAAGCTCGGCAAGTGCGAGTTCGAAACTTCAGCATGTCTGTATTACTCCGTCTAAGTGTTGGTAGGCGCGATTGGACTCGAACCAACGACCCCCACCATGTCAAGGTGGTGCTCTAACCAGCTGAGCTACGCGCCTGAAGAGCTGCGCATTATAGCGATGATTCCGGCGCTGTCAAAGGAAACCGGCGCTTGTCGTCAGGATTCCCGCCAATCGCTCCAATCGCTCAGCGGCCACCATCGTCCTCGCGGCGCGGCGTGGAACGCGGGCGGAAGCGCGAGGCATTCGGCGCACGCTCACCTTGCTTCTTCACCACGCGCTCGCCGGTCAGGCGACTGACGTCCTCAGGGGTCATTTCCTGGTACATGCCGCGCTTCAGGTGGCGCGGCAAGGGCACGATGCCGTAGCGCACTCGCATCAGGCGACTGACCGTGAAACCCACGCTCTCGAACATGCGGCGCACTTCGCGGTTGCGGCCTTCGGCCAGCGTCACGTTGTACCAGTGGTTGGTGCCCTCGCCGCCTTCATCACGCAGGCGCAGGAAGCGGGCAAGCCCGTCGTCCAGATGCACGCCTTCCAGCAACTCTTGCTTCTGTTCTTCGCTCAGCTCTCCCACGATGCGCACGGCGTACTCACGCTCGATCTCGTAGCGCGGGTGCATCATCTTGTTGGCCAGATCCCCGTTGTCGGTGAACAACAGCAGGCCGCTGGTATTGAAGTCGAGACGGCCGATGGCGATCCAGCGCCCCTTGTTCAGCCTAGGCAGGCGGTCGAACACACTGGGACGGCCTTCCGGATCGTCTTTGGAAACGATCTCGCCTTCCGGCTTGTGATAGACCAGTACCCGCGCGTTGCGCTTGGTGAAATGCAGGTTGATGAGCTTGCCATTGACCTTCACGCGATCGTTCGGCCCGACCTTCTGACCCAGTTCGGCTGGCAGGCCATTCACGCTGATGCGGCCGGCAACGATCCACTCTTCCAGCTCGCGTCGCGAGGCGAAACCGGCCTGCGCAAGAACCTTGTTCAGGCGCTCCGGCGGAATTTCCCGCTGGCGACGGTCGTCGCCGCCGTTACGGCCGCGGCCGCGACGGTTCTCGGGCTGGCGCACGCCCTGGCGACCCCGCCCGGCAGCCGGACGTGCATCTTCAGGAGCGGAAGCCGGGCCGCCGACCTGCTCGCCGGACTCGTCGAACTCGGGGATCGCCGCGTCGTCACGCGGCAGCTGGCCGCGACTCCGCCGCCCCGTCGGCAGCTCCGTCGTCGCCTTCTGCGGCGGACGGCGTCCCGGGCGGAACTTCCGCGTCGGGGCTTGCGGGCTCGGCGTCCCCTGGGGTTTCGGCCGCTTGGGCCTGGGCGTGGTCGACAAGATCAATGACTCCTTCGAGTTCGGATAGCGGCGGTAACTCGGAGAGGCTTCTCAAGCCGAGGTCGTCCAGCAGTTTCTTGGTGGTGGCGTACAGGGCCGGGCGGCCAGGTGTGTCGCGATGCCCGACGGCATCGATCCAGCCACGGTTCTCGAGAACCTTGATGATCTGGGTGGATACCGCGACGCCGCGGATCTCTTCGATATCGCCACGGGTAACCGGCTGACGATACACGATGATGGCCAGTGTCTCCAAGACCGCCCGCGAGTAGCGCGGCGGACGGGTTTCACGCAGGCGCTCGATATGCCCCTGCAATGCGGGGGCCGTCTGGAAGCGCCAGCCACTCGCCAGGCGCAGCAACTGCACGCTGCCCTGCGCCCATTTTTCCTGCAGCTCGCCAAGCAGTCGTTGCACCACCTCGTGCCCGATGTCCGGCACGAACATGCGGCGCAACTCGGCCACCGACAGCGGCTCGGTTGCCGACAGCAGCGCCGCTTCGAGCGCCATGCGCACGGTGTCCAGCTTGGCCCCCGGCAGCGTCAGGGCTTCCTCGGAGACAGCAGCTTCGCCGGCATCGACCGGAACAGGCGCATCCTGCGCCGCGTCCGCCTCAGGCTGCGAGGGCGTCGGAGTCGGTGTCTGCGGCAACGTCGGCGGCAAGGCCTCCGTCGTCGCCATCTCGGGCAAGTCGGACATAGATCGGCTCCATGGGCGCGGTCTGGGTGATCCGCACCAGGTTTTCCTTCACGAGCTCCAGCATGGCGAGGAAGCTGACCACCAGGCCCGGCACGCCGAGGCCCGGCTCGAACAAGGCATCGAACGCAATGTGGCCACCGTCGGGTACCGCCTGCAGGTCGCGCAGCATGCGCGTCATGTGCTCGCGCACGGACAGTTCTTCGCGGCGGATGTGGTGGTGCGCAGTGAGGCGCGCGCGACGCAGCACCTGCAGCCAGGCCTCCTGCAGGTCCGCCAGGCTGATGTCCGGCAGGCGCTCCACCGTGCGCTCGGCAATATGCACCGCCGTCCATTCGAAGTCGCGCTCCACCCGCGGCACGCGGTCCAGCATCAGGGCGGCGCGCTTCATGCGCTCGTACTCCACCAGCCGGCGCATCAGCTCGGCACGCGGGTCTTCCGGCTCGGCGTCGTCTTCCTTCGGCGGACGCGGCAGCAGCATGCGCGACTTGATGTCGAGCAGGGTCGCCGCCATCAGCAGGTACTCGGACGCCAGCTCCAGGTTGCGCGTGCGCATGATCTCGACGTATTCGAGGTACTGCGCCGTCAGCGGCGCCATCGGAACGTCGAGGATGTCCAGATTGGCGCGGCGGATCAGGTACAGCAGCAGGTCCAGCGGGCCCTCGAAGGTTTCGAGGAAGACCTCCAGCGCATCCGGCGGGATGTAGAGGTCGGTGGGCATCGCATGCAGCGGCTCGCCATGGATGCGCGCGAGCACCAGTTCGCCCTGCGCCGGCGCCTGCGTTGCGTCCCCGGCCACCGTCGTGTTCATGCGCCGGTCAGCATGTGCAGGAAGCTGCGCAGCGGCGGGATCAGGAAGTTCATGATCTTCTCCAGCACACCGGTGAACAGCAGCGCGATGAGGATGAAGAACCCATAGGGCTCCATCCGCGACAGCGCGATGGCCTGACGCATCGGCAGCAGGCTGACGGCGATGCGGCCGCCGTCCAGCGGCGGCACCGGCAGCAGGTTGAGCAGCATCAGCACCAGGTTGGCCTGCACGCCGACCTGGCTCATCAGCGTCCAGTACGGTGCCGTCTCCGCTTGCGAGCTGGCGAAGAGGCCGCCGGCAATCGCCCAGCCGATGGCCTGCACGAAGTTGGAGCCGGGGCCCGCCGCGGCCACCCACAGCATGTCGCGCTTGGGATGGCGCAGGCGGCCGAAGTTCACCGGCACCGGCTTGGCCCAGCCGAACACCGGTAGCGCCGCGCCGGTCAGTGCGCCCATGACGACGATGCCGCCAGGAATGAGCAAGGTGCCCACCGGGTCGACGTGCTTGATGGGGTTGAGGGTGATGCGGCCCGCCTCGTGGGCGGTGGGGTCGCCGAAGATGCGGGCGACGTAGCCATGCGCGGCTTCGTGCAGGGTGATCGCGAGGATCACCGGCGGCGCCGCGATGGCGATCATGAGGATGATGTTGTCCATCTGTCGATTTTACCTGCCTGCCACGGGCATCAGAGACCGAGGGGCGCGAGCTCGCCCTGGCCTTCGCGCACCAGCTCGGCAGCGCCGCTGGTGAGGTCCACTACCGTCGTCACCTCCGCGCCACAGTGGCCAGCATCGACCACCAGTTCCAGCTGGCGCTCCAGCCGCTCGCGGATTTCCTGCGGGTCGGTCAGCGGCAGGTCCTCGTCGGGCAGCAGCAGCGTGGAGGACAGCAGTGGCTCGCCCAGTTCCTCCATCAACGCACTCAGCACCGGGTGTTCCGGCACGCGCAGGCCGATGGTCTTGCGCTTGGCGTGCAGCAGGCGCTTCGGCACCTCCTTGGTGGCTTCGAGAATGAAGGTGTAGGCACCGGGCGTACAGGCCTTCAGCAAGCGGTACTGGCTGTTGTCGACGCGTGCGTAGGTGGATATCTGCGACAGGTCGCGGCACATCAGCGTGAAGTGATGGCGCTCACCCACCTGGCGGATGCGGCGGATGCGCTCGATGACGTCCGCGTCGCCGATGTGGCCGACCAGCGAATAGGCAGCGTCGCTGGGCACGGCGATCAGGCCGCCGTCGCGCAGGATCTGCACGGCCTGGCGGATCAGGCGCGGTTGAGGATGCTCGGGGTGGATCTCGAAATATTGGGCCATGGGAAAGTCACGTCCCGTCAGCGGAACGCGACGTCAGGGAAAGGAAAAAAGGAAACAGAAAACGGTCAGAGGAAGCGCAGCCAGATCGGTTCCAGATCCGGCGGCAAGGCGCTGGCGCGGCCGAGGTCCACCGGGCTCTCGCCCACGCCGTGGAAGTCGGACGCGCGCGAGGCGGCAAAGCCGTAGCGGCGGGCAATGCGGGCGTAGTCCCGCACCTGGCTGGGACTGTGCGCGCCGGACACTACTTCGATGCCCTCGCCACCCAGATCGCGGAAGTGGTCGTAGAAGCGGGTCATCTCGGCCTCGGGCAGGCGGTAGCGGCCAGGGTGGGCAATCACTGCCACGCCCCCCGCGGCATGGATCCAGCCCACCGCCTCGTCCAGCGTTGCCCACACGTGCTCGACGTAACCCGGCTTGCCGGGCGTCAGGTAGTGCTCGAAGACGCTGGCGGTGTCACGCGCCACGCCGGTCGCCACCATGAAGCGCGCGAAGTGGGCGCGGCTCACCAATGCAGGGTTGCCGGCATAGGCCTGCGCACCTTCCAGCGCGCCGTGGATGCCGATGCGCTCCAGCTCCTCACCGATACGCTGGGCGCGCGCGTCGCGGCCGGAGCGCACATTCGCCAGGCCGGCGGACAGCGTGGCATCCGATGGATCGACATCGAGACCGACGATATGAATGGTCTGATCGCCCCAGGAGACCGAGATCTCGACACCATCCAGGAAGCGCAGATCCTGCGCATCCGCCTCGGCGCGCGCCGCGGCCAAGCCGCCCAGTTCGTCGTGGTCGGTCAGGGCCAGCAGCTCGACGCCGTTGTTCACGGCGCGACGCACCACCTCCGTCGGCGCAAGCAGGCCGTCGGAGACCGTGGAATGACAATGCAGATCGGCGTTGAGCGGTGTCATGGGCAAAGTTTAGCGCAAGCGCGGCAAAGCCCTTGACCCTGCAGGCCATTGGCCGCAATCTCGCGCGCTTCCCGCGCCAGCGGGCTCCTCGTCAGCATTCAAGCGTTCCCTCCTTCGCAGCATGAACGTCGCCCTCGCCATCCAGACCCTTGCCTTCCTGACGCTCTTCGGTGCCATCGCCGAAGCCCTGTTCTCCACGTCCTCGCGCTGGAGCCGTCCCCTGGCCGGCATCTCGCTGCTGGCGGCCTTCTCCACCGGCACGGTCAATATGGTCGGCCTGCCGCTGATCGGCATCGCCGTGCTGTTGCTGGCCGGTGCCCGCACCGAGGAAGGGCCGGACTGGCGCCGCACCGCCTGCCTGTGGCTGCTGGCCCTGTGGGCGCTGGCGGCCGGGCTGCACTGGCTGCCTGGCTTCGCGCCACTGGAATGGAGCCGCGAGTTCGGCCGCGACGGCGACAAGCTGTTGCGCTGGCATTACGACAAGGGTTGCGCCGGATTGTTGCTGCTGTGGGCGCTGGACCTGCCGCGCAACCTGCCGCAGATGCTGCAGGAATGGCGCGCGCGCCTGAACTGGCTGCCGGCCGGCGTCGCGCTGGTGCTGACGCTGGGCTGGCTGCTCGGCATCGCCAACCCGCAGCCGGCCTGGGTCGCCGGCACCGGTGCCTGGCTGATCGGCAACCTGTTCCTCACCGTGGTGGCGGAGGAAGTGTTCTTCCGCGGGCTGCTGCAGACCAGGCTGTCGCTGGCGTTTGGCCGCATCCTGCACCCGATTCCCAAAGGTGCCAGCCTGCACACGCCGACTACCCCGGCCTACTGGCCCGGACTGGTCGCGGCGGCCCTCCTCTTCGCCATCGCCCATGCGGGCTGGGGCTGGCAGGTCGCCAGCATCGCCTTCGTGGCCGGGTTGTTCTACGGCCGCATGTTCGGCCGCCAGGGCTTGCTGTTGTGGGCGGTGCTGACGCATTTCCTGGTGAATGCGGCCACCCTGCTCGTCATGCGCTCGCCCCTGGGTTGAGCCAGCGAGGCAAGCCCGGTATAGTCCGCCCGTCGTTTGGGAGAGCGTTCGTCATCGCTGACGAGCCGCCGAAGGCGTAACCCCCCGGGAACCGCTCAGGCAAAAGGACCAACGAAGCACACGAATCTGGAGAGTGGCGCTCGCTGTTACAGGCTTGAGCGCCCACCGAAGGGGCAGCCGGCGACGCGCAAGCGTCACGTAATCTCTCAGGTAAAAGGACAGATGGGGGCCCCGCACAGGAGAAATCCGTGCCGGGCCCCTTTGTTTTGCCCTTTGGTTTTTCCTAACCTGAAGATTCCTTGCGGAGCCCCACCTTGCCCAAGCAGACGCCGCTGTACCCCGCTCACCTTGCCGCCAACGCCAAGTTCGTCGACTTCGGCGGCTGGGACATGCCCATCCACTACGGTTCGCAGCTCGAAGAGCACAAGCTGGTGCGCGAGGATGCGGGCATGTTCGACGTGTCGCACATGCTGCCGGTGGATGTGTCCGGCGCCGGCGCCTTCGACTTCCTGTCGCACCTGCTGGCCAACAACGTCGCCAAGCTGAAAGAGCCGGGCAAGGCGCTGTACTCCTGCATGCTGAAGGAAGATGGCGGCGTCATCGACGACCTGATCGTCTATTACTTCGCGCAGGACGACTACCGCATCGTCGTCAATGCCGGCACCGCCGACAAGGACGTGGCCTGGATGCGCAAGCAGGCCGCCGCCACGCACGGCGGCAACGTCAGCATCACGCCGCGTCGCGACCTCGCCATCATTGCCGCACAGGGGCCCAATGCCCGCGCGAAGGTGTGGGCCGCGCTGCCGGGTTCGCAAGCGGCGTCCGAGAGCCTGAAGTACTTCCAGGCCGCACGCTTCGGCGACATCACGATCTGCCGCACCGGCTACACCGGCGAGGACGGCTTCGAGCTGATCCTGCCCGCCGCGCAGGTCACCGCCACCTGGAACGCGCTGGCCGCGGCCGGTGTGAAACCCGCCGGCCTCGGCGCCCGCGACACCCTGCGCCTGGAAGCCGGCATGAACCTCTACGGCCAGGACATGGATGAAGACGTCGGCCCACTGGAGTCCGGCCTCGCGTGGACGGTGGACCTGTCGCCCGGCCGCGATTTCATCGGCCGCGCCTCGCTTGAATCCGCTCCGCCGCAGCGCGCCCTGGTCGGTCTGGTGCTGGCGGACCGCGGCATCCTGCGCAGCCACATGAAGGTGGTGACCGCACAGGGCGAAGGCGAGACCACCAGCGGCAGCTTCGCACCGACGATGAACGCGTCCATCGCCTTCGCCCGCGTGCCAGCCGGTGTCAGCGTCGGCGACACCGTGCAGGTCGACATCCGTGGCAAGCTGCTCAATGCCCGTGTGGTGAAGACGCCTTTCGTGCGCCACGGCAAGATTCTGGTGTGAAAAGTGATGGCGTTGCGCGCCGGTGAAACGTGAAACGTTGAACCCGCGCACCACCCCTCGTTTCACTTTTCACCTTACTTTCCACTATTAACGTTTCACTCGGAGAGCCCCCATGAGCACCCCCGCCGATCTGAAGTACACCAAGTCCCATGAATGGGTGCGCGTCGAAGCCGACGGCACCATCACCGTGGGCATCACCGACCACGCGCAGAACGCGCTGGGCGACATCGTCTTCCTGGAACTGCCGGAAGCCGGCCGTAGCGTGCAGGCGGGCGAAGAGATCGCCGTGGTGGAATCGGTGAAGGCCGCTTCCGACATCTACGCGCCGGTCTCTGGCGAAGTCGTCGCCGCCAATCAGGATGCCGCCGATGCACCGGAGAGCGTCAACACCGACGCCTACGCCGCCTGGCTGTTCAAGATCAAGCCGGCGAACGTCGCCGATGTCGATGGCCTGCTGGATGCAGCGGGTTACGAAGACAGCGTCGCGTAATACCCCTGAACCCGTCATTCCCGCGGAAGCGGGAATCCAGCGTCGTTCAACGACAGAAAAGTCACTGGGTTCCCGCTTCCGCGGGAACGACAGATTCCTTCCAGTTGTCCCGTTTCACTCCGTAGTCAGCAGTCCACAGGTTCGCCCGCCATGCCTCATACGTCCGCCTCCTCGCTTCCCCTCTCCGTCCTCGAACAACACGACGCCTTCATCGCGCGCCACATCGGCCCGGACGAAGCTGAACGCGCCGACATGCTGGCCAGCCTCGGCGTGCAATCGCTGGATACGCTGATCGCGCAGACCGTGCCGGCGGCGATCCGCCTGGAGCAGCCGCTGCCCATCGCGGACGCGGTGTCGGAAGAGGAAGCGCTGGGCCAGTTGCGTGCGCTGGCCTCGCAGAACGTCATCAAGAAGTCGCTGATCGGCCTCGGCTACTACGGCACGCTGACGCCCAAGGTCATCCTGCGCAACGTGATGGAGAACCCGGGCTGGTACACCGCCTACACGCCCTACCAGGCGGAGATCGCGCAAGGCCGTCTGGAAGCGCTGCTGAACTGGCAGCAGATGGTGTGCGACCTCACCGGCATGACGCTGGCGAACGCGTCCCTTCTCGACGAAGCCACTGCCGCTGCCGAAGCGATGACCATGGCGCGCCGCGTGTCGAAGAGCAAGAGCAACGCCTTCTTCGTGGATGAAGCCGTCTTCCCGCAGACGCTGGACGTGGTCCGCACGCGTGCCACTTACTTCGGTTACGAACTGATCGTCGCCACGGCCAGCGAAGCGGCGAACCACGACGTGTTCGGCGTGCTGCTGCAGAACCCGAACGCACAGGGCGAGGTGCAGGACTTCAGCGCACTGATCGCCAGCGTGAAGGCGAAGGGCGCCATCGTCGCCGTCGCCACCGACCTGATGGCCTCGGTGCTGGTGAAGAGCGCCGGCGGCATGGGCGCCGACATCGCCTTCGGCTCCGCCCAGCGCTTCGGCGTGCCGATGGGCTTCGGCGGCCCGCACGCCGCCTTCTTCGCCACGCACGAGAGCAATGCGCGCTCGATGCCCGGCCGCATCATCGGCGTGTCGAAGGACGTGCGCGGCAAGACCGCGCTGCGCATGGCGCTGCAGACGCGCGAGCAGCACATCCGCCGCGAGAAGGCCAATTCCAACATCTGCACCTCGCAAGTGCTGCTGGCCAACATGGCGGGCTTCTACGCGGTGTATCACGGCCCGCAAGGCCTGCGCACCATCGCCAGCCGCATCAACCGCCTCGCCGCCATCTTCTCCGCCGGCGTGCAGAAGGCCGGTTTCAAGCTGGGCACCAAGGTGTTCTTCGACACCCTGACCGTCGCCACCGGCACGCAGAGCGCGACGATCTTCGCCAACGCTGCTTCGGCCGGCTTCAACCTGCGACAGGTGACGCCGTCGGTGCTGGGCCTGTCCTTCGACGAGACGCACACCCGCGACGACGTGCTGGCGCTGCTGAACCTCTTCGCCGACGTCGGCCGCGCCGCCAACGTGTGCGAGCTGACAGCGCCCTTCTCCGCCGCCGACATCGACGCACTGGACACGCAGGTCGCCGGCAGCGACGCGCTGGCCGCCGTGCTGCGCGAGGACGCCATCCTGACGCACCCGGTGTTCAACACCCACCACACCGAGCACGCGATGCTGCGCTACCTGAAGAAGCTGCAGAACCGCGACCTCGCGCTGGATCACTCGATGATCTCGCTGGGCAGCTGCACCATGAAGCTGAACGCCACCAGCGAGATGATCCCCGTCACCTGGCCGGAATTCGGCGCGCTGCACCCCTTCGTGCCGCGCGACCAAGCGAAGGGTTACCTCGCCATGATCGAAGGCCTCGCCGACTACCTGCGCGCGGTGACCGGCTTCCCCGCCATCTGCATGCAGCCCAACTCCGGCGCACAGGGCGAGTACGCCGGCCTGGTCGCCATCCGCCGCTACCAGCAGGCGAACGGCCAGGGCCATCGCGACATCTGCCTGATCCCCAAGTCGGCCCACGGCACCAACCCCGCCACCGCGCAGATGTGCGGTCTGGAGGTCGTCGTCGTCAATTGCGATGACAACGGCAACGTGGAAGTGGCGGACCTCAAGGCCCGCATCGCCCAGCACAAGGACCGCCTGTCCACGCTGATGGTCACCTACCCTTCCACGCACGGCGTGTTCGAGGAAGCCATCAAGGAAATCTGCGCGCTGGTGCATGAGGCCGGTGGCCAGGTGTACATGGACGGCGCCAACCTGAACGCACAGGTCGGCCTGACTTCGCCCGCCACCATCGGCGCCGACGTCAGCCACATGAACCTGCACAAGACCTTCTGCATCCCGCACGGCGGCGGCGGCCCCGGCATGGGCCCGATCGGGCTGGCGGCACACCTCGCGCCCTACATGGCCGACCACGTGGTGGCCGCGACCGGTGACGACGATCGCCCGAACGCCGGCCAGGGTGCGGTGAGCGCCGCGCCCTTCGGCTCCGCCAGCATCCTGCCGATCTCGTGGATGTACATCACGATGATGGGCGGCACCGGCCTGAAGCAGGCCACCGAAGTAGCGATCCTCAACGCCAACTACATCGCCAACGCATTGAAGGACGATTACCCGGTGCTCTACGTCGGCAGCCAGGGCCGCGTCGCGCACGAGTGCATCCTCGACATCCGCCCGATCAAGGCCGCCACCGGCGTGACCGAGGTGGACATCGCCAAGCGCCTGATGGACTACGGCTTCCACGCCCCGACGATGAGCTTCCCCGTGGCCGGCACCATCATGGTGGAGCCGACCGAGTCGGAGCCCAAGGCCGAGCTGGACCGCTTCATCGCCGCGATGCGCGCGATCCGCGAGGAAATCCGCGCGGTGGAAAGCGGCAAGTGGACCGCGGAAGCGAACCCGCTGAAGCACGCCCCGCACACCCAGGCCGACATCATGGGCGAGTGGGAACGTCCGTACGCGCGCGAGCAGGCGGTGTTCCCGCTGGCGTGGATCGCCGACAACAAGTTCTGGCCCAGCGTGAACCGCATCGACGACGTGTACGGCGACCGCAACCTGTTCTGCGCCTGCGTGCCGATGAGCGAGTACGAGAGCTGATGAAGAGCGGATTGCCCGCTGCACCGACGACAAAAAAGGCCACGCAGATGCGTGGCCTTTTTTTTGCCGGCTCAGGTTCGTCAGGCGCTCACTGCCAGAACACGCAGTTCCTGAACACCGGCGTCTTGCCGGACAGACCGCCGCCGGTGCACTGGAAGCCCACGACCTGCCCCGGCTGTAACGCGGCCTGCACCGCCTGCGCCGTGCGGCTGGCGACGCGGCCGCCGGCGCCCGGCGCCGGATGGCTGGCGAAGAGCTGGAGCACCACCGCAGTGGCCGGATCGCTGCCATCGTTCAACGTCACCGTAACGCGGCGCGCCTTCTCCTCCACCAGCGCCACCTTGCCGCGCACGACCACCGGCTCATCCTCCAGCAGGTCTTCGGCGTAGCCCCGCTTGTCGCGGTACAGCTCCAGTACGCGGCCGGCATCGATGACCGGCAGGTCTTTCACCGCCGGGTAGCGGTTGAGCAGCTTGCACAGGTTCTTGTCGTCGAAGTTACGGCAGTCGAAGTAGTCGTCCGCGGCGGCCTGCGCGGTCAGGCTGAGGCCCAGGAACGACGCTGCGCACAGCGTGGCGAACAGGTTGCGGCATCCGCGTCCGGTCTTCATCCCACCTCTCATGCTCCGCCTCCGGTCGTCTCCTGCAGGCGCGCCTCCGCCGCCTCCAGGCCGCTGTAGCCATAGAGCAGCGCCGTCTGCCGCATGGTCTCGGTGGTGAGATTGTCACCACGCGACAGGTATCCGTCCAGCATGTGGCGGTAGGCCCGCCGCGTCGCCGCCGAGTAACTGCCGAGTTCGCCACGCAGATAGGTCTCGAAGGACGTTCCCCAGGCCGTGTCCTCGTGGGTATGGATCAGCCGCGCCTGGGCGGACATCTGCGGCCAGTCGCGGGCGAAGTCCTCGCGCCAGCGCAGCTGGATCGCCACCATCTCCTCGATCAGCGCGCGCTCGGGCTCATCCATCGCCGGCAGCAGATGCGCGAAGGCCGCGTACTGCTCTGGCGCGGTGGAGGCCATCATGCGCGCGTACTTCTCCTGCACCGGGTTGCGGCAGCGTTGCGCAGCGTCCAGCAGATCACTCATGTAGGCCGCGCGGGTCGCGTCGTCCCAGGCGAGGAACTGGCTGCGCCGCATCAACGAGAAGGTCTCGAAGTTGTCCTGGCAGCTGGCCCGGCCTCCTTCGTTGTGCACCTTGTCGAAGAAGCGCCACTCGAAATCGATCATGTCATCGACGATGCTCATGCCATGCCTCCCCTCGCCTTTCCGAGAATGGTGTCGACATGCGCTTCCAGGAAGGCGTCGCCACCCCGCGTGAAGCCCTGGAAGACCAGTTCCTGCAGCACCCTTGCGCAGATGCGCTCGACCGCTTCGCCGCTCTGATGGATGGGCGCGCGCACCAATGCATCCAGTTCCGCGTGCAAGCCGGACAGGCGCGGCAGGCCCAGCAGGTTGCGATGCAGCCATTTGTCCGGCGGCGCGAACCGGCGGCTCAGCACATGCGCAGCCAGGCAGGCATTGCGCACGAAGTCCGCCAGGCAGAGGGTGGCCGTGGGCAGGGCATCACGACGCAGGGCACGCGGCAGGTTGTACTGGCCGTTCTGCGCCATGCCGGCCACCGCCTGCGCCAGCTTGCGCCGCAAGGCCTGCGCCGGGTAGTAGGCCAGCAGGCGCATGCGCCATTCGCTGAAGCGCCCCAGTGCGTCATCGAAGACAGCGCCGTTGGTGGCGGTGGCGAGCAATGGCTCGGGAATCTGCAGCCAGTCGGCATCGTTCACCGGCAGTTGCGGCGCGCCGAGGAAGCGTCCGTAGAAGGCGGAGATGGCGAACACGCCGACCCGCTTGCCGCTGCGCGCACCGGGCTGACGCGGCGGGATGCCCTCGAAGTCCGCCGGCAATTGCTCGTAGGCGAACTGGAGCGCGGCGCCGATGGCGGCATGGTCCTCGTCGGTCAGCCACAGGCAGAAGCCGGGGCCGAAGTCATGGTCGCGCGAAGATTCATCGTCATGCCCGAGGCATTCCGAGCCGGGGCCGACGAGACCGGCCGCGATCCGCCCGCGGTAGGCGGCCCAGGGCGCCAGCAGTTGGTCGCGATGGGCGGCATGGTAGCGACGCGCGATTTCCAGTCCCTGCATGACGGCTCCCCCACCTAGACCAGCGTCGCGCGGATGGCGCGCGCCTGCCCTGCCAGATCACCAGCGCGCTGCGGATCGAGTGTCTCGCAGGCCAGCGCCAGGCTCTCCAGGGTGATGACGTAATGCATGTTGCGACCGTGGCGCGCCTCGATGTCGGCCAGGGCGCGCTCGTAGCAAGCCACCGCGTCCTCCAGCCGGCCTTCGCGGTAGGCCACCTCCGCCAGTCCCGCCAACGCGGCGCTGTAGTGACCACTCAGTTGCGCCTGCCGCTCGAACAGCGCGATGGCCTCGAACAGCTCGTCACGCGCTTCCGTCAGCTGCCCCAGGCGCAGCCGCGACAGCGCCATGTTGGTCAGCGTGACCGCGACGTCCACCTCGCCGTCCGCACGCGTACGCACCAGCGGCAGGGCCTGCTCCAGCTCGGCCAGCGCCTTGTCGTGCGCACCGGCTTCCTGCCAGGCCAGGCTGAGGTTGTTGTGCAGGGTCGCGCGCAGGCGCGGGTCCGGTGCGGGCAGTGCATCGAGCAGGCGGCCCGCCTCGGTGAACTGCGCGATGGCGGTATCGATCTGCCCGTCGGCCCGGTAGGCAGTGGCCACGTTCAGCAAGGTGGTGGCGTGGTGCACGCTGCCCTGCAGGCCCAGCTCTTCCACCAGCCCGAGTGCGCGACGGGCCACCCGCAGCGAATCCGCACCGCGGCTGAGGCTGCGGTAGAAGCCCATCAGCTCGTTGAGCAGGGCCAGCACGGCGCCCTTGTCGCGCGCCGCCTCGGCCGCTGCCACGGCTTCGAGCATGAAGGGTTCGACGCGGTCGTACTCGCCGCGGCGGAACAGGCCGTCCAGCTGTTGCAGTACCGCCGGGACATTCATGCCGGCCATCACCGACCCTCCTTGCTACTTGTACGGTTCCGAGGCTAGCAGGCGCGCTGCCGTCGAACGGTGTGGCAGATCAAGGAAGGCCGGGAATGACAGGGATGTGCCCGGAAGTGCCAGGAGGCGCCTGCACCCGGCTACTGGAAGGCCACCTCGGCGAAGCTGCGCAGCTTGCGACTCTGCAGCGAAGTGAGGCCACGCTCGCGCAGGATTTCCAGCCCGCGGATGCCGATGCGCAAGTGCTGGTCGACCCGCTCGCGATAGAAATGGTTGGCCATGCCGGGCAGCTTGATCTCGCCGTGCAGGGGCTTGTCGCTCACGCACAGCAAGGTGCCGTAGGGTACGCGGAAGCGGAAGCCGTTGGCGGCGATCGTCGCACTTTCCATGTCCAGCGCCACCGCACGGCTCTGGCTGAAGCGCAGCTGCGGAATGTTGTTGGGCAACAGCTCCCAGTTGCGGTTGTCGGTGGTGGCCACGGTGCCGGTGCGCAGCACCCGCTTGAGGTCCGGTCCTTCCAGGCCGGTGACCTGCGCCACGGCCATCGACAGCGCGACCTGCACCTCGGCCAGGGCGGGGATCGGCACCCAGATCGGCAGCTCTTCGTCCAGCACGTGGTCCTCGCGCACGTAGGCGTGGGCCAGCACGTAGTCACCCAGCTCCTGCGTGGTGCGCAGGCCGGCGCAGTGGCCGAGCATGATCCAGGCATACGGACGCAGCACCGCGACGTGATCGGTGATGGTCTTGGCGTTGGCCGGGCCCACGCCGATGTTGATCATCGTGATGCCGGCGCCATCCTCGCGCACGAGGTGATAGGCCGGCATCTGCGGCAGCCGCGGCGGCGCCTTGCCGAGCGCGTCCGCAGCGTGCGGCGGCAGCCCCATGCGGCGGGTGACGACATTGCCCGGCTGCACGAAGGCCATGTAGCCGTTGTCCGCATCGTGCATCGCCTCCTGCCCCATGCGCACGAACTCGTCGATGTAGAACTGGTAGTTCGTGAAGATCACGAAGTTCTGGAAATGCTCCGGCGAGGTGCCGGTGTAATGGCGCAGGCGCTGCAGCGAGTAGTCCACCCGCGGACCCGTGAACAGGGCCAGCGGTTGCGCTTCGCCGGGACGCGCCAGGTGGGTGCCGTTGGCAATGCCGTCGTCCATGACCGTGAGGTCCGGCAGGTCGAACACGTCGCGCATCAGCTGGCGACGCTCGGCACTCATGCTGCCTTCGATGTGGTCGTGATCGCCGAACGAGAAATGCACCGGGATCGGCTGCGCGCTGGTGCCCACCTCGATCTCGACTTCGTGGTTCTGCAGCAGCAGGCGGAACTGCTCGCGGTAGTAGCTGGCGTACAGGTCGGGACGGGTCAGCGTCGTCTCGTAGACGCCCGGGCCGGCGACGAAACCGAAGCTCAGGTGCTTGTCCGCGCCGTCCGCCTTGGCCACCGTCTCGGTCTGGATGCGCACGAAGGGATAGCAGGCGCGCACACGCGGATGCGCCGCCGGATTGGCGGCATCGAGTGGCTCGCCGGCCACGAAACGCTGCAAGGCGGTGCGCAGGTGGTTGATGCTGGTCTGGTAGATGAGCTGCACCTGCGCAACGGCGGCGTCGGCGTCGGTGAAACGGGAGGGGGTGATGAAGGTCGGCTGGTAAGGCATGACGGAGCGATTCGGAAAGGTTCTTGTTGTCGTGGTTCCCGGCAGCGGCACCGTTCCCTGGCGGCGGCCGTCGCCTCAGGCCATACCTTACCCCTAAGTGCCCTGCCCTGCTTGCCGTCGGCGCCTGCGCTCGAAAGAAAACGCCCCGCAGGAGCGGGGCGTCAGGCACTTCATGAAGTCTCGATCACGCTTACTGCAGCTTGTCCTTCACCTTGTCCAGCGCAGCCATCGCGCATTGCTCGTCGAGGTGACCGCCGGGTGCACCGCCGACGCCCACGGCGCCGATGACGTCGTTGCCGCTGCGGATGGGCACGCCGCCACCCAGCACCAGGAAGCCTTCGATCTCCGGCAGGTACTGCGAGGCCGGCGTCTTCTGCACGGACTCCAGGATCGCGGTAGTGGCGTTGCGGGCGGAGGCCGAGGTGTAGGCCTTCTTGTAGCTGGCGCTCAGCGTGTGCGGGCCGGCGTTGTCGGCGCGCAGCACGGAGCGGGTCAGGCCGGCGCGGTCCACCACCGTGGCGGTGACGTTGTAGCCCTTGGCACTGCAGGCGTTGACGGTCTCGGTGGCGATCTCCTGCGCCAGCGCGCTGGAGATGTTCTTCTCGGTACGCACCTGGGCGGTGGCCGTACCGGCGGCGAGGGCAAGGCTGGAAGCGATCAGGCTGAGGAAAATCTTGTTCATGGCAATCTCCTTTGTCGGTCGGCTGCGTCGGTGCAGCCGATGAACGAATGCTAGGGATCGCCTCGCTGCGCGAACATCGCAGCGGTTGCGGAGGATGCTGCGTAATTCTACGGAGAGGGCGCCGCGACTGCCGCGACTACGGCGCCAGTGCCGCCAGATACAAACGCACCAGTTGCGCCAGCGAGTCCACCTCGAGCTTCTCGAAGAGGTGCGCACGGTGTGTCTCCACGGTGCGCGGCGACAGGTCGAGCACCCGCGCGATCTGCTTGTTGGACAGGCCTTCGACGATCTGCGCCAGCACTTCGCGCTCCCGCTCCGTCAGCCGCGCCAGTTGCGCCTGCGCCTCGCGCGTCACGGCACCACGCTCGCGGCTGGTGATGTGTGCGCGCACCGCCTGTTGCACGGCCTCGATCAGCACATCGTCATCCACCGGCTTGGTGAGGAATTCCACGGCACCACCCTTGAAGGCACGCCGGCAGGCGGCCAGATCGCCATGGCCGGTCAGCATGACCACCGGCAGGTCCACGCCCGCTGCCGGCAGGCGCTCCAGCAACTGCAGGCCGGACTCACCGGGCATGCGGATGTCGAGGATCAGGCAGCCGATCGCCTCGCCATCGTGGCCTTCGATGAACTCCGCCGCGCTCGCGAATACCTGCGTGCGCAGGCCGACCGAGCGCAGCAGCGCCGACAGGCCGTCGCGTACCCCGGCGTCATCGTCGAGGATGCGCACCAGCGGTGAGTGCCGGTCGGCAGAAGGGGGAGATGTCGGCATCGTCAGTCCTCGTTGATGGCGGGCAGCCGCATCACCAGGCGCGCCCCGCCGCCCTCGCCATGTTCGGCCAGCAGGTCACCGCCGGCCTGCTGCACGATGTGCTCGCAGATCGACAGCCCCAGCCCCATGCCACCCGGCTTGGTGGTGAAGAAAGGTTCGAAGAGGCGGCCGCGCACTTCCTCGCTGAATCCCGGGCCGCTGTCCTCCACGCACAGCAGGATCTGTCCGTTCTGCAGCAGCGTGTACAGGCGCACATGGCGCTGTTCCTGCGGCACGCCGTCCAGCGCGTCCGCAGCGTTCAGCAGCAGGTTGACCGCCACCTGCTCGAACGCCACCTGCTCGCCCCGCACGCGCGGCAAGCCGTCGGCGAGCTGCAGGTGCACCTGGACCTGGCGGCGCTGCAAGGCTTCGCCGACCAGGCTGAGCGCCGCGCTGGCGACACGGTTGAGATCCACCGCCTCCACCCTGCCCGGCTGCGGCGAAATGAAGCCGCGCAGACGGTGCAGGATGGCACCGGCACGACGCGCCTGCTGGACGGCGGATTGCGCGGCTTCGCGGGCACCGTCGATGGCGGGCGGGTCATCGTCCAGCCAGCGCCCCACCGCCTGCGTGTTCGACAGGATGGCGGCCAGCGGCTGGTTCAGTTCGTGGGCGATGCCTGCGGCCACTTCGCCCATCGCGTTGACACGCGAGGCATGGGCCAGCGCGAGCTGGCGTTGCGTGAGTACGCGGCGCCGGTATTCGACGAAGGCCCAGGCGGCCGCACCGCATACCGCCAGCAGCACCAGCACGCCCCAGGCGAAACGTCCCCAGGGCAGCTGCGCGGGCAGCGGTGGCTGGCGGGTGATGAGGAGGTAGGGCTGGCTGCGCACGCTGAGATGTTTCTCCGCCTGCAGCGGCGTCAGCGACATCCAGTGCGCACGACTGGCCGGGTGGTCCCACAGGACCTGCCCGTCGTCGGTCGCCAGCGTGAAGGAGAAGCCGGCAGGAGGCTGCTCGCCGGCGGCCAGCAGGCGGTCGGTGCGCACATGCAGGGCCCAGGCGCTGTCGGGCCCTGCCGCACGGGCCAGCCAGATGCCTGCGGCATCCGCCAGCGCCGGCGCAACCGGGCTGCGCAATGACGACTCCAGCGTCGGCGTGAGCCGCGGCAGCATTTCGCCCCCCGCGCCATTCGGCGCCGCCGGCCGCCAGCTGCCATCCGCGTTGCGCAGGTAGCGCCGCACCTGGTCGATCTGCGGATAGCTCAGCATGATGGAGCCGGCGAAGCGCGCCTTCACTTCCGGCGTGATCTGCGGCAGGGAGGGCTCCAGCGCCACCAGCGCGGCGAACACCGCCTCGTGCTGTTCGGCACGCTGCGACAACAGGCGATGGAGGATGCGCGACTGCAGGTCGAAGTCTTCCTGGGCGGCGACCCGCTGGCCATGCAACAGCCAGCCGCCCCACAAGGCGCAGGCCAGCAGCCAGCCCGCGATGGCCCAAGGCCACCAGGCGGCGTTCTGCGTCAGGAAACGACGCAGGCCGGATGGCAGCACGCCGCGAGACGGGCGGGACGACGGAACGGGAGAGAGCGGAACGAACGGCTTCATGGGCGCACGACTCTACGCGGCGCCCCAGTGCGGCTCAATCCGTACGACTACGCGATGCCTGCCAGGCGAGCACCGCTTCGGTGGCGTGCGCCATGATGCGGTCACGCTGCGCTTTCGGCAGGGCCTCGGCGAGGTTGGCGAACAGCCACTGGTTGGCTTCCTGCGCCGCACCTTCCGCGGCCAGCCCGTGCGCCAGGCAGAGGATCTGCACGTTGGCCAGCACGTCGGCGATCAGGCGCCAGCCGAGCCGGGGCATTCCCTGGTCGAGCGCCAGCAGCAGGCTGCGCAGGTGACGGGCGATCGCGAGGGCGTCCTCCTGCGACTCCGCGGCGATCATGGTGTGCCAGAGCGCAAGGTGGATGCCGCGACGCAGGGCGATCTTCCAGTCCAGCGCCGCGCCCTCCTCGTCCTGCAACATACTGAGGCGGACCTGGCAATGCACCTCGCCGTCCTCGCCCAGACCGCCGCGCAGGTCGTCCAGCAGCAAGGACAGGCCGCCGAGCATGCCGGCGCCGTACAGCGGCGCATAGGCCAGGCCCCACTGGTCGAGCCCGGCCAGCATCATGGCCATACGCAGGGTGCTGCCCTCGCGGCTGTCCATGCCGACCCACTCCCGCAAGCCGTCGGCAATGCGGGCAAGGCGGGCTTCACGGACGGTCTCGTCGGCTTCCATGCCAAGCCTGAACGCGGCGCCGAAGGCTTCCTGCGCCAGACGCGCGGCCTGTTGCTGTACATCGGCCGTGGCCAGTTCGGCCAGTGGATCCTGCGGAATGTCCGGTGAATGGGCGGTAGCCATGTTTCGAGGGCGAAAAAGTCAGACATTGTGCCCGAGCGCTCCGCCCCACACAAAGACGGAAAACGCCCATAATGCCGCCGCCGCGGGCGGAATGGCCGGCTGCGCAAGGATTGCATCGACTCGACGCTTTGTGTCTTTGTTTGGCGGAATTCAAGTTTCCACAAACGACTACCGACACAGGCATTGGGGTACGGTCTTTTGCGCGTGCGGACCGGCTCCCTTGCCTGCCTCGCTCGCGCCCCGACGTCGGGGCCGGGGCTACAGTCTTCACATGCTTCACGCTTTCCTACGGGAGAACGCTTCATGAATCGCATGATCCGCTGGGCCTTGTCATTCCTCGCCATCGTGGCCACCGACCAGGCGCTTGCCGCCGACGCGCCGGCTGCGACGTCCAGTCGCCCCCTGCGCGTGTTCCACGTGATGAGCTTCGACTCACCCTGGCGCTGGACCGATGGCCAGCTCGAAGGCTTCAAGAAGGGCCTGGGCAGCGACGTGAAGGTGGAATACCGCGTCTTCCAGATGGACGTGAAGCGCAACAGCACCCACGAGGCCAAGGAAAAGAAGGGCCAGGAGGCCCGCGCGATCATCGACGAGTGGAAGCCCGACCTCGTCTACACCTCGGACGACGACGCGCAGACCTACGTCACCAAGCATTACGCCAACACCAAGCTGCCCTTCGTGTTCAGCGGCATGAACAAGACGCCCGCCGACCACGGCCTGCAAGGCGCCAGCAATATCGCCGGCGTGCTGGAACAGGAGCACTTCGTCGAAACGGTCAAGCTGCTGCAGGCCATCAACCCGAAGGTGAAGCGCCTGGCGGTGATCGGCGACGACGCCCCGCACTGGGCACCGGTCATCGAACGCATCCGGACGCGTATGGCCCAACTGCCGGGCAGCACCCTGGTGGCGGTGGACATCGTCAAGACCTTCGACGAGTACAAGGCCAAGCTCCAGTCCTACCCGCAGGTTGCCGACGCCGTGGTGCAACTGGGCGTATTCACCATCAAGGACAACAACGGCGCAGCAGTGAAGTACCAGGACATCCTGCGCTGGACGGCGGAGAACTCGAAGCTGCCCGACGTGAGCTTCTGGATCGACCGCATCCACTACGGTGTGCTGGCTGCCGTCACCGTGTCCGAACGTGAGCAAGGCCTTGCCGCCGGCAAGCTGGCGCGCAGCATCCTGGTGGACAAGGCGACGCCGTCCTCCCTGCCGATGAAGCCCACGCTGAAAGGCACGCCAAGCCTGAGCCTGGCCCGTGCCAAGGCGCTGAACTACAGCATCAAGTCGTCCCTGCTCCTGTCCTCCGAGGTCGTCACAGCCTACGAGTGGGAGAAACAGTGACGCTGGGACTGCGCAACAAGATTGCACTCATCGTCGTTGGTGTCGTCCTCACCGGCATCGTCGCCATCACGGCGACCTCCAGCCTGCTGTTCTCCGCCCAGTATGCGGACGCCCTGCTGTCGCGTTCGCACGCCATCGCCAAGGGCCTGTCGATCCAGCTCGAACGCCTGCTCGCGCTGGACATCCGCATCGACGAGCTGGTCGGCTTCGAGGAGCAGTGCATCGAGGCGGTGCGGGCCTACGAAGGCATCTCGTACGCCCAGGTGGTCAGTCCGCAAGGCCAGGTACTGTTCCACAGCCAGAACAACCGCATCGGCACAAAGCTGAACCTGCCTTCCGGCAGCGGCGACGACCGTCCCCGGACGATCACCGACAACGTCGAGAACACCTACGTATCCATCGTTCCGGTGATGGACCCGGCCGGCAACCGGGTTGCCGACGTGTGGGTGGGCTTTCCCCGCGAGCAGATCGTCGCACAGCGCAATGCCATGCTGATCGCGGGCTTCGGTGTGGGCCTGTGTGTGTTGATACTGGGCCTGGCCTTCCTGTACTTCACCCTGTCGCGCTACGTCACCGGGCCGATCGCCGCGTTCTCCCGCGTGGTGTCGCATGTCCGCGACAACCAGGGCGACTATTCGCTGCGTGTTCCGCCGCAAGGCGACGATGAGCTCGGCGGCATGATGCAGGGCTTCAACCAGCTGCTCGACCAGATCGAACAACGCAACCGCGACCTCGTACAGGCCAAGGAAGCGTCGGACGCCGCCAACCGCGCCAAGTCGGAGTTCCTCGCGACCATGAGTCACGAGATCCGCACGCCGATGAACGCCGTGCTCGGCATGAACGACCTGTTGATGCGCACCGAGCTGAGCGACAAGCAGCGCCGCTACGCCACCAACGTGCAAAGCGCCGGGCGCTGGCTGCTGGGCATCCTCAACGACATCCTGGATTTCTCCAAGATCGAGGCCGGCAAGCTCAGTCTCAGCCCCGCGCCCTTCTGCGTGCGCACCCTCATCGAAGAGGCCGTGCAGATGCAATCCGAAATGGCGGAAAAGAAGGCCCTCGACATGTCCTGGGAGATTCCCGAAGACATGCCTGCGCGGCTGCATGGCGACAGCGGTCGCCTGATGCAGATGCTCACCAACCTGATCAGCAATGCCATCAAATTCACCGAGCAGGGCCAGATCAGGGTCTCGGTGTCGCGTACCGGCGACCGCATGGTGTTCGCGGTGACCGACACCGGGATCGGCGTTGCACCCGAGATCGTGCCGAAGCTCTTCGAGCCGTTCACACAAGCTGACAGTTCCACCTCGCGCCGTTACGGTGGCACGGGTTTAGGATTGGCCATCGTGAAGCAGCTGGCCGAAGCGATGGAGGGCGACGTCGGTGCCGACTCCACGCCCGGACAGGGCGCGACATTCTGGTTTTCCGCAAGATTGGAAGTTTTGCCCGCATGAGAGCATTGCCCCATGCGGGCAGCTTGTTCCTCGGCTTACAGGCGAGCTAGACTGCGCCGAACCTTCCCCGTACAACGACAAATGCATGAATCCCGGACGTTCAGCATCCCCGTGTTGCTGGCCGAGGACAATCCGCTGAATCAGGAACTGGTCTGCGAGTTCCTCGCCGACACGCCGTTCGCGATCACGATCGCCGAGAACGGCCAGCGCGCGGTGGATGTGTTCACACAGCAGCATTTCGAGCTGGTGCTGATGGACTGCCAGATGCCGATCATGGACGGCCTGGAAGCCACCCGCGTCATCCGCCGCATCGAGGCGGAAAAGGCTCTCCAGCGCACCCCCATCATCGCCGTGACCGCCAACGCCATCCGTGGCGACCGCGACACCTGCCTGGCCGCCGGCATGGACGACTACCTCAGCAAACCTTTCAGCCCGGAAGTGCTGATCGAGCTGCTGGTCAAGTGGGCAGCCAGTCCGCAGGCGTCCTGATTCTTTCCTGACTCTTTCCTGAGCTCTTCCGCACCTTCCCCATCCGCACCTGACGGCGCCGCAGCCAGTCACGTCCCGCCTCGCGCCTTGCCTTGCCGCGCTTCTCCAGCGGCAGCTATGATCCGCGGCTTCCCGCCTCACTACCGCCGCGCCCCCTCATGAACCTGCTTCGCGCGCTCGCCACCGTCAGTGGCATGACGCTGGTTTCGCGCATCCTCGGCTTCGTCCGTGATGCCGTCACCGCCTACGCCTTCGGGGCCAGCGTGATGATGGACGCGTTCGTCGTCGCCTTCCGCCTGCCCAACCTGCTGCGCCGGCTGTTCGCCGAGGGCGCGTTCTCGCAGGCCTTCGTACCGATCCTCGCGGAGTACAAAAACAAGCAGGGCGAAGCCGAGACGAAACGCCTGGTCAATCACGTCGCCTCACTGCTGGGGGTCGCGGTGCTGCTGGTCTCCATCCTCGGCGCCATCGCCGCGCCGGCCATCATCTGGCTGACCGCACCGGGCTTCGCCGACGAGCCGCAGCGC
Organism: Uliginosibacterium sp. H1; assembly: GCF_036017065.1. Lineage (NCBI taxonomy): Bacteria > Pseudomonadati > Pseudomonadota > Betaproteobacteria > Rhodocyclales > Zoogloeaceae > Uliginosibacterium > Uliginosibacterium sp. H1. The sequence goes on from NZ_JAYXHR010000001.1 coordinate 1,081,337, forward strand.
TTCGCGCTCACCGTCGAGATGACGCGGATCACCTTCCCCTACATCTTCTTCATGGCGCTGGTGGCCCTGTCGGCCGGCGTGCTCAACACCTGGGGCCGATTCGCGGTACCGGCCTTCACGCCGGTGCTGCTCAACATCGCGATGATCGTGATGGCACTGTTCGCCGCACCCTGGTTCGACCCACCGGTGCTGGCGCTGGCCTGGGGCGCCTTCCTCGGCGGCGTGCTGCAGCTGGCCCTGCAGGTGCCCGCGCTGATGAAGATCGGCATGCTGCCGCGCTTCTCGCTGACCTTCAGCGACCCGGGCGTGAACCGCATCCTCAAGCTGATGCTGCCCGCGACGCTGGGCGTATCGGTGGCACAGGTCTCACTGCTCATCAACCAGGTGTTCGCCAGCTTCCTGCCCGCCGGCAGCATGAGCTGGCTGTACTTTGCCGATCGCCTGATGGAGTTCCCCACCGGCCTGCTCGGCGTGGCGATGGGCACCATCCTGCTGCCCAGCCTGGCGAAGTACCACAGCACGGACGACCGCGCCGGCTTCTCCGCCCTGCTCGACTGGGGCCTGCGCATGACGCTGCTGCTGACGCTGCCCGCTGCCGTGGCGCTCGCCATCATCGGCGTGCCGCTGGTGGCCACCCTGTTCAAGCACGGCGCCTTCACCGCCGCCGACGTGCTGCAGACGCGCACCGCACTCGCCGCCTATGCCGTCGGCCTCACCGGCCTCATCGCCGTGAAGATCCTCGCCCCCGCGTTCTACTCGCGGCAGGACATCCGCACACCGGTGAAATTCGGCGTCATCTCGCTGGTCGCCACGCAGCTGATGAACCTCGCCTTCATCGGCCCGCTGCGTCATGCCGGCCTGGCGCTGTCGATCAGCCTCGCCGCCCTGCTGAACGCCGGCCTGCTCTACCACGGCCTGCGCAAACGCGACGCCTACCAGCCGGCCGCCGGGTGGGGGAAGTTCAGCCTGAAGCTGGGCGTAGCACTGATCGTGATGGGTGCGGCGCTGTACTTCGCGATGGGCGCTGAAACCTTCTGGCTGCAAGCCAGCACGCACGACCGGCTGATCCGGCTGATGCTCGTCATCCTCGCCGGCGTGACGACTTACTTCGGCAGTCTGTTCGCGCTGGGATTCCGCCCTGCGGACTTCAAGCGACGCACAAAGGTCTAGCTCGCATCCACTCAAAGAGAAACGCCGGCTTGAGCCGGCGTTTCTCTTTGTCACGTCAGGCAGACATCAACCGAAGTCCTTCTCCCCCTGGATGACCGCCGGGTAGCCCGTCATTGCGCGCGAGGTCTGCATGCCGGCCATCGTCGCCGCCTCCACGCAACCCGCGTTCAGGCCCGTGCGGATCCAGTCTCCCGTCAGGTAGAGGTTGGAGAAACCGCTGCCATCGGTTTCCAGTCGTGCCTTGGTGGAGTTCACCACCGACAGCACGTACTGCTCCGACGGGTCGACGTTGGCGCGCCAGTACTGGCTGTTGAAGCGCGCCTCGCCGCTGCCGCCGTCCGGGTCGACCAGCCAGTTCCATTCGAACTTGCCAGGCTTGCCGACGCCCGCGGCGGCGGGCCACAGCCAGCCCATCTCGCTGGTCATGTTGTGGATCGCACCGGCCTTCGCGACGGCGGCGACCTCTGCAGGAAAGCCGTGGTTGCTCGGCGGCGGCAGCTTGCCTTGCGTGAAGGCGCTGCAGAAGTAGGCGCAGTTCTTCGGCTCGTCGGCGCCGACCGGCCAGTCCTCGCGGCACAGCAACTGGTCCATCGATGCCCAGGTGTCATAGGGTTCGGTAAAACCGGACAGCACCGGCTCCTCGCCACTCCTGGGCGTGTAGGCCCAGCCGAGGTTCTTCAGCGGCTGGTTGAGCCAGAGCTGGTAGGCCTGCGTCGCCACCGTCTTCACCACGTTCGAGGTGTTGGCGAGTGCCGGGCTTTCGGCCAGCAGCTTTGGCGCGATCCACGGCAGGGAGCCGATGGAGATGCCGAACACCACGCGGTCGAAATCCACACCGCGCTTCAGCGTGAGTTGCGGCAGCGGCTGGCCGAAGCTCTGCTGGTACACCTCCGGCCAGTTGGTCCACATCGACTCCAGGTTGATGCCGTTGCTCTGCAGCACCGCCGCCTGCTTGTCGTCGATCTCACCGTAGTTCGGCTCGCTCGGCCAGCACGGCAGGCCCTTCACCGGCACGAAGGGATCGTAGTCGTCACCCTTCAAGGCGACCTGCTGGGTCATCAGGATTTCATCGACGGCGCCGTTCTTCGGCACCATGTCCTCCACCTTGTGGAAGAACCGGAACTTCACGCCGCGCTGCTTCAGCACTTCGTACATCGGCGCGAAGATCACGTCGCCCATGCCGGCCTGCATCTTCCACATGACGCCGCCCTTGTAGAGCAGGCCGATGCGCAGCGTGGCGCGCAGCATCGTGCCGGCTTCCACGTTGGGTTTGCTGAAGTCGCCGTCGACATAGGCGAACACCAGGTCGTACAGCGCGCGCACCGGTGCGCAATCCACCGTGTAACGCTCGTTGGCGCCGTGCTTCTTCAGCCAGGCGCGCAGGTCGATGTCGTTGATGACGTCGAAGGTCTGCGCCTTGAACACGCCGTCGCGCACCATGCCCACCAGCGTGGCGACGCCGAGGTCCAGCGTGATGAACAGGCGACGCAGTTCGTCGTTGGTGTCCAGCAGGTCACCGACGCGCGCATACACCAGCCGACGCATCACCTCCAGCGCGTCGGCGGCCAGCTCGAACTGCACTTGATCGCTGCGCAGGTGCGCCGCCTTGAAGCTGCCCACCAGCGCCTCGGCGCGGGTGGACAGGCGCGCGACATCCTCGCCGAACTCGCTCAGCACCTTGATCGCCACATCCTCGGCGCGCTCGACCACCTCCTCCTTCACCTCGGCCACCACCTTGTTGAAGAGGTTGCCGAGCAGGCCGCGCGGCACCGGCCCCGCTGGTCGCGGGTTGGCCTGCACCGCGGCGTGGGCCTGCAACTCGCCGAGGATTTTCTTGATCCACGCGTAGGCCGCCACCGCGGCGTCCCACATGTTCAGCACTTCCTCGCCGTCGCCGGGCGTGCCGGGCAGCAGCGGGAAGTCAACCGGCCAGGTCTTCCAGTCGCCGTCGATGAATTCGGTGACCGCAGTGAAGCTGTGCGACTTGAAGGCCTCGTCCCAGGTCGCCAGCGGCGCGCCGGGCGGGCGGCCGAGTTCGCCGTACACCTTCTGGATCGCGTTGAAGGCGTTCTCGTAGAAGCCGAACCAGATGTGCAGGCCGTGCTCCTCGATGCGCTGCCCGTACTTCGCATTGCGGCCGCTCGCCCCCTTTCCGCCGAGTCGCCAGCCCATCTGGTACAGCGTGATGTCGTACTTGCTCTGCCAGCCCGGCTGATCGGTGAGGTAGAAGGCCGTCATCATCGAGCCGACGCCACCGCCGAGGATGGCGATCTTCTCCGGCGCGATCACCGAGTTGTTGTACAGCTCCTGTGCCTGCTGGACCGTGAAGTCGAAGTACAGGTTGATCGGCATGATGGCGTCCTGCGCGCCGAGTTCCAGGCCGAGCGTCTGCGCCAGCGGGAAGCTGGCGTTGTCGTGCAGGTTCAGGCTGTAGGTGCCGCCCAGCAGTGCGGCGCTGTGCAGCTTGTCCACCTTCGCCGGGGCGATGGTGATGGCCTGGTACACCGCGCGGTCGCCGGTGCCGTCCGGCAGCTGCTTCAGGAAGATCTGCGCCAGTTGCTCGGACAGCAACTGCTTCATCACGTCGCGCACGCCGGCCTCGTCCAGCGCGAAGAAGCCCGGCGAGGACATCAGCACCTTGAGGCCTTCTTCCATGAACTCGACGAATTCGCCGATCGGCGTGTCCGGTGCCTTGCTGGTCTGCGTCACCTCCAGCAGCGGGTTCCAGGCGAGCTGGGTTTCCGGCGAGAAGGGCTGGAAGCTCTTCACCGTCAGCGTCAGCTTCTCCGCCGGCTGGCCAACGTCCGGCATCGTGTATTGGCAGTCGTACTTGGGGTAGCCGTACAACTCGCGCCCGTTGATCAGCGCCATGGCGTCGTCCACCCAGATGTGCATCGGGTAGAAGAACACGCGGTCGATCTTCGTCTGCCCCTTCTCCTCGACCTCGCGACCGACGATCACCCAGGTGACGATGTCGGTCTCCTTGATCCAGCCCTTGTCACGATCCACCGGCCGCTCGGAGAAGGCGTGGCTGATGCGCGTGAAGCTCAGCAGCACGTAAGGCGTCAGCACCCGGAAGCGCGCCCGGCCACCGGACCCCGCACTCAAGGTGGCATCCACCGAGCGCTGCAGGCATTCCGTCTTGCCCTTCACGAAGAAGCCGTACAGGTTGGCCTGCTGCAGTACCAGCGGCGAGTGCATCAGCACCGAACCCGGCGGGTAGATGTAGGGCGGACGGTTGGGCGTCTCCGGACTTCCGGACGGACTTGCGGGCGTACGTTCCTGGCTCATTCCTTCTCCTCCCCTGAAGTGTTGGATGGATGACTGCTGACAAGAAGCTGCTGCACCGGACGGCGGGTGCCGTGATTCTGCATGGGCTGCCCGCATTTGTGAGAAACGGAAAATGAGGCAAAACTACCGGCTATCCGATTACAAAGACACCGCCCCGAAGGACAGCCCGCCATGCCCCTCGCATCCCTGCGTCCCCGCCTCGCTGCCCTGGTCGGCATCGCGCTGCTGGCCACCGGTCTGACCAGCCCGGCCCAGGCCCAGGACCGCGCCCGGAATCCGGCCGCGAAGACCATGCCGATCTTCGACGCCCACCTGCACTACAACTGGGAGCCGACCGCCCATTTCCCGCTCGACAAGGTGTTGAAGACCTTCGCCGACAACAACGTGCGCGGCATCCTCGCCACCAGCCGGCCGAACGCCGGCACCCATGCGCTGGTGTCCGCAGGGCAGCCCAAGCCCTGGGTGGTGCCCTTCCTGCGGCCCTACCGCATCCGCGCCGACATCGGCACCTGGTACGGCGACCGCCAGACCATGAAGCTGATCGAGGAGGAGTTTCCACGCGGCTACTACAAGGGCATCGGCGAATTCCACCTACACGGCTTCGCCGCGAAGAGCGACGTGGTGCGCGACGTCGTGCTGTTCGCCAGGAAGCACAAGCTGATGCTGCACGCCCACAGCGACGTGGTGGCCATCGAGGAGTTGTTCGCCGTCGACCCGCAGGCGCGCATCATCTGGGCGCACACCGGCTTCACCGAACCGGCCGACAAGGTTGCGGAAATGTTGCAGCGCTATCCCGGCCTGACGGCGGAGCTGTCGTACCGTGGCGGCATCACCGGCGCAGGGGGCGTGACGGCCGAATGGAAACGGCTGTTCGACCGCTTCCCCGACCGCTTCCTGCTCGGCTCCGACACCTGGATCAACGAGCGCTGGGACGACTACCCGAACATCATCGGGCAGTACCGCGAATGGCTGGCCGACCTGCCGCCCGCGGTGGCGGAACAGATCGCCTGGAAGAACGCCGAGCGCCTGTTCGGCCCGGCGCCGGAGGCTGTCACGAAACCCTGACGCCTCTCCGGAGCCACGCCCCGGACGCACGAAGAACAAAAGGCAAAGGGCCGCAATCGCGGCCCTTTGCACGAGTACGACCTGCTTGAAACCCGCTTACTGCACGCGCAACTCGACGCGACGTGCCTCGGCCGCCTGGCCATCGCCAAGCGTGCTTTCCGGCTTGCGCAGCTTCACCCGCTCGACGCCCACGCCGGCAGACAGCAAGGCCTGGCGCACACCCAGGGCACGCTGCTTGGCCAGCTCCGCGTTCTGCGCGGCGTTGCCGCTGGCATCGTGGAAGCCGGAGACCAGCACGATCAGCGTCGGTTGGGCCGCGGCGGCCTCCACCACCTTGGCCAGTTGCGCCTGCGCATCGCCCGACAGATCCGCTTGGCCGATCTCGTAGTACACCTTGACCAGGGCCTCGCCGACCGGGGCGATGTCCACTTCCTCGATCACCAGTTCGACCTCGGGTGCCTCGGCGCTCGGGCGGGAACCCAGGCCCATCACCGCAAAGGTGAGGACACCCACCACCACGGCCGCGACAATCAGGCCGATGAAGGTAAGGGCCACGCGGGTATTGTCATCATCGTCCTGACTGCTCATGCAAGCCTCCCTGTTATGAATCCGGAAGGCAGGAGAATACGCCTCTGGCATCTGCCTTTGCATCACAAATTTGAGACATGTGGCGAGCGCTGGACCATGCTCAAAATGCGCAATCCTGATCAAAGCCGCTGCGGGAGGATGGCCCTGCAGGCAACCACCACCGGACCCAATGAAAGCCGCTACCCGAGAACGCCACGGCGAACGTATCGAACGCGCAGTGCGCTGGCTCACCCGCCACCTGGATGCCGGGGTCGACCTCCACCGGCTGGCGGAGGAGGCCGCGTTGTCGCCGTATCACTTCCATCGCGTCTATCGCGCGCACATGGGCGAGACGGTGCAGCAGACGCTGAGCCGGCTGCGGCTGCACCGCGCGGCCGGGCGGCTGCTGGAAGGGTCGCGGGCCATCGCGCTGATCGCCACCGAAGCGGGTTTCGGCAGCGTGCAGGCCTTCAACCGCGCTTTCCGCGCGGCCTATGGCCTGCCCCCCGCAGCCTTCCGCGGACGCCGGCTGGTGCAGTTTCCTGCACTGCCATCCCTCAACCGTCAGGAGAACACCATGTACACCGTTCGCATCGAGAACCGCCCCACCGTCGCCGTCGTCGCGCTGGCCCACGAGGGTGACTACCAGCAGATCGGCCACAGCTTCGAGCGCCTTGCCGCCTGGGCGGGCGGCAAGGGCTTGCTGGGACCGCAGACGCGCTCCTTCGGCATCTACTACGACGATCCCGAATCGGTGCCCGCCAGGGATCTGCGCTCGGAGGCCTGCATCACCGTCCCCGCCGGCTTCCGGCCGGAAGAAGACTTCCGCCTGTTGCAGACCCCGGGCGGCCGCTGCGCAGTGCTGGAATTCACCGGCCCTTACGCCGAACTGCACAAGGCCTACGCCTGGCTGTACGGCGAATGGCTGCCGGCCAGCAACGAGGAACCGGCCGATGCGCCGGCCTTCGAGGAATACCTCAACAACTGCGCGGACCTGCCGCCCAGCGAGTGGCGCACCGCCATCTGCATTCCGCTGGCGGATTGAACGACGCCCCGCCCCTCGGCTTGCCGAGGGGTGGCACCTGCGACGACAACGCTCAGGCCGCCACCTGCACGCGGGCGCCCGCGATCCGCGTCGCCAGGCGCCAACTCCAGTCGGTGGGCTTGAGCCGCGCACGCTCGGCCAGGTAATGCTCCGCACGCGAAAGATCGCGCGAGCGGATCGCGGCCTCGATCAGCGTCAGCGACAACAGGTCGCGCTGCGCGTTGCTGCCGCCGAAGCGGTGCGCATGGTCGCGCACCCGCGCGATGCGCGTGATGGCCTGTGCGTGCTGTCCGCGCGCAAACGCCAGCATGCCTTCCGCCAGCGGCAGACCGACTTCGCTGGTCATCACCGCGTTGAGACTTGTGGTGCCGGTGGCCGTCTCGCGCATCTGCGCCAGCAGGCGCTCAATGGCGTGGCCGCGCCCGCAGGCCGCGAAGCTCAGCATGGCGTGCAGGTCGTTGAAGGCGTAGTGGCCGCGCTCCACGTCCAGCTTGCCCTGCCAGATGTCGGCCACCCGCTCGAAACGGTCACCGATGTCCACGCCTTCCAGGCTCAGGCGCCACAACATCGCGGTGGCGTCCACCAGCACCAGCAGCATGTCGGTCTGCGGGCCGAGGATGCGCTGGTCGACGATCTCCAGCACCGCCGCGTGTTCGCCGCGGTCGAGGTGGAACAGCGCGAGATGCCACCAGTTATGCGGTGCGAAGCCATTGCCCGGCTTCGCCCAGTCGGCCTCGCGACCGCGCAGCCAGTCCATGCCCTCTTCGATGCGCCCCTGCATCTCCATGACGTGTGCCACCGCATGCACGGACCAGCCGTCGGCGGGGTCGATCTCCAGCGCGCGGCGCCCCAGGCGTTCGGCCTCGGCGTACTCGTGACACTCCTCCAGGCCGAAGGCCTGCATGCCCAGTACGTAGGAGTAGCCCGGCATGTCGCTGCGCCAGGCGCGCAGCACGCGCGCCACGCGATTGCGCAGGTTCACCGCGTCGCCACGGTAGAAGTCCATCAGGTGAGATATCTGGATGCTCAGCGCATCGCAGGGGTGCTCGATCAGCACTTCGTCGAAGACCTGGCAGGCACTCAGCCAGTCACCGGCGACGAGACGTTCCGCCGCCAGCGTCAGGCGCTGCTCGCGTTGCGTGGCGTACTTGTGCAGGCCGGCGGCACGCGTCACCGCTTCGCGCACCATGGGCAGGTAGCGCTGCTCGGACGTCGTGTAGAGCACGAAGGCCTTGAACAGATGACCCATGATGAAATCCGGGTCGGCGGCGAGCGCACGCTCGATGGTGGCAATCGGGTCGCCGCTGTAGCGCTGGAATTCGGCCAGCGCGGTTTCGTACAGTGCCACTGCGTCACGACTGCCGGTCGATACCGGCACGCCACGAAAATCCTTCAACATTGAAAATCCCCTGACAGGTTTGCTGGCGCACGCCGCGGCCATGCCGTCGGCTTGCGCATTTATCGAACTGCTTGGTTTGATGGGCCGGGCGACGGTCATGCCGCCCAGCAGGCAGGCAAGGCTCATGCGGTGCGTCCGGTTGCGGCTGAGTAGCTGCCGAGTACTGCTCAGTAATCGCTCAGTAGCCCCACTCGCTGCGCGAGCTGGCGCCACCACCGGACGCGGCAGCCTTGCGGTCGCCACGCAGCACGTGCCACACGCCACCCTGGTTGTCGCCGGTGATGTCGCCCGGCTTCGCATCGCCGACATAGAAGTACAGCGGCATGCCTTTCCAGGCCCACTGCTGGCTGCCGTCGTCGCGACGCAGGATGCTGAAGTCACCCCCTGCCAGTGCCGGGTTGGCGACCGCGAAGGGCGGCCATGCCGCCGCACAGCCCCCGTTGCAGGTGCTGCGACCGCCGCTGTCCTTGTCGAAGGTGTAGAGCGTGCGGCCGTCCTTGCTGGCGAGCACGCCATTCTTCTCGATGGCGGGGTTGGCCTGCGCGGTGGTGACGATGCTCAGCAGGGCAGTGGTGATGAGGATGTGCTTCATGTCGGTATCTCCGTAGTGGTTGCGCGCAATGGCTGCGCGTAATGGTTGCGACCCGCGGGCCTCAGCAGCCCGGCGATGACACATACGGAGCACCCCGCACAACGGATGCAGGCTGGATGCGGATTCCAGTACAGACGAAGGGGCAGTCGCCGCCTCCCACGACGAGGGGACGATCAGGGAAGACGTGGAACGATCAGCGGAGGGATTTCAGATGGCGCGTGGCGAATTGCCACGGAGATCGTCGCTGCGGAGATCACCGCTGCGGAGATCGTCGCCGCGGAGATCATTGCCGCAACACGCTCACCAGAGCTTGGCGCAATGCCCCTGCAGCAGGAAGTCGCCCGGCACGTCGCCAGGCTGCGCAGGCGCATCCTGCAGCGTGATGCCGAGCCGCGGCACGTTGGAGAGCAGGCGCTCGGCCGTGTCCGGCATGTCGAAGCCGCCCCTGCCCTGCGGAGGAACGACACCCAGGGGAATGGGTGTCAGTGGCTGGCCGTTGGCGTCCTGCGGCAACGCCCATAGCTGCAGCAGCTTGCCGGCGGGCACGTCGATGGGGCGGAGGATCTTCAGCGTCACCCGCCTGCCGTGGCGGGTGGAACTCGCCAGCACCGTCGGCCGGTTTTCGGCATCCAGCAGCAGGCCGACGTAGCTCTGCGGCAAGGCCTGCTCGCGCTCGGCCACCGCGTCCAGCGTGGTGAAGACCTCCGGCATTCCGCGCACCAGGCCGAGCGTCACGGCAGCGCCAAGGATGACGCCACAGGCGATACCCAGCGCCGGCTTCAGCCAGCGCCACAGCGACGACGCCCGCGCAGGAGGCGCGATGCGCGATTCGATACCGCGCCAGACGCGGGGCGACGGTGTCTCGGACGGTACGCTGACGGCCAGCGCGGCCAAGTGCCTTTCCCAGCCCTGCACTGCGGCACGCGCGGCGTCGGAGCTGGCGAGCAGGCGACGGAAGCGGCGCAGCGCCGGTCCCCGCAGGGTGCCCAGCGCGTATTCGCTCGCCAGCCGGTCGATCAGCTCGGGCCGCTCGTAGTTCACCCCTGCGCCTCCAGGCAACGTTTCAGACGCTCCAGCCCGCGCCGCACCCAGGCCTTCACCGAGCCCAGCGGTGCGGCCATGCGCACCGCCACCTCGCTGTGCGACAGGCCGTGGTAGTACGCCAGCGCCAGGCTCTGGCGATGGCTCGCCTCCAGGCGATCCATGCAGTTGCGGATGGCCATCGCCTCGACCGCCTCGCCCAGCAGGGCCAGCGGATCGGGACGCTCGTCCTCGATGTCCAGCGCACGGCCCGCCTCGTCTTCCGGCAGTGCGGTCTCGTAGCGATGGGCGGCGCTGCGCACCACGTCCAGCGCCTTGTTGCGGACGATGCTGATCAGCCAGGTCATCGGCTGGCCCGCGACGGCACGATAGTCGCCGGCACGGTGCCAGACGCTGACGAAGGCATCCTGCAGGACATCCTCGGCCAGGTCCCGCCGGTTCAAGATACGGAGCGCGACGCCGAACAGATGCGCGGAGCTCATCTCGTACACGCGACGCAGCGCCGCACGGTCGCCCAGGGCGACGCGGGCAAGCTGATCGGCGAGGACGGTGGAGTCGGTGGCGCTCATGAGGACGGGCTCGGGAATTGCCGTCGATGATAGCGCCAGCAGGTGCCTGAAAGACAAATGCTCACCGCCCACGCAGACATCGCGGGCGGTGAGCGGCTGCGGCACGCAGCGAAGGAAAGCCTGTTACTTCGTCCGTTACGCCGGGGCGGTCAGCGGATCGGGATCACGATCGGCGGAATGCTGATGCCGATGGTGACGCCGGGCGGACGGTGATAGATCGGCGCCGGGCCGCCATACACGGGGTACGGATACACCACCGGCGGGCCGTGACGGATCACCGTACGTTCCACGACACGCGGGCCGTGGTAGTGATGGTGGCGGTCATGGTGACGCGACTCCTTCCAGTAGCGGCGGTCGTCGCGGCGGTCATACCTGTCGTGGCGGCTGTCATGGCGGTCGTGACGATCGTAGCGATCATGGCGGCCGCGATGGTCGTCGGCGAGAGCCAGTTCCGGTGCGGCGACCACACCGAAAGCCAGGGCCACACCGGCCAGTTTGCTCATCAGCTTCTGCATTCTTCGTCTCCTGGGGGCTCAACGCCTTGCGGCATTGCGTGGAGTGAAGACTAGAAGCGGCCGGTATTGGGGGGTGTGAGCGTTTGTAAGCAAATGCAAGGTGCCGACCATGCGGCAGGCCGCGCCCGGTGCAGTGGTCCCCTTGAGTCCAGCGCCTTCAGTGCAGCGTTGCTTCCGCCCCGCGCCAGGCGATGTCCAGCGCGGTGACCCGTTGCCCCAGCACGGTCACGGTGCCCGGCAGGCGGTTGTCACCCGTGTCGCTGTACTCGAAGGCATACACCCGCTGCAGCAGCAGGCGGCCTTCGTCATTGCGCATGAAGCGCTGGCTGCGCAAGGCCACGCTGTCGTCGAGGAACTGCAGGCCATCGGCAGCGCAGGCGCGGCGTGCGGCGGACACGCCCGCCTCACGGGCGCGCAGGCCGTCCATCACGTACCAGGCCAGGGCCGCCAGCGCGACCAGGAAGATGAGTGCGGTGAAATCCATGCCGGCGAGGATAACCCAGGCGCTGCCCGGCTTCCTGCGCAGGGCAGCACGCTCAGCCGCGCTGGAAGGCCCGCACCCCTGCCACCACGCCGGCCACCAGCAGGGCCGCGCCGGCCAGTGCCAGCCAGCCGGGCAACTCGCCACGCCACAGGAAGGCGTAGGCCATCGCCGCCAGCGTCTCGAACACGATGAGCTGGCCGACCAGCGCGGTCGGCAGCAACTGGCTGGCGCGATTCCACAGCAGCGTGCCCAGCCACGAGGCCAGCAAGCCGATGGCGAGCATCAGGCCCACGAACAGTTCCGGGCGCGGCCCCAGCGGCGCATCGAAGGCCGGGCCGTCGTACCACCAGGCCGCCAGCACGAAACCGACGAGGGCCAGCGGCAGGGTCGCCACGCCCTGCGCCGTCGCCCAGGTGCCGGACCCCAGTTGCGGTCGCGCGCGCAGCCAGGCCGAGTTGCGCAACGGGTACCAGGTCCAGCACACCACCGCGCCGATCGCCAGCAGCACCCCCGACAGCAGGTTGCCTTCCGGCAGACTGCCGGACTGCTGCTCATGCAATTGCACCAGCACAATGCCCGCCGCGATGACCAGCAGCGAAGGCAGCAGCCGACGCCAGGGCAACGTCGCTTCATGAAAATTGGAGCACACCGCGATGACCACCGGCAGCGTGCCGATGATGACCGCCGGCAGAGGCGTGTCGATCAACTGGATGGACGCCGCCAGGCACAGGTTGTAGGCGATGTTGCCGATGGCCGCGAGCTCGAAGGCACGCAGCCAGGCCTGCCTGTCCATCATCGCGATGCGGCTGCCGTAGCGCCAGGCCAGTGGCAGGCAGATGAGGCCGAAGGCGACGTGGCGGGCACAGGCCAGCATCGCCGCCGGGTAGTCGTGCAGGATCACCGGCGCGATGAACACCAGCCCCCAGGCGAGGCCGGCCCCGAGCGCACACGACACACCGACGAAGAAGGGATGACGGGTCACGCTGCGCTATCCGTATCCGCCGCGGCGGGTGTCGCCAGTCTTTCCGGCATCTGCCACGACGGCCAGGCAAGCTGCCAGGGCGCGCCGACTTCCTGCAGGCGGGCCTGCAGCGTGGCATCGAGGAAGGCGCTGCCTTCGTCCGGTAGCAGGGTCCAGTTCAGGGACTCGCCCCGCCACGCGAGACGCAGCGCCCAGGCATGCAGGTAGCCGCGATCCGCCGCCGCGCCGCCGTAACGCGCGTCACCCAGGATGGGACTGCCCAGGCTCTTCAGCGCGACACGGATCTGGTGGGTGCGCCCGGTGCGTGGCCGCACGACGAACAGGCGCCGCCCCAGCCCCTCGCCCAGGCCATAGCTGAAGAACTGCGTCACCGCGTAGGGGCCCTGTCCCTGTCCCTGTACTTGCCCCTGCCCGGCAGCCAGACGCCAGTTGCCGCCCCGCCCCTTCTCCATGCGGCCCTTCACCCATCCCTGCGTCTTCGAGGGTTTGCGCGCCGATAGCGCGAGGTAGTACTTCTCCACCTCGCCATTGGCGAACTGCGCGGACAGGTCGCGCGCAGCGTCGGCACCGGTGGCGCACAGCACGAGGCCGGAGGTGATGCGGTCGAGCCGGTGCACGGCGTGCAGGCCATCGACACCGCTGGCGGCGCGCGCGGCAGCCATGAAGCCGCCCTCGCCCTCCTCGGCATGGAAGCTCATGCCGGCCGGCTTGGCGAAGACGATCAGGCCATCGTGGCGGGCAATGACGCGAACGCTCACGAGTGCGCCACGTCTTCCTTCGTGTCCTTCACGCGGGTCACCATCCAGATGCCGGCGCAGACCAGCACCAGTGCGACGACGTTCTTCCATTCGAGGATGGACTCGTTGAGGAACAGTGCCGACAGCACCGCGCCGAACACCGGCACCAGGAAGTTGAACACCGTCACCAGGCCGACGCGGTTGTACTTGAGCAGCAGGCTCCACAACGCAAAGGCGGCGGAAGACAGCAACACCATGTAGGCCATCAGGCTGCCGGACGCCCAGGTCCAGCCTTCAAGGTGACCACCGAAAGCGTAGCCCGCCACCGTCAGCACCACGCCGCCGATGAAGAGCTGGTGCCCGGTCATGACGACGGAATCGATGCGCTGCGACAGCCGCTTGCCGTAGATGGACGCGGCCGACAGCACGAAGGCGGCGATCACCACGAAGCCCTCGCCCAGCAGCGTGAAGTGGAAGTCCAGCAGGTCCTCGCTGAAGTTCACCACCATGACGCCGGCGAAGCCGACCAGGCAACCGATCACCTTGGCATAGGTCAGACGGTCGTTGTGATAGATGAAGTGCGCCAGCAGCACCGAGAAGAAGGTGCCGGTGGCGTTCATGATCGAGCCCTTCACGCCGGTGGTGTAAGCGAGGCCGACGTAGAAGAAGACGTACTGGATCGCCGTCTGGGTCAGGCCCAGCATGCCGATGCCACGCCAGTCGCGCGCGGACAGCGCGAACAGCGGCTTGCGCTGGAAAGCCGCCAGCACCATCAGCACCAGCCCGGCGAACACGAATCGATAGCCCGCGAAGACCATCTTGGACGGGATGTCCTGGGCGGCGATGCCGAACATCTCGTAGCCATTCTTGATGGCCGGATAGGCGCTGCCCCACAGGAAACAGCACAGGGTGGCGAGCAGGAAGACGGTCTTGCGATTGGTATAGAACTGCTGACTATTCACGGGGAATTTCACGAGAAGTGCACGAAAGGCGAAAACTGCAGGAGGCCTGAGCTTAGCCGGAAAGCCCGGTCGAATCCTTGAGGGAAGCTTGAGACAAAGCCATTCCTCATCGACCAAAGCCAAAATGAAGTTGCAAAAGCAACAAATAAATCCATAATGCGGAAATAGCACACTACTGACACATTCCGGTGTGTCTCAGGAAGCCGCCATGAGTGCCTTGCTGCAAACCGCGCCCGACCCCACCCAGGTTCTCGCCACTGCGCTGCTCAACGCCGGGCGCGAACTCGGCCTGACCCAGAACGAGCTGGCCGGCATCGTCGGCCGCGAACGCACCGTTTTCGCCCGCCGCGGCATCGACCCCGCCACCAAGGCGGGCGAACTGGCCCTGCTGCTGATCCGCGCCTACCGCTCGCTGTTCGTGCTGGTGGGAGGCGACGGCGCGCAGATGAAACACTGGATGCACACGCCCAACCTGCACACCGGCGGCATCCCGGCCGAACAGGTCCACAGCGTGCAGGGACTGATCCGCGTCGTCGAATACCTCGACGCCATGCGCGGCAAGGTCTGACCCAGCGCCCACACATCCCATGTCCGATACCACGGCCCTGCTGGCCTGCCTGGCCGAGGCACGCCCCGTCCTGCTCGGCGGTACCGCCTGGCGCCTGGTGGAAAGCCAGGAACAGATCGCCACCAACCGCCTCGTCGCCAACCTTGCCGAACAGGCCTTGCTGGAACAGATGCTGGAAACCAGCAAGCCGCGTGCGCCCGTCGACACCGCGCGCCTGCACTACCTGCTGGCGACTCCTTTCCGCTACCCGCCCCTTCCCTGGGGGTCCCGCTTCGGCGGGCGCACGGAACCGGGACTGTTCTACGCCTCGCGCAGCGTGGGCACCGTGCTGGCGGAATCTGCCTACTACCGCTACCTGTTCCTGGCCGGCATGAGCGTGGCGCCAGCGGGCGCGCTCACCACCCAGCACACCCTCTTCTCCCTCACCTTGCGTAGCGAAAAAGGCCTGCGACTGCAGGCGCCGCCTTTCGACGCCTGGCGTGTCCAGCTCACCGACCCGGCGGACTACCGCAGCAGCCGCGCCCTGGGCAGCGCGATGCGCGCCGCCGGCATCGAGGCCTTCGAATTCGAGTCGGCGCGCGACCCGGAGCACGGCACCAACCTCGCGCTCTTCACCCCTCTTGCTTTGGCCCACGACCGCCCCGATCTCACCCAGCAGTGGCTTTGTGAAACCACTCCTGCCACCGTGCGGTATTACCACCAGCCCAGTGCCAGCTTGTGGCAATTTGATGCGGTGCACTTCATGGTCGAAGGACGATTGCCGCGGGCGGATGATGCGTAAACCGGTATACCGCCCATATCGCTGGCGTGATGCGCGTTAGTGCATTGCACAAAAAATTTCAGAATTTGACTAAGCTAGGAATGTCATCCTTTCGTCCCATGAACGAGCCTTCCGACATGGTCGAGCCCATCCCCTTCGGCAGCAAACGCGTCATCAACGGCGTTGAGCGGGTGTTCTACCACGGCTACTGGGTCAAGACTTACCAGGCACCGGCGGACACCCTGACGGCCAAGAAGCGCCTGATCGAAGCGCTGACCCGCCGCCTGTTCAACCACGTCGAGCACGGCATCAACATTCCCGGCTCGCGCCTGGAAGAAGCCCGCGCCGCCTTCAAGGCCGAGGCTGATCCGGCCCGCCGCCGCGTCAAGGGCGCCATGCTCGCCGGCGCGCTGTTCAACCGCGGCGCCGACATCTTCACCAAGCTGGTGGAATTGCAGGCCTGCGGCGTGGAGATCGCCTCCGACAATCCGCTGCTGCGTGAATGCGGACACTGCCTGCTGGAGGCGCTGGAGCTTGGCAAGACGGTGATGCACCGCAGTGGCGAGGAAGGCATCGACGAGCTGTGGGGCGAGCCTTTCAAGGCCTTCTCGATCCCGGTGGAAGCTTTCTACGAAAGCCGCTACATCAAGATCGCGCAGACCATGCGCGACATCGACCAGATCGCCGACGCCCTGTGCGCCACCTTCTGTGCACGTCCGCAGTTTCCCGGCATAGACCGCCTGATCCGCGACTTCGCCGACGCCGCCAAGATCAAGACCGAAACCCTGCGTACCGACCCTGACATCTTCGAGGTGTGGACCAGTTTCGCGGTGGCCGGCGAGCAGCTGCAGGACTACCAGGTCATCGCTCCAGCGCGGGCGACGGAGCAGCAATTGCAGCAGGTCGAACAGGGCCGGCAGTTGCTGGCGCAAGCCCATCTGCTGATCAGCGACATCACCCGCGCCCGCGTGCCGATGCCCAAGAGCACGGCGGAATTCGTCGAGCGCTGCGAAGCCTTTCGTGCCGCCTGCACGCATCCGGCAAGCAGTCGCCTGGCTTGCTAGCCACGATCGCACGCAGACGAAAAGATGAAAAGGCCGCGATCGTTCGCGGCCTTTTTCATGGGCGGGTTGGCGGCGGAACAAGCACCGGTCTGAGCACCGGTCTTGATCGACCAGTCGTCAACAAATATTGACGACCCTGGAAACGTCAACTAACGTTGACGACATGAATCCCGCACATCCTGCCGCCCCGTCCCTCCCGGTGCCCGACCCCGCGGATGTCGCGCAGTCACTTGCCGCCGTCGTCGCCCTGAGACGGCTCGCCGACGACCTGGAGTCCCGTTGTGTCGTCGAAGCGCTGCGCCAGGACTGGTCCTGGGCACAGATCGCGGAGGCGCTCGGCGTCTCCAAACAGGCCGCTCACCGCCGGCTGTCGCATCTCAAACCCGACTGAACGAGGACCGCCATGCTGACCCTGCTCCGCACCTGGTTACAGGACACGAAGTTCATCGCCGCGTTGTGCCGCGCTGCCGAAACCCTCGCCCGCCACGAAGGCATCGCCGCGCCGGGCTCGGAACACTTCGTCCTGGCTGCGCTGGCGCTGCCCGACGGATCCGCCGCCCGGGCATTCGACGCACTGGGCCTGGACGCGAAGCGCTTCCGCGCAGCCATCGGCGCGCAATTCGCGGACGCACTCGCCGGCGCCGGGGTGTCTTCCGCATCGCTCACCGGGCAGGCACCTTCCTTGAGAGAAGCTGACGGCCTCTACAACGCCGCGCCGTCCGGCCAGACGCTGATGCAGCGCGTGGCGGACAACCGTCATGCGCGACAGGGTCGTCCCTTGCTGGCTGCCGACGTGCTGCTGGCCGTCGCCGCCGAGGAGTACAGCATTGCCGCCCGGGCACTGCGCCACCTGCAGGTCACGCCCGAGGCGCTCATCGACGCGGCCCGCGCCGCGATGCAAGAACGCATGGCGACGCACTGACGAGCAGCGCACCGCTTTCGCAAGCGGACTGCAGGCGGCCGGGCGATAATGCGCGGCTTCACGCGTCCACCGCGCCAACCGTACGCCAGCATGTCCATCCAGTGGTTTCCCGGTCACATGAACTCCGCCCGCCGCAAGGCGGCCGAGACCATGGAGAACACCGACCTCGTCGTCGAAGTGCTCGACGCCCGCCTGCCGGCGGCCAGCAGCAATCCGATGATCGACCAGCTGCGCCGCTTCCGGCAGCGTCCCTGCCTCAAGCTGCTCAACAAGAGCGACCTGGCGGACCCCGTCGCCACCGAAGCCTGGATCGCCCACCTGAACCGCCTGCCCGGCGTGAAAGCCGTGGCGCTGTCCAGCCGCAAGCCGTCCGACGTGGCGCGCATTCCCGCGCTGTGCCGCAGCCTCGCCCCCCACCGCGACAACAACACCAAGCCGCTGCGCATCATGATCATGGGCATCCCGAACGTCGGGAAATCCTCCCTGATCAACGCCATGCTCAAGCGCCGCGTCGCCGCGGTGGGTGACGAGCCTGCCGTGACGAAAAACCAGCAGCGCTACGACATCGGCCCCGGCATGACGCTGACCGACACCCCCGGCATGCTGTGGCCGAAGATCGAGTATCCCGGCGACGGCTACATGCTGGCCGCCAGCCATGCCGTCGGCACCAACGCCGTGCTGGAAGAGGAAGTAGCCGCCGCGCTGGCCGACATCCTGCTCGCGCGCTACCCGGACCTGCTGGCCGCACGTTACAAACTGGAACTGGCCGGCATGGATGGCGTGGCTATCGTGGAAGCGGTGGCGAAGAAGCGCGGCTGCCGCATGAAGGGCGGCGAGCTCGACCTGGAGAAGGCCGCGCTGATCCTGCTGACCGATTACCGCAGCGGCACGCTGGGCCGCATCAGCCTGGAAACCCCGGAAACCCGTGCAGCGATGCTGGCGGCCCACGTGGTCACGGCCCAAGACGATAGCGATTCAGAAAACGAAGCCAATGGTGACGCAGCCGGCGACGCAGGCGACGACAGCGATCGCAAGTGAGTCAGGCGGGCCTCAGGCCTGGCGCGGCCCGAAATAGATGATGGCCATGCCGGCGAGGCACACCCCTGCACCCAGGACGTCGGTGAACGTGGGCCGTACGCCATCCACCGCCCACAGCCACAGCAAGGCCATGCCGACGTACACCCCGCCGTAGGCAGCATAGACGCGGCCCGCCGGCTGGGGATGCAGGGTCAGCAGCCAGGCAAACAGGACGAGGCTGGCGGCAGCCGGCAACAGCAGCCACGCCGACCCTTGCTTCTTCAGCCACAGCCAGGGCAGGTAGCAGCCGAGAATTTCCGCCAGTGCCGTGGCGATGAACAGCCCCAGGGGCTTCAGCAACTCCACGCCGCTCAATCCCGCACGCACATGGCTTCGGCATCGTCGAGCACCTGCCAGCCCCAGCCCTTGGGACAGCTCACGGTGCGCGCGCGACGGATGGTCACCAGCCCGGCCTGCTCCTTGACGCCCTGGCAGACGGCGCCGTTACCTACGAATCCCACGTAAACCAGGCGGGTTGCCTCTTCCCGCAAGGCCCAGTTCCAAACACTGGCTGTCGGTTTGAAAGGCAGATCCTGCGCAGCGAAGCTGAGACCGCAGGGATAACGTTGCTGCAACAAGGCCACCACGTCGGCCACCGCATCCGCCTCGGAGCTCTTCGTCGGGCGGGCATCATCGCCGAGCATGGCCTGCCAGGCGAGCCATTCGCCAAGCTCGGGGGGACGGCACTGGCTCTTGCCAGCGCCCGCGGGCGGACAGGCCGCGGCCGCCAGCCCGCAAAGGGCGATGGCTCCTGCTCCCACCGTGCATCTCAACCATCGACCGAACCCGCTCCGCATCGGCTGCTCCCGCTCTTGTTCTGGTGCCGCAAAGGATGTGGATTATTCGGCAAAACCCCCTAAAAGGCACCGGGCAACAGTTCAGAACGCGGCCGTAATGCCGATAAATGGTCGAACCGGGCGACGGCAGCCGCAAGGCCGGACGTCGCCCGCCCCACCGGACTCACGGAATTCAGGGCTAAGATCGGGGCATGATCAACCGACTGGAAATCCATACAACCTGGAACGGCCTGGTACAGGCTTGGAAAGCCGTCTGGCAGGCGAGCGACCAGCCGGAGCGCTGGCGCGCCTTCACGCCGCATTGCGACCGCCTGCTCGCGCTGGCTCGTCAGCAGGGGCTTAACGACCTCGAAGCCGCGGTCATGCCGCTGCTCGATCTCCTTGCACGCAACCCTTCGCCCGGCGAAGCCGAAAAGGCTGCGCTGGACCGTCTACTACCCGGCGTTTTTGCGGTGGTACGCGACATCTGGACGGATTCGGCGCGCCGCAACATCGGCCTGCGCAGTACCGAAGAAGAAACGATGCCGCTGGTGGTGATGTTCGCGCGCAGCGCCGACTCGGTGCGCGAGCTGCTGCTGCAGATGGAGCACTACGGCTACCTGTTCCGCGTATTCACGGATTTCCGCCTGGGGCTGCAGACAGCAGTCACCCAGCGCGCCGCCGCGGTCGTCATCGAGTTGCCGGAAACCGGCGTCGACGCCAACGTGGCTCCGCTCATCGAAGAGGTGAACCGCTACGGACTGAAGTGGTTCGCACTGTCGGAGCGCGGCGACTTCCCGCTGCGCCTGCAGGCGGTGCGCCACAGCGCGCAAGGCTTCTTCGTGACGCCGTTGCCGATCAATGCCCTGGTGGATGCCGTCGACCCGCTGGCCTACAAGGCCAAGGACGAGCCCTACCGCGTACTGGTGCTGGACGATTCAGCCACGGTGCTGGCGACCATCGAAAAGACCCTGGCGCAGTTTCCGAACATCCACGTACGCACCCTGCGCCATCCGGCGATGGTGCTGGAGTCCTTGCTGGATTTCTCGCCCGACGTGCTGCTGCTGGACTTCCACATGGATGGCTGCAACGGCCTGGAGGTGGCGAAGATCATCCGCCAGAACAAGGCTTTCGAATCCATCCCCATCGTGTATCTCACCAGCGAGACCAGCGAGGCGGTGCAGATCGAGGCCATGCGCCACGGCGGTGACGACTTCCTCACCAAGCCGATCAGCCAGACCCAGCTCGCCAACACGGTGGTGAGCAAGTCGGAGCGTTACCGTGGCTTGCGCCGCCTGATGGTGGAAGACAGCCTGACCGGGCTGTACAACCACGTAAAAACGAAGGCGCTGCTGCAACAGGCCATCCTGCTCGCCGACCGCGAGAAGCTGCCGGTCAGCTACGCCATCATCGACATCGACCACTTCAAGCGGGTCAACGACACCTACGGCCACACGGTGGGCGACAAGGTCATCAAGACGCTGGCGCGCTTCCTCAAGCAGCGCCTGCGCCGCGCCGACGTGGTCGGCCGCTACGGCGGCGAAGAGTTCGTCGTGGTGCTGTACAACAGCACGCCCAGCGCCGCGATGGAGAAGATCGAGCACATCCGTGACGCCTTCGGACGCGTCGCCCACCCCTACGACGATGGTGTCTTCCACACCACGTTCAGCGCGGGCGTCGCACACTACCCGGCCTACCCGACCATGATGGAACTGATGGTCGCGGCCGACGACGCGCTCTATGCCTCCAAGCGGGCCGGGCGCAACTGCGTGACCCTCGCCGAACTCAGCCGCGCAGGCTGAGGTTCAGCTGGTCGATCAGTTCAGCCCAGTCGGCGTCCGCTCGCCACTCTTCCCGCAGGAAAGCTGCCTGCGCCGGTGTCCAGAACGGCGCATCCGGCAGGCGTACGGTTTCCGGCAACGGCGAGTGGCCCTTGATGAACTGGCGGATGGATACTTCATCCGAAGGCAGGCCGAGTTGCTCGAACAGTTCCGGCATCGAGTGGCTGACGGTTTCCATGATGTTCTCCTGGTGATTGCGACAAACTGCGACAAACGCGTGCGGCAAGCGCGCGAATGCGTGGAAGGACCGCCTTCAGCGTAGCCTGTCCGGCGGCCCGGGACATTCAGCGCCGTCCTACAATGACGACCCGCCTCGCCTCCGCCTGCCGCCATGGAAGACCGCATCGCCCACCTGGAAGCCCAGCTCACCCACGCCGAAGACCTGCTGGACGAGCTCAACCGCACGGTATTCCGCCAGCAACAGCAGATCGACCAGTTGCAGCAGCAGTTGCTCAGCGTCGCCCGGCAGATGAGCGCCGCCCAGCCAGGCACGGCGGAACCACGGGATCTACGCGACGAGATTCCGCCGCACTACTGAAGCCGGATCGCCAACGCGGCGCTGCGGCTCAGAGACGCAGCAGGTAGAGCCAGAGGCTCAGCGTCAACATCGACCCCAGCGTGGTCGCCGACACCAGCCAGGCAACGCCCACGCCGTCGCCACCCATGCGCACGGCGAGGATGTAGGCCGACGAAGCCGAAGGCAGGGCCGCGAACAGCACCGCGATGTCCCGCGCCACGCCGGTCAACCCCAGTAACGGCGCCAGCCACCACGCCAGCGCGGGCAGGATCAGCAGGCGCACCGCGACGATCCATGCCGAACCCAGCGCGTGGCCCTCGGTCCTGCCCCAGTGCAGCGCCGCCCCCACCGCCAGCAAGCCCAGTGAAATGGAAGCCTCCGCCAGGCGCCCCAGGAAATGGCCGACGGGTTGCGGCAGCACATAGCCGCCGAGATTGAAGGCCAGCCCGGCCAGGGTGGCGAGAATCAGCGGATTGCGCGCCAGTTCGAGGATCAGGCGGCTGTCGCCATGGCGGGCCAGCGCGCTCACCGCGGCGACGTTGGCAAACGGCACCATCGCGCCGCATAGCGCCCCCATCACGGCGATGCCGGCAGGACCGTGCACCGTCCCGGCCACGGCGATGCCGATGTAGGTATTGAAGCGGTAGGCACACTGCAGGCGCGAAGCGAAGGCAATCGGCGTCAGGCCCATGAAGGGCTTGGCCACCCAGCCGAGCAGCAGGCCCGCCAGCATCACCGCCAGCCCGCACCCGAGCAAGGGCAGGGCCGTCGCCGGGTCCAGCGTCGCCCGCGCCAGCGCCTGGAACAACAGGGCCGGGAAGAGCACGAAGTAGACAAGCTTCTCCAGCCCCGACCAGAAGGCCTCGGAAAAACCGGCATAGCGACGGAGGCCGACTCCGAGCAGGATCAGCGCGAAGTCCGGCAGCAGCAGGACAAGGGTAGACACGGCAGGGCTTTGCAAGACGGAAACTGCAGGCGCCCAGAATACTCCCGGGCGCCGGAAGGCCGATCAGATCATCGACGGGCCGGACACGATGGATTGCGCGTCCTTCACGGAGATGCGCACGCTGGCGCCACAAATGACGATGACGGTGAGCCACTCGTAGAGCTTGTCGCCCCCGTCCCCTTCCAGCGACAGGAAGCGGCAGCCGAGACGCGGCCCTTCGAGTGAATTCACGCGATTGACCCGCTCCGCGTGGCCGCGGATACGGTCGGGAATATCGTTGAAGCGCAGCACGAAATCGAAGCTACCGCTGGTTTCGCCGCCTTCCACCGCAGGAATGCTGAAGCCTTCCATCGACAGGTCGATGACCGGATGCCTCGCGCCGGCGATCTCCGCCCACACGCAGGTTTCACCGTCACGCTTGGCGGCAATGCGCTGTCGCGCACGGCGCTCTGCGCTGTCATTGGCATCGTTCATCCTCACCTCTCGATACATAACGTTCCTGATGGCTTTTCGTCCGCGCGGCGGCCTTCCTTGAGCAAAAACCGCACGCCGCAAAGAAAAAAGCCCCGCCATGGCGGGGCTTCGGTACCAGCGGGCGTCGCTTACAGCTTGCCGGCGCCAGCATTGGCCTTCACGTAGGCCGGCACGTCCTTGGCGGGAATCGGCTGCTTGCCATACAGCGTCGGCTTCCAGCCCACATCGGGCGACAACTTCGGCAGTGCCTTGGCGAACTCCGCAGGCTGGCCATTCACGATCGAGCCGGCATCGAAGAACTTGGTACCACCCTGCACTGCGGCAGCGTATTCGACTGTCCCGTTGCGGATGTCGAAGTAATTGTTCTCCGAGTAAATAGCCGAGTCCTTGCCGATGCCGAAACCGTTGCGGAAGATGGGAATGCCCTTCGATTCCTTGATCGCGCGCTCGTGGTTCTGCACGACATTCAGCTTCGGGTCCGGCATGCCGGACGCGTCGCCGGTGAAGTAGTTGTTGAAGCTGTGGACCTTGCCGAAACGCACGCGCGGCATGCGCTGACCGGCATTCTCGAACCAGTTGCCACGGAAGGTGGCGTTCAGCTTGCCGGCATCCGAGGTCAGGCTGTCGCTGCCGCCGATGAGCGAGGTCTTGTCGTGATCCTTGAAGTGGTTGTAGGTCAGGGTCACGAGATCGGCGCCGTTGGTGATATCCACCTGGCCGTCGTGGTGCTGCACCTTCTGCTCGATCTGGTTGTGCGGGAACGGAAAGACCGGCGGGAACATCTTGTCCGGACGGTCACCATCGGTGAAGGTGCAGTGGTCGATCCACACCCGCTTGCCGCCATTGACCGAGATACTGTCGTACTCGGAATTCCAGCGACCACCAGGACATTGTTGCGGACCGGTCTTGGCATCGACGTAAGCGTCCTGGCAACCCGGATAAGCCTTGTTGGCCGCCCAGGAATCGCCCGGATCCCAACCCGGGAAGTAATCGAACGCATCCTCGAAAGTGATGTTGCGGATGATGACGTTCTCGGTGCCGGCACCGATCATCAGGTTGCCCTTCACGATCTTCGCGTCCTTGCCCAGGCCGACGATGCTCGTGTTGGACGTGACGTTGATCACGATCCGTTTCTTCTGGTTCTCGGCTGAGCGCTCGCGGGCAGCTTCCAGCGGGCCGGCGAGCTTGCGATCCGGACGCCCGTTCACCAGCTTCACGTTCCACACGGCCGGTGCATAGGCCTTCACGTAGGCGTCGAAGTTATACGCCGGATCGGCGTAATCCTTCTCCAGCAGTTCCTTGTTGTTGTCGTCGACCGACAGGTTGATGGTGCCCTTGACCTGGATGATTTTCGGCAACGCCGGGTTGCCGCCCGCCTGCAACGCACGCACCAGTTCTGCACGGTTGCTCACCGTATAGACATTTGCATCAACCGCCTTGGAACCGCCATCCGTCCCTGCTGCCCAGCCATCATTGGCTATCAGCGGCTGGCGCGGATTGAGGGTGGGCGCCCCGGCACAGGCCGCCAGCAAGCCGGCGGCCACCAGCGCCGCAGTCATCGTAGTCATTGCACCGAATTTCATTAAGTGTCTCCTGCTTTTTATTGACGGAACGACCAGAAAGCCGAGCCGCTAGCCTACGTCAAAAGACACATTTTTGTACAACGACCGAACCTGCCGTAAACCCGCGCTGGTGCTTGTTGCGGGGCGTCAATCAGAAGCCTGCGCGGTGCTCCTGCCACCAGTCGTACAGATCGGACACCAGGAGCAATCCGGCGAGCGCCAGGAGAATGACGGCGCCAATGCCAAGTCCGATCATGTAACTCAGCGCGCCCACGATGACGAAAGCCACCGCGCTCAGTTCTGTCCACCGGTGTTTGCGACGCAACAGGGTACAAAGCTGCGCCTTCGCCCGGCTGGATCCACGGGACTGGACGCGACGCAGGTACTGGGGATAAGCCATCTTGCCGACGGGAAACATCATTGCCTCCTTATTGAGGCCCCGAGCCTGGGGCCCTTGTTTCCAGCATAGATAGCCGCCGGCATATTCCATTGTGCGAGCGCATATATCGGCGACATCCCTGACGCGGATCAAAACTGCCGGGGCATCCCGGCCGGTTCGCCCACGGATCGACGATCAGGACATAAACGAAAGTAAAACCGTGTAAAAGCTTTCACGCTTTGCCCGGACTGCTGCTAACGCCCTGTCAACCTTTCTGCAAAGGCCTCGTTAATGGCTCAGTGGCGAGCGTCCGCCACGCCTTCAAAGGAGATGGCAGTGGGTAGTCTTTGCAACGAGTCCTACGAGGAATTCCTGGACTCCTTGAAATCGGCCGGTATCGCGATCAGCAACGAAGAGAGCTTGCGCGAGCGCCTGGCGGAAACCCAACGGTGGCGCTACGCATTCATGAGCATGGCCCGCAACGGCAGTGCGATCGGCATCCGGTTCGTCAGCCGCGAGTCCCGTCCCGATGACAGCGCGATCCGCAGTGCTTTTGCCCGTCACGCTTTTCCGGATAGCGCCGAAGCAGTCTTCGCCGCCAGCCTGGCGAGCAACTGAAAAGACGTTTCCAGAGCACGAAAAGGCAGACTGAAGGTCTGCCTTTTTCATTGGCGATGCGCCCCGTAACGGACTGACAGCGCCCGCAAGTGGTGCGTCCCGCGCTGAATTGCGGCCCCCTGCTTCAACTCGGCACCTTGCATGTGCCGCGTATCCCCAGCGGCATGATCCTCGCTTGCCTCCGTGCCAGCGGCCCGTCGCACTCAATAAGGTCGCAACATCCACTGTGGGGAGCGCCGTATGAAGACCTTCATCCAGGCTACGGAAATCTGGACGCCATCACGCGACCGCAGCATTCTTGAGTATCACGACGGGCTCTATGGCGAGCACAAGGCGTTTCGCCTGGCCAGCGAGAAGATGTGCTTCGGCTACGATCAGGGACTTCCCGGCAAGGCATGGGCGCAACGCCGTCCCATCGTTCTCACCGATCTCCAGCATTCCTATTTCCTGCGCCGCGACGCCGCCCGCGAGGCCGGCCTCACGTGTGGCGCCGCCGTCCCGATCTTTGCCGGCGACTACCTGCTGGCGGTGCTGGTGTTCTACTGCGGCGACGACGAGTTGCGCGTCGGTGCGATCGAGCTCTGGCACAACGACCCGGCACAGGCCCCGGACATGGGGCTGGTAGACGGCTATTTCGGGATCGCCGAGAGCTTCGAATGGGTCTCCCGCCACACCCGGCTGATGAAAGGCTTCGGCCTGCCGGGGCTGGTGTGGCAGAGCGGCATGCCGGAAGTGATGGGCGATCTCGGCCATTCCAACCGTTTCGTGCGTCGCGACGATGCGCGTCGGGTGGGCATCAACAAGGGGTTGGGGCTGCCCTCCTTCTGCATTCCCGGTCAGCACTACGCGATGACCTTCCTGTCGGCCCTGGGGACGCCCATCGCGCGACGCTTCGAGGTGTGGGCGCCGAACCAGGCAGGCGATGCCCTCATCCTGCGTGACGGCCAGTGCGACCGGAACCCTGCATTGCAGGAGGAATACCGCTTCGTCTCACTCGGCCGTGGCGCCGGCCTGCTTGGCCGCGCTTGGGACACGGGCCTGCCCGCGGTGACGGAACATATTGCCGAAGAGGGCTCGGCCATCGGGGAGTCGGCCCGCAAGTCCGGCCTGGATTCGATGGTCGCCATTCCCATCCTGGAAGCGGCCCAGTGCAAGGCCGTCGTAGCCATGTACTTCTGACCGCCGGCTATCTTCCATATCAGCGAAATCCTTATTGCAAATAAGACTTGCGCAGCCGCCAACTTGCGTGCACAGTGCGATTTCCGAGAATCGCAGTCGTGTTGTTGTGTCTGGCTCGCGGTGTCGCTCTAGCGGTACTCCAGTTCGTCCTCTTACGTCCCTCGTGATTTTCGCGGTTGCGGGTTTCCCGCGTTCTTCATCAATACATTCATCAGGACATTCCAAAAATGGCAACTGGTACCGTCAAGTGGTTCAATGACTCCAAGGGCTTCGGCTTCATCACTCCGGATGGCGGCGGCGACGACCTGTTCGCGCACTTCTCCGCAATCCAGAGCAAGGGCTTCCGCTCGCTGAAGGAAAACCAGCGCGTGACCTTCGACGTGACGACTGGCCCGAAGGGCAAGCAAGCGTCGAACATCCAGGTCACCGAGTAAGGTTTCCTCGCGTTCGACAAAAAGCCCGGCGATGCCGGGCTTTTTGCTTTGATGCAGACAATCAGGGCGACGCAGTTGTGCCCTGCCCCGGATACACTACGGCGCGTCCACCACATGGCTCCCCCGAGCCTCAACAGGAGCTGATCCTTGGCCAAAGAAGAGTTGCTGGAACTGAGCGGCACGGTTAACGAAGTGCTACCCGACACCCGCTTCCGCGTCACCCTGGAAAACGGCATCGAAGTCATCGCCTATGTCGCCGGCAAGATGCGCAAGCACCGCATCCGCATCCTGGCGGGCGACAAGGTGGACATCGAGATGTCTCCCTACGACCTGAGCAAGGCGCGCATCACTTTCCGTCACATCGAGAACCGCGGCGCAATGCCTGCCGGCGCTCCGCGCTCCACGCATCGCCGCTGAGCGCCATGCCCGCGCCGGGCGCTCAGTCGACCGGGGCAAAACGCCGCTGGCGATTCCCGTCGATCACCACCTCTTCGACGAACATCGCCAGCGGTCGTACCCACAGATCCCCTGCCCCATACAGCGGTCGATACACCACGAGCGTTTCCAGCGTCTCGCTGTGGCGTGCTAGGCCCACGACCTCGTACTCATTCCCTTTGTAGTGCCGGTAGCGCCCACAGCGGAAGCCAGGCAGCGGGGGCAGATCGTCGTTCATGCGGTTCTCCGTCAGCGTCGCAGGTAGTCGGGCACCGAAGCCACGACCGGGCGGATGCGCTCGTCGGTTTCCACCGTGCGGGCAGCCGGGGCAGGCTCGGCTTCGCGCGCCAGCGTCGCGTCCAGCAAGGCCACCAGCGCGGTCCACTCCCGCAGGTAGTCGGCCACCTTCTCGTGCGGATAGTCGAATAGCGCCAGCCCCTGTTCCAGGCAACGACTGTAGGCCTGGGCAGCCTTGATGCTGCCCAGATAGTTCAGTTCGAGGCCGGCGGCCCAGCGCTGCAGGGCTTCGCCGTTACGGGTGCGACCATCGATGCGCATGCCCAGGCAGGCCAGCGTGCATTTGCCGGTGGCAATGCGCGGGAAGCTGCGCAATTCCTTGATGCTGTCGGCGGCCGCCGCGCGATCGAACACCGAGGTGGTGGCCGGCACGATGATGGCGTCGGCATACTGCGCCACCTTCATCAGGCCGATGCCCTGGAAGCCGCCCGGCGTATCCAGCACCACGTGCTTCACGCCAGCCGGCGGACGGGCGAAATTGCGGTCGTCGATGGTCCACCCGTGGATATGCGGGCGACTCTCGGGGCGCAGGCTCAGCCACAGGCGGGACGACTGCTGGCGATCCACGTCGCCGAGCATGACTTCCAGCCCCTTCGATGCAAGGTAGGCGGCCACGTGCGTCGCCACCGTGGACTTGCCCACGCCGCCCTTGCGATTCACGACTGCGAAAACCGCCATCGATCCGAGCTCCTGATTCCCGCCCGTCGCGCTTCCTGTCAGGAAAGCCGCTACGGACACGCATGCCAGAGGGTGACATCCGCGCCATGCACTGCACAGACGCGGCGCAGCATCGTCATCACCGCAGCGTAACAGGATGACGCGCAATCCTTGACTACGGTGATCCACATGGCAGGCATGCGGCGACGGCCGCGTCCGGAACTTCGCGCCGCGCGCGCAAGTCCAGTCAGGAATACACGCTTTCTAAAGAGGAGACGTCATGACACAAGCCAAGCTCATCCTGTTGCCGGGCCTGCTCAACGACGGCCGCGTCTGGCAGCATCAGGTCGAACACCTGTCACGCCAGGCCCAGGTCACCATCGGCGACATCACTCAGGACGACACCGTGGATGCGATGGCCCGCCGGGTTCTGGCCGCAGCGCCGCCGGGGCCATTTGCGCTTGCCGGCCTGTCGATGGGCGGCTACGTCGCGCTGGAGATCATCCGGCAGGCGCCGCAGCGCGTGCTGGGACTGGCCCTCGTCGGCACCAGTGCGCGCCCCGACACGCCGGAAGGCAGCGAAGGGCGTCGCAAGCAGATGCAGCAGGCGGAGAGTGATTTCGAAGGCGTGCTGTCGGCCCTGCTGCCGAAGATGGTGCACGCCGACCACGTGGACGATCCACAGCGCGGTGGCCTGTTCCTCCGCATGGCGCGGGACGCGGGCGTCGCGGTCTTCAAACGGCAGCAACTGGCGAATATCCACCGCGTGGACAGCCGGCCCTTCCTCGCCCAGATCACTTGCCCGACCCTTGTCCTGCACGGAAGACAGGACAGCATCATGCTCGCGGCCGTACAGGATGAACTGGTCTCCGGCATAGGCAGTGCGCAGCATCGCGTCGTCGAAGATTGCGGGCACCTCGCCCCGATGGAGCAACCCGCAGCCGTTACCGCCGCGCTGGCGGAATGGCTGGAGCGGATCGAAACCTAGCAGCGGGTGAAACCGACCCGATTTCGCTCAGCGCGCGGCGGCAACATCGGCCAGCTGACAGGCCGATGTGAGACGACGCAGCAAGGCCTGGGCGCGCTGGCTGAGCGGAGCGGGTGCCGACGTGGCGATGCGGCGATGGAGCAGCTGCGCCGGCGCCCCGACGCGCTGGCAGGCACGCACCGGCCCCAGCCGCGCAAACCCCAGCAACTCGCAATAGAACGCGGCATGACGGGGGTGGGTTTCCATGATCACGTCGGTGAGGTCGCCGACCTGGCTGATCAGCACTGCCGCCAGCTCGCTCAGCACATGCACGACGGGCAGACAGGAGTCCACCGCCAGGCGGCAGAACTCCCCGATGCGGGCACCATCTGCCCGCAGGGCATCGAGCTCCTGGCCATATTGCGCGTCCGCGAACAGACCGTCCTGCCCATCGCAGCGCAAGCTGAGCGTGCCCACGGCCTGTCGGTCGATCAATGCCAGTGCGGAGAGATGGTGCGCCTCGCCGGTCGACCACATCTGCAGTCCGGCCTCGCCATAGCGGCGTTCCAGCAACTCTCCGGCGCGCTGGAGTTGCCAGTCGTCGCTGGCAAGATCGACGCTCAGATTGCCCGCACTCGCCGCCACCGCAGGGAGTGATCTGCGGAAACCCTGCCAGCGGCTACTGCTGCCAGCGGAAAACGACGAGACGGAACAGGACAGACATGTGCTCATGGGCTGCGGCACCGGCGCTACTAACCGGCCGCATTGCAGCAAGTCGCATACCCGAAAGGGAAAGCTCCGTGAAATCAGTCACGTAGTCTGATATTTGCATCTTGCCGAGAAGCACCTTGTCGCCTAGTGGCGACAATCTGCAGGGCAGAACATTGCAGGCGTCCATGCCGCATCGTTGTCAGCCTTATCTGACGCCACTTGGCGACACTTGACCCTGATGTCGCATATCAGCGACAGCGACTGACGCTCCCGGGCACTTTCCCGGATCGGCGCCCCTTCAGGCGACCGCCGCCTCGCCCAGGAGGCGGCGGTAGGCGCTGGCGCGCTCGCGCTTGCCATGACGCTCGCTCATCTCCAGCGCCATGCTGGCGGCTTCGGCGGCCCGCATCACGTCGCGGGTCATCACCAGCTCCAGGTACTGCAGAGCCTCGACGTCGTCATGTTCGAGGAGGGTCTGCGCCAGCATCCAGGCCGTCTCCGCCGTGCCTTGCGGATGTTCGGCAGCGCGCCGCAGGAGCGGCAGTGCCCGGACCCGATCACCCGTGGTCAGCAGCGCACCGGCATAGCGACCCAGCGTTTCGACGGAAGCATCATTCAGGTCGGGCTCGCCGAAGTTGGCCAGCCACAAACGTGCGCTCTGCACGTCTTCATGGCGTTTGCGCCAGACCGGGCCGATCTGCTCCAGCCACGCCTCGTCCAGCGCCTGGATGACCGGTTTGAGCTGTGCGCCCAGCATCTGCTCGGCCGCCGTGTGCTCCGGCATGCCGACGAAGCTGGCCTCCTGCCCCACGGCGGCCAGGCGCTCCGATAGCGGTGGCGACGGCGCCTCCGGTGGCAGCTTGCGGGTCTGTTCGTCCTTCAGGGTGCGGCGCAGCGCAATGCTGCGGTCCGCCTGGCGGAAGGCAGCAGCCATGTGGCGATGCGGCAGCTTCTGCGGCGTCGCGTCCTCGTCGGCGTGGCGCATCAACTCCGGCCAGAAGAACTCGTCCATCCAGCGCGCCAGCACGGCGGTGCGCAGCATGACCTGCCCGGTGCGGTCCGGCCCGGCGATGGCGGCGACATCAGCGTCGGTCTTCAGCGTGAGTTCCCTGGCGAGGCCCAGCGTGTAGGCCTGCACGTAGAGCCAGCGGCGCCGGAAATAGCCGGTCACCAGCCGGCTGAAGAATCCCGGCTCGTCCGGCAGCGCCGCCACGTAGCGCGGCCAGAAGACCCGCGACCGCATGAACCACGCCGCCACGGCGCCCTGGCGCCTGCCGAAGCGGGCGTATTCCAGCGCGATACCGGCGGTGGCCTGCTTGGGCGACAACCCCTGCAACCACGGCAGGCCGATCACCAGCACATGGCGGGAAGGACCGAAGAGGCCCCAGCGCGGATAAGCCAGGATGCTGACCGCGCACTGCTCGTCGATGACGATCTCGTCGATGCGCGGCGCCTGCAGCTTCGCAGCCAGCTTGTCGAGGGTCCTGCGCAGCTTGCCGTCGCCTTCCTCGGTCTCATCCAGCGGATAGCCACCCGGCAGCGGAAGTTCCACCCACAGCGCGGCGCTCACCAGGATCGCCATGAACAGGCCGGCCAGGACCAGCAGCTTGCCGGTCAAGCCGTCGCTGGCGGTGGCGAAGCCGACCAGCAGCAGCACTACACAAGTCAGGTACAGGCCCGCGACATAGCCCGGCAGGCTGGCCGCCACCCACAACGCGCGTCGGCGGTAGGCCGCCGGCGCGTCGTGCGCGTCGAGGCTCAGCCGGGCGATGAGCTTGCGGTACGGGGCCAGCGAGGACATGGAGGCGCGGAATTGTGAAAAAACGATTCGCAATGATCCCGCGCAGCAGCTTGTCAGGCAATTCCGCCCATCAGGTGCTTCCCGGCGCCGATACCAGCCGCAGGCAGGTGATCTCCGACGGTGCGCCGAAACGCTTGGGCGGCCCCCAGTAGCCGGTACCGCGACTGACATACACCCACAGGCGCTGCAGCCGGTGCAGGCCGGCCGTGAAAGGCTGCTGCAAGGGCACGAAGTGGTTCCACGGCCAGAACTGGCCACCGTGGGTATGGCCGGACAGTTGCAGGTCGAAACCGGCCTGCTCTGCCGCGGGTGCGCTGCGGGGCTGATGGGCCAGCAGCACGCGCGGTGCGCCGGCCGGTGCACCGTGAGCGGCGCGCAACGGGTCGCTACGCTGGGCCGGGTCGAAATGATGGGCGCCGTAGTCGGTGACACCGGCCACCACCAGCTGCGCACCGTCGTGGGACAGCACTACGTGCTCGTTCATCAGCACGTGCAGCCCGAGGCGGCGCAACTCGGCCACCCAGCTTTCGGCGCCAGCGTAATACTCATGGTTGCCGGTCACGAAGTAGCTGCCGTGGCGGGCCTGCAGACGGCCCAGGTGGGCGGTGTGCACCGACAGCTCGGCGACGCTGCCATCCACCAGGTCGCCGGTCACGGCGACGAGATCCGGCTGCAGGCGGTTGACGCGGTCGACGATGCGCGCGAGGTAGTCGCCCTTGATCGTCGGCCCGACATGGATGTCGCTGATCTGCGCGATCCGGAAACCCTGCAGGGCAACCGGCAGCCCTGCCAGTGGCACGTCCACCTCCACCAGCCGAGCCAGTCGCCGCGCGTTGATGAAACCGGCCAGGCTGACCAGCAGCGCCAGCACCACCACCGCCACGGCGCTCCAGGCACCCAGTGCGACACTCGACTCACCCAGCCAGCGCGCCACCAGCAGCAACAGGTCGCGCAGCACCGTGGCGACCAGCAGCGATGAGAACAGGCCCATGCAGAGCATGCCCGCCCACGCCAGGCGGTCGGCCAGCGGCGGTTTCCACAGGAAGCGCGCGAGCAGCCCGGCCGGCACCAGCAGCCATGACGACAGCAGCCACACAGCACCGAGCCAGACAGCCCAGCCGGGAACCGGCAGGGCCGGCAATACGCGCAGGCCGATATAGGCATGCAGGAGGCCGAACAGCACGGCCACGGTAAGCAGGAAGCGACGGGAGGGCATCAGGAGGGGACCGCGGAAGACCGGCAAGACGCCGACCGCATGAAGGAAAAAAGACTAAGGGAAGGATATGGGGAAGACAGGGGAAGATAGGGCTGCCCGCGGGCAGCTTCAATGCGGGCGCCGGTAAAGTAGCGTGAAGTAGTGTTGCTGCGCCGGCCCGCGTTTGGCCGGCAGTGCCACGTCGACGCGGCGCTCCGTACAGTCCGTAAAATCCTCGGCATGTCCCGCCCCCGCCGCACCCAGTACCTCACCGGTTATCCGCCGGCCCTTGTCGCCGAGGTCCAGCACCTGATCGACGAGAACCGCCTTGGCCCCGCCCTGCGCCGGCGCTATCCGGCGCTGCACACGGTACGCAGCGACCGGGCGCTGTACGACTACGTGGGCACGCTGAAAACCGAGTACCTGCGCAGCACGCCGCCGCTGTCGCACGTCAGCTATGACAACAGCCTGCACGTGATCCGCAATGCGCTGGGCCTGCACACCAGCATCGCGCGGGTGCAGGGCAACAAGCTGAAGGCAAAGCGCGAGATCCGCATCGCCACCCTGTTCCGCGAAGCGCCGGAAGCCTTCCTGCGGATGATCGTGGTGCACGAACTGGCGCACCTGCGCGTCAGCGAACACGACCGCGCCTTCTACCAGCTGTGCTGCCACATGGAGCCGGATTACCACCAGCTGGAGTTCGACCTGCGCGCCTGGCTGACCCTGCGCGAAGCGGGCGGCGTATCGCCCTGGGCGGACGGAGAAACCCCGCTCAGTCCAGGTACCTGAGCACGGTGTACTTGATGCTGACCGGCTCCGACACCGGGAAGCCGAACCCGAAGCCGACCCCCATGCCGCCGGTACCACCGCCGATCACCACGCCGCTGGAAGGCCCGCTGTAGCGCCCGGCCACCACGGTCTCGATGAGGGCATCGGCACTCACCTCGCGG
Organism: Uliginosibacterium sp. H1; assembly: GCF_036017065.1. Classification (NCBI taxonomy): domain Bacteria; kingdom Pseudomonadati; phylum Pseudomonadota; class Betaproteobacteria; order Rhodocyclales; family Zoogloeaceae; genus Uliginosibacterium; species Uliginosibacterium sp. H1. The sequence continues at coordinate 1,115,886 of NZ_JAYXHR010000001.1, forward strand.
GCCTTCCTCAGCACGGCCGACGCAATGCTCTGGTGGCGGTCGTCGACGCCGACCGATGTGTTGTCCTCGATGTAGCCGAGGATCGAATACTTGCGCGGCGGATCGCCGTTGAACCACACGTCGATGCCTTCCACCACGAAGCGGCTGCCGCCCTTGCCCTGATAGACGTTCTCGCGGCTTTCATGCGGGTAGAAGGACGCCGTGCCGCAAGCCGCCAGCAGGAAGGCGCAACACAGGGCAACCAGCGGGGAGCGCAGACGAAGCGTCATCATGATTTCCATGGTTGAACGACACAGGATCAGGCGGTGCCACGGGGCGGCCTTCAGTCTGGCATCGGCGAGCCAGAGTGGCCAACGTGTCCAGATGGCCGGGACCGATGGAGCCGCTATCAGGAGCTTGGAGCCATGCGACGGCCGATTCGTTCAGCCCCGGCCCGGCACGCTGCAACCGCCAAGGCCGGCCCTGCCAGCGGAAGGCCAGAGGAAGGCGTGCGTCCGGCTCCCGGCGCATCGCGAAAGCCGGCACCCGATCGCCCGTCCTGATACGGAACAGGAAAACCGCAGATCAGGCGCCCCCGCCGTTGCAGCGCAGGCAACAGGCGCCTAACATCTCGCCCCGATGGGCCTTCGCCCGCCTCCTCCCGTACACCCCCTGGATACCCGAAAACAATGAGCAAACTCTTCATCGAAGACCTGCCGCTCGCAGGCAAGCGCGCCCTGATCCGCGTGGACTTCAACGTGCCGGTCAAAAGCGGCGTGGTCGAGAGCGACAAGCGCATCCGCGCTGCCCTGCCCACCATCCAGTACGCGCTGGACAAGGGTGCCTCCGTGGTGCTCATGTCCCACCTCGGTCGTCCCAATGGCCAGAAGGTCGCCAAGTACAGCCTGGCGCCGGTCGCCAAGCGCCTGGAGGAGTTGCTGGGCAAGCCGGTGCAGTTCATCGACGGCACCGTGGGCGCTGAAATCGAAGCCGCCGTCGGCAAGCTGAAGGCCGGTGAGGTCGCGCTGCTGGAGAACGTGCGCTTCTACATCGAGGAAGAAGGCAAGGTGAAGGATGACGCCGGCAACAGCGTCAAGGCCGATCCGGCCAAGGTCGCCGAATTCCGCGCCGGCCTGTCCCGCCTGGGTGACGTGTTCATCAACGATGCCTTCGGCACCGCGCACCGCGCGCACTCCTCCATGGTCGGCGTCGACCTGCCGCGCGCTTCCGGCTACCTGCTGAAGAAGGAACTGGATTTCCTGGGTGAAGCGGTGAACAAGCCGGTGCGTCCGCTGGTGGCGATCATCGGCGGCTCCAAGATCAGCGGCAAAATCGACGTCATCGAGGCCCTGCTGCCCAAGGTCGACAAGCTGCTCATCGGTGGCGGAATGGCCTTCACCTTCTTCGCCGCCAAGGGCCTGGAAGTCGGCAAGTCGCTGTGCGAACGCGACAAGATCGAACTGGCCAAGGCGCTGATCGCCAAGGCTGGCGACAAGCTGGAGCTGCCCATCGACACCATGGTGACCAAGAAGCTGGACTTCGACGCCCGCACCCTCGACGGCCTGGTCGAAGTCGACTCCACCGCCATCCCGGCTGACCAGGAAGGCGTGGACATCGGCAGCAAGACGGCGGCCCGCTATGCCGACATCGTTCGCGGTGCCAAGACGGTGCTGTGGAACGGCCCGATGGGCGTGTTCGAGATCGACGCCTCGGCCAAGGGCACCTACGCCGTCGCCCACGCGCTGGTGGACGCGACCGCCAAGGGTGCGGTCACCATCGTCGGTGGTGGTGACTCCGTCGCCGCCGTCGAGAAGGCCGGCCTGGAAGACAAGGTGTCGCACGTTTCCACCGGTGGCGGCGCATCGCTGGAATTCCTGGAAGGCAAGGCCCTGCCCGGCGTGGACGCACTGAGCGACAAGTAAGCCGGCACTCCAGCCCGCATTCCAGCCAGCACGGCTGGCCAAGCAAGAAAAAGCCCCGCACAAGCGGGGCTTCTTTCGTGCCTGATGATGCGAGCACGTCTGCGGCGACAGTCCGCCCTTCACGCAAAGGCCGACATCAGCGACCGCGTCACCTCCGTCACATCCTGGACCGCCTGGTAGGCGGCCACGGCGTCGACGTTTTCCCGCACGGAGGGCGAGTTGTCCTCCACGGCCGCGACCTGCGCGGACGCCGCTCGTGCCTCGGTGGATTCGCCTTGCGAGGCTTCGGTCGCGCGTGCCATCTCCAGGCGCGCGTCCATCTCCATGCGGCTGGCCATCGCGGCGACAGCCAAGTCCTGCGCCGAGGGGTCGGCAGGCGCCAGGGCGGCCGTGCGGATCTGCTGTGCCTTGGCCAGCGTCGCCTCGGGTGTCGCCTCCAGCGAGGTGTCGATGGATACCTCGCCACCCACGGCGTACAGGCGGCCATCCGGGCCGCGCTCGTACGAGAACCCGGCCGCGCCCAGCGCAATGCCGCCCGCTGCAGCCAGATGCGCCTGCTCATGTCGACGCACTGCTGCATCGGTCTGCCGCAATTCGCGTAGTGCGGCGTCCGCCTCCTGGCTCTCCGTCGCCTGCGCACCGCCCTGCTGGCGCGCACGGACGCCGCTGTCTGCAGCCGGCAACGCGCCGGATGCTGGGACGGAAGGCAAGGTGGGAGACAGCCCGGCAACAGCCATGCTTCAGGTCCTCCGATGGTGGCAGGCACGATTGGAGTATAGGCAGCGAGATGGCACCTCTTGGGGCAACCACGTTGGGCAACCAACTTGGGGCAGGCAACCATGGGCAGCCACCGTACGCGCCAGCCTCCTCGTGAGCACCAATCAGCCCGCCCGCTTCACAGCCCTCCGGGCATCTCCCGCCTGACAGGCTTTGCTGCCACACTCGCGGCGCGGCGGCCACACGCAGCCGCACCCCACCAGAACAGATCGCGACAACCAGCGCACAGGGAGCATTCGCACATGGCCGGCAGCAGCCTTCTCACCCTCCTCGACGACATCGCCACCATCCTCGACGACGTTTCCGTCATGAGCAAGGTGGCCGCCAAGAAGACCGCCGGCGTGCTCGGCGACGACCTCGCCCTCAATGCGCAGCAGGTCACCGGGGTGAAGGCGGATCGCGAATTGCCGGTGGTGTGGGCGGTGGCGGTCGGCTCGCTGAAGAACAAGCTCATCCTCGTCCCGGCAGCCCTGCTGATCAGCGCATTCGCCCCGTGGGCGGTAACGCCGCTGCTGATGCTGGGCGGCGCTTTCCTCTGTTACGAAGGCTTCGAGAAACTCGCCCACAAGTTCCTGCACACCCCTGCCGAAGACGCGGCGGACCACGCCGCCCAGTTGCTCGCCCTGCAGAACCCCGCCGTCGACATGCGCGCGCTGGAGAAGGACAAGATCAAGGGGGCCGTCCGCACCGATTTCATCCTGTCCGCCGAGATCATCGTGATCACCCTCGGCACCGTGGCCGATGCGCCCTTCGGCACCCGCGTCGCGGTGCTGGCGACCATCGGCGTGCTGATGACCGTCGGCGTCTATGGCCTGGTCGCCGCCATCGTCAAACTGGACGACGCCGGCCTGTACCTCAGCCAGCGCAGCGGGTCATCCGCCGCGCCCTTGCGCGCCCTCGGCCACGGCCTGCTGCGCCTCGCACCGTGGCTGATGAAGAGCCTGTCGGTGCTCGGCACGGCCGCGATGTTCCTGGTCGGCGGCAGCATCCTGCTGCATGGCATCCCGGCGGCCCACGGCATCGTCCATCACTTCGTCGAAGCCCTGGCGGCCACGCCTGCCATCGGCTCGGTGCTGGGCGTCATCGCGCCGGTGCTGGCGGACGGCCTGACCGGCGTCCTGGCAGGTGCGCTCTGCCTGGCAGGCGTCATGCTCGCGACGCGCCTTGCCGGCCGCGGCAAGGCGGCGGCGCACTGAGCGCAGGATTGAACGGCTCCGGCGCTCAGCCGCTGTGCTGCGCGCCCGGGGCTTCCTGCACGTTGTTCACGCGTTCACTGACGCTGTGCTTTTCCACCGGCGCCGGCTTCGTGCTTCGCCCGCCAAGGCTTTCCAGCAAGGCCTGATCGAAGGCTGGAATGTCGTCCGGCTTGCGGCTCGTCACCAGCTTGCCGTCGACCACGACGGATTCGTCCGTCCATTGCGCGCCGGCATTGCGCAAATCCTGTTGCAGGCTGAGCCAACTGGTCACGCGCTTGCCTGCCACGACCCCCGCATCGATCAGCGGCCACGGCCCATGGCAGATCGCGGCGATGGTCTTGTCCTGCTCGGCAAAGTCCCGGATGAACGACAGCGCATCGGGCTCCAGCCGCAACTGATCCGGGTTCGCCACGCCGCCCGGCAGCACCAGCGCATCGAAATCGGCCGCGCTGGCGTCACCGAGATTTTTCTCCACGCGGAAGCGGTCCGCCGGCTTCAGGTGGCGGAAGCCCTGCACCTCTTCACCTGCCGGCTTGGGTGACACCAGCGTCACCTTGGCACCGTGGCGTTCCAGGAATTCACGTGGCCCGGTGTATTCCACCTGCTCCACGCCGTCGGTCATCAGGACGGCCACGCGCTTGCCTGTCAGGCCTGAAGTCTGAAGCTGTTTCATGTTCGATCTCCTCTCGTCCGGGGTGCGTTATCCCTTGTTGGTGCACATCACGAGAAGATCGTTCGCAGGCCCGGCATGCGGCGATCTGAAGCCTGCACGGCGAGCCATCATCCGTCCTGATGGAGGATGCCTGCATCGGTATTGAACCGCTTGCGACGCGCGCAGCCAAACAGTCAGCGCGGTTGCAAAACCGCGACGCGGCCACCAGATGGATTCCCGGAGTTGCCGACAGAAAAGTTGCCAGGAGTAATGAGAGGAGAGCCCGACATGACCATGCAACACAGCTACGCCGCAGCGGAACTCACGCGCGCAGAACTGGATGCCCTGCCCGGCCCGACCGTGGTGGAATTCGGCGCGCCTTGGTGCGGCCATTGCCGCGCGGCCCAGGCGCCGCTGGAGATCGCCCTCGCCCAGTTCCCCGATGTGCGTCACATCAAGATCGAAGACGGCAAGGGGCGCAAGCTGGGCCGGTCATTCGCCGTGAAGCTATGGCCCACCCTGGTCTTCATCAATGCGGGGGCGGAGGAAGCGCGGCTGGTGCGGCCCACCGATGCCGCGACGATCCGGCAGGCACTGGAGCGGCTGAAGCACGCTACGGTCTGAGTGCCTGCGGCGGAAGCTGCCCAGGGAGTTACCTCGGTAGCTGCCCAAGGAAGCGACCTAAGGAAGCTTGACGCGCCCCAGTCGCCGGGCGTTTGCCACGGCACGCTTGTGGACAGGCGCCATGCCTTTGCCGGCGATACCCGCGGCGAGTCCCGGCAGCTGCCGCCACAGCGTCCGCTGCAGCGCGCCGGACCCCGCAAGTCCGGCCCATGGCATCCACATGCTGCGCATCACGGTGAGCAGCAATGACTGCTGCGCCCGCCACGACGCCCACCACATCGCGTACCAGCTCTCGTGAAAGGCCGCGAGTTTCTCGGCGCCCATGAGCGTGAACTCGCGCCGGTCGCGCGCGTTGGGATTGGCGCCCGCCTGCGCCATGCGCGCCAGCCGGTGCATCACGACCTGCGGCGCCGCGAGGGAAAGCTCGGCGGCCTTGAGCGTCAGGGCGTACTGACGGGCGTTGCGACGTGAAGGCATGGGAGGGCACAGGCTGACGCGACGGCTTGCCGCAGGGTCAGTATAGGCTTCATGGCAGATCCTGCACCCTTGAAGAGTGCATGGCAGGTGTCAGGGCACTGCGTCTGCTTCGAGGCTGTTCACCTGGTTGCGGCCCAGCGCCTTGGCGCGATACAGCGCGCGGTCGGCCCGGCGCAACATGCTGTCCAGGGTGTCGCGGAAATTCAGCTCGGTGACGCCGGCGCTGGCGCTCACCGTGCCGACCTCGATGAAGGCGTGGCGGGCCACGCGGTCGCGCAGGTTCTCGGCCAGCTTGTGGGCTTCGTCCAGGCTGGTCGACGGGGCCAGCACGACGAACTCCTCCCCGCCCCAGCGCGCCAGTACGTCGGAGTCGCGCAGGCGCTCGCCGAGCAACTGCACGAACTCCTTCAACACGATGTCGCCGGCGGCATGGCCGTAGTCATCGTTGATGTGCTTGAAGTGATCGATGTCGAAGATGATCAGCGCCAGCGGCAGGTTGTAGCGCCGCGCACGCCCCATCTCGCGGGCGGCAACAGCCTCGAAGTGGCGGCGGTTGAATGCCTGGGTCAGGCGATCGACGAGGGCCAGCTGCTCCAGCTCGGCGTTCACCTCGCGCAGCTTGCGTGAAGCCTCCTCGGCATCGGCACGGGCGGCGCGCAGCGCATCCTCCATGCTGCGACGCTCGTCGATGTCGTGCAGCGCGGTAAGGATCGCCGGGCTGCCTTCGTAGTCCAGCGCCACGGCCGACAGCTGGAACCAGCGCGGCTCGCGGCTGCCGGGCGGATGCAGGCGGAGATCGTGATTCTCGACGAAGCCGCTGCGCACGATCTCGTCCAGCACTCGGGTCCGCTCCTGCTGGTCGACGTAGAAATCCGGTGCCCGCTGACCGACGAGGCTGATCTCCATGCCCGACATCATCAGGCGCGCCCTGCGGTTGTGGAACAGGATGCGGCCGTCATCCGCGCGGGTCAGGAAGATCGCCGTCGGGGCGATTTCGACCAGCTGCTCCAGCTTCTGCAGATGGATCCGCGAACTGCGCGCCTCGCTGCGCATGCGCGTGACGTCGGTGAGGATGGACAGCACGAAGCCGTGCTCACCCAGCGTGAGCTTGCGTGCAGAGAGGTTGGCCCACAGCTCGCCACCGTCGGCACTGCGCAAGGGCACGAGCCGGTCATGCACCTCGCCGATGCGGCGCAGGGCACTCTCGACATCCTGACGGTCCTCGGCATTCGCGTAGAAATCCTGCGCATGCACGTCGCGCGGATTACCATCCGCCGCGATGCCCAGTTGCTGCTGGGCACGCGAATTCAGCCGCACGATGCTGCCGTCCTGCGTGGAGCTCAACACTAGGCCGGCAGGTGCATGTTCGAACAGGGCCGCGCAACGCTGCTCGGTCTGCGCCAGGCTGTCGCGCGTCTGCTGCAGCAAGGTTTCATCCGCCAGCAGCCACAGCAGGCCACCCTCTTCCAGGCGACTCTGGTGCACCCGCATCCGCACACCGCCAAGCGTCAGCGAATAGTCGCAGCCGACAGCGGATTTCAGGGCGGCCATCGCCGCCGGCAGGGCCTTGTCATCCAGCAGGCCCTGCGCGGACAGGCCGCGCAACAGCTCCACCATCGGCATGTGCCGCAACAGCCCGGACAGGCTGCCGCAGCGTCGTGCGAAATCGGCATTCCAGGCGGAAATCCGGAAGCCGGCATCCGTCATCACCGCGGCGTGCGGCACGCCGGCGAGGACGCGGGCTGCCTCGTCGCGACCGGCCAGCGCGCTCAGCCAGGCGCCGAGACGTGCGAAGGGCGCACGCACCAGCGTGCGCAACCCCGCCCGCAGACGACGCTGGCCATCCTGCATGGTCAGGCCCCGACCTTGCCGCCGACCCAGCCTGCCACGGAGGTGAGCGCATGCGGCAGCTTATCGGGCTCGGTACCACCCGCCTGTGCCATGTCAGGGCGGCCGCCACCCTTGCCGCCGACCTGCTGCGCAACGAAATTGACCAGCTCGCCCGCCTTCACCTTCGCGGTCAGGTCGGCCGTGACGCCTGCGATCAGCGCGACCTTGCCTTCGCTCACCGAGGCCAGCACCACGGCCGCGCTGCCCAGCTTGTCGCGCAGCTTGTCCATCGCCTCGCGCAGGGCCGGCACGTCGGCGCCGTCCAGCTTCGCGGCCAGCACCTTGATGCCGCCGACATCGACGGCGCTGTTGACCAGCGCATCGCCCTGGCTGCTGGCGAGCTTGCCCTTGATGGCGGCCAGTTCTTTCTCCAGCGCGCGCACCTGGTCCTGCGTCTGCGCGAGCTTGGCCGGCACTTCGTTCACCGGCGCCTTCAGCAACGAGGCCACCGAGTCCAACAGCGCCTCGCGCTGCAGGATGTGATTGATGGCGTTCTCGCCGGTCACCGCTTCGACACGACGGACACCCGCGGCCACGCCGCCCTCCATGACGATCTTGAAGAAGCCGATGTCACCGGTGCGCGACACGTGGGTGCCACCGCACAGCTCGCGCGACGAGCCGATGTCCAGCACGCGCACGCTGTCACCATACTTCTCGCCGAACAGCATCATGGCGCCGGTCTTCTGCGCCTCGTCGATGGCCATCACGCGCGACTGCGTGGCGGCGTTGGTGAGGACTTCGCGATTGACGATCTGCTCGACCTTGAGGATTTCCTCGTCGGTCAGCGGCGCGTTGTGGGCGAAGTCGAAGCGGGTCTTGTCGGCATCCACCAGCGAGCCCTTCTGCTGCACGTGGTTGCCCAGCACCTCTCGCAGCGCCTTGTGCATCAGGTGGGTCGCGGAGTGGTTGCGCGCCGTGGCGGCACGCTGCACGCCGCGCACGCGTGCATCGATGGTGTCGCCGACGCGGATCTCTCCTTCCAGCACGCGACCAAGGTGGCCGAACACGTCCGCCTGGATCTTGAACGTATCGTCGACGGTGAAGCCGGCCTTGCCGTTGATCAGCACGCCGCTGTCGCCGGACTGGCCGCCGGACTCGGCGTAGAAAGGCGTGTTGTCGAGCACGACGACGGCATCGTCGCCCGCGCGGATCACCTCCACCGGGCTGCCGTCGACGTACAGGCCGGTCACCTTGGCGTCTTCCACCATCAGCTTCTCGTAGCCCTGGAAGGTGGTCGCCTCGCCGTTGTAGGCCAGGCCCTGCGCCATCTTGAACTTGCCGGCTGCGCGCGCCTGTTCGCGCTGGCGCGCCATCGCGGCATTGAAGCCTGCTTCGTCGACAGCCAGGCCACGCTCGCGCAGCACGTCGGCCGTGAGGTCGAGGGGGAATCCGTAGGTGTCGTGCAGCTTGAAGGCGGTTTCGCCGTCCAGCACCTTGTCGTCACCCAGCGTAGCAAGTGAGGACTCGAGGATCTCCATGCCGTGGGCGATGGTCTGGAAGAAGCGCTCCTCCTCCTGCTTCAGCACTTCGGTGATGCGACGCTGCTTCGCGATGAGTTCGGGATAGGCCTTGCCCATTTCCTGCGCCAGCGCGTCGACCAGCTTGTAGAAGAACGGCGCACGCGCGCCCAGCTTGTAGCCGTGGCGGATGGCGCGGCGGGCGATGCGACGCAGCACGTAGCCACGCCCTTCGTTCGACGGCACCACGCCATCGGCCACCGTGAAGGAGCAGGCGCGGATGTGGTCGGCGATGGCCTTCAGCGACGGCGAGTCCTTCTCGACATTGCTGCCGCCAGCGGCTTCGACTTCGCGCTTGGCCGCGGCCATCAGGTTCACGAACAGGTCGATGTCATAGTTGGTGGGCACGTTCTGCAGCACGCGTGCCAGACGCTCCAGGCCCATGCCGGTGTCGACCGAGGGCTTGGGCAGCAGGTCCATCACGTAGTTGCCGTTCTCGTCGAGGCGACGATTGAACTGCATGAACACGTTGTTCCAAACCTCGGTGTAGCGGTCGCCGTCTTCTTCCGGGCTGCCCGGGGGGCCGCCGTAGATGCCGGGGCCGAAGTCGTAGAAGATCTCGCTGCACGGGCCGCAGGGGCCGGTGTCGCCCATCATCCAGAAGTTGTCGGAGGCGTAGCGCGCGCCCTTGTTGTCGCCGATGCGCACAACGCGCTCCGCAGGCAGGCCGATCTGCTTGGTCCAGATGTCGTAGGCCTCGTCATCCTCCGCGTACACCGTCGCCCACAGGCGCTCCTTGGGCAGCTTGAACACTTCGGTCAGCAGTTCCCACGCGTAGCGGATGGCGTCCTGCTTGAAGTAGTCCCCGAAGCTGAAGTTGCCCAGCATCTCGAAGAAGGTGTGGTGACGCGCCGTATAGCCTACGTTCTCCAGGTCGTTGTGCTTGCCGCCGGCGCGGATGCATTTCTGCGCGGTGGCCGCACGCGAGTACGGGCGCTTGTCGAAGCCGAGGAAGACGTCCTTGAACTGGTTCATCCCCGCGTTGGTGAACAGCAGGGTCGGGTCATCGCCCGGCACCACCGGACTGGACGGGACGACCTGGTGTCCCTTGGACTCGAAGAAACTGAGGAAGGTGGAGCGGATGTCTGCGGCTTTCATGGTGGCCCGTTGGCGTTTTTCCGCAGGCGGCAAAGCGGCCTGCGTCGGCAAAGCAATCAAACCGCGGATTTTAGCATCGGAGCCCTGCCCGGAGCCCGTCCGGGGCCAGCAAATGCGGGCCCGGACGCAGCTCAGGCGCGGACGATGTCCGGCCGGTCGGTCACCACGGTATCCACGCCCCAGTCCAGCAACTGGCGGGCGCGTTGCGGGTCATTCACGGTGTAGCTGAGCACCCGGTAACCAGTGGCCTTGAGCGTGGTGACGGTCGCCTCGTCCAGCAGGCGCTGGTTGAGGTGCAGGGCGATCACCTCCAGCCGCTCGCAGCGGGCCCGCCAGTCAGCCGGCAACTGTTCCGCCAGCAGCCCCCGCGGCAGGCGCGGCGCGGTGATGCGCGCGGCGTCCAGCGCAACCTCTGAAAAGGACGACAGCAGGGGCAGCACCGCAGCGCCCGACCAACCCAGCTCGGCCATCTGCGCGGCGGCGGCACCGGTTTCCCGCTCATAGCCGGCGACGGGCTTGATCTCCACGTTGGCCGCCAGGTCGAGCAGGCGGCACTGCTCGATGGTCGCGGCGAACAGCGGGATCGCCGTGCCGGCAAAGGCGCGGTGATGGCGCACCCCTGCGTCCAGCAGCGCCAGCTGGGGATCGCTTGCCAGCGACACCGGACCGCTACCGGTGGTGGTGCGCTCCAGGGTTTCGTCGTGCATGAGGATGGGGGTGCCGCTGCCGGACAGCATCACGTCGAATTCGACGCCCCGGCAGCCGGTCATCACGCAGACCTGCAGGCCCGGCAGGGTGTTCTCGGGCGCCAGCGCACCACCACAGCGGTGCGCCATCACCCGCGGCCAGGGCCAGTCGGCGAGTCGCCGCGTCAATGCAGCACTCCGCAGCAGCCGCCCTCGCCGCGCTTGATGCGCATCACCGCCTCGTCGAGCGCCTGCTTCGAAGGCTTCTTGTCGGCGAACACGGACTCCATCTCTTCTCCCAGGATGCGCCGCACGCCGTTGCGGTGCGTGAACGAAGAAGCCGCGGAGGCTGTCGTCACGGGCTTGTTGGTCAGTTGCGACACCGCCATGCGCTGGGCCACCAGATCATCCTTCAGCAGGCGGCTCTCCATCACCAGCAGGCCGGCGCGGTTCAGCGGCAGGTAGCCGGAGCCGACCATCCACTCCACCTGGCTCTCGGGCGTCAGCATGAAGGCGATGAAACGGGCGATGGTGCGGTACTCGGCGGGGGTCTTCCCGGCCGCCACCCACAAGGCCGGACCGTCGGCCAGCGTGTTCTGCGGCGTGCCATAGGTACCGTCGTGGTAGGGGAACGGGGCCACGCCCAGCTCGAACTTCGCCTGCTTCGACAGCGGCAGGAAGGACGACGACGGCGCCACCATGACGGCACATGCGCCATCGGCGAAGTGTTTCTCAGCCTCGCTGCCGCGACCGTGATAGACCATGTAGCGCGCCTTGTACCAGGTGGCCATGAAGGCCACGTGCTTCACCTGCACCAGGCCATTGCCCACGAATTCCTCGGCCTTGCCGGCCTTCACCAGCGGCTGGTTGTGCCAGGCACTGGTGTTCTCGATCAGCGCCGAGACCGGTTGTGACACCGCGAACGGGCATTGCGAACCCGCCTGGTACAGCTTGCCGAGCACGCCCTGCCAGTCCAGCCAGGTCGCGGGCGGAGCATCCGGATTGACACCCACCCTGGTCAGCTCCGCCTTGTTGAAGAACACCACGGGTGTCGCCAGGCCGACCGGCAGGCCGACCAGCCGGCCACGGCTGTCGAGCGCGGACGGCACGAGCATGCGGGGCGGCGTCAGGGTGTCCAGCTTGACCTTGGCGTCCTGCATGAGCTTCCAGATCGGCACCACGCGCTTGGACGAGGCGAGGAACATGTCTTCGTCCAGCTCCGCCACGATACTCATGTGGGGCGGATCGGCATCGCGCCAGTAACGGTCGCTGATGACGATCTTCGGTCCCTTCGGGTTCTGCTCGTTGAAACGATCGGCGAGCTTGCGAAGCGCTTCGCTGCGCTCCTCTCCCAACTGGTGGGCCAGCTCGATGTCGGCCGCCGCCGGCGAAGCAGCCAGCATCATCGAGCCACCAGCGAGCAGGCAAGCCGCCAGACGACAGGCCCCTTTCCAGTACATGCGCATTTTTTCTCCTCCGTGTTGCAGCTCGGCAACACTCTTTTGCAGACAAAATCTGCCGCTCATCGGCACCACATATTACCGACAGGCGGCAGGCAACTCCTCGTCTCAAAGGCTTGACAGCCTTGTCGCGACAGGCCGAGGGAGACACCTGTTCGCACCATTGATTCGATATTTCAATCAATTAGCCGGAACACCGGAGGTGCCCGACAGGTTTTGTGGATCTGATTCTCGCAAACAGGCATGACATGCCGATTTTATTGTTTGTCGTGTGGCGGAAGCGGGATTTGACAGATGCCTTCCAATGGCTCGCAGATTCAGCATCTTGGCGAGGCTTCGTCGTGGCCATCCGGCCACTCGTCCAGCTTCAGGCGTCGCATTTCTTCGGGCATAGTCAAGTTGCATCAGGGACCGCCTCGGGGGAGGCGAACCGGATACGTCCAGGCATGCAGAGGTTTGGCTGCCGGATCCGAATCGGGAGGAAAAGATGGAAATCGCCGCACTCTTCAAGCTGCTGCTTCTGTTCGTACACCTGCTCGCATTTGCCGTCGCGGCCGGGTACATCATGAGAGAGGATGTCCGCTTCCTTCGTTCCGGCGACATTCAGCTGGAAGCCCTGGCGGAGACTGCTTACGTCGCCGTCCGCGCACTGGCCCTGCTGTGGATCACCGGCATCGCGATGATCCTCATCGACACGGCCGGCGACCTGAGTTTGCTGGCGGGCAAACCCAAGCTGCTGGCGAAGCTGACCGTTGTCAGCCTTTTAACGATCAATGGCGTACTGCTTCACCGGCTGGCCTTCCCGACACTGGAAGGCACCGCGGAGCGCCCCCTGTCGGCGGCGATGACCGCCGTCGTGGGTGCAGTCAGCGCAGTGAGCTGGATGTACGCGGCGTTCATGGGGATCGCCAAGCCGCTGGCGCCGGTGCTCGGCTACGGTGGCTTCATCGCGCTGTACATGGTCGTGCTGGCCGTGGGCCTGGGATTTGCCCTGACGGTGCTGCGGCCACGCATCGAACATGTGCTGAGCCAGCAGAAAGGCCGCAATCATGTCGGCCACGCCCCGCAGGCCATGCCGGCAGCCTGAACGGCTCGGCCCTCCGGCTGGAAGAATCAGCTCAGGACAGCAGGAACACCAAGCCGGCGCTGAGCGCACAGGCATTCAGCGCCCACAGCACACGCGACGCCGATCCCCGTTCCCCGGCCCTACGCCGGTCGGACACCCGGATCGGCGTTGTCGCGTCGGCCGCCAGCAGGCCGCAACACACCACGACGGCCGCCACCGCGAGCGGCCAGCTCCGCATCGCATCCGACAACATGCCTTGTGAAGCCAGGGCAGCCACGGCGCAAGGCACGCTGGCCAGCAACAGGGTTGAGCGGTTCATGGCGGGTCTCCGTTCTGTCGAAGCGCGGTCGCCGAGCTGACATTGCCCGGCCGCAATCGAATCCAATCACGGATTCAACGGTTCGATAACGGCAATATTGAACAAAACGCCAAAAACATCATACGGCCGTGTGTCGGCCGCGACGGATGGCGCAGGCCGGGAGGCACTGCGGGCGGCTGAAGTGGATGGCGGCGTTGCCGAGTGGAGGCAGTGCCAGTACCCGCGGGTGCGGGAATTACCAGGACTACTGGACTGGTATTACTGGGAAGAGGCCAGCGCGATCATGCTCTGGCGCAGGGTCGGGCCGTTGATGACGCGGGCCAGTTTTCCGGCGTAGGCCGGGTCGGTGGCGTAGCCACCCTGATGCAGGGCGCGCGAGAAGCTCTGGGCATCCTGCGCCCCCAGCGCCTTCGCATAGCGCGGCGATTCCGACAGCAGCCGCGCGTAGTCGTTGAAAGCCTCCTCGTAGGAGCCATAGGCCCGGAAGCGTTCGACGCGTGTCTGTGCCTTGCCGTCGATGTACTCGACGGTCTTCTTCTCGACGACCTCGCCAGTCCAGCTGCTGCCGGCCTTGACGTTGAAGAGGTTGTGGCTGGGCGAGCCATCCGCCTTGCGGATTTCGTACTTGCCCCAGCCTGTCTCCAGTGCCGCATGCCCCACCAGGAAGTGGGCGGGCACACCCAGCTTGTCGGCGGCTTCGCTGGCATGCGACCACAGGCCATCCACGAAACCGCGCGGACCGGCTGTGCCAACGCCGGCTGGCGACGAAGCCCCGCTGCCGATGTCGGAGCGCGGCCGCAGGACCGGTGTCTGGAACGGCGGCACGCGTGCCTGCACGGCCTCGATGGCGACGGGGTCGCGCGGATTGCGCGGCGCCCTGGCGGCGGGGGCAGCCTGCGCCGCCTGGGCCCCGGACGCTGCCTGGGCCACCTGCGGCGTCAGCCCCTGCGCAGCCAGAAGCTGGCGTTCGAGTGCAGCCGCCAGCCCCACCCCGCCCTGCTTCGCCAGCACGCCGACCAGTTGCTGGTCGTACATGTCGCGATACATCTTCGTGCCTTCGTTGTCGAACAGGCCTCCGTCGCCAGGCGACGCCTCGCGCATGGACTTCATGACCATCTGCAGAAACAGGGCCTCGAACTGCTGCGCGGTGGCCTTGATGGCCTCCGGCGAGTTCTCGCGCGCACCCCGCTTCAGCGCCATCAGCGCATTGGGGTCCAGCGCGTTGTACTGCACGGATGCCACGTCAGATCACTTCCAGATCCGCACGCAGCGCGCCGGCGCTCTTCATCGCCTGCAGGATGCTGATGAGATCCATCGGATTGGCACCGACCGCGTTCAGCGCCTTCACCACGTCGGCCAGGTTGGCACCGGCATTCACGCGGATCAGGGCGCCCGGGTCCTGGCGCACATCCACCTGGCCACGCTGGGTGACGGTGGTCTGGCCCTGTGCGAGCGCATTGGGCTGGCTGACGTTCTGCTCCACCCCCACCGACACCGCCAGGTTGCCGTGCGCCACGGCGCACTCCTGCAAGGTCACGGCCTGGTTCATCACCACCGAACCGGTACGCGAATTGATGATCACCTTGGCGGCCGCCTGCAGCGGCGTCAGCGTCAGCTGGTCGATGCGGCCGAGGAAGGACACGCGCTCCGGTGCGCCCATCGGCACCTTCACCTGGATGCGGCGACCGTCCAGCGCGTAGGCCGTGTTGTCGCCCATGTTGCGGTTGATCGCATCCATGACGCGCTGCGCATTGCTGAAATCGGTATCCGCCAGCTCGTAGGTCACGAAGCCCTGCTGGCCGATGTTGCTGTCGACGGCCCGCTCCACCGTGCCGCCGGCCGGGATGCGGCCTGCCGACAGGTGGTTGACGGTCACGCTGGCACCACCGCCCTGCCCGCCTGCGCCGCCCACCACCACGTTGCCCTGGGCGATCGCATACACCTGGCCGTCAGCGCCCTTCAGCGGCGTCATGATGAGCGTGCCACCGCGCAGGCTCTTGGCATTGGCCAGCGACGACACAGTCACGTCCAGCGGCTGGCCCGGCTGCGCAAACGCGGGCAACTGGGTGGTGACCATCACCGCCGCGATGTTTTTCAACTGGAGGTTGGTGCCCGGCGGCAGTTGCACGCCGAGATGCGACAGCATGTTGATCAGGCTCTGCGTGGTGAACGGCGCCTGGGAGGTCTGGTCACCGGTGCCGTCCAGACCGACCACCACGCCGTAACCGACCAGCTGGTTGTTGCGCACGCCGGCCAGCGTGGCCAGGTCCTTGATGCGTTCGGCCTGTGCGGCAGTGGTGGCAATGGCCAACACGGCCGCGAGGATCAGCCGGGGGAACATGGAGGTGATGGAGGCGAGCTGCATGATGCGTCCTCAGAACGGCAGGATGACGTTGAAGAAGCGCTGCATCCAGCCCATGCTCTGCGCCTCGTCGATGTAGCCGCTGCCCTTGTATTCGATGCGTGCGTCGGCGACCTGCACCGACTGCACGGTGTTCTGCGAGGTCACATTGGCCGGATTGATCACGCCGGAGAACCGGATGAACTCGTCGCCGGTGTTGATGGCGAGTTTCTTCTCGCCGGACACCAGCAGGTTGCCATTCGGATACACGTCGACGACGGTCGCGGCGATCGTGCCGTTGAAGGTGTTGTTGGCGCCCGCCGAGCCCTGCCCGGTGAAGCTGCTGTCCGTGCTGGCACCGACCGACAGCGGCGCCAGGAACTTGCCCGGCACGCCCTGCAGCGATGTGATGCCGGCCTCCACGCCCGAACCACGGGACGCGGCCGAGTTGGCGGCCTTGCTGGCGCTGGTGCGTTCCACCAGATTCACGATGATGGTGTCGCCGACGTAGCGCGCACGGCGGTCCTCGAACAGCGAACGGCCATTGGCGTTGTAGATGGAGCCCGCGGTCGGCGCCGATACGCGGGCCTCCGGCCGCACGCTCATCGGCTGATGGACACTCGTCGGCGGCGTGATCGCGCAGGCGCTCACGCCCAGCAGCACCACGGCACTGCCAAGATTGCGCGCCACACGTTGTGGCAAAGGTTGTCCCATAGGTTGCCCCATCGGTTCAATGCTGCTGCGCATGCCCCTGCTCCTTCTGCCGCCCGTGCTCAGACCTGCGACAGGCGCGCCAGCATCTGGTCGGCCGTCTGCACCACCCGCGAGTTGAACTCGTAGGCGCGCTGGGTCTGGATCAGCGCGACCAGCTCCTCGGCCACGTTCACGTTGGCGGTTTCCACATAGGTCTGGTTGAGCACGCCGGAACCGTTGAGGCCCGGCGTGGATTCGGTAGGCGGGCCACTCGACGCGGTTTCGAGGAACAGGTTCTGCCCGACGCTCTGCAGGCCGCCCGGGTTCACGAAGGTCGCGATCTGGATGCTGCCGATCTGCGAAGGATTCGGATTGCCCGGCTGCGTCACCGACACCACACCGTCGGTGGCGATGGTCACCGTCAGCGCATCGGCCGGTATCGTGATGGTCGGCTGCACCGGATAGCCGCTGGCGGTGACGATCTGGCCCTGGTCATCGCGCTGGAAGGAGCCGTCACGCGTGTAACCCGTCGTACCGTCCGGCAGCAGGATCTGGAAGTAGCCCTTGCCGTTGATCGCGACATCCAGCTCGCCGCCGGTGAGTTGCAGGTTGCCCTGGGTGTGGTTGCGCTCGGTCGACACCGGCTTCACGCCCGTTCCCAGTTGCAGGCCGGAGGGAATGCGCGTCGTCTCGGACGACTGCGCGCCGGGCTGGCGCATGGTCTGGTACAGCAGGTCCTCGAACACCGCGCGAGCGCGCTTGAAGCCGTTGGTGCTGACGTTGGCCAGGTTGTTCGAGATGACATCCAGCTGGGTCTGCTGGGCGTCGAGCCCGGTACGCGCCACCCACAATGCTCTCATCATGATGTACTGCTCCTTGCTGCCTGGTGCTCAGTGGGGGCCGTCATCAGGCCGCGGAAATGATCTGGGTGGCGGCGCGGTCGTTCTCCTGCGCCGTCGTCAGCATCTTGGTGTGCATGTCGAAATTGCGCGCCAACGAAATCATGGTGACCATCTGCTCCACGATGCTGACGTTGCTGCCTTCCAGGTAGCCCTGCGCCATGCTCACCGTCGGATCGGCCGGCGCCACCTGGTTGTCGGGAAGGCGGAACAGACCGTCGTCGCCACGCTGCAGTTGGTCCAGCGGCGGGTTCACCAGCTTGAAGCGGCCCACCTGTTCGGCGGTGTTGCGCAAGCCGGAATCCGGCGTGGCGGTGATGCTGCCGTCGGGGCCGACGACCAGGCTGTTCTCGGGCGGAATCGTGATCGGACCACCGTCGCCGAGCACCACCGAACCGTCACGGGTGCGCAGCTGTCCCGTCGCATCGAGCGTGAAACTGCCGTCGCGCGTGTAGGCCTCCTGGCCATCCGGTGTGCGTACCGCGAACCAGCCCTGGCCCTGGATGGCCATGTCGAGCGGATTGCCGGTGGGCATCATCGGGCCTGCCTTGAAATCGCTGGCCACGCTCGCATCCACCACGAAGGCACGCGAAGGCAGTGCCTGCGTCTGCACCGGCACGGCGCGCAGCTTGTGCAGCTCGGCGCGGAAGCCGGTGGTCGACACGTTCGCCAGGTTGTGGGCGACGGCGGCCTGCTGGCCCATCGTCGCCTTGGCGCCGGTCATCGCGGTATAGATCAGACGGTCCATGATTTGTCTCGGTGAGGCAATGGCATGAAGCTACTTTGCACCAGCCGCGGTCTTCGCCAGTGCGAAAACAGGGCGGGGAAACTTGCTCATATCCAGCGGGCTGAAAACCATGATCCGTCAGGCCTCGGTCACGCCGCTCAGCGCAGGTTCACCAGCGTCTGCATCAACTGGTCCTGGGTGCGGACCGACTGGGCATTCGCCTGGTAGTTGCGTTGCGCGGTGATCATGTTCACCAGCTCGGCCGTGAGATCCACGTTGGACTCCTCCACCGAGCCCGCCGCCAGCAATCCGAGACTGCCACTGCCCGGCGCACCGATCAGCGGTTGCCCGGACGCAGGCGACTCCGCCCAGAAGTTGCCGCCCAGCGAGATCAGGCCATTGGGGCTCGCGAAGTTGGCCAGCACGACCTGGCCGAGGTTGCGTGCCTGACCGTTGCTGTAGCGGCCCTGGATGGTGCCGTCTTCGGACACGGTGATGCCGGACAGGCGGCCGGATGCGTAGCCGTCCTGGATCTGGCGGTTCACACCGAAGGCGCTGCCGTACTGGGTGCTGCCGTTGAAGTTCAGCTCGATGCCGGCTGCGCCCCCGATCGGCGAAGCAGCGCCGGTGGTGACGGCCAGGCCGGTGATGTTCATCGGCATCGCGGTGGTGAGCTGGCCGGCGGTGTTGAAGCTCAGCGTCGGCGAGGCGCCGACCAGGCTGGTAGCACCACCGTCAAGCTGGGAGTGCATGTCCCATTGACCCGCGCCCACCTTGCGGAAGTACATCGTCATGATGTGCGAGTTGCCGAGGCTGTCGTACAGCGTGAGCGAGGTCGAGGAGTTGTAGGTCGTGGCGTCGGCCGGATCGAACGGCAGGGTCGGCGCCGTCATGCGCGAATCCAGGTTCAGGCCCATGCGCACGTCCGAGCTTTCCTGCGGCAGCAGGTCGGCGGTGTCGATGGTGATGTCGGTCGGCGAGGCCGGCAGGATGTTGCCCTGCGCGTCGGCCGGGTAACCGGTCAGGCGGTAGCCCTGCGCATTGACGATGAAACCGTTCTTGTCCAGGTCGAACTGGCCGTTGCGGGTGTAGGCCACCGTACCGCCGTTGTTCATGCGGTAGAAGCCGTTGCCGTTGATGGCCACGTCCAGCGGGTTGTTGGTGGGGGTGATGTTGCCTTGCGAGAACATCTGGGCCACCGCGCCGATGGAGGTACCGATACCGACCTGGACGCCGGCAGCCGCACCGTTCAGTGCTGCCGCATACACATCCGAGAACTGAGTACCGGACTGCTTGAAACCGACGTTGCTGGCGTTCGACACGTTGTTGCTGATGACGTCGAGTGCCTTGGATGCCGCGTTCAGACCGGAAAGACCCTGTTGGAATGCCATGTTGCTCGCTCCTGAATCAGATAATCATGCGGATGTCGGACAGGCCGATACGGCCCAGCTTGCCCACATCCAGTTGCACAGTGTCGCCGTCGGCCACTACGTTGGTCACCGTCGTCATCTGCAAGGTTTTGGCCGTCACCTTCTCGCCTTTCAGCGTGGCATTGACCGAAATCGTGTAAGTGCCATCGACGGCTTGCGAACCATCGAAGGTCTTGCCGTCCCACACCACGGCGTGAGAACCGGCATCCAGGTCCTTCAAGTCCAGGCTGGCCACTTCGAGACCGTTCTTGTCCTTGATGCTGACGACCACGCTGTCGGCCTCACCACTGAGCTGGATACCGCCGATCGCCATCTTCTCGGCCAGCACCATGTCCTTGCCGTCCAGCATCACCTGGCGGCCCACCAGCGCGGCGGCCTGCAGGGTTTCGCTGGACTTCATGTTGCCCATCATCGAGCCCAGCGTGCTGTTGAGGCGCTCGATGCCATCCACGGTGGAGATCTGCGCGAGCTGCGACGTCGTCTGCGCGTTGTCCATCGGGTTCATCGGGTCCTGGTTCTGCAGCTGCGTGGTCAGCAGCTTGAGGAAGCGCGACTGCGTATCCAGGTCTGCCTTCTCGTTGAGCGCCTTGCTGCGGCTCAGCGAGTTGAGGATGTCCTGCGAACTGGTGGCGCTGTTGACGGTACTCATGGTGGTTCTCCGGGGACTGCTCAGCCTTGGCCGATCGTGAGCGTGCGCTGCATCAGCACACGGGCGGTGTTCATCATCTCGACGTTGGTCTGGTAGGAGCGGGAGGCGGAAATCATGTTCACCATCTCCTCCACCACGTCGACGTTGGGCATCTCCACGTAGCCTTCTTCATTGGCTGCCGGGTTGCTCGGGTCGTAGGTCAGGCGCATCGGCGCCGCGCTTTCCACGACCTGCTGCACGCGCACGCCTTGGGATTGCGGGCCGCCCATCTGCACGGTCTCGAACACCACCTGCTTGGCGCGGTACGGCGTGCCGTCTGCGCTGGTGATGCTGTCGGCATTGGCCATGTTGCTGGCCGTGGTGTTCAGGCGTACCGACTGGGCGTTGAGCGCCGAGCCGGCAATCTGGAAGACGCTGAGCATGCTCATGGCGGCGCCCCTTACTGACCTTGCACCGCCTGCTGCATGGTGCGCAGCAGGCCGTTGATGAAGGTGACGCTGGCTTCGTAGTGCAGTGCGTTCTCGGCGAAGGCGGCGCGCTCGGTGTCCAGATGCACGGTGTTGCCGTCGACGGACGACTGTTGTTCGTTGCGGTACAGGGTGTAGGCCGGCAGCATGCCGTCGCCGCGACCTTCCAGATGGCGGCTCTTGGTGGTCGACAGCGCCAGCGGGCCACCCATGCGGCCGGACACCGCACCGCTGAGCGCGGCCTTGAAGTCCATGTCGCGGGCCTTGTAGTGCGGCGTGTCGGCGTTGGCGATATTGGAGGCCAGAACTTCCTGGCGCTGGGCGCGCAGGTTCAGCGAGTTCTGGTGGAAGCGCATGTTGGCGTCGGTCTGGATGTTCATCTCGTGCTCTCCGTCGGTGTGGCTGCGCGGTTCCATGCTGGTCTGCTCCGGTGGCGGCACCCCTGTGCTCGCTCGGCATCCCTATCGCAGCTTCCGTGCCAGCATCCTAAGCACCTGATTTACCGGGCAAGACGGTAAAAAGACGGCAAAACACCGGGCAAACCGGCAGGGCCGACGAGTGGCGGCCGGCAAGCTTTGCCGCCCTGCCGGCAGCGGCGGCAAACCCGCCTGCGCACAGCCTCCGGAATAGCCGCGATTCGCCGGGCGTACTCGCGCTTTTGATCAGGCGCATCACGTGCTTACATCGCTGCCATGAAGCCCGCTGCCCTCCTGAAACACCTGCCCGGCCTCCTGCTCTGCCTGTCCGTCCTGGTTGGCGCCAGCCCGGCCAGCGCCGCCCCGCAGGACCCTGCAGCCATCCGCGTGGCGGTGGAGGGTTTCCTGCGATCGCAGACAGCCGGGCAGCCCGGCAAGCTCAGCATTTCCGTCAGCACGCCGGCGGCCAGTGCCAGCCGCCCGGCCTGCCAGCAGCTGGAACCCTGGCTGCCGCGTGGTCAGCAGCTCCGCGGGGCGCTGAGCGTGGGGGTGCGCTGCGCGGCGGGTGCCAACTGGTCGCTGTTCGTTGCGGCAGAAGTGAAGTTCAACGGGGACTGGGTGGTGCTGAGCCGGCCGGTTTCGGCCGGGCAGAGCCTCACGGAGGAAGACCTCACCTTGAGCAGCGGCGAACTGTCGGCCCAGCCCGAGGATGTGATCCTGGACCCGAGCCACGCCCTGGGTCACCGCATGCGTCAGGCCCTGCCTGCGGGTGCGACGCTACGTGCCGCCAATCTGCGGCGGGAGGCCGCCGTCCAGGCGGGCCAGACCGTCAGGCTGACCACCCGGGGCAATGGCTTCTCGGTCAGTAACGAAGGTCGCGCCATGAACAATGCCGAACGCGGGCAGAACGTCCGTGTACGTCTGGCAAATGGCCGCATCGTGAGTGGTATCGCGCAGGAAACAGGCGTCGTGGAGGTGCCCTGAGCGCCCACCGGCGCGTCCCAGACCCTTGGGCAGGCTTCACGGACCGCCCGTCAAAACCCCTCAAGCCCTTACTCATCAGGCCGTTAAGAGGCATGTGAGCAACTGCTGCATCGCCGGAAAAGAGGTTAAAGTTCCGTGCGTTTGTGCCGTTAAGCTCGCCAAGGCATCCGGACAAACCCGCACACCCGCGAGAAGATCCGGAGCACTTGTTCCTTGAGTAGAAGGGAAACGCCGTGAAAATCGATAACACACTCAAACCGGTCAGCACGTCTGGCAGCGACAACAAGTCGCGTGTCGGCCGTGAAGCGCCCGCCGAAACGACGAGCAGCGAGTCCAAGGTCGAGCTGTCGTCCCGTCTGGCCCAACTCGACTCCGTGCTGAACAACAGCCCGGTGGTCGACAGCGGCAAGGTGGAAGAGATCAAGCAAGCCATCACCGAGGGCCGCTTCAAGGTCAATCCGGAGAAGGTGGCCGATGGCCTGATCGACAGCGTGCGCCAGATGCTGGCTGCGCAACCACGTACCGCGTGACCGTCAACGACCGCGCCATTCTTCGCCAGCGCCTCATAGCCCTGCTCGACGCGGAGCGCGTGCAGGTGGAGGCGTTCGTCACCTTGCTGGAAGAAGAACGCACGGTCCTTGGCCAACGCGAAGTGGAGCCGCTGTTCGGCATTGCCGAACGCAAGACTGCGTTGGCCCGCACCCTGCAGCAGTTCGCCGACAACCGCGCGGCCCTGCTGGCCCAGGCCGGGCAACAATCCAGCCGCGAGGGCATCGAAGCCCTGCTGGCCAATGCCGCCCATCCTTCCTGGCAGGCCTATCTTGCCCAGGTGAAGCTGGCGCGCGACCTGAATGCCGACAACGGCATCCGCATCACCGAACAGCTGTCGAGCAACCACCAGGCGCTCGCCATGCTGATGTCGCTGTCCGACCGCCCCACCACCTACGGCCCCGACGGCCAGACCTCGACCCGCCCCGGCTCACGCCTGTTCGGCAGCGTCTAACGCGCGCCTCCCCCGCGCAATAGCGCCTCGGGGCTTCTGCGGAACGCCTTGCCATAGACCTGCCCCGTCCGTCCGCGCGACATCGTCGGCCGGGATCTGCAGGAATTGCCTGGGGAAACTCCTCTGTAAAGATCCCGGCGGCCACTCTCGCAGCGGCGCACCGGAACTCCGTTCACTGCCCGCCTATCGGTCGCGCGCCTACTGGCGGTTCGATCTGTACGCCTTCCGGCGTCCCCAGGGCGCCGTCGACGCTGCGTGTCGTCATAGGCGTGGACGGGGTGCTGGCCGGCTCTTCCGCCAGCATCGACTCGACGAGGATGGTCACCCGCCGGTTGCGGGCACGGCCGTCCGCCGTGCCGTTGTCGGCGATCGGACGCTGGTCGCCATAACCCGCCGCGGTCAGCCGCGCGGGGTTCACGCCGCTGTCCACGAACAGGCGCACCACCGACGAGGCACGCACTGCCGAGAGCTCCCAGTTGGAGGGGAACAGGGCATTGCTGATCGGCAGGTTGTCGGTGTGGCCTTCGATGACGATCGGGAACTCTCCGGCAGCCACCACCTCGGCCACCGCCCGCAGCGCGCGTACCGCATCCGGCCCCAGCAAGGCTTCGGCGGGGCGGAACAGCACGCTGGCGTTGATTTCCACCGAGATGCCGCGTGCGCCTTCGCTGACCCGCACCTGTCCACCGCTCACCAAGGGCGCCAGCACGCGGCGGATCTCTTCGGCCATGCTGCGCATGCGCTGCCGGTGCTTCTCCCGGCGGGCCTCTTCCTCCGGATTGGGCGGCGGCTTCGCGACCACCACGGGTACCGGCGAACCAGCGTCGCGCGGCGGCGACACCACGGTTGCGCCCTCGACGTTCACCGTGCTGCGGAAGGCCTGCACCAGCGAATCGGACAGCACGCGGTACTTACCTTCGTTGACCGAACTGATGGCATACATCACGACAAAAAATGCGAACAGCAGGGTGATGAAGTCGGCGTACGAGACCAGCCAGCGCTCGTGATTCTCGTGCTCTTCCTCATGCTGGCGACGCGCCATCGGATGCTCCGCGAAGATTGCAGACAGAGGGGTGTCGTACCCCGGCGGTAAACCTTGTTTACGGCGAATGCCCCGGCACCTGAACACTCGCAAGGCGGGCGACCGGGCAGCACGCCGCCACACTCAAGAACAGCGCCCCCGCTGCCGATAGCAAGCAGGACGGAAACGAAGGGTCCGCAACACTCTTCGGAAGATTGTCACCTCCCGACAGCGCCACGCAAAGCTCCACGCACAGTCCCCGTTTCAGCAAGGATCTTTCACCATGTTCTCTCGCGTCTTCAGCAGCATGCGCAACCAGCTTCTGTTCGTCTGCGGGGTCGGTACGCTGTGCGTGCTGGCCGCCTCGATCGCAGGCCTCCAGATGCAGTGGTCGGCGGTGCAGGCGCTGGCTGCCGAGCTCAGCAAGACACAAGGCAATGCCGCGACCGCGGAAATCCTGGCCTCGGCCAACACGGCCATCTGGACGACCCTCAGCCTGATGGGCACGGCCTGCCTGGTGGCACTGGGCCTGTTCCTGTGGCTGCTCAACAACCGGCTTGTGCGCAGCACCCGCGCGCTGGCCGACGATCTCCGGCGCCTGGCCGCGGGCGATTTCAGCCAGGCGGTCCACCCGCAGCAGACGGTGGAACTGGGCCAGGTTGCCGATTCGGCTGAAACCATCCGCAAGGATCTCGGCGCATTGATCGGACAGATCCGCGAAGGTGCGGTGACCCTCAAGCAAGGGGTGGATGCGGTGGCCGACGACGTGGCCAAGGTGTCCGACTCGTCGTTCGAGCAATCTGAGGCAGCCTCGTCCACCGCCGTGTCGATGGAGGAAGTATCGCAGGCGATGCAGACCATCACCGAGAACGCCGACAACGCCAACCGGCTGTCGCACGACAGCCTGGAACAGTCGCGCGGCGTGCGCAGCAAGCTGGAAGACGTCAAGCGCGTGGTGGACGAAGCCGCGCTGGTGATCCAGCGCGTCGCCGCCGCCTCGCAGGAATCGGTCACCAGCATGCAGCGCATCAGCAACATGACCCGCCAGGTGCGGGAGATCGCCGACCAGACCAACTTGCTGGCCCTGAATGCCGCCATCGAAGCCGCCCGCGCTGGCGAGGCCGGCCGTGGCTTTGCCGTGGTGGCCGATGAAGTGCGCAAGCTGGCGGAGAAATCGGGCCAGTCGGCGACCGAGATCGATGGCATCACCGCCACCCTGAACGCCCAGGCAGTGGATCTGGAGAGCGCGGTGGCACATGGCCTGTCGACCATCCAGGACAGCAGCGCCGGCATGGACAACACGGTGGCTGCGCTGAGCAGCGCCAACGACGCCGTGGCCCGCGCCACCGACGAGCTGGACCAGATTGCCACCGCCGTACGCGAGCAGAACCGCTCCAACGGGGAGATCGCCCGCAACATCGAGCGCATCGCCCGCATGGTCGAGAACAACAACGACACGGTGACCAGCATGAGCCTGTCGGCCGAGAAGCTCCACGCGTTCGCCACGCGCATGAACAGCACGGTGACGACCTTCCGGCTGTAGCCGCACGTCATGAACGGATCCATGAACGAAGCACGATGAACGCATGTGACAGGCCGGGGCAACCCGGCCTTTTGCATGGTGGGCAGGATGATATTGGCCCGCCCGCTTTGCCTGGACCCGGGCTTGTGCCAGAGTCCGTCCTCGAACGGCCCGGCATCGCAAGACAAGTGCATGCCCGGCCGAGCGATCCGCTCCGTCGTCAGGCGTAAGGCGGAACCCCGCATGCCTCACCCACACAAAGGAACCCCATGAGAACAGAAGACTTCGGCAAGCTCGTGCTGCGCCTCACCATCGGCATCCTCATGCTGCTGCACGGCATCGGCAAACTCGGCGGCAGCATCGGCTTCATCGAAGCGGCGCTGGTCAAGGCCGGCCTGCCGGGCTTCATTGCCTACGGGGTGTATATCGGAGAGATCCTCGCGCCCGTCCTGCTGATCGTCGGCTACTGGACGCGCCCCGCCGCCCTGATCGTGGTCGTCAACATGGTGTTCGCCATCGTACTGATGCACATGAACGAGCTTCTCTCGCTCACCGGCAAAGGCGCCTGGGCGCTGGAGCTGCAGGGCCTGTTCCTCTTCGGCGCGCTGGCCGTCGCCCTGCTCGGCGCGGGCCGCATCAGCCTGGGTGGCCGCTTCAACTGAGGCCTGCCCTGTTCGCCCCCGGAACGGCTCGCGGTCTGCGGGCCGTTCTTGTTTGCGGGTATCGGTGAAGCGCCAGCCTGATCTAGCATAGGGCCGAACCCTGCCGTCCTTTCCGCGACCTTCCGCCCTCTCCTCCCGCATGGAGCATGACCATGAGCCAGCCCCTTCTCATCCTCGGCATCGCCGGCAGCCTGCGCCGCCAGTCACTCAACCTCGGCCTGCTGCAGGCCGCCCAGGAACTGGCCCCGGCCAGCGTGCGCATCGAGATCGCCACGCTGCACGACATCCCACCCTACAACGCCGATGACGACGGCAAAAGCCACGCCGGCGTCGACGCCTTCAAGCAGCGCATCCTCGCCGCCGACGCGGTGCTGTTCGCGACGCCGGAGTACAACCATTCGATCCCCGGCGTCCTGAAGAACGCCATCGACCACGCCTCCCGCCCTTCCGGCGCAAACGCGTGGGCGGGCAAGCCGGCGGCCGTGATGGGCGCATCGCCCGGCCAGTTCGGCACGGCACGCTCGCAGTACGAATTGCGCAAGGTGCTGGCCGCCGTCGGCATGCTGGTGATGAGTGCACCCGAAGTGATGGTGACGCTGGCACAGGGCAAGTTCGACGAACAAGGGGCGCTCACCGACGAGAAGACCCGCGCCCATGTCGGCAAGACGGTGCAGGCACTGGCGGACTGGACGCTGCGCCTGCGCGGAGGCGCCTGAAGTCACCTCGCGACGGGGCGGGACGGGGACCCGCCCATTGCATCCGCTTACACACCGCTACGGCGTCCGCCAGCAGCACGGCTACAATCGCCCATCTTTGCCCGTCAGCCCCCAGCGCCGCCCATGTCCCCACCGATGGAGTTCATCGACACCCCACGCAACCGCAGCATCGAGTTGCCCCTGTGGTTCCTGGTCGCGCTGACGCTCGCCTACGCCCTGCCGGGCAACGTGGGCCATGCGCCGTGGCGGGGTGACGACGCGCTTCACATCGGCATCGCCTTCGAGATGCTGCACGACGGGCACTGGCTGGTGCCCACCGTGGCGGGCTTGCCGTGGAACGACAGTCCGCCGTTGCTGCACTGGCTGGGGGCGATTACCGGCGCCCTGCTCGGCTGGCTGCTGCCGCTGGCCGACGCCATCCGCCTGGGCACCGTGCTGGCGGTCGTCGGCGCATTGTGGTTGTTGCGCGAGACCGCCCGCCTGCTGTTCGACGACACCGTCGGCACCGCGGCGCTGTTGCTGGGCATCGGCTCGATCGGCCTTGTCGTGCATGCTCACGAAGCCCAGCCGATGATGCTGCTGATGGCCAGCCAGGCCGCCAACCTGTACGGCCTGGCGCTGATGCCGCGCGATGCGAAGCGCGGTGGCCTGATCGCCGGCGCTGCCGCCGGTGCCGCCTTCCTCACCAACGGCCTGCATGGCCTGCTGCTGACCTTGCCGCTGTGGGTGTTGCTGGCGCTGGGCTGCCGCGAATGCCGCCAGGGTGCGCTGCGTGGCGGCCTGCTCCGCGGCCTCGGCCTGGCGCTGCTGCTGTCGGTGCTGTGGCCGATCGCGCTGGCGATCTGGGCGCCCGCCCACCTCACCGACTGGTGGCGCCAGGAACTGGCGGAAAGCCTGCCGCACGCCGGCCACCTGGCCCGACTGCGTGCGACCAGCGAACAGATCGGCTGGTTCACCTGGCCGCTGTGGCCTGTCGCCGTGTATGCGCTATGGCGTCGCCGCCATGCGCTGCGCAACTATCCGCACGCCTTGCTGCTGTCCGGCCTGGTGCTGTCGCTGCTGGTAGTGGTCACCACCGGGACGCTGCGCCCGGCCAACGCGCTGCCGCTGCTGCCGGCCTTCATCGTGCTGGCCGCCAGCGAGGTGACGCGTCTGCGCCGTGGTGCTGCCAACCTGTTCGACTGGTTCGGCATCATGACCTTCTGCGCGCTGGGCATCTTCGTATGGCTGGCCTGGAGCGCCAGCCAGTTCGGCTGGCCGGCGCCGCTGGCACGCAACGTCCTGCGCCTGGCGCCCGACTTCGTGCCGAGCTGGTCCTGGCTGCTGCTCATCCTCGCCCTGGGGCTGTCCATCGCCTGGATCGTGGCCCTGGTGCGAATGCCCTACTTCCCGTTGCGCGGCGCCTTGCGCTGGGCGCTGGGCGTCACCCTGCTGTGGGGCCTGGCCGCCACGCTGTGGCTGCCCTGGATCGATCACACCAAGAGCTACGAGACGATCTCCAACCAGATGGCGCGCCACGTGTTGCAGTACGTTCCGCCCGGCACCTGCATCGCCAGCCGCGGCGCGGGCGACAGCCAACGTGCGGCCTTCTACTTCCATGAGCAGTTGCGGCTGGACCCTTCCGCCACGGCAGCCGCCAGTTGCCCGCTGATGATCACCTTCGCCAGTGGCCGTAGCGACGAACCCGCCGCCGGCGCCGACTGGCTGGTGGTGTGGACCCATCAACGGGGCCGCGGCCGGCAGGCCGACAGCATCACGCTGTGGCGACGCGCGCCGGTGGTCGCGGTGGCCGCCGCCACGCCCTGAGCGACGGGCGCCGGCCACGCTGACGGCTCAGGGCTCGCAGCCGCCCTCGACGCTGCAGGCCCCGGCGACGGCGTCCTCGTCTGTCGCGTTGTCTGCCACATGCGCCCGGTCCGCGCTGACCTCCGTGTCCGCTGCTGCCTCCTGCACCAGTTGCGCAATCTGCGCGCCCAGCAGCAGGTCACTCACCTGACCGAAGTGCTGGTGCCGCAGCCGGCCCCGGGTGTCGATCAGCGTCAGCGTCGGCGTGCCGCGCATGGCGTAGGCACGCATGGTCTGCGGCACCGCCTCGCCGTCGCCCGCCTTGTCGACACCGACCGGAAAGTCGATGCGGTACTCGTACAGGAAGGCTTCCAGCGAAGTCGGCGTCATCGCCGCGTGATGCTCGAAGACGGTGTGCAGGCCGATGACCGCCACCTGGTCACGCGGGAAGGTGGCGCGCACGCGCTGGGCCTGCGGCAGGCCGTGCGCCACGCAGCCGGGGCACAGCATCTGGAAGGACTCCAGCACGACCACCTTGCCACGCAGGTCTTCGAGGCTGAGCGACCGGGTCGTGTTGAACCATTGCCTCACCTGCCAGGGCGGCGCCGGTCTGTAGGCTTCACTCATGATGTTCTCCTTGCGGTGATGGCGGGCAGCGTTGCGGCCACCCGCCATGCACGCCTCACTGGTTGGGCTTGCCGGGCAGGCTGAGGTCGCCCGACGCCACCTTGAACACATCCACCACGCAGAGCAGCGGTGCATGCACGCTGGCATTGACGCGCAGGCCTGCGGTCACGCCGTCGAACTTCGCCGCCGCAGCAACGCCAGCGTCATCGAAGGGCACGCGCACTTCCACCGTCTCGCCCTTGAAGGTCGGGTCCCAGCCCGGGCTGTCGAGCAGGATCGGGAAGCCCGGCCAGGTCCTGGGCAGGCGCGGCTTCGCACCTTCCGGAATGTCGACCACGCCCAGCGCGCCCGGCCCGCAGGCTTCGTTCGGCTTCAGTACCACCCAGTGGCTGTGCCACAGGTCGCCGTCGTTGTCGAGCTTGCCGTCGCCGTTCTCGTCGTACAGCGGCGTGTCGTCGAAGTCCGGGTGCGAGGTCAGCGCCATCGCCAGGATGCCGGCGCCGCGCTCGAAACCCACTTCGTAGGGATCAATGGTGGTCGGCCACACGTAGGAGAAGACGTTGCTGCCCGCCAGCTTGCCGGTCTTGGCCGGACGCGTCTTGCCCGCCTTGCCGGACACGGCCATGTGGAAGATGACGACGTTCTTGTCGGTGCTCACCTTGGCGTGGACGATGTCGAAGTCGGCTTTCACGGCCTTGTCCGGCTTGGCCTGGATGCCTCCCGCGTGCCTGGCGGCATCGTGGGCACCCGCGGTGGCGCTGCCCAGGGCAAGCGCGGCGGCGGCAAGGATTGCCATGGCTTTCTGTTTCATAATCGCTACTCCTCTAACTTGCTTTCGTGGTGGGTCGGGGGAAACCGGGCGGCGCCCGATTGCAGTCGGTGCGCCGCCCACTCTTTCCGCATTCGCGGAGCCTTGCATCCTCCCGAAGGGAGGAATCCTTCAGTCCATTCAGGGCGTCGCCTTCTGCGGCCCTCCTGCTGGCGCTCGCAGATCCGCCATGCGCCGGAAGCGCATCACGCTTTCCTGCACCGCTCCCGGTTCCGCCGGCGATTGCTCGCCGCAGTCGACCCGCAACTCCGGGTCACCAAAGGCCTTGCCAATGAAGCCGCAGAAGTGCGGCTTGCCGGCCTCGCCTCCTGCATTGGCCTGGAAGTGACGACAGCCCAGGCAGGTCCGCGGCCCGTTCGCCAAGCCCTGCTGCTGGGCTTCGTACACCAGCAACTGCGTGACCCTCAGCAAGGCGCCCAAATCCTGCTCGCCCAGGCCGCTCATCAAGCCGACCAGGCCACGGCCGGGGTCGTTGAGGCGGCGCGCCACGCTGCGGCCCTTGCGGGTCAAGGCCAGCCGCACGGCACGACCGTCGTCCGGGTCCGGCTGGCGGCTGATCCAGGCCTGGGCCTCCAGTGCCTTCAGCGAATCACTGAGGCTCGCCGCCGACACACCCAGCCGCTCCGCCACCTGCCCGGCCCGCAGCGTGGCGCCGGCGCCATCGAGCATGCGCAGCACCGCGCTCTGGGTGGGCGGCAGGGACGGCGTGCCATCCTGTTTCCAGGACTGCGCCCGCACCAGCGCGGCGAGTTGGTCGAGCCCGCTGGCAGCCTGCTGTCGTTGGAAGTCGTTCGTAGCCATGCGCGAATACTAGGAGTCCTAACTAATTTGGACAAGCTATGGCAATGATTGGCGCTGATCGCCTTCGTTGGCGTAGGCGTCGATCTGCGGCTACGGAGAAATACCAGCGGCCCGGTATGTTCAAACTCCGCATGGCAGAACCCTTCATTCCGCACCGCGCAATCCGTTGTTCGCAAGACGGACAATCGCAACGGAGCGCTGCAATGAAGAACTGGCCGGTGGGTCGGAAACTGGGGGTGGGCTTCGGCGTCGCCGTCCTGCTGATGCTGGGCATGGCGGCGCTGGCCGTGTATGAACTGAGCATGGTGCACCGGCTCAGCGATCAGGTGATCCAGGACCGCTACCCCAAGGTCGCCCTCGTCGAGGACGCCAAGCAGAACATCGGCGAGATCGTCGAACACGTGACGGCCGCCGTACTCACCGCCGACAAGCAGGAAGCGGAAGCCCGCATCGCCAACGTCGAGAAGCTGCGCCAGCACAACGACGGCATCTTCAAGCAGCTGGAGCAGACGCTGGTCGCAGCCGACGCGCGTGCGCAGCTCGACCAGGCCACAGCGCAACGTGGCGAACTGGGCAAGATGTACCCGACGCTTTACGCCCTCATCCGCGCCGACCAGAGGCCGGAAGCCCTCGCCTACTTCGGCAGCACTTGGCAGCCCCGCAGCGACGCGCTGTCCACCAGGCTGGCGGAACTGGGTGGCGTAGTGGAAGACCAGATGACCGCGGCAGGCCAGGAAAGCGCCACTCTCTATGCGCAGGCCCGTTGGCAACTGGGCATCGGCGCGCTGGTGCTGCTCGTGCTCACCTCCTCCTGCGCCATATGGCTGACCCAGCTGATCCGCAGCCCGCTGCTACGGGCCAAGGAGATCGCCACGCGCATCGCCGACGGCGACCTGACTGCCAGCTGGGACGGCGTGCCGGTCCACGGCGACGAAATCGGCCAGACCCTGGGCGCGATGCGCGACATGCAGGCGAACCTCACCCAACTGCTACGCGACGTGTCCGACAAGGCGACCCGCGTATCCGGCTCGGCGGAAATACTCGCCACCGCTTCGCTGCAGGTCGCGCAGAGTTCGCAGGCACAGAGCGAGTCGGCCAGCGCCTCCGCCGCGGCGGTCGAACAGCTCACCGTCAGCGTCGACCAGCTCACCGCCAATGCCACCGAGGCCAGCGACAAGGCCGTGCAGGCAGGCCAGCATGCGAGCAGTGGCGAGCAGGTCGTGAACGACGCCTCACGCGCCAGCCGCGAGATCGAAACCAAGGTGGACGAAGCCTCGGAGGAAATCCGTGTGCTGTCGGAAAACGTCCGCCAGATCGGCGCCATCACCGTGATGATCCGCGAGGTGGCCGACCAGACCAACCTGCTGGCCCTGAACGCCGCCATCGAAGCCGCGCGCGCCGGCGAGCAGGGCCGGGGCTTCGCCGTCGTGGCCGACGAAGTACGCAAGCTGGCGGAACGCACCACCGTGTCGGCGCACGAGATCAGCAGCATGGTCGACACCATCCAGCAAGGCGCCACCCGCGTGGTCGACGCCATGCAGCGCAACCGCGAGGTCGTGGGCCAGGTGGTGACGGCCGCCGAAACCGCCACCGAGGCGATGACCCACATCCGCAGCAGTGCCGACGGCGTGCGCAACGCGGTGATCGACATCCGCGGCACCCTGCAGGAACAGCGCGGCGCCAGCACCCAGGTGGCACGCGAGATCGAAGCCATCGCGCAGATGGCCGACGAGAACAGCGCGGCGGCCGACTCCGTGTCGTCGACCGTGCAAGGCCTGAAGAATGTCGCGCAGGAACTCTCTCAGACAGTAGGGAAATTCCGCTTGGCGTAAGCGCACCAAAAAGCGGAACAATGGTCACAATGCAACGGACGGCCACCGCGGCCGCCTTCCTGTGACCATTGCCGGTCCGGCCTGAGGATTCATCATGCTCATCGCCCCCCCGACACACAACGAGGCGCAGCGCCTTGCGTTGCTGCGATCGCTGGACATCCTGGATTCCGATCCGGAGCCGGCGTTCGATGCACTGACGCGCATGACGGCGCAGATGCTGGATGTGCCCATCGCCCTCATATCCCTGGTGGACGAGAACCGCCAGTGGTTCAAGTCCCGCGTCGGCCTCGACGACACCGAGACGCCGCGCTCCATCTCCTTCTGCGCACACGCCATCCACGGCACGGATACCTTTGTCATTCCGGACGCCACCCGCGACGATCGCTTCGCCGACAACCCCGCCGTCACCGGCGGGCCGAACGTGCGGGCCTATGCCGGCGTGCCGCTGCTGAGCGCGGACGGCCTGGCGCTGGGCACGCTGTGCGCGGTGGACGACAAACCGCGCGAGTTCAGCGAGTCCGAACTCAAGCTGTTGCGTGATTTCGCGGAGATCGCCCAGCGCGAGCTGCTACACCGCGAAGCCGCGGTGCAGGCGCGTGGCGTGGCGGAAGAGAACGAGCGCGTCGTCAGCGACAACGAAGCGCTCTATAACGCCAGCTTCGAACACGCGGCCATCGGCATCGGCATCGTCGGGCTGGACGGACGCTGGATGCGCATCAACCCGAAGCTGGTGGAGATCCTCGGGCGTCGCGCGGACGAGCTGGCGCAGCTGAGCTTCCAGCAGATCACCCACCCGGACGATCTCGACATCGACCTCGGCTACGTGAAGCAACTGCTGGAAGGCAAGCGCGACAACTACTCGCTGGAGAAACGCTATCTCCGCCCCGACGGCAGCATCGTGTGGGCGAACTTGACGGTCACTCTGGTGCGCGAGGACGACAAGCCGCATCACTACATCGCCGTCATCGAGGACATCAGCGCGCGCAAGACGGCCGAGGCCGACCTGCACGCCCTGCACCAGCAACTCGAACAGCGCGTGAAGGACCGCACCGCCGAGCTGCAGGAAGCGAACGATGTGCTCATCGACGCCATCCACCAGCGCGAACGTTCCGAATCCCTGCTCGCCCTGCGCGAGGCCGAGCTACGCGCGGTGCTGGAGAACGCGCAGGACGCCTACATCGGCATCGACGAGAAAGGCCAGATCATCGAGTGGAACCGGCAGGCCGAGCGCACTTTCGGCTGGACACGTGCCGACGCCCTCAACCAGCGCATCGACACCACCCTGGTGCCGACCGAGCACCGCGAGGCGCATCTCAGGGACATGGCGGAGCATGCGCGTAGCGGTGACGCCAGGGTATTGGGCAAGCGCCTGGAACTGCCGGTCCAGTGCCGCGACGGCCGCGTGATCCCGTGCGAAGTCACCATCACCGCCCTGCCCCCGACTGCAAAGGGGCGCAGCTACGCAGCCTTCTTGCACGACATCTCCGAACGCAAGGAGGCCGAGCGCAAGCTCGCCAGTCTCGCCGTCACCGACACCCTTACCAGCCTGCCCAACCGCCGCGGATTCGAAGCCCAGTTCAAGGCCGCGCTGGCGCGCGCGCGACGCCGCCAGCAGCCGCTGGCCCTGCTGTTCCTCGACATCGACCGCTTCAAGTCGATCAACGACACGCACGGCCACGGCGTGGGCGATGCGGTGCTGAAGGAATTCGCCCACCGGCTGCGTGCCAGCCTGCGCGAGACCGACACCATCGCGCGACTGGCCGGCGACGAGTTCGTGGTGATCATCGAAGGCCTGACCGAAGCCGGCAGCACGCAGGCGGAGCAGGTGGCGCAGAAGATCATCGCCACCGTGAACCAGGAGATGCTGCTGGAAGGCATCGTGCTGAAGATCGGCACCAGCATCGGCTTCGCCCTGTCCGACGGACGCGCGACGCCGGACCAGGTGCTGCATCGCGCGGACCAGGCGCTGTACCAGTCCAAGGCCAAGGGCCGCAACACCTACTCCGGTCTGGCGACCATCGAAGGCTGAAACGCGCGGCCGCTTCGGCCTGCTGGCCGGTGAGGCAAGTGCCGCAATGTCCGCTGATGCGACCACCGGAGTCTGCCTCCCATGAAAACGGCCTCCGGGCGGGTTGCGCCGGGAGGCCGTCCTCGGGGCCGGTCAGGGATCAGCGATTGGCGCAGAAGCCGATCGAAGTATCCACGGCACCAGCCGCCAGCGTGCCGTTCCAGTTCATGCCGGTGAGGCTGACGACGTTTCCAGCCTGCGACCAGTTGGCATTCCACATCTGCGACACCTTGCCCTGCACCGCCAGCGCGGCGCGCCAGGTAAGGCGTACGCTGCTGCTGTTCACCAGCCGCACGGTGGCGCAGTAGCCGGCGCCCCAGTCGTTGTTGATGCTGTAGCTGGCCGTCACGCTGCCGCCTGCCCCGCTGCTGCCGGAGCCGGAAGAGCTGGAAGAGGAACTCGACGACGATGAACTCGACGAGCTCGACGAACTCGACGAGGAGGAGCTGGACGACGAGCTCGAACTCGACGACGAACTGCTGGACGACGAGCTGGAACTGGAGCTCGAAGACGAGCTCGACGAGGAACTGGAGGAGGAAGACGACGAGGAGGACGAGCTGGACGAGCCCGTCGAAGCATTCACCACCATCAGCCGCTTCAGCAGCGCGAGCTTGTCGCTGCGCACCGTCTTCCAGTCATCCTGCAGCACACCGCCGGTGTCGCCGCTGTTCGGGTTCCACGACCAGTAGAAGTAGTTGGTGATGCGTTTCTCGATCAGGTAGTCCACCAGCTTGTCCTGCCAGGCCTTGTCCCTGGCGTGGCCTTGGCCGTACTTGCCACCGAACTCACCAATGACGACGGCGTAGTTCAGCGCGGCGGCGAAGCCGAAGTGCGCATCCCAGATCGCCGGCATGTTGTTGGGGAAGTTGCCGTCGTTGAAGTACGGCTGCACGTACACGTCCGGGCCATACACGTGCGGTGCCAGCACCAGGCGGTTGCGCGGGATCGACAGCGGGAAGCACTTGATCGGCCTGATGTTGCCGCCCCACCAGTAGGCGCGGTGATCGGAGCAAGCGTCGTTGGCGCTGATGCCTTCGACGAAGATCAGCCAGTCCGGCGCCACACCCAGCACCGCGGCAGACGCGCGCTCCGCCGCCTTGTTCCAGTCGGTGGCCGGGTTGCTGTTGCCCCAGGTCGCCGGGCCGTGCGGCTCGTTCTTGATGTCCAGGCCGATCACGTTCGGCACGCTCTTGTAGCGGGCCGCCACGAACTTCAGGTCGGCCAGCCAGTCGGCCTCGCTGTAGCTGCCGGTGTACCAGAGCTCGGAGATCGCATTGCAGTCCGGCCGGTGATGGTCCAGCAGCACATACAGGCCCTGCGCGGACAGGTAGTTCACCACCTTGTCCAGCAGTTGCAACGAGTTGAGTCCGGCGAGGTCCGGGTTGGCGCCGTAGTTGATGCTGTTGGTCGCCACGCCGCGCAGGGTGCCGGGGCAGAACGGCAGGCGCACGGCGTTGAAGCCACTGGCCTTCATCTGCGCGATGGTGTCTTTCCAGTTGACCGCCCACAGGCCGTGCGGCGTGTAGTTGGT
Source organism: Uliginosibacterium sp. H1 (assembly GCF_036017065.1). Lineage (NCBI taxonomy): Bacteria > Pseudomonadati > Pseudomonadota > Betaproteobacteria > Rhodocyclales > Zoogloeaceae > Uliginosibacterium > Uliginosibacterium sp. H1. Next base: position 1,152,552 of record NZ_JAYXHR010000001.1, read on the forward strand.
GGTCTCGAAGCCGAACCAGTTCACGCCGTTGAGGCGGATCTCCTTGCCCTGTGCGTCCAGCAAGCGGCCGGATTCATTGACCGAGTAAGCCTGGGCTGCAGCGGGAGCGAGCGTCAGCGCAAGCGCGCAGGCGATCGCCCGGAAGCGGGAAAGCTTGAACATGCAGAAGTCTCCGTGAGGGATGCGAGGGGAACGCGTCGGACGATTGCAACGGCCCTTGCCGGGGCCGCGGCATCGCAGGGCGACGACAGGCCGCACTGCCGTGTGCGCCGGTGTCGCTGTTGTTCTTGTGACGGAGATCTTCGCCGCAGCGGCGGCGGCGGGTCATGGCGGGGCTGACGAACGCGCCGATGCAGCGGCGGAAGGGCGGGACCGTCACGGAGCCGCGGAACTCAGGACATCTACATGTCGGCCTTGGGCGACATGTATGTCAGCGAGAGCCGTCTGCCTCAGCCCCGCAGTGTGTCGTCGAGTGCCGCCAGCGTGGCCGCGGCAAGGTGCGCCACGGCCGCATCGTCCAGCACGTACGGCGGCATCCAGTACACCGTGTTGCCGATGGGACGCAGCAGCAGGCCCTGCTCCATCGCCGACTGGAAGTAGTTGCGCGCGAAGCCGGGCGGCGCATCCATGACGTCGAACGCCAGGATCATCCCGCGCTGGCGCAGATGCTGTACGCGAGGATGGGCGGCGATGGGCTGCGCGGCAGCCAGCAGTTTTTCCGCAAGCGACTGGTTGGCGGCAACCACGTCGCCCTGCTCGAACAGTTCCAGCGTCGCCAGCGCCGCCGTGCAGGCCAGCGGATTTCCGGTGTAGGAATGCGAGTGCAGGAAGCCGCGCGCCACTTCGTCGTCGTAGAACGCGTCGTAGATCGCGTCGCTCGTCAGCACCAGCGACAGCGGCAGGTAGCCACCGGAGATGCCTTTCGACAGGCACAGGAAGTCCGGCCAGATGCCGGCCTGCTCGCAGGCGAAGAAGCTACCCGTGCGGCCGCAGCCCACCGCGATCTCGTCGGCAACCAGATGCACACCGTAGCGGTCGCACAGCGCGCGGGCCCGGCGCAGGTACTCGGGGTCGTGCATCGCCATGCCGGTGGCGCATTGCACCAGCGGCTCGACGATGAAGGCGGCCATCTCGTGATGGCGCTCTGCCAGCACCTGTTCCAGCGCCGCTGCCGCACGCAGGGCGACATCGCGGGCGCTCTCGCCCTGCATGGCATGGCGTGCGTCCGGGCTGGGCACCGTGTCGGCGAAGCGCACCAGCGGTGCATAGGCCTCACGGAAAAGCGCGATATCGGTGACCGCCAGCGCGCCCACCGTCTCACCGTGATAACTCCCTTCCAGGCACAGGAAGCGCGTCTTCTGCGGCTGCCCGCTGTTGCGCCAGAAATGCACGCTCATCTTCAGCGCGATCTCGGTGGCCGAGGCGCCGTCCGACGCGTAGAAAGCGTGGCCGAGCGCGTGACCAGTCAGCGCGGTCAGCTTCTCGGAAAGCTGCACCACCGGCTCATGGGTGAAGCCGGCGAGCATCACGTGCTCCAGCCTGCCCAGTTGCTCGACGATGCGCGCGTTGATGTGCGGATGGCAGTGGCCAAAGAGGTTCACCCACCATGAACTCACGCCATCCAGGTAGCGACGGCCCTGATCGTCGATCAGCCAGGGGCCTTCGCCGCGCACGATGGGCACCAGTGGCAGGCGCTCATGAGTCTTCATCTGCGTGCAGGGGTGCCACACGCTGGCCAGGGAGCGTTGCAGGAGGGACGGGGAGGAACGGGGATGGGGGCTGCTCATGGCCGCAAGTATACGGACGATGCAGGGGAGGCCCGGTATCATCCCCGGCGTTCCGTCCTCAGCCTTCCCTGCGTATCACCGATGCTGCTCGTCATCTCCCCCGCCAAGTCCCTCGACACCACCAGCAAGCCCAGCACCCGCAGCCACACCCAGCCGGACTTCCTTGAGCAATCGCAGGTGCTCATCGAGGTGCTGCGCGACTACGACCTGGCCGGCGTGGCGAGCCTGATGGACCTGAGCGACGAACTGGCGGCGCTGAACGTCGGCCGCTATGCCAGCTGGCAGCCGCCTTTCACCTCGAAGAACGCCAAGCAGGCCGCGCTGATGTTCGATGGCGACGTCTACGACGGCCTGCAGGCGCCGACGCTGAGCACGCCGCAACTGAAGTTCGCGCAGCGCCACCTGCGCATCCTCTCCGGCCTCTACGGCCTGCTGCGCCCACTGGACCTGATCCAGCCCTACCGCCTGGAGATGGGCACCCGCCTGCCGACCCCGGCCGGCAAGGACCTGTACGCCTTCTGGGGCGACACCATCACCCATGCGGTGAACGCCGCGCTGGCCGAAAGCGGCAGCAAGGTGCTGGTGAATCTCGCCTCCGACGAGTACTTCAAGTCGGTGAAGCCGAAGAAGCTGGACGGCCGCGTCATCACCCCGGTGTTCCAGGACTGGAAGAACGGCCAGTACAAGATCATCAGCTTCTTCGCCAAGCGCGCCCGCGGCCTCATGAGCCGCTACGCCATCATCAACGGCATCCGCAAGCCGGACGCGCTGAAGGCCTTCGACCTCGACGGCTACACCTTCGCGCCGGAAGCCTCTGACGCGGATACCTGGGTGTTCAGGCGTCGGCTGGCGGATTGAGGCACGGCCGTTGGCTGAGCCCGTCGAAGCCAACTCGCCGAAGGCTTGCCCTATCAGCAGGCTCCTTCCGCCCCTTCGACCCTTCGACAGGCTCAGGGACCGAAGCTCAGGGACCGAAGCTCTGGGAACGGCCTTCCCGATCGCCATGGCAAAATGACGCCCCTCGCCGCCCGTTTCACCCGATGTCCATGACCGCCCTGCCCCCGTCCCGCGACAGCCTCGCCCAGCGCGACGCCCGGCCCCAGCCATGAGACAGCTCGTCCTCGACCTGCGGCCCAGCCCCAGCCCGCGCTTCGACAATTTCGTCAGCGGCCCCAACCAGGCCCTGCTGGCCGCCCTGCAACAGCAGATCGCGACACGCGACGGCAGCGTGCTCTACCTGTGGGGCTCGCCCGGCAGCGGCCGCAGCCACCTGTTGCAGGCCGCTGTGCAGGCCTGCGAAGGCCAGCGCCCCGCCCGCTACGCACAGGCTGCCGTGACGCCCATCGAAGCCGGCGGATTGCTGGCCATCGACGACGTGGAGCAACTGTCGGCCGACGCGCAGATCGAACTGTTCCGCAACCTCATCGGTGCCCGCGAGGCCGGCGCCAGCCTGGTGCTGGCCGGCAATGCCCCGCCCGCGGCCTTGCCGCTGCGCCCGGACGTCGCCAGCCGCATCGCCCAGGGCCTGGTGTTCGAGATCCAGCCACTGGACGACGCCGCCCGCGCCGACCTGCTCACCCGCCAGGCCCATGAACGCGGCTTCGCGCTGGACGACAGCATCGTGCAATGGCTGCTGCGCCACGGCCAGCGCGACCTGCCCTGGCTGCTGGCCGTGCTGGACGCCCTGGACGAAGCCTCCCTCGCCCACGGCCGCCGCATCACGCTGCCGTTGGTGCGCGAAATCCTCGCCAGCTGACATCCGTCAGCGCCGCCGAACACGAACTCCAGACAATCCGATCATGACTGCTCCCGTGAACCTCGCCCTGTTCGACCTCGACAACACCCTGCTCGCCGGCGACAGCGACCACGCCTGGGGCGAGTTCCTCGCCAACACCGGCGTCGTCGACGGTGTCGAATACCGGCGCCGTAACGACGCCTACTACGAGCAGTACAAGGCCGGCACGCTGGACGTCATCGAATTCCAGTGCTTCGTCATGGAACCGCTGGCCCGCCTGTCGCGCGCCGAGCTGGATGGATTGCACACCCGCTTCATGGCCGAATGCATCGCCCCGATGATGCTGCCGCAAGCCCGGGCCCTGGTCCGCAAGCACCTGGACGCCGGCGACCTGTGCGCCGTAGTGACCGCCACGAATGCCTTCGTGGTCGCGCCCATCGTGCGGCAGCTCGGCATCCCGCACCTGATCGCCACCATCCCCGCCCAGGAAAACGGCCGCTTCACCGGCCAGCCGCGCGGCATCCCCGCCTTCCAGAAAGGCAAGATCGCCCGCGTCGAAGCCTGGCTGGAATCGCTGGCCCTGAACTGGCAGAGCTTCGCGCAAAGCCACTTCTACAGCGACTCGCTGAACGACCTGCCGCTGCTGGAATGTGTGACGCACCCGGTAGCGGTGGATCCGGACCCGACGTTGCGGGCGAAGGCGACGGAACGTGGGTGGCCGGTGGTCAGCCTGCGGGCTTGATTGCGATGACCAAGCCACTCGCCATTGCCTCCGACCACGCGGGTCTGGAACTGAAGCGCACGCTGGTTGCAGCGCTTGAGGAACAGAACATCGCCGTGCGTGACTTCGGCACCCACAGCAGCGACTCGTGCGACTACCCCGACTTCGCCCACGCCGTCGCCCGAGCCATCGAGGGCGGTGAAATCGAACGGGCGATCCTCGTGTGCGGAACAGGTGTAGGGATGTCCATCGCCGCCAACCGGCACGCCGCAGTCCGCGCCGTGGTGTGCAGCGAACCCCTGAGCGCACGCATGTCCCGCCAGCACAACGACGCCAACGTGCTGTGCCTCGGGGCACGGGTCGTGGGCACAGGTACGGCGGTCGATATCGTGGAAGCGTTTATGAGCGTGAGGTTCGAAGGTGGGCGGCACGCAGGACGCGTTACAAAAATCAATCAACAAACAGCGGCAAGCACTGCCAGTCAACTGAATAAAGCCTAAATCTTTGATCCCAATAGTTGTTACGGCGTAGACCCGCCGTTCTCCTTCTGACGGAAGCTAGAGATATGTTTTGGTTCCTAGACTCGTTTGAACGTGACATCAGATCCGGCAAGCTTAGCTATGAGTCATATACACGCCTGATCGGCGCGGAAGCCTATGGACAAGCATCCAGCATGGGGGCATTGCGGAAGGATCTGTTTCGCATCCTTGGAAACATTCAAAAAGGAAGAAACTACGTTATAGACAGAGGGCCAAGGGGAAAATTGACTGTGGGATCAAGACTTAAATTCATCGAATGGGTGCAGAACGACTTCCCCGACGCCTACGCCTGTTTTTTCAGCCAAGGATGAAGGGGGAAGACGGCATAGCGCCTACAACGTCGGTAGAGAATTCACGCCCGAGGTTCGTTCATGCCGGCCAGTCCATCGCAACGCCCGACCAAATCCGCCAAACCCTTGATCGGCTGTATACTTCCGGCCTTCGAACAAACCCGTAGCAACCGGCCGGTGAGCCGGACTCCCCCCGTCCCACGATGATCCGCAAGCTCCTGCGCAAGGTTTTCGGCGGCGCCGACAAGCCGCGCAACAAGATTCCCGCCCCCACTGTCGTCGGTGTCGCCCAGCACGGCGTGCGCCGCGAGCAGTTGTCGCCGGCCGCGCGCAAGGTGTGCACGGTGCTGCAGGAAGCCGGCCACAAGGCCTACGTGGTGGGCGGTGCAGTGCGCGACCTGATCGCCGGCATCGAGCCGAAGGACTACGACGTGGCCACCGACGCGACGCCCGAGCAGGTGCGCAGCCTGTTCCGCCGCTCACGCATCATCGGCCGCCGCTTCCAGATCGTGCACGTGATGAGCGGGCCGGAGACCATCGAGGTATCCACCTTCCGCGCCCTGCACGACGACGACACGCCTACCGACGAGCACGGCCGCGTGCTGCAGGACAACGTGTTCGGCACGCAAGGCGAAGACGCCACCCGCCGCGACTTCACGGTCAACGCGCTGTACTACGACCCCAGCGACGAGACCGTGGTGGACTACCACGATGGCGTCGCCGACCTGAAGAAGAAGACGCTGCGCATGATCGGCGACCCGGTGGCGCGCTACCGCGAGGACCCGGTGCGCATGCTGCGCGCGGCACGCCTGTCCGCCAAGCTGGGCCTCACCATCGACGCAGAGACGCGCAAGCCGATCCGCGAGATGTCGGAGTTGCTGAGCAACGTGCCGCCGGCCCGCCTGTTCGACGAGATGCTGAAGCTGCTGACCAGCGGCCATTCGGTGGCCTGCCTCAAGCAGCTGCGCGCCGAGGGCCTGCACAAGGGCCTGTTGCCGATGCTGGACGTGATCCTCGACCAGCCGATGGGCGAGCGCTTCGTGTGGCTGTCGCTGGAGAACACCGACGGCCGCGTGCGTGCGGACAAGTCCATCTCGCCCGGCTTCCTGTTCGCCACCCTGCTGTGGCACGAGGTGCTGAAGAACTGGGAAGAGCGCAAGGCGCGCGGCGAGCACGCCACGCCAGCGCTGTTCGCGGCGATGGGCGAAGTGCTGGAAGTGCAGGCCGAGAAGCTGGCGATCACCCGCCGCATTTCCGGCGACATCACCGAGATCTGGGCGCTGCAGCCGCGCTTCGAACGACGTGCCGGCAAGTTCCCCTACCGCCTGCTGGAGCAGCCGCGCTATCGCGCCGGCTACGACTTCCTGCGCCTGCGCGCGGAGGCCGGCGAGGTCGACATGGAGCTGCCGGACTGGTGGGAGACCTTCGCCCATGCCAGCACCGAGGAACGCGCCGCCATGCTGCTGCCGGAAACCCGCGAAGGAGCCGCCCGCAAGCGCCGCCGCCGGCCGCGCCGCAAGACGCCCGGCGAAGGCGGCGGTGGCGACCTGCAAACGGCTGCCGAGGGTTGAGCGTGCCCGTCGTGCGCGCCTCGATGGCGCGTGACTCGATGGTGCGGGCCTACATCGGACTGGGGGCGAACCTCGGTGATGCCCGCCGCGCCCTGCTGGACGCCGCGGCCGAGCTGAACCACCTGCCGGAAACGGAAGTCGTCGCAGTGTCCTCGCTGTACCGCACGGCGCCGGTGGGCTACGCGCACCAGCCGGACTTCATCAACGGCGTGGCCGCCGTCGACACGCAGCTGGGCCCACGTGCCTTGCTCGATGCCCTGCTGCAGCTGGAGCAGGACTGGGGCCGCGAGCGCAGCTTCCGCAACGCGCCGCGCACGCTGGATCTCGACGTGCTGCTCTACGGCGACCAGACGGTCGACGAGGCCGGGCTGCACGTGCCGCACCCGCGCCTGCACGAACGCGCCTTCGTGCTGGTGCCGCTGGCCGAGATCGCGCCGCACCTGGTGTTGCCGGATGGCCGTGCCATCGCAGCCCTGCTGCATGGTGTGGCCGACCAGGACATCACGCGCATCGAAGAGGAGTAATCCGCATGTCGGCCACCAGCGTTCTCAGCGGCCTGCCGGTCTGGGTGCAGACGGCCCTGCTGCTCACGGCGTCCAATGTGTTCATGACCTTCGCGTGGTACGGCCACCTGAAGAACCTGGCAGCCAAGCCGTGGATCATCGCGGCCTTCATCTCCTGGGGCATCGCGCTGTTCGAGTACCTGCTGCAGGTGCCGGCCAACCGCATCGGCGCCACCGAGCTGACGCTGCCGCAACTGAAGATCATGCAGGAGGTCATCACCCTGTCGGTCTTCGTCCCCTTCTCCGTGTTCTACATGAACCAGCCGATCAAGCTGGACTTCCTGTGGGCGGCCCTGTGTATGCTGGGCGCGGTGTATTTCATCTTCAGAAGCTGACACGCAGCAACCGGAAACAGGAAAGCAGGCAGAACCACGATGCTGGAAAAAGCCCGATACATCGTCGTCGAAGGTCCCATCGGCGCCGGCAAGACCTCCCTCGCCCGCAAGCTCGCAGAGCGCCTGGGCGGCCGCACGCTGATGGAGCAGCCGGAGCTCAACCCCTTCCTTGGCCGCTTCTATGCCGACATGGACCGCTGGGCGATGGCCACGCAACTGGCCTTCCTGTTCCAGCGCAGCGAGTTGTTGAAACCGCTGCCGCAGCAGTTGCAGGCCGGCGAGCGCGTGGTCAGCGACTTCGTACTCGACAAGGAACTGCTGTTCGCCGACCTGAACCTCGGCGAGGACGAGGCCGCGCTGTACCGCCAGGTGCTGATGCAGCTGCAACCCGCGGCACCACGACCCGACCTGGTGGTCTACCTGCAGGCGCAACCAGACACGCTGGTGGAGCGCGTCCGCAAGCGTGGCATGGATGCCGAGAAGCGCATCACCGAGGACTACCTGGAGCGCGTCGCGCGTCGCTACGCCGAGTTCTTCCACCAGTACGACGCCGCGCCGCTGTTCATCGTGAACGCGGAAGAGCTGAACCCGGTGGACCGCGACGAGGACTTCGAGCTGCTGTGGAAGCGCCTGATGCAGATGCGCTCCTACCGCGAGTTCTTCGGCTACGCGCAGTGACATCCCCGCCGCGCGCGCAGCCCCGTTGGAGAGTTTCATGAGCTACCTGCAAGACAACAAACCCGTCACCCTGCATGAACTGGCGCGCATGCGTGCCGAGGGCGATCGCATCGCCATGCTGACCTGCTACGACGCCAGCTTCGCCACCCTGTGCGAACGCAACGGCGTGGACGTGCTGCTGGTCGGCGATTCGCTGGGCAATGTACTGCAAGGCCAGCGCAGCACCCTGCCGGTGACGCTGGAACACATGGCCTACCACACCTCCTGCGTGGCACGCGGCGCCAGCAAGCCCTGGCTGATCACCGACATGCCCTTCGGCAGCTACCAGGAAAGCCGCGAACAGGCGATGCGCAACGCTGCCGTGCTGATGGCGGCCGGTGCGCACATGGTGAAGCTGGAGGGCGGCGAATACATGGCCGAGACGGTGCGCTTCCTGGTGGAGCGCGGCGTGCCGGTGTGTGCGCACGTCGGCCTCACGCCGCAATCGGTGCACCAGCTCGGTGGCTACCGCGTGCAGGGCAAGACCGAATCCGGCGCGGCGCAGATGCTGCGCGACTGCGCCGCGCTGGAAGCCGCCGGCGCGGCACTGATCGTGCTGGAAATGGTGCCCGCCACGCTGGCGAAGCAGGTCAGCGAAGCCACCACCAGCATGGCCACCATCGGCATCGGTGCCGGCATCGACTGCCATGGCCAGGTGCTGGTGCTGCACGACATGCTGGGCGTGTACCCCGGCAAGAAGGCCCGCTTCGTGCGCAACTTCATGGACGGCGCGGCCAGCATCGATGCCGCAGTCGCCGGCTATGTCGCGGCGGTGAAGGACCGCAGCTTCCCGGCCGCCGAACACACCTACTGACAGAGGATTCCTCCAAAGCAGAAAGGCCGCGAATGCGGCCTTTCTGCTTTGGAGGCAACGCCAGGCTCACACCGGAACGAGGAAGAACCAGGCGGAACTCACGATGAAACCCGCCAGCAACCAGCAGGCGATGCGACCGCTGCGCACGCACAGCAGCAGGAAGGGCAGCAACATCGGCATGACGTAGCGGAAATCGTTGCTCGGCGCATACGGAGCCTGCACGCGCAGGGACATGAGGCTGGCGATCGCCAGCACACCAAGCAGGATCAGCGGTGCATGGCGATACACCGTGCTGCTGCGACCGGCCAGCGCCTGCCAGCCGCCACGTGCCGCGCCGACCGCTCCCAGCACCAGCAGGGCCAGCAACCCCCAGCCCCACATCAGCGCGATGTCGCGCTGAACCGGTGCCGGAAAGTCGAACTCGCCGGACAGGCTGCTGCGCAGCAGGTAGTTCCAGAAATAGCCGCGGCCCGAAGCGTCTTCATACGCGCGGATCCAGGGCTGGGTCAGGAAGGTGTGCACGTCCATGCCCAGCATGTGCAGGGCATCCACCGGCACCTTCAGCTCCGGGCTCAGCCAGCCCGCGTTGGACACCAGCCAGCCCGGGGTGAGGCCCTGCAGGTAGTAGTAAACGTTGTCGGCCAGTGACAGGGCCAGCCCGGTCGCGGCGACGAGCGAGAAGCCGACGAGTTGCCCGAAGGCACGGCCCCGCCGCCCTGCCTGCGGATGCCACACCCGCCACAGCAGCAACAGGCCACCTGCCGCGACCAGCACGATGGCATTGGTCTTGGCGAGCAGGCCCAGCGCCGTGAGCACCGCGAAGGCCCACAGGTCACCGCCCTGCTGGCGCCGCCACCAGCGCACCAAGTAGTAGGCAGCCGCGCCGGCAATCGCGTAGTAGGCCGCGTCGTTGCTGAGGCGCACGCTGTGCAGGATGCCAGCGGGCCATGCCGCGATGGCTGCCGTCGCCAGCAGCGCAAGACCGGCGCGGTCGCGCAGCATCATGTTGAGCACCCCGGCCGAGCCGGCCAGGAACACCAGCCACAGCGCGAGCGACAGTGCCTGCAAGGTCTCCGGCGCCGGGATGCCGAAGCACGCGGCCCACTTCCAGGCCAGCGCACCGACGATGTAGTACAGCGGGGGGTGGTAGTAGGTCCAGCCGGCATTGGGCGCCGGTAGTGCCAGGTGCGTGGCCACCCATTCGACATAACCGATGTGACCCTGGATGCCGATGGTGTCGTGCGCCCGCTCGAACCACGAGGTGTCGGCCCAGTACGCCAGCAAGGGCACCAGGGCCAGCACCAGCACCAGCAGTTGCGACGCGCGCAGGCGGAACAGCACGCCCAGGCCGACCAGCAGCGGCAGGAAGGCCGCCGCCATCGCAATCCAGGCGCCGAGGCCCGGCACCGGCGTGACGTAGAGTCCGCCGCCGCCGCTGTGGTTGGTCAGCTGCAGGACGATGCGGTTCTCGCCCGGCTCCAGGTACTCCGACAGGTCGATGTGGAAGCCCAGCCAGTAGTTGGTGAGCAACTCCTTCGGAATGTGGTCCAGCGAGACGAAGCGGTCATTCACCCAGATGGCGCGCAGCTCGTCGTCCGGCACGATGCGCCAGATTGCCGGCTGGCTGTCGCGCGCCGGCAGTTCGACCAGCAGGCGGCGCGACTCGGCGGGCTCCTCGAAATTCCACGGCAGCGCCACCTTCTCGCGCTCGCCGTCGGGCAGCAATTCGGCCGCCTGCAGCACCGGGTAGTTGGCGTGCAGCACGGCGGTGACCGCCAGTGCCGACACCATCGCCAGCAGGATGAAGATCGCCAGCCTGCGCATCAGCTGGCCTTCTTGGTCTCGTGATACTCACCTTCGGTGTTGACCGACCACAGCGCCTTGCGCGACAGCGAGGGATCGATCATGCAGCTCACCGCTTCCATCGCGGTCAGCATGGAGTGGTCCTGGTTGTTGTAGCGGTGCTGGCCGTTGCGGCCCACGCAGAACAGGTTGTCCAGGCGGTCCAGCCAGTCACGCAGGCGGTCGAACTCGGCGTAGGTGCCGAAGTAGGCCGGGTAGGCCTTCTCGATCTTGATGCGGCAGGTGTCGAGCACGTCGGCCTTGTCGATGACGCCGATGCTGGCGAGTTCGTTCACCGCGAAGTCGATGAACTGCTGGTCGCTCTGCACCCACATGTCGTCGCCTTCGGCACACATGTATTCCAGGCCGATCCACACGGTGTTGGGATCCTTCACCAGGTAGGGCGACCAGTTGTTGAAGATCTGCAGGCGACACAGCCGCACTTCGCGCTCCTGGATGTAGATCCAGGTGTCCGGCACGACGTCGTTCACCGTGCGGATGTTCGTTTCATTCTTGATCTTCAGCTTGTTGACCAGCACGCCAACGGTCATGAAGTCGCGGTACGGCAGGCCTTCGGCGATGGCACGCAGGGCCGGCGGGACTTCCACGCCGCGCACCGCAGTGATGAGATCCTTGATCGGCATCGAGGACAGGCAGAAGTCGCAGTCGATGCGGGTGCGCACGCCATCCGGTCCTTCGGTGGTGACGGCGACGACGCTGCCCCCTTCGACGTGCAGCTCGACGACCTTCTGCTGCATGCGGATCTCGCCGCCCTTCTCGCGGATGTCGCCGGCGACGGTTTCCCACAGGTGGCCGGGGCCGAACTTGGGATAGAAGAACTGCTCGATCAGCGAGGTCTCGGTCTTCTTCTGGCGCAGGTCGGTGTCCTTACCGCCGGGGAGCATCTTCTTCAGTGCCGACAGCACGGCCTTGGACAGCGACAGGCCCTTGATGCGCTGTGCGCCCCAGGCAGAGGAAATCTCGCGCGGGTGCGCACCCCACACCTTCTCGGTGTAGTCCTCGAAGAACATGCGGTACAGCGGCACGCCGAAGCGGTTGACCAGGAAGTCCTCCAGCGACTTCTCGTTCGGGCGCTTCTTGATCTGCGACCAGATGTAGCCGAAGCCGGCCACCATGGTGCGGAAGATGCCGAGGTTGAGGATGGTCTGCGCCTTCAGCGAGATGGGGTAGTCGAAGAACTTGCGCAGGTAGTAGATGCGCGAGATGCGCTCGCGGATCAGCATCAGGCGGTCGGTCTTCTCCGGGTCCGGGCCACCGGCAACGTAGGGCTTGTCGGCGTTCAGCACGATGTCGTCACGGGCCGGTGCGCCCTGCAGCGGCATCATCTTTCCCCACCAGTCCATCACGGTGTCGCTCTTCGAGAAGAAGCGGTGACCACCGATGTCGATGCGGTTGCCGTTGTGCTGGATGGTGCAGGAGATGCCGCCGATACGGTCGGTGGTTTCCAGCACGATGGGGTGGATGCCGCTGTTACGGTCGAGCAGTTCGTAGGCAGCGGTCAGGCCGGCAGGGCCGGCGCCGATGATGACGGCAGTCTTGGACATGGCGATGCGACGAGAGAATCAGCAGAGGTTCTGCGGAGGGTTCAGCGGAAGAACACGAACAGCTTGCGCAGCGTGAAGTTCCACGCCAGCACGAAGCCGGAAACCACGATCTTGGTCAGGAGGGGGTGCAGGTGCAGCTTGTCGACGCCCAGCCACATGCCCAGCAAGGTGAGGCCGAAGCCGACGATGCCGATCACCGCGAAGACGAGGAAGTCGCGGGCACCGCGCGCCTGCGTGCCGCGCCACACCCAGGTGACGCACAGCGCGAAGCACACGACCAGCCCGGCCGAGAAGCCGAGCGCCGCTGCCAGCAGATGGTGAGCGCCCAGCGTGAGGGCCAGCGTGAGCACGCCGAAGTCGACCAGGAAGGCCACTCCGCCAACACCCACGTATTGAATGAATTCCTGCAGCGTCCGCTGCCAGGACTGGGGCAACCAGTCCGGCATGGGGACGAACCTGTCCACTGCCTTCACCTTGTCTCCTCCTGCAGTGCCGGACATGCGTGTGTCCGGCTGTCTTGGTCGGCGCTGCTTCATGGCTGCGCTCGTTATGGGGGGCTGAAAGCCGGACGATACTAACCGAAGGAGCCTGACAAACGCTCACCGCAGGGCAGCAAACGCCGGACGGCACGCTACGCGTGTCACGGTGGCGGCGTTAAAATGCGCGCTCCCCCGCAACACTGCGCCGGCAACGGCCCTCACGATCATGTCCGACATCCATACCGCTCCCGCGCTCAAGGCCGAGATCCTTGCCGAGGCGCTGCCCTACATCAAGCGCTTCTACGACAAGACGATCGTCATCAAGTACGGCGGCAATGCCATGACCGACCCGAAGCTGCAGGACTGCTTCGCCCGCGACGTGGTGCTGCTGAAGCTGGTGGGCATGAACCCGGTGGTGGTGCACGGCGGCGGCCCGCAGATCGACGACCTGCTCAAGCGCGTCGGCAAGCAGGGCCAGTTCATCCAGGGCATGCGCGTGACCGACGAGGAGACGATGGACATCGTCGAGATGGTGCTCGGTGGCCAGGTGAACAAGGACATCGTGAACCTGATCAACAAGCACGGCGGCAAGGCCGTCGGCCTGACCGGGGCGGATGGCGCCTTCATCCGCGCCAAGAAGCTGATGATGCCCAACAAGGACAACCCCGACGAGATGCTGGACATCGGCCAGGTGGGCGAGATCACCCAGATCGACCCGACCATCATCACCTTCCTGGATTCCGGCGACTTCATCCCGGTCATCGCACCGATCGGCGTGGGCGCCACCGGCGAGACCTACAACATCAACGCCGACCTGGTGGCCGGCAAGCTCGCCGAAGTGCTGAAGGCCGAGAAGCTGGTGTTGCTGACCAACACCCCGGGCGTGCTCGACAAGGAAGGCAAGCTGCTCACCGGCCTGACCCCGCGCAACATCGACGACCTGGTAGCCGACGGCACCCTGTCAGGCGGCATGCTGCCGAAGATCAGCTCCGCGCTGGACGCCGCGCGTAACGGCGTGCGCTCGGTGCACATCATCGACGGCCGTGTCGAGCATTGCCTGCTGCTGGAGATCCTCACCGATCACGGCGTGGGAACGATGATCAAGAGCCACTGACGGGAACGGCCGGGGCGCTCTTTCCCGCCCAGGCCGCTGACCTCAGGTCGCTGACGTATCCAGCAGCTTGCGTACCGGCAAGTCGGCCGAGGACCAGTCCCTCGGCCGCTGCAACTTGCCCAGCGCATGCGCCGCGATGCGGTCACGACGTAGCAATGCACGGGCCTCTTCCGGCGCCTCGTCGAGCCAGGTGGAAACCAGGCCTGCGGCCGTTGCCGGCAGGTCCTGTGGCAAGCGGCGCTGCACGGCAAGGTGATGGCGGACCGCCCTGTTTTCCAGCGCCCCCTGCCCTTGCCGCAAGACGCGCCTGAACTGGGCGCGCACTTCCCCCCAGCGCCACCAGGGCTTTTCATCGACGACCCAGCTGGCGTCGGGGTGCACCAGGATGCGCGTGGGATCCCATTCGTGCCGGGCCGGATCCAGTCCGAAACGCAGGCAGGCGGCAAGCGTGGAGTCGGTCCGGTAGAGCCCCAGCGGCAACCGGTAGGACGCAGCACGCAAGGAGGCCATGACGTCGCCCCGGATGGCGCAGAAGTTGCCGTGGAATCCCCCTTCGGCAAGCATCTGTCTGCGCAGACGGCCAGCCGTACGCCCCACGCTCGGAACGCCGCTTCCGCCCAGCGCCCCGGGTTGTTCGCGCATGGCGCTGCCAAGCAGGCGGCAGGCATCCGGATTCAGGCGCGCGTAGCCATCCACAAAATAAGCGATCTCGCTATCGGGCCAGATGTCCGCCAGGTAGCGATTCCAGGCATGCGCCTTGTCGCCACAGGCGACGCTCCACACCCTGATCGGCGACGCCGCGGAGTACATCGCCACCTCCCGGCTGCAATACGCGGCAAAGTCTTCTGCAAGGGCTGGATTGCCGTTGATGACAACGTCCAGCACGGACGAAGCATCCAGCGCGCGCAGCCCGGCATTGGCCGTCGCAACAAGCGTGGGCAGGGATTCGCGCGACGACAGGATGGCAATCGCCGCCTCCGGCCGAGCGCACATTTGCGCCGACATGCTCAGCGAGGAGCGGGCGCCGAAACCTCGGCCTGCGGGGCTTCAGCCGGGGCCGACGCAGCAACGGGGGCGGCCGGCACGGGGTCGCGCCACTTGCCGGCACGGGTCAGCGCGTTACGCAGGCCGGGCAGCGGAAAACCCCCTCCATATGCCTTGTGCGCGTAGTCCAGGGCAAGGTCGTAGCGCTTCAACTGGACGTAGGCCAAGCCAAGGTTGTAGGAGACGTTCGGATTGCTGTCGTCCAGCTCACCCGCGCTTTCCAGATAGGCGATCGCCTTGTCGGTGCTGCCGATTTTCAGGAGATGGATGCCGTAGAGCATGCGCGGCATCGGATCGTCGGCGCGGAACTGGATGGCGTGTTCGAAGTAACACCGCAACGGCGCACTCGCGCCCTGCGGAATCTGCATCTTGTTGCGCTCGAAGAGTTTCATCATCGACATCAGCGCCCGCGGGCTGTTCGGAAACGCCTTCAGCGTGTACTCGATGTCACCGCCAAGCCAGCTCCGGTTCCCCTTGATGAGGTTCTCGACTTGCGGTGTGAAGTGGGCGCCCTCGACCAGGCGCTTGTCTGCGTCATTGGTCGTGCGGTAGTCAAAGGGACCGTGACCGTGTGTCATGCGCGGGCATCCCACGACGAGCTCGTCGACGTTGATCTCGTACGCGGCCGACACGGGACCAACGTGCCCGCAGGCGAAAACCAAAATACCGATCAGCCACCTGCTCATGCTGCTTCTCCAAGAATGTTCTTCTCCAGCCAGGATCGCGTCGCGTGGAATACATCCTCGCGCCACACCGCACTGGAAAACGTATGGTTTGCATCCGCCAGCTTGCGGGAGCGCACATGCCCGGTATCCGTCAGGACTCGCCAGGATTGAGAACCATCCATCGCCGCCTCGAATTCGGCCGCCACGAAATCATTCCCTGACAACAACACCAGCGCAGGACGGCCGGAGGCTGACAGGCCGCCAGGCACGCCTTCCACCAGCGGAGCCCGGCTGTAATCCACTTTCCCGACATCGCTCCCCGCGCCACTGGCTGACGCCGTCGAGGCCTTGCGCAGCATCCCGCCCAGGCTACCCAGCGACTCTCCTGCACGAAAGCGACCGGACAGCAGCTTGCGCCAGAAATCCGGCGACATGAGACGCTGCAGGTAGTAGTGCTTCAGCATGACCCTGGCCTCGCCAGCATCGCTGCGCACCCAGGGGTTGAGCAGGACCGCGCCCGCCACGCGCGGGTCATTGGCCATGTGGAAACAGGACGCGGACGCTCCATCGCACAGCCCCCACAACACGACACGCCGCAGTCCGGTGCTCTCGCGCAGGAAGGCATCGATGGCCACCGCGATGTCGTCGCCGACGCGGGTGAAGTCCCGCATGGCGCCACTGCTGTCGCCCATGCCGCGGAAATCGAAACGCATCACCGGAAAACCGGCCTCGGCCAGCGCACGCGCGAGCAGGACGAATTGCCGATGACTGCCGACGCGGTACTGCGGCCCACCCACGACCACCAGCACGCCGCAATCGCTGCGTGCGGCGGCGGGCTCGGCGAGGATGGCCACCGCCTGCTCACCGTGGATGTCCAGCGTGAAGGCCCGTTCGCGCGCGCTCATGCCGCCACCTCGGTAGCCTGCAGACGGGTGAGTGCCGCCACGCTGGCATCCACCAGGGCCGGCACTTCGCTGATTTCCAGGCTCTGCCAGAACATCGGGCCATTGAGGGCACCGGTCTCCACCTCGTGGCCCGCAGCACGCAAGGCCTCGACGCGCTGACGCGATGCGGGCGGAAGTTCGGGCTCTTCGCGCGCGGAAATCTCCAGCCAGTGCAGCGGCAGGCCGGCGGCAGGCTTCAGCTCTGCCTGCTCGAGCTCACGCGCCATCGCCGGGGACAGCATGTAGCCGCCGATCTCCAGGCTTTCACCGGCCTCCAGCGCGGCGCGCAAGGGTTTGGTGTCAGCGCCGCCGCCGCCGGCCAGCGACTCGGTGGCCAGGCGCATGCGCAGGAACTGCGTGAGGAAAAGCTTGCCGGCGCTCACCGGCTGCCACAGCAGCAGGGCGTCGCCCCCGGACTGCTGGCTGGCCTGGGCGGCCAGGAGCGCACCGCTGCGCAGCCCCCACCACACCCAGGGAAGATCACGGCCTGCCAGTTGCTGGCGACACCAGACCGCATCGGCCACCCAGCGCGACAGACTGGCGTCGCCGAAGTCGCCTGCGCTATCACCCGTCCCCAGAGGGTCGACGATGATGACGTGCCAGCCGGCTGTTGCGAGGGCGCGTGCAGCCAGACTGACCATACGACGTGATTTGTTCATCTCCTCGGCGAAGGCCGGCAGATGGAAGACGTAACCCCGGGCCGGGCCGGCGGGGAGTACGTCCAGGCAGAACAGGCGGCCGCCGGGCGCGTCCAGGTAGCGGGGTTCGATCCTGACCACGGGCGCGCTCGCTGTCGCTGCGGCGATCAGCCGAGCTTGCTTGTCACGAAGCCCACCAGACTGCCGAAGGTCTGGAAGGTGGAGCCGTCGATGTCGTCGTCACTCACCTCGAAGCCGAAATGCTCCTCCAGCGAGGTGATGACAGCCACCACGGCCATCGAATCGAGCTCGGGAATGCTGCCGAGCAAGGGGGAGTCGTCGGTAAGGCTGGCGGCCCGCGTGCCCAGGTTGAGCACGGCGTCCAGCACCGCGGCGGTCTCTTTCCTGATATCCAAAATCGAATTCCTCAAAAGCGCGGAACGCTACCACGAAAGGCAAACAGGACGTAAGCGCAGGCGTCACGACCCTGCCCTTGAGTTCGGCCACAACAGGGCAATCGACCGGACATGGTGTAATAGTGTGCAGCTTCCCGCGGACGTTCCATGACAGAGTGCTCGTCCGTCAGCAGATCAGATCGTCTTCCGCTTCAAAACTCCGATGTCCTCGTCCTCCGACGCCCTTGTTGCCGGCTCCATTCCACGCCTGCCGACTTTCGGCTGGCACGCGCTGCGCCACAGCCGCAGGTTGCCGCTGCCCACGGTACTCGACCTGCCGCATCGCACGCTGACGACCAGCGGCCGGGCTGCCATCGTGCTGGCCCTGCGTGTCCTGCAGGTCGGGCCGGGTGACAAGGTGCTGGTACCCACCTATCACTGCCCGACGATGATCGCCCCGGTGACGGCTTGCGGTGCCACGCCGGTGTTCTTCCCGATCACCCCCAGCGGCGACGCCGACATTGCCTGGCTGGAGCGCCAGGACACGCGCGGCGTGAAGGCCATCGTCGCGGTCCATTACTTCGGCCTGCCACTGCACTTCGCCCCGCTGCGCGCCTTCTGCGACGCGCGTGGCATCGCCATGATCGAGGATTGCGCCCACGCCCTGTTCGGCGAATGCGACGGCCGCCCGATCGGGGCCTGGGGCGACGTGGCGATCGCCAGCCTGACGAAGTTCCTGCCGGTGCAGGAATGCGGCGTGCTGGCCTCGCGCGTACTCCCCGTCCCCGCGTTGGCGGGTGCTTCGCGCAGCTTCGCCCACGAGGTCAAGTCCGGCATCGACATGCTGGAGATCGGCTGCCGCCACGGCGGGCTGCCCCCCTTCGGCGCATTGCTGGACGGGCTCTTCAGTCTCAAGCGTCGCCTGCGCCGCACGCAACTGACGACGGCCACCGAAACCATCGAAGCGCCGCCGGAAGATACGCAGTGGCTGGATGCGGCACTGATCGACACACCGCCCACCACCGTCAGCCGCTGGTGCATCCGCGCCAGCCTGCGCGCAGCCGTGATCGAGCGCCGGCGCGCCAACTACCAGCGCCTGAGCGCGCTGCTGGCCGACCTGCCAGGCGCGGCCCCGCTGGTCCCGGATCTGCCCGCGGGCTGCGCACCCTATGTGTTCCCGCTGCTGAGCGAACGCGCCGACGAGCGCTACCGCGCGCTGCGTGCCAGCGGCCTGCCCCTGTTCCGCTGGGACTGGCTGTGGCCGGACACGCCGCATATCCCCGGTGACCACGGCAACCTGTGGTCCAAGCAGGTGTTCCAGTTGCCGTGTCACCAGGATCTGCGGGATGCCGACCTGCAATGCATCGCCGCCACGGTGCGCCAGGTCTGCCAGACCTGGCCAGCCTGACCCCCGGCGCACGCCACCATGTCGCGCCGGGTGCTGATGATCGCCTTCCACTTTCCGCCATTGCGCGGCAGCAGCGGCATCCAGCGCACCCTGTCCTTCGCCCGCCATCTGCACGAATCCGGCTGGGAGCCGCTGATCCTCAGCGCGCATCCGCGCGCCTACCCGGATGTCGACCACGCCACCGACTGGCGCCTGCCCCCCGGCCTGATTGTCGAGCGGGCGATGGCCTTCGACACCGCACGCCAGCTCTCCATCGCGGGGCGTTACCCCCAATGGATGGCGCTGCCTGACCGCTGGGCCAGCTGGCAGCTCGGCGCCATCGCCGTCGGACTGGCGATGATCCGCCGCCATCGCCCGGCCGCCATCTGGTCCACCTACCCCATCGCCACCGCCCACAACATCGGCGCACGCCTGCAACAGCTCAGCGGCCTGCCCTGGGTGGCGGATTTCCGCGACCCGATGGCCCACGACGGCTATCCGGCCGACGCCCGCACCTGGCAGAGCTTCAAGCGTGTGGAAGAGCGCGTCTTCGCACGCGCGGCCCGCGTCTGCTTCACCACCGACGGTGCCCGTCGGTTTTATGCCGCACGCTATCCAAAGCGGGCCAAGGCCCTGAGCGTCATCGGCAACGGCTACGACGAAACGGCCTTCGCCGGCCTCGCCCCGCAGCCACGCACCGCCGGCACCCCATGGCTGCTATTGCACAGCGGCGTGGTGTATCCGGAATGGCGCGACCCTGCGCCGCTGTTCGCTGCGCTGCGGCGCCTGATCGATGCCGGCCATCCGGAGGCCGCGCGTCTGCGCATCCGCTTCCGTGCCAGCGAGCACGACGAATTCGTGCTGGCACGCGCCGGGCAGCATGGCGTAGCCGCGCAGATCGAACTCGCCCCGCCGCTGCCTTATCGCGAGGCGTTGCAGGAAATGCTGTCGGCCGATGCCTTGCTCGTGCTGCAGTCAGACGGCTGCAACGACCAGATCCCGGCAAAATCCTACGAATACCTGCGCGCGGCACGTCCGGTCCTGACATTGGCTGCACCGGGCAGCGAGACCGCCACCCTCTTCGCAAGCGCGCCCCAGTCCTGTGGCACAGCGCTGGAGGCCGCCACTGGTATCGAGGCCGCCTTGCAGACCCTGCTGGAGCGCCTCGCCAGTGGCAATTCGCCGACGGCCGACCCGGACTGGGTGCGAAGCTTCAGCAGACAGGCCCAGGCCACGGCCCTCGGCCATGTGCTCGACGAAGCCGTCACGGCCTGATCTGCGCACGCCTCAAGGCGCCCCGGCCCTTCGGGCAAAGCGCGTGGATTGGCGACGTATTGCGCAGGCGCAGCAATTCAACGCTGCTATGATCCGCTGCCCCTGAGAACCACAGAGCCTGTCATGTCCATCCGCTGGGAATTCCATGCTGCATCAGCCTTCCCGACACTTGCCGGGCGCTGGGACGCACTCAACCAGCGGGCCGGCAACCTGCCCTTCCAGGACAGCCGCTTCATCGGCCCCCTGCTGAAGCATTTCGGCGATGGCAAGCAGCTCATCGCGTTGGCCACCGATGGCGCAGACACCGTGGCGGGCGGCATCCTGCAACCGGGCGGCTTGGGGCGGTGGACGAGCTTCCAGCCCTCGCAGATGCCACTGGGTCCGTGGCTGGCAACCGCCAGCGCTTGGCAGGACGCCGACCTGCTGCCGGCCCTGGCCCGCAGCCTCCCCGGCTTCTGTGCCCAGCTGGGCCTGACCCAGCTTGACCCGCACATCCTCGCCCGACCAGAAGACAACGCCAACCACGACAGCCTGGACTACATCCAGACCGCCTGGGTGGATATCGACAGCGATTTCGACACCTACTGGAACGCCCGCGGCAAGAACCTGCGCACCAACATGCGCAAGCAGCGCACGAAGCTCGAAACCGATGGCGTGCAGATCGGTTTCCAGACGCTCACCGCCACCACCGATATGGAGGCCGCACTGAACGAGTACGGTCGCCTGGAATCGGCGGGCTGGAAAGCCGGTGCGGGCACCGCGGTGAATGCCGACAACGCACAAGGCCGCTTCTACACCGAGATGATGCAGGCCTTCTGCGCCGACGGCCGCGGCAAGATCTGGCGCCTGATGTTCGGCGACAAGGTCGTCGCGGTGGACCTCTGCATCGAGGCCGGCGACACCCTGGTCGTGCTCAAGACGGCCTACGACCCCGAATTCAAGGCGGTATCGCCCGCCTTCATCCTGCGCCAGGACGCCTTCAAGGAACTGTTCGATGCCGGCCGGATCCGTCGCATCGAGTTCTACGGCCGGTTGATGGAATGGCATACGCGCTGGACCGAAAACTCGCGCACGCTGTATCACCACAACCACTACCGCTGGGCACTGGTGAAGACACTCAAGCAACGCCTGCGCCCGGCCCCCGGCGTCACCGAGGGCGATGCGGAAAGCACCAGCAGTGCACACTGAGCGGTCCATCCCCCTTCTGACCCGGCTCCGCTACAGCGTCTTCCGGCAACTCGAAAAACGCGCCACGCCTACCGTCGGCACCGCCCTGCCGGCAGGCAAGTCCGCCCCCGCCTTGTGGGTCTTCGTCTCCACCATCGGCGAGCTCAATGCGATCGGCCCCTTCCTTCGCCAGCTCGTCGCTCGCCATGCCGACCTGCGGCTGGTCCTGCTGACCGATCGCAGCATCTACCGCGAGTCCTACCTCGCCCAGTACCCACAGGCTGAGGTAGTGGAAATCGGCGCCAGCGGCGAGCCGGCGCATACGCTGGCGCAACAGCGGCCGCCCACGCTCTTCGTGGTCGCCGAGATTCCCTGCCTGCCCGCGGACGCCCCCTGTCGCCTGCCCATCGGCTACCTCTACGCAGCGCGTGCTGCGGGCGCACGCGTCGCGCTGGTCAACGGCTGGCTGTACGGCTATGCCCCGGCGTGCCGCATGGACAGCATCGAGCGCAGCCTGCTGGGGCGCGACTACCTGGCCCTGTTCGACCTGCTGTGCGTGCAGACCGAGGCGGTTGCGCATCACTTGCAGAACAGCGGCGCAGCGGCGAGCCAGTTGCATGTCACCGGCAACATCAAGTTCGACGCATTGGCCCCTGCGGTGCGCCCCCCCGGCGAGACACGCAGTCCGCGGACCCTCGGCTCGCTGGATGACGGTGGGCGGCCGGTCATCGTGGCCGGCTGCCTGACGGACGCAGAAGAACTCGCGACCGTGCTCGACGCTTTCCAGCGGCTCGTCGGCGACGCGCCACGCAGCCTGCTGGTGCTGGCACCGCGCCATCCGGAAAACGGGGCGGCCATGTCGGCAATGTTCGCGGAACTGCAAGGCCGCGGGCTGGGTTTCCGCAATCACGCCGTGGAGGGTGATCTGCCGGTACCGGACGATCTGCCGGTACTGGTCCTCAACACGATGGGGGAGCTTCGCGACTATTACGCACGCTCGACCGTTTCGCATGTCGGCAAGGATCACAACATCCTGGAACCCCTCTCGTTCTCGCGACCGGTGACCATCACGGCCGGATGGAACACCACCTATCCGAGCTACCCGGTATATACCGTCGCAACCAGGGAAGGGCTGGTCTACCAAGCCGAATCCGCCGAAGCCCTGGCCGCCCGATGGGCTAGCTGCATCAACTCGGAAACCGGTTCCGGCACACGGGTACAGGCCAGTCTGGCACGCCTGGCTGGCGCGACTCAACGGACCCTCGACCTGTTCTCCCGCCAGCACGGACTGTCGTCGTGAACTCGGTTCGCAAGGCTGTATTCATCACGCTCGGCCAGCGTTACACGGCGTTCCTGATCCAGTTCGCCACCTCGCTGGTCCTGGCGCGCCTGCTTACACCGGAAGAGACCGGCATCTTCTCCCTGGCCGCCGCGGCGGTCGCCATCGGGCACATGCTGCGCGACTTCGGCGTAGGCGAGTACATCATCCAGGAGAAGGAACTCACCCTGGACAAGATCCGTGCGGCGTATGCCATGACGCTGTCGATGTCCTGGGCGATCGCCCTGTGCCTGGTCTTGCTGGCGAGCCCGCTTGCCCGCGCCTACGACGAGCCGGGGGTAGCCAACGTGCTCTACCTGCTGGCCATCAATTTCGTATTGCTGCCGATCGGCTCGACCGCCTTCGCCGTGCTGTCGAAGCATCTGGAGTTCGGCAAGATCTTCTTCATCCAGCTCGCAGCCAACCTGGTCGGTGCGGCCACGACGATCACGGCGGCGCTCAATGGCATGAGCTACATGAGCCCGGCGCTGGGCTCGATCGTCAGCATCCTGGTGACCGTGATCGGCCTAATCATCGTCAGCCCGCAGAACACCCTGATTTTCCCGGCCTTCGGCCACATGAGGAAAGTGGCGCGCTTCGGCGGCACGCTCACTGCCGGACGCCTGATCGACCAGTGCGCCAACCGTGCGCCGGACTTCATCGTGAGCGCCATGCTCGGCTTTCACGAAGCCGGGTTGCTGAGCAAGGCCACCAGCCTGCTGTCCGCGTTCTATGACTTCGTCGGTTCGGCCGTGCTGAGCGTGGCAGCTCCCGCGCTGGCCAGAAGCGGAAAGCCCGCGCACGAGCTCAAGCATGACTACTACCTCGCCATTCCGCTGCTGGGCCTGGTGCAGTGGCTGTTCTTCGGATCCGTCATCGTGTTCGCCGATGAAATCATCCGCGTGCTTTTCGGCCCCCAATGGGTCGAAGCAATCCCCGTGTTGCGGATCGGTGCCATCTCAGGCCTCGTCTGGGCGCCCTTCATGCTCTACACCCCGGTCCTGACCGCCCTGGGAGAAGCGCGCAAGCAACTCGACGTACAGTTGATCGGCGCCCCGGCGCTCATTGCCTTCACCATGCTGGGAGCGCTCTTCAGCCTCAAGTGGGTGGTCGCGCTGTCAACGCTGTCGCTTGTCGCCCGCCTTTGGGCGGTGCACCGGATCCTGCGCAAGACAATCGATTTCTCCCTGCGGGAAGTCTGTCATGTGCTGAAAGGCACTGGCGCCATCTGCGCATTGAGTCTGGCCGCCGGACTGCTGGTAAAGCTGGCGGCCACCCATCTGCTGCACGTGCCCGCCCTCGCCACCCTCATGCTTGCCGGCCTGACCGTCATCGGGACCATCCTTCCGCTGATTTTCTACACGCATCATCCGGCCAGGACCGAACTGGCGATCATCCGTGACAAGCTCCGGACGATGATCGCGCGTCGCCCGGGCTCCCTCGGTTCATGACAGCGATGACGACGCCACCTTCGGTGCTTGCAAGCGTTCTGGCGTGGAACGCGGGGCCATCGATCGGTCCCTGTCTCGAGTCGCTGCTGGCCCAGAGCCATCCCTGTCATGTGCTGGTGATCGACAACGGGTCCACCGACGGTACGGCGGACTACATTGCAGAGCATTTCCCGACGGTGGAACTGATCCGCCTGCCGCACAACACCGGATTCTGCGGTGGTCACAACCACGCCATCCGTGCTGCAGAGAAGCGCGGCCATACGCATGTCTGGCTCGTCAATGACGACGCACGTGTAGAGCGGACGGCACTTGCCAGGATGCTGCAGGACATGGAAAGCGACCCTGCCATCGGCCTGTGCTCCCCCGTCATCATGAACGACGGTGACCAGCACGACGCGGTGGAATTCTGTGGCGCCCGCTTCGACATGGACAACTTCCGCAAGGTGAAGCTGCCGTCGCTCGAAGCGGCCAGGCTGGCGGCCGCGGCGGGAGAGATCAACATGCTGCACGGCACGGCGATCCTCGCCAGGATGGATCTGATCACCCGCATCGGCGGCCTGGATGAGCGCTACTTCGCTTACTTCGACGATGACAGCCTGTCGATGCGCAGCCTCCAGGCAGGAATGAAGAACCACATGAGCCTGGACGCCATCGTGTGGCACGACAATCCGGTTGCGCATGAGCGCAGCGCCTACTACCACTACCTGATGACGCGCAACGCCTGGATTTTCTGGTCCGGCCAGACAGGCCTCCGGGGCAAGTGGCGCCTGTTGCGCACCCTCGGCGCCAAGGCACTGGTGGATGCCGCCTCCCTGCTCCAGAAGGGCAGGACGGCGCAGTCGACAGCCCTCCTGCGCGGCCTGTATGACGGTCTTGTGAAGCGCTACGGCCCTCCTCCACAAAATCCGTCTATCGGAAGAATGTGGTTCCGTGTGCTGATGTGGCACCCTTATTTCCTCGCACGCGTACTGGCGCCCGCCCCACGGCCGGCCAGTTCGCATCCTCCGGCCATGACTGCCTGATGCGCATGACACCCGAACCCTCCGGGTCCATAGTGTCCCAGCCTCTGCTGAGCGTCATCGTCACCAGCTACAAGGTTGGCGAACTGCTGCTGGAGGCCGTGGACTCTGTCACGCAGCAACTCGCACGGGATCTGCCGCGCAACGAATGGGAAGTCATCGTCGTCGACGACGCAAGCGGCGATCCGTCAAGCGAAGCCTGCCTGCGTACATTGCATGAGCGCGACGCCTCGATGCGCATCATCCGGCAGCCACGCAACCAGGGTGTCTCGGCCGCCCGCAACACGGGCGCCGCGGCAGCCACCGGCGAGTGGCTGGCGTTCCTGGACGGAGACGATTGCTGGGTGCCAGGACGCGTAGGCATCCTGCGGACAGCCCTTGCGCGGCACCCGGATGCCACCTGGATCAGTGCCGATTTCCGGCGGATCACCATGGATGGCAGCGAGTTCGGCGCTGCCTGTATCCGGCATCCGTCGATCGTTTCCAGCCTGGACAGTGACGGCGGAGAGTGCACAAGGCTGGGGCAACCTGTCGACGCGGCCGTGACGGGTTTTCTCTGTCACGCCAACTCCACCCTCATCCGGCGGCAGGTGTTCATCGGTACCGGGGGCTTCGACGAATCCCTGCGGTCCGCCGAGGACCATGACCTGTGGATCAGGCTCGCCGCACGCCACGATCTCGTGTACGTGGCGCGCAGCGCTTCGCTCTACCGATCCAATCCGAACAGCATCACCAATACCACGCGCAAGCCGCATCCGCACCTCGGCATCGTGTACCGAAAAGCACTGGCGGACCCACTGGCGCGCCGGCACGCCGGCCTGATCAAGCGCAGGCTGGAAAAGATCGCGCTGGAAAATCTGCTCCACCTTCGCCATCGTCGGCAATACGGCGAAACCATGCGCGAGGCGATTGCGGCATTGAAGACGAGCCCGGGTTTCCTCGCCGGCTGGAAGCACTTTCTGGCAGCACTGCTGCGCATCGACTAGCGCCGACCATGCCAACGTCGCCCGCAGCCTCCATATGCGTGCCCGTCTATAACGGCGAGGCTTATCTGCGGCCAGCGCTGGACAGTGCCCTGGCGCAAAGCAGGGAGGACTTCGAGCTACTCATCGTCGATGACTGCTCCCGTGACAGCAGTCCGGAGATCATCCGGGAATATGCCCTGCGGGATCATCGCATCCGCCATCACCGCAATGAACGCAACCTGGGACTCGTTGGCAACTGGAACCGGTGCGTCGAACTCGCCCGGGGCGAATGGATCAAGTTCCTGTTCCAGGACGATCTGTTGCACCCCGACTGCTTGGCCAGGATGACGGGCGCCACGGAAAGCCAGGATGCAATCGTCTTCTGCCAGCGCACCGTCCTGTTCGAGGAAGACCTCGCGGCCTCCGGTCGCAGCTTTTATGAAGAGCATTCGCCACTGCTGGCCCGCACCTTCGCGATGGGCAGCCATCTTCCGGCGCAAGCCATCACGGCCTGGACCCTGAGCAACCGCTTCCTGAATGTCCTCGGCGAGCCGACAGCCATGATGTTCAAGCGCAGCGTCCATACCGACCATGGGCCCTTCAATCCTGCGCTGTCGATCCTTTGCGACATCGAGTTCGCGCTGAGGGTCGGCAGCAAGCACGGGGTACGCCTGGT
Source organism: Uliginosibacterium sp. H1 (assembly GCF_036017065.1). NCBI lineage: Bacteria > Pseudomonadati > Pseudomonadota > Betaproteobacteria > Rhodocyclales > Zoogloeaceae > Uliginosibacterium > Uliginosibacterium sp. H1. The sequence goes on from NZ_JAYXHR010000001.1 coordinate 1,179,568, forward strand.
TCCGGCTCCCCTTGCCTACTTCCGTGCCCACGGCGGCTCGACCAGCGGCGCACTGTTCGACACGGCACAGTTCCGTCACAAGTACCTGGACACCATCGTGTGGCTGCACGAAATGTGTTTCGCGCCAGCATACGAACAGTTGCGCAGCATCGTAGCCAGGGAGCTTCCGAAGCTGAACCTGCGTCGCGAATTGCTCGCCCGCATCCAGCTTGCCCACGAGTACATCGCCACCACGGCTGGTCATTCTGCCGAGCTGGCAGCCGGAATGCAGACGGGGCTGGACGACCTGCTCCAGCAACTGCCGCGCGCACGGCCTAACCGGCTGGACCTCGCGGCGTGGCGACTGCGGAAAGCCTACTGGGCGCTGGCCAGATGAGTACCGCCATCCCGTCGTCCGCCCCCGCGACTTATCGGTGCGCCTGCTGCGGAGGGGACCGCAAGGCGGGCGAGCATCTCGCGCGAGAACGAATGTACGGGGACGACATTTCCTTCCGCTACGCCGAGTGCGCGGACTGCGGCACCCTGCAATTGCTCGACCCGCCCGCCGACATGGGATGGTATTACCGCGAGCCCTATATCTCCTGGCAGGAAGTGCCGGCATACGTCGATCAACGTCTCTCGGCGTTCTCCCGCCTTCTCCGCGGTTGGCGGTTCGCGGACCGCCTCGGGCGCTTCAATCCCGTCGGGCGCATCGCTCGTCATGCGTTCGGCGAACCGGAGTTCCCCTTTCCGTTGACCTGGTTCGAGCACAGCAAGGCCGGGCCGGGAGCGCGGATATTCGACTTTGGCTGCGGCAGCGCGCGTGTCCTGAAGTACTTGCGCTACAACGGCTACCGGCATCTCCACGGCCATGACCGGTACATGCGGAAGCAGACCAGCCTGCCCGGCCTCGAGTTGACCGCCGAAATACCCTCGCGCCTGGCGGCACAGTGCGACCTGGTGATGGCCCACCATTCTCTGGAGCACCTGGACCGGCCTTTCGAAGGCGTTCAGGAACTCAAACGCCTGCTGAAACCCGGTGCCACGCTGCTCATCCGCGTGCCCGTTGCGCAAAGCCACGCCTGGCGGCAGTACGGTACGTCCTGGGTCCAGCTCGACGCGCCACGCCACCAGGTACTGCCCTCGGAACAGGGCATGCGACGGATGCTCGAACGTGCAGGTCTCAGTCTCACGCGGGTGGACTACGATTCGTCCGCCTTCCAGTTTGTCGGCAGCGAGCAATACTTGCTGGACATCCCCCTGTTTGATCCGCAACGATCCTTCGTGGCGGGTCACAATCCGGATCTTTTCTCGGCGAAGCAGCGCGCCGACTGGGCGCAGCTCGCACAACGCCTCAATGAACAGGGCGATGGCGACCAGGCCTGTTTTTACGCCCGCCTCTCCTGAACGCAACAATGCATGTAACGGTATGACCCGAGATACCCACCTCCTGCATCATCTGGTTTCAGCAAGTGCCGAACGCGACCCGCAGCGCGTGGCCCTCACCGCCAGCGAAGGCCAGCTCGACTATGCCGGCCTGCACGACGCCGTGCAGCGCTTTGCGTCAGCCTGCATCGTGGCGGGCCTGCCACGCAGCGCCCGTGTCGGTATCTATCTCGACAAGCGGCTGGAAACCGTCATCGCCAGTTTCGGCGCTGCGGCAGCAGGCTGTGTGTTCGTGCCGATCAACCCGCTGCTCAAACCCGAGCAGGTCGGCTACATCCTGCGCGACTGCAATGTCTCGCTGCTGGTGACCTCGCCAGATCGTCACACCCTGCTCGCCCCCACGCTGGCCGCCTGCCCCGACTTGCGTCACGTGATGCTGACCGGCGACAAGTCAGCCGATGCCGGCGGCCGCTACGCCGTGCATGCCTGGACGGCGGTCATGACGACGGCCACCGACCTGCGCGGCGGCCACCGCGTCAGTGACGCCGACATGCTGTCCATCCTGTACACCTCCGGCAGCACCGGCCGGCCGAAGGGCGTGGTGCTGTCCCACCGCAACATGGTGGCCGGTGCCAAGAGCGTGGCGAGCTACCTCGGCAACCATGCGGAAGACACCTTGCTGGCCGCACTGCCACTGTCCTTCGACGCCGGGTTCTCTCAACTCACCACCGCCTTCCATGCCGGTGCGCGCGTGGTGCTGCTCAACTACCTGATGCCGCGCGACGTCACCAAGGCACTCGAACGGGAGAAGGTCACCGGCCTCACCGCCGTGCCACCGCTGTGGATCCAGCTCACCCAGGTGCAATGGCCGGAGAGCATTGCGGACAACCTGCGCTACATCGCCAACACCGGCGGTCGCATGCCGTTCGAGACGCTGAAGGCCCTGCGCGAACGCCTGCCAAGGACCAAGCCCTTCCTGATGTACGGCCTGACCGAGGCCTTCCGGGCGACCTACCTCGATCCCGTTGAAGTGGATCGTCGCCCGGACTCCATCGGCAAGTCGATTCCGAATTCCGAGGTGCTGGTGCTGCGCGAGGACGGCACGGAATGCGCCCCCGATGAACCGGGCGAACTGGTTCAGCGCGGTGCGCTGGTCGCCATGGGCTACTGGAACGACGTGGAGAAGACCGCGGAGCGCTTCAAGCCGCTGCCTGCCGCCCAGCGCCCGGACGGCCTGGTGCTGCCGGAAATCGCGGTGTTCTCCGGCGACACCGTGCGCCGCGACGCCGAAGGCTTCCTGTACTTCATCGGCCGCCGCGACGAGATGATCAAGACCTCCGGCTACCGCGTCAGCCCGACCGAGATCGAAGAGGCCGTATATGCCACGCAGATGGTCGGCGAATGCGCAGCCTTCGGCGTATCGCACCCCAGCCTGGGCCAGGCCATCGTGCTGATCGTCACCGGACGCGACGGTGCTGCGGTCGATGGCGATGCCCTGCTCGCGCAACTGAAGCGCGACTGCCCGGCCTACCAGATTCCCGCGAAGATCGAGCTGCGTCCCGGCCCGCTCCCCCGCAACCCGAATGGAAAGATCGACCGCAAGCTGCTGTCCGGCGAGTTCCAGGATCTCTTCGAACAAGCCGCCCGCTAAGCACGACACGCAAGAACGATGAGCGAAACCCGTCAGCCTCCCAAGCACGCGCCGCAGAGCCACTACCCCGTCGAGGGCAATGAGCTGCTGATCGGCGGTATTCCCGCCTCCCGCCTCGCGGCACGCGTCGGACAAACGCCTTTCTACGCTTACGACCGCAGCGTGCTGGGCCGTCGCGTGCAGGAACTGCGCACGGCCCTGCCGCAGGCGCTGTCCCTGCACTACGCCATGAAGGCCAACCCGATGCCGGCGCTGGTCGGCCACATGGCCGGCCTGGTCGACGGGCTGGACGTCGCTTCGGGCCGCGAACTGCGTGTCGCGCTGGACAGCGGCATGAACCCGCAACACATCAGCTTCGCCGGCCCCGGCAAGAGCGAAGTGGAGCTGACCCAGGCCGTGGCCACGGGGGTGCTGCTGAACGTCGAATCCTTCCGCGAAGCACGCGAGCTGGCACGCATCGGCGAGCGCAGCGGCTGGACGCCGCGCGTCGCCGTGCGCGTGAATCCGGACTTCGAACTCAAATCCTCCGGCATGAAGATGGGAGGCGGCCCCAAGCAGTTCGGCGTGGATGCCGAACAGGTACCGGCCCTGCTCGCCGAGATCGGACAACTGGGCCTGGGATTCGAGGGCTTCCATCTGTACGCCGGCTCGCAGAATCTCAAGGCGGAGTCCATCGTCGAAGCCCAGCAGAAGAGCTTCGAGCTGGCGCTGCGCCTCGCCGCGGACGCGCCACGCGCCGTCACCACGCTGAACCTCGGCGGCGGCTTCGGCATCCCCTACTTCCCGGGCGAGACGCCGCTGCAGCTCGCCCCCATCGGCGACAACCTGGCCACCATCCTGGATCGCGCCGCCACGGCCTTGCCGGGCGCCGAGATCGTCATCGAGCTGGGCCGCTACCTGGTCGGCGAGGCCGGCGTGTACGTGTGCCGCGTGGTCGACAAGAAAGTCTCGCGCGGCCACACCTACCTCGTCGTCGATGGTGGCCTGCACCATCACCTTGCCGCTTCCGGCAACTTCGGCCAGGTGATCCGCAAGAACTACCCCGTAGCGATTGCGACGCGCATGGACAGCACGGCGACCGAGCAAGCCTCGGTGGTCGGCCCCCTGTGCACACCGCTGGACCTGCTGGGCGAGCGCATGGAACTGGCCACGGCCGAACCGGGCGATCTGGTCGCCGTGTTCCAGTCCGGTGCCTACGGCTACACCGCCAGTCCGCGCGACTTCCTGAGCCAGCCTCAGCCAGTCGAAGTGCTGGTCTGACGGAGTCCGGCGATGCCTCGCGTCAGCGTCATCATCCCCGCCTACAACGCCGCACCGCTGCTCGGCCCGACGCTGGAGACCACCCTCGCGTCGACCTGCCGCGACTTCGAGATCGTGGTCGTCAACGATGGTTCGCGCGACGACACGGCGGAAGTCGCCGCCGGCTACGGCCCGCAGGTGCGGGTGATCTCGCAGGCGAACACAGGCATGTCCGCCTCGCGCAATCGCGGGGTCGCCGAGAGCGACAGCGAGTTCATCGCCTTGCTGGACAGCGATGACATCTGGCACCCGGAAAAGCTGCGCCTGCAGCTGGCGGCGCTGGACGCACAGCCCGACCATGGTTTCTGTTTCACCGAATTCACCAGCTGGCACGGTGAGGATTGCAGTGCCTGGCTGGCGCAAGCGCGCGATGGCCGCATCGAGCCCAGCCTGAGCGGCTGGATCTATCACAAGATGCTGCTGACCAACTGGGCCCTGCCGTCGTCCGCCCTGTTCCGCCGCAGTCTGTGGGACGCGCTGGGCCCCTTCCTGTGCGCCGATCACCAGACCGACGACTGGGAGTACTTCGTGCGTGCCAGCCGCGAATCCCGCTTCGTCAAGCTGGCCGAATCGATGGTGCTTTACCGCCAGCACCCGGCCTCGCTGTCGCGCAAGCTACCCGCGCTGAACAATACCGAGCTGATGCGCGAATCACTGATCGCGCGCTTCGGCCTCCGCTCGCCCGATGGCAGTGAGGTGGACCATCGCGAACTGGCACGCCGACGTCATGCGGGCTGGTGCAACTTCGCCGGTGCACACTGCTCGCGCGGCGATGTCGGCATCGGCATGGGCGCGTTCTGGCACATCCTCAAGCAAGGCCCCCATCGCACCGCATCGCTCAAACGCATGGCCAAGTCGCTCGCACGACGGGCCATTCCCCAAACCTGAACGCAAGTCTCCTTCCCACAATTCCATGATCCAGGGTTCCATCGATTTCGGCGACCGCAACCAGTTCGACGCACTCTCCCGTCAGATTTCCGCTTTCGGGCCGGACACTGCACTGAACGTCGATCAGGGCAGCCTGCTGCTGCAGGCTTCCGGTGCAAGAACACGCGTGCTGAGTCATGGTGGCGCGTTGCTGGTCACCCTGGGCGAACCGCGCGCACGCAGCGAGGCTCTCGCCCGCGTGATTGCCGAACAGGGATGGGCTGCCCTGCTCCCCGCGCTGCTGGCATCGCCCGACGAGACCCTGGCCGGCCTGGCCGGACGCTTCAGCCTGCTGTGGCTGGATGCCGCCAACCAGACCCTGGGGCTGGTCACGGATCGCTTCAACACCCACAGCCTGTGCATCGCGCAGGACGGCAGCCGCATCGCGTTCGCGGATCGTGCCGACAAAGTGCCGGTGGCGCGGCAGATCGATCCACAGGCGATCTTCGACTATCTGTACTTCCACGCCATCCCGGCACCGCGCACGATCTTCCGCGGCATCCGTCGCCTTCCGCCGGCCTCGCTGCTGCTCGCCGGTCCCCAGGGCGTGCAGCAGCGGACCTGGTGGTCGGCGCGGTTCAGCGAGCCGACCCAGGGCGACGCGAATCGCCTGGGTGAAGACTTCCGGGGCATCGTGCGTGCCGCAGTCGAGCGCGAGACCCGCGCGGGAAGCACGAGTGGCGCCTTCCTTTCCGGCGGCACGGACAGCTCGACGGTCGTCGGCATGATGGTGCAGGCCGCAGGCGGTCCGGTCGACGCGTATTCCATCGGCTTCGAAGCGGAGGGCTACGACGAGATGGAATACGCGCGCATCACCGCGCGTCATTACGGCGTTCGTCACCACGAGTACTACATCACTCCCGAAGACCTGCTCAGCGGCATCCCCACCGTCGCGGCCCACTACGACCAGCCCTTCGGCAACTCGTCCGCGGTCCCCGCTTACTACTGCGCGCGTCTGGCGCGTGCCGACGGCATTACGCGACTGCTCGCCGGCGACGGCGGCGACGAGTTGTTCGGCGGCAACCTGCGCTATGCCAAGCAGCAGGTCTTCGAGCGCTACCAGGCCGTACCGGCACCGCTGCGGCGCCTGCTGCTGGATCCGGTATTGACGCAGGGCTGGCTGCGTGGCGTGCCGCTGCTGCGCAAGGCCGCAAGCTACGTCGCGCAAGCCAACACTCCGCTTCCCGACCGGACCGAGCAATACAACCTGCTGCTGCGCCTGGGCCTCAATGACATCTTCGAACCGGCCTTCCTGGCAACCGTGGATACCGGCGCGCCCATGCAACTGCAGCGCGAAGTCTGGCGCGCCGTGCAGGCAGACAGCCCCCTGAACCGCCAGCTCGGTTTCGACTGGCGCTTCACGCTAGCGGACATCGATCTGCCGAAGGTCATCGGCACCACGGGCCTGGCGGGTGTCGAGGTGGCGTTCCCCTTGCTGGCGGACGAGCTGGTGGATTTTTCGGCATCGCTCCCCCCCTCGTTCAAGCTGCGCGGACAGCAGTTGCGCTGGTTCTTCAAGGACGCGCTGAAGGACTTCCTGCCTCCTCCCATCCTCAGCAAACCGAAGCACGGTTTCGGTCTGCCTTTCGGCCCATGGACGCTGAAGCACAGCGGACTGCAGACCCAGGCCCGCGATGCACTGACAGCGCTGGGACGGCGCGGCATCGTGCAGCCCGGCTTCCTGGACACCTTGCTGCGCGACAAGCTGGCCCAGCATCCGGGCTACTACGGCGAAATGGTGTGGATCTGCCAGATGCTGGAGCACTGGCTGCAATCACACGCGCCGGATTTTTCGTTGCGCTGAACCAGGGCAAGCAGAACAGTTCGGACACTTTCGCCCATGACGCACACCCGCACCCTGGCCCGCCTGGACCGCTACAACAAGCTGCGCCCGCTGCTGCGCAGCTACCGCAGCATCTTCCGGCACCAGTTGATCGGCAGCAGCGTGACGCTACCGGCCGGCATTCCGCGTCCGGGAAAGATGCTTCGCGTGCTCATCATCGGCGCCTACCTCGGCAAGCGCGAGAACACGGCTGCGCACCTGGCCGGCCGATTCGCATCCGCCCAGGGCGTTGACGTCACCCAGGCCTGGGCCAGCATCGGCGGCAAGAGCAGCGACCCGACGCTGGCGGCAGTGACGCGCATCGAGATCGACGGCGGCATTCCCAAGTTTCCGTTGATGAACCGCCTGCTCGCCGGCTTCGATCTGCGCGAGTTCGACTATGTGATCGTGAGTGACGATGACATAGTCGTGCCCCACGGCTTCCTGGAGAGCTTCCTGGCCCTGCAGCAGCACCTGGGCTTCGCGCTGGCCCAGCCTGCGCGCACGCCGACCAGTTGCGGCAGCAAGCAGATCACGGTGCGTGAGCGCGGGCTGCTGGGCCGCAGCACGCGCTTCGTCGAGATCGGCCCTGTATTCTCGGTGGCCGCTTCGGCCTTCGGGCTGCTTTTCCCGTTCGACGAGAGCAATGCGATGGGCTGGGGCTACGACTACCACTGGCCGGTACTGCTCGACGGGCATGGACTGGGCATCGGCGTCATCGACCACACACCGGTGGACCACAGCATCCGCCCGCTGGCCAACGCCTACAGCGGCGAACTGGCCGCACAGGACATGCGTAACTACCTCGCGCGCCAGCCTCATCTCGACAAACGCGAAGCGGAAGTCACCCTGCAGCGCTACGCCCTGCCCTGACGCCCGGCGAAGGCACGGCCGGTCATGGTGTGGTGACGAGACCCTGCCCTGTCCGCGCGGTTTCATCCTGCCAGTAGCGGGCCGCGACATCGGCCTCCACCTTGCGCGCGAAGAGGCAGCCCTCCGCCAGCGCCTGCTGCACCTCCACAAGGCTCAGGTAAGCCGGACTGGCCACGCCGGGAGGGAAGCGGACCTTGCGCGCACTACCGGCAGGCACCCGGCCAGCGCGGTAGTGCAGGATCTGGAAGAAGTGCTCGTCGGAACAGCGGGTCCACCGGAATCGATGGCAGAAGTCTTCCATGTCGCCGGCCTGTTCCCACATGGCATGCACGCTGCTGGCGCGTAGCGACCACCATGTACTGCCAATGCGAATCTCGCTGACGTCAAAATTCCTTCGCGGCGGGAACGGCTTCTGCGCGTCGCGCAGCTTCTTGAAGGCCAGGTTGTGCCAGTGAGCGCGGTTGCGCGGATGCTCGCCGAGGATGTTGTAGCGATTGATACGCCAGGCATAGCCCGACTTGTGTTCGCTTTCGATGAAATCGGCGTCGGGTGGCAGGGCCTCGATGCGTGCGCCCATCGAGGCGAAATCCATCAGTGGCAGGCATTCGCCGCTCATCAGGTGCAGATAGCGGAAGCCGGAGAATCGATCCAGCGCCGCCTGAATGCCTAGCAAGGTCGCCCGGACCTGGGAAAAGCCGCCCCAGTTAACCCGTACCGAACGATCCAGCACGTGCACACGTGGGTCACCGGCAAAACGCTGCCCCAACCCGATGAAACGCTCGACGTGCTTGGCATCCACATGCACCACCACGGCAGCGCCCAGCCGCAGTAGAAGCTCGATCAGCCATACCACCTGATCAGGCTTCTGGAACACCATCAGCACGACGACGTGGTCCGGCGCCTGATCCGGATAGCGCGATTCATCGCCACGACCAGGAACGGGCGACAGTCCAGTCATGGCGAAAATCCGACCCGTCGTCAGGCCATCCGCAGGATGCGCCACTCCTGCGAAGCACGCGACATATGCGCCACCGCCCTCAGATGCGGGATGTACTGCATCTTGGTTTCCGGCAGGATGTGCGTTCCGTCCCAAGGCCCGGGGATGTTGGCGTATTGCACGTCGCCAGTCATCGGATCGCACCAGTACAGTCGAAGCGTCTTGGCCGAATCCGAGTAGGTCGCCACCAGCAACTTGCCGACCTCCGGCACGTAGGCAGACGCTCCGCCATCGTAGTAGTTCTGGAAGGTGTCCGTCGCTGCAGGGCCACTCAATCTCACTTCCGTGCGGGTATTCGACGGCAGGTCGTACACGAATACGGTGCCAGGCCGTATGACGTCCGGGCGCATGAATGCGTACACGCGGTTGCCGTAGTGGCAGCTCGCAAACGTCCAGGCCGTGTCACTTGCAGGCAGAGCGACCTGCGAAACGTAGAAATTCTTGCTGATCGGGTCGAACTCCATGTTGCGACCCTGATTCTGGTACTGCGTACAGTTCAGCACCAGGCGCTGGCGGGCCCCGTCATAGAAGCAGAACATGTTCTCGCCGCCGCTGGCATTGGGTCCGTGCTGGGCATGGGGGTTGTACACGCGCCATGTGCCACTCGACAGATCCGCGATCCATGTCCGTCGGCACCACATCATCAACTCGTTGCGCGCCGGGTTGTACACCATGCTGCCGTAGGTATGCCTGGCGGTCGGGGTGTTGGGCTCGAAGGGCCAGAAGCAGTCGTAGCTGACCGAGTAATCGGTCGGATTCGCCTTGGAGTAGTCGTCGGCCGGCGGATAGATGGTGAAGCTGCCCGTGCCGGACGTCGTGTAGCGCGCGTCGAACTTGGCGGGGTCGGTCGGGAGGATCTCGATCTCCCACTTCATGCGGTTGAAATCGAAGCGATACAGCCCGTTGTTGGCGCTGTCGTGATGCCCGCCACCAAAGAACCATGCACGCGGTGCAGTGGGGTCCACCGCCATGCCGGACCAGGCACCGACCACACCGTCCCACTTGCCCGTGCCCACGTCTCGCCAGCCCGGTACGCGCGCCTTGACGGCTGCATCCAGCACGTCCATCCGCGTACCCGCAACCTTCACCCACTGCCCTGTCGGAACCTGTGCCCAGCTCACCGCCGTCACCCGGCCGTCACTTCCGAAACCGGGAGTCCAGGTGCCCGTCGCGGCATCGAAACTGCCAACGACGTTGTCCTGAGACCAGACCGCGGCCTGAGGCATCAGGACGCCCAACATGAAAGGATTCGATGTAGCAGTCAGCCTCATGTTCATGCTCTCGGTGCGAGGCCCCAACGGGGATCTCGTGTCAGCCCCGCCTTGCAGGCGTTGTAGTTGGTGGCAAACAGGATGCGATTGAATGCCGCCGCCGCACCCGGCACGTTCTGGTTCACGCACATTGCCAGCGCACTCATGCCGTACTCGAAGTAATCACTGCCGAAACCGGTCTTCACTGCCCACGAGTTGGGATGCACGCTACCCGCGGCCGTATTGCGGATGAACCCCGTGTCGAACGCAGCCTGCTTGGTCATGCCGATGAAACGCTCATAGGTGAGGTTGTAATTGGCATCGATCAGGGCCTGGCGTTGCGCGTCCGACTGTCCTGCCACGTAGCCCGGCCACCCGCCGGGCGCGAGATAGACGCGATAGGGCTGGTGGGACCACAACCATCCTGTCGGGTCGCTACCGGCGGCGTAGCGCTTGACGAGCCCAGTCCCCACCCTCTGGAGCAATGTCTGATGCGCCGTTTGCTGCGCGCCAGACAGCAGCTTCATGTCGGCGATCCAGCACAACGATCCGACGGCATAGTCGCTTTCCCAGAAAGCATGTCCGCCCGGGTCTCCCCAGTTCTCGGGTTCCGTCAGCACACCGAGCGCATTGGTGTGGTACGCGGCCATCCAGACCATCGAGGCTCCGAATGCGTTGACGTAATTTGCACGCTCCGCGTCGTTGTCCGGGGTCAGGGCCGCGCAAAGGCCAAGATTGCGCAACCCCCACGCCACGCCACGCATCTGGCGGTTACGCACGACCATGCCGGTTGCATTGCCGCGATAGCCCACGTTCCCGGTGTAGTGGTCCCACTTGACGTAGAACTGCAGTTCTTCCAGATGCCAGTAGTCGCCGGTCAGCAAATAGGCGGTGTATCCCGGCAGCCATCCATGGGAAATGTCCCAGTCCCCACCGTACTGCCCGGACCAGAAAGCCCGGCCTCCAGGCACTCCGTTGCCGCCGCTCTGCGGCTTGAGGACAGTCGGATGCTCGCCGTAGGTCACCACATTGCGCGTCGTGCCACTCCGGAAGTGCACCGAGTACGCAGCAGAGGCAAAGGAGTTCACCAATACGGCACGGTAGGCACGAGGGTCGGCCGTCACCGCATAACAAGCGTCCCACTTCGGCAACCATCCGATCGAGGAGTGATCTCCCGAGCCCCCCAACTGGTTGCCCGGCAAGTTGTGCTGGCCGTAGGGCGTGTAGCTCTGGGAAAAGCCGGTGTAGGCGCTGTCGACCAGACCGTCAGTCTGGAAGGCCGGCACCGCGCCACTTGCCTGGAGATAGCTTGCGGCGTGCCTGGGAATGACCCCGGGGTCGCCACCGATCCAGAGCTTGCCGCTATGTCCCGCAGTGCAAACCATGCGGGTGTGGCTCTTGATGTCGACAGCGTTGCCACTGTCGTAGGCCGTGGCATTGCCGGCCGATACGACGACGCGCACGACCTTGTTGGTTGCACCGGTGTAATCGAAGTGTCCGTTCTCGACACTGGTCATGTACTCGACGCGCCCGCCTTTGTAGAGCCGGACGTAGAGCCAGACGCATAGCTGGTCATCGACTGGCAAACGGTACTGCCATTCGGATGCGATCGGGCCGCTCAGGAGTTGACGTACGGGCGACCCGAAAACCGACGTGAGCGCCACTTGCGAACTACCGACCTGGACCACGATGGCCGGGTTGGCCGCCACCAGGTTGGCTTCGGTCAGCGGCGTTGCGACCGGCTCACTGCCACGCAGCAAGGCAATCGATTTCGGGGTGCCGGCAATCAGGTCGCACCGTCCTGACAGGACAGCAAACTTCACCGATCCGTCCGGCCAAGTATTGCGCACGACGGCCTGGAACTCCGGGATACTGGCCCTGACGGCCGTGCCGCCAGGCACATCGCCTTGCTTGAAGAAATGACCAATCGTCCAGGGCAACAAACTGCCGCCGACGGAAGACGACAACTGCAGTGTCGTGATGTATTCCGGGAGCGGGTCCGCAGTGACCGTAAGACTGAGGTTGGTAAGTTGCGGAGAGGGCCCGGACCCGTCATAGCTGACGATGCCCGACTGGGTGTCGAAACTCACGCCGGCAGGCAGGGCACCATTCAGGGCAAATACCGGCGCGGAGTAACCGACGGGTATCTGGACGTACTGCGCCATGGCGTGCGAGCCCGGCGCGCCGCCTTCGAAAGTGATCTGCGGAATGGTGCTGATCGAGATCGAGGACAGAAGGCCTTTGCCGACCCCGCCGCTGCCTCCCCCGCCACCACTACCCCCTGCTCCGCCTGCACCGCCGGAAGAACTGGAAGAAGAGCCGCTGGCACCCGCGCTTGGCGCACCACCTGCTGCGCCTCCGGAGCTACCGCAACCGTACAGGCCCACGGAGCCGACGAGCGCCGACATCGACTTCAGGAATCGGCGTCGATGCGACAAAGGACGTATGTATTTCACGATCAGACGATGACCCGGCTGGAGTGCGTGCCGGGGATGCAATGAGAAGACGGCATTAGGCCACCGCCCTGTCGTTAGACCCCCTCCCGTGTCCGACGAGAGGGTGCATTGCAACCCTCTGCGGCTCGCGGCGCATAGTACCGGTTTCGGGTATATCCCGAACGCTCAGCGAGCATGAATCGCAACACTCACCCAAATGGGCAGCATGCCCGGCTGTCAGGCGATCGCCCGAGATTTAATTACAACAACAAAAATGCAGAAACCGCCACACAGGTGGGCACCAGCGCCGCAAGAAGAAGACCAAGCGGGCTGATCGCATCGTCATCGAAATAGTTCTTCAGTAAGGCGAAGCCCGCCGGATTGGGGGCATTCGCAATCACCGTCAGCCCGCCCCCGGCGACGGCGCCCGCCACGAGTGCGTACTTGAAGCCCTCGCTCACTCCTTCGACCAGCGAGCCCAGATAGGTCAGCGCCGCGTTGTCCGTGATTGCGGTCAGGCCCACGGCACCGAAGAACAACAAGCGTTCATCCATGTCCGCCAGCAAAGGCTGCAACCACCAGCGCTGCAAGCCGCCGAGTATCACCAGCCCGGCGAGGAACAGGGCCACCATGAGACCTTCGCGCAACAGCAGGCGGTCCTGAAACTGCTTGTACGCATCGGCAAAGCCGAGGAAAAGCAACAGCAGCGGAATGAACGCGACAGGGTAGTGGCCGCAGACGACCACGCCTGCGAGGAAGAACACGTGGATCAGCATCACCGCGTAGGGCACGCGCCTGATTTCCTGCGTCACGACTTTGAGCCCCAGCAGTTCACGACGGAAAAACAGCGTCAGCAGGGCCGTGTTGACGAGCACCGCCAGCGCCGCCTTCCAGCCAAAGGTGTGCAGCATGAACGCGGAATCCCAACCCCAGGTGCCGGCCACCATCAGGACCGGCGGCGCGGCATAGCTGGTCAACGTGCCGCCAATGGACACATTGACGAACAACACGCCGAGCGTGGCGTACTTGAGTCGCGTGGACGCGCCCTGGCTATACAGCGCATCGCGCAGGATGAGCGCCGCAAGGGTCATGGCGGCGGGCTCGGTGATCAGGGACCCCATCAAGGGCACGACCGATATCGCCACCACCACGATGGCAAGGCTGCGCTGAAGCGGCAGCACGCCCGCCAGGCCTCTCACGCCAAGCGTGGCGAGTTGCAGGATCGGCTTGGTCGCGGCGATGACCATCACCGCGAAGACGAACATCGGCTCCGTGAAATTCAGCCCCTGCAGGTAGCTTAGGGTTTGGCCACCGCCGAGCAGGGGCAGCATGAACACGATGAGAACGCAGGCCCAGATGCCGAACACCGCTTCGATCTCGCCCAGCAGGTGCCACAACCCGCCGTGCGCCTTCGAATGATGGGCCAGATGCTCGAAACGGCTCGCCATGAAGGTGTGGATGACCGCCAGCGCAAACAGCACGGTGGCCAGGGTCTCTACGTGATTCATGATCTCTCCGGTTACAACAGCAGGAAACACAGGACCGCAACACAGGTAGGCGCCAGGGCGGCCACGAACAATCCGCCGGCAGCAATCGTCTGCTGTGCGAAGTGCTCTTTCAGCACCGCGAATCCCGCGGGATTCGGCGCGTTTGCGATGACGGTGAGACCTCCCCCCGTGACCGCACCGGTGACCAGCGCATACCTGAAATTGTCGTCGATTCCCTCGACCAGTGATCCGAGGTAGGTCAACGCTGCGTTATCTGTCACCGCGGTCAGCGCGGTGGCACCGAAGTACAGGACGGTATCGTCCATGCCGGCCAGCACCGGTTGCAGCCACCACTGCTGCAACGTGCCCAGCACGACCAGCCCCGCGAGGAACAGCGCGACCATCAATCCCTCGCGCAGGATCAGCCTGTCCTGGAAACGATCGTAGGCACTGACCACCCCCAGGAACAGGAGGAAGATCGCCATGAAGACCTTGGGGTGATGCGCCATCGCCACGACACCGGCGAGGCACAGCAAATGCATGACGGTCAGCAACACAGGTACGTCGCTTCGCTGCTCCCGTTCGTAGTCGAGCTTGCGCAGCTGGCCAGCGAACAATGTGCTCACCACCGCGGCGTTGATCAGCACCGCCAACGCCGCCTTCCAGCCAATGTGGGTCAGCATGAAAAGCGAATCCCAGCCCCACTTGCTCGCCACCATCAACACCGGTGGCGCCGCAAAGCTGGTGAGCGTGCCGCCGATCGACACATTGACGAACAGCACGCCCAGCGTGGCGTACTTGAGACGCGTGGAGAGCCCTTTTGCGTAGAAGTGGTCGCGCAGCATCAGGGCCGCGAGCGTCATGGCTGCCGGCTCGGTGATGAACGACCCCAGCAGGGGCACGACCGATAAGGCCAGGAAGTAGAAGGCCACGGCGGGAGGCAGCGGCAGGCAACGCACGAAGAACTGCACGACCCCCAGACAGCACTGCGCGACCGGCCGCGAGGCAGCCACCACCATGATGACGAAGACGAACATCGGCTCGGTGAAATCGAGCCCTTCCAGGTAGTCGACGGGCGCCGCCGGCCCCCGCAGGAACACCATGGCCAGCAGCAACAACGCGGCCCAGATGCCGAATACCGCCTCCACCTCACCGAAGAAGTGCCATATGCCGGCATGCGCCGGGTAGCGATGGGCAAGCGCCTCGAAGCGCTGGGTCAGGAACGTATGGACGACGGCCAGCGCAAACAGGGCGCTGGCGATCCACTGGAGGGGATCTGCCTGCAGCACGAGGCTGCTCAGCGCATCCCGGGCATCATGCCTTTCATGCCGCGCATGAGCTTGCCGATGCCGCCCTTGGAAAACTGCTTCATGACCTTCTGCGTCTGCTCGAACTGGTTGAGCAGACGATTGATTTCCTGCACCTGCACCCCTGCTCCGGCAGCGATGCGGCGCTTGCGGCTGGCCTTGAGCAACTCGGGGTGGGCACGCTCGTACGGCGTCATGGCGTTGATGATGCCCTCCACGCGGCGCATCGCCTTTTCCTCGACGCCACCCTGGATCTGCTGAGCGGCCTGGGCAAACTGCGCCGGCATCTTGTCCAGCAGCTTGCCGATGCCGCCCATCTTGCGCATCTGGGCAATCTGCTCCTTGAAGTCGTTGAGATCGAAACCCTTGCCGCTCTTGAGCTTCTGCGCGAAGTCACGCGCTTTCTCCTCGTCGACCAGCGCACGCGCCTCTTCCACCAGGGACAGGATGTCGCCCATGCCGAGGATGCGGCTGGCCATGCGCTCCGGGTGGAACTCGTCCAGCCCCGTGAGCTTCTCGCCAATACCGGTGAACTTGATCGGCGCGCCCGTGACGTGGCGAACCGACAAGGCCGCACCACCACGGGAGTCGCCATCCAGTTTGGTCAGCACCACACCGGTCAGCGGCAAGGCCTCGTTGAACGCCTTGGCGGTGTTCACGGCATCCTGGCCGAGCATGGCGTCGACGACGAACAGGGTTTCGATGGGATCCAGCACGCCATGCAGGCGGCGGATCTCGTCCATCATCTCGGCATCGATGGTCAGACGACCTGCCGTATCCACCAGCAGGACATCGAAGTAGTGCCGGCGAGCGTAATCGACCGCCGCCCGCGCGATATCCACCGGCTGCTGCGAAACCTCGGACGGAAAGAACTCGGCCCCGGCCTGCTCGGTCACCGTCTTCAACTGGGCGATGGCTGCCGGGCGGTACACGTCACAGGAAACCGTCAGCACCTTCTTCTTCAGCTTCTCGCGCAGGTGCTTGGCCAGCTTGCCGACGGTGGTCGTCTTGCCTGCCCCCTGCAGACCCGCCATCAGGAACACGGCCGGCGGCTGGGTGGCGAAGGACAGCGGCACCTGCGCGCCGCCCATGATGTCGATCAGCTCGCGATGCACCACCCCGACCAGTGCCTGGCCCGGCGTCAGCGAACCGACCACCTCCTGGCCAAGTGCCTTCTCCTTCACCCGCGCCACGAAATCCTTGACGACGGGCAGCGCCACGTCGGCCTCGAGCAGCGCCATGCGCACTTCGCGCATCATCTCGGCAATGTTCTCGTCGGTCAGGCGTGCCTGGCCGCGCATGGTCTTGACGACCTTGGCCAAACGTTGGGTGAGGTTATCCAGCATGGTGTCGGGGACAGCAGAGAAATGCGGGGAAGAAGGCGGGATGTGACGCAGACGCGATGCAGACGGCCCGCAGGCTGGCGCGCGAGGTTACACTCCAAGGATGCCTGGCATTCTACTGTATCTGCTCCCGGCCACGGCCTACGCGGCGCTGGGCATCCTGTGCACGCGCGCGTTGCGCAAAGGCGAGGCGCCGGTCCGGTCGGCAACTCGCAGCCTTCTGGCAGTGGCACTCATCCTTCATGGCGCGAGCCTGAGCAGCGCGCTGTTCGACGGCGGCGGCCTGCGATTCGGTTTCGGCGCAGCCTTGTCGCTGACGCTGTGGCTGGCGATGCTGTTCTACTTTCTTGAGAGCTTCATCGCCCGGCTCGACGGCCTGCCCGCCATTGCCGCACCCATCGCTGCATTGTGCTGCCTGCTTCCCTGGCTGCTTCCCGGTCACTCGCTGCCGGACGGTGACACCCGCAACTGGGCGTTTCGTGCCCATGTCGTCGTCGCCATGCTGGCTTACAGCCTTTTTACGCTGGCGGCCCTGCATGCTTTGCTGATGGCACTGGCAGAGCGGCAGCTGCATCACGCCCGGCTGTCGCGCGGTCTGGCCGGCCTGCCACCACTGCTGGTTCTTGAGAACCTGCTGTTCCGCCTGATCGGCGTCGCCTTCCTGCTGCTGACACTGACAGTGTTGTCTGGCGTGTTCTTCTCCGAGCAGTTGTTCGGCAAGTCGCTGGTCTGGAGCCACAAGACGATTTTCACGATCGCAGCCTGGTTGCTCTTCGGCGCCCTGCTGGCAGGCCGCCGTGCGTGGGGCTGGCGCGGCCGCACCGCGCAGCGCTATACGCTGGCCGGCTTCGTCTGCCTGCTGCTGGCCTACGCCGGCACCCGCTTTGTTCTGGAGGTGATTCTCGGGCGCTGATGGCGGGAGCACCGAAGCTCTTGCCACGTAACAGATCAGCCTCAACTTGGCGCAGCCCGCGCCGACAATGTCGTCAGGAGCAGGAGCGCTTAGCGCCCGGCCGTTGAGCAATACCCCACGACTGTCGCCGCGCAGCTTTACAAACTGTGAAATTACGGTGCAACATCAAAATATTGCGCTAAGCATATGATTAGCAGGAAAGATTAGCCCTCGACATGGCTGCAAACCCACAATCTGCCTTGAGCGGACTGGCCCGGACGCTGGTTCAGCAGGGACGCATCAAGGAAACCGATGCGCTGACCTGCTCGCAACCCACGGCCAATCCCGGCGGGTTTGTTGGAGAAGTGGTCGCACGCGGCATCATGAACGCGGTGTCTATTGCGCAGTTCAGTGCCGATGCTTTTGGCTTCCCCCTTCTTGATCTGGCAGCGCTGGACGACGCGCAACTGCCGCGGGACATCGTCGACAGCAAGCTGATGAGCAAGCATCAGGTTGTCGGCCTCACCAAGAAGAACAACCGCATCTGCGTCGCACTGGCAGATCCGACCAATCTGCGCGCGCTGGACGAAATCCGCTTCCAGACCGGCATGGCGGTCGACCCGGTGGTCGTCGAGATCGACAAACTGACGCCACTGATCGCCAAGCTGACCGAGTCGACCAATACAGCGCTACGCAATTTGTCCGCCTCTGACGAGTTCGATCTGGATTCGCTCGGGGACATGAATACGGATTCCGAGGAACAGGCCGACACCAACACGGCAGATGTCGACGATGCGCCGGTAGTTCGATTCATCCAGAAAATGCTGGTAGACGCCATCAACGAAGGCGCCTCCGACATTCACTTCGAGCCCTACGAGAAGTTCTATCGCATCCGCTTCCGCACTGACGGCGTCCTGCGAGAGATCGCCCAGCCGCCGCTGATGCTGCGCGAGAAGATCGCGGCCCGCATCAAGGTCATCTCCCGGCTCGACATCGCGGAAAAGCGGGTTCCTCAGGACGGCCGTACCAAGCTCGTGCTGTCCAAGACCAAGGCCATCGATTTCCGCGTCTCGACCTTGCCCACCATGCACGGCGAGAAGATCGTGATGCGGATTCTCGACCCGTCCAGCGCCATGCTGGGTGTCGACGCGCTGGGCTATGAACCGGATCAAAAGGAAGCTCTGCTGGAGGCTGTGCAGCGCCCTTACGGAATGGTGCTCGTGACCGGCCCGACCGGTAGCGGCAAGACAGTGTCGCTGTACACGTGCCTGAACATCCTCAATAAGCCAGGCGTCAATATCTCGACGGCTGAAGACCCTGCGGAAATCAACCTTCCCGGCATCAACCAAGTGTCGATGAACGACAAGTCAGGGCTGACCTTTGCAGTTTCTCTGAAAGCCTTCCTTCGCCAGGACCCTGACGTGATCATGGTCGGCGAAATCCGCGACCTGGAAACTGCGGAAATATCCATCAAGGCCGCCCAGACCGGCCATATGGTGCTGTCCACGCTGCACACGAATGACGCCCCAACGACCCTGGAGCGGCTGCGCAACATGGGCGTGGCACCGTTCAACATCGCCTCTTCGGTCATCATGATCACCGCGCAGCGGTTGGCGCGGCGTCTCTGCACCTGCAAGAAACCAATCGACATACCCCTTGAGGCACTCATGCAGGCGGGCTTCACGGACGCGGATCTCGATGGGTCCTGGCAACCCTATGGCCCGGTCGGCTGCGACCGCTGCAAGGGCAGCGGTTACAAGGGCCGCGTCGGCATCTATCAGGTGATGCCGATCAGTGAAGAAATCCAGCAAATCATCATGACGGGCGGCAATTCCATGGATATTGCCGCCCAGGCACAGGTCGAGGGCATTCGCGACCTGCGACAATCCGGCCTGCTCAAGGTCAAGCAAGGCATGACTTCCCTGACCGAAGTCTTGGCCACCACCAACGATTAGCCTGACGGATTCACGACATGGCCACTGCTGCTCGTACAGCCCCGAATCGACGTGCCACCTCCAAGGACCCCAAGGAAATCCTGTGGACCTGGGAGGGCAAGGACAAAACGGGGAAGATCATTCGCGGCGAAATGCGGGCACACAGCAAGACTGTCGTGCAGGCGTCCTTGCGGCGCCAGGGCATTTCGACCGCAGAGAACAAGATCAAGAAGCGGCAGCTTGGACGCGCATCCAAGGTCAAGGACAAGGACTTGGCACTATTCACCCGCCAGCTTGCAACAATGATGCGCGCGGGGGTGCCGCTGCTGCAGGCCTTCGATATCGCCATTAAGGGCTCGTCCAATCCTGGCGTCGCCCGCCTTTTGAACGAAATCCGCAACGACATCGAAACCGGTACCAGCCTGTCCAATGCGCTGCGGAAGTTTCCGCTCTATTTCAACGCACTGTACTGCAACCTGGTTGATGCTGGCGAACAATCTGGCGCGCTTGAAAACTTGCTGGATAGACTTGCTATCTATCAGGAGAAGATCCTCGCTATCAAAAGCAAAATTAAGGCTGCTTTGTTCTACCCTATCTCGGTAATGGTTGTCGCGGCCGCGGTGGTATCAGTAATGATGCTGTTCGTCATTCCTGAATTCAAGAAAGTATTCACAAGTTTTGGCGCTGATTTGCCAGCCCCAACACTGCTGGTTATTGCGATTTCCGATTTTATGACCGAATACTGGTGGATCGTGTTTGGCGCCTTTATTGGCGCCGTTATCTTGATTGCCGCCGCCTATAAGCGATCACCCGCTGCTCAGGCAGCCGTTGACCGCTGGGTTCTCCAAATACCGGTCATTGGGGAGATTATCCGCAAAGCAACGATCGCGCGTTGGACGCGGACGTTGTCAACCATGTTCGCCGCTGGCGTCCCGCTGGTGGAAGCGCTTGACTCTGTAGCAGGGGCCTCAGGGAACAAGGTTTATGCAGATGCCACCAAGAAAATCCAGGCAGAAGTTGCCACCGGCACAGCGCTGACGAACGCCATGCAAGGAACGAATGTGTTTCCCGCCATGGTCGTACAGATGATTTCCATCGGCGAGGAATCCGGTCAACTCGACGGCATGTGCGCCAAAGTGGCCGACTTCTTCGAGCGCGAGGTCGACGACATGGTGGCCGGCCTATCGCAGCTGATCGAACCGCTGATCATTGTCTTCCTGGGGACGATCATCGGTGGCCTGGTCGTTGCGATGTATCTCCCGATCTTCAAGCTCGGCCAGGTGGTCTGACCCGCGATGCTGGAATTGCTGCAGCAGCCTACCGGGCTGGTAATCGCCTGCGCGTTGCTCGGACTGTGCGTGGGCAGCTTTCTCAACGTGGTGATCCACCGCGTGCCGAAGATGCTCGAACAGCGTTGGCTGGCAGAGGCTGCCTATGTCCGTGGCGAGCCCGAGCCGGAAGCGCCTGCCTTCAATCTGGTCAAGCCGCGCTCGCGGTGCCCGCATTGTGGTCACCTCATCGGGGCGATCGAGAACATTCCGGTCGTCAGCTACCTGTTTCTGCGGGGGCGTTGCAAGGCTTGCAAGGCAAGGATCAGCCCACGCTACCCCTTGGTCGAGATACTTACGGCCTTGCTGTCCGTTGCGGTCGCCTGGCAGTTCGGCGCCACGCTGGCGACGGCGGCTGCACTGGCCTTCGTCTGGGCCCTGGTCGCGCTGACCTTCATCGATCTGGATACCCAGCTATTGCCGGACGACATCACCTTGCCGCTTTTGTGGCTGGGTTTGCTGGTAAATATCTGGACGACCTTCACCCCCCTGGAGAGCGCCGTCGTTGGTGCCGTTGCGGGCTATCTGGTGCTGTGGTCAGTCTATTGGCTGTTCAAGCTCACGACCGGCAAGGAAGGCATGGGCTACGGCGACTTCAAGCTGCTGGCCGCCATCGGCGCCTGGCTGGGCTGGCAAGTCCTGCCAATAGTGGTGCTGTTGTCGTCGGTCGTCGGCGCCGTGGTCGGCATCTGCCTGATCCTGTTCGCACGACACGGCCGGGAAACGCCGATTCCTTTTGGCCCTTACCTGGCTGCGGCTGGACTGATTGCACTGTTTTTCGGTGCCGATCTGTCGCGCCAGTTCTTCATGCTCTGACGCGGGCGTTGGCTCCGGCGGTTGGTCCGAGCCCGTCTCGACGCTGCTCCGTGCAGTAAGCAAGCACCTCTACTTGCCGCCGTTTCCCGCGCTGACACAATGAGTTAGACTCATGGGCTTGCCCGGCGGAGAAGCATATGCCCATCTACGAATACCGTTGTGGTGACTGTGGTCACCACAAGGAACACCTCCAGAAGTTCAGCGACGCGCCCATCGCTGCGTGTCCTGCCTGCGGCGGTAGCGCCTACCAGAAGCTGCTGTCTGCGGCCGGCTTCCAGCTGAAGGGCAGCGGCTGGTATGCCACCGACTTCAAAGGCGCGAGCAGTGGTGGCAAGACCACGCCCGCATCGACAGAGGCGCCCAAGAGCGAAGCAGCGAAGAGCGACGCGAGTGGCGGTAGCACTCCTTGCGGAGGCGGCTGCGCCTGCCACTGATCCGCTGCATGAAAAAGTACCTCATTACCGGCCTGCTGGTCTGGGTGCCCCTAGTCATCACCCTGTGGGTGTTGCACCTCGTCGTGACGACCCTGGACCAGTCGCTGTTCCTCTTGCCGGAATCCTGGCGCCCCCAGCTTTTCGGCTATTCCTGGGGATTTGGCGCCGTCCTCACCTTGCTGGTGTTGCTGGTCACCGGCGTCATCGTGTCGAACCTGTTCGGCGCGCGACTGCTGACGGTGTGGGAGAGCCTGCTCAACCGCATTCCGGTGGTGAAGTCGATCTACTCCAGCGTCAAACAGGTATCCGATACGCTGCTGGGGCCGAACGGCCAGGCTTTTCGCAAAGCCCTGTTGGTACAGTACCCGCGCCCCGGGAGCTGGACGGTCGCCTTCCAGACCGGCACGCCGGGCGGTGAATTGCTCGATCACCTGCCGGGCGCGCGCAGCAACGAATTCGTCAGCGTATACGTCCCCACCACTCCGAACCCCACTTCGGGCTTCTTCCTGATGATGCCGCGTCAGGACGTGGTGGAGCTCGACATGTCGGTCGACGCAGCACTCAAGTACATCATTTCGATGGGCGTGGTGGGGCCGGAAACGCCCCGCAACCTCCGTTGAACACAAGAGATTTTCCCGGAGACATCCATGCGTACCACCTACAGCGGCCTCGTGTCCGCCGCTCACCTCGACCAGACCGTCACGCTGTTCGGCTGGGCCCATCGTCGTCGCGACCATGGCGGCGTCATCTTCATCGACCTGCGCGACCGTGAAGGCCTGGTGCAGGTCGTGTGCGACCCGGATCGCGCCGAAACTTTCGCCGTTGCCGAAGGCGTGCGCAGCGAGTTCTGCCTGCGCGTCACCGGCAAGGTACGTCGTCGCCCGGAAGGCACGACCAACAGCAACCTCATCTCCGGCGAGATCGAGGTGCTGGCCCATGAACTCGAAGTGCTGAACCCGTCCGTCACGCCCCCGTTCCAGATCGACGACGAGAACCTGTCGGAAACCGTTCGCCTGACGAACCGCGTCATCGACCTGCGCCGCCCGGCGATGCAGAAGAACATGCTGCTGCGCTACAAGACCGCGCGCGCATTCCGCCGCTTCCTGGACGACGCCGGCTTCATCGACATCGAAACGCCGATGCTCACCAAGAGCACGCCGGAAGGTGCGCGCGACTACCTCGTGCCTTCGCGCGTGCACGACGGCATGTTCTTCGCGCTGCCGCAGTCGCCGCAGCTCTTCAAGCAGCTGCTGATGGTGGCCGGCTACGACCGTTACTACCAGATCACCAAGTGCTTCCGCGACGAAGACCTGCGCGCCGACCGCCAGCCGGAATTCACCCAGGTCGATATCGAGACCTCGTTCCTGACCGAGAACGAGATCACCGGGATCATGGAGAACCTGATCCGCTACGTGTTCAAGGACGCCATCGACGTCGAGCTGCCGAACCCCTTCCCGCGCATCACCTACACCGAGGCGATGGCGCGCTACGGTTCCGACAAGCCCGACCTGCGCGTGACGCTGGAGCTGGTCGACGTCGCCGACGCCATGAAGGATGTGGCCTTCAAGGTGTTCGCGGGTGCCGCCAACGACCCGGCCTGCCGCGTCACCGCGCTGCGCATTCCCGGCGGTGCGTCGCTGTCGCGCGGCGAGATCGATGGTTACACCGAGTTCGTGAAGATCTACGGCGCCAAGGGCCTTGCCTACATCAAGGTCAATGACGTCAGCAAGCTGAACGAAGAAGGCCTGCAGTCACCTATCGTCAAGAACCTGTCCGAAGCCTCGCTGAAGACGGTTATCGAACGCACCGGCGCACAGTCGGGCGACCTCATCTTCTTCGGCGCCGACAAGGCCAAGATCGTGTCCGACGCGCTGGGCGCGTTGCGCAGCAAGATCGGCCACGAGAAGGGCCACGTCGATGGTCGCAAGTGGGCGCCGGCCTGGGTGGTCGACTTCCCGATGTTCGACTACGACGAGGAAGACAAGCGCTGGGTCGCCTGTCACCACCCCTTCACGTCGCCGAAGGACGAGCACCTGGAGTACCTCGAGACCGATCCGGGCAAGTGCCTGGCCAAGGCCTACGACCTGGCGCTGAACGGCTGGGAACTGGGCGGTGGCTCGGTGCGTATCCACCGCTCCGACGTGCAGGAAAAAGTGTTCAAGGCCCTGGGCATCGGCGACGAGGAGGCCCAGCTGAAGTTCGGCTTCCTGCTCGACGCGCTGAAGTACGGTGCCCCGCCGCACGGTGGCCTTGCGTTCGGCCTGGACCGCATCGTCACGATGATGACCGGCGCCGAGTCGATCCGCGACGTGATCGCCTTCCCGAAGACGCAACGGGCGCAGTGCCTGCTCACCCAGGCACCGAGCCCAGTCGACGAGAAGCAATTGCGCGAACTGCACATCAAGCTGCGCAACCCGGTGAAGGCCGAGTAAGACACGCAGTCCGGCAAGCAAGGAAAGAGCGAACCCGCAACGGTTCGCTCTTTCTGTTTCCGGCGCCTGCGAATGGAACACTCTATCCCGTCAGGGAGAGTTACGATGCCGCCTTCGGGCGCTTACACTCGGCGCATCAACCCGCCGGAGCCCCGCATGAGTACCGCCATCCAGATCCTGCACGGCCAGGCCCGTGACATCGGCTTCACCGTACGCCGCCTGCTGCCGCAGGCCAGCCAGCGCGCCGTCGGCCCCTTCGTGTTCCTCGACCACATGGGGCCCGCGCACTTCGCGTCCGGCACCACCGAGAACGACGTACGCCCTCACCCGCACATCGGCCTGGCCACGGTGACCTACCTGTTCTCGGGCGCGATCATCCATCGCGACAGCATCGGTGTCGTACAACGCATCGAGCCCGGCGCGGTGAACTGGATGCGGGCCGGGCGCGGCGTCGTGCATTCGGAGCGCATCCCGGCCGACATCCGCGACAACGACCTCGACGTGGAAGGCATCCAGATGTGGGTCGCGCTGCCGGAATCCCAGCAGGAAGAAGAACCGGTGTTCTACCACTACCCCGCCACCGACCTGCCGGAATGGGAGGAGGAAGGTGCGCGCTTCCACCTGCTGGTCGGCACCTGGGGCGCGCGCAGTTCGCCGGTCGAGCAACCCTCCGAGACCTTCTACGCCGCGGGTGAACTGCAGGCAGGCGCACGCTTCAGCTTCCCGGCGCATGTGGAAGAACGCGCGCTGTACGTCGCCCAGGGCGAGATCGAAGTGGAAGGCCAGCGCATCGGCGTGGGCGAGTTGATCGTGCTGGCGCCCGGCGAGCCCGTCGACGTCCACGCCACCCAGGCGGGCCGCGTCATGCTGCTGGGCGGGGCACCGCTCGACCAACCACGCCACATGTGGTGGAACTTCGTCTCGACGTCGCGCGAGCGCATCGAACAGGCCGCCGCCGACTGGGAGGCGGACCGCTTCCCGAAGGTGCCCGGCGAACACGAACGCATACCCGCCCCGCCCTTGCTGAAGTCCCGCGCCTGAGCCTGCGCCGTAAAGGCATAAAATGCGTGACCGCGATGCCCGCAGCCTGCGGGCATCGTGCTTTCTGCACCCGGAATTCATGACCCGTCGCACATTCCCCGGCTTCGACCTCTCTCCCGCCGCTCCGCTCGCGCCACGCAAGCCCGCCATCCTCACCCAGCACAGCCACGCGCGTAGCGATGCCTACCACTGGATGCGCCAGCGCGACACAGAAGCCTTGCTGGCGCACCTGCGCGACGAGAATGCCTACGCCGATGCCGTTCTGGCACCGCTGGCCGCGTTGCAGGATGAGCTGTACGCCGAGATGCTCGCGCGCATCCAGGAAGACGACAGTTCGGTACCGGTGAAGCTCGGCAAGTGGATGTACTACAGCCGCACCGAGACCGGCAAACCCTATGGCATCCATGCGCGCAAGCGCATCGCCGAGGATGGCGCCTGGCAGGCGGCACCCGAGGAAATCCTGCTCGACGAGAACGCCGAGGCGGAAGGCAAGTCCTTCTACGAAGTGGGCGACTTCGCCGTCAGCCCCAGTGGTCGCTACGTCGCCTGGGCCGAGGACACGAAGGGCAACCGCCAGTACCGCCTGCGCGTGCGCGACCTGGACTCGGGAAAGATGCTGCGTCTGAAGCGCGAGCGCATCACCACCATCGTGTGGGCGCAGGATGACCGCACCCTGTTCTACACCGTCGAAGAGCCGCGCACCGAACGCTCCTGGCAGCTATGGCGCCACACCATCGGCGACACGGAAGACACCCTGCTTCATACCGAGCGCGACGAACGCTTCTCGCTGTCGGTGATGAAGACGCGCAGCGACGGCTTCATCGTGCTGACCAGCGGCAGCCACACCACCAACGAGTTGCGCCTGCTGCCGGCCGACCGACCGACCGCGCGCTGGAAGCTCTTCGCGCGGCGGCGCCAGAACGTCGAATACGAGCTGGACCACCATTCCGACCGGTTGCTGGTGCGCGTGAACGACACCGGCCCCAACTTCCGCCTGGTCGAGATGCCGGTAAACGACTGGCATCGCGACGGCTGGCGCGAACTGATGGCGCACGATGACGATGTCGTGCTGGAGGGTGTCGACCTGTGGCAGGACTGGATGGTCGCCAGCCTGCGCGTACGCGGCCAGCAACGCCTGCGCGTCACCGTGCTGGCGAGCGGCGAATCTCATGACATAGCTTTCGACGAACCGGCCTATTCGGTCGAGCTGGAAGACCTGCCGGAATGGGCGTCGCCGGTACTGCGCTACGAGTTCGAATCGCTGACCATGCCGGACTCGACCTTCGACTACGATCCGCTGAAGCGCAGCGCCACGCTGTTGAAACGCCAGCAGGTGCCCGGCGGCTTCGACGCCACGCACTACGCCAGCGAGCGTATCGAAGCAATCGCCACGGACGGCACACGCATTCCCGTCTCGCTGGTGCGCCATCGCGACACGCCGCGCGACGGCAGCGCCCCGGTCTGGCTGGAGGGATACGGCGCCTATGGCATTCCTACCGACCCGTGGTTCTCGCCTACCCGCCTGTCGCTGCTGGACCGCGGCTGGGTGTTCGCCATTGCGCACGTGCGCGGCGGTGGCGAGATGGGCCAGCGCTGGCATGACGGCGGCCGCCTCGCCCACAAGCCCAACAGCTTCACCGACTTCATCGCCTGCGCCGAAGCATTGGTGAGGGAGCGCTACACCACGCAAGGGAAGATCCTCGCCAGCGGCGGCAGTGCCGGCGGCCTGCTCATCGCCGCCAGCCTCAACCTGCGCCCGGAACTCTTCGGCGCGGCGCTGCTGGAAGTGCCTTTCGTGGATGTCGTCACCACCATGCTGGACCCCGACCTGCCGCTGACCATCGGCGAATACGAGGAATGGGGCAACCCGCAGCGACCGGCCGACTACCGCCGTCTGCTCGGCTGGTCGCCCTACGACAACCTCGCCTCCCGGGACTACCCGCCGATGCTGGTGGAAACCGGGCTGCACGACAGCCAGGTGATGGTGTGGGAACCCGCCAAGTATGTGGCTCGCATGCGTGAGCTCGGCGTCGGCACGGCCACCAGCCGTGGCCCCTTGCTGCTGCGGGTGAACATGGACGCAGGCCATGGCGGTGCCTCCGGTCGCTACGACGCACTGCGCGAGCGCGCCCGACAGCTCGCCTTCGCCCTGGCCGCGCTCGGCTGAGACGGCATCCTCCGGCCCCCGGGCAAGCCTGACCCGGCCCGCGGCCAGGGCAAATCCGTTACCCACTCGGGCCGGATTGTTACGTCATGTGGCAAGGCGCCGAAGCAGCACGGCAGGGCCTCAAAAGACGCGCCCCGGCGCCTGCGAAAGAGGATACTCCCGCTCAAGAAACGCCCCTGTCCTGCCGTTCCTTGCCATGTAACGCGCCCACACGGGACGCGCCCGATCGGGCCGCGGTCCCACGATAACGACGACACGCGCCAACATGCTTCGCACCGCTGCAAGGTTCAGCAAGACCGCCCGGGCTGCCCGCCTCTTCCGTCCCGCCCAGGATACCGTCGCGCCATGAACCGCTCTCTTGCCGACCTGTCCGTCCTGATCATCGAAGCCCATTCCGGCATGCGCACGCAGGTGCGCAACATGCTGTCGATCTGCGGGATCACCAAGGTGACGATGGCCGTCACCGCCGGCGTCGCCATCCGAAAGCTGCGTGAGCACAATTTCGACGTCATTCTCTGCGAGTACCACCTGGGCGAAGGCCAGGACGGCCAGCACCTGCTGGAAGACCTGCGCAGCAACCACCTCATCCCGCTGGCCACGCTCTACATCATGCTCACCGGCGAGAGCCTGTACGACAAGGTGGTGAGCACCGCCGAGCTGGCGCCGAACGACTACATCCTCAAGCCCTTCTCCTCCGACAAACTGCTGGAGCGCCTGCTGAAGGCACTGGCCAAGCGTGATGCCCTGCTGCCCACCTACACGCTCATCGAGGCCGGCAACACGCTGGATGCCATCGAGGCCACCAAAGAAGGCGAGCAGAAGCACCCCGAATACCTCATCGACTTCCTGCGCCTGCGTGCGGAGCTGCTGCTGGCCGCGGGGCTGGCGGAAGAGTCGCAGCGCATCTACCAGCAGGTCATGGACATGAAGGCCGTGCCCTGGGCCAAGCTGGGGCTGGCGAAAACGCTGTTCATGCTCAAGCAGTTCGACGAAGCCGAGGCCCAGCTCACCGCGCTGATCGCCGAGAACGAGAACTTCATGGACGCCTACGACTGGCTGGCGCGCGCACGCGAGTCGGTGGGCAAGCTCGCCGAGGCGAAGGAAGCCCTGGAGTCCGCCGTGCGCGTCTCGCCCCATGTCACCAACCGCCTGCGCCGCCTCGGGCAGGTGGCAGCCGAGCTCGGTGACATGGAGACTGCCGAGAAGCACATGAGCGAAGTCGTCCGCAAGGGCAAGTACTCGGACTTCCGCGACCCGGAGGACCACGTCCTGCTGGTCAAGGCACAACTGGGCAAGGGCGACATCGACGCCGCCAACAACACCCTGCGCGACCTGGACCGCAGCATGGGCGGCCTGCCCAAGACGGCGCTATGCAAGGCGGTTTCCACCGCCATGGTCGCCACTCAGGCGGGCGACACCGTGAAGGCCAGCGCCGCCATCGACGAAGCACTGGCCTACAACGACCCCCACCTGGGTGCCTCGCTGGACCTGAAGAAGAACCTCGCCCGCATCTGCCTGGAGAACAAGCAGGACGACAAGGCCGCCGAGATCATCATGGACGTGATGCGCAACGCGGCCGACGACGACGCGGTGGAGCAGATCAAGCGCATGCTGACCGAACTGGGGCGTGCCGACCTCGGCGAAGACCTCGCCACCCGCGTACGCACGGAAGTCCGCGACATCATGAGCGAAGGCGCCCGCCTGGCGCAGAGCGGGGACTTCGACGGCTCGGTGCGGGCAATGATGCAGGCGGTGCAGAAGCTGCCGGGCAACACGCACGTGCTCTTCAACGCCGCGCTGGCGCTGCTCAAGCACATCGAGCACCAGGGCTGGAACCCGAAGTTCGCGGCCAATGCGCGCGACTACATCGAGCGCGTGCGCAAGCAGGACCCCGGCAACCAGCGGCTGGCCGCGATGGTCAATTACTTCCACGCGCTGAAGAAAAAGTACAACGTGCGCGGCGACTCCTACTGAGCCACCGCCCCTGCCTCAGGACGGCCGGGCGTTGCACTCCGCGCAGGCGCCACTCACCGACACCTGCACTGCCTTCGAGGTAAAACCGGCCGGCAACACCGGCGTCGACACCCGCACGTCTTCCAGACAGAACACCCGGCCGCAATCGTCACAGCGGAAATGCGCATGTCTTGCGTGCTCCGGCGATCGCGACGCCGCCAGGCTGAAGCGGAACACCCGGTCGCTGTCGGCCACGCGGTGCGCCAGCCCCGACTCCACCAGCCAGTCGAGCACGCGGTAAAGGGTGACGCGATCGAAACCGCTGTCCGCCAGCGCATGCTCCACGTCAGCATGGCTGAGCGCACGGCTGGCCGTCTGCAGCATGCGCAGCACGGCGATGCGCGCGGGCGTCGCGCGGGCGCCCTGGGCGCGGATGCGTGCCGAGACGTCTTCCAGCGGCATCTGGGGCGCCGTGGGCGCGGGGGTACTGAGGGAGCGATAGACAGGCATGCAGCGATTCAAGCACAAGCTCCGCTTACCCGCAATCCAGTTGCAGGTGCAATTCGGCGGGCCGGCGACGGGTCGGCCACGGTCCGGCTCTCGTTCCGGCTGACGGACCTGCATTCCGATACGCATCAAACTATTGATTTATATCGACTTCACACCTCTTCGCCCTCGCACCTTGGTCATAGGCCTTTTAGACTTTAGTGATAATTTTTGCATTTCATGGCGGTAAGTACTGATCGACACGCACGG
Organism: Uliginosibacterium sp. H1; assembly: GCF_036017065.1. Classification (NCBI taxonomy): domain Bacteria; kingdom Pseudomonadati; phylum Pseudomonadota; class Betaproteobacteria; order Rhodocyclales; family Zoogloeaceae; genus Uliginosibacterium; species Uliginosibacterium sp. H1. The sequence goes on from NZ_JAYXHR010000001.1 coordinate 1,210,077, forward strand.
CCACAAAACCTGAAATGCAATCAGCCATAACGAAGAAATGGCAGGCCATTTCCGCGCATCGGAAACGGCACGAAACCAATAGAGAGAGCAAGAAGGAGGCAGTCATGTTCAAGGAATGGGATCCGCTGGATCAGGCCGGGGTGGAAACCCTGGTGGTGCCCCTGCGTCTGTCCGATCACGGCCTGTTCGTCAGCAGTGGCGACAGCGACCTGATCTTCGCCGAAGACGAGGAGCCCGCCGACGACGAAGCGCTCGCGGCGGTACAGCCCTGGGTCGTACTGGTGGTCGATGACGATCCGAGCGTGCACGAGGTGACTTCACTGTCGCTGCGCACCGCCCGCATCGGCGGCCGGCCGGTCGAATTGCTCCACGCCTACAGCGCGAGCGAAGCGCTGGAGATGATCCGTGGCCGCGACAAGCTGCACATGTTGTTGCTCGACGTGGTGATGGAGACCCAGACCGCCGGCCTCAACCTGGTGCGTAACCTGCGCGACGAAGCCCGCCGGCGCGACCTCAAGATCGTCCTGCGCACGGGCCAGCCCGGCCGCTTCAGCGAGCAACGGGTGCGCGAGAACTACGAGATCGACGGCTATATCCAGAAGAGCCTGCAGACCCGCGGCATGCTCATCGGCATCATGGAGCAGGTGCTGCTCGGCAACGATCCGGACAAACTGAGCTGAGCCAAGCGTGCGGAAGCACAGGCAACAGCGACACGAATGGAAACGGCCCGCAATGCGGGCCGTTCTTCTTTGCCACCCTGGTCGCTGCGTGGCTGGTGGCCTTGGTCGCCTTGTCCCGCCGGCGTATCACACGCCGGAGAACGACAGCCCGCCGGGGTCCTTCGGCGGCGGCAGCTTTTCCAGGAAGGTCACGACCTCCTCTTCCACGCGCGACCGGCTCATGGGCGGCAGGCTGCGCCACACCATCTTGCCGTAGGGCTTGGTGATCATGCGCGGGTCGCACACCATCAGCACGCCGCGGTCGCGCTCGGTGCGGATGAGCCGTCCCGCGCCCTGCTTCATGTTGATGACTGCGCGCGGCAACTGGTATTCCATGAAGGGGTTGCGCCCCTGCTTCTCCATCCAGGCCACGCGCGCCTTCAGCACCGGATCGTCCGGTGGCGAGAACGGCAGCTTGTCGATGACCACCACCGACAGCGCATCGCCCGGCACGTCCACGCCCTCCCAGAAGCTCTGGCTGGCCACCAGCACGGCGTTGCCGAGGTCACGGAAGCGCGCCAGCAGTTCGCTGCGCGAGCCCTGCCCCTGCAACAGCAGCGGGAAGTCCAGTCCCTCGCGGAACAGCTTGCGGTCGATGCCTTCGTGGATGCGCTGCATCGCGCGCAGCGAGGTGCACAGCACGAAGGTGCGGCCCCGCGCCGCGCGGATCAGCGGGAAGGCCTTCTCCACCACCGCATCGGCGTAGTCCATGCTGTTCGGGTCCGGCATGTCGCTGGGCGCGTACAGCAGGCCCTGCGCACCGTAGTCGAAGGGGCTGCCCCACACCTCCGTCTGCGGCGGCGGCTCCAGCCAGGCGAGGCCGAGGTCGCGGTTGTAGTGGCCGAAGTCCTTGCCGACCGCCAGCGTCGCGGAAGTAAACACCCAGGCCTTGGCGTTGCCCTCCACCTGCTTGCGGAAGATGTCGCCCACCTTCAACGGCGTGAGGTTGAGGGACGCCGACTGGCTGAACACTTCCACCCAGCGGATGACATCCGGCTCATCGACGCGGCGCCAGCGGGTGACGCGCTCGTGCATCTCGGTGGCGCGTTGCCAGCAGCGTTGCAGCGCTTCGTCGCGCTCGGCCTGGCTCTCGGTCAGGGTCACGAAATGCGCGAGCTGTTCCTCCAGTTCGTCCAGCGCAGCGTGGAAATCCTTGTTGGGTTCGAGCTGGTCCCAGCCCAGGCGCGCGTTCTCGCCGGGGATGGCCAGGCGCAGGTCCCTCGCGGCCTTTTCCAGCGCACGCGTGGCGTCCTGCAGCGGCGTGAAGTCGCGCGCATGCGCCAGGCCCTCGTGCCGCGTGTCGCGCGCCAACTCCAGCAGTTGCGCGGTGGACGCACTCTCGCCGAAAAACAGGCTGGCGGTCTCCGGCAACTGGTGGGCCTCGTCGAAGATCACCGTGTTGCAGGCCGGCAGCAATTCGGCCATGCCGGTGTCGCGCAGCATGACGTCGGCAAAGAACAGGTGATGGTTCACCACCACCACGTCGGCTTCCTGCGCGGCGCGGCGTGCGCCCATCACGAAGCATTCCTTGGCGTTCGGGCAATCCTGCCCCAGGCAGTTCTCGCGCGTGGAGGTGGCGGACAGCCACACCGTGGCGTCTTCCGGCACGCCGGTGCACTCCGCCTTGTCGCCGGTGCTGCTGGTCTCCATCCACTTGATGACCTGGCGGATGTACCCGGCGTCCTCGCGGGTGATGAAGCGGCCTTCCGACACCGCGCGCTGCGCATGGTAGTGGCAGGCGTAATTGGCGCGGCCCTTCAGCAGCGCGGTGGTCACCGGCACCTTCAGCGCCTTGCGCACTTCCGGCAGGTCGCGGTGGAACAGCTGGTCCTGCAGGGTCTTGGTGCCGGTGGAGATGATGACCTTGCCGCCGGACACCAGCGCCGGCACCAGGTAGGCGAAGGTCTTGCCGGTGCCGGTGCCGGCCTCCGCCACCAGCACGCGGTTGCCCTGGATCGCCCCGGCAATCGCGTTGGCCATCTCCAGTTGCTGGGGCCGGGCGCGGAAGCCGGGAATCACCCGCGCGAGCGGGCCATCGTCGGCGAAGTAGCGGGATACGTCGGGAGCAGCGGACACAGACATAGGGGGGCGATGTTAGCGGGGAGCGCCGGGCGGGTCACGCCTTGCAGGACACAGCGTTGAGCGCGCTCCGAAAAAAATATATTTCCCTGCAGACGCCGCTTGCGGCCGCCCCCTGCCGCCGCGCTGCACCGGCCTCCTGTCGCCATCGGGCGTCACGCCTGGTTTTCGCATCCGCAGCTTGACGCTGTCGCTTCCGTCATCCACCTTAAAGCCTGACAAGTTCCTGTATTTGTCGGGCAAACGACAAAAATATCAGGCACTTAGTCCAGGCCGGCAAAAAGGCCAAATTTATAAAAACTTCGGAGACATTTCATGCAAGCAAAGCACCTGGCGCTCGTCGCGCTGGCGGCGGGGTTCGCCTCGACCGTCCACGCGGCCAACCGCCCAGCCGGTTACGTCACCATCTGTACCGAAAACAAGACCTGCAACGTGGCCACGACGACCAACGTCGCCTTCGGCCGTGCGGACCAGTTCTTCTTCAAGCAACTCACCGGCAGCTTCGTCTGCAACCAGGCAACCTTCGGTGGTCGCATCGGTGGTGGCACCAATGAGTGCTCGGTGCCGGGCACGCCGAACAGCTCCTCGTCGAGCAGTTCCAGCAGCTCGTCCAGTTCTTCATCGAGCTCCAGTTCGTCTTCCTCCTCGTCGAGCTCGTCCAGCTCCAGTTCAAGCAGCTCGTCGAGTTCCGGCACGGGCAGCAGCTCGTCGTCGTCCTCCTCTTCCTCCTCCTCGTCCACATCCTCCAGCGGCGGCATCACCCCGCCGGGCCTGGTGGGCTTCGGCTCGGTGCCCGGCTACGGCGTCAACACCACTACCGGCGGCGTCGGCGGTCCCACGGTCATCGTCACCAACTTCACCGACTTCGTGGCCGCAGTGACCGACCACCAGCCGCGCATCGTCAAGGTGTCCGGCACGATCACCAACGGCGGCAGCGCCGAGATGATCGCGGTGGGCTCCAACAAGACCATCGTCGGTCTGGGCGCCAATGCCACGCTGAGCGGCTTCGGCCTCAACATCAGCGGCTGGCGTGCCGAGCAGGTCGCGCAGTTCAAGGACCAGCAGTGCGAAGTGGCCTACGAGAACAGGTTCGAGTACACGAAGAACGTCATCGTGCGCAACCTGACCATCGTGAACGCCGGTGACGACAGCATCAACGTGCAGTGCTGGTCGCATCACATCTGGATCGACCACAACACCTTCCACAAGCCGGGCGACGGCACGGTGGACATCAAGCGTGGTTCGGACTGGATCACGGTGTCCTGGAACAAGTTCATCGACACCGACAAGACCATGCTGCTGTCGCACGACAACGATGCCCAGCAACAGGACACCGGCAAGCTGCGCGTGAGCTACCACCACAACTGGTTCAGCGGCTCGCGCCAGCGCATCCCGCGCGTCCGCTTCGCCCAGGCCCACTTCTTCAACAACTGGTGCGACAACCCGACGTCGAGCAACAACTACATGATCGGTGTGGGCATGGCGGCCAACATCTATGCCGACGGCAACTACGTGAACTGCGGCGGCGAGACCACGCAGGACATGGGAGACGCCGGCCCCAACGCCAAGCTGACCTGGGACGCGAGCAACCTCATCGTCTTCGGCGACGGCGTGGAGTTCGTCACCGGCAATGCCTTCAATCCGCGCAGCTACTACAACTACACGCTGGATCCTGCAGCGAACATCCCGACCATCCTTCAACAGGGTGCGGGCGCCGGCAGGATCATCGTCGACTGACGAAGCGTGAGCCGCCCGGCCGCAAGGCCGGGCCTTGCCTGCCGCCCCGCTTTCGAGGGGCGGCCTGATGTCGCGTTCATCCTGCATTCCGTAGCACCGGGGCCGCCATGCGGCGGCCCCGCTTCGTGTCTTCGGCTTCTCGTCTCTACGTATCAACACCGTTGCACGCGGCAGCGCCGTCGCGCGCCTGCGTGCATCACCTCCAAGGAGTGTGATCCATGCGTCACATGCAGCTATCCGTTGCAGCAACCCTGTTGCTTGCCACCATCGGCAGCGCCGCGGCAGCCAATCGCCCCGCCGGCTACGTCACCATCTGTACCGAGAACAAGACCTGCAACGTCGCCACGACGACCAACGTCGCCTTCGGCCGCGCCGACCAGTTCTTCTACAAGCAGCTCACCGGCAGCTTCACCTGCAACCAGGCAACCTTCGGTGGCCGCGTCGGGGGTGGCACGAACGAGTGTTCGGTGCCGGGCAGCTCCGGCGGCGGCTCGTCGTCGAGCAGCAGCTCCAGCTCATCCAGTTCGTCATCGAGCTCTTCGTCGAGCTCCAGCACTTCGTCCAGTTCTTCCAGCTCGTCGAGCTCCTCCTCGAGCACCGGCAGTTCGAGTACCTCTACCAGCAGCTCTTCGGGCGGACCGCTCAATGAGTACATCGGCCCGCCGCGGCCCGGCCTGACCGAGTGCGCGAAGAAAGGCGAGTTCTGTGGATTCTCCGGGGCACGACAAGTCGTCGCCGGCGGTGTGATCCGCTACAACCACAGCAGCAACGGTGGTTACGTCAACATGACATTCGCGAGCGAGCCCGTGGAGTTCATCAATGGCGTGATGTGCGACGGCACGAACTTCCGGCTCTTCGATAGCAGCAGCCACGCCAGCGTCGCGCGCTGCTTCACGGTTGACGGCAGCTCGTCCAGCTCCAGCGGCGGCACCGGCGGCTTCGCCTCGGTGGCCGCAGATGGCCGTACCGGAACCTTCGGCGGCGCAGGCGGGCAGGAAGTCCTCGTCACCACCTTCGCAGCCCTGCGTGATGCCATTGCCGACAACACGCCGCGTGTCATCCGCGTGTCCGGCACGATTAACGCCGAAGGCGGCGTGAAGATGATCAACGTCGGCTCGCACAAGTCCATCCTCGGTGTCGGCAGCACTGCGAAGCTCGTGGGCTTCGGTCTGGACGTCAGCGGCTGGACGCCTGCGGTGCGTGCAGCCAACGGCGGCACCGAGTGCACGCCGGACAAGGCGAGCAGGTTCACCCACGTCACCAACGTGATCATCCGCAACCTGACCTTCCAGGCGCCGACGGACGATGGCGTGCAGGTGTCGTGCTACTCGCGCCATGTGTGGGTGGATCACAACACCTTCACCAAGGGCAGCGACGGCTCGGTGGACGTCAAGCGCGGTTCGGACTGGGTGACCATTTCGTGGAACCGTTTCGACAACACGGTGAAGACCATGCTGCTGGGCCACGACGACAGCAACGGCGCGCAGGACACCGGCAAGCTGCATGTCACCTATCACCACAACTTCATGAACACCACCGACCAGCGCAACCCGCGCGTGCGCTTCGGCCAGGCACACGTGTACAACAACTACGTGCTGAACACCGGTGACTACATGATCGGCAAGGGCGTCGGCAGCTCGATCCATGCCGATGGCAACTACGTGGATGGCGCCGACGCGGTGACGGACGAATACGGTGGCAGCGACCTGACCTGGGCGGCGGACAACATCGTCGTCAACGTCGGCCCCAGCGACCAGGCGGTGGCGAACGGCAAGGGCTTCAACCCGGCCAGCTACTACACCTACCAGAAGGACCCCGCCGCCAACATTCCGGTGATCGTTTCGCAAGGTGCGGGCGCCGGCAAGATCTCGCCCTGACAGACAGGGCCGGCAGACCCCACGGTCCGCTGGCCCTCCACCACGTTTGCATGACGGCGGGTAGCCATTCCGGGCTGCCCGCCCTCCCACACAAGGAGGCATCATGAACTTCGTCAGTTTCACGATCGGCATCGCCCTGCTGACACTGGCCGTCTCGGTCCAGGCAGCAAACCGCCCGGCCGGCTACGTCACCATCTGCAGCGAGAACAAGACCTGCAACGTGGCCACGACGACCAACGTCGCCTTCGGCCGCGCCAACCAGTTCTTCTTCAAGCAGCTCACCGGCAGCTTCACCTGCAACGATGCGACCTTCGGCGGTCGCATCGGTGGCGGCGTGAACGAATGCTCGGTACCGGGCTCGCCCGGCACGTCGTCGAGCAGCTCCAGCAGCTCCTCGTCCAGTTCTTCGTCCAGTTCCTCGAGCTCTTCCAGCTCCTCGTCGAGTTCCAGTTCGTCCAGCAGTTCGAGCAGCTCCAGTTCGTCGGGGACGGGCTCTTCCAGCTCGTCGAGCTCCAGCTCCAGTTCGTCCTCGGGGACCGGTTCGTCCAGTTCCTCCTCGGGAGGTGTGGTCGACAACAGCCTGGTCGGCTTTGCCACGCTGAACCGCGACGGCCGCAACGGCACGACCGGTGGCACCGGCGGCCAGACCGTGACGGTCACCAGCTTCGCGGCCCTGCGCGACGCGATTGCCGACAACACGCCACGCATCGTCTACGTGTCCGGCACGATTACCGCGGAAGGCGGCGTGAAGATGCTGAACGTGGGTTCCAACAAGTCCATCCTCGGCGTCGGTGCCACCGCCCGCATCGTGAACTTCGGCCTCGACGTCAGCGGCTGGACGCCCGCGGTGCGCGCTGCCAACGGCGGCACCGAGTGCACGCCGGACAAGGCTGGCAACTTCACGCACGTCACCAACGTCGTCATCCGCAACATCTCGTTCGAGACGCCGACGGACGACAGCGTGCAGGTATCCTGCTACTCGCGCCACGTGTGGGTGGACCACAACACCTTCACCAAGGGTTACGACGGCGCGCTGGACATCAAGCGCGGCTCGGACTGGGTGACCGTTTCCTGGAACCACTTCAAGGGCACCGACAAGACGATGCTGCTGGGTCATGACGACAACAACGCCGCGCAGGACACCGGCAAGCTGCACGTCACCTACCACCACAACTTCCTGGACCGCAGCACGCAGCGCAACCCGCGCGTGCGCTTCGGCCAGGCCCACGTCTACAACAACTACGGCAACCAGATCAGCAGCTACATGATCGGGCTCGGCGAAGGTTGCGACGTGTATGCGGATGGCAACTACCTGCAGTTCGCCGACAACGTGACCGACGACTTCGGTGGCGACAAGTTCACCTGGGCGCCGAGCAACATCGTCATCGAGACCGACAAGGCAGCGGTCAACCTGGCGCCGGCGTTCAACCCGTCCAGCTACTACAGCTACACGCTGGACCCGGCCGCCAACCTGCCGGTGATCGTTCCGCAGGGTGCGGGCGTGGGCAAGATCGTTCCCTGATGCCCGGACGCTGAAAGACCACTGAAGACTCACTGACGTCTCACTGACGTCCATAGCGGGGGTGGGGCATCGACGGGTGCCTCGCCCGTCGCACCTCACTTCTCAGGAGATTTCCATGCACGCAAGATTCCTTGCCGTGGCGCTGATGGGCGCCACGCTGGGCGGCGCAGCCCTGGCCGCCAACCGGCCCGCGGGCTACGTCACCATCTGCACCGAGAACAAGACCTGCAACGTGGCCGCGACGACCAATGTCGCCTTTGGTCGCGCCGACCAGTTCTTCTACAAGCAGCTCACCGGCAGCTTCGTCTGCAACCAGGCCACTTTCGGCGGGCGTATCGGTGGCGGCACCAATGAATGCTCGGTGCCCGGCTCGCCCAGTTCCTCGTCGAGCAGCTCCAGCAGTTCATCGTCCAGCAGCTCGTCCTCGAGTTCTTCTTCGAGCTCCTCCTCCAGCTCCTCCAGCAGCTCGAGTTCGTCCTCCGGTACCGGCTCCTCCAGCTCCAGTTCGTCGAGCTCCAGTTCCAGCTCGTCGTCCGGCACGGGTTCGTCGAGTTCCTCCAGCTCCTCGGGCAACGGCTCCAGCAGCGGCAACGCGCCGGGTGTGAACGGCTTCGCCTCACTCAACCGCGATGGCCGTAACGGCACCAACGGCGGCGCAGGCGGGCCGACCGTGACCGTCACCACCTTCGCCGCGCTGCGCGACGCCATCGCCGACAGCAGCCCGCGCATCGTCTACGTGTCCGGCACCATCAACGCGGAAGGTGGCGTGAAGATGCTGAACGTCGGCTCCAACAAATCCGTGCTCGGCGTCGGCAGTGCCGCCAGGCTGGTGGGCTTCGGGCTGGACGTGAGCGGCTGGACCCCGGCGGTGCGCGCCGCCAACGGCAACACGGAATGCACCCCCGACAAGGCCGCCAACTTCGCCCACGTGTCGAACGTCATCATCCGCAACCTGACCTTCGACAACTACGCGGACGACGGCGTGCAGGTGTCCTGCTACTCGCATCACGTGTGGATCGATCACAACACCTTCCTGCAGGGCACGGACGGTGCGGCGGACGTGAAGCGCGGCTCGGACTGGGTGACCATCTCGTGGAACCGCTTCGTCGGCACCGACAAGAGCATGCTGCTCGGCCACTCCGACGACAACGCCGCGCAGGACCGCGGCAAGCTGCACGTCACCTACCACCACAACTGGCTGGAGCGCAGCATCTCGCGCCACCCGCGGGTGCGCTTCGGCCAGGCGCACGTGTACAACAACTACGCCAACCAGGTGCAGAGCTACATCGTGGGCCTGGGCGACGAGTGCGACATCCACGCCGACGGCAACTACATCGACTACGTGAACGTGGTCGGCAAGGGTTTCGGCGGCAGCGTGTTCACCTGGGACGCGACCAACTACGCGGTGGAAGTGGATGATCCGATCCAGCAGACCGGTAGCGCGTTCAACCCGCGCAGCTACTACGACTACACGCTGGACCCGGCCATCAACATTCCTACCATCGTCGGACAGGGGGCAGGCGCCGGCCGGATCGTGCCCTGAGCGTTCTCCACGCATCCACGGAAAAGCCCTCCCCTCGCCGGGAGGGTTTTTTCATTCCAGGTGCCACTCGTGGACCAGGTCCGTTCCGTCAGCACTGACGGCCACGTCCTACAGACATGCCCTGGCGGCCTCCCTATGCTCAAGGCAGAAGGTTCTTCAACGGAGGCTTCCATGTCCCACATCATCGCAGCGCGATTCGCAACTTTCGACCAGGCGCACAGCGCTACCCGTGAGGCGATCCGTGCCGGCTTTTCCAGTCAGGACGTGTCCACGTTCTTCGTCAATCCTCCCGGCCAGAATCACGCCCGCGCCATGGGCGGCGACGAGTTCGCCGACCGCGGTGCGAAGGGCGCGTCGCGCACGGCGATGGCCGGGGCCGCGATCGGCGCCTGCGTCGGCAGCGCCGTGGGTGCCGCGCTGGCGGTCACCACCGAGGTCCCCGCTGCCGGTGCCGCCGTTACGGGCGCGATTGGGGCCTACGTCGGTTCGCTGATGGGCGCCATGAATGGCACCGGCGACGCACGTCGCCCGGCCGCGCCGGGGCGCAGCCTCGGTGTGCGTCATTCAGGCGTGCTGGTGGCGGTGCGGGTGGACGAGCAGAGCGACGACGAGGCCGCCAAGGTCCTCAGCCGCGCGGGCGGCGTCGATGTCGAGGAAGCCCAGGGCGTCTGGCGTGACGGCACCTGGTCGGATTTCGATCCGGTGCGGCCGCCTGTCCTCAGCGACAAGGTGCCGGCGCGCACCGCCCCCTGACTGACGGGCACGGGGCTTCGGCCCCTCACACGCTGGCGGCGCCGATCAGCATGCGCCATGCACTCCCACATGCCATGCCGATAGTGCGCTGCCACCGGCGTCCTGCCACCGCGGCGCCGTGACTCTCACGGCACGCGGCCGGCCACGCCAACTCACCGACTGCAACTGCAGCATTTTGCCGCCGCTACGCCGCGCTGTGGGCGTACTACCACCCTCGAAGCGTACGGGTAGTGGCTGGGCCGGGCACCATCGGCCGCTACCTCCGCGACGACCTTCATCGCCTCGCGGTCTGCCATTGCCTGCGCTGCGCTTGCGTCACACTCCACCCGAACGGAGAGGCTGGCCCGGACGGCACGTTGGCGATCAATGCATGCCTCTTGGGCCAGCGGTCATAGCGGGGCTGCGCGTCAAATCTGCTGGATGACATGGGGGAAGCTGGAAGGACGACGTCAAGTATTACGTCGACCGGGATTGACGTCGGCAGATCACGCCACAGCGCTGACGTCGCAGGTGCCGGAATCAGGGCGGCGGTGCCGTGAGCAGCGCGGCCGGCTTGTCCGAATGGGAGCCTTCGCGGTGGGCGTAGACGTAGGTGAACTCTGCGCCCAGCAGGAAGATCTGCGTCGAGTAATACACCCAGATCAACAGCACTGCGAACGCACCGGCCGCGCCGTAGGAGGACGACACGGCGCTCTTGCCGATGTACAGGCCGATGAGGAACTTGCCCAGCGAGAACAGCAGCGCATTGATGGCGGCGCCGACGGTCACGTCACGCCAGGCGATCCGCACGTTGGGCAGGATCTTGTAGATCATCGCGAACAGCACCGCGGTCACGATGAAGGAGACGGCGAAGTTCAGCACCTGCAACGCGATCTCCATGCCGACGAAGGCCTCGCTCCACACCTGCCCCAATGCCGCGACGGCACTGGTCACCACCAGCGAGATGATCATCAGGAAGCCGATGCCCAGCACCATGCTGAAGGTCAGCAGGCGTCCCACCAGGAAGTTCATGACGCCGCTTCCTGTGCGCTCCGGCGCCTTCCAGATGCGGTCCAGGTCGTTCTGCAATTCCACGAACACGGTGGTGGCCCCCACCAGCAGCATGCCGAAGCCGATCAGGGTGCCGACGAGGCCGCCGTCCTGGCGGTCGGCGTTCTGCAGCATGGCCTGGATCGCCTCGGCGGCGTGCGCGCCCACCAGCCCGCTGATCTGCCCGGCGATGGCGCCCTCGGCCGCATCGCGGCCGAACACCAATCCGGCGATCGTGGTGACGATCAGCAGCAGCGGTGCGATGGAGAAGGCGGTGTAGTAGGCCAGCGCTGCACCCATGCTGGGCGCGCGGTCGTCGGACCACTTGGTCACCGCCGCGACGACGAGCTCGCCGAAGATGCTCAGGCGTGACACGACACTGCGCGCCACCCGATGGCCGTGTGACGGACGCGACAGGCTCAGTTGCATGGGCGTCGTTCCCGTGCGGCGCTCAGGAATGGTCGCGGCCGCGCGTGCGGGTGACGCCGGTGAGGATGCCCAGGCCCAGCATGATCAGCGCGGCGATGCCCACGTACAGGCCGGGCACGCCTGCGACGGACAGGCCCCAGGCCACGCCGCCGATGAAGATCACGACGCCTACGAGATAGATGCCGAAGGACATGATCGACTCCAGATCAACTTATTGAATGAATTGCGGGTGAGGTGATGTGGCGTTATGCGCGGGATGGCGTTGCCGCAGCGACGCCATCCCTGCAGTCACGCTCAGTGGTTGCTGACGCGGACGTGTTCGCCCAGGCCGGAGGCCGGCTTGCCCGAGGTGATGGCACGCGCGGCGGCGTACAGCTGCACCACCCGCGACGGTCCCTCCCAGTACTCGGCGTCACTCAGTTCCACGCGGATCAGCACCACGTGCGGGTCGTTCTGTCCCTTCGGGAACCATGCATCGTCGGTATCACGCCAGTAGCGTTCGACACGCGCATGGTCCTGCTGCAGAGCGGCGATGCCGGACAGCGAGATGAAGCTCTTGTCGGCACCGTTGATGAAGCTGATGTTCACATGGTGCTCGTGGTTGATCTCCTGGGTCTTCGCCGAGTCGTCGGAGGTCATGAACCACAGCGTGCCATCGTCCTCCACCTCCTGGACGCGCATCGGTCGGCTGCGCAGTTGGCCACGTTCGTCGTCCACCGTGGTGAGCATGCAGAACTCGTGTTCACGCATTTTCTCCACCAGCGTATTGAGCTGTTCTTCGTGCGTTTGATGGTCTTCCATGATCGCCTCCTTGCGGCACCACTTCGATGAGGATTGCTGTGGAGACATGCTGCGCTCCGCTCGCCGACGACCCGGTAGGACATTTCGCCTCCCCCTGTGCGACAAGCGCGCACGCAACTGTCAGCAGATTCCCACAGTCCGCGCTGCACGCGGCGCGCATAGTTGCAGCAATGTTTGCAGCGACGTTTCGACGCGCTGCGCGGCCCCGCGGCGTTCCGCGACGACACCCGGGCGGCGTCGAATCCGACGACGGCCCTGATGACGAACCGGACGCCGGCCGCGCAGTCCCACATGAGGGAGGAACCTCAGTGAAAGGAGACACCATGCATACCACCTGGGTCATTGCAGCCGACGCAAGCCGCGCCCGCATCTTCGAACTGGAGGACCGCAAGATCAGCGCGGTGCACACGGTGAAGGAGTTCGAGCACAAGCAGGGGCGCGCCCACATCCGCGAGATCAATACCGACGCCGACGGGCGCTTCGGCGGCCGCGACGGCCAGTCACACGTGTCGCAGCCCGCCGTCGACGCCGCCCAGCACGAGATGGACGTGTTCAGCAAGATCGTCGGCGACTACCTCGACAAGGCCGCACAGGAGCGCCGCTACGAACGCCTGTGGGTACTCGCTCCGCCGAAGCTCCTGGGGCTGATCCGCCAGAACCTCGGCAAGAAGGCTGCCGGCCTGGTCGAGGAGGAAATCGCGAAGGACATTTCCTGGTTCGACGAGCGCGACATCCAGGACTACCTGCGTCGCCACGCGACGCGCCACTGATCGCCCGACATGGACGTTCTCGTCATAGACATCGGCGGTAGCTCGGTCAAGCTGTTCCAGTCCAGCACCCACGACGTGAGTCGTTTCGATTCCGGCCCCGAAATGAGGCCGGACGAATTCATCCGGCAGGTACAGGCGCACACCAGCGGCTGGTCTTATGACGTGGTGTCCATCGGCTACCCCGGTCGGGTCGGTCCAACCGGCCCGACCGAGGAGCCGGGCAATCTCGGGGACGGCTGGGTCGGCTTCGATTTCGAGGCCGCCCTGCAGCGCCCGATGCTGATGGTGAACGACGCCATCCTGCAGGCCCTCGGTGGCTACGCCGGCAACCGCATGCTGTTCCTGGGCCTGGGCACCGGGCTGGGCTCGGCGCTGGTCACCAGCTCGTTCGTGGTGCCGCTGGAACTCGGCGGCCTGCCCTACGACCGCGAGGAGATGCTGTGGGAACGGCTGGGCCGCGAGGGCCGCGAACGCTACGGGCACGAAGCCTGGATGGAGACGCTGACCGAAGCCGCCGTGCGCCTGCGCAACGCCTTGTGCGCCGACTACGTGCTGCTCGGCGGCGGTAACGCCGAACTGGTCGATCCACTGCCCGAGGGCGCCCACCGTGGTGGCAACGAAGATGCCTTCCTCGGCGGCGTGCGACTGTGGGAGGACGGCGTCAAGCATCACGAGGGCGACACGACACGCATGTGGTCCGTGCTCTGACGCGCACGGACTTCCGCCACACGGAGGAAAGCAATGAAGTACACGGTACTTGCCACCGACTACGACGGCACGCTGGCCAAGGACGGCGCGGTCGACGACACCACCCTGGACGCACTGCGCCGCCTGCGCGCATCCGGCCGCAGGCTGGTCATGGTGACCGGCCGCGAGCTGCGCGACCTGGCCCTGATCTTCAACCACTTCGAACTCTTCGACCATATCGTCGCGGAGAACGGCGCGGTGGTTTACACCCCCTCCACGCAGTCCACCCGCGGCCTTGCCGCCGCCCCGCCCCAGGCTTTCCTGGATCTGCTGTCGCAGCAGAACATCGGCGTGTCGGTCGGGCACTGCATCGTCGCCACCTTCGAGCCGAACGAGCACGCGGTGCTGGCCGCGATCCGCGACCTCGGCATGGAGTGGCACGTGATCTTCAACAAGGGCGCCGTGATGGCCCTGCCCGCCAACGTGACCAAGGCCACCGGCCTGGCCGCGGTGCTGCAGGAGATGGACGTCTCGCCCGAGAACGTCGTCGGGGTGGGCGATGCCGAGAACGACCACGCCTTTGTACGGCGCTGCGGCCTGTCGGTCGCCGTGTCCAATGCCCTGCCCTCGCTGAAGGCCAACGTCGACCTGATTACGCAGAACGCGCGCGGGGCCGGTGTCACCGAGTTGATCGAGCGCCTGCTCGCCAACGATCTCGCCGACGTGTCACCCAACCCGGTGGTGCATGACCCGCTGATCGAAGCCTGAGCGGCTTCACTCGGTCTTTGCCCGCGACGCCCGCGCCTTGCGCGCCGGTTTCGCAGGCTGCGTGTTCTCGTACGTGTTATGCCGCGGGATGCCCAGTTTCTCCAGCATCTGCATGGCGTTGTGCGGCGCCTGCTCCTTCTCCGTGTTGTCGAAGTAGCAGAACACGTCACGGTGCGCGCGGTGGCGCGGGCTCGTGTCCGTCATCACCGGCATGTCGGCAGGCTGCTCGCCGTCGTACCAGCTCAGGATGCGCACCGCCCAGGTGTCGAGGACCTTGTCCATGTAGTTGCTGTTGTACAGCTCGCTGTCGCCGTGGCAGGCGCAGGTACATGAAGTCCGTGCAGACGTCGCCGTACTCCGGCCAGCGACCACCGCTGTCGGCCACGACCAGCGCGACGCCATGCCTGCGCAGCATCTTCACGAAGTCCGCATCGACGAAGCTGTCGTGGCGGATCTCCACCGCATGACGCAGCACGCGCTTGGCGTCGTCCTCGCCGTCGTCCTGGCCGCCGTTCATCACGCCGGCTGTGGAGCGCGCAGACAGGTGCTTCTCTACGAAGGCGGAGGCAGCCTCCGCGTCATGCGGCAGGCAGGCCAGGAAGGCCTCGAAACGCTCCGCGTCGAAACGGAACCAGGGCGGGAACTGCCAGAGCACCGGCCCCAGTTTCTCCTTCAGTTCGAAGATGCCGGAGGCCAGGAAGCGTGCGATGGGCGCCTCGATGTCCTGCAGCCGGCTCTGGTGCGTGACGCGCTGCGGCGCCTTCACGCTGAAGACGAAATCCTCCGGCGTCTGCGCATACCAGGTGGCAAAGTTCTCCGGCTTCTTCGCGCCGTAGAAAGTGCTGTTGATCTCGATGGTGGGCAGCGCGCGCGACGCGTAGGCCAGTTCGTCCTTCTGCGTCAGCGCATCGGGATAGAAGCCGTTGCGCCAGGGCTCGTACTTCCAGCCGGAAATGCCGACGCGCACCGCGCGCCGCATGCTGTCCCGCGACTTGTCGTCTGCCTGGCTCATCGCAACCGCCTCTCTCGTCGTCGACCGCGTCGACCCTGTTGCCCGGTTCGACGCGACGGCGGCTGCTTGGTTCGGGGTGGCTCGATGGCGCGGGCGTGGTGCGCCGCTACTCCATGCTGGCGGCCAGCGCCGCCGACGACGCGCCGTTGCGCCTGGGCATGCGCAGCAACAGGACCAGCGGCACCGCGGCCAGCGTCACCCACATCATCAGGCGGAAGTCCTGCAGGTAGGCCAGCACGGCGGCCTGCCGGGCCACCAGGGCATCGACGGCCGCCAGCCCCTGCGGTGTCTGCAGGTCTACCAGCCCGTGCTGCACGGCATCCGCGAGCGACGGGTTGAACGGCGAGATGTACTGCGCGAACACGGCATGGTTGGCCTGCATACGCTGGGCCAGGTAGGTGATGACCACCGAGATGCCGATGCTGCTGCCGATGTTGCGCATCAGGCTGTAGAGCGCCGTCCCCTCGGTGCGGAACCGCGGCGCGAGCGTCGAGAAGGTGATGGTCGACAGCGGCACGAAGATGAAGCCCAGCCCCAGGCCCTGCGTGACGCCGGTACGCACCACGTCCCACGCGGTGATGTCGGTGGTGAACAGCGTCATCTCGTAGAGCGACAGGCTGGTGAGCCCCAGCCCGACGAGGATCTTGAGTCGCGCATCCACCTTGCCGACCAGCTTGCCGACCACCACCATCGCCACCATGGTGCCCAGGCCACGCGGGGCCAGCACCATGCCCACGTCGACGACCGGGTAGCCCATCAGGTTCTGCAGGAACGGGGGCAGCAGCGCCATGGTGGCGAGCAGGATCACCCCCACCACGAAGATGAACACCAGCCCCACGCTGAAGTTGCGGTCACGGAAGATCGCCGGCTCCACGAAGGGCTGCGGGTGCGTCAGGATGTGGGCGACGAAGAGGTACATGGCAAAGCCGGCAAGGAGCGCCTCCACCACGATCTCCGGGCTGGCGAACCAGTCCAGCGAGTGGCCGCGGTCCAGCATCATCTGCAGCGCCCCCACGGCCACCGCCAGCGCGGCGAAGCCGAACAGGTCGAAGCGACGGCTGTCGTCCTTCGGCGTCTCGCGCAGGTAGGCCACCAGCCCAAGCCAGGCCATCAGCCCGAAAGGCAGGTTGATGTAGAACACCCAGCGCCAGTTGTAGTACTCGGTCAGCCAGCCGCCGAGCGAAGGCCCGAGGATGGGGCCGACCATCACGCCCACGCCCCACATCGCCATGGCCGAGCCGTGCTGCTCGGGCGGGTAGGTGTCCAGCAGCACGGCCTGCGACAGGGGCACCAGGCTCGCGCCGAACACGCCCTGCAACAGGCGGAATGCGACGATCTGCTCCAGGTTCTGCGCCGCGCCGCACAGCATGGAGGTCAGCGTGAAACCGACGACCGACCACAGGAACACCCGCTTGCGCCCCAGGCGTGCCGACAGGAAACCGGTCAGCGGCATGCAGATGGCGGCCGCCACGATGTAGGAGGTCAGCACCCAGGAAATCTGGTCCTGGGTGGCGCCCATCGCGCCCTGCATGTGCGGCAGGGCCACGTTGGCGATGGTGGTGTCCAGCGCCTGCATGATGGTGGCCAGCATCACCGCCAGCGTGATCATGCTGCGATGGCCGGCATCCACCCCGCCCGCCGGTGCCTGCGTGCTGTGCATGGCGGAACTCAGATGCGCATGCCCAGCAGGCTGCGGCGGTGTCCGGTATCGATCTTCACCACGGCGCTGAGGCCGGCGCGCAGCGCGGGCATGTCGGCGGCATCATCCAGGCGGATGCGCACCGACACGCGCTGGGCCACCTTCACCCAGTTGCCGGTGGCGTTCTGCGCGGGAAGGATGGAGAACTCCGAACCGGTGGCCGGGCTCAGGCTGTCCACCTCGCCCAGCCATTCGCGGCCAGGGTAGGTATCGATCTCGATGCGCACCGGCTGGCCCGGCTGCACGTAGGTCAGGTCGGTCTCGGTGTAGTTGGCCTCGACCCACAGC
This sequence comes from Uliginosibacterium sp. H1, assembly GCF_036017065.1. Classification (NCBI taxonomy): domain Bacteria; kingdom Pseudomonadati; phylum Pseudomonadota; class Betaproteobacteria; order Rhodocyclales; family Zoogloeaceae; genus Uliginosibacterium; species Uliginosibacterium sp. H1. The sequence continues at coordinate 1,227,790 of NZ_JAYXHR010000001.1, forward strand.
GAGCCACCGGCCACCAGCGCCATTGCGGTGGTGCCGGCCGTGACGTACTGGCCGGGCTTGGGCGGCTTGCTGACGATGCCCGCCACGGCGGCATGCACTTCGGTGCGCGCGAGGTTCAGGCGCGCCTCGTTGAGCGAGGCCAGCGCCGCGCGGTAGCGCGGGTGCTGCTCCACCGGCGTGTCGACGCCGTTGAGGGACTCGGCGATCTGGCGCAGGTCCTGTTCCTGGGTGGATATCTCCAGCGCGGCGAGGTCGGCCCCCTGACGCGCTTCGTCGAACTTGGCGGCGGACACGAAGTTGCGTGCCACCAGGTCGGCCTGCCGCTTCTCCTCACGCATCGCGAAGTCGCGCTTGCTGCGGGCCACCGCCAGTTCCGCCTGCTTGGCGCGGTAGCTGGCCCTCACGGCCGCGAGATCGGTACGCACCTCCGCCAGTCCAGCCTCGGCACGGGCCACGGCAACCTGGAAGGGTGCGGGGTCGAGGCGGAACAGCACCTGGCCGGTCTTCACCGCCTGGTTCTCCTCCACCAGCACTTCTCGCACGGTGCCGGACACCTCGGCGCTGATCGGCACCTTGTCCGCCTTCACATAGGCGTTGTCGGTCTCGACGAAGCGTCCGCCGTGCAGGTACAGCGCCGTCCCGGCCGCTGCCGCGACCAGCGGCACGACCACCAGCAGCAGCAAGCGGCGGCTGCGGTTCTTCGGTGACACGGCGACTGCCGTCGACGTGGAGGAGTTGCCGTCTTGCGTTTCCATGCTTCCCTGCTCTTTCCTGCCTGCTATGTTGGTGTCCGCGGCTCAGCGGGCGGACAGGTTGCCGCGCATCGTTTCCAGCGCGTTCATCAGGGCGGCGGACTGTTCCGCGTCCAGGCAGCGCAATGCTTCCGAGCGCACCGCGCGCGCCACCCGTTCGATCAGCGCCAGCTTCTCCGCCGCCGCCACCCCGAGGTGGATCTGGTAGGCGCGCCGGTCATTCGGATCAGGCCGGCGCTCCACCAGCCTGTCGGCCTCCAGCGCGTCGATCAGCCTGGCGAGGGTGATGGGCTGCATTTCCAGCAGCTCGGCCACGTCGATCTGTCGCACACCCTGGTTGCGCGACACATGCAGCAGCACCCGCGCCTGTGCCAGCGTCAGCCCGCCCTGCTCGGCCTCCAGCTTCTGCATGAAGCGGCGGCGCATCAGCCGGGAGACATCGGTGAGGAGGAACCCCACGCTTTCGGTTCTGGTGGAAGCCATGTGCAGCCTATATCGTATATGTTGCTTATTATATTGCCGGTACACGACATTGCAAGCGGCACGCTGTAACGGATCGTGGCGGATTCCGGCAAAACGCCACCGCACCCCGACCTGCCACGCGGGAGCTGACTCACCACGAGCCCAGAAAAAAGCGCCGGGCATGCCCGGCGCTTTTTTAACCTTCAGGTCGGCGAAAAATCAGGCCAGGTCGAAGCGATCCAGCTCCATCACCTTCACCCACGCCGCCACGAAGTCCTCGACGAACTTCTGCTGCGCGTCCGCGCTGCCATACACCTCGGCCAGCGCGCGCAGCTGTGCGTTGGAGCCGAACACCAGGTCGACACGGCTGGCGGTCCACTTCGTCTCGCCGGTCTTGCGGTCACGTCCCTCGAAGACCTCGCGGTCCGCCGAGGCCGGCTTCCACTCGGTCGCCATGTCCAGCAGGTTCACGAAGAAGTCGTTGCTCAACGCGCCGATCTTCGACGTGAACACGCCCTGTGCGCTGCCGCCGGTGTTCGCCCCCAGCACGCGCAGGCCGCCGATCAGCACGGTCATCTCCGGGGCGGTCAGCGTCAGCAGTTGCGCCTTGTCGATCAGCAGCACTTCGGCCGGCACGCTGTAGCGGCCCTTCACGAAATTGCGGAAGCCATCGGCCACCGGCTCCAGGGGCGCAAAGGACTCGGCGTCGGTCTGCGCCTCGCTTGCATCGCTGCGGCCGGGACGGAACGGCACCGTGACCGGCGTGCCGGCCTTGCGCGCCGCTTCTTCCACACCGGCGGCGCCGGCCAGCACGATGAGATCGGCCAGCGAGACATTCCTGCCGCCCGCGTTGAAGCCGGACCGGATGTCTTCCAGCTTCGCCAGCACAGCCGCCAGTTGCTCCGGCTGGTTGGCGGCCCAGTCCTTCTGCGGCGCCAGGCGGATGCGCGCCCCGTTGGCACCACCGCGCTTGTCCGAGCCGCGGAAGCTGGAGGCCGACGCCCAGGCGGTGGACACCAGTTGCGGCACGGTGAGTCCGGAGGCCAGTACCTTCTGCTTCAGCGCGGCGATGTCCGCCTCGCTGAGCGTCGCGTCGCTGGCCGGCACCGGGTCCTGCCAGATGAAGTCTTCCGCCGGCACTTCCGGCCCGACGTAGCGGGACTTCGGGCCCATGTCGCGGTGGGTGAGCTTGAACCAGGCGCGTGCGAAAGCGTCGGCAAACTCGTCCGGGTGCTCCATGAAGCGGCGCGAGATCTTCTCGTAGGCCGGGTCGAAGCGCAGCGACAGATCGGTGGTGAGCATCGTCGGCAGCAGCTTCTTCGACGGATCGAAGGCATGCGGGATGGTGGCGCCCGCGCCCTTCGCCACCCACTGGTGCGCGCCGGCGGGACTCTTGCTCAACTCCCACTCGTAACCGAACAGGTTCCAGAAAAAGTTGCCGCTCCAGCGCGTCGGCGTGGTGGTCCATGTGACCTCCAGCCCGCTGGTGATGGCGTCCGCACCCTTGCCGCTGCCGTGGCTGTTGTGCCAGCCGAAGCCCTGCGCCTCCAGGTCGGCCGCTTCCGGCTCCTTGCCGACATGCGAGGCCGCGGCCGCGCCGTGGGTCTTGCCAAAGGTGTGGCCACCGGCGATCAGCGCGACGGTTTCCTCGTCGTTCATGGCCATGCGCGCAAAGGTGTCGCGGATATCGCGGGCGGCGGCGATCGGGTCCGGGTTGCCGTCCGGGCCTTCCGGGTTCACGTAGATCAGGCCCATCTGCACGGCGGCCAGCGGGTTCTCCAGGTCACGCGTGTGCGGCACCTTGCTGTCGTCGTCCTTCACCAACACGCCGTGGTCCTTCTCCACGCCGGGCGAGCCGCGCGAATAGCGCTCGTCGCCACCCAGCCAGTTGGTCTCGCGGCCCCAGTACACATCGAGGTCCGGCTCCCACACGTCGGCACGGCCACCGCCGAAGCCCAGCGTCTTGAAGCCCATCGATTCCAGCGCGACGTTGCCGGTCAGGATCATCAGGTCGGCCCAGGAAATGCTGCTGCCGTACTTCTGCTTGATCGGCCACAGCAACCGGCGCGCCTTGTCGAGACTCACGTTGTCCGGCCAGCTATTGAGCGGCGCGAAGCGTTGCTGCCCGCGCCCGCCACCGCCACGGCCGTCACCGGTCCGGTAGGTGCCGGCGCTATGCCATGCCATGCGGATGAACAGCGGGCCGTAGTGCCCGAAATCCGCCGGCCACCAGTCCTGCGAATCGGTCATCAGCGCCTTGAGGTCAGCCTTCAGCGCCGCGTAGTCGAGCCCCTTGAAGGCGGCTGCGTAATCGAAGTCCTGGCCCATCGGGTCGGACTTGCTGGAGTGCTGGTGCAGCAGGTCCAGCCGCAGCTGATTGGGCCACCAGTCCCTGTTCGTCGTACCGCCACCGGGGGTGGCGTGCGGGAACGGACATTTCTTCTCGTTATTTTCGTTCGTGTCGCTGCTCATGAGCTTCTCCTCTGAATCAGGGAAATCGGTCAGACTCGGCATGTCCCGTGAATGGCATCCGGGTATTACGCAGGTCGGCAGCTTTCGCGGCCATTTCCTGCGGCTCTTTCCTGCTGCCGGTACCCATCAGGATAGTTCTGCCCGCCTTTGGTTTCTGCCCATCGGGACGATAGTTGCCGAATCACAGGAAGGCTTGACGAGGGTCAAGCCAGCGCGCCGGATGAGGCCTCGCAGCATGGGGCGGCTGAATACGGACGATGCCCCGGGAAAATGCCCCGGGAGAATGACGTGAGGAAATGAGGATGATCGTCACCCGGCCCGCCATGCCGGCGGAATTCGCCGACGCGCAGCGCTTCTACGACGCCTGCGGCTACGGTGGCGCAGCCATCGTTCCGACCGACACGGTCATCCTCGCCAGGGAGCAGGAGCGCATCGTCGCCATCGGCCGCCTCTGCCACGAAGGCGGCCTGCTGTGCCTGCGTGGCATGCAGGTACACCAGGACTTCCAGCGACAGGGACTCGGGACACAGGTGCTGCGCGAGCTGGAACGCGCGATCGGCGATACGCCCTGCTACTGCCTGCCGTACGGTCACCTCGTGACGTTCTATGCGCAGGCCGGCTTCGCGCGTGTCGGCCCGGATGAACTGCCCGAGCTGCTACGGGAGCGGCTGGCGAACAACCTGCAGCGCGGGCTGGATGTGATCGCGATGGTTCGCTGAGCTCACTCCGCTCCGTAGCGGTGATCCGCAAAGCAACCCACCACGGCCTTCATGACCAATGGAACGGGTAAGTTACCGCTGCGCGCCGAACCCACCCTGAGCGACAGTCGCCTGCCTCAATCCTTCTCCAGCAACCCGAAGCGCTTCAACTGCGTGCGCACCACGTTGCGGGACACCGACAGGCACTTCGCGGTCTGCACCTGGTTGCCCTTGCAGTGGCGGAAGGCGCTGCTGACGAGTGAGCGTTCGACCAGTTCGTAGAGGTCAGGCTGGCCTTGCACGAAGAGGCGGCCGAAGAGGACTTCCAGCGCGCTGAGCACGAGGTCGGCGTCGGCTTGCGAGCCGGGTTCGCACACCGGGAAGGTGGGTTCGCCACTCGCCTGCAAGAGGCGCAGGTCGGCGGCGCCGATGCGGCCATCGCGGCTGACGATCATCGCGTAGTGCACGGTGTTCTCCAGCTCGCGGAGGTTGCCGTGCCAGGGGTGGGCGCGCAGCAGCGCTTCGGCCTCCGGCGTCACCTCCACCTCCTGGTGGCCGAGCTTGGGGCCGTAGAGCTGGGCGAAATACCGCACCAGGGCGATGACGTCGTCCGCCCGCCCGCGCAGCGGCAACAGGCGCACCGGTGCGACGTTGAGCTGGTAGTACAGATCCTCGCGGAACTCGCCGGACCTCACCACGCTGGCGAGATCGGTGCCGGCCGCGACGATAAGCCGCGTGTCGATGCCGACCGGAATGCTGGCACCGGTGCGCTGGATGCGTCGCTCCTGCAGCGCGTGCAACAGCTTGACCTGCAGTGCGGGCGACAGCGCCTCGATCTCGTCGAGGAACAGGCTGCCACCACGCGCGGCCTCGAAACAGCCCTCCACCTCTCTCGGGCTGCCGTCGGGGCCGGGCAGGTCTTCGTAGCCGAAGAGTTCCAGCTCGGCGCGCGCCGGGTCCAGCGCCTTGCAGTTCACGAAGACGTAGGGGCCGCGGCGCTGGCTGGCGTGGTGCAGGTACTCCGCCACCATGGCCTTGCCGGAACCGAGCTCGCCGAGGATCAGCGCGGGCGCATCGCTGCGCGCCAGCCGGTCGAGGAAGGCGCGTAGCGGCGCGTAGTAGGGACTGTCGAACAACAGTGCCTGGATGCGCGCCAGCAGCACGCTGCGTGAACGGCGCAGCCCCTCCTGGATGGCCGGGTGCTCGCGCAGGCGCGGGGTATGCGACTGGGTGGGTGGGGTCATGCGCCTGCCTCCTCGTCTGTATGGAACCGGCCGCGGGGCCGGATCACCGATCTGCCTGCAGGTGTGCAAAGAGCATGCCGGGCCGGTGCACACGGAAGAACCAGCGGCCTCGCGCCCCCGCAGGACCTGCCGGGCATAGGCATCAGCGGTCAGGGACGCGTGTGCGGCGGTGCCTGTGCCGGGACATCCGTTTGCTGCGCAGCACGCACCGGGCTGCGCCGCTGCTGCGTATTGGCCACCCGGCCGCAGCGACTGCTGGTTTTTCATCAGCACACCCGGTGCAACTGCTGCACAGCCAACACCGGCCAGCGCACAACCCGGCTCGTAAATCACCGCGCGAAATCGCGAGCGTCGCGCGCAAATACCGGCGCGGCCAGCTCCCCACGGGGTTTCCCGCCCCGGCCACGGGAATGACATACGGGTTTCGGCAGCAATGGCATGGAACCTGCTGACCACCCTGCATTCCGTGCGGCAACGCCAGCGCTGCACGGCCCACACAGACGCCCATCAAGGGCACGGAGCACAGCGCAATGGACAGGATCGTCGTCACCGACGTGAAGAAGACGTTTCAACTCAAGCCGGGACAGTACGTCACCGTCGATGGCCAGGACACCGACGAGCTGACCGTGCTCAACGGCGTAGACCTCACGATCCGCAAGGGCGAGTTCATCGTGCTGGTAGGCCCCAGCGGCAGCGGCAAGTCCGTGTTGCTGGACATCATCGGCGGCCTGACGCCGGCCTCGCAGGGCGTGGTGCACCTGAACGGCAACCGGATCAGCAAGCCGGACCCGAAGACCAGCTACGTCTTCCAGCAGTACGCGCTGTTCCCGTGGCGCACCGCGCGCGACAACGTGGAATACGCGCTGGAAGTGCGCGGCGTGCCGCAGAAGGAGCGCACCGAGACCGCCCGCCGCTTCCTTGCCCTGTTCGGCCTGCGTGATTTCGAGGACCGCTTCCCCAGCCAGTTGTCCGGCGGCATGCAGCAGCGCGTGGCGATCGCACGCGCACTCGCCGCCAACCCGGAAGTGTTGCTGATGGACGAGCCCTTCGCCGCGCTGGACGCGCAGACGCGCGAGATCCTGCAGAGCGAGTTGCTGAAGATCTGGGGCGAGATCAACACCACCGTCATCTTCGTCACCCACTCCATCGACGAGGCGATCTACCTCGCCGACCGCGTGGTGGTGATGACCGCCCGCCCCGGCACCGTAAAGCAGGTGATCGACATCGACCTGCCGCGCCCGCGCGACGGCGACATCCGCTCCAGCCCGGAATTCAACGCCTACCGCCACCAGGTGTGGGAGGCGCTGCGCGACGAGGTGAACAAGGCGCAGAAGGACTGGGCACTGTCGCCGGCCTTCGGGCATTGATGTAGCGCGAGAAGAGTCAGCAAGGACAACGACGCTGGATTCCCGCTCGGGCGCAGCCCGGTTGACCCTGAGCTTGCCGAAGGGCGGGAATGACGAGGGCGGAGGTTGATCCGTCGTTCCCGCGACAGCGGGAACCCAGCGACGTCAGGACGTTGCCTTCCAGGCGAAAACGCAAGAACAAAGCAAACCCACAGAGAACCCACATGGCATACCTGATCGACAAGCTCGGCCACATCGGCGGCTTCCAGTACCTCGGCCAGACCAGCTCGGTCCCCGGCCGCATCGAGAAGCGCAAGCGTCCGCGCAGCTTCGGCACTTTCGTCTATGGCCTGCCGCTGATCGCGCTGTTCCTGCTCGCCTGGGAAGTGGCGCCGCGCCTGGGCTGGATGAACCCGATCTTCTTTCCCGCCTTCAGCGACGTGCTGGTGGCGCTGCAGGCGCTGGCCGCGTCCGGCGAGCTAGGCACCCACGTCGGCGCCAGCCTGCAGCGCGCGGTCATCGGTTTCGTGCTGGCGGTGTTCACCGCCATCCCCCTCGGCTTCCTGATGGGCCGCTACGGCATCTTCGAGAAGGTGACCGACCTGCTGGTGCAGACGCTGCGCAACACCTCGCAGTTCGCGCTGCTGCCGGTGTTCATCCTGCTGCTGGGTATCGGCGAGGCCTCCAAGATCGCCATCACCTTCTACTCGTCGGTGTTCTTCCTGCTGATCAACACCATCAGCGGCGTGAAGTCGGTGGACCCGCTGCTGCTGAAGGCCGCGCGCTCCATGGGCACGACGGAGGCCGACCTGTTCCGCAAGGTCATCCTGCCGGCGAGCATCCCGTCCATCGTGGCCGGCGCGCGCCTCGCGGTGAAGTCCTCGGTGTTCGCCGTCATCGGCGCCGAGATGCTGGCCGCCAAGTCGGGTCTCGGTTACCTGATCCAGCACTCGCAACTGATGATGCAGACCGCCGACATGTACGCCGGCATCCTCGTGCTGACGCTGATCGGCCTGGCCATCAACTACCTGCTGGTGTGGTTCGAGCAACGCGCCACGGCGTGGAAGGCCACGTCGGAGAGCAGCGTGGCGTAAGCGCTGGAACAGACATTCGTTGACTCCGTCGTTCCTGCGGAAGCAGGAACCCAGTGACGTTCAAGGACGTGAAAGACGCTGGATTCCCGTACGGTCCCCGAGCCTGTCGAGGGGCGCGGGAATGACGGGAAAACGGCCGTTCCCGCACCCGACTCGGCTACTCCAACACACCTCACTCATCTGAACAGAAAGGCACCACCCATCATGTCCCGCATCACCCACACCCTGAAGGCCCTGGCCGTCGCTGCCATCGGCAGCCTGCTGGCATTCAACGCCGCTGCGCAGAGCGCCCCCTCCACCATCCGCATCGGCAGCACCGCGCCGGGCCACCTGAAGTTCATCCTGGCGCAGCACCACGGTTCGTTCGAGAAGGAATTCGCCAAGGAAGGCATCAAGTTCGACCTGCTGCCCTTCACCGGCGGTGGCTCTGAAGCCGTCACGGCACTCGCCACCGGCGCGGTGGAGATCGCCTACATCGGCAACAACCCTGCCCTGCGTGCCGCCGCGCAGAAGGCCAACATCAAGCTGGTGGGCACGTCGAGTTTCGTGCGCAACAGCGGCGCGTACATCATCGTGCCGGTCAATTCGCCCATCAAGACGCTGAAGGATCTCAAGGGCAAGAAGGTCGCCTACCTTGCCGGCACGGTTCGCCACTCCACGCTGACCAAGGCGCTGAAGTCGGTCGGCCTGACCAGCAAGGACATCGAGTCGCTGAACCTGCCCTTCGAGGCCAGCGGCCCGGCCCTGGCACGCGGCGACATCGACGCCATCGTGGAGAGCGACAACGTCGCCGCCACGCTGCTGGAAAAGAACGCCGCCCGCATCCTGCTGGACGCCGGCAACCATCCGGAATGGGCGGCGCCGAACGTCATCGTGGTGAATGGCGACTTCGCGAAGAAGTATCCGGAGGTGCTGAAGCGCGTGCTGAAGGTGGACCTGCAGCTCGCCACCTGGGCGGATGCCAACTACGAAGAGACGGTGAAGATCTTCACCACCCGCACCAAGTCGTCCGAGAAGGCCGTGCGCAACAACTTCAAGGACGGCCGCTTCCACCAGGAGCCGCGCCTGACCGACGAAGTCCTCGCCGCGCTGAAAGCCGAAGAGGAGTTCATGGAAGACGCCGGCCTGCTCAAAGGCTCGGTGGACTACTCGAAGTGGGTGGACAAGAGCTTCGTGGAGTCCGCCTACGCGGGCGCCGCAGCGGCGGCGAAGCAGTAAGCACAGCCCGCAGGTTGCCACGGCGCACCTCGCGCCAGACCTTGCAATGCACACAGGGCCGCCCACCGGGCGGCCCTGTTCCTTTCCGCACCCCGCTGCTTATTCCGCAACAGCGGGCTGGATATGCGAAACAAATCGTTCTGTGGCGGCGGGCTGCTAGCCAGAATCCAGTCGTCCATTTCACCGAGGCATTCGCCATGAGAATCCTGAAGAAACTGCTGCTGTCCCTGAGTGCCCTCGTGGCCACGGCGGCTTTTGCGAACCCCTCCGAATTCCTGGTCAGCACCGACTGGCTGGAGAAGAACCTGAGCGACCCGAAGCTGCGCATCATCGAGGTGAGCGTGAACCCGGGCGTGTATGAGCGCGGCCACATCCAGGGCGCGACCAACTTCTCCTGGCACACCGACCTGGTGGACCCGGTGCGCCGCGACATCGTGAGCCAGCAGAACTTCGAGAGCCTGCTGCGCAAGGCCGGCGTGAACAGCGACAGCACCGTCATCCTTTACGGCGACACGAACAACTGGTTTGCCGCCTGGGGTGCCTGGGTGTTCGACATCTACAACGTGAAGAACGTGAAGCTGCTGGACGGCGGCCGCGCCAAGTGGGAAGCCGAGAAGCGCCCGCTGACGCCGCTGGCCACGCAGCACGCCGCCGGCAACGTGAAGGTCAGCGCCGCCAACAACGCCCTGCGTGCCCGTCTGGTGGACGTGGTGGCAGTGGCCGACAAGAAGAGCAATGCCGCCCTGGTCGACATCCGCTCCGCCGACGAGTACAGCGGCAAGGTGTTCGCACCGGCCGGCGTGCAGGAACTGGCGGTCCGCGCCGGCCACGTGCCGGGTGCGGTCAACGTGCCCTGGGGCCAGGCGGTCGCCGCCGATGGCACCTTCAAGTCAGTGGAAGAGCTGAAGAAGATCTACGGCGCGGTCGGCATCGACGGCAGCAAGCCGGTCATCACCTACTGCCGCATTGGCGAGCGCTCCAGCCACACCTGGTTCGCGCTGAAGAAGCTGCTGGGCTACGACGTGCGCAACTACGACGGCTCCTGGACCGAGTACGGCAACACCGTCGGCGTGCCGGTGACCAACCTGGCCGGCACCGTGTGGGGCGGCAAGTAAGTCAGCCCACGCACGCAAGGATCACCTGCCGCGCCGGTCGGGAGCCCGGCGTGGCTTGTGAGTGAGGTCTCCAAGCCTTTCTCGGGGCGGTGCTTGCACCGCCCGTTTTTTCTTGCAGGGCGACACACCGTAGTCCGGCAGCCTCGTCCTTGCCGCGAAGGCAGGACTGACGACTCCGAAGACTGCCGTTCCTTCGATTCGCGAGGCCACGTGCGCCCCGCTTTTTCAGCCCGCGCCTGTCATGACCTGACAAGGCCAGCCCGACCAACTGAAACGCAGCACACCGCACCACCATGTCGAACACCGCGCTCTCGCCCTTCCCCACTCCACCGCTGAAGAACTGGCTGCCCGCCGTGGTGGTGCTGGTCCTCGCCTTCCTGCTCAGCCGCCATGTCGGTGCCGAACCTACCGGGCGCAACCTTGCGCTGTCGGTGTGGCTGGGCGTGTTCTTCGGCGCGCTGCTGCAGCGCTCGCGCTTCTGCTTCTACTGCGTGAGCCGCGACTTCATCGAGTCGCGCGACGCACGCGGCCTGCTCGGCATCGTCGCTGCGCTGGCGGTGGGCACGCTGGGTTACCACATCCTGTTCGGCGCCTTCCTGCCGGAACCCTCGGCGGGCCGCCTGCCACCGGGCGCGCACATCGGCCCGGTGAGCTGGGTGCTGGCGGTCGGCGCCTTCGCCTTCGGCATCGGCATGGCGATTGCCGGCTCCTGTATCAGCGCGCAGTTCTATCGCCTGGGTGAAGGCCTGCTGTCCGCACCGGTCGCCCTGCTGGGTGCCGCGCTGGGCTTCGTGCTCGGCTTCCTGAGCTGGAACTCGCTGTACCTCGGCAGCCTGCAGGCCGCGCCGGTGCTGTGGCTGCCGCATCACCTCGGCTACGAGGGCTCGGCCTTCGTGCAGTTGCTGCTGCTGGGCGTCGTCGCCTTCGTGCTGGCGAAGCTGCATCGCGCGCCGGCCACCACGACCGACGCGCCCTGGTGGCAGCGCCGCTGGCCCACCTATGTCGGCGGCATCCTCATCGGTGCGCTGGGGGTTGCAGCCTTCCTGCGCGTCGCGCCGCTGGGTGTGACGGCGGAACTGGGCAGCGTCGCCCGCACCACGGCGGACGGCTTCGGCTGGCTGCCCACCCGCCTGGAAGGACTGGACACCTTCCGCGGCTGCGCCACCGCCATCAAGGAAACCCTGTGGTCCAACAACGGCGCCTTCGTCGTCGGCCTGGTGCTGGGCGCCTTCGCCGCCGCACTGTCGGCAGGTGACTTCCGCCCGAAGCTGCCCACGGTGAACGAACTGCTGCGCGCCTTCGGTGGCGGCGTGCTGATGGGCTGGGGCGGCATGGTGGCGCTGGGCTGCACGGTCGGCACCCTGCTGTCCGGCATCATGGCCGCGGCGGTGTCCGGCTGGGTGTTCGCGGTGTTCGCCGCGCTGGGGCTGTATGGCGGCTGGTGGTTGCGCCAGCGCGTCGGCTGAAGCGCCTGCGCTACGCCCGCGCGCGTGGAGACGAGCTGCCGCGAGGGCGCGCCTACGGCAGGCGCGGCAGGGTGAGCACGAACTCGCTGCCCTTGCCCGGGCCTTCGCTGTGGGCCTGGATGCTGCCGCCATGCAGCTCGGCAATCTTCTGCACCAGCGCCAGGCCGATGCCCAGGCCCGCATGGCTGAGGCTGCGGGCGGCCGGTGTCTGCGAGAACATGTTGAAGATGGTGGGCAGCACGTCCGCTGCGATACCGATGCCGTTGTCGCGGACGTGCAGGTGGATATGGTCGTGCTCGATGGCGGCCGACGCGGTGATGAGCCCGCCCACCGGCGTGTAGCGCGCCGCGTTGTTCAGCAGGTTCATGATGGCCTGGGTGAGCCGCAGCGCATCGCCGTTGATCATCATCGGCAACTCCGGGATCTGTACGTGCAGCTGGTGCTGGCGGGCCTCGACCTGCGGTTGCGAGCCTTCCAGCGCCTGGCGGAACACTTCCTGGAAGCTGACTGGCCGGCACTGCAGCACCATCTTGCCGCTGCGGATGCTGGCGGCATCCATCAGGCTTTCGACCAGCAGCGACAGCTGCGTGGTCTGGCGGTCGATCACGTCCAGCGACTTGTGCATGCGCTCGTCCGACCCCTTGTCGAGCAGGCGCAGCACCTGTGCCGACAGGCGAATGGGAGCGATGGGGTTGCGCAGTTCATGCGCCAGCGTGGCGATGAAGTCGTCCTTTCGCTCGTCCGCCTCGCGCAGGCTGGACATGGCCTTGCAACGTTCGGTCACGTCGTAGCCGTGGTGCAGGATGGCGCGGGTGCGGCCCTCCTCGTCCAGCATCGGCTGGTAGATGAAATCCAGGAACACCTCGACCGGCGGCGCGCCCTTGCGGTGGAGCGAGATCGCCACGTCGCGCCCGACGTAGAGCTTGCCGCTGGCGTGCACTTCGTCCAGCAGGGAGATGAAGCCCTGGGGCACGACCTCCGGCAACACGTCCGCCACGGTCTTTCCCAGCACTTCGTCGCGACCGATCAGGGCGTCGTAGGCCTTGTTGGTCATCTCGTAGACATGGTCCGGCCCGCCGGTGAGCGCGACGAACGCCGGGGCGTGGTCGAACAGTTGCTGCAGGGTGTCCACCTGCTCGTGCATCTGCTTCAGCGCCCTGGCTTGCTCGATGTTGGAGCTCTGCAGGCTGTCCACCAGGCCCATGGTCTGCAGCGCGGCGGCTGCGAAGGTGCACAGGCTGCCGACCAGGCGGCGGTCTTCCGCGTCGAAACGCTTGCTGTCGTCGCGGCTCACCACCCACACCGTGCCGACCGGCACCCCTTTCTGGAAGAAGGGCACCAGCAGTACCTCGTGCGGCGCCATGTGCAGGCCATTGATGTAGGGGTAGTGCTCGACCATGCCACGCATCAGCAGCGTGGCGCTGCGATCCAGCACCACGCCGCAGGGGCTGAAAAACCGCGGCATGGTGCCGTTGCGGTAGCGCTCGTATTCACCGGTGGTGGCGATCCAGCGGAACACCTCGGACTCTTCGTCCAGCAGGCTGATGCCGGAGGCGTGCGCGCCGGTGAGTTCACGCGCCGCTTCGGCAAGACGCTGGGCAATCAGCGAAGGCGTGTCGGCCAGGGTCTGCGCAAGCTGCACCAGCGCCGCGCTTTCCGCCTGGTAGTTGGCGGGACGGCCGGGGCGCTCGTCGAGCAGGCCGGTGACGATCACCTGGGAAAGCGGCGTGTCGCCAGGGCAGAACGCTGGTGAGACGGGCGCGGAAGGGTCGGGTGCAGTCATCGGGCAATAACGCGGGCGGAGGGTCGGGCAAACGCCACTCGCCACCCTGCGTGGCGATGCGGCACCGCAAACGCCGTGGATTGTCCCACGCCGCCGCGTGGCTTCGAAACATGTTTTGACACGGTGGCGTGCCGTCGTCACGCCCTGAAGGAGCGCCAAAAACGGACAAGCCGCTCCGGAGAGCGGCTTGTCTGCTGCGGCTGCCGGCGGCCGGCAGCGATGCCGGCGCGCCGCCAACCCGGTGGGGCCGTTCAGGCTGCCACGGCCTGCGAGGCCTGGCGCACGCCGTGGTCGTCGCCATCGCGCCACTTGATGTTGCAGCCGATGGACTGGGTCTGCTTCGCGGGCGCGGACTGGCCGGCCAGCAGCGCATCGACGGCGGCGCGCAGCGAGGCGCCGGTCGGGGCGATGCCGTTCTTCGGGCGGGCGTCGTCGAACTGGCCGTGGTAGTACAGCTTGCCTTCGGCGTCGTACAGGAAGAAGTCCGGCGTGCAGGTGGCGTCATAGGCCTCGGCCACCTTCTGGCTCTCGTCGCGCAGGTACGGGAAGGCATAGCCCAGGCTGCGGGCGGTCTCGGCCACGGCGGCAGCGCCCTCGCCTTCCTTGATCTCTTCCGCGTTGGAGTTGATGGCGACGATCTTCAGGCCACGCTCGGCGTACTCCCTGGCGAACTGGTTGAAGGCTTCGTCGATCAGCTTCACGAACGGGCAGACGTTGGAGATGAAGGCCACCAGCACGGCCTTGGCGCCGGCGAAGTCTTCCAGCGCCACCTCCTTGCCGGTCAGCGGCTCGGGCAGGCGGAAGGGGATGGCGGATGCGCCGAGGACGATGGGGTTCGATAGGGTCTGGGGCATGGTGTGCTCTCCGTGATGTGGGCGGCGGTGTTGGATTGCGGATTTCGTTGCGGTTTTGTTGCGGTGTTGTTGCGTATTTCACTGCGTACTTCACTGCGTATTTCCTTGCGGACGCACGGCGGATGCCACGGCATGCAATGCCGGATGCCGTGCGAACCGTGGTCCCCTGTCGCAGCTTCCGTGCCACCACGCACGGCCGCGCCACAAGCCGCACGGCGCGGCGCTCCCGGCCACCGGCGGCAATCGGGTGGGCCCCGCGACCTGTTGCGCATCCAACACCCGCCATTTGCGGCTGCTGTTTTTTCACCACCCCTGCGTGCGCCTCAACAGACAGTGCAGGCATCGCGAACGACCGGACTGCATGCACGAACGCCCCTGCACGGCGGGTCCGCGCCGGGGCGCCCTGCGCGACAGCGCCGCCACACCACCGTGGCATGAAGGCTGCTAAAGCCTTGCTTCCGTTCCGCCGCGCACCTGCATCCGCCGCCAGCCTGCATCACCACCACGTGACGATGACCCACGCCGCCGCCAACACCACCCGTACCGCCAACACCCCGCCCGCCCGCATCCGCAACTTCGTCGTGTTCAGCACGGGCCAGGGCATCTCGTCCATCGGCACCTGGGCGCAGAAGACCGCCGTCGGCTGGCTGGTGTGGGAGCTGACGCATTCGCCCGCGTGGGTGGGTGCCATCGCGCTGTCCGACCTCATCGCCGCGCTGTGGGTCGCGCCGCTGGCTGGCGTGGTCACCGACCGCAGCAACCCGTATCGCCTGCTGCTCACCACGCAGACGCTGATGATCGTGCTGGCGCTGCTGCTGTGGGGCGTCGTGGCCGCGGGCCTGGCCACTCCCTGGTTGCTGCTCGGCTGGGCCATCCTCGACGCCACGCTGCAGGGCTTCAACCAGCCGGTGCGCATGGTGGCCATCGGGTCTCTGGCGCCGCCGGAGCGTATGTCGCAGGCCATCGCCACCAACTCCATCGCCGCCAACCTGGCGCGCAGCATCGGCCCGGCCATCGCGGGCGTCGTCATGCTGAAGGGCGATGTGGCCGACGTGTTCCTCATCAACGCCGCGTCCTTCGGCGCGATGCTGGGCGCCGTGCACTACGTGCGCCGCTGGCTGGACCGCCCCGGCCTGGTGGATGCCTCCGCCTCGGTGTTCAGCGACATGGCCTCCGGCTTCGCCTACGTGCGCCGCACGCCGGAAATCGCCACCCTGTTCTTCCTCACCCTCGCCTTCGCGCTGCTCGCACGGCCCTTCACCGAACTCTTCCCCGCGCTGGCCGGCGAGGTGTTCAAGGGCGGCCCGCACACCCTGGCCATGCTGATGAGCGCACAAGGCATCGGCGCACTGGTGGGCGCCAGCTGGATGCTGAAGAAGCGCAGCCGCGACGCACTGGTGCGCATCACCTTCTCCGCCGCGCTGGGCATCGCGCTGGCCCTCATCGCCTTCGCCAGCACACGCTGGATCGCGCTCGGCGTCGCCACCATGGCACTGGCCGGCCTCTTCCACGTCGTGTGCAACATCGGCATGCAGTCGATGGCGCAGACCATGAGCGCGCCTAACCTGCGCGGCCGCGTCATGGCGCTGTACGGCCTCCTCTTCCGCGCCGGTCCCGCGCTCGGCGCCTTCCTCATCGGCGTGCTGGCGCACTGGATCAGCCTGCAATGGCTGGTCGGCGCCGCCGCCGCCCTGTTCGGCCTGCTGGTGCTGCGCTTCATTCCCACGGTGCGGCGCGTGTATGCGCTGGTGCCTGCGGGGGTGCGCTGATGCCTCCGCCCTCTCCCGTCGCTGCGCGCCACCCTCTCCCGCACACGGGAGAGGGGACACACACCGCCCTCCTCGACTCCCCTCGCCCCTCTGCGGGACGAGGGAGGGTTTCGCAGAGCACTGCTCAGTGCTGCCGCAGCCGGCTGGCTGTGCAAGACCAGCCGTGGGGCGCGGAGCGGAGGCTGGGCGATAGGGATGTAGTGCGTAGGGTGGGCACGGTGTGCCCACGCGATGCCGTGGCGGTCAATCCCGACGCGTGGGCTCGCCGAGTCCACCCTACGCAGCTGGGTTCCCGCCTTCTCGGAAATGACGAGCGTTGCGCAGGAACGACAAAAGCGTGGCGCGAGATCCGAAGCAGGGAGAGTTCGCGCAGCAACCCACCGCCAAGCCTCGTCCACACCGCGACGCGACATGTGGCAAGGCCACCAGCCAATAGTGGGTTGTCGCTTCGCGCCGAACCCACCCTACACGGACCGGATTCCAGAATCCCGTCATTCCCGCGGAAGCGGGAATCCAGCGTCGTTAACGGTCGCCGGAAAGTCACTGGGTTCCTGTTCGGTCCCCGAGCTTGTCGAGGGGCGCGGGAACGACGAGCCTCTGGAATACCGTCCGAAAGCCGACGAACAGTGATGAGTTCTGCCTCCACCACCTCCGCCACTTACAGAGACATGCCATGAGCACCCACTCCACCAACCCCACCGCCACCAACACCCGCCAGGCCACCCACCCCGTCGCCCCGCAATTCCTCTCCCGCTGGTCCGCCCGCGCACTGAGCGCCGAGACGATCCCCGACGAAGTGTTGTTCACCGCCTTCGAAGCCGCGCGCTGGGCGCCGTCCGGGGGCAATGCGCAAGCCTCGCGCTTCGTCTACGCCAAGCGCGACAGCGCACGCTGGCAGGACTTCCTGGGCCTGCTGAACGAGCGCAACCAGAGCTGGGCGAAGAATGCCTCGGCGCTGGTGGTCGTCATCTCCGCCAAGACGCGCAAGACCGACGACGGCCAGCGCCCGCACCGCTCGCACTCCTTCGATGCCGGCGCCGCGTGGTCGGCCTTCGCGCACCAGGCGCACCTGCTGGGCTGGAGCACGCGCGCGATGGGCGGCTTCGACATCGCCCGCGCCCACACGGTGCTGGGCGTGCCGGAAGACCACAACGTGGAAGTCGTGATTGCCATCGGCAAGCCGGCCGACAAGTCCGTGCTGCCGGAACACTTCCAGGCACAGGAGCAAGCCAACGGCCGCCTGCCGCTGTCGCAACTGGTGGCCGAAGGCAGCTTCGCACCGCTGCAACCCGCCGTGCCGGCCGCGGCCTGACGCCCGTCTTCGTGACCATCGCTCGTGAGCCACACTGCAGACACCACCGCATGAACACGCTCCACGCTCCAACAGGTAGCGACGCCGCCGACGCCCTGCACTGCGATGTGCTCGTCATCGGCGGCGGCCCCGCCGGCTGCTGGGCCGCGCTCACGGCCAGCGAGGCCGGCGCACGCGTCATCCTCGCGGACAAGGGTTACGTCGGCACCAGCGGCGCCACCGCGCCCACCAACTCCACGGTGCACTACATCGTGCCGGACGACCCGGTGCAGCGCGCCGGCATGGTCCGCTCGCGCCTCAAGGAGGGCCAGCCCTTCATCGACCTCGCGTGGGTGGAGCGCGTGTACGACCAGACCGGCGCCAACCTGCAGCGCCTGACCGACTGGGGCTACAAGTGGCCGCGCAACGAGCTGGGCGCGGAGTTCCGCGGCAACCTGCGCGGTGCGGACTACCTGCACTTCCTGCGCCGCCAGTTGCGCGCACACGGCGTGCAGATCCTCGACCACAGCCCGGCGCTGGAACTGCTGCAGGCCGACGACGGCGTGGCCGGTGCGCGCGGCCTGCGGCGTGACACCGGCGCGGCGTGGGAAGTACGCGCCGCATCCGTCGTGCTGGCCACCGGTGGCTGCGCATTTCGCTCCGGCGCCACGGGCACCTTCAACCTTACGGGCGACGGCTACCTGATGGCCGGTGAGGCCGGCGCGCATTTCTCCGGCCTGGAGTTCACCGGCAACTACGCCTTCGCGCCCGCCGACGGTACGCTCACCAAGGGCATCATCTACCGCAGCGCCAGCTTCAGCGACGCGGACGGCAACCCGGTGGAACGACCCAAGGTATTCCGCCTGCTCGCGCAGGGCGCAAAGGCCTACGCGGTGCTCGACAAGGCCGGCGACTACCTGGCCGACGGCTACCGCCACGGCCAGCCCAACATCTTCGTGTACTTCGACCGCCAGGGCAGCGACCCCTTCCGCGACCGCTATCCACTGCGCCTGTACTACGAAGGCACGGTGCGCGGGTCCGGCGGCCTGCTGACCGCGGACGATGGCCACACCACCGTCGCAGGCCTCTTCGCCGCCGGCGACGTCACCAGCCGCGAGCGCGTGGTCGGTCCTGCGTCCTCCGGCGGTGGTCCCGCCTCGTCCTGGGCCAACGCCTCCGGCGTATGGGCGGGCAAGGCTGCCGCCGCGCATGCCAAGCAGATCGGCGCGCTGGCGCACCAACGCGTGCTGCGCGACAGCCATTCGCTCGGCCGCACCTCACCCGCACATGAACAGCAGGCACCCAGCTACGAAGCCCTGCTCGCCCGCGTGCAGGAATACGTGCTGCCACTGCAACGCAACTTCTTCCGCACCGGCGACGGCATGCGCGAAAGCCTCGCCGTGCTCGACACGCTGTGGGCCCAACTCAAGTCCACCGGTGCCACGCCCGCGCTGGATACCACGCCGGTGGAGCGCGCACGCCAGCACATCCGCCTGCGTGAGCTGCAGGCCATGGTCGCCAGCGCCCGCCTGTTCTTCACCAGCGCACTCGCCCGCGAGGAATCGCGCGGCATGCACAAGCGCGAGGACTTTCCGCAGGCAGACGCCGATGCACCGGTCACACACGTGCGCGTCGCCGGCACGCCGGACAACACCGCGCACCCGCTCGACCACATCCGCCAGTGGCGCGCGCCGCTCGCCTGGCAAGCCACCCGTCCTGCGCCCGCCGCCGCCGAAGGAGTACCCGCATGATCGAGTTCATCGACGCCGAGGCCTGCACGCAATGCGACCGCTGCGTGCCGATCTGCCCGGATCTGGTCTTCGACGCCGTGCCCGGCGGCATCCCCGCCCTGGCCCGCCGCGAGGACTGCCAGACCTGCTACCTGTGCGAGCTGTACTGCCCGGTCGACGCCATCTACGTGTCGCCCCGCCGTGAGCCCGAAACGCAACTCGACCGCCAGCACATCATCGACACCGGCCTGCTCGGCAGCTACCGCCGCGCCATGGGCTGGAAACCCGGCAAGCCCGGCAGCATGGACAGCGACCTGTCGTATCGCATGCACGAGGACTTTCCGGGTGGGCTGGGGGATACGTGGAAGCGCAGCGGCGTGGCGGGGAAGTCGTGATCGAGTACGCCGGCACCGACAAGCGCCGCAGCACTCACCACAAGGGCGTAGATTGGGTTGAGCGCAGCGAAGCCCAACACCTCCGCAACGAACATCCGTATGCGGTAACCAGTGTGTTGGGCTTCGCGTTGCTCAACCCAACCTACGATCCACATCCACCGCCCGCCTCCGTCATTTCCGCGCCCGTCGACCCATTCGACAAACTAAGTGACCGAAGCCCGGGGACCGTGCGGGAATCCAGTGTCGTTGAAGTCCGACCATCAACAACAAACCGAACCAACAGAACAAAGTCGCTGGGTTCCCGCACGGTCCCCGAGCCTGTCGAGGGGCGCGGGAACGACGGTGCGCAGTGCGTAGGGTGGGCACGGTGTGCCGACGCGAAGCCAACTCGACGCGTGGGCTCACCGAGCCCACCCTACGAACACCCAGTGTCATCCGCAGGAGCCGCGCCACGTTGATACAGATGACCCGACCCAGATGAAGCATCACCTGTCCGGACAACCGACCGATCCACCACCCAACTCCGTCATTCCCGCGCCCTTCGCCCCCTTCGACAAGCTACCTATACGCGACAACCTTCCACTCACCGTCATTCCCGCGGAAGCGGGAATCCAGTGTCGTTAAAGCTGTACCGCTGAAAGAACAAAGTCACTGGGCTCCCGCACGGTCCCTGAGCTTCGGTCCCTGAGCTTGTCGAAGGGGTCGAAGGGCGCGGGAACGACGATCGAATAGCCAAGCTCGCCCGAAGACTGCGCCTCGCCCTCACAAGAACACCGCACACAACCACACCCCAAGATGTCCACCACCGCCCCCTCCGCCACAACCCCGCCCTCCACCCGCCTCAACCGCGACTCCCGCATCGTCGCGCTCATCGTCGCCAGCGCCTTCTTCATGAACATGCTGGACGGCGCCATCATCACCACGTCCCTGCCGCAGATGGCCGCGAGCTTCGGGGTGGTGCCGCTGGAGATGAGCGTCGGGGTCACCATCTACATGCTGACCGTGGCCGCCTTCGTACCGCTGGCCGGCTGGCTTGCGGACCGTTTCGGGGCGCGCAACATCTTCATGCTGGCGATCCTGGTGTTCACGCTGGCCTCACTCGCTTGCGGGCTAGCGCAGGAGCTGTGGCAGTTCGTGGTGGCGCGTGCGGTGCAGGGCCTGGGCGGTGCGCTGATGACGCCAGTGGGGCGCATGGTGGTGCTGCGCAACGCGCAGAAGTCGGAGCTGCTGCACGCCACCGCCCTCATCTCCTGGCCCGCGCTGTTCGCGCCAGTCATCGGCCCCATGCTCGGCGGCTTCATCACCACCTACGCGTCCTGGCAGTGGAATTTCTACATCAACATTCCCATCGGCCTCGTCGGCCTGTACCTCACCGCGCGCTACATCCCGAAGCAGGGTGACGAGAGCCCGCGCCGGCTGGACCTCATCGGCTTCGTGCTGTCGGCCGGCGGGCTCATGTGCCTGCTCTACGGCATGGAGTCCTTCGCCTACTCGCACGGCAGCCCGGCCATCTCCGCCGCGCTAGTCGCCGGTGGCCTGTTGTTGGGCATCTTCGCGGTGCGCCACCTGCACCGCGCGCCGGTGCCGCTGCTGGACCTGCGTGCCTTCAAGGTGCGCACTTTCTCGCTGTGCACACTGTGGGCCGGCAGCTACTTCCGCACCGCCATCAACGCCACGCCCTTCCTGCTGCCGCTGTTCTATCAGATCGGTTTCGGCCTCAACGCACTGCAGGCCGGCCTCTACGTGCTGGCCTACTTCGCCGGCAACCTCGGCATGAAGACCGTCACCACGCCCACGCTCAAGCGCTACGGCTTCCGCACCGTGCTCGCCATCAACGGCGTGCTCGCCGGCCTGTCCATCGCCGCGTGTGCGTTCTTCACCCCGCAGACTTCGCAGGTGTTGATGCTCGTCGTGCTGTTCATCGCCGGCCTCACGCGCTCCATGCAATTCACCGCGCTCAACACCCTGGCTTTCGCCGACATCCACGCCAGCCAGCGCAGCTCCGCCTCCACGCTCTCCAGCATGCTGCAGCAGGTATCGATGGTGCTCGGCGTCGCCGTCGCCGCCCTGCTGCTCGCGCTGTCGCAGCACCTGCACGGCAACCCCAGCCTGCAGCTCGCCGACTTCCGCATCGCCTTCATCGCCTTCGGCGCGCTGGCCTTCGTGTCCTCGCTGATGTTCCTGACGCTGCCGGAGGACGCGGGGACGGAGGTGAGTGGGCATCAGCCGGCGCGTGATGGCGCGGCAGCATCGCAACGCACGTAGGGCAACCGTCAGATAAGAGTCCTGCTGGCTATCGACTAGGCTCCAATCATCGCCAGCCGGCAGGAGCATCATTGGGTTGACGCTCGATACTTGAGCCTGCGCGACTATTCGAGCAGCAGGAAAGATCCGGCGAAAGCCATATGTGATACTTGGCCACCACTATAGGGGCCAAGAATGGCGCTACCGACCGATACTGCGGGACCGTTTGATGTTAGGACGGACGACCTACTCCAGATTGATGCGAACCAAGCCGTCGACTTATTGCGGCAGTTGCTTGTCATTGAAGCAGCGAGGGTCGGGATTCCGGTTACCGGGATCGACGTGCCAGCGGCAATCAACGTGGCCGACGGTGGCATTGATGCCGAAGTCGTCGGCGTGTCAGGAAAGCAGCTACCGGGCGGGCTGATAGCTGAGGGCGTCACCCGCTATCAAGTCAAAACAGGGCGCTTCTCGGCCTCGCAGCCCTCCGAGATCAGGTCACTACTGGTTCAGCCGAAGTTTGTCGCGGGTGACTATCAACGCACAAAGGAGCAACTACAGCCGCGCGTCCTTAGTTGCTTTGAGAAGGGCGGATCCTTTGTAGTTGTACTCTTTGGATCGGACCTTGTTGGTCCCGAAGATGACCACGGTGCAACCCAGATCAAGGAATTCATGGCTGGCATCGATCCCGAATTCGCCAAGGTTCCGGTTCGGGTAGTTCGAGCCAACCAGATTTGTTCCGCAATCAAGATACTGGCACCTGGAATAGCGTTGCGCTTAAACCGCGTGCAAGGCTACGACGACGCGGTCTTCCATGACCTGTCATTCATGGCTGACTCATGCGAGCTCGCAATTGATGCCTATAGGCAAACGGACGAGCTTGACATTGCCGCTGGGGAAATCACACAAGCTGCCAACAACATCAACGGGTTTCAGCATGTGCGTGTGCTGGGCGATGCGGGCGCCGGCAAAACGCACCTTATGTACCGCGCGCTCAGTGCATCGCACCTCAGTGGTTGCGTCCTTTATTGCCGTGATCCGGAGCAAGCCTTGGGGAGCGGTCCAATGATGGCGTTGAGACAGATGTCGCAGAGTACGACCATCATCTTGGTCGCGGATGAATGCGATCTAGACACGGCTGAAGGATTGACAGCGCTGTTCAAGAGGCTGGCAACAAGAATGCTGCTCGTAACTGCCCACAACGTAGCGGAGGCTACTAGTGCGCACGTGAACACTCAGGTTATAGATGTGCCGCGACTGGAACAGCCTGCAGTTGCCGATATTTTCAAGGGTTACGGCATCCCCCAGAACGATGCGAGCTGGCTGGCAACCTTATGCGAGGGCTCCCCGCGAGCAGCGCACCAACTCGGCCAGTACATTCAGAGCAATCCTGAGCAGCAGGCCGCTCAGCAACTGGCTCACCTGGACGGTCGCTGGGATCATATCGTGTGCGCACCGCACAGTATTGACTCCCATGAGGGGCAAGAAAGGCTGGCAGTCATCAGGACGTTAGCGCTGTTCCAGCAGATTGCTTGGGAAACCGCGGATGGCCCTGAAGTGCAGGCCGCGATACTGGGGGCACTAAAACGTCTGGACCCGAGCTTTTCCCCACTGCGGTTGTCCAGCTCTGTTGAAGCGTTGAGAAGACGTCGTGTGCTACAGGGACCAAGAACGCTGCTGATTTCTCCGAAGCTGCTACACGTAGCGATGTGGAAGGGATGGTTCGAGAAGTACTCGAACACGGTCAACGTTCAGGAACTGCGGGATGGGCTCGGCGAGCGCATGCAGCAGCACTTTGACGCCATGCTCATGTTCGTTCGAGAGTCCAAAGCCGCAACTTCTTGGGCGGATCGGCTAATGGGGGACGGAGGAATGTTTTCGTCCCTAGCGGGCTACAACAAGGCCGGCAACGCCAGCCTTTTTTTCGCGGTAGCGCAGGCTAATCCCAAGGCTGCCCTGCGTCGTTTTGCCGCTGCCTTGGGAAACGAAAGTGTCGAAACGCGACAGCAATTTTCGAGTGATGCACGCCGAGAGGCCGTGCATCGGCTCGAACAACTTGCAATCCCTGCCGAGACGTTCTTCCAGGCCGCAGATTGTCTTCTCCTGCTTGCGGAAGCGGAGAACGAGGGTTGGTCAAACAACTCCACGGGGACTTTTATCTCGCTGTTTAGCCTTGGTCACGGCCCCCTTGCTGCCTCTGAGCTCTCGCCAATCGAGAAGCTCGACTACCTGCGGAGTCTTTTGCGCAGTAGCGTGCCGTTTTACAGACAGATCGCCATCCAAGCCTTGAGTAAGAGCCTAGACCCATACTTAAGCCGAATGGTGATCGAGGAAGTCATCGGACTCCGCCGCCTGCCAAACCGCTGGATGCCGGCCACCTATGAGCAGCTCCACGGAGCTTATGCGGCTCACGTGAGCCTGTTAGAGCAGGCTGTCGACTACTTGCCTTCCGCGGAGGGTATTGAGGCGGCTAGAGGAATTCTCAGCCATTTGCGCAGCCTCATCCTCATCCCTTCGATTGCGAAGATTGTCTTGCCTTTCGTGCGCCGCGTTTCCGCAATATCTGAACTGCAAGAGCAGTGCATCGAAACCGTTGTCGCCACGCTTCACTACGAAGGCAAAGCACTAAGCGAAGAGATTAAATCGGAACTTCACGGCATTCGCGCTGAACTGACCGAGTCTTCGTTCTCGAAAAAGCTGCGCCGCCACGCAGGTATGAAGCTGCTTGAAGACCACTTCAATGCAGAGGGGCAATATCAGGATGGAGCGGGACCGGAGTTGATTCAGCTCGCTGGCGCAGCAGCTACCGACCCGATGTTGTTAGCGCCGGAGCTAGCCTGGCTTGTGACGGAAGAGGCCAAGAACGGGTTTCAGTTCGGTCAGCTTCTCGGCCAAGCGGATGATTTGAAGTTATGGAACCCTATCGTTTCTGAATGGATTGGTGCTGGTGAGAAGCGTTCCGACTATTTCATTGGCGGCTATCTCTCTGCTCTGCACACTAAACGACCTGACTTGTGGGAGCAGCTAGTCGAGACATTAATTGCGAACATTGATATCCGCAGTGCAGTGTTGAGCGTCATATGGCGTTCAGGCATGAGCGATCGCGTTGCCAGTACGTTGCTCGGCATGGCTCAGGACGGGAGCGTTGACCCGAAAGCATTTAGGCTGTTTGCCTACGGCAGTGTCGTCAGCAAGTTGCCACTGGATGTACTCGGAGGCATCGTCGACTTGTTGCTGGAGACAGACGACTTGGATGCCCCAAATGCCGCAATGGATGTGCTCCACTCGCGGTTGCGTGCCCGTCCCGACGAGATGGGCGCCCTGGTCAGCCGCATCGAACGCTTACTGAATTCGCCAGTGTTCGTCGTGGGCAGTGCCAACCACAACTCGAACGATATGTTGCTGTTCCGCTGGAACGAGGTCGCGAAGCAGTTGCTCGACTTTGATCCTGAAGCGGGAGCCAAACTGGCGGTAAGGTGTATCGAGAACTTCGGGAACACCAACAGCGTTACTGACGGATTTCGCCCAGAGCCTCTCAAATTCCTCTCCGATGCCGCGCGCACCAAGCCAACAACTCTATGGCCAGCCGTTGCACATCGCCTAGAAACGCAACGATCAGAAATCGGGACTTGGCGCCTATTGAACTGGCTTCGAGGCGATCAATCAGTAGGTGATAAGGAGGAGGCTGGTCTCGACGCAATCCCAGCATCGCTGGTCTTTGAATGGATTGACTTAGACGCCACTAACCGTGCTTGGATATTGGCTAGGCACTGTCCACCCATAATCTCCCATCCTGCTGAGTCACCAACCTTTGCCCGCCAGTTGCTCGAACGATACGCAACGCTCGAACCAGTGCGACGCAATTTGCACGCAAACAGTTTTTCGGAAGCATGGGGCGGACCGGCTAGCGAGCATTACCGCAGAAAGCTCACCGCTCTAGAGACTCAAGTCGCAGCCGAAACCAATGACAACGTCCGTATGTGGTTGAAGGAACATAGACAGCAGCTTGAGCAAAGCATCGAGAGGGAACTGGAACGGGAACTCCGCGAAAAGGAATATTGAATCCTGCTACGCCTAGTCTGCGAACCGCCCACTAACCCTTGCTAAATAAAACCACTCCTGCCCCGCCAGCGCGCCGGGGTTCGGGAACACCACATACCCTGCCTCCTCTGCAACCACCGGCGTGCCGTCGTGGCGGGTGCCGATGCGTTCCCCGGCAGCTACCTTGTCGAAGCTTTTCCACTCACGAACAAAGCTGTCGCCGGGGTGCAGGCGGTCGATGACTTCGTGCAGGCGCAGGACTTCGGGCTGGGCGACGGGTGCGGGGTCCGGTGCGTCGATGAGGCGGAAGTGGGCGAGTGTGTTGCGGATGGCGCGCCAGGCGAGGTCGGGGGCGGCGGGGTCTTCGTGCTGGCCGCATTCCAGGGTGATGGCGCAGCCGCCGCGGCTGCGCATGTATTCGGTGGTGCCGACGCCGTAGGCGGGGTCGGTGTTGAGTTGTTGCTGGCGGGCGGCGGGGTTGTCTGCACTCGCGTTGTCGGCACCTGAGCCGGCGGCGTGGGTTTGAGCTTCGGCACGGGCGACGCGATGAGCGACGCCACGTGCGTAGGTGTCGAGCCAGCCTTCGACGATGCGGCGCACGCCGAGGCGCAGTGCGAAGGCTTCTTCCTGCGTGGCGCGGGCGAAGGGTTCCAGCGGGCCGTCGTTGTCCTGCGGGCCGAGCATGGCGAAGGCTTCGCCGGGCGTGTGGAAGGAGTGCAGGTCGAGCAGCACGTCGTGCGCGTCGAGCAAGGGGCATAGCCGGTTGGCGATGTGGTCCTCGAAGTCCTGCGGCGTGGCGGTGACGCGCAGGTTGCGGTTGAGGTTGCGGTCGCCGGCGCGGTGGCCGCTTGCGTAGGCGAGCGGATTGGTGACGGGCACGAAGCTGACGCTGCCGCGCACGATGGCCAGCTCGCCAGCGTCGATCTCGCGGGTGATGCGTTCGATGGCGCGGGTGCCGCAGGTTTCGTTGCCGTGCACGGCGCCGAGCACGATGAGTCGCACGCCGGGCTGCAGGCCGGCGTACTGCAGGACCTTGAGTTGCGAGGTTGGGTATTGCACGTCTTGGTCGTGGGCAGGTGCGTTCATGCTGGCAGGCGCGCCGTGGGGCGGCGGCGCAATGTAGCGGGACAAGAAGGGGATGCTGCAACAGCTGACCGGACTAGGCAATCGGCGGGCACGCCATCATGACGCTATGACATGCGGGCAGGCATACGAAGCGATGTCGACCGGTGTGCTGCGTCACCCTCCTCTGCACCCGTGGCCGGTGCACTGAAAACCGCCGCGCGAATGCACCGGGGGACGCGCCCAAAAACACACCGAACGCCCGCCAGGAACACGCCCAAAGCAGCGCGCCGGCACCACGGCACCTGCGCTGTCCAGTACAGGAATCTACCAACCCCTTCCGCCGGAACATGGCCGAAGTTCTGCCTTGTCTAACCAAAGTCGGCTTGCCTAGGATGAATCCATAACTCGTACGCCGACTTCGGCAGGCAATCCGTCACGCGGTTTGAAACGTTCTCGTTGCGCTACGCGTGACGAAGCTCGTAGCGAAACCCGCGACACATAGCGAGGGGACAAGACAGGTGGAGCGCTGGGACCATGTGTCACCGGCAGAGCTGGCCATCCTGGAGACCATCTTCTGGTCCGCCGGGGTGTCCCGCGCCGAGCTGGCACAGCACACGGAGTTTTCGCGCAGCAAGGCCAACAACGCGGTGGCCAGTTTGCTGGAGCGCGGCATGCTCGACGAGACGGGGCCGCAGGCGTCGTCCGGCGGGCGGCGGGCGGAGACGCTGTTGCTGTCGCGCAGCCTGGGCTATGTGGCGGCCATCGACCTGGGCGCGACCAGCCTGGACGTGGCGCTGATGACGCCTGACCTGACCGTGCTGGCCCACCATGCGGAGCCGGCCGACGTGGGCGCCGGGCCAGGTGTGATCCTGTCCCGCGTGCGGGAAATCCTGCGTGAGTTGCGCGAGCGCTGCAAGGTGCGGCGCGAGCAGATTTTTGCCATCGGCATGGGCGCACCGGGGCCGGTGGAGTTCGGCAGCGGCCTGCTGTTTGCGCCGCCGATCATGCCGGGCTGGGAGGGCTTCTCGATCCGCGAGTACCTGGGCGACGAGTACCGCGCGCCGGCCTACATCGACAACGACGTGAACGTGATGGCGATGGGCGAGCTGTGGCGCACGCACCGCCGCGTGCCGAACCTGATCGTGGTGAAAATCGGCACCGGCATCGGCTGCGGCATCGTGTGCAACGGCATGATCTACCGCGGCGCGGACGGATCGGCCGGCGACGTGGGGCACATCTGCGTGGACCCGAACGGCCTGCGCTGCCATTGCGGCAACCAGGGTTGCGTGGAGGTGATGGCCGCCGCGCCGGCCATTGCGCGCATGGGCACGGAGGCGGCGCGCGACGGGCAGAGCGCGATGCTGGCCGAGGTGCTGGCCAGCAAGGGCGTGATTACCCCGGAAGACGTGGGCAACGCCAGCCGTTCCGGCGACACGACGGCAAATGCCATCGTCAAGCTGGCCGGCACGCTGATCGGCCAGATGCTGGCCTCCGCGGTGAACTTCTTCAACCCGTCGCAGGTGTTGATATCCGGCGGTGTGTCGCGCATCGGCCCGCTGTTCCTCGCGGCGATCCGCCAGAGCATCTATCACCGCTCGCTGGCGCTCAGCACGCGTCACCTGGAAATCCAGTACGCGCCGCTGGGCGAGCGCGCGGGCATCATCGGCGCCGGCGCGCTGGCCCTGCACGAGACGTTGCGCCGGCGCGGGAGGATGCCATGAGCCTGGCCGTCGCCTTCCAGAAGCTGAGCAAGAACTTCGGCCCGGTGCGCGTGCTGCACGAGGTGAGCTTCGAGCTGGCGCCGGGGCGCGTCACCGGCCTGCTGGGCGAGAACGGCGCCGGCAAGTCGACGCTGATGAAGATCCTGTCCGGCTACGAGACGGCCACCGAGGGCGGCTTCGCCATCGACGGCCGGCCGCAACGCTTCACCAGCTCACGCGAGGCGGAGCGCGAAGGCGTGGTGCTGATCCACCAGGAGTTCAACCTGGCGGACGACCTGAGCATCGCGCAGAACATCTTCCTGGGGCACGAGCGGCGCAAGGGCTGGCTGCTGGACGACCGCGCGATGAACTGCGCCGCGCAGGACGTGCTGCGCCAGGTGGGCCTGGACGCGGCGCCGACCACCCGCGTGCGCGAGCTGATCGTCGCCGAGAAGCAGCTGGTGGAGATTGCCAAGGCGCTGTCGCGCAAGGCGCGCCTGCTGGTGATGGACGAGCCCACCGCGACGCTGACGCCGACCGAGACGGAGCGCCTGTTCGCGCTGATCGCGCAACTGCGCGCGCAGGGCGTGAGCATCATCTACATCTCGCACAAACTGGACGAGGTGGCGCGCATCACCGACGAGGTGGTGGTGATGCGCGACGGCCGCTTCATCACGCGCCGGCCGACCGCCGAGCTGAGCCGCCACGACATGGCCAACCTGATGGTGGGCCGCGAGCTGTCCGACCTCTTTCCGCCCAAGGCGCCGGCACCGGCCGCGCCGCCGCTACTGCAGGTGCGCGGCTTCACGGTGCCAGGCTGGGCGCAGGACGTGAGCTTCGAGGTGCGGCCCGGCGAGATCCTCGGCTTCGCGGGGCTGGTGGGCGCGGGCCGCACCGAACTGTTCGAGGGCCTGCTGGGCCTGCGCCCCGCGAGCGGTGGCGAGGTGGCGGTGGCCGGCCGCACGCTGCGCCTGCGCAACCCGCGCGACGCGGCGGACGAAGGCATCACCTACCTGAGCGAGGACCGCAAGGGCAAGGGGCTGCACGTGAACTTCGGCCTGCGGCAGAACCTGACGCTGATGAACCTGAAGCAGTACGCGCGGCCGGTGCTGTCGCCGACGCGCGAGCACGCCGCGCTGGTGCAGGCCGTGGAGGACTTCGGCATCCGCACCGGCAACCTGCAGCAGAAGGCCTCTGCCCTGTCCGGCGGCAACCAGCAGAAGCTGGCGCTGGCCCGGGTGCTGCAACCGCAGCCGCGCGTAGTGGTGCTGGACGAACCCACGCGCGGCGTGGACGTGGGCGCCAAGCGCGACATCTATTTCCTGATCCAGCGGCTGGTGCAGACCGGCCAGGCTGTGATCGTCATCTCGTCCGAGCTGGTGGAACTGATCGGCCTGTGTCACCGCGTGGCGGTGATGCGTGCCGGGCAGCTGACCGCCACGCTGGAGGACGACATGCTCACTGAAGAGAACCTCATCGCCCATGCCACAGGAACCCGTTGATACGTCCGTGCGCAGCGCTGCGGACCACGCCCCTGCCCCGCCCGCGAGTGGGAGCGCCAACCGTGCGGCGCAACTGTGGGGCAGGCTGCACGGCCTCGGTCCGGTGCTGGGCCTGGTGCTGCTGTGCGTGGCCGGCACGTTGCTGAACCCGGACTTCGCGACGCTGGACAACACGCTGAACGTACTTCAGCGCACGGCCTTCATCGGCATCATCGCGGTGGGCATGTGCTTCGTGATCATCAGCGGTGGCATCGACCTGTCGGTGGGATCGATGGCGGCGCTGATCGCGGGCTGCGTCATCATGGTGATGAACGCGGCCGGCGCGAGCATGGGCGCCGGCCCCGCCGTCGTGGCGCTGGGCATGCTGGTGGCGTTGCTGCTGGGCGCGCTGTTCGGGCTGGCGCACGGCCTGCTGATCACCAAGGGGCGCATCGAGCCCTTCATCGTCACGCTGGGCACGCTGGGCATCTTCCGCGCCTACCTGACCTACTTCGCCGATGGCGGCGCGCTGACGCTGGACAACGCGCTGGCCGACCTCTACAGCCCGGTGTACTACGGCAGCCTGCTGGGCATTCCCTTCCCGGTGTGGGTGCTGGCGGCGGTGGCGGTCGCCGGCGGCTTCATCCTCAACCGCACGGCCTACGGCCGCTACGTGCAGGCCATCGGCTCCAACGAGCAGGTGGCGCGCTACGCGGCGGTGGATGTGGACCGCGTGAAGATCACCACCTACATGCTGTTGGGATTGTGCGTGGGCATCGCCACGCTGCTCTACGTGCCGCGCCTGGGCTCTGCATCGCCCACCACCGGCCTGCTGTGGGAGCTGGAGGCGATTGCATCCGTGATCGTCGGCGGCACCGCGCTGAAGGGCGGCGCGGGCAGCATCTCCGGCACCGTGGTCGGCGCCATCCTGCTGTCGGTCATCAGCAACATCCTGAACCTCACCAGCATCATCAGCGTGTACCTGAACGCGGCGGTGCAGGGCTTCGTGATCATCATCGTCGCCTTCCTGCAGCGCGGGCGACGCTGAGCATTCACGCGAACGACTCAACTACGCATTCAGCACCCCTTTTATTCCCGCATTCATCCCTTCACCCACCGCGACCGCGAGGCCGCAACGCTGCCGGAAGGCCGCGACTTTTTCCAACGCCAAGGAGACGAAGATGATCACATTCAACCGCAGGCGGGCGCTGGGCGCCCTGTCATTGGCGGCCACGCTGGGCATGACATTCATGGCCGCGCCCGCATCGGCGCAGAAGAAGGAAGTGGTGGGCGTCGCCATCCCTGCCGCCACCCACAGCTTCACCGCCGGCATCGTGTTCTGGGCCAACGAGGCCAAGAAGGAACTGGAGAAGGCCAACCCGAATGTGCAGGTCATCGTGAAGACGGCGGCCAACGCGTCGGAGCAGGCCAACCAGTTGCAGGACCTGGTGACGGTGAACAAGATCACCACGCTGGTGGTGTTCCCCTTCGAATCCGCCGCGCTGACCAAGCCGGTGGCACAGGTGAAGGCCAAGGGCATCTACGTGACGGTGGTGGACCGCGGCCTGACCGACACCGCCGCGCAGGACGCCTACGTGTCCGGTGACAACACGGCCTTCGGGAAAATCCCGGCGGAATACATCGCCAAGACGCTGAACGGCAAGGGCAACATCGTGGCGCTGCGCGGCATTCCCACCACGCTGGACAACGAGCGCATGGACGCCTTCAACGCCGTGCTGAAGAACCATCCGGACATCAAGCTGCTGGACGCCAAGCACGCCAACTGGAACCGCGACGACGCCTTCAAGGTGACGCAGGACTTCCTGACCCGCTTCAAGCAGATCGACGCCATCTGGGCCGCCGACGACGACATGGCGGTGGGCGTGCTGAAGGCCATCGAGCAGGCCAAGCGCAAGGACATCAAGCTGGTGTTCGGCGGTGCCGGCGCCAAGGGTGCGATCAAGACCCTGATGGATGGCAGCGACCCGCTGATCCAGGCCAACGTGTCCTACTCGCCGAAGTTCATGTACGACGCGATCAAGCTGACCACCGAGGCACGCCTGAAGGGCCAGAAGCTGCCGGCGACGACGATCATCCCGTCGGTGCTGATCACGAAGCAGAACGCCAAGGAGTTCTACTTCCCGAACTCGCCGTTCTGACGGTAGCGCAGGGTGAGGGGAGCACGCGCGGCGCCCTCAACCCGACCCTCTCCCCAGCCCTCTCCCGCCTGCGGGAGAGGGAGTAACTACCCACAGGAGCCACCATGCCACGTCCCGTCACCCTCTTCACCGGCCAGTGGGCCGACCTGCCCCTGCGCGAGCTGGCACCGCTGGCGAAGCGCATGGGTTACGACGGGCTGGAACTGGCCTGCTGGGGCGACCACTTCAACGTGCAGGAGGCGCTCGCCAGCGACGCCTACTGCCGCGACAAGTGGGCCCTGCTCAAGCAGCACGGGCTCACCTCGCTGGCGATCGGCAATCACCTCGTGGGGCAAGCGGTGTGCGACCTGATCGACGCACGCCACAAGTCGATACTGCCCGCGCACGTATGGGGCGACGGCGAGCCGGAAGGCGTGCGCCAGCGCGCCGCGAAGGAGCTGGCGGACACCGCGCGCGCCGCGGCGAAGTTCGGCGTGAAGACGGTGACCGGCTTCACCGGCTCGTCCATCTGGCACGCGACCTACGCCTTCCCGCCCACCACGCAGGAATACTGGGACGCGGGCTTCGCGGATTTCGGCAAGCGCTTCACGCCCATCCTCGACACCTTCGAACAGCACAACATCAACTTCGCGCTGGAGGTGCACCCGACCGAGATCGCCTTCGACATCGCCTCCACGCAACGCGCCATCGATGCGGTGAAAGGCCACAGGCGCTTCGGCTTCAACTTCGACCCCAGCCACCTCGCCTACCAGGGCGTGGACTACGTGAAGTTCATCCGCACGTTTCCCGACCGCATCTACAACGCGCACATGAAGGACGTGTGGTGGGGCAAGGGCGACGGCACGGTGGGCGTGTTCGGCGGCCACACCAGCTTCGGCGACGCGCGCCGCTACTGGGACTTCCGCAGCGTCGGCCGCGGCATGGTGGACTTCGAATCCATCATCGTGGCGCTGAACGACATCCGCTACGCCGGCCCGCTGTCGGTGGAATGGGAAGACAGCCGCATGGACCGCGTGCACGGCGCCACCGAGAGCGCGGCCTTCTGCCGGCGCCTGGACTTCGAGCCCTCGGCACGCGCCTTCGACGCGTCCTTCGAAGAACGCTGAGCACTTAATCAAACACTGAGGAGAGCACCTTGCGCAAACTGCGATACGCCATGGTCGGCGGCGGCCGCGACGCGTTCATCGGCGTCGTGCATCGCCGCGCGATGGCGCTGGACGGCCAGATGGAACTGGTGGCCGGCGCGCTGTCATCCAACCCGGACAAGGCGCGCGCCTCCGGCCGCGACCTCGGCCTTGCCGACGCGCGCAACCACGGCGACTGGCAGACCCTGCTCGACGAAGAGCTGAAGCGCCCGGCCGAGGAGCGCATCGACTTCGTCAGCATCGTGACGCCCAACCATCTGCACTACCCGGTGGCGCTGGCCTTCGCGCAGGCCGGCATCAACGTGGTGTGCGACAAGCCGCTGGTGCACACCAGCGCGCAGGCCGACAAGCTCGCCCACGCCGTGAAGCAGAGCGGCGCGGTGTTCGCCGTCACCTACAACTACACTGGCTATCCGATGGTGCGGCAGGCGCGCCACATGGTGCGCAACGGCCAGCTCGGCGAGATCCGCAAGGTGCTGGTGGAGTACAACCAGGGCTGGCTCGCCACGCAGCTGGAAGGCAGCGCCAACAAACAGGCCGACTGGCGCACCGACCCCAGCCGCAGCGGCATCGCCGGCGCCATGGGTGACATCGGCTCCCACGCCGAAAACCTCATCGCCACCATCACCGGCCTGCAGATCGACGCCCTCTGCGCCGACCTCACCAGCTTCGTCCCCGGCCGCCGCCTCGACGACGACGGCAGCCTGCTGCTGCGCTTCACCAACGGCGCACGCGGCGTCCTCACCGCCAGCCAGATCGTCGCCGGCGTGGAGAACGACCTGCGCGTGCGCATCGTCGGCACACAAGGCACGATCACCTGGCACCAGGAAGACCCCAACCGCCTGATCCACACCTCGCTGGACGACGCCCCGCGCATCCTCACCCGCGGCTCCACCGGCCTCTGCCCCGCCTCCCTCAAAGCCACCCGCCTCCCCTCCGGCCACCCCGAGGGCTTCCACGAAGCCTTCGCCAACGTCTACCTCGGCGCCGCCGAAGCCATGCGCGCCCGCAGCGAGGGGCGCGCACTCGGCGAGCTGGAAGGCGACTACCCGACGCTGGCCGATGGCGCGCGCGGGGTGAGGTTCATCGAGCTGACGGTGGAGTCGGCGAAAAGTGAGGTGAAGTGGACGCGGTGGAGTTGAGCCGGACCACCTGAGCGACCGTCACTGCTTGTGGTGACAAAAGGCACACACACCGCTAGCATTCAGGGATGAAACCGTTCCGGTGGAATCCCGAGAAGAACGAGAGCCTGAACGCCGAGCGAGGCGTGTCCTTCGAGCAGATGGTCGTCGCCATCGAATCGGACGGGCTGCTCGACATCCTGGCGCATCCGAACCAGGCTCGATACCCGAGGCAGCGTGTGTTTGTCGTCTGTGCCGACCACTACGCCTACCTCGTCCCCTTTGTGGAAGAGGACGACTATTTTTTCCTCAAGACCATCATCCCGAGCCGCAAGGCCACGAGAGACTATTTGAACGCAGGTGAGCCCGATGCCGAAGATTGATGACTACGAGCAGGAGATTCTTGGCGCCTATGAAAAGGGAGCGCTAAAGTCCGTGGCGACAAAGGCCGAGCTCGCGAAGTTCAAGGCCGTCGCACGAGCGACTGCGATCAAGGACAAGCGGGTCAATATCCGTCTTTCTTCCGGTGACCTGAGCGATATACAGGTGCGTGCGCTCAAGGAAGGCATTCCCTACCAGACGCTGATCGCCAGCGTGCTGCACAAGTACGTGACCGGGCAACTGGCAGAGCAGACGCCGCCTCCCGCCAAGCAACGCGGCAAGGGGCGGACGCCGTAGTCCGTTCACGCAAAGTCGTGTCTCTTTGCCACATGGCGCGATGAACGGGGACATCAAATCACCGCGGAAAAACTGATCATCCATCTCGTCGGCCCCGGCGGGGCAGGCAAGACAACGATCGGGCCCCTGTTGGCTTCACGTGTCGGAGCCAGGTTCATGGACCTCGATGCGGCGTTTCCATGCGGTGCTGGCGCTATTCCGGGATTCATCGCCAGAAATGGTTACATGGCGTACGCGCGGAAGAATATCGAGCGCTACGGGTCACTCGTTTCGGGTATCGACCAACCGACCGTTTTCGCCTTGTCCTCGGGTTTCATGACCTACCCTGAAGACACGACTCCAGATTATTCAGCCATCCGCGCTCGTATCGCTGATGACGCACTCAGCATCCTGCTGTTGCCCTCGCTGGATGAAGAGGAGTGCGCACGGATCATCGTGGCGCGTCAGCTTCAGCGTACATACCTGGAAGCTGATGCCGCGCGCGAGGAGGCACGGTTACGCGAACGCTTTCCGCTTTTCATGGCGTTGCGATGCAAGCGCATCCTGAGCAAAGACGACCCTCGCCTGGTGGCCAGCCGGATAGTCCAGGCGCTAGGGTCGGCCTTCCACGCGCATCGCCGACAGCCGGAAACATGACCATGCTCCACCACATTTCCCTCGGCGTCCGCGATATCGAAGTCGCGGCGCGTTTCTACGACGCGGCACTCGCTGCGCTTGGCTATGTGCGCGTCTGGTCCGACATCCGTCCGGGCGAGCAGAACCAGGCTGTCGGCTACGGTGCGCCCGGTTCGGGAGACAAGCTGGCGATCAAGCAACGCGACGATGCGGTGCCGCCGGGGCCGGGTTTCCATCTGGCCTTCGCTGCACCCTCACGCGAGGCCGTCCATGCCTTCCACGAAGCGGCCCTGCGCAACGGCGGCCACGACAACGGCGCGCCGGGTCCGCGGCCGCACTATGGCAAGCACTACTACGCGGCCTTCGTGATCGACCCGGAGGGTCACCATTTGGAAGCCGTCATCAACGGTCCGCTAACCCCGGGCTGACCCCGGCTGACTTCGGACATCCCTACGTGTCCCGCCTTACTTAAATCCCGGTCTGCCCGGTAGTTTGCAGCCCGAGCGAGTAAGCTGGGCCAATGGTCGGCGTCTTCTTGCCGGCCCCTGCAGCGAATCTGATTCCTTGCCCTCGCGGCCAGCAGACATGAAGGTCTGCGCGCTGACGTGCGTACAGATTCTCTCCCCTGGGCAGGACGGAAGGAGGCTGCATGAAAGCAGTCGTTTTCAAGGCATACGGTTCGCTGGATGCCCTGGAATTCAAGGAAGTCGACAAACCGCGGGCGGGTGACGACGACGTGCTCGTGCGCATCCGCGCGGCAGGCATCAATCCGTCAGACTGGCAGGTGATGCGTGACGTCACGCCGGTGACGCGACGGATCTTCGGCTTGATCGGGCCGAAGATGAATGGCCTGGGTTCGGACCTGGCCGGCACGGTGGAGGCCGTTGGCAAGAACGTGACCCGCTTCCGCCCGGGCGACGAGGTTTTCGGGCAGGTCAGTGACGATGCCCCGGGCGACCCATACATGGAGCTCTCGCCCTTCGCCGAGTACGCGTGCGTCCCGCAGGACTTCCTCGAGGCCAAGCCTGTCAACCTGAGCTTCGAGCAGGCCGCAGCGGTGCCGATGGCTGGCTTCACCGCCCTGCAGGGCTTGCGGGACGCGGGCAGGATTGCAAGCGGGCAGAAGGTTTTGATCAACGGGGCGTCGGGTGGCGTCGGTACGTTTGCGGTGCAGATCGCAAAGACGTACGGAGCGGACGTGACGGCGGTGTGCAGCACGAGGAACGTGGAGATCGTGCGCGCGCTGGGTGCGGACCGCGTCATTGACTACACGCGGGAGGACTTCACGCGTACCGGCCAGCGCCACGACCTCATCCTCGACAACGTGGGCAACCGCTCTTTCCGGGAGTGCAGGCGGGCCCTCACCCGCAAAGGCATCTACGTTCCTTCCGGTGGCTCCGGGGGAAACTGGTCGGGGCCATTCCTGCATCTGCTCGCATCCTTCGTGAGCTCGTGGTTCGTCACGCAGAAAGTCAGGCCCCTGCTCGCGAAGCGGAGCCGGACCGACCTGGCCTTCCTGAAGGAGTTGCTGGAGTCCGGCAGGATCGCCCCGGTCATAGACAGGTTGTACCCGCTGACCGGAGTGCCCGATGCCATCCGGTATCTCGCGACCGGCCACGCCCAAGGGAAGGTCATCATCACCATCTGATCCGGCTGGTGGGGGTGATCTGCAGGGCCCTCCGGTCGCCGGCGGCGGCCACGACAACGGGCGCCGGGTGGCTTCCGGTAAAGTCCGGTCTCATGCGACATCGCCATACCCGCCGCACGCTCCGTGTCATCGCCGCCTTCGAGGCCGCGAAAGGCTCGCTGGCTTTGCTCGCCGCTTCCGGGCTGCTGTTGTTCGTGCACCATGACATGCATGCGCTGGCACACCAGCTGGCCGGTCATCTGCACCTGAATCCGGCAGTGCATACGCCGCACCTGCTGGCGCGCATCGGACAGGACATCGGCGTGCTGGACCCACGCTGGCTGCTCGCGGGCGCGGCGGTGTACGCGGGCTTCCGCTTCGTCGAAGCCTACGGCTTGTGGCAGCAACGTGCCTGGGCGGAATGGCTGGCGGCGTTCAGCGGTGGCGTGTATGTGCCGTTCGAAGTCGCCGAGGTGATCCGCCATGCCGGCTGGCTGAGCGTGGCGGCACTGGTGTTGAACCTGCTGGTGGTGGGCTTCATGGTGCAGGCCCTGCGTGCGCGGCATCGGGCAGCCACTATGCTGGCGACACGGGGACAAGGAAGCTGATGCCGCATACCCGACTGGACGTCGTTCCTGCGAAGGCCCAGTGCCGTCCAGAAAGAGTTTCGTCATTCCCGCGAAAGCGGGAATCCAGCGACGTTTGCGGCCGTCGAACGACACAGGGTTCCCGCATTGCGAGCTTTCTGCATTCACCGAAATGCCTGCTTACCCCTCTACGCGGGAACGACGAAGCTCTGGAATCCTGTCCGGAAACACGTTCCGGACAGCGGTGCGAGGACAGGGACCCGGTGTCTTTCAACGTGGCCGGGCTCCTGTCCGGGCAGCGCCCGGTTCATCCTGAGCCTGCCAAAGGGCAGGAGCGACGGGAATCGAAGCATGTCGCTGACTGAAAGGACTTACCCGCGAGGAGGCTTGTTGTGATCGTGACGAAACCCCGCGCCCGTCTGCTTGGCGTCATCGCCATCCTGGGCGTCATTGCGCTGCAGGGCTTCAACAGCTTTTTCTGCTACCAGCACGACCTGGCTGGCTTCACCATGGCGCTCGCCTGGTTCATTGCCATTCCACTCGTTCCCGCGTTCGTGTCGCTGGCGACCGCCAACCCGCTGCGCGCCGTGGGCGCGTGCGTGCTGTTCGCGCCCTGGCTGCTGCTGGCCTACTACACGGACTGCGTGCAGCCCTACCAGGGCGGCGGTGCGTCGATGATCTACGTCGCGGTGCTGTTGTGGGGCAGCCTGTCGTCGCTGGCGGGTGCGTTGCTCACCGGGCCGCTGATGCGCTTGCTCGGTATCCGCGTCGCGTAGCTGCGCCACACAAATCGGCAGCCACCGCTCGCCAGCAGCGGTCTGCTTGTTTTGCAGCACCCCCTTCCGCGCACTGGTGATAAATCACCACCCCTTCGCGCGAGCTGCTTCGTGCTCAACACACACCATCCTGCTGCGCGCCTGATGCCACGGGCCGGTCCGGGCTCGCCGGGGGCACTTGCGCCGCCGTGGCATACGTCCTGCTAAACGTTCTTCCATTTCCATCATCCGCGTGCTGCCCGGCGCGCGTGAAGAACGTCGCTCATGCCCGTCATCCACGATGCACCTTCCACCACCTACGCCAATGAATCCGGCGGGCTGGTCCTGCACGCCGACGTACTGGTGATCGGCGGCGGCCCCGCCGCGACATGGGCCGCGCTGTCGGCTGCGCGCAGTGGCGCGAAGGTGGTGCTGGCGGACAAGGGTTATTGCGGCACGTCCGGTGCAACGGCGCCGTCGAACACCGGAGCGTGGTACCTGCCTGCGGGCGCCGCGCGCGATGCAGAGGTGAACAAGCGCCTGGAGAAGTCTGCCGGCCTGGCGGACCGGCGCTGGATCATCCGCACGATGGAAGAGGCGCTGCGTGGCCTCGACGAGCTGGGCGGGGACGGCTATCCCTTTCCCTTCGACGAAGACGGCCGGCCGTATCGCGCCAACCTGCGCGGGCCGGACTACATGCATCACCAGCGCCGCCGCGTGAAGCGCGCAGGCGTGACGATCCTGGATCACCACCCTGCCCTCGAGCTGCTCTGGGCCGATGGCGTGGTGGCGGGCGCGGCCGGCGTGGAGCTGCGCAGTGGCGAACGCTGGCAGGTGCGCGCCGGCGCGGTGGTGATCGCCGCTGGCGGCTGCACCTTCCTGTCGCGCGCACTGGGTTGCGATGGCAACACCGGTGACAGTTACCTGCTGGCGGCGGAAGCCGGCGCGCGCCTGTCCGGCATGGAGTTCAGCGCGCAGTACGGACTGTCGGCGGAACACGCGACGGTGACCAAGGGCCTGACCTTCACCTTCGCCAGCTTCTACCTGGAAGACGGTAGCCCCCTGCCCAGCGAAGGTGGCGACCGCAGCACACGCATCGCACGCGCAATGATCGCCGGCCACAAGGTGTACGCGCTGATGAACAAGGGCGAAGCGCACGAGCATGACTGGCTGGTGCGCGGCCAGCCCAACTGCTTCCTGCCCTTCGAGCGCATCGGCATCGACCCGTTCAAGGAGCGCTTCCCGGTGACGCTGCGTTCCGAAGGCACGGTGCGCGGCACCGGTGGGCTGGACGTGGTGAGCGATGACTGCGCGAGCAACGTGCCCGGCCTGTACGTCGCGGGCGACGCGGCTTCGCGCGAGAAGCTGGTCGGCGCGATTTCCGGCGGAGGCAGCCCGAATGCGTCCTGGGCGATTGCCAGCGGCGTGTGGAGCGGCCGTGGCGCGGCGCAGTTCGCGGCACGACAGGCTGGCGCGCTGGGCGACAGGCTGCATACACGCGATGTCCGCGCACTCGGTGGCGCCGGCATACGGCCTAACAAGCAGCCCGCCAGCATCAACTTCACACGAGAACTGATCGCCGCCGTGCAGGACGAGACGCTGCCGCTGGACGTGAACTTCTTCCGCACCGGTGAGCGCATCGCGCTGTCCCGCGCGCAGCTCGACGGCATCTGGGCCGCCGCGCGCGACCACCTCGGCGGCAGCGGCCGCGAGCTGGTGCGCGCCCGCGAGGCCGCATCGATGGCCGCGACCGCGCGGCTCATCTGGGCCAGCGCCGCCGCACGCGACGAAAGCCGCGGCCTGCACCGGCGCGTGGACCGCGACGGCAGCGATCCGGCGCAGACGCAGCACATCCACAGCCGTGGCGTGGACGACCTCCACGTCACCAACGCGCCGACACCGCACACCGCGCGCGATCTGCCCGAAGAAGCCCTGATCTCCTGAACACCCACACCATGATCGAACTCGTCAGTGCCGACCGCTGCATCGAATGCAACCTGTGCGTGAAGACCTGCCCGCGCGATGTCTTCGACGCAGTGCCGGATTCCATTCCGGTGATCGCCCGCAAGGAAGACTGCCAGACCTGCTTCATGTGCGAGCTGTACTGTCCGGTGGACGCGCTGTTCGTCGCACCGCATGCGGACCTGGACGTGAAAGTGGACGAGGAGCACCTGTCCGAATCCGAACTGCTCGGTAGCTACGTGCGCAACATGGGTTGGCGCAAGGGCAAGGCCGGTGGCACCGACAAAGACCCGACACGCCTGCTGCGCATCCGCAATGCGAACGCGGGCTGATCACGACCGCAGCCCACGGTCGAACCGTGGTAGCCGCGCGTCAGCGTGCGGACTTCGGCGGGTACGGCTTGCCCAGGTCCCAGCGCGACTGCCAGTGCGCGACGTACTGTCGCGCAATTTCCGGCATGCCACGGATGACCACCACGTTCTCGGAATTGAGCGTCTCGGCGGACGGCGCGAAGTTGAAGGAGCCGGTTTCCACCGTTTCGCCATCGACGATGATCGTCTTGTCGTGGTGGATGTGGAAATGGTCGTTGGTGCGCAAGGCCACGCCGTTGCGCG
Source organism: Uliginosibacterium sp. H1 (assembly GCF_036017065.1). Lineage (NCBI taxonomy): Bacteria > Pseudomonadati > Pseudomonadota > Betaproteobacteria > Rhodocyclales > Zoogloeaceae > Uliginosibacterium > Uliginosibacterium sp. H1. The sequence goes on from NZ_JAYXHR010000001.1 coordinate 1,269,273, forward strand.
TCACGAAGTCCATGGCCTTCCTGCTCGTCTTGCCGCGGTTGCGCTTCTTGTCGACCACGATGCGCACCTCCACGCCGCGCTTCTGCGCATCGACGAGCGCCTGGGCGATGTCCGGCGCCTGGAAGGCGTAGGCCAGCACCTGGATGCTGCGCTGCGCGCCACTGATCGTATCCAGCACCAGCTTGCGCGCCGAGCCCTCCGGCGAGAAACCGACCTGCACATCAGGTGCGGCCCACGCCAGGGGAGACATGCCGAGCAGCGCCACCAGCGCCATGCATCGGATCGCTTTCACTCTCATCTTCATGTTGCGGACCCTCGTGTCCGTTGGCCGGAGCCGTCCTGTCCGAATCTACGCCACACGGGCGTCGCGCAGTACGACCGGCCGCAGGCGCTCGCGAATTTGACCAGCCTCAAATCCGGTGCTGCGCAGATCTACGCAGCACCAGCCGCACCACGCCACCGACCGCACGCCGAAGCCTCGGCAGGCACTGGCGTACAAGCCAGAACCCCACCTAACCCCGTATGCATATTCAGCCCTGCTGGATAACCAAATCTGAAATGCATTGTTCCGCGCCCATCGTCCCCTGCCTAGATTGATGGGCGCAATCACTCCCTCTTCAGGAATCATCATGTTGAACAGAATCACTGCCGCAGTCTTCAGCTCCGCACTCGCTCTCTCGCTCGGTCTCGCCGCCTTCTCGGCGAGTGCCCAGCAGGAGATCCGCCTGGGCTACTCCTCCATCAACCCGGAAACGCGCATCGCCAAGGACAAGGGCTGGATCGAAGAAGCCCTGAAGCCAAAAGGCGTGACGGTCAAATGGGTGGAATCGCTCGGCAGCAACAAGAGTCTGGAGTTCCTGCGTGGCAAGGCGGTGGACATCGCCTCCACCAGCTCGGCCTCCGCCTTCCTGGCGCGCGCCAACGGCACGCCCATCAAGTTCGTCTACTGGACCGGCCGCAACGCACACGGCGCGCCGATCCTCGTGCGTCATGACGCACCCTACAAGAGCATCAACGACCTGCGTGGCAAGAAGATCGCCGCCACGCCGGGCACCGGCCCGTACATCTCGCTGATCGCAGCGCTGCACAAGCACGGTCTGACCGACAAGGACGTGGACATCGTGAGCCTGCAACACGCGCAAGGCCGCCTGGCACTGGCCGCCGGCCGCGTCGAAGCCTGGGCCGCGCTGGAACCGGACTGGACGATTGCCGAAGTGCAGACCAAGGCCCGTGTGCTGTTCGTGGACAAGAGCCTGGCCGGCGGTGGTGGCCTGAACGTGCGCGAGGAATACCTGAAGGCCAACCCGGAGATCGTGAAGATCGTGCTGGCGCAGTTCAACCGCGCACGCGTCTTCACCAAGCAGAACCCGGAACAGGCGATCAAGGATTTCGCCGAATCGTCCAAGATCGATATCGACGTGGCCCGCCGCGTCTTCGAGCGCCAGCTGCAGCAGGACGACAACCCCGAGATCGTCGCCAAGGACGCAGCCGACCTGGCCTACTGGGGCGAGCTGTACAAGAAGCTGGGCTCGGTGCCGGCCGACACGGACGTGAATGCCGTCGTCAAGGCCGTGCTGGAGCCGGGCTTCTACAAGTCGGCTGACTGAGGCCGGGGGCCGCCATGTCTGAACTCATCCTGAACCTGGTGCGCCCGCTGGGCGCGCCCAGCTGGGGGCGCGGTCTGGCGGACCGCAGTTCCTCGATCATTCGCCCACTGATCTTCCCTGCGTTGATCCTGCTGGTGTGGCAAAGCGTGGGCACCTTCCAGCTCGTCGACCCAGTGCTGCTGCCGACGCCGACGCGCGTGCTCGGCGCGCTGTGGGACATGCTCAGCAGCGGCTTCCTGAATCCGCACCTGGCCATCTCTTTCCAGCGCGTGCTGCTGGGCTTTGCCAGCGGCGTCACGGTGGCCATCGTCGTCGGTGCCATCACCGGGTACTCGCGCTTCTGGCGCTCCATCATCGACCCGACCATCCACGCGCTGCGCACGATTCCGGGCCTGGCCTGGATTCCGATGTTCATCCTGTGGCTGGGCATCGACGAAAGCTCCAAGGTCGTGCTGATCGCCAAGGCCGCGTTCTTCCCGACCTATCTGAACTTCATGTCGGGTATCGCGCGGGCCGACCGCAAGCTCATCGAGGTCGGCGAGGTGTACCGCCTGCGCGGTGCGCGTCTCGTCACCAAGGTGATGCTGCCCTACAGCCTGCCCTTCCTCTTCGTCGGCCTGCGCCAGTCGATGGGCGTGGCCTGGCTGGTGGTGGTGGCGGCGGAACTGATGGGCGCGTCCAGCGGAATCGGCTACGTGCTGCTCGACGGCGAGATGACCGGCCGCGCGCAGATCGTCATGGCCTGCATGATCGTCTTCGCGCTGTGCGGCAAGACCACCGACCTGATCATCGCAAAGATTTCCAACCGCGTGCTGCGCTGGCAGGACACGGTCGAGAAAGAGTGAGGCACCAACCATGATCGAGATACAACGACTGGTGAAGAAGTTCGGCGACTTCGCCGCGCTGGGGCCGCTGGGTTTCAACTTCGACCAGGAACGCATCCTCACCGTGATCGGTGCCAGCGGCTGCGGCAAGAGCACCCTGCTGCGCCTGCTGGCCGGGCTGGAGACGCCCACGCAAGGGCAGATCAAGCTCGACGGCGAACTCATCACCGGGCCGCACAAGCGCATCAGCGTGGCCTTCCAGGAACCGCGCCTGATGCCCTGGCTGAACGTCGCGGACAACGTCGAACTGGCGATCTGGGACTGGCCGGTGGAAGAACGCAAGGCCGCCGTGGAAGCCGCGCTGAAGAAGGTTTCGCTCACCGCGTTCGCCAAGGCGCTGCCCAAGCAGTTGTCCGGCGGCATGGCGCAACGCGTGGGCCTGGCCCGCGCACTGGTCGGCAGCCCTCGCCTGCTGCTGCTCGACGAACCCTTCAGCGCGCTGGACCCGCTGACGCGTGTGCGCATGCAGGACCACCTGCTGGAGATCGTTGGCAACGAAGGGCCGAACGTGCTGTTCATCACCCACGACATCGACGAGGCCATCGTGCTGTCCGACCGCGTCATCGTGCTGGACGGCCCGCCCGCGACGATCCGCCGCGACCTGCGCATCGACCTGCCGAAACCACGCAAGCGCTCGGCCGCCGACTTCCAGGAGATCAAGGAACTGCTGCTGGCCGATCTGCTGCCGGAGCGCATCGGCGCGTCGGATGCAGCGTCAGTGGCTGCGGCGGCTTGACGCCCGAACACTCGTCGTCCCCTGTTGAACGTTCTGAAGAACACTCACTGAAGCAAAGGACTCATCACCATGAGCAACGCACAGAGCACCGCATCGAACACCCCCGCACAGGAAGTGCTGTACACCATCTGCCCGGTTTTCGTGGCCACCAACGTCGCGCTGGAACTCGGCTTCATCGACGAGGAATTCCGTCGCGTCAATGCGAAGCCGCGCTACCTGCGCTCGCTGCCGGACAACGCTGGCTGGCTGCCGCACTTCACCCACTCGCTGCCCAAGCTGTTCCGTGACGGCGGCGCGATCCCCACCATCCAGGCGCGCGCCGACCTCACCGACACCACCCTGATCGCCACCACCGCCGCAGTCACCGGCGGCCAGATCCTGGTGCGCAGCGATTCCGGCATCCATCGCGTCGGCGATCTGAAAGGCCGTCGCATCGGCCTGACGCGCAGCCTCGCCACGGAGAAGATCGACTTCGTGCGCGGCACCGCCGAGCGCGGCATCGAACTGGCGCTGGCGGTCAACGGCCTCACCCGCAATGACGTGCAGATCGTCGACCTCGACGCACCGGAAGCAAAGCCCGCCGCACCCGCCGAGCGCCCGGCGCAGAACTGGACCTACCTGCACAACCACGTGCCGGAAGACCAACTCGCGCTGCAGGAAGGCCGCATCGAAGCCATCTACATCAGCCCGGCCCGCTCGATCCGCCTCGTCGCCACCGGTGAATTCAAGATCATCGAAGACCTGGACCGCTATTCCGACTGGACCCTGCGCGTCACCAACGGCCCGTACACCACCGCCGTGAACACCGCGTTCGCCAAGGCGCACCCGGAAGTCGTCGTCGCCTGGCTGCGCGCCGCCATCCGCGGCGGCCAGTGGGTGAACGCCAACCGCCGCGCCGCCGCCGACATCTTCGCGCGCACCACCACGTATCGCGACGCCGAGCAGATCGCCACGCTGATCCAGCACCAGGACTTCGTGCCCAGCCTGTCCCCGCAGAACCTCGCCGGCGTCACGATCCAGAAAGACTTCCTGGTCAGCCACGGCTACCAGAAGAACGACTTCCGCATCGAAGACTGGGCGGACGCGAGCTATCTGGAAGAGGCGCATGCGTCGCTGCGTGCAGAGGCCGGACACGCTGGTTCAACAAGCGGCCTGCGCAAGGCGGCCTGAGGTCACGCATCGCACCCAACTCCGTCATTCCCGCGGAAGCGGGAATCCAGTGACTTTGAGCAACGCTGCGTGAACGACGCTGGATTCCCGCTTCTGCAGGAATGACGACCACTCTCCTCGCTCACTTGCGAGAGAGGGGCTGGGGGAGAGGGCAGCGGCGGAAATCAGACGACCTGCGCAAGACGGCACAAGCAACGCACAACCACTTACCTCGTCATTCCCGCCCTTCGACAAGCTCAGGGCACGCGAGCCTGCGGCCGGACGGGAATCCAGCGTTGTTGCACTTCCAGCAACCAGACAAAGTCACTGGATTCCCGCACGGCCCCCAAGCTTCGGTCCCTGAGCTTGTCGAAGGGGCCGACGGATCGAGGCACACAGGAATGACCGATCAATCAAGGAGCATCACATGGGAATCATCAACGAAGCCGGCCTCACCACCGCCGCCTCGGACGCCACCACCACCGACACCCGCGTCGCCGCGCGCTACACCATCTGCCCGGTGCTGGTCGCCTCCGGCGTCGCCAACGAACTCGGCTGGCTGGCGGAAGAACTCAACCGCGTCGGTGGCAAGCTGGACTACCTGCGCGCCCGCCCGGACGAGCACGGCTGGCTGGAGCACTACAACCACAAGTCGCCCAACCTCTTCCGCGACGGCGGCAACAGCCCGGCGATCTGGGCCAAGGCCGACATCCGCGACACGGTGCTGATCGGCCTGACGCAGGCACAACCCGCCGGCAAGATCATCGCGCGCAGCGACGCGCCGATCTACAGCGTGGCGCAACTGCGCGGCAAGCGCATCGGCCTGTACCGCAGCCACATCGCGGAGAAGATCGACTTCCGTCGCGCCACCAGCGAGCGCGGCATCCATGTCGCACTCGCACTGCATGGCCTGAGCGAAGCCGACGTGCAGATCATCGACATCGACGCACCCGACGTGCACGTCGACACGCCCTCGCAAGGCCCGTCGGAAACCTGGGGCCGCCTGCGCGACAAGGCCGCACGCGGCGTCGAGCTGCAGGCACTGTCACGTGGCGAGATCGACGCCTACTACGAGTACGGCCTGGGCCTGTCCGACACGCTGGAACAGAGCGGCGAGTTCAAGGTGCTGGACGACCTGGACCGCTACCCGGACTGGACGCTGGGCATCGCCAACGCACCGCGCACGCTGACCGTCAGCGCCGAGTTCGCCCGCGACCACCGCGACGTCGTAGTCGCCTGGCTGCGTGCCTCCATCCGCGCCGGCCGCTGGATCAACGCCCACCCGCAAGCCGCCGCCGCCGTCTTCCACCGCACCACGCTCTACCCGGAAGCCGCCACCGCCCGCCTGCTGCCGCGCTACGACCTGGTGCCCAACCTGTTACCGCAGAACCTCATCGGCCTGCGCATCGCCAAGGACTTCCTGCGCGAGCGTGGCTATGTGAAGAACGACTTCGACGTGAACGACTGGGCCGACAGTAGCTACCTGGAAGAAGCGCTGGCCAGCTTGCAGCGCTGAACCTTACCGCCGCTAACTAAAACGCCCACGACTGCGATGCAGTCGTGGGCGTTTTTGCGCTGGGTTTTCTCCGTTTGCCGCTTGGCAAACTCGGCGGCTCACAGCCGAACCGCCGGCGCAATCCTCTCAGATACTACAGAGACGTTGTGCCTCCCTCTCTGCAAAACCCCTTGGTATATGATCGCGACGCACCCGGCAGCGAAAACATGAACGGTGGGCAACGTACAGAATGACAAAAAGATTCTTGGACTGGGCGTCACACGGGGGTTGCTCGAACAAGGCCTGCGTAAGCGACCTTCGACAGCTGCTTACCATCATGGGAAACCACGGCAATGACTACCTAAGGCAGGACTCGTCGAGAATGCGCGATGCCGCATCGTTCTCGTTGCCGTCTAACAACGTGGTTGCGACTATCGATGTGGTGCTTCCTTACGTTCCGAGTGTTGTTCACTTCGCGCGTATTGCCGTAAACCACATTCTGAATGACATATACGCAACTCACGGAGTGCCAGCGTTCGCATTGGCCCTGCTTGGAATTCCGAAAGGAATGGATGGCAACAATCCTATCGTTGCGGAGCTCATGCTCTCAGCACAAGAGGCATTGAGAGACGAAGGCGCCCTGCTTGTTGGCGGTCACACCATGGCACACCAAGAGGATCTGTATCTAGGACTCTCGGTTGTAGGGACTGCCGCCTCTATGCCTAATACGGCCCCCCTTTCCCAAGGGGACATACTGATTTTAACGAAGAGATTAGGCACCAGCGTCGCGAGCGTCCTCTGGAGAACAGAACCAATGCTGGAGAACGACTTCGAAGACGTAATACACGGAATGCTCAGATCAAATCGAATAACTTCATCCATTCTAAGGAATTTCGGTATCCAAGAATGCACTGATGTTTCGGGATTTGGGCTAGCTCGCGCAGCCCATAGCTTGACAAACAGACTGCGCTGCTCCGCAAAAATTTATGTGGAGAAGCTTCCAATTTACGCGTCTATTGAGCAGCATCTGAAGGAAGAACTCACCACGCGCCAGTATCTTTACAATTGCGAAGATGCTGCAGGCTTCTCCATAAACATGGAGAGAGTGGACGACGCCAAGAAGTGCATTCTTTTTGACTCTCAAATGTCAGGCGGAATGCTGTTCGCGTGCCCCCGCCATCTGGCAGACAAGCTAGTTACGCAGATTCTCGAAGATGGGGATGAAGCCACTGCAATCGGCGAGATTTACTTCGAATCAGTAGGGGCCATCAAATGGCTATAGACACGTTTGATCGCGACCGCCACGTCGAACTAGAAACCAAGAGCGAATCTCTTGCCCACTATGACAGCCCCACACATAACTCCCTACACCACACAGAGCACAAGGAGACACTGCCCTTGAAGTGGGCAGGCGGCAAGCGACACATACTGCCTCACTTAACCAAATTCTTTCTGCAAGGGCATTTGAGGTATTTCGAGCCATTCTTGGGCGGTGGCGCCGCGTACTTTGCTTTTTGCCCTCACAAGCCGTTTATCTCTGACTCAAATGCGGAACTCGTTAACACCTACGAAGCCATAAGAAGCGACCCAGCCGGGGTTCATCGTTTGTATCAACGCCATCGCCGGCAACACAGCAAAGAGTACTACTACTCGGTTCGCGCATCACAACCGCGAAGCTCTCACGGCACAGCAGCTCGTATGATTTATCTAAACCAAGCTTGCTTCAACGGCTTGTATCGGGTTAACCAACGAGGTGAATTCAACGTACCGATTGGCTCCAAGCGCCCGACAGACTTTAGTCTGCATCAGTTCACATCATGGGCCCATAAACTGCGAGGAGCGCAGATAAGGCCTCTCGACTTCGAAGAGAGCATCTCACGCTCCAAGCCCGGGGACTTCATATTTGCCGACCCTCCGTACGCGTTATCAAGCGCAAACGGTAGCTTTCTTAGATACAACGAAAAAATATTCTCATGGGACGACCAGCTTCGTTTATTCAACTGCTTGAAGAAAGCAGTTCATCGAGGTGTTCGTGTGGTAGCGACCAACGCCAGCGAGCCAGCCATTATTGAGCTTTACGCGCAGATTTTTGACGTTCGTGAAGTTAGAACGAAGAGCTACATTGCCGCAGACTCCAGACACAGAGGAATGGGAAAGGAGATATTAATTCATGGATGATGTCTCGCAAGACCAAAAAGGGGCGTCCTATCTAGATTTAGCGGAGCATTACCTGAAACGTGAAAATCGAGCAATGTCAGCGCGCGAAATAGTAGCCTTAGCACTACAAGAGGGCTTGCTTAATTCGGATGGGAAAACGCCTTGGCAAACCATGAAGTCAAAGCTCTCCACAGACATCCTTAGGAACGGGGATACATCGCGCTTCAAGAGAGTTTTTCAAGGCCAGTTTGCGATTAGATCGGCCCAAGAAGAAGAATATCTTGCTCAGCGATTTGTGAAGAGCAAAATGGACGAAGAAATTGCCGTAATCAAGAGGGATGATTTAAGAAGGCTTATCCCATCTACGGGTCTTTTCTTACAGTCGATAGACCGCGGCCTTCTGACAAGCCTAGCATTTCCGATGCAGCGGCGAATTGCGGAAGAAGACTTTGACGTGATCCAACTCGTCTCTGTATTTGTGGTGGAATGCCAAGGAAGGTACCTCACTCACATGCGCACCGGGCGCCTTCCCGAGACCCGTCTACGCGGGGAGTACTCGCTGATGCTTGGGGGCCATCTAGCCGTTTCCGATTTTAGCCAGCTTACGTTAGATCTATTTAGCGGAGACGATGATTTAGCCGATTGTTCGTACATTCTTCGAGAGCTTAGTGAAGAGCTCGTGCTCACTACGGAGCCTGCCATTCTCTCTAAAGGATATTTGTACGACGACAGTCGAGAGGTAAGCACTCAGCACTTGGGGCTGCTTTATCTAGTCAAAATCGACGAACCTAAATTTCGGATCGGCGAACGTGGATTCCTTGTTCATGCAAAGTTTGAATCGAAGGTTGAAATACAGAACCGTCGTTCGGATTTCGAAAATTGGTCATGGATATTGCTGGATCACTTCCTAGACACGCCTGAGGCATAAATGGATAACTTCCTCGTAAAGTTGGCGATTAGGGTGGTTCTGTGGCTAGCGGTTCGGCACAGAGCGCTGGGAATTCGGGACTGGGTGGCCGGTCTGGGGTCAATATCGATCCTGGCATCGCCTTGGATATACGACTCCTTAAGCACCCTACTTGATCCGTCAATGCCGAAGAGCCTAGCGACAATAAAGTTCGCAATTGGAACATTGATTTGGTGGTGTGCGGCTAGCTATATCTTACGCTTGCGTCGCAATGGAATTACTGACGCCGACACGACGGTGCGAGGAGGAATTGACTACAAAATCGCCCTGAGAGATGCCGGCAAAGGCTTTTGCTTTATTGGAGTTGGCGCAGCCAAGCTCACTTCAGAGCAACCCGAATTTCTTTCTGCCGTGCAACGGGCACGACAACAAGGTTCGTTATTGAAGTTTATTTTGGTGGACCCTGACAACTCTCCCGCCATGGAGAATCTTCAAAAGTTTGACGGAGCAACGCACTACAAGGCGCTCGTCGAGAATTCTCGGAATTTCATTGAATCTGCCGGGGGTGATGCAGCTGAGGTGCGAAATTACACAGTCGCAGCCGACGGAGACTTTGAGCCATACCGCCTATTCCTTACTGACGATGCATGCTTGGTAAGCCCCTTTATCCCAAGCACTGGCGTCGATGACCAAGGCAGAGGATTGCCACAACTTAGAATCTCTTCTCACGGTTTTCCGAAGGGGGATTCACCCACTCTTTACCGAGCCTTTAAACGCTACTTCGACAAAAAATGGGAGGCTCTTGGTGAGTGAGGCAGAAAACCATTCCCGAGTGGAGATTGGATGCGTACACGGAAGATTCCAACCTCTTCATCTCGACCATTTGGAGTACATACTCGCCGCCTTTGACAAAGCCAATCGTTTGATTATAGGCATAACTCAACCGGACGTTGGCAACCTTAAAGAGTGCGTACAAGATCCGCATCGCAGCATACGTGCAGAGAACCCTCTTACTTATGAGGAGCGCTGCGAAGCTATCGCCGAGGCGATCGTGGGTTCAGGAGTAAATCGCAATCGATTTGAATTCACAGCATTTCCAATTGACCAGCCTAATTTGCTTTCCAGCCTGGTCCCGCTGTCAGTGGTTTGCTTTACCACAATCCGCGACTCGTGGAACAGGGAAAAAATTAATAGGCTTCTAGATACCGGCTATAAGGTTGAAGTTCTATGGGATAGGAGCGGTCAGACCGGCATCGCGGGAACAAATATTCGGGAAATGATTCGGTCTGGAAATGAGCAATGGCAACAGCTTGTGCCGGCAACCGTCAGCGCCTATCTCACTAGAAATAGGATTCTTGATCGCATTCGGAATCAAACGTCTTAATAAACCTTGACCGGTTTCACCACCAATTCGGTTTGACGCGAAGTATGCGCCGAGCTCGGCCGTTCGGGCAGAACGCGGATTCGCACCTGTCGTTTAGGTATTCCGCTTGCAGCCCGTTGCCGTGACTTGCAATCATGCATACAGCTTTAGCGGGTAGCATGCACCCTCCCTGCCACGGCCAAGCACACACCAGCGATGCACGAAATCATCTGCCCCCACTGCGACAAGGCCTTCAAGATTGACGAGGCCGGGTACGCGGAAATCCTGAAGCAGGTGCGCGACGGGGATTTCGAGAAGCAGTTGCATGAGCGGCTGGAGCTTGCCGAGCAGGACAAGCGCAACGCGGTTGAACTGGCGCAGGCCAGGGCCAGCAGCGAGTTGCAGAAGGCGGCGGCGGCCAAGGATGCGGAGATCCAGGCGTTGAAGGCCAGGCTGGATGCGGAGGACGTGGCGCGCAGGCTGGCGGTGACGGAGGCGCTGGGCGCGGTGGAGAAGGAGCGCGACGCGCTCGCCAGCGAGTTGGCGCAGGCCCGGCGGGACAGGCAGGCCGCGACCGAGCAGGCCGAGGCGAAGCTGATCCACGAATTGCAGAAGACCGCGGCCAGCAAGGATGCGGAGATCCAGGCGCTGAAGGCGAGGCTGGACGCGGGTGAGGTGTCGCGGCAGCTGGCCATCACCCAGGCGGTCACGGTGGTGGAGAAGGAGCGCGACGACCTGCGCAACAACCTGAGCCAGGTTGCGCTGGAGAAGCAGCTGTCGGAGCGCTCGCTGAAGGACAAGTACGAGACCCAGATCCGCGATCGCGACGACGCCATCGAGCGCCTGCGCGACATGAAGGCAAAGCTGTCGACCAAGATGGTCGGCGAGACGCTGGAACAGCATTGCGAGGTCGAGTTCAACCGGATTCGCGCGACGGCCTTTCCGCGCGCCTACTTCGAGAAGGACAACGACGCGCGCAGCGGCAGCAAGGGCGACTTCATCTTCCGCGACGCGGACGAGTCGGGGACGGAGATCGTCTCGATCATGTTCGAGATGAAGAACGAGAACGACCGCACCGCGACGAAGAACCGCAACGAAGATTTCCTGAGGGAACTCGACAAGGACCGGACCGAGAAGGGTTGCGAGTACGCGGTGCTGGTGTCGCTGCTGGAGCCGGAGAGCGAGCTGTACAACACCGGCATCGTGGATGTTTTCCACCGCTACCCGAAGATGTACGTGGTGCGCCCGCAGTTCTTCCTGCCGATCATCACGCTGCTGCGCAACGCGGCGATGAACTCGCTGCAGTACAAGTCGGAGCTGGCGCTGGTGAAGGCGCAGAACGTGGACATCACGAATTTCGAGACTCAGCTCGACGACTTCAAGTCGGCATTCGGCCGCAACTGGCGGCTGGCCTCCGATGGATTCGAAGAGGCGGTGAAGCGCATCGACGAGGCGATCAAGGACCTGGAGAAGACGAAGGAAGCGCTTCACAAGTCGGCGAACAACCTGCGCCTGGCCAACGACAAGGCGGAAGACCTGACGGTCAAGCGACTGACGCGCGGCAACCCGACGATGGCCGCCAAGTTCGCCGAGTTGAAGAACGACGGGCCGGTAGGCGAGGAGTAGGTTGCCCCGCGACTCGCCGCAGGCGCATCGATGAAGGGCTCATGAAGGACTGACGAAGGACTGGTTGGCGGCAGTGACGCCAGCCTGTGCGACGGCGCTGCGCCGCCGATGCGTGGGTTGCTGCCGACAGCGCGACAGCTCCGCCACCTACACGGGCCCTTGCAGGCTGCGAGGTATAAGGAAGTCACTGGCCGGAAGCCACCGGCCCTCTTCCTCTACGCCCATGCCGCAGCCACAGCCGATCCGCAACGACGCCAGCGTGCCACCGCCGCCACGTGGCCGCATGCCGCCTCGCCGGAACAGGAAGGCACGCGCCCGCGCCGATACGCCGAAAGCTGCGTCGGCGCCAGCAGCACCCGCGGCACTCCGCTACGTCAGCGACGACATGCCGGGCATCCGCCGCGAGCGACGAGGCAAGGGCTTCTGCTATCGCCTGCCGGATGAGAAGGTGCTGCGCGACAAGGCGGTCATCGCACGCATCCGCAAGCTGGCGATTCCGCCGGCCTATACCGATGTGTGGATCTGCCTCCGCGCCGACGGCCACCTGCAGGCGACCGGGCGTGATGCGCGTGGCCGCAAGCAGTACCGCTACCACGCGGACTGGACGGCGCAGCGCTCGGCCGACAAGTTCGCCCACCTCGCGGAGTTCGGCGACGTGCTGCCGCGCATCCGCCAGCGCGTATCCAGCGACCTGGCGAAGTCGGCGGCGGTGCTGAGCCGCGAACTGATCCTCGCCACCCTCGTGCGCCTGCTCGACACCACCTTCGTACGCGTGGGCAACGAGGAATATGCCCGCCAGAACGATTCCTATGGCCTCACCACTCTGCGCAACCGGCATGTCGTGGGCGCACATGCCGGCGTGTTGCGGCTGCGCTTCCGCGGCAAGCATGGCGTGCAGCACGAGGTGAGCCTGAACGATGCACGGGTGACCCGCGTGGTGCGCCGTTGCAAGCAGCTGCCGGGACAGGCGCTCTTCCAGTACGAGGAAGAAGACGGCAGCGTGCGCGGCATCGGCTCGGACGACGTCAACGACTACATATCCGAGGCGGCGGGCGGGCGCTTCACGGCCAAGGAGTTCCGCTCGTGGCACGGCACGGTGGCTGCGCTGGAGCTGATCTGCGCGGCGCCCGATGAACTCCCGCGCAGTGCGGAGATCGTGCGGGAAGTGGCGCGGCGCCTGGGCAATACCGAGGCGGTGTGCCGCAAGGCCTACATCCACCCGCAGGTGCTGGCGCTCTGCCAGGACGCGTGTGGCGAACGGCCGCAGGCGGTCAGGTCCGGTACTGGAAAAGGCCGCAAGGCGGACGATCCGGACGGCCTGTGCGAGGAAGAGCAGCGCTTGCTCGCGCTGTTGCGCCTGAGCGTGGCCTCAGGCGGCTCAGGTTTCAGCTCACGGGCTGGCACAGCATGGCCCACGTCGCGGTTTACGCATCGGCCCGAACATCGGCCCTCGGCAGCAGAAAAACCACGGCCACTGCCACGGCTTCCAGCACGCCACGCGCGCAGCAAGCCTCGCCCGCACAAGGCTTTTCTTTGACCTGCCCTCAATCCTGGACTCACGGATTCCCCTTGGCCCGGCGTTCGCGGTAAATTCCGCCCTCCCGGTGTCACAACGCCAGCTTTCGCAAAGGATGAGATCTTGACCGCCAACCAGACCACCACCCCGCCAAACGACATTGCAGAGAAGTTCACCGCCGCACGTGCCGCCGGCCGCGCAATCGACCAGTTCCCGGGCGCGGTGCCTGCGAATCTGGATGCGGCCTACGCCGTGCAGCTGGCAGCCATCGCGCGCTGGCCCGATCCCATCAAGGGCTGGAAGGTCGCCCGCGTGAACCCGGCCTTCGCCGCGCAGTTTCCCGCAGAGCGCCTGATCGGCCCGGCCTTCGCCCCCAACGTGCATCACGTCGAACAGGGCGGCACGCCGGAGTGCCCGGTGTTCGAAGGCGGCTTCGCAGCCGTCGAGGCGGAAGTCGTGATCGTCGTCGCCGCGGATTCGCCGGCCGGCAAGCGCGACTGGACGGCGGACACCGTCGCCCCGCTGGTGAAGTCCATGCACATCGGCGTCGAGGTGGCGAGCAGCCCGCTCGCCACGCTGAACGACCTGGGCCCCGGCGCCGTCATTTCCGACTTCGGCAACAACTGGGGCGTCGTCGTGGGCAAGGAGATCGCCAACTGGCGCGAGCTGGAAACGATCGACGTGGAAACCTTCATCGACGGCAAGTCGGTCGGCACCGGCAAGGTCAGCATCAAGCCCGGCCCGCTGGGTGCACTGGCCTTCACGCTGAACAAGCGCGCCGAGCAAGGCGAGATCCTGCGCGCGGGTGACGTCATCTCGACCGGCATGATCACCGGCGTGCATGACATCGTCGCCGGCCAGCAGTCGCGCCACGTCTTCGCCGGCGTCGGCGAAGTGCAGGTGCAGATCACGCGCGCCACCGGCGCCTGATGAGCGTTCAGTAGACGTAGCGTCCATGTAATGCGCGAGGCCCGACTGCGGCGCCCCTCAAGGGACAAGCCGCCGTCGGGTCAAGCCGGCCGGGGCCACGCGCCCCGCTCCCCATCTGTGCCGGCACCTCCTCCGCCGCCGGCAAAGCCGCCAGTGCAGCCGCGCCATCCTGCAGCGCACCCGGCAAACAGCCCCACCCTTCACGCTTGCCTGATCCCCGACGGCAGCGACATCTCCCTCAGCCTTCCTTGCCCCCCGCACCGAGTTCCCGTCGCTGGGCATCGAGCAGTTCCGCCTTTTCCAACACGAAGTCGGCATTGCCGGGCAGGCGTTCGATGACGAGATCGATGAACCTGCGCACGCGCGCCGGCTGGGCGCTGCGGCTGCCGTAGTAGATGAACAGGCTGTACATCTCCGTCATGTGCTCGACCAGCACGGGCACCAGGCGGCCGGCGCGGATGTGCGGCGCGGCGGTGGGCGCGGCCAGCTGGCCGATCACCTCGCCGGCCAGCACGGCGCGTAACTCCAGCGTCTCGTCATTGGTGGAGAAAGCCGGCGACACCGGGTGATCCTGCACGCTGTCGCCCGCATTCACATGCCAGGGAATGAGGCGGCCACTGCCACCGTGGCGGAACACGCTGCAGCGGTGCGCGCCCAGCTCGTGCAACGCCTGTGGCACGCCGTACTTGCGCAGGTAGCTCGGCGAGGCGCAGATGATCAGTTGCAGCGGGAACAGGCGGCGCGCGATCAGCCCTTCCTGCGGCGAGGCACCGATGCGGAAGCCGACATCGACGCGGTCTTCCACCCAGTTGCCGATGCGGTCGTCCAGCTGGATGTCGGGCTGCACTTCCGGATACAGCCGGCAGTACTCCTCCAGCACCGGGCTGATGACCGGCTGCAGCACCGAGCGCGGCCCGACGATGCGCAGCGGGCCGGCAATGTCCTCGCGCGTCTGGCGCGCGCCCAGCAAGGCCTGCTGCAGCCCCAGCAGGGAGGGCTGGGCGGCCTCCAGGAAGCGCTGGCCTTCCTCGGTCAGCGACATGCTGCGCGTGGTGCGATGGAACAGGCGCACGCCCAGGTAGGTTTCCAGCTGGGCCAGGGCCTTGCTCGCCGCCTGGGGCGAGATCTGCTGCGCCTCGGCGGCACGGCTGAGGCTGCCCAGCTCGACGGTGCGGACGAAGGTGGTGATGGAACGGAGTTCGTTGAGCATGACCGGCTTCCGGGGCGATTTACATCATCCAGTTGTAAATCATTCAACAGACTTCGCATAGATGGATGTTTATCCGGCCCCTACAGTTCAGTCCATCGATGCGCACCCGTCGCGCACCGGCCACCCATAAAAGGACGCTTCGCCATGGACAACTTCAGCTTCTACAACCCGACCACCATCGAATTCGGCAAGGACAAGGAACAGCTCATCGGCCAGATCCTGGCCAGCCACGGCATCAAGAAGGTGCTGCTCACCTATGGCAGCGAGCGCATCAAGCGCGACGGCCTGTTCGCAACGGTCAGCAAGAGCCTGGACAAGCACGGCATCAGCTTCGTGGAGAGTGGCGGCATCGTCAGCAACCCGGTGCTGTCGAAAGTGCGCGAGGCGATTGCGACGGCGCGCGAGCACAAGGTCGACGCGGTGCTGAGCGTCGGCGGCGGTTCGGTGCTGGACAGCTCCAAGGCCATCGCGGCCGGCACGCTGTACGCGGGTGACGTGTGGGACCTGTTCCTGCGCACCGCGTCCATCGACGCCGCGCTGCCGGTGTTCGCCATCCTCACCCTGGCCGCCACCGGCAGCGAGATGAACAACGGCGCGGTTGTCACCAACGAGGCGACGAAGGAGAAGTTCGCCATCGGCTCGGTGCACACCTTCCCGAAGGTTTCCATCGTCAATCCGGCGCTGATGCAGACGGTGTCGCGCGACTACCTGGTGTATTCCGCCGCCGACATCATCGCCCACTCCATCGAGGGTTACTTCACGGCGAAGGTGCAGCCGAAGATCCAGTCGCGCCTGGTCGAATCCGTGATCAGCACGGTGATCGAAACCACCGAGGCGCTGCTGGCCGACCCGCACGACTACGACGCCCGCGCCGAATTCGCCTGGGCCTCCACGCTGGCGCTCAACGGCATCACCTACGCCGGTACCTCGGGCTTCGGATACCCCAACCACATGATCGAGCACTCGCTGTCCGCCCTGTTCAACGTGCCGCACGGTGCCGGCCTGTCGGTGGTCATCCCGGCCTGGATGAAGTGGTACCACGGCCGCAACCCTGCGCAGTTCGAGCGCTTCGCGCAGCAGGTGTTCGGCCTGAAGACGGCGGAAGAAGGCATCGCCGCGCTGGAGAAGTGGTTCGACAAGGTCGGCACGCCCACGCGACTGTCGCAACTGGGCATCACCGAAGCGCAACTGCCGGCGACCATCGACAACGTGCTCGGCAACGCGCAATGGTTCGGGCTGGCCGAGCTCTACACGCGTGACGCGGTGACCGACATCCTCAAGCGGGCGCTGTGATTTGCAGGGTGGGCACGGTGTGCCCATGTGGGGCCGTCGTATCGGCCTGACACGCGTGGGCTCGCCGAGCCCACCCTACGTAACCATGTAGAACACCGTCATCCCCGCGAAAGCGGGGATCCAGTGACTTTGCATGGTTCTGACTTTGCATGGCGGTAACGACGCTGGATTCCCGTCTGCGCGGGAATGACGGTTCAACCGCCGCACCCCTGCTTGCATGAACCGACAGGAATCTCGCAACAAACCCGCAACGCATGAACGTGACCACCTCCCCGACCCACCGCGGCATGGTCCTCGCCATCATCATGGCCAGCTACCTGATGATCGTGATCGACATCTCCATCGTGCTGACCGGCCTGCCGAGAATCCAGACGGCGCTGGGCTTCACGCCGGCCGGACTGTCGTGGATCCAGAATGCCTACACGCTCGCCTTCGGCGGCTTCCTGCTGCTCGGCGCGCGGGCCGGCGACCTCCTCGGCCGGCGGCGCATGTTCATGCTGGGGCTGGCCATCTTCACGCTGGCTTCGCTGGCCATCGGCGCGGCGCAGTCGCCCGCCTGGATGATCGCCTTCCGCGCCGTACAGGGCTTCGGCGCCGCGGTGCTGGCGCCGTCCACCCTGGCCCTGATCGCCACCCATTTCGAGGAAGGCCATGAGCGCACCCGCGCGCTGGCGCTGTACGCAGCGGCGGCCGGCATCGGTGCCACCGTGGGCCTGGTGCTCGGCGGCCTGTTGGCGGACCTCATCTCCTGGCGCGCCGGCTTCTTCATCAACCTGCCCATCGGCGCCGCACTCATCGCCGGCAGCTTGCGCTACATCCGCGAGACGCCAGGCCATGCCGGCCGCTTTGATGTGGCGGGCGCGTTCACCTCCACACTGGGCATGTGTGCCCTGGTGTTCGGCATCGTGGAAGCAGCCGAGGTCGGCTGGGCCTCGCCGCTCACCTGGGCCAGCATCGCCGCCGGGCTGGCATTGCTGGCAGCCTTCCTGTGGATAGAGCGGCACGCGAGCCAGCCCCTGCTGCCACTCCGACTGCTCACCAACCCACGGCGCAACGGCGCCTATGCCGCGCGCCTGCTGTTCCTGTGCGGCATGGCGGGCTTCTGGTTCTTCACCGCGCAGTACCTGCAGGGTGCGCTGGGCTTCTCGCCGATGCTGGCCGGCCTGGCCTTCGTGCCGGTGACGATTCCGCAACTGATCACTTCACTGTCCGTGCCCGCTGTCGCGCGGCGCCTCGGCCAGCGCCGCATGCTGCTGGCGGGCCTGGCGATGTGCACGACCGGTGTGCTGTGGCTGGGACTTTCCGCCACACAGGCGTCCTACCTGGGCGGCGTGGTGCTGCCGATGCTGCTGATCGGCTTCGGCCAGGGCTGGGTGCTCGCGCCGCTGACGGTGGCGGGCGTTGCCGGCGTGGCGGGCAACGAGGCCGGTGCGGCCTCCGGCGTCCTGAATGTCGCCCACCAGCTCGGCGCCTCGCTGGGGCTCGCCGTCCTCGTGGTGGTGTATGCCGGTGGCAACGCGCCGGTGCATGACGCTGCCGGCATGGCGCAGCACACAGGGATCACCCTGCAGGTCGTCGCGCTGTTCCTGTTCGCAGCGCTCGTGGTGTCCGCCCGCTACGTACGCTTCGACGCAACGCGCATTGATTCGCCGGCGCGAGCCGGAACATCGCAATCCCTACCGACTGACGGAAAGGAAGCAGCATGATCAGATTCTTCCCTGGCCAACGCATCGCGATGCTCGTCGCCCTCGCCCTGTCCTGCGCAACGGTGTCGCACGCAGGCGCCGCGACCGCGCAGGAACCGCTGGTCATCGCCGCGCAAGGCAGCTTTGCAGTGGGCGGCACGTCGAAGACCGAGCCGGGCACCTTCAACCCGCAGAAACCAGTGGAGCCCGCAGGCCAGACCTACCGTGGCGACCACGCCACCGTGCGCTACCAGATCCCCGTAGACGCGAAGAAGCTGCCGCTGGTCATGTGGCATGGCGCCGGCCAGTCTGCGCGGACCTGGGAGAGCACGCCGGACGGCCGCGAAGGCTTCCAGAACATTTTCCTGCGCCGCGGTTTCGCGACCTACCTCGTCGACCAGCCGCGCCGTGGCGTGTCCGGCCGCAGCATGGTGGAGACCACGCTCAAGCCGACGGCCGATGAACAACTGTGGTTCAACCAGTTCCGCGTCGGCCACTGGCCCGACCACTTCGCCGGCGTGCAGTTTCCGCGCGACGCTGCATCGCTGGACCAGTACTTCAGGCAGATGACGCCGAACACCGGTCCCTACGATCCGGCCGTGATCTCGGATGCGGTATCCGCCCTGTTCGACAGGACCGGCGACGGCGTGCTCGTCACCCACTCGCAGAGTGGCGGGCCGGGCTGGCTGACCGTGATCAAGAACCCCAGGGTGAAGGCCGTCGTCGCGTTCGAGCCCGGCAGCGGCTTCGTCTTTCCGGAAGGCGAGGTGCCGGCGCCCATGCCCAGCGCCTTCGACACGTTGCAGGGACAGGCCATCCCGATGAAGGACTTCATGGCGCTGACGAAGATTCCCATCGTCATCTACTACGGCGACAACATCCCCGCCACGCCTTCCGCCATGCCCGGCCAGGACAGCTGGCGGGTACGGCTGGCGATGGCGCGCGCCTGGCGTGACGCGGTCAACCGGCACGGCGGGAACGTGAGCGTGGTGCATCTGCCGGAGATCGGCATCAAGGGGAACTCGCACTTCCCGTTCTCCGATCTCAACAACCTGCAGATTGCGGACCTGGTGTCGGGCTTCCTGCGCGACAAGCGGCTCGACCGCTGACCAGACACGCAACGGGAGGCGCCATGCAGCCGGACCACGACGCGCAACGCAGGCTGCTGATGACAGCCCTGGCCGCGCTGCCACTGGGCGCCACGCGTGCGGCCAGCGCAACGGAACGCCAGGCCGATGTCGCGCAGGGCTCACGCATGCTGGTCGCCTTCTTCTCACGCTCCGGCAACACCCGCGTCATCGCAGGCTTCCTGCAACGTACGCTCGGCACGGACCTGCACGAGATCGTGCCGGCCACGGCGTACCCAGCGGACTACGAGACGACCGTCGCGCAGGCCACGCGGGAGCGCAACAGCGGCTACGCGCCGGCACTCGCCGGGCGCGCGGCGCGGATGGCGGACTACGACACGGTCTTCCTCGGCTTTCCGGTGTGGGGCATGTCGTTGCCGCCAGTGATCCGCAGCTTCCTGCGCACGCACGACCTGGCCCGCAAGAACCTGGTGCCGGTCATCACGCATGGCGGCTACGGCAGCGGCGACAGCCTGGACCTGCTCGCCAGGCAGGCTCCGCAGGCACGCATGGGCAAGCCCTTCATCCTGCAGTGCGACCAGGAGCGCAGCACCAACGAACGCATCGATCAATGGCTCAAGGACACGGGCATGCGTCGTTGACCATCTCGCACGCAATGGAAAACGGCCGCTTACGCGGCCGTTCTCTTCAGGCGCTGGACGCTCCTGCTCAGCGTCTGGCCGTCGCCAGTTGATACACCACCGCCACCATGCGATCGACTTCCTCGCAGGTGTTGTAGAAGGCCAGCGAGGGCCGCACCGTGGTCTCGACACCGAAGCGGCGCAGGATGGGCTGCGCGCAGTGGTGGCCAGTACGCACGGCGATGCCTTCGCGGTTCAGTGCCTTGCCGACTTCTTCCGTCGTGTAGCCCTTCAGCACGAAGGATGCCACGCTGGCCTTGTCGGCGGCGGTGCCGATGAGGCGGATGCCGGGGATGGTCAGCAGTCCCTGCGTCGCGTACGCCAGCAGGTCGTGCTCGTAGCGGCCGATATTCTCGATGCCGATGCGGTCCACGTAGTCCAGCGCTGCGCCCAGGCCCACCGCGTCCGCGATGTTGCCGGTGCCGGCTTCGAAGCGGTTGGGCGGCGGCTGGTAGACGGTGCGCTCGAAGGTGACGTCCGCGATCATGTTGCCGCCACCCTGCCAGGGCGGCATGTCTTCGAGGATGTCGCGCTTGCCGTACACCACGCCGATACCCGTCGGGCCGAAGATCTTGTGCCCGGAGAAGACGAAGAAGTCGGCGTCGATGTCCTGCACGTTCACCCGCATGTGCGACACCGATTGCGCGCCATCGACCAGCGCCTTCGCGCCGACGCTGTGCGCCATCGCGACGATCTCCTTCACCGGCGTGACGGTGCCGAGCGCGTTGGAGACCTGTGTCACCGACACGATCTTCACCTTGTCGGTGATGAGCTTGCGCGCTTCGTCGAGCAGGATCTGGCCGCTGTCGTCCACCGGGATCACGCGCAGCTTCGCGCCCTTGGCGGCGGCGAGCTGCTGCCAGGGCACGATGTTGGCGTGGTGCTCCAGGTGCGACACGACGATCTCGTCGCCCTCGCCCACGTTCTGCGCGCCCCAGGTCTTGGCGACCAGGTTGATCGCCTCGGTGGTGCCGCGCACGAAGATGATCTCTTCGCTTGAGCCGGCACCGATGAAGCGACGCACCTTGTCACGCGCCGACTCGTAGGCATCCGTCGCACGTGCCGCCAGCTCATGCGCGGCGCGGTGGATGTTGGAGTTCTCGTGCGCGTAGAAGTACGCGATGCGGTCGATGACGGCCTGCGGCTTGTGCGTGGTGGCGGCGTTGTCGAACCACACCAGCTGCTTGCCGTTCACCCGCTCCTGCAGGATCGGGAAATCCCGACGCACGGCGTTCACGTCGAAGGGGGGGTGACCGCTGGCCTGTGCAGCCGGCGCGCGTCCGTGCTCCGCCTTCTGGTGGCCACGCGTGAGGTCGGTGAAGTAGAACCACTGGTCCTTCTTCGCCGGCTCGGCGCTCGGTGTCGAATGCGGAATGCCACTCGCCGTGCCACGCAGGTCATCCTCGCCCGGCAGACCGAATGAACGCGCGCTGACGCGGTCTTCACGCGGCAGCTCGACGTCCGCTGCAGGGCGCGGGTAGGCGCTCTGCTCACCGAGGAAGTAGAACGGCGAGGACGGCACAGACGCCGGCGGATTCGAAGGCAGATGAGCCGGCGCAGGCGCGCCGACACTCGGCAAGGAAGCCGCATAACCTTCCGGCACGCCTTGCGCATGACCACCGCGCGAACCACCTCCGGGCGCACTCTGGGCCAGCTTGTCCGGCAGGCCGTTCTGCGTCTGCGCGACCGGCGCCAGCGACGGGCCACGACCACCCAGTGCCAGGACAGGCTCGGGCGGCTGCGGCGGTGTCGCCAGTTGCGAGGGACCGCCGATATGGCTGAGCCCCAACGGCAGGCCGTTGCTGACGCCCTGCGGGGCGGCAGTGGTTGCGGCGCCACCCGGCAAGGCCGAGAAGAACTCGCCCGCCAGCTTCGCCAGGCTTGCCACATCAGGCAAGTGAGCGGGCAAACCCGCAGGCGGCGTCAGCCCGCTCACTCCACCAAGGCCACCACCTCCCAGCTCACCCGCGCTCGCGGGATTACTTGTAGGTGTCGGGGTAGTCATGGAACTTGCCGATCTCCACGTCGTCGAGGACAGCCAGCGCATCGTCGGTCAGGACGGCCAGCGAGCAGTACAGCGAAATCAGGTAGGACGCGATGGCGTTGCGGTTGATGCCCATGAAACGCACCGACAGGCCGGGGCTCTGTTCGCCGGCGAGGCCGGGCTGGAACAGGCCGACCACGCCCTGGCGCTTGTCGCCCACGCGCAGCAGGATGATCTTGGTCTTGCCGTCCGCCACCGGCACTTTGTCCGACGGGATCAGCGGGATGCCGCGCCAGGTCAGGAACTGCGAACCGAACAGCGACACGGTGGGCGGCGGCACGCCACGGCGGGTGCACTCACGGCCGAAGGCGGCGATCGCCAGCGGATGGGTCAGGAAGAATGCGGGCTCCTTCCACACCTTGGTCAGCAGCTCGTCCAGGTCGTCCGGCGTCGGTGCGCCGGTCAGCGGGTAGATGATCTGGTCCGGATGCACGCTGGCCAGCAGGCCGTAGTCCGGGTTGTTGATCAGCTCGGACTCCTGGCGCTCCTTCACCGTCTCGATGGTGAGGCGAAGCTGTTCCTTGATCTGGTCGTGCGGGCTGCTGTACAGGTCCGACACGCGGGTATGCACATCGAGTACGGTACTGACGGCGTTCAGGAAGTACTCGCGCGGCTGCTCTTCGTAGTCCACGAAGGTGTTGGGCAGTTCGCCCGACTCGTCGCGCTGGGTGCAGGCGACCTGCACGTCCTGCGGGTTGCGCACCTTGTTGAGGCGGTAGATACCGGCCTCGACCGGCTGCCACTGCAGCAGGTGCGTGAGCCAGCGCGGCGTGATGATGGACAGCTGCGGAACGGTCTTCGTCGCGTTCGCAAGCTGGCGCGCTGCGTTGTCACCCAGCGCGAGCTGGGCACCCTGATTCTCGGCCATGAAGCACTCCCTTATATTGAAAAGCTGATTTGCTTATACGGAAAACGAACGGTCGAGAGCTTCGGGCAGCGGCCGGGTGCGCTCAACATGCTATAGCCATCATTGAGTGACGACGGGCTCTCTGGCGCGGGGCACATCGCCGGTGCGACGCGGCTCAGGCGCTCGTGAGCTGTTCGTAGCGGGCCATCAGCGCGGACAGCGTGACGCCCAGGGCGGTGGCCAGCTTGGCGATGGTGGCGAGCGAGGGCATGGCGTCGCCGCGCTCGATCTCGCCGATGTAGGACCGGTTCAGGTCGGCGCGCTCGGCCAGCTGCTCCTGCGACCAGCCATTGGCTTCGCGCGACTGGCGGACGACGCGTCCGAAACGATGGCAAAGGCCACTCATGGCACCTCTCCTGCTACTGCCCGGTGCCGGCCTGCTGGTGCAGGCTGGCCTGGGTGACGTTGCTCTGCGGGGGAACGCTGCGCGTGAGCCACACGTTGCCGCCGATGACCGAACCGGCACCGATGGTGATGCGGCCGAGGATGGTGGCGCCGGCATAGATGACGACGTCGTCTTCCACCACCGGGTGGCGCGGCAGGCCCTTCTGCAGGCTGCCGTCCTCGCCCGCCGGGAAGCGCTTGGCGCCCAGCGTGACCGCCTGGTAGACGCGCACCCGCGTGCCGATCACCGCCGTCTCGCCGATGACGACGCCGGTGCCGTGGTCGATGAAGAAGCCCGGCCCGATCTGCGCACCGGGGTGGATGTCGATGCCCGTCGCCGAATGCGCGATCTCCGCCACGATGCGCGCCAGCAGCGGCACATCGAGGCCATACAGCACGTGGGCGAGACGGTGATGGATGATCGCGATGATGCCGGGGTAGCACAGCAGCACTTCGTCCACCGAGCGCGCCGCCGGGTCGCCCTGGTAGGCGGCCAGCACGTCGGTGTCCAGCAGCTCGCGCACCTTCGGCAAGGCGGAGGCGAAGTCGCGCACGATGCTCACCGCGCGCAGCTCGATCTCCGCCGGGCCGGTCTGCTCGTGACGGGCCACGTAGAACAGCTCCAGCCGCACCTGCACCAGCAGCGCGTTGAGCGCCGCGTCCAGCGTGTGGCCGACGTAGAAGTCCTCGCTCTCCTGACGGAGGTCCGGCGGGCCCAGGCGCATCGGGAACAGCGCACCGCACAGGCCTTCGATGATCTCCGTCAGCGCCGCGCGTGACGGAAACTCGCGGCCGCCGAACTCGCGTTTGCGTCGCTGGCTCTCGCGCCAGCGTGCCCGCGCATTGCGCAGGCCTTCCACCACACGGTCCAACTCCCAGTTGGGCACGGCTGCCAGCAGGTGGCGGGCGTCACTCTCTCCCGCGCTCATGCAGCGTCCTCCGCTGCGTACGCGGCGCAACGCCCGTCGATGCCACGACGTTCCCTGATGACTCCCACCTGCATACCGCCTCCCTCATGTCTTTTCCCGCGCGTCTTTCCTGCGCGTCTTTCCTGCGCATCTTTTCCCGCGCCCGTCACACCCGGCCCCACCGGGCGTGCCGGCGGGTCAGTCCTGTATCCAGGGCAGGTTCCAGTGGCGCCAGCCACCCAGATCGCCCCGCTGTTGCTGCTCGTTCAATTCCCCTTCGAAGCCTTCCAGCACGTTGAAGGCGCCGGTGAAGCCGGCCTTGGCCGCGGCCTCCGCCGCCAGCGCGGAACGCTTGCCGCTGCGGCACAGGAACAGCACCGCACGGTCCTTGCCGACCTTGGCCTCCAGCTCGCGCACGAAGCGCGGGTTGCGCGTCAGCGCGGTGCCGGTGGCCCAGGCCACGTGCAGGCTGTCCGGCACATGGCCGACGAACTTGCGTTCCTCGCCGGAGCGCACGTCCACCAGCACGGCGTCACCACCGTTCACCAGTGCCCAGGCGTCCGTCGGCGACACGCCGCCGGCATAGGGCAAACCTTCCGCCTGCGCCTTGTCGCGCGCGGCATCCAGGATGCGTTCGGCATCGCCATCGGTGGCGGGAGCCAGGTTGAAATGCTCGCCGGCCGGCTGTGCGGCGGCGTTGGTAGCCAATGAAGTCATGTCGGGCCTCGCGCTCGGAGTTGCGTCTGGCCGGCAACCGTGCCGACCTGTCTTTGTTGTGGGGACCAGCATAGGCGCGCGGCTTAACGCAAAAAACGAATGAATTCGTCGTTGCAATTGCGGGTCTTGATATAAGCGCCACGAGTGGGGCTGCTGGATCCGGCGCAGCCTCGGCCACGGGTGCTGGCATGGCAGCATGGGACGCGCCCGGTCCCCAGGCAGTGCAAGGCTTTCCGCGTGGCATGGAGCTTGCGAACGTCCCGGACCTGAACTTCACCACCGCGGCGGTCTCCAATCCGGACGACCGTCCGACCAGCAAGGACCTGGAAACATGAACCTGCATCTGCAAGGCAAACGCGCCATCGTCACCGGTGGCAGTCGCGGCATCGGCAAGGCCATCGCGCTGGCACTGGCCAGTGAAGGCGTGGATGTCGTCATCGCCGCGCGCGGCCGCGAGCAACTGGAAGGCGCGGCCCGCGACATCGCCAGCGCCAGCGGGCGCCGCGCGGTGCCGGTGGTCTTCGAGGCGACCAGCAAGGACTCGGCCGACGCACTGGTGGCGCATGCGGTGGAGGCACTGGGTGGCATCGACATCCTGGTGAACGCCGCCGCCCTGCCCGGCGGTCTGTCGACCGCCACACGGCTGGCGGACATCGACGACGACAAGGCCTTGCAGGACATCGACATCAAGGTGGTGGGCTACGTGCGCACGGCGCGCGCCGCGGCACCGCATTTCGTGAAGCAGGGCTGGGGCCGCATCATCAACATCGGTGGCCTGGCCATCCACAAGACCGGCCGGCCGGTCGCGACGCTGCGCAACGTGGGCGTGGCGGCCATCACCAAGAACCTTGCGGACGAACTGGGGCCGCAGGGCGTCAACGTGGTGGCGGTGCATCCGGGCTCGACGCGTACCGAACGCACGGATGCCGAGGCGGCGCGCGTCGCCGCGGCCGGCAACACCATCGGCCGCATCGTCACGGCGGAGGAAATCGCCGCGCTGGTGGCCTTTCTCGCCTCGCCGTTGAGTGCCGCCATCAATGGTGATGCCATCCCCGCCGGCGGCGGTACGCCGGGCAGCATCTACTATTAGAGGGTCCGGGGCGCGTCCTGCGCCCCGTCAAACCCGGAGGTTCCATGAGCGTCAGCCCTTCCCCCCAAGCTGCCCCGCACGCACTGCCCCCGTCACAACTGCCCGACCTGCCCCTGCAAAGGCTGGACGGCACGCCGCTCAAGCTGCGCGACTACGCCGGCGAGGTGCTGCTGATCGTCAACACCGCCAGCGCCTGCGGCCTGACCCCGCAATACGAAGCGCTGGAAAAACTGCAACGCGACTACTTCAAGCGCGGCTTCTCGGTACTGGGCTTCCCCTGCAACCAGTTCGGCGCGCAGGAGCCCGGCAGCGCGGAACAGATCGAGAGCTTCTGCAGCACCAACTACGAGATCAGTTTTCCGTTGTTCACCAAGGCCGACGTCAATGGCCCGCAGACGCAACCGCTGTACATCTGGCTGAAGCAATCCGCCCCGGGGGCCGAAGGCGGTGCCGACATCGGCTGGAATTTCGCCAAGTTCCTGGTCGGTCGCGACGGCAGGGTGATCGCCCGCTACGCCCCGAGCACCACACCCGACGAGCTGCGCAGCGCCATCGAATCCGCGCTGTAGCCCGGCCCATCCACTCCCACTTCCGCGCACGCCCGCGCGTCCCTCCAACCAGCATCACCAACAGATCGCGAACAGGACTGTCCCATGAGCATCGCCCGCACCCGCCTCGGCAACACCGGCTTGTCCGTCACCCGCCTGGCCCTCGGCACCATGACCTTCGGCCTGCAGACGGCAGAGGAAACCTCGCGCCTGATCCTCGACAAGGCGGCGGATGCCGGCATCAACTTCCTGGACACGGCGGACGTCTATCCGCTGGGCGGCACGCTGGAAACCGTGGGCCGCACCGAGGAGATCGTCGGCCGCTGGCTGCAGGGACGGCGCGGTGACTTCGTGGTCGCCACCAAGGCGGTCGGCAAGGTCGGCCCCAACGACTGGGACCAGGGCGCCTCGCGCAAGCACCTGCTGGATGCCATCGACAAGTCGCTCGCGCGTCTCGGCACCGACTACGTGGACCTGTACCAGCTGCACAGCGACGACCCGCTGACACCGCTGGACGAAACGCTGGAAGCGCTGGACACCATCGTGCGCAGCGGCCGCGCGCGCTACGTCGGCGTGTCCAACTTCCTCGCTTACCGGCTGGCCCGCGCGCTGGGTCGTGCGGACGTGTTGCGCGTCGCGCGGCCCGTCTCCGTGCAGCCACGCTACAGCCTGCTGTTCCGCGAGATCGAGCGCGAACTGCTGCCGCTGGCGCAGGAGGAAGGCGTGGGCGTCATTCCCTACAACCCGCTGGCCGGCGGCCTGCTGACCGGCAAGCACAAGGCCGGCAGCGCACCCACCGCGGGCACCCGCTTCACGCTGGGCAGCACCGCGGAGCGCTACCAGGAGCGCTACTGGCACGACCGCGAGTTCGCCAGCGTCGAACGCCTGCAGGCCATCGCCAACGAGGCCGGCGTGCCGCTGGCCACGCTGTCGGTCGCCTGGGTGCTGGCCAATCCGGCCATCAGCTCGGTGCTGCTGGGCGCCAGCAAGCCGGAGCAACTGGACGCCACGCTGGCAGCGGCCAGCTACACGCTGAGCACGGAACTGAAGGCGAAGCTGGACGAAGCCAGCGCGGAGTACCGGCTGGGGGATGCGGCACGCTGAGCGTGGCGGGTCGAGACGGGGGGCCTGATAGGCGAGTGAGATGTCGGGCTTCGCGTTGCTCAACCCAACCTACGACCTCATCGTGAAGCCACGCAGCAGTGGCAGGCTGGGTTGAGCGCAGCCACTTGTGTTGAGCTCGCCGAAGCAAGCCCGACACCCCCGCCGCCTTTCTCGATCCATGCGCCATGCCATGCGATGGACGCAGGCGCGGTCAAACGCAGCGATGCCCTGAGCTTGTCGAAGGGCGGCCCGACACGCCTCCCCGTCATCCCACGGCCACCGACGCGTTAAACCGGGGCCACCGCAAAGGAAAACGCCATGCCCACCTGGGACGAAGCGCAATACCTGAAATTCGCCGACCAGCGCACGCGGCCCTCGCATGAGCTGCTGGCGCGCGTGCCGCTGCCGGATGCGCCAGGTTCGCCGCGCTTCGTCGTCGACCTCGGCTGCGGTCCGGGCAACTCCACGGCGCTGTTGCAACAACGCTGGCCGGACGCACGTGTGCTGGGCGTCGACAACTCGCCGGAGATGCTGGCCCGCGCCCGCCGTGACTACCCGGACATCGAGTGGGAAGAAGCGGACATCGGCCACTGGCGCGCGGCGCAGACGCCGGAGCTGATCTTCGCCAACGCCGCCTTGCAATGGCTGCCGGACCACGAACGCCTGTTCCCCGCCCTGTTCTCGCAACTCGATGCCGGTGGCGTGATGGCGGTGCAGATGCCGCACAGCTTTGACCAGCCCAGCCACCGCGCCATGCGCGAGATCGAAGGGCCGTGGTCTTCGCTGATCACCAGCACGCGCAGCTTCTCGCCGGTGTCCCCGGCCGCGTTCTACTACGACCTGCTCGCCCCACAGGCCGCGCACGTCGACCTGTGGCAGACCACCTACGAGCACGTCATGCCGGACGCACAGGCCATCGTGGAGTGGGTGAAGGGCACCGGCTTGCGGCCCTACCTGAAGGCACTGCCGGATACGCTCCGCAAGGACTACCTCGCCGCCTATCTTGCGGCCATCGACCACGCCTACCCGCCGCGCAGCGACGGCAGGCGGCTGTTCTCCTTCCCGCGCCTGTTCCTCGTCGCCGTCCGCCGCTGAGGCCCTTGCCGGCCGCGCCGGCCCGCTTGACGGAACGCACGGCTAGTGCGGACAGGATGGCCATGTCTTGTCATCAGTCAATCACGGTGCAGATAGCCAACGAAGCAGTTGGCATTTGCAATGCATGATTGATTGGTTTGGCAAGCCCGTCGGGCGCCGTATATTCTCAAGGCATCCCCGCCACCCAAGGAGCCCCTTGGAAACGACTCCGTGCCCAGGCTCCGCCGGCCGGAGCGGATGCCCGCCACGTCATGATCGAACTCACCAACGTCTCCCAACACTACATCGACGGCCAGGGCAGCCTGACCCACGCCGTGCGCGACGTCTCGCTGCAGATTTCCGCCGGCGAGATCTTCGGCATCATCGGCCGCAGCGGCGCCGGCAAGAGCACCCTGGTGCGCAGCCTCAACCTGCTGCACCGGCCCAGCAGCGGCACCGTGCGCGTGGCCGGTCGCGAACTCACCGCGCTGTCGCCCGAGGCACTGCGTGAAGCGCGGCACGAGATCGGCATGATCTTCCAGCACTTCAACCTGCTGTCCTCGCGCACGGTGTACGGCAACGTCGCCCTGCCGCTGGAACTGGCCGGGCAGAGCCGCACGCAGATCCGCGAAGCGGTGGAGCCGCTGCTGGAACTCGTCGGCCTGGCCGCGCAGCGCGACCGTTACCCTTCGCAACTCAGCGGCGGCCAGAAGCAGCGCGTCGGCATCGCCCGCGCACTGGCCAGCCGACCCAAGGTGCTGCTGTCGGACGAGGCCACCTCGGCGCTGGACCCGGAAACCACCCGCGCCATCCTCGACCTGCTGCGCAAGATCAACCGCGAGCTGGGCCTCACCATCGTGCTCATCACCCACCAGATGCAGGTGGTGAAGCAGATCTGCGACCGCGTGGCCGTCATGGATGCCGGCCGCATCGTCGAACTGGGCAGCGTGCTGGACGTGTTCCGCCAGCCGCAGCAGGACGTCACCCGCGCGCTGATCGGCGACGTGATCGCCCACGAACTGCCCAGCGGCATCCTGGAGCGTCTGCGCAGGCAGGACGTAGGCGCCGCGCGCCTGCTGCGCCTGGCCTTCGTCGGCGACGAAGTGGATCGTCCCCTGCTGTCGGAAGCGGTGCGCCGCTTCGACCTGGACTTCAGCATCCTGCACGGCCAGGTGGACGAGGTGCAGGGCCAGCCCTTCGGCAGCCTCACCATCCTCACCCGCGCATCGCAGGCCACGATTGCGGAAGCCAGCGCCTTCCTGGCGGAACATGGCGTCACCACCGAGGACCTCACGGCGCAACTGCTGCCCGCTGCGTCCACCACCGGCAGTCCCCATCTGACCCTGCTGCGCGGCGACGCCGTGCCGCTCGCCACGGAGGCCCTGAACCGTGTCGCCTGAACTGCTCGCCCTCTTCTGGGACTCCTTCCTCGAAACGCTCGCCATGGTCGGCACCGCCGGCATCGTCGGCGCGCTGGTCGGCATTCCGCTCGGCGTCGCGCTGCACGTCACCGACGCGCAGGGCATCCTGCCGCACCCCTGGCTGAGCCGCACGCTGGGCATCGTCATCAACGCGGTGCGCTCCACGCCTTTCATCATCCTGCTGGTGGCCGTCATTCCGCTCACCCGCGTGCTGGCCGGCTCCTCCATCGGCACGGCGGCGGCCATCGTGCCGCTGACCATCGCCGCCGCGCCCTTCATCGCACGACTCGTCGAAACCGCGCTGCGTGAGGTCGACCGCGGCCTGGTGGAAGCCGCGCAGGCCATGGGCGCCACCAACCTGCAGATCGTCAGCAAGATCCTGCTGCCCGAGGCCCTGCCCGGCATCGTCGCGGCCTTCACCGTCACCCTGGTCAGCTTGGTCGGCTACTCCGCAATGGCCGGTGCCATCGGCGGCGGCGGTCTCGGCGACCTGGGCATCCGCTACGGCTACCAACGCTTCCTGCCGGAAGTGATGCTGCTGGTCGTGCTGGTGCTGATCGCCTTCGTGCAGATCGTGCAGAGCGCCGGCGACAGGCTGGTGCGCAAGCTCTCGCACCGCTGAACGGATACCCCCGGAACAACTCCCCTGAAAGGCAAGACATGAACACCCGCCGCCACCTCCTACTGGCCCTGCTCGCCACCGCCGCCTGGAACCTGCCCGCACAGGCGCAGGACAAGCCGATCAAGATCGGCGTCACCGCCGGCCCGCACGCCCAGATCCTGGAGGCCGCCGCCAAGGTCGCCGCGCGCGACGGGCTGAAGATCCAGATCGTGGAGTTCTCCGACTACGTGCAGCCGAATGCCGCGCTCGCCGCCGGCGATCTCGACGCCAACAGCTACCAGCACAAGCCCTACCTCGACCAGCAGGTCAAGGACCGCGGCTACCGCTTCGTGTCCGTCGCCCAGACCATCACCTTCCCGATGGGCGTGTACTCCAAGAAAGTGAAGTCGCTGGACGCGCTGAAGGAAGGCGCTCGCGTCGGCGTGCCGAACGACCCCACCAACGGCGGCCGCGGCCTGCTGCTGCTGGAAGCCAAGGGCCTGATCAAGCTGAAGCCCAACGTCGGCCTGAAGGCCACGCCGCTGGACATCGCGCAGAACCCGAAGAAGGTGAAGATCATCGAACTCGATGCCGCGCAACTGCCGCGCTCGCTGGACGACCTGGACGCCGCTGCCGTGAACGGCAACTACGCCGAGAGCGCCGGCCTGGACCCGATCCGCGATGGCATCGCCGTCGAAGGCCCCACCGGCCCCTACGCCAACATCATCGCCGTGCGCGAGGCGGACAAGGACAAGCCTTGGGTGAAGAAGCTGGTCGCCGCCTACCACTCCGCCGAGGTCAAGCAGTTCGTCCGCACGACCTTCAAGGACTCGGTCATTCCCGCCTGGTAAGCAGCAGGGCCTGGCTGGAGAGAAGTCGAGTCCAGGGAGGACTGGAACGGCCGGCTGATGCGCCGGCCGTTCCTTTACTGCCAGGCCAGCGCCACCACGCCGGCCGCGATGCAGGCCGCGCCGCACAGGCGCGCAGTGCGATCACGTTCCCCCAGCAGCAAGCCTCCCATCAGCGCCGCGAAGAGCATCGACACCTCGCGCGCCGGGGCGACGCGCGACAGCGGTGCGATCTGCACCGCGTACAACACCAGCACGTAGGACACCGGTGCCACCGCGCCGATCAGCAGCGCCGGCTTCCACACCTGCTTCAGGTAGGCGCGGTCCGGCAGTGCCGCCACGCCACCGGCGAACAGCAGGAGCAGCAACACCATGGGCAGGCGCACCAGGGTGCCGAAGTAGTCCACCGCCACCGGCGACATGCCACCGTACTTCACGGCGTAGCCGTCGATGACGCTGTAGGCCGCGATGAACAACCCCGTCAGCAGGCCGTAGCCGACACCGGCGCGCAGGCGGTCGCGCTGCGCACGCGCGGCCTCGCCGGTACGTTCGTCTGCCGCGGCAAACAGGCTGCGCAACATCGCCGGGCCACCGGCGATCAGCACGATGCCGACGACGATCCCCGCCAGCCCGGCCCAGCCACCGACGCCAAGCGCCTCGCCGAGGAACAAGGTGGCGCACATCGCCGTCACCAGCGGCCCGGAGCCGCGCGCCAGCGGATACACCACGGTCAGGTCGCCGTGGCGGTAGCCGCGCAGCAGGGTCACGAAGTACAGGGTGTGCAGTAGCGCGCTGGCGAGGATCAGCAGCCACTGAGTGCTGCCGTAGCCACCCAGCTCCTGCCAGCCGAACCAGGCCCCCGCCGGTGCCCACACGATGGCGTTGGCCAGCCCGGTGATCAGCGCGAAGCGCGTGTCGCCACCGCTCCTTTTGGCGACGAGATTCCAGCTGGCGTGAATGAGTGCGGCGACGAGGACGAGGCTGAGTGCGAAGGCAGACATGCGCGATTATCGCGTCGGCGCTCGTCGCGCGCTCCTGCGTAGTCGGCATGGGCACATGCCAAGTGGGCAGGTCCGCCTGCGGTTCAGACCCGCACCTCGATGCGGCTGCCGCCCAGTTGCGCTTCGATCAGCGCCAGCAGCGGCATCGCATCCAGCACCGTCACGCGGGAGCGCGCCAGCGCCACCCAGCCCTTGCGCTGCCAGGCGTTGAGGTGCTTGTTCGCGGTGACGCGCGACACGCCGACGCTCTGCGCCAGCGCCTCCTGCGACAGCACGACCACCGCCTTGCGAGGGTCCGCCTCACTTTCTTCGCCATCGCGCGCGCTCTCCAGCAGGCGCTGCGCCAGCCCCGCCTGGACGTCGAGGAAACCGGCGTCGGCCACGCGCTCGCTGACGCGCCGCAGTTCACCGCACAGCCGCCTGATGAGGCCTTCCGCCAATGCGGGATCGCCGCGCACCCCGTGCAGGAAATCTTCCCGCCGCAACACGGCCAGGCTGCAATCGCTCAGCGCGATCGCCGACGCGGAGCGGATGCCGCCATCCAGCACCGCGATTTCTCCCAGCAGGCTGCCCGCCGTCACCAGGTTCAGCGCGAGCTGGCGGCCATCCAGCGTCTGCAGGCAGATTGACAGCTTGCCGGCGAGCACGAGGTAGATCGATTCCGCCCGGTCGCCATGCTGGAACAATATCTGCCGCGCATGCAGGCGACGCGGAATGGCCAGCTCGGCCAGGCGCGCGCGCGTGGCGGCGCCGGCCTCGCGCAGCACGATGTTCTCGCTCATGAACTTCTGCAGCAGTGCAGACATGCCGGCCTCCTTGTGCCTCGCCCCGAGTCTTATCGCAGAGGCAGCCAGCCTGTGTAAACAGCTTTACACAACAACACCGCGCGCCCTTCTATAAAGCGCTCCAGTCCTTGGCAAACAACTGGAGACACACCATGCACGCCACCTCACTCTGCCCTCGTCCCGCGCTGCATCGCGCCGCGTTGCCGACACGGCCCACGCTGTCAGTGCTGCTCCTGCTGGTGTGCGCGTCCGGCAGTGTCGCCGCCGCGGACGACGTGCCGGCATCCGCCTGGTCGGTGGGCCTGGGCGTCGGCGCCTTCTCGTCGCCCTTCAAGGGCGCGAAGACCGAGGTGATTCCCCTGCCCTACCTGGCCTATGAGCGCGATGGCCTCAGCGTCGGCCTGTACGACGTCGACTGGCGCCTGGCGCGGCTGGGGCCGGTGGCACTGTCCGCCGTGGTGGTACCGCGCTTCCAGATCACCGAGCCGCGCGACTCCGCTTTCCTCGACGGCATGGACAGCCGCCAGTCCACCCTGGAGGCGGGCCTGCGCCTCGCGCTGGAATCCGACCTTGGCAGCCTGCAGCTGGAGGCCCGCAAGGACGTGCTGAACAAGCACCAGGGCAGCCAGATCTACGCCGGCTACGTGCTGGAATTCCAGGCCGGCCCCGGGACCATCCTGCCCGGCATCGGCGTCACCTGGCAGAGCAGCAAGCTGGCGGACTACTACTACGGCGTGCGCGCTGCCGAGGCGACGCCACAACGGCCGGCCTACACGGTGGGCAACGTGTTCATCCCCGGTGCGAGCCTGGAGTTCCGCTACATGCTGGGCAGCAACACCATGCTGATGGCCCGTTTCTCGATGGAGGTGCTGCCGCAGGATGTCGGCGACAGCCCCATCGTGGACGAGCGCAGGATCTCGCAAGGCATCGCCGGCCTGATCTACCGCTTCTGAGGCCGCGATGCCGACCCCCAGCCCGGCGAGCGGGACAGCGCGGCACGCACACGTCGCGGATGCCCAGTACAGCCTCGCCACCATCGCCGCCGTGTGGTTCATCGTTACCCTGCCGATGGCGACCCTGGCGTGGATCGTCGTGCCCTGGCTGGTCCCTCACGTCGCGCTGCCGGCGGGCATCGTGTTCTGGCTGGCGATGATCGCCGGCATGGCCTGGCAATTCGTGGTCGCAGTAGTGCTGCTGCGCCGCGAACGCCGGCACTGGAACTGGCCCGCGCTGAAGGAAAGGCTGTGGCTGCAACCACCCGCGCTGCCCGGCTCCGGACGACGCAGCCACCGGCCCTGGCTGTGGGTGCTGCCCGGCATCCTCTTCGTCGCACTCAGCTCGGACCTGCTCGGCGACACGCTGGACACGCCGCTGCACTGGCTGGGCGCGCGCCTGCCCGGCCTCATGCCGCCGGCCTACACCGACATCCACGCGCTGGTGTCGCCGGCGTTCGCCGGCCGGTGGTACCTGCTGGGCATCGCGCTGTGCTCCAACCTGTTCAACTACCTGCTCGGCGAAACCCTGCTGTTCCACGGCGTACTGCTGCCGAAGATGGAAGGTGTCTTCGGTCGTCGCGCCTGGCTGGCGAACGCGGTGATCTTCGGCCTGTACCACCTGCACAAACCGCTGCATCTCGTCTCCGGCATCATCAGCAACATGGCCTACAGCCTGCCGGCGCAACGCTACCGCTGCCTGTGGCTAGCGGTGCTGATCCACGGCTTCGAAGGGCTGGTGGTCCTCGGCTTCACGCTGTGGGTGGTGCTCGGTCAGCCCGCGCCGTGATCCGCCGCGCCGTCGTCCATTGACGAGCGCGCCAGCAGCCACACCGTCTGGTCCGGCAGGTGACGCAGGCTGGCGGTGCGCTGTCGCAGTTGCAGCCCGGCCTGCGCGGCGAGCGCCCGCACCGCCGGCTCCCCCACCGCCTCGAAGAAGGACTGGCTCATGATGATGTCGGCATTCATCTCGCGGGTGAGTCCCTGCAGCCGGCTCGCGCGGTTCACCGTGGCGCCGACCACGGCGTAGGACATGTTGCGCTCGCGGCCTACGACTCCACCAATCACACCGCCTACCACCGCGCCGTAGTCCAGCCCGATGCCGACCGCCACCGGCGGTTCGCCCTGGGCCGCACGCTCGCGGTTCCATTCATCGATGCGGCTGAGCATGGCCTGCGCGCAGTCCAGTGCGCGCCGTGCATCGTCGGCGTGACGCAAGGGTGCGCCGAACACCGCCAGCACCGCGTCGCCGATGTACTTCTCCAGCGTGCCGTCGCGCGCGAACACCTCGGCCTCCATCAGCGCATGGAAGGCCTGCAGATGCACCAGCACTTCCGCCGGCGCGCGGTCCAGCGCGAACGTCGTATAGCCGCGGATGTCGATGAACAGCACGGCCGCATCGGTCTGCACCGGGGCCGGCACGGTCTGCGCGTCGGCCAGCTTGTCCACCAGGTTCGGCGAGAAGTAGCGCGCCAGCGCACTGCGCCGCTGTTCCGACGCGAAGAAGCGTGCCACCAGGCGACGATTGTTGGCCGCCACGTAGGTGAAGCCCAGCGTCAGGAAGAAGGTCACCAGGATGTTGTCGGCGGTGATGCCGACATCGACGAAGCCCGCCTGGCTGGCGATGCCGCCCTGCGCCGGATGGCCCAGCGCCGCGGCGAGGTCCGGCTGCATCACGGTGCCCGGCAGCGCGGACAGCCACAGCAGCTGCAGCAACCAGGCCAGCACCACGAACACGCCAAAGGCCCGCACGTAGGCTGCCGAGAAGCCGAAGGACACCCACACGAAGAACAGCCACAGCCACTTCAAGCTTTGGTGGCTGTGCGCGCTGACGGCCTCGGTCACGAAGGCCGGGCCGGCCCAGGCCAGCTCCCAGGGATTGGGCACCACCTGGTAGAAGCCCAGCCAGGCCACGTCGGCAGCCAGCAGCACGTACTTCATCCACGGCCGGTAGCGGCCGGACGACGCCAGCCACCACTGCACGATGCCCACCGGCAGGAAGCCCAGCTTCACCACGAAGGCATACAGGTCCGCCGGCCAGCGGAACGGTGCCTGGAACAGGTAAGGCAGCGCCTCCAGCCCCACCAGGATGGCGACGAACACGAAGCGCACCCAGGCCACGCTGCGCAGGGCCCGCACTTCGTCGGCAACCAGGAACTGGTCGAAGCGCCGCTCGCCGTCGGCGGAGGGCGACGGGCTGGACGCCAGCGGCGCGGCGTTGGCGGAGGCAGAGGACGTCGGGATGGATGCGTGATCGGGCGGCACGGAACCCCTGGCAGCAAGGAAGGCCGCCGAAGCTTACCGCGACAGCAGCCCGGCATCCCGCCCGGCCACATGACGGCGGCAAGGCGTCGTGCGCCACACGGCCTGCTGCGTTGTCAGCACGGCTGTGACCTGCGGTGCTTCATGTGCAGCATGCCTGCGATGAACGCCTTGCACGGCAAGGCTTTGTGGCCCGGCACAGGCTTTGCTGATGGGTAGCCACCTGCGCACGATCGCAGCATCACGCGACCTGTCGTGCAGCACTTCATGCACCCGCGGAGCCCTCCCCATGAGCACACGACAACTGAAACTCGGCGCCTTCATCCAGGCCACCGGCCACCACATCGCCGCCTGGCGCCACCCCGGCTCACAGGCCGACTCGGGCATCAACATCGACCACTACCAGCAAGTCGCGCAGACCGCAGAGCGCGGCAAGTTCGACATGGTGTTCCTGGCCGACAGCCCCGGCATCAACGAGGACCTGGAAGGCCTTGCCTCCGGCCGCTACGGCCGCATCGCGATCTTCGAGCCGGTCACCCTGTTCGCCTCGCTGTCGGCGGTGACGAAGCACATCGGCTTCGTGTCGACCGCCTCCACCACCTACGAGCAACCCTTCACGCTGGCGCGCAAGTTCGCGTCGCTGGACCACCTGTCCAAGGGCCGCGCGGCGTGGAACGTCGTCACCACCGGCAACGAGAATGCCGCTGGCAACTTCGGCCTGGAGAAGCACCCGGACCACGCCGACCGCTACGAGCGTGCCGAGGAATTCGTCGAGGTGGTGAAGGGCCTGTGGGACAGCTTCGAGGACGACGCCTTTCCGCGCGACAAGGACAGCGGCGTGTACTTCCACCCGGACAAGCTGCATACCCTCAACCACAAGGGCAAGCACTTCTCGGTGAGCGGCCCGCTGAACATCGCGCGTCCGCCGCAGGGCCACCCGGTCATCGTGCAGGCCGGCGCGTCGGAGCCGGGCCGCGACCTCGCCGCGCGCACTGCGGAAGTCATCTTCACCGCCTGGCAGCGCCTGGAAGATGCACAAGCCTTCTACCGCGACGTGAAGGGCCGGCTGGCGAAGTACGGCCGTCACCCGGATTCGCTGAAGATCATGCCCGGCATCTCGCCGGTGATCGGGCGCACGCAGGAAGAAGCCGAGGCCAAGTTGCGCGAGCTGGAAGACCTGATCCACCCCAGCGTCGGCCAGGCCATCCTGCAACGCTACTTCCCGAACGTGGACATCTCGCAGTACGACCTGGACGGCCCGCCGCCGCCCTTCGCCGAAACCACTAACGGCAACAAGAGCCGCCTCGCGCTGGTGGCCGAGCTGGCGCAACGCGAGGGGCTTACGCTGCGCCAGCTCTACAAGCGCCTCGCCGGGGCGCGCGGCCACTGGGTCGTCGTCGGCACGCCGCAGAGCATCGCCGACCAGATCCAGGAATGGTTCGAGAACGAGGCCGCCGACGGCTTCAACGTTATGCCGCCGATCCTGCCGGAATCGCTGGACACCTTCGTCGAGCTGGTGATCCCCGAACTGCAGCGCCGCGGCCTGTTCCGCACCGAGTACGAAGGCAAGACGTTGCGCGAGAACCTCGGCCTGGAGCGGCCTGCCAACACCAACCTGCAACGCAGCGAGCACACGTCCGACGCCTCCGGCGCGGCGGCTGCCTGAACGAGGAGAGCCATCATGAGCATCGACCGTCACATCCTGCAGACGCCGCGCGGCGAGCTGCCCTACCTGCTGGCGAAGTCCACCGCCAGCGGCCACACCCCGCTGGTGGTCTTCCTGCACGGCGCCAAGGACCGGGGCAGCGATCCGACGAAACTGACCACCTGGGGCCTGCCGAAGTACGTCAGCGAAGCCACGACGCTGCCCTACCACTTCCTCGCCCTGCAGATCCCGGAAGACACCACCTGGCCGGACTGGCGCCAGGAACTGCTGGGCCTGATCGACAACGTGGTGGCTCACAACGCCATCGACCCACAGCGCGTCATCCTGTCCGGCTTCAGTCTCGGCACCGCCGGCACCTGGCAGATCGCCAGCCAGCACCCCGAGCGCTTCGCCGGCGTGGTGGCCGTGTCCGGCCGCGTGCCGGAGCCGGTGGCCAACGGCGGCCTCAATGCGCTGCGCGACACGCCGCTGTGGGTCTTCCACGGCGAGAAGGACGACCGCGCGCCGCTGTCGAGTGCCGAGGACGCAGTGAACGCCTTGCGCGCACTGAATGCACCGGTTAATTTCAGCGTCATTCCCGGCGCGGACCACTTCATCGCCGATGCGGTGTATCCCGACCCCGACCTGCAAAGCTGGCTCGCCAACATCCCGGCGCTGCCGGCAGTCCGGCAGGCCGCCTGAACCGGAGTCCTGAAGAAAGGCCACGCGATGAGCACACCCGACGCCTCTTCCATCCGCCGCATCGCCCTGTTGCATCCCGGCGAGATGGGTTCGGCCGTCGGTGGCGTGCTGCAACGTCGCGGCCTCGAGGTGCGCTGGGTTGGCAACGGCCGCAGCGCCGCGAGCCGCCAACGCGCGCAAGCCGCCGGCCTCACCGAAGTGGCCGACCTGCGCAGCGCGCTCTCCGATGCCGACGTGGTGCTGTCCATCGTGCCCCCGCACGCCGCGCTGGAAGTCGCACAGTCCGTCGCCGCGTTGCACTTCACCGGCCTCTACATCGACGCCAACGCCGTAGCGCCGGACACCGCGCGGCAGATCGAGACCATCGTCCGCGAAGGCGGCGCGCGATTCGTGGATGGCGGCATCATCGGCCTGGCGCCACCATCGACCGGCTCCGGCACGCGGCTCTACCTGTCCGGCGACGCCGACGTGCTGCCGGCACTGGTCGCAGCCCTGCACGGTGACGAGCTGGGCGTACACGCGTTGCCCGGCGGCGGCGGCGCGGCCTCCGCGCTCAAGCTCGCCTACGCCGCCTGGACCAAGGGCAGCATCGCACTGCTCGCAGCGATCCAGGCCTTCGCCGAAGCCGAGGGCGTCAGTGCCGCCCTGAAGGATGAATGGGACCTTTCACAACCCGGCCTGTCGTCACGCGCACAGTCGGTGACCGGCAGTGCGCGCAAGGCCTGGCGCTGGGTCGGCGAGATGGAGGAAATCGCCGCCGCCTTCCAGGCACAGGCGCTGCCAGGAGGCTTCCACGAAGCCGCGGCGGACATCTTCTGGCGGGAGCATGGGTTCAAGGATGCGGCGGTGCCGCCTTCGCTTTCGCAGTTGATAGCTGCGTTACAGATCAAGCGCGCGGACGATAGGTCGGTCTGAACACGCTGGGCACTGAGCTTTCGCGTGTGCAAAGTCTGTGCTTGATCGCAGGCCGAGCCGGGAATTCGCCCCGGCGGGCGAGGTACTTTCTTTGTGCGAACAAAGAAAGTACCCAAAGAAAATCGCCCCGCTTCCGCCGCCGTGCTTCGCACGGGTCCCTGCGCTGCGCGCCATGACGAGCGGCTGCCGGGTTTGGTAACTGAGTCGCCCTCGCTACGCTCGGTGCTCAGACAGTCCTCGCCGTCGCGCTGCGCGCGATCCCTCGTCACGGCTGTGCTGCTCGGCGGCTACAGAGGGGGGATTGGGCCGTGCAGATTTGTGATGCCGTGACTCCGTAGAGGCAACATCCGGCGCAATGCCCTTCGGTTATTGCGCCCTACGGGCTACGACTTCAAGACGCCCAACGGTTCGGCTAGGCATCACTGCGGCCGCGGCGCAGTGCGAGTGCCAGGCCCATGAGGAGGAACAGCGGACCGCCGACCACGAACATGAGATTCAGCAAGCGGTCAAAGCCATCGGCGGATTGCCCCCAATGCCGAACGCCGAGAATAAACAGCCACGCCCCCCAACAACCAATCCCGATGCCTGCCACCCGTCGCAGCCAGCCGCCAGCGCGTACCAGCCTGGAGCCATCGGGGATGGGCGCGGTCTTATCGCCAGGCGCGCCGCGAAGCAGCCCCCAGCACCCTGCCGCGCAAAGGGCAAGCATGAGTCTCATGGCACCTGACTGGGTCCATACCGACTTGCCATAGCCCAACTCTGGGTACGGACCAAATAGGTGAATGACCAAGCCCACCGCGGCGATTCCGACAAACAAGCCCAGCCCCTCCATCCACATCCCCGAAGAGGCCGGGCGC
The DNA here is from genome assembly GCF_036017065.1 of Uliginosibacterium sp. H1. Lineage (NCBI taxonomy): Bacteria > Pseudomonadati > Pseudomonadota > Betaproteobacteria > Rhodocyclales > Zoogloeaceae > Uliginosibacterium > Uliginosibacterium sp. H1. Next base: position 1,310,404 of record NZ_JAYXHR010000001.1, read on the forward strand.
TTCCGTCGCTCCTGCGCCGACCGCAGTCCAGGCGCGGAGGACCTTGCCCAAAGGAACCAGGCGAACGCGGTGCTGGGCAAGAGCCAACAAAGATAGAACGCCAGGTTGCCAGAGTTCCGAGGCGGACTAATCAGAACCGCAAGATGCATCACCGCGCCGAGGGCAAAGATCACTGCGAATGCGATTCTTGGGCGCATGAGGAATGTAAGTGACGTCTAACGTAGAGCTAACCGGCGCTGCGCGGCTCTATCGCGCAGCGTCCAGCGACCGAAGGGAGCGAGGTTGAGCGATGTTAGATTTCACTGGCTCACGATTGCCGCTGAACCAAGCACTTGAAGTTGTGCAGTCGCCGAAGAGGCGGTGGTAAGAGTGAACAACATTTTTCTCGCCGAGTTTGGAACTGACCACTCGTAGGAAACGGTTTGAGTCAGACCATTTGCAGTGGTTTGCGCTTGCTCGTTTCTTACCTGCTTGGCGATCAGTGGAGATGGTGCGTTTGCAACCAAGCCTGTGAACAACTTCGTCGCAGCCTCGGTGCTTGCCCTGCGGCCATGCACAGTGCAGAGGTTCTTTCCACTAGGAAGGGCAAGCACAAACGTTCCATGTTTGTCTGGAACCGGCCAAGCGTCGCCGGGCTTGCCTGCCAAGAACATTGCGGCCTTCTCTGGAGGAAGCTTTGGCATCGGCTTCAGCTTTTCTCGAAGTGTCTCAAGATTTGACAGGTTCTTCAGGCAAAGCGAAGCGTAGATGTTGGCGAATGAATTTGCTTGATCTTCACCTTCTCCCGCGAAGCAAACATTTGACGTCAGGCCAAGCATGAGTATCACGGCGATAAGTTTTGGCATGGGAAATTCTTGTGAA